>NC_011772.1:2081666-3443333 GCF_000021305.1 Bacillus cereus G9842
TATGAAAGAGCAATGAAAAAACATAGGAAATATTTAGAGGCGTATAAAACATGCGGAATTAAAATTGAAAATGATGATAAAATTATTAAGTTTATAGATGAAAATGAAATGTATGTAAAGGATCGCCCAAATCGATTTCAACACGATGATTTTCATTTAGAAAATATAATTGTACGGGATGGGAGATATGTAGGTGTAGTTGATTTTAATGGTTATGACTGGGGCGACCCACTGCATGATTTCGTAAAAATTGCACTATTTGCAAGAGACATTAGTATTCCATATTCAATCGGACAAATAGAAGGATACTTTAATGAGAGAATACCAGAGGAGTTCTGGAAATTATATGCGGTGTACGTTGGCATGACAGTTTTCTCATCAGTTGTCTGGACATTACGAGCAGCACCGCATATGTTGGAGGATACGTTAGAGCGTCTTCATATTGTATCAGAAGATCATAAAAACTTTGAACTATCGAAGCCGATTTGGTTTCAACCAGATAAGATGGATATGAAATAGAAAAGGTAGGTGTGATTCGCACCTACCTTTATTTTTTACCATCAAAATAATTATTTGATTTTCTTAAATGTCAGCGGCTGAGTACTTAACATAGCTGGCACATGTAACTGAAGAGATGGGAATTCACCACTCACATTCATTTCATAAGCGAATAATAAACTCATTTTCATTTGGAATAAGTCAATTTTTGCAGAGAAGATGTCGTAGTGATGATGGTGCAATTGAACCTTCATCTCCATAAATTGTACAAATAACGAATCATCTTGTTTGTATACTTGTAATGTTCCGTATGCAGGATGTTCAAAAGTACCAGTATAATCCTCTAACTTGTGAGAAGGTGTAGTCCCTTTAATTTGTTCAGGAAGCGATTCAGTTGCTTCTTTCATCATTTCCTTCATTTTCTCAGTATCTTCTACAGCACGTTTATGCCAATCAATGGATTCTAATTCAAGTAGTTCGTCATAAATTTGATTAGCGAGATAAGTAGGAAGTAATGTTCCTCCAGCATTCGTTAAAATGACAAGGCCTATGTTTTCTGTTGGTATGAATGAAACAAGTGCTGAAAACCCATCAATATTACCGCCATGATGAATTACCTTATTACCACGGTAAGCGCTAATAAACCAACCAAGACCGTAACTATTTAATGGAGATTCAGGAAGTGATAAAACTGGTTGATCTGGAATGGAATTATGTGGTGTATACATTTGTTGTAATAATTCAGAGGAGATTAATTCATGATTTCCAAATTTACCTTTGTTTAAGTGAAGAAGGACCCAATTTGCCATATCTTCAATTGTAGAATTAATACACCCAGCAGCTCCAACTGTATCGATGTTATGGAATGGAACTTCTTTTATTTTACCTTCATTTTCAACGTAAGGTAAAGCATAATCATCTGTAGTTTGTGAATCTGTAACAGAGAAGTTTGTTTGATTCATATTTAAAGGCTCTAAAATATGTTCTGTAACGTATTGTTCCCACGTTTGATTTGTAATATTTTCCACAATGTAGCTGATTGTTGTATACATTAAGTTGTTATATAGAAACGCTGTTCGGAACGGCGCATCAAGTGGTAAATGTTTTATTTTTTCAACGAGATTTTTTCGAGATAAGGAAGAGCTATACCAAAGAGCCTCATGACGGCTTACACCGGTTCGATGAGAAGCTAAATCTCGTCCGGTAACTTGTGAGCTAGCAAGTACTTCAGATAAAGAGAAGTTAGGTATAAAAGACTGGACAGGACTATCCCAATTAAATTTTTGTTGTTGTGTTAACAAACTTAATGAAAGTGTGCCAAAAGCTTTCGTTGAGGAACCGATTGCGAATCGAGTATGCGGTGTAACAGCCTCTTTTGTTTCTATATTACGATAGCCGAAACCTTCTGAAATAATAACTTCACCGTCTTTTATTACAGCGACAGCAGCACCAGGAACATTTAAATCCTTCATCATTTTTTCAACCGTTGTTTGTAAAGAAGTCATAACAGGCGTTCCAAATTTAGACATACTTCTAACCTCCAAATATAAATTTTGTTCTACCGCACTATACTTTCGGTAATAGAAAATGAAAACCTTTTTAAATTTGGAAAGTTAATAATTTTGTAAGAATTAGTGGGAGAAATTTTATTAATTAGGATTATTAACTTTACCATTTTTCATGTTATGATAAATTGCATATACGATTGAAAGAAGGTTTTCCTACATATGAAACATGCTGAAAATGAATACTTAAATTTATGCCGCCATGTAATGGAACATGGTACGAAGAAAGAAGATCGTACAGGGACAGGAACTGTATCTGTATTTGGATATCAAATGCGTTTTGATTTGAGTAAAGGATTTCCTTTATTAACGACAAAAAGAGTACCATTTCGCCTTGTAGCAAGTGAACTACTTTGGTTTATGAAAGGTGATACAAATATTCGCTATTTATTGCAGCATAATAATAATATTTGGAATGAATGGGCATTTAAGGGCTGGGTGGAAAGTGACGAGTATACTGGTCCTGACATGACTGATTTTGGTCTTCGCTCACAACAAGATGAAGAATTTAAAGTACAGTACGATGAGCAAATGGAATTGTTTAAAAAGAACGTTTTAGAAGATGATGATTTCTCAAATAAATATGGTTATTTAGGAGACGTATACGGTAAACAGTGGCGTGCTTGGAAAACGACAGCCGGTGAGACACTTGATCAATTAAAAGATGTAATTGAAATGATTAAAAAAACACCAGACTCACGTCGTTTAATCGTTTCTGCTTGGAATCCTGAAGACGTACCGAGTATGGCATTACCGCCTTGTCATACATTATTCCAGTTTTATGTAGCGGACGGAAAACTTTCTTGTCAGTTATATCAAAGAAGTGGTGACATATTCCTTGGAATTCCATTTAACATCGCAAGTTATGCACTACTAACACATTTAATTGCACATGAATGTGGTCTTGAAGTAGGAGAATTTGTTCATACAATTGGAGATGCACACATTTATACAAATCATTTTGAACAAGTAGAAAAGCAATTGGCACGTGAACCACGTCCGTTCCCGAAACTTACATTAAATTCAGATGTGAAATCTGTTTTCGATTTTGAAATGGAAGATTTAACGATTGAAGGATACGATCCGCATCCAGCAATTAAAGCACCGGTTGCAGTATAATTGTAGAGGAGATGAAAAAATGATTGTTTCATTTATGGTCGCAATGGACGAAAATAGAGTAATTGGTAAAGATAATAATTTACCTTGGCGTTTACCGAGTGAATTACAATACGTGAAGAAAACAACGATGGGTCACCCGCTTATTATGGGAAGAAAGAACTATGAAGCGATTGGTAGACCGCTGCCTGGAAGACGTAATATTATTGTAACTCGTAATGAAGGATATCACGTTGAAGGATGTGAAGTTGTTCATTCTGTAGAAGAAGTATTTGAACTATGTAAAAATGAAGAAGAGATTTTTATTTTTGGCGGGGCGCAAATTTATGATCTCTTTTTACCTTATGTAGACAAATTGTATATAACAAAAATCCATTATGCATTTGAAGGAGATACATTCTTCCCAGAAATGGATATGACAAATTGGAAAGAGATTTTTGTGGAAAAAGGTTTAACGGATGAACAAAACCCGTATACGTATTATTACCATGTATATGAGAAACAACAATAATAAAAAAGGTTGATGTGAGAATTCGCATCAATCTTTTTATTTATATTCACCAATATAAGTTTATAGATGAGATTCGATAGTGCTATAATGATAGGTAGCATGTAAAAAATGCTAAAATTTTCAAAATTACTAATATAGAAAGAGGAGGAGAATGGATTGAGAAAGATATGGGGGATTCTTTTTCTTTGCTTAACATTCATGTTAGTTGGATGCGGTAAAGAAGAAAAAC
This sequence comes from Bacillus cereus G9842, assembly GCF_000021305.1. Lineage (GTDB taxonomy): Bacteria > Bacillota > Bacilli > Bacillales > Bacillaceae_G > Bacillus_A > Bacillus_A thuringiensis_S. The sequence continues at coordinate 2,085,586 of NC_011772.1, forward strand.
CACAAGAAGCGTTTGATACATATGTAAAAGCATGGAATAAACAAAAATTTGCAGATATGTATGATCAACTATCAAAAAATGCAAAAAAAGATATTTCAAAGAAAGAGTTTACTGAGAAATATGAAAAAATTTATTCTGGTATCGAAGTAAAAGACTTAAAGGTAGAAACAGGGGAAGTAAAAGAAGATAAAAAAGATGAAGGCCCTGTTCCTTTTAAAGTAAGCATGGATACAGTTGGTGGTAAAATTACTTTTGGCCATGAAGCAAAAATGGTGAAAGAAAAAGATGGAGATAAAGAATCTTGGAAAATAGATTGGACTCCTGATTTTATTTTCCCTGGTATGACGAAAGATAGTAAAGTGCGTATGCAGACAACACAGCCAAAACGTGGTGAAATATACGATCGTAATGGAAAAGGTCTTGCAACGAATGGGAAAGCTTCTGAAATTGGAATAGTTCCAGAAAAATTAGACGATACTGCTCCGCAAACGAAAGAGACAGTAGCGAAGTTGTTAAATATGACTGTAGAAGAAATTGATCAAAAATTAGCTGCTAAATGGGTAAAACCAGGGTATCTCGTACCAATTGGAATTTTGCCTGAAGGGGCAACGCAAAATACGTACATTGATTTAGCAGGTGTTTCAACAAAACCTGTAAATGTTCGTACATATCCATTAGGGGAAGCGGCAGCTCATCTAACTGGTTATATCGGAAAGGTAAATGCTGAAGATTTAAAAACGCTTCAAAAGAAAGGCTATCAAGCTGATGATCCAGTTGGTAAAGCTGGTTTAGAGCAAGTATTAGAGGAAAAGCTACGCGGTAAAAAAGGTGGCCGTGTCTTTGTAGAAGATGCACAAGGAAAAGAAATTAAAAACTTGGCAAAAACAGATGCTGTTGATGGAGAAAACGTAACTTTAACTATTGATAGTGCTGTTCAAGAAAAAACGTACAATGAAATGAAGGGCGAAGCTGGTTCAAGTGCAGCAATTAATCCGAAAAGTGGAGAAACAATTGCACTAGTAAGTAGTCCAGCATATGATCCGAATTTAATTGCACGAGGAACATCGAAAGCACAACGCGAAGCTTGGAATAATGATCCGAAAAAACCGATGACGAATCGCTTTACACAATTATCGGTACCAGGTTCTGTATTTAAACCAATTACAGCTGCAATTGGTCTTGAAACGAAAACGATTGATCCAAAAGAAGAGTTAAAAATTGAAGGATTAAAATGGACAAAAGATTCTTCTTGGGGTAATTATTATGTAACGCGTGTGAAAGATGCAAATCCGATTGATTTTGATAAGGCGATGAAATACTCGGATAATATTTACTTCGCACAAGAAGCATTGAAAATCGGAAAAGACAAGTTTATGAGTGAAGCGAAAAAATTCGGATTCGATGAAAAATTACCAATTGAATATGGATTCCCTGCTTCTAAAATTGCAAATGACGGTATTAAAAATGATATTCAAATGGCAGATACAGGATATGGACAAGGGCAAGTATTAATGACTCCTCTTCATTTAGCTTTAACGTATGCGCCAATTGTAAATGATGGAACGATTCCATCAGCGTATATTATTAAAACAGATAAACAACCAAAAGCTTGGAAAGAAAATGTAATTTCTAAAGGAAATCAGGATATATTAAAAACTGCTATGACGAAAGTAATTAATGATCCGGATGGCACAGGGAAAATTGCTAAAATTGATGGAATGACTCTTGCTGGAAAAACAGGTACAGCGGAATTAAAAGTATCCAAAGAGGCCGAAGGAAAAGAACTAGGCTGGTTCGCTGCATTTGATTTGAATTCACCAGATATGGTCATTACAATGATGATTGAAGATGTAAAAGGTAGAGGTGGAAGTAACATTCCAGCTGAAAAAGTAAAACATGTTTTTCAAAAATAATATGTAATAAAAGGCTATCTCTATAAATTATAGAGATAGCCTTTTTGTATGAGGAGTCTTAATATCTGTATACTAAATTTTAAAGAAACAAAATAAATCATTAACTTACGAAAAAAAAGTAGCTATTTTTTATTGACATTAATTAAAACTTTTTGTATTATACTTACATAAGGTAAGTTATTAACTTTCGAAAAATAAATCTTGAATTAAAGATAAAGAGAAAAAAGGGAGAGAATATAATGACAAAAGTACTATTTATCACAGCAAATCCAAATTCAGCAGAAGGTTCTTTCGGAATGGCAGTAGGGGAAGCTTTCATCGAGGCTTATAAAAACGAGCATCCACAAGACGAAGTTGTAACAATTGATCTATTCAATACTACTGTACCAGCAATCGATGCAGATGTATTTGGTGCTTGGGGTAAATTTGCAGCAGGTGAAGGCTTTGAAACTTTAACTGAAGTTCAACAACAAAAAGTAGCAGCAATGAACACAAACTTAGAAACATTTATGCATGCAGATCGTTATGTATTCGTAACTCCAATGTGGAACTTTAGCTATCCACCAGTAGTAAAAGCATACTTAGATAACGTAGCAATCGCAGGTAAAACATTCAAATATACTGAAAATGGTCCAGTTGGCTTATTAGAAGGTAAAAAAGCACTTCACATTCAAGCAACAGGTGGCGTATATTCTGAAGGAGCATACGCAGCTGTAGACTTCGGTCGTAATCACTTAAAAACTGTATTAGGATTTGTCGGAGTAAATGAAACTGAATATATTGCAGTTGAAGGTATGAATGCAAACCCTGAAAAAGCACAAGAAATTAAAGAAGCAGCAATTGCTAATGCTCGTGAATTAGCAAAACGTTTCTAATATAGAATGCCTTAAAAAGTCCAAACACTTGATGTTTGGACTTTTTTTCTTCTTTTTCCTTCGTTTGTCTAGTATAATGAAGGTCGGAATGATAATAGGTGGGGGTTCTGTATGATTCAAACGTTTTTTAAAATCTTTTATTTAATTTTAATCGTAATTGCGATTACACCGAGAATGTGGCGTCTTAAAAGACAAGTAAATACGATGGCGCCAAAAGAAAAAGATAATGCTGTGTACAAAACGACAAATTGGTTTGGTAAGAAAATGGTACGTGTAGCTGGAGGGACAGTAGAAGTGAAAGGGCTTGAAAATGTTCCGAAAGACAAGCCGGTACTAGTTGTAAGTAATCACCAAAGTAATATGGATATCCCTGTTTTACTAGGTTACTTAAATAAACCAATTGGATTCGTGTCAAAAGCAGAAATTAAAAAGTTCCCAGTTGTGCCAACTTGGATGGAACTTATGAATTGTGTATTTATGGATCGTAGCGATCGTCGTCAATCTCTTAAAGCAATTAAAGATGGAATCGAGCTATTAAAGAATGGACATTCTATCGTAATTTTCCCAGAAGGGACAAGAAGTAAGGGTGGCGAAGTTGGAGAGTTTAAGGCTGGTAGTTTTCATCTTGCAGTAAAGTCAGGTGTAGCAATTTTACCTGTAACGTTAGATGGTACATATAAGATGTTTGAAGCGAATGGAAATCGTATGAAGCCAGCTCATGCAACAGTAACAATTTCTAAGCCGATTACACCTGAAGATTATGCGAATATGGATATTAAAGAATTAACGAAGCATACACAGGAAGTTATCGCATCACAATTACATAAGTAGTAAAAAAGGTTTCAGCTTATAGTAAGCTGAAACCTTTTTTACTATGCTGTAGGTAAGACATAAAAGAGTACACAAAAGAACATCATCGCACTACCACCTAAAACGAACAGGTGCCATATGGCATGGTTGAAAGGTAGCTTTTCCCAAAGGAAGAATATAGCTCCGACAGAATATAAAATTCCACCTGCTAAAAGTAGTGAAAAACCATGTCCAGTTAGATTTTCATAAAGTGGTTTAATGGCAACGATTATGAGCCAGCCCATAATGATGTAACATAAAGTTGATGCCTTTATAAAGCGACGTACAAAGAAAATTTTGAAGACGATACCTCCGATTGCAAGTGTCCATATAATAGCAAGTAACGTCCATCCTAATGGGCCACGAAGTGTAATAAGTAGAAAAGGAGTATACGTGCCAGCAATCAATAAGTAAATGGCTGAATGATCTAAAATAGTAAATATTTTTTCAACTTTAGGATGATGGATGCTGTGTAGCAATGTTGAAAACAAGTACAGTAAGAACATGCTTACACCATAAACAGTAAATGCAACTACAGCTGATGCGGTACCGTGCTTAGAAGCATGAATAATCAATATGATTAAGGCAGGGATGCTTAAAATGGCACCGATACCATGTGTAATTGCATTTGCAATTTCTTCTTTTACAAATTGGGTCATTCGTGTCATTTTTTCAGTCATAATGCAAATCCTTTCTACTATCATGAAATAATATGTCATTTCCCTTACCATATCATACACAAGGGCAATAGAAAATGAAATTTGTATAATTGATTATATTTTTGAATTTTTTTGACAAAAGGCAATGGATTTGTTGACGTTTTCAAACTTTTTTGACAAAATAAAATTATGTAATAGTAGGACAAGGAAACTACTAATAAAGGGGATGGGGAAATGTTTTCAAATATTGGCTTTCCAGGGTTAATTTTAATTTTAGTAGCAGTACTCATTTTATTTGGGCCTAAAAAATTGCCGGAAATCGGGAAGGCTTTAGGGGAAACGTTAAAAGAGTTTAAAAAATCAACGAAAGAATTGACAGATGACGCATTTCAAGAAAAGGAAAAGAAAGAAAAAATGTAATGTATTTTCCTTGTAATGGATAAATAAAGTGTGGTGAACGAGTTGGAAGATCGGGAAATGAGCGTAGTAGAACATATTGTTGAGCTTCGAAAAAGAGTAATATATACGGTGTTATCCTTTGTACTATTTTTAATTATCGGATTTACTTTTACAAAGGATATTTATTTTTGGCTTGTAAAAGATTTACCAATGAAATTAACTGTTCTCGGTCCAAGTGATGTATTGTGGATTTTTTTCTCGATTGCTACAGTATTTGCTATCGTTTGTACAATTCCTTTTGCTGCTATACAAATTTGGTTATTTGTAAAACCGGGTTTACATCCAAATGAACAAAAGATGACAATAATGTATATACCGGTATTGTCTATATTATTTATTGCAGGTTTATGTTTTGGATACTTTATTGTAATGCCATTTCTATTTCACTTTTTAACTACGATAGGTAATGAAATGTTTAATACGATGTTTACGACAGAAAAGTATTTTCATTTTGTACTTAATTTAACAGTCCCATTTGCTGTGATTTTTGAATTACCAGTCGTTGTAATGTTTTTAACTAGTATTGGAATACTTACGGCGGAATTTTTAATAAAAATAAGAAGATATGCTTACGTAGCACTGATTATCATTGCATCTTGTATATCACCGCCTGACTTTTTATCTCATAGTTTAGTTGCGGTGCCGCTTATTTGTATTTATGAAGTAAGTATTGCTTTATCAAAGGTTGTTAGTAAGAGGAAAAAGAAAAGAGAAGAAATGCAGTCGAAAAGTGCCTCGTTATAAAGGCACTTTTTTATTTATTGGTTATACTATAGCTATAAACGTATACAATATATAGAAGAAAAAAATTATAGAATCTCCAAAATTTAGACAAACTTTGCGCTTTTATAAGCTTATACTAAATGTATTAAACAATTGATGGATAATGAGATTCCCGTCTCGGAGATATTTAGGATGGGAAGATGGATTAGGTGGAGATGAATAGAGTATAAATCTTCTAGCCATAAGGACTACAGAAATCATATAAGTCTGATTTTACTCCACGTTAAACAACGTGTTACAACGCAAAGTAGAGGAAGTTCAAAAATCCAATGAAAAAGAGGATTGATATTGTGATTACGAAAAGTTTTTATTTCACTCATTCAACAGGGGATTGTATTAAAATATTCGAAATCCCTGTCCTACAGGCGCAGCATCCATTATCGTTTCTAATTCAGTCTCGTCTTCAATTATTTATTGCAAAAATTCAAAAACAAAAACATCCAAGATTTGCATATTCTTTCCGTGAATATTTACAAAATTGTTTGAAGTGGAATGATTATTTAAATGTATATAAAACAAATACTCTTGAAAAAAATGCATGATATAGAGTAGAGACAGGGTTAGGAGCTCTGTCTTTTTCATTTTAGATATAAAAATATAATTAATTTGATGAAATTTCGTTCCAAATTGTTGAAAGCAATGGGAATACTAGTATAATAACAAGGAGAGCGTATTGGAAAGGGAAGAATATAATATGCAAAAAATTAAAATTGTAACAGATTCAACGGCAGATTTATCACAAGAAGTAATCGAGAAGTATGACATTCATGTTCTACCATTATCAATCTCTGTAAATGGACAAACATATTTAGATCGCGTTGATCTACAACCAGATGAATTTATTGAAGAAATGCTTAAATCAGAGGAATTACCAAAAACATCGCAACCAGCAATGGGTACATTTGTAGAAATGTATAACAAGTTAGGTGAAGATGGAAGTGAAGTACTTTCCATTCATATGACAAGTGGAATGAGTGGTACTGTAGCAACTGCAAATAGTGCTGCATCAATGACCGATACAAAAGTAACAGTTGTTGATTCTCAATTTATTACACATGCTTTAGCATATCAAGTAATTGAAGCTGCAAAAATGGCAAATGAAGGGCGCTCACTAGAAGAAATTTTAAAACGTGTAGATGAAGTAAGAAAGAATACTCGTTTATATGTAGTAGTAGATACATTAGAAAACTTAGTGAAGGGTGGACGTATCGGTAAAGGAAAAGCGTTTATCGGTTCGCTGCTTAATATAAAGCCAATTGCTAGTCTTGAAGACGGTGTTTATAATCCTGTAACGAAAGTTCGTAGCCAAGGCCAAATTGTAAAAACATTAGCTAAGTTATTTGAGCAAGATACAGCTGGAAAAGTTGTAAAGGCTGTTGCAATTCCACATGCGAAAGCAATTCCTTTAGCTGAAAGTATGAAAGCGGCGGTTGAAAAAGTGAGTGGGTTTGCTCAATCAGAAATTTTCTATACAACGCCTATAATTAGTACTCATACAGGTCCGGGTGCAATCGGATTTATGTATTTAGCAGAGTAATAAAAAAGCTACTTGAAAATATATTTCAAGTAGCTTTTTTATGTAAATAGAAAGTAAGAAATAAGAAGAGCTATACAGGCACTACCGCTAATGATATAGCGAGTCTGTAAATATCTATTCATAGAAAACACCCTTTATCCCGCAATTTGCGGACAGTAAAACTCCCACCTCAAAATTTAGCTGGAGCAAAGAGGTTAGGTAACGGGCTGTCCGTAAAAGCCTTCACTATAGGATTTTCTATATTATATGTTAGATGTAGAAAATCAGTCGCTACGTTACACATGTAAAGTTTCAATTTTTTCATTTATTTGCTTATCATTTGTTGCGTTACTATAAATAAAAGTTTGGCCTAAAAAGAGTACATGCAGTTGTTCCCATGGTAACATGCGCAAATTCCAATTATTTCGAAGTCTAGTTATTGCTTCACGAGGTGTTTCATCGGCGAGTGCAAATGCTCCGTAATGCATCGGTATAAAATGAGTAGCGTTTAAATCTAAATAAGCTTGCACAGCCTCTTCAGGTGAAACATGAGATACTTTCATAAACCATTCTGGTTCATAAGCGCCAATGGGCATAAGAGCAATATCAATTAAAAAGCGTTCACCAATTTCTTTGAAACCTTGGAAATAGCCACTGTCGCCACAAAAATATATGGTTTCCATAGTCGTTTCATTATCAATAATCCATCCCCCCCAGTGAGACGTATTCATATCAAATAAGAATCTTCTCGTCCAGTGCTGAGCAGGTACGAAGTGAAAAGAAACTTCGTTAATTATCGTACTTTCCCACCATTTATACTCTTCTACATGTTTAAATTTCTTACGAGTAAATAATTTTTTTAATCCGATAGGTACAAGGTATAGAACATCATCATTCAACTGACGAAGAGTTGAAAAATCTAAATGATCATAATGACCATGTGAAATAAGGACAATATCAATTTTAGGTAGTGCTTCTATAGAGAGTCCAGGTTCTGTAAGTCTTGGAACTAGCTTTAATTTATTGGCCCATACTGGATCTGTTAATATATTAAGTCCATTCGTTTGGATAAGAAAAGTAGAATGCCCAATCCATGTGACAGTCGTTTTTTTTACATTACTTTGCAAAAATGCACTTTGTTTAACGGGTGATTGTTCTACTAAGAAAGAAAAATCTTTTTTGTTTTGCTTTCGTTCTTTACGCCAGCGTAAAAAAGAGCGAATTGATTTTTTTGTACTAACATTATCCATATTTTCATAGCGCTTTGCCATGAACATCACCTCATTTAAAATCGTTGTATTTGTATTGTACCGAAATGTTGTTAAGGAATACAGTGTAAAACATGGATTAATGTTTAAGGAATTGTTAAAAAATAGGGAAAGGTATTTACAAAAGTAACAATAAAAATAGTTTTATCACTTCTATTTATAGAAATAATAGTAAAAAAATATATTTTGTCTAGTAATTCGCTTGAAATAAAGAAGTAACATACGTAAATTCGTACGATTTCGTGAACAAATGTAGTAAACAATTTTCTCGTAGTGTTAACTTTTGTTATTATAAACATAACCTATTTAAATTTAGGATAGAGAAAAGAGGTTTATAAATGAAGCGTTATCAAAAAATAATTGGTCTTATGGTTGTATTTTGTCTCTTTGTACTTGCAGGATGTAGTGGATCAGGTTCAAAGCTTCGTAAACCATTGAATTGGGATTTAGAAACTTTCCAATTTACAAATCAAGATGGAAAGCAATTTGGTACAAAAGATTTAAAAGGGAAAGTTTGGGTTGCAGATTTTATGTTCACAAATTGTCAAACAGTTTGTCCACCAATGACTGCAAATATGGCCAAGCTGCAAAAGATGGCAAAAGAAGAGAAGATAGACGTTCAGTTTGTTTCATTTAGTGTAGATCCAGACCTTGATAAACCAGAAAATCTGAAAGCATTTATTCAAAAGTTTACAGAGGATACTAGTAACTGGAATTTATTAACGGGATATTCGTTAGAAGATATTACAAAGTTTTCAAAAGATAATTTCCAATCACTTGTAGATAAGCCGGAGAACGGTCAGGTCATGCATGGTACATCATTTTATTTAATTGATCAAAACGGAAAAGTAATGAAAAAGTATAGTGGCATTAGTAATACGCCATACGAAGACATTATACGTGATATGAAGCGATTAGTGGATTAAAAATAAGGGTGCATAGCACCCTTATTTTTTTGCATTAGTCTATGGATAAAATGTCATGTTGTTGGGGAAGTTTCGGCGCCCGAATTTCTAATACGCCGTTTTGATAAGAAGCTTTTGCTGCTTTTTTATTAATTGAATACGGCAACTTAATCAATCTTGATGCTTCTGAAATGGAACGTTCTCGGCGATAATAGTTATGGGATGTTTCTTCTTCCTCTTCGAGTATCTCTTCTTTTACAGAGACTTTTAAGTATTCACTTTGTATTTCAATTTGGATTTGCTCTTTTTGTATACCTGGTAGTTCAGCTGTAACAACGAGTTCTTCACCAACTTCATATAAATCTACAGGGAATGTTAATAAACGGTTTCCTTTTTGGAAAAAATGATTTAAATCAGCGATTACATTGCGAAGAGGTGTTTGCTCGAAGAAATCATCAATTTGCTTTAAGTAATTACGAACCGGTGGGCGAGAAGAATCTTTTTTTTCTTCACTCATGGTATTCCCTCCTAGAAATCAATTTGCAATATCATATGACAAAAGCGGAGAAAGGTGAGTGCCTAGTTTTCATGTTTTCATAAAAAATTGTTAAAAATGTGAAATGGAGTGATTTTTTTATAGTTTTTGGTCGCCATATTCAGTTGATTATGCTAGTATAAATAGGGTTGATATAGTAGTATAGAAACAGAATGAAAACCGAAAGAGGGTAAGAAGTATGTGTGGTTTTGTAGGATGTTTATGTGAAAACCCTAGAGAGTTTTCAGAAACAGAAAAACATCAATTTGAAAATATGAACACGATGATTTTCCACCGTGGTCCAGATGACGAAGGATATTTTCGTGATGAACATGTACAATTTGGCTTCCGCCGTTTAAGTATCATTGACTTAGAGGCAGGACATCAGCCGCTAACTTATGAAAATGATCGATATGTAATTATTTTTAATGGTGAAATTTACAACTATGTAGAATTACGTGAAATGTTACTTGAAAAAGGTGCAACGTTTGCAACGCAATCTGATACAGAAGTTATTATTGCATTGTATGCACATATGAAAGAAAAATGTGTAGACTACCTTCGTGGTATGTTTGCATTTATGATTTGGGATCGTGAAGAGAAGAAACTTTTCGGTGCACGTGACCACTTCGGTATTAAACCTCTATACATCGCACAGCAAGGTGATACTACATTCTTCGCATCTGAGAAGAAAAGTATTATGCATGTGATGGAAGATAAAGGCGTTAATCCAACGTCACTACAACATTATTTTACGTACCAATATGGCCCAGAGCCAGAAACATTAACAATTGATGTTAATAAAATCGAGCCTGGTCATTATTTCGTAAAAGAAATCGGTAAAGAGATGGAAATCCATCGCTACTGGAAACCTTATTTCAATGCTTCAAGTGCAACGAAAGAGGAGCATATCCAAGCAATTCGTGATGTACTATATGATTCAGTAAAAGTGCATATGCGTAGTGATGTACCAGTAGGTTCATTCTTATCTGGTGGTATCGATTCATCTATCATCGCTTCTATTGCAAGAGAAATGAATCCAAATCTTTTAACATTCTCTGTTGGTTTTGAGCAACGTGGTTTCAGTGAAGTTGATGTTGCAAAAGAAACTGCTGAGAAATTAGGCGTTAAAAACCATAACGTATTCATTTCAGCGAAAGAATTTATGGATGAGTTCCCAAAAATCATTTGGCATATGGATGATCCTTTAGCTGATCCAGCAGCTGTACCATTGTACTTCGTTGCTAAAGAAGCACGTAAACATGTAACAGTTGTTCTTTCAGGTGAAGGCGCAGACGAGCTATTTGGTGGTTATAACATTTACCGTGAGCCAAACTCACTAAAAATGTTCTCTTACATTCCTAGCCCAGGTAAGAGTGTTCTAAAAGCATTGAGTGGTGCTCTTAAAGAAGGATTTAAAGGTAAGAGCTTCCTAGAGCGTGGATGTACACCAATTGAAGAGCGTTACTATGGAAATGCGAAAATCTTCCGTGAAGAAGAAAAAGCTGAATTAATGAAGTATTACAATGAAAGTGTTAACTATATGGATATCACGAAACCATTGTATAACGAGATTAAAGATTATGATGATGTAAGTAAAATGCAGTACATTGACATGTTCACATGGTTACGCGGTGACATTTTATTAAAAGCTGATAAAATGACAATGGCAAACTCATTAGAACTTCGTGTACCGTTCTTAGATAAAGAAGTATTCGATGTTGCATCTAAAATTCCAACTGAACTTAAGATTGCTAACGGAACTACGAAAGCTATTTTACGTGAAGCAGCACGCGGAATCGTTCCAGATCACGTATTAGATCGTAAAAAACTTGGATTCCCAGTACCAATTCGTCACTGGTTAAAAGACGAAATGCATGATTGGGCTATAAATATTATAAACGAAAGTAAGACAGAGCATTTAATCGACAAACAGTATGTATTAAACTTACTGGAAGCACATTGTGCAGATAAAGGCGATTATAGCCGTAAAATTTGGACTGTACTTGCGTTTATGGTATGGCACCAAATTTATGTTGAGCATAAATACGATACGAACAAGTTCCATGAAGAAACAAAACGTGCGTATAGCTTAGTGTAATTAGAAAAACCTTAAGATCGCATACGGTCTTAAGGTTTTTTTCATAAATAGGAAGTATTATTGATACAATAATAGTAAAAGGATGGACAACATATGATTACGTTTGAGAAAGTTACTATAGAAAATGAAAGCGTTGTTAAAGAAATGTTTAAATCGCATAGTTTAGGTGAGAAAAAGGTACAGTATTGTGTGAAAGTTGATGATACATATATTGGTGTAATAGATTATAGTGTTCAAGAGGAACGAGCTGTTTTATCACAGCTAATTATTCATTTTGATTACCAAGGTTATGGTTATGGTACAAATACGTATTTTACATTTGAAGAAATGATGAAACAAAGAAATGTGAAAGAAATAAAAGTGCTACAAGAGGAATTAACAGAAAAAGCGCATTCTTTCATAGAGAGTTTTGGCTTTACTTCAGAAGATGGAGCGTATGTGAAGAAAATATAACGATGATTATTTATGCGATACAATAAATATAAGGCAGGTGGATGTATGACAATGACTTCTGGTCTTGTATTAATTGGAGGGTGCTTTATAGTAGCAGAACTATGTCATATAATCATTCGGAAAAGAATGATTAAGAAAAGAAAGCCGTATGAATTACAATACGTCCCTGTCTTTTTCATTATATTTTGTATGCTTAGTACATTACAAAATATAATGAACTTTCCACCACTTGTGAATGTTTTTTTAAAGTTCGGTTTACTTTATAGTGGTGTTGGAATAGTACTTTTATTTATTTTATTTTGCATACGTTATATTCACTATCAATCGTATATATTTATTTTAAATTGGTTAAAACAAGATGATAGAAACCGCCTTACATAAGGCGGTTTTTTTATTTGTGATTGTAACAGAACTTGTACATTTCACATAAAATAGGACGAGTAGCAATGCTAACATATTACAAGAAAGGGGCGGGGTAGTAAAATGAAACTTGTTATAGACGCAGGGCACGGTGGATATGATTCTGGTGCTGTTGGTAATGGCTTAGTAGAAAAAAACTTAACGCTTCAAATTGCTAGACGCGTTCGAGATATTTTAACGGTAAATTACCCAATTACAATTAAAATGACACGTGATAGTGACGTGTTTATTTCCTTATCGGAACGTGCTAATATTGCTAATGCTTTTGGTGCGGATTATTTTATTTCATTTCATATTAATAGCGGCGGGGGTACAGGTTTTGAAAGCTATATTTATAATGCGTTATCCAACAGCAGCACTGCATATGCAAAGCAACAAAAGATGCATACAGCAGTAAATCCTGTATTAACAAAATACGGTCTTCGTGATCGAGGAGCAAAAAAAGAAAATTATGCGGTATTAAGAGAAACCGCAATGGATGCAATTTTAACTGAGACTGCCTTTATTGATACAACGTTTGATGCAAATTTATTAAAAAATCCACAATTTATTGAAGATCTAAGTCAAGCGTATGCAAATGGAATAGCGGCTATTTTTGGAGTAGCTCCAAATCCACAACCTCCAAACCCACAACCGACACCTCAAACGAAGGGAATCGCTTATATCCTTGGGAAAAATGTAAATTTAAGAAATGGTCCATCAACTTCTTCCTCAGTTATTCGTCAATTAAATTCTCCAGAATCTTACGTTGTATATCAGGAAAGTAACGGATGGTTAGATTTGGGGAATGGACAATGGGTGTATAATGATCCTTCTTACATTAATTTTGTAAAGACAAGCAATAGTGATGGAAGTCCGATTGGGGTTGCATATATACAAGGGATGAATGTAAATTTAAGAAGTGGTCCATCAACTACATCTGCAGTTATCCGTCAATTAAATCCTCCAGAATCTTATTTAGTATATATAAATGAAAATGGCTGGTTAAACCTTGGTGGAAATCAGTGGGTATATAATGATCCATCGTATATTAAGTATACTCAATATTAGGAATTAAAATGATAATGCAATATGGATGCGTATCTTTGTTATGTATAACTCAGATACGCATTGTAATAACAACATAAATTTTCATACTTATACACTATATGTTAAAAAGAAACATTAGAAAAGCCAATAGAATCGAAATGGTATATATTAAAAAAGTTTTCTGATATACATTGACAATGTATGTAGTATACATTAATCTTTAATTGTTAATGATAATCGATTTCATCTAGGGAGGACATATGATACATACTAAAAAACTAATTATGTTCTGCATTATGATACTCATGGTTGTAATTGCAGGATGTAGTAAAGAAGAGAAAAAAGAAAATGATATATCAGCTAAAGCAAAAGATTCATATACGGTCAAGCATGCAATGGGCGAAACGACAGTAAATGGTACACCTAAAAAAGTTGTTGTTTTAACAAATGAAGGTGCAGAGGCTCTCCTAGCTGTGGGCGTAACGCCAGTGGGGACTACGAAACCACGTGCTGGTGATGAATGGTACCCTCATGTAGCGAAAGAATTAAAAAATACGGAAGTTGTAGGAACTGAACGTGATATTAATTTAGAAGCAGTAATGAAGCTTAAGCCAGATTTAATTATCGGAAATAAAATGCGTCACGAAAAAATATATGATCAGCTAAAAGAAATCGCACCAACTGTTTATGCAGAAACATTACGCGGTGATTGGAAAGAAAACTTTACGCTTTATACAAAAGCTGTAAATAAAGAAAAAGAAGGGCAAAAAGCTCTTGATGATTATAAAAAACGTATTGAAGGAATGAAAGAGAAGTTAGGCGATAAATTGAATTCTAAAGTTTCTATTATTCGTTTCGTGCCAGGTGATGTTCGTATTTATCAAAAAAACTCATTCTCGGGAGTTGTTTTAAATGATATTGGATTTAAACGACCACCATTACAAGATAAAGATGATTTTGCGATAAAAGGAATTACAAAAGAGCAAATTCCAAATATGGACGGGGACTACTTATTTTATTTCACGTCTGATAAAGATGCAGATAAGAATAATGAAGGAAATTCGTTAGCAAAGGAATGGACAGAAGATCCACTCTTTAAGCAACTACAGGCTTCTAAAAATAATAAAGTATTCCAAGTGGATGAAGTAATCTGGAATACAGCAGGCGGTATTAAAGCTGCGAATCTTATGTTAGATGATATTGAAAAATATTTCCTTAAATAAATGATAAAATACATCACTTTTACGAAGTGATGTATTTTTTGTTCGTGAAAATACAGAAAATTCCTTCTTTAAGGGTGACATAAGTTGTACAATAAAATCAATCATGTGATAAAGGAGTGGGGAAGAATGAAAGCTACTCATAAAGAGTGGATCTTGTTTAATGGGAGAATGATTAATACGAAGGAAGAACAGCCGATGGTCGCATTAGAAGAGCGCGGCTTCCAATTTGGTGATGGTATTTATGAAGTATTTAGACTATACGATGGCAAGCCTCATTTATTAGATTTACATTTGGAACGATTCTTTAACTCTATGGCAGAAATAAAACTAATTCCACCATTTACGAAGGAAGAATTAGTGGAAGAGTTACATCAAATGATTGAAAAAAATCAATTTCAAGAAGATGGGAATGTATATTTACAAATATCAAGAGGTGCACAACCACGCAATCATGTATATGAATCAGATTTACAACCGACATATTTTGCAAATCTTGTTTCGTTCCCAAGACCAGTTGCTTCAATGAAGGCAGGGATTAAGGTAACGGTAGAAGAGGACATCAGGTGGAAGTTTTGCCATATAAAATCATTAAATCTTTTACCAAATATCATGATTAAAAATAAAATAAATGAACAAGGGTATCAAGAAGCAATATTAGTACGAGATGGCATTGTGACTGAAGGGTGTCATTCGAATTTCTTTATGGTGAAAAATAATAAATTGATTACACATCCGGCTGACAATTTCATTCTACAGGGCATTACGCGGCACTATGTTATTACATTAGCGAAAGAGTTACATATCGAAGTAGAGGAACGAGAGTTTTCATTACAAGAAGTATATGAGGCTGATGAGTGCTTCTTTACAGCGACGCCGCTTGAAATATTCCCAGTCGTTCAAATTGGTGATGAACAGTTTGGAAACGGCGAAAGAGGACCAATTACAAAGAAACTCCAAGTGGCATATGAAGAAAGTATTAGATTGTTTAAAGTTATGAACTAATATTGAAGAAAAAAGCTGATATTCCTTCAGCTTTTTTTCATGATATAATTCAAGCGTAGGACAAGATTTGAAAACGCTGTAAAAAGGGGATTTAATGTATGAATTATGAAGGTTTTAAAGAAGTAATTCACGGAAGACGAAGTGTTAGAAAGTTCACAGAACAAGAAGTATCTACTAATGATATAAAAGAAATAATTGATTGTGCTCGTTATGCACCGAGCGATACGAACTCACAAACGTGGGAATTCTTGGTCATTATGAACCGAGAGAAGATTAAAGAAATTGAACAAATGACATGGGATGCTTTACATAAACTTGCGGCAAAAGCAACAGATAATGGAGAAGAGAAAGCAGGGAAATTACTTACGCGTTCTTTCGGACCATATGCGACAGCTTTCTCTGAGGCACCAGTATTAATCGTATGCTTGGCAACACCATATGAATCAAAGTTTCGTGAAAAGATATTTGATCCCATTGCTTTTGTTCCAGATTCAGTTTGGGAAGAAGAAGGGATTAAGAGTAGCTGTTTAGCGGCACAAAACTTAATGTTAGCTGCACATGCAAAGGGACTTGGTACTTGTCCAATGACAGGGCCAGTATTGCTAGCTCAAGATGAACTGCGCCAATATTTACAAATTGAGCCTGAAAAACAAATAAATATGGTTATTTCACTCGGATTTCCGAAAGATAAGCCAAAAAAACTTCCAAGAAAAGAAGTAGAAGAAATCACAACATTTGTTTTTTAAAGTGCAAAATAAAAAGACATTGGACATATCAATGTCTTTTTATTTTGGAGCGGGTATTATATCGATTTGTTGGGCTAAAATGATAAATAAGAAGGAATTACTATTTATTTCATAAAAAAAATTAATGTTCTATTAAGGAAAGTATGATACATTAATCGTGAGCAAGCTTCTATATGTTCATAAAAGTTTTAAAAGTTATTTTTGTATAATAAATTATAATCAAATGACAGGGGGGATGAATTTTGAAAAAATTCATAATCACTGGATTGTCTGTATTGTTATTAGTAGGTTGCGGTGCTCCACAGGAAAAAGAGGACGCGCAATCAAAACAGGAAGAACAAGTTGTAAACGCAAGTGATGAGAATATGGTTGTATTTCCTGAAGGCGCAATGTCAATTGGAGAAGGGAAAGTAAAAGTTATTACTCCAGATGGTACTTCTGAAAATGGAAATATACCGACTGTATTCATCAAAAAGGATACTTTAATTCAGCAAGTTGAATTAGAACTTTCTAATTTTCAAAGTGATAAAGAAACATTCATATTTGTAGATCAAATGTATACAGATAAACATCAAGTAACTAGTACAACACAGACAACAGTACAATTAAAAGAAAAGACGCTGGAAACAGGTAGTCATACAATTACTGCAGTTCAGTATGAAAACAATGACCCGAAAGGAAAGGTTATTAGTTTTAATCAAGCAACATTTGAGACAAAGCCTGCGTCTTAATCAGAATAAAAAGTACATTACTCAAAAAAGTAGTGTGCTTTTTTGTTTGGATGGAATGGTGTAATAGGGAATAATTTATTTCGTTTTCTAGTACGATTAAGCAGTAAGGAATCACTTGTTACTACTATGATGGAGAAAAAGGTTGAAGGTATGAATCGATATGTTCGTATCTTCTTGATTAGTATAATCATGTCAGTAATTTGGTTTACTATACAAGACGTTAATCAACTTACGTTTAATTATCAAACTTATGACTTGTTAATGGGAAGTATATGTTTTGTCATTGTGTGCCTGTTTTATGATAAACTTTGATTAAGATAAGTTTTACAAGAAAAATGTAGGTATTTCATTTGAAATGTCGAATAGTACATACGATGTCGTAATAACAAATTTTCTATTGTTTACTGTGAAACAGGAGAAGGGGAGATAGTAGTTATGAAACGAGCTCTTATTAATATTGATTATACATATGATTTTGTAGCGGAAAAAGGCGCTTTAACTTGCGGAAAACCAGGTCAAGAAATCGAACAGGAAATTGTACATATAACGAAGCAATATATTGAAAATGGAGATTACGTAGTGTTTGCAATTGATAAACATGAAGAAAATGATGAATATCATCCCGAAGCGAAATTATTCCCTCCTCATAATATAGCAGGTACAAATGGTAGAGACTTATTCGGTGAGTTGCAAGAAGTATACGAAACATATAAAAATGCTGAGAATGTATATTATATGGATAAAACGCGATACAGTGCGTTTGCTGGAACAGATTTAGAGATGAAGTTAAGAGAAAGAGGAATAGAAGAAGTTCATCTTGTAGGTGTTTGTACTGATATTTGCGTTCTTCATACAGCAGTAGATGCGTATAATAAAGGATTTAAAATTGTTGTTTATGAAAAGGCAGTTGCATCTTTTAATGCGCAAGGGCATGAATTTGCACTTGGACATTTTAAATCTTGTTTACATGCAGAAGTGAAATGAAAAAGAGGCCTTTAAAAAGGTCTCTTTTTTGCGTTTAAACCGAGACGACATTTTGCTCAATTAATTTTTTTATGAATGGACTAATATTTTGTGGTAGCTCATTTAAATTAAAAAACTGTACATGTAATGATTCGACTCGATCAGCTTGTAGCGAGCCACCTGTAATATCTTTGCAAAGGTAAGCGATTGTCATAGGGTAAAATTCATCTCCGTTCGGTAATTTCACAAAAAATTCTTTACCTGAAAATACACTTACTAGCTGAAGTGTACCAATTTCAATTCCTGTTTCTTCAAGTACTTCTCGTCTTCCAGCTTCTTCTGTAGATTCACCAAGTTCCACAAAACCTCCTGGGACACCCCACATGCCATTTCGCCTTTGTTGTAGTAATATTTGTCCTTGTTCATTGAAAACAGCTACCGCAACGCCTGCTAAATTGAGTGGCCTTGATCCAACAACTTCTCTTAGTTCTTCAATATATCCCATTGGTTGTAACCTCCGTGAGTAATAATATTTTCAAATGAACTATTCGATATAATGTAAATGTTTTCCTTTTGTTGAGATGAGTAGTGTAGTTTTAAAGTAAAGTCATAAAAAATTTCAATTGCCAGCTCCCTTTAGGTTATGAAAAAGGGTATATTTATAGAAGAATGTCTAATGAATTTAAAAAATATAGCGGCTTTGTATAGAATTTTTATTAGTTAAGGAAGTGGATGGATGAGTTTATTAACGTATACTGAAGAATTTTTTAATTATGTAAGGGAGTTTTTACTTTTAAGATTTTTGCTATTTGCTTTAGTTTTAATCATTATTTCGTTTGTAATAAACCGTATTATTGATTGGTTTTTTAGGAAATCAAGCTTTTTTGATGAAGAGGTAGAGCAGACGATTCAAAGTGTAATTCGATCTATTTTTAGATATATCATTATCATCAGTCTTATCATATATTTAATTAGCCAATTTGTAGATATAAAAAGTATTATTGCAGGTGCAGGGATAGCTGGAGTTGTCATCGGTTTTGCTGCACAACAGATGCTAAAAGATGTTATATTAGGCTTTGCAAGATTAGCGGACAAAGAGTTTCGAGTTGGTGATTTTGTAACTTTTAACGGAACAAATTCAGGAACTATTGAAGAGATTAGTATTCGTTTTATGCAAATACGTGAATGGTCAGGAAAATTACTTACCATCCCACACGGAGAGATTAGAACGATACAAAATTTTAATAAAGGATGGATGCGTGTAATTGAACGCATCACGGTAAGTTATCAGGAAGATCCAACAAGAGTGAAGGAATTGTTAGAAGAAGTATGTGTTATATGCAATGAAAAATTGGATCAAACTCTTTATAGAGTAGAGGATGAGGCTGTTGAACCATTTAAATACGTCGGTGTTACAGACTTAAATCCTAACCTGAAATATGTTGGCTATGAATTTTGTATTACAGGTTTAATAAAGCCAGAAGATTATTTTGAAACTTCTAGACAAGTAAGATTTGAATTAATGTCTATATTCCATAAGAATCAAGTGCAAATGCCGGCAGCGAATATGGTTGTTACTACTGAAAGTTTACAGCATATTCATGGTGGACAATCTTTATCGGACAGCTAAAGTAGAATCGCTTGTTAACAAAAATTCTGATTCCAACATTGGATAGAATAACAATAATAAAATGATTGATATAAAGAAAGGGCTGAAGGAATTCGGTTCTTTTTTTATTTATAGAATTTAGAAATTTCTTAATGTTATAATTGTAGTTGGTGATGAGAATGAACTTTGAAGAAAAAGAGATGCATCGTTTAGAAGCATTAAAAGAAATTGCTGAATTATTAAATGAAGCAACAAACTTACAGGATATGTTAGAAAAAGTGTTGCATACATTGTTACAAGTAATGAATTTACAAACAGGGTGGATATTCTTTATTGATGAAAGTGGAAAGCATAGCATGCTTGTAGACGAAAATTTACCAGAGGCTCTTACGTGGCAAGAGAAGAAGCCGATGTGTGAAGGAAACTGTTGGTGTGTAGAACGTTTTGTGAATGGGAGATTAGAAAAAGCGACTAATATTATTGAATGTAAGCGAATAGAAGATGCAATTGAATGTAATTGGGGAGAGACAGAAGATGTTACACATCATGCGACAATTCCGCTTAGGTCTGGATCAGAGAAATTTGGCCTATTAAATGTAGCCGCGCCTCATAAGACACATTTTTCTGAGGAAGAGTTAGCGTTATTAGAATCAATTGCATTTCAAATTGGAACGACAATACAACGTATTCAATTAGTTGAGAAAGAACGTAAATATGTAGTGGTAGCGGAAAGAAATCGACTTGCACGTGATTTACATGATTCAGTAAAACAATTGTTATTTTCTATTATGCTAACAGCAAAAGGTACTTTGAATATGACGCAAGATAGAGAATTGCAAGAGATGTTAAGTTATATTGGAGAATTATCACAAGAAGCATTACAAGAGATGACGTTATTAATTTGGCAATTAAGACCTGAAGGATTAGAGAAAGGATTAGCAGAAGCAATTCAAAATTACGGGAAGTTGTTAGGAGTTCAAGTGGAAGTTCGAATTGATGGGATGGTTTCAATTGGGGATGAAATAGAAGAAGTTTTATGGCGTATTAGCCAAGAGGCGCTACATAATTGTAAAAAGCATGCTTCGTGTGAAAAGGTACATGTTCTTTTAAAAATAGAAAATAACCAGTTATTTTTTTACATAGAAGATAATGGAATAGGATTTATACAAGATCAAGTAAGGGAGTCAGCACTTGGCCTGAAAAGTATGAAGGAACGTATTCAATTAATGAAGGGATCGTTTCAAATTATAACAGAGCTGAGAAAGGGTACAAAAATAGAAATTCAATTGCCGATTTGAAGGGGAGAATAAGATTGAAGATTAAATTGCTATTAGTTGAGGATCATCATATCGTTCGAAGAGGACTTGTATTCTTTTTGAAAACGAGAGGAGAATTTGAAATTATTGGGGAAGCGGAAAATGGCGAAGAGGCATTACATTTCGTGCAAAAAGAAAAACCAGATGTCGTACTAATGGATGTATCAATGCCGAAAATGGATGGAATTGAGGCGACAAAACGTCTAAAGCAATACGATGAGACGATAAAGGTACTTATATTAAGTAGTTTTTCAGAGCAAGATTATGTTATACCAGCACTTGAAGCTGGAGCAGATGGTTATCAATTAAAAGAAGTACAACCTGAGCAACTTGTCGCTTCTATTATTGCAGTACATCAAGGAAATGCGAATTTTCACCCGAAAGTAACACCTGCATTAATGGGGCGTTCCGCAGTAAAGAAGGAAATAGAAAATCCTTTTTCAATGTTAACGAAAAGAGAGCAAGAGGTACTTCGTGAAATTGCGAAAGGAAGAAGCAACAAGGAGATTGCAGCAGAACTTCATATTACAGAACAAACTGTGAAAACACACGTTTCAAACGTTTTAGCTAAATTGGAAGTGGATGATCGTACGCAAGCCGCATTATACGCAGTGAAACATGGGGAGAATTATTCATAAGTATGAATAATTCTGTTATATCGTATGACAGAATACATAGGAGCAATTAAAATTTATAGTAATCCCTAATATAGGTTTTTCTTCTTTTAATAATTAGGTACAATAAAGTGAAACTCTAATCAGGGGGGACCATCCTCACTGATGATTAGTTAAACTAATCGATTTTTACAGGATAAAGCTACGATGGAAGGGGAAGATATGCTATGCCTGGTACAAGAAGTGGGATTGGAAAGATTCAGGCTTCGTTAAATGGTTTATCACCGAAATTGCGAAGTATTGCCGAACATATTTTGAAACATCCACAAGATGTTGTACATAAATCTATTACAGAATTAGCTGAAGTTACGAATAGTTCCGAAGCTACGATATTCCGCTTATGTAAACACCTTGGTTTGCAAGGTTTTCAAGATTTAAAGATTACATTAGCCCGTGAAATTGTACATACACCAATGCAAAATATTCATGAAGAGGTATCAGCAGAAGATAGTATGGTAACTGTTGCTAAAAAAGTTTTTCATTCGCATATTACAGGACTGCAAGATACTTTACATTTGCTAAATGAAACAGCACTTGAGCAGGCTGTACGAGCCTTGCAAGAAGCAAGTCGAATTGAGTTTTATGGAAATGGTGGCTCTGGTATTATTGCGATGGATGCGTATCATAAGTTTATGAGAACGGGTATTTCTTGTATCGCTCATACTGATTCGCATTTTCAAATTATGGGAGCAGGTTTACTCTCGAAAAATTCAGTTGTTATTGGCATTTCTCACTCTGGTAGCAATAAAGGATTACTTGAAGCATTAGAAGTAGCGAAAGCAAGAGGGGCCAAAATTATTGCGATTACGAGCTATAAGAAATCAGCATTAAGTCAACTTGCTGATATAACGTTATATACATCAACACGTGAGACTGAGTTCCGCACAGAAGCAAGTTCATCACGATTAGCACAGTTAAGCTTATTAGATACTTTGTATGTAGGGTTGTCGTTGCAGCGACAAGAGGAAACGCTTAAAAATTTACAAAGTATACGTGAAACGATTTCGATGAAGCGAATATAAAAAAGCTCTTCAAATGAAGAGCTTTCAGACTGTGGACAAACTATTTTTGGAGAGTTCAAATGCTAAAAATAGTTTGTCTCGTATTTTATGGATAATTTATCCAATTGCATTTATATGTAGTGCTTTCTATATATAATTTACTATAAGTGAGGAAGGTGTCTTATGAAAATATCCGTTTATGTTGCAAGTGCATTTAGCAAGGATCATAAAGGCGGAAATAAAGCAGGAGTGGTATTTATTGAGAATACAAATACATTGACCACTACTCAAAAAATGACAATAGCGAAACAACTGGGTTATGCGGAAACCGCATTTATATCAGAATCTGAAATTGCTGATTATAAATTTGAGTATTTTACTCCAAAAGAAGAAGTTGATTTATGTGGTCATGCCACAATTGGCTCTTTCGCGATACTGATGCATTTAAATAAAATTTTCAAGAATCGCTATACGATTGAAACGAACAGCGGTGTTCTTACTATTACCATAACAGATGACATCATATTCATGGAACAAAATAAACCGATATTCTATGATGTTGTATCTCCAAATGAGTTCACCGACTGTTTTGACATTAAAGATATAGACAATAAATACCCAATCCAAATTGTCTCCACGGGCTTAAAAGATATTTTAATTCCTATAAAAAGCGAAACACAATTACATGCACTGCAACCTAATTTTGAAAAAATTAAAGAAATCAGCAAGTATTATAATGTTGTTGGGATGCATCTATATACTTTTAATGACAATCGAATTATATGCAGAAATTTTGCTCCACTATACGACATTAATGAAGAAGCAGCGACTGGAACTTCAAACGGTGCATTAGCTTGCTACCTTTATGAACAGCACTATTTGCAAAAAGAAGTCTATGTATTTGAACAAGGTTATTCTTTACACTCGCCTTCCGAAATATTAGTTAAATTAGCAACCAATAGCAAAAATAAAATAGAAAAAGTTTATGTTGGCGGTAAAGGCTATTACTGTGAAGCTAAGTGTTTAAATGTAGAAAATATTGAGTAAAGAGCTTTTTTTTATCGTTGAGAAGTTTGTTAATTTATTTTCTTTTCTTTTCTTTTAGAAATGTATGACTTACATATAGTCAGTGATAAACTCTCATTTTTAAAAATTAAAAATAAAGACCGATTTGTGTAATGATTCAAATATTGTTCATAATTTCACAATTTGTTTATGAAGTGTCATGTTATGATGAACATGTAATGATGATTGAATACTTAAATTTGGTACGGTAACTAGCCAAAGTAGTGAGGAAAGTAGTTGTGAGATAAACTCATTAAAACGCTAGAACACTAAAGGGGAGATCACATATGAAAGCAGTAGTGGTTAATAAAAACAGCAAAGCAAACATCGAAGTGGTTGAAAAAGAATTACGTCCGTTACGCTCAGGTGAAGCGTTAGTAGATGTAGAGTATTGTGGAGTTTGCCACACTGATTTACACGTTGCGAATCATGATTTTGGTAACACTGATGGCCGTATTCTTGGTCATGAGGGTGTAGGTATTGTTACGAAAATAGCTGATGATGTTAATTCGCTAAAGATAGGTGACCGTGTAAGTATTGCATGGATGTTCCAATCTTGTGGACGTTGTGAATATTGCGTAACTGGTAGAGAAACATTTTGCCGTGAAGTTAAAAACGCAGGTTATTCAGTAGATGGTGGTATGGCTGAACAATGTATCGTTACAGCTGATTATGCGGTAAAAGTACCAGAAGGATTAGATCCTGCTCAAGCATCATCAATTACATGTGCTGGTGTAACTACATATAAAGCTATTAAAGTATCAGATATTAAACCTGGTCAACCTATTGTAATCTATGGCTGCGGTGGATTAGGTAACTTAGCTATCCAATATGCTAAAAATGTATTTGGTGCAAAGGTAATCGCAGTAGACATTAATGACGACAAATTAGCCTTAGCGAAAGAAGTTGGTGCTGATATGACTATCAATCCAATTTCTCAAGGTCCTGCTGATAAAATTGTTCAAGAGGAGCTTGGTGGCGCTTATGCTGCGGTAGTAACAGCAGTCTCTAAAGTAGCCTTTAACTCAGCAGTTGATGCAGTACGTGCTTGCGGTAAAGTAGTTGCAGTAGGGCTACCAGTAGAAACAATGGACTTAAACATCCCGCGACTTGTACTGGATGGAATTGAAGTAGTTGGTTCTCTAGTTGGTACTCGTAAAGATTTGGAAGAGGCGTTTATGTTTGGGGCAGAAGGAAAAGTAGTGCCGGTTGTTCAAACTTGTTCGCTAGATAAAGTACAAAATGTATTCGAAGAAATGGAACAAGGTAGAATTCAAGGGCGTATGGTAATTGATTTTAAAAAACATAATTGTGATTGCAAATAATTCACTTTAAATATAAAAATTGTGAGTCTAGCAAAGGACATGTAAAAAAAGTTAGACGGCATAAAAAGATGATCCCTGTATTTAATAGGGATCATCTTCTTTATTTTCTACTAATATCGATGCCAATTAATACTTGATTAATGAGAAACGATTAAAGGTTTACTTTATTTGCAAACGAAAAAGAATCTTTATGTTTAACAAATTTTTTATGATCTGGAACGTTTTGAATTGCTACAATTTGCGAATCTCTTGCTTTCAGTGCATCTTGAATCCCGATGGTCATAAGCTTAATAAATAGAATCGTAATAAAGAATGAAGCGAGAGTATAAAAAATAATCCACCATGAAAGATTCATTTCATTACGATTTAATCCAATAAGGCCTGCCCAATCATTAGATAGAGAAACAGGTTTGAGCACTCCGTCATAGAGTTCACGCATTTGTATGCCGCCAATTACAATGTTAAGCAACGCTAAATGGATAACGAGTATGAGTGTTTGGACGATATGTTCCATAAATAATACAAATAAGCGGTCAAGTAATAAGACTCGTAAGTGTTTTTTAATAATATGAAAACGACTAGCCCCCAGTAATTGTGAACTTAAGATGTAATCTTGTTTCATAAATTCATCAACCTCTGAGGATATGTATAAAGAAAGTGTAGGCAGAGCGACGAAAATAAGTACGAGTACTTGATAAAACGTAAATGAAATATTTGGATCTACCCCATCAGCATTTGACGTGATTACAATATTAACGGGCGTGATAAGTATGAATGCGATAAATAGAGTTGGAATATAATAAAAAACTTCTGAGCATGACTGGAAAAATCTCTTGAGTTTTGGAGCAAATAAACTTAAGAGGATTCCTATACATGTTCCGCATAAAATTCGAAAGAAGCTAATTGCCACGGCTAATAAAATAGTAAATTTTGCTCCTTCTACAATTTGTAAGAAAACAGACTCTCCAAAACGATCAGATCCAAAAGGTGGAATTAACGATGGTGGAAAGGGAGCCTTTCCAAGTAATTCGTTATTTTCATTGTAAAGTAACTGAGGAGGTTTTGGGATGTTATCTTTAAAGAACCAACTATAAATAAAACTAGCTGAAATAAGTATGAATAAATAAGTAAAGCCGATTAAAAAGCGTTTTGATTTCCAAATAGATTTCATAATGATACTCCTTTCAATTGCTTTTTCCATCTATTCATCATGAATGAGATTATTTGGAAAATGGCGTAAAACGGTAAAATAATCATAACAAGTATAATAAATGTAGCTGGAGGTGAAACAAACGCCTTATTAAATAAAAATTGAAAAATGCCTTCCATATTAAAAACAAATTCTAAAATGAATAAATTAGAAAGTAAGAAAACAAAAATCGTTTTTAAATGGTGGAAGAAGTGGATAGATATATTTTTGAATAAATGAATGCATAATATATAACTTGATGAAAGGCCTTTTCCATATGCAACCTCTACGTAATGTTTTCCTTGTTCTTCTTTTATGTATAACACCATCATCCGAAACATTTGTAATGTAGGTAAGACAGCTAATGATAAAATAGGGAGTAAATAAGCTCGATTTTCATTAAAAGAAATAATAGTGACAGGAGATTCCCCAAATTTCTGAAGTACCCATATGAAAAATATTTGCAAACAAATCATCATCATCATATCAGGGACAGCTTCTAATATGAACACAATTCGGTTTATCCATTTTTTTATATAATCTTTTGCTAAAAAATAAAAAAATGCCATGCTAGATGATAAAAAGAGAGCAAGAAAAAAGGCTGAAAATAATATAGTAAATGAATATAGGTAAGGTTCTAAAACAGTTGGAAATAATGGTGTTTTTTTGAAATGGCCAAACTTCGGGTCTGATCCTATAATCACTAATGATTCAAGGGAGAAGACCTGTTTTAACATGGTAACGATCTGATTAAAAAAATAAATTGGTTGAAAGGTAAATCCTTGTTGAGTGATAAATAAATAAGGTAAATTTAATAATAGTAAGAGTGATAAAAGAATTGATGAAAGCTTAATTGTGAATTGAGATATTGTATTTAACATTAAATCCCTCCGACATCTTTTTACAACATTATACAATAAATTCTATATTATTGTTTTATTTTTCTGAAAAATAAAAATACTGTTGAATTTTATAGTATGCAAGATATATTTACAAGATAAAAAAGTAATAGTAGGGGCCGCGCTCTATTTTTATCAAGACAAAAGGACTAGTGAACTTAAAACAATAAACAAGAGCAAAATGCACAGAATTTTCATTCTGCGGGTAGTTACTTTTCTTGGCTTGATAGCGATATTACGTGACCGCTAAAAATGAATATTGCTTTTCAACTCTTTCTTCATGCAAATGAGTAGAACGTATGGAGGACTATGTATGTGTTGTTAATGAGAGGAAAGAGTGTATTGCGTAACGAATATAACGTAATTTTACCGCAAGGAGTAGCTAAATTTAGTGTATAAGTGAAATGGAATGAGTAGATTTATTTTTTTATATGAAAAAAATTTTCTTTTTATAACTTGATAAATGAAAAAATATTTTATATACTAATTCATGTAAACGGTTTACTAAATCGTATTTTGCTAGAAATGAAGGGAAGATTCGCATGGAAACAAGGGGGAGAGTAATCGGGATTGATATCGGTACCACAAGTACGAAAACGGTTGTGTTCACAGAAAAAGGAAAAGTCATTGCATCACATGCAATCGATTACCCAATTATTCAACCGAACGTCGGATGGGCTGAGCAAGATCCTGATGTAATATGTGCCGCTGTATACAAAAGTGTAAGCGTTGCCATCGAAAAGGGTAATGTATTACCAGAAGATATTTCTTCAATCGGTATTAGTACAGCTATGCACGCATTAATTGCAGTAGATGAAAATGGTGCGCCATTAACGCGTTCTATCATTTGGGCAGATAATCGAAGTACGAAGCAATCAGAAAAATTATTACAACAAATGAATGGGCATGAAATTTATAGACGTACAGGTACACCAATTCATCCGATGTCACCACTTTCTAAATTGTTATGGATGAAAGAAGAGGAACCAGAGTTATATACAAGTGCTTATAAATTCATTTCCATTAAAGAGTATGTGATTTACCAATTATTTTCACGCTACGTAGTTGATTATTCGATTGCTTCTGCTACGGGGTTATTTAATTTAGAAACATTAAACTGGGATGAAGATGTTTTAACTATGTTACATATGTCACCAGAACAATTATCAACCCCTGTACCAACTACATATATTTTATCAGGTATGAAGCCAGAATTAGCACAGAAGATGGGGATAAGTGCAGAGACACCAATTGTCATAGGAGCAAGTGATGGGGTTCTTGCAAATGTAGGAGTTGGGGCGATATCACCGGGTGCGGCTGCAATTACCATTGGAACGAGTGGTGCGGTTCGAACAATCTCATCAAATATAAATACAGATGAGAAAGGGAGAACGTTTTGTTACGCATTAACAGATGAGCACTGGGTAATCGGTGGTCCAACGAATAACGGCGGAATATTACTGAGATGGTTACGTGATGAATTTGGTAGTCCAGAGCAAGAAGTAGCAAGAAAGCTCGGAATTGATCCTTATGATTTATTAATTAAATATGCAGAAAGCGTACCAGCTGGAGCGGATGGGCTATTGTTCTTACCTTTCTTATCTGGAGAACGCGCACCTTACTGGAATGCAAATGCTCGTGGTACATTCTTTGGAATCAATCTTCAACATAAGCGAGAACATTTTATACGTGCAGTGATGGAAGGTGTTTGTATGAGTGTATATTCAGTAGCACTCGCAATTAGAGATTGTACAGGGCCACTTACTGAAATACGAGTTTCAGGAGGGTTTGCGAAATCTGCATTTTGGAGACAAATGTTGTCCGATATGATGGGGAAAGAATTGCTTGTACCTGAAAGTCATGAAGCATCTGCGCTTGGGGCAGCGGCAGTTGCTTTATATGCTGTAGGAAAAATTGATTCTCTTGAAGAGGTAAAGGATTGGATTGATATTGTTCATCACCATGTACCGAATAAAGAAAATACGGCTATATATTTAGAAATGTTTTATATGTATGAACGACTTTACAATCGCTTGAAAGAAGAATTTGATTGTATAGCTGCTTTCCAACGTAAATAATAGGGGGATTGGGAGAAATGGTAGTTGGGATCGTACTAGCGGCAGTTGTCATACTACTTTTACTTATTACGGTAGTAAAATGGCATCCATTTGTCGCATTAATTTTAACAGCAATTGGTGTAGGATTAGCAATGGGAATGCCTTTAATTGGAACTTCACCAAAAGATCCAGGAATTATTGATTCTATTAAACTAGGGCTTGGTAATACGTTAGGATTTTTAGCAATAGTTTTAGCACTAGGAACGATGCTTGGAAAAATGATGGCCGAATCTGGTGGTGCTGAACGTATCGCTAACACATTAATTAATCGTTTTGGGAAGAAACGAGTTCACTGGGCGATGATGTTCGTTGCATTTTTAGTAGGGATTCCGGTATTTTTCCAAGTTGGATTTGTCCTATTAATTCCGTTAGTATTTACAATTGCGTTAGAAACTGGGGTATCACTTATTACAATCGGTATTCCGCTAGTAGCAGGACTGTCAGTCGTACACGGACTTGTTCCACCGCATCCAGCGGCAATGGCGGCAGTTGGTATTTTTAAAGCAGATGTAGGGAAGACAATTTTATATGCGTTAATTGTCGGACTTCCAACTGCAATTATTTCAGGTCCACTTTACGGGAAATGGATTGGTGCTCGTATCCATAAGGAAGTACCATTAGATATAGCGGAGCAATTTATTGAAAGAGATAAGAAGAAAGAACTTCCTAGCTTCGGAAATACATTGTTTACTATTTTACTTCCAGTATTTCTTATGCTTGGTGCATCCATTGCTGAAGTAGCGTTACATAAAACGAGTCAACTTGCACAAGTGTTACACTTTATTGGAGATCCAATAGTCGCTTTATTAATTGCAACGATTTATTCTTTCTTTAGCCTTGGTTATGCAAAAGGATTTTCTAAAGATAAAGTATTACAATTTACAAATGATTGCCTTGGGCCAATTGCAAACATATTGTTAGTGATTGGTGCAGGCGGCGCATTTAATAAAGTACTATTAGATTCTGGAATTGGAACGACAATTGCAGATATGGCGAAAGAATCGCATATTTCACCGATATTATTAGGGTGGGGAATTGCGGCACTAATCCGAATCGCAACTGGATCGGCAACTGTTTCTATGATGACAGCAGCTGGAATTGTAGCACCGATTGCAGCAAGTACACCTGGTGTAAATGTTGAACTACTAGCACTTGCAACAGGCGCAGGGTCATTAATTTTATCACACGTGAATGATTCGGGATTTTGGATGATTAAAGAATATTTCGGAATGACTGTGAAAGAAACATTATTAACATGGACCGCAATGGAGACTATACTATCAGTTGTAGCACTTGGATTAATTTCGATATTAAATATATTTGTATAGAATGG
This sequence comes from Bacillus cereus G9842, assembly GCF_000021305.1. GTDB lineage: Bacteria > Bacillota > Bacilli > Bacillales > Bacillaceae_G > Bacillus_A > Bacillus_A thuringiensis_S. The sequence continues at coordinate 2,116,544 of NC_011772.1, forward strand.
GAGATTGATTAATATGAAACTAGGTTTAATTGGATTAGGAAAAATGGGATTCCCATTAGCTGAACACTTACATGAAGACAAGCATGAAGTAGTTGTATACGATGTAAATAAAGAGCTTGTAGAAAAGGCAGGAAAACTAGGAATTACTGCACGTCATACATTAAAAGAAATGATCGCTGAATTAGAAGCTCCTCGTACGATCTGGGTAATGGTGCCTGCAGGAGAAGTTGTAGAGTCAGTATTAAAAGATGTGTATCCGTTATTAGATGAAGGTGATATCGTTATTGAAGGCGGAAATTCATTCTATAAAGATACGTTACGCCGTGCTGAAGAAGCGAAAAGCTTTGGGTTACATTATGTAGATATCGGTACATCTGGCGGTGTAGAAGGAGCTAGATACGGTGCTTGTTTAATGGTTGGTGGAGAAAAAGAAATTTATGACCAATTAGAACCTTTATTTAAAGATTTAGCAGTAGAAAATGGCTATTCTTATGCTGGCCGCGTTGGTAGTGGTCATTTTTTGAAAATGGTTCATAACGGTATTGAGTACGGCATGATGCAAGCAATCGCTGAAGGATTTGAAGTACTAGATAAGAGTGACTTTGATTTCAATTATGAAGATGTTGCAAAAGTATGGGCGAACGGATCAGTAATCCGCGGTTGGTTAATGGACTTAACTGAAAAAGCATTTGCAGATGATCCTAAACTTGATGGCATTAAAGGTGTAATGAACTCTTCAGGAGAAGGGAAATGGACTGTTGAAACTGCGCTTGAGTTACAAGCAGCGGCACCAGTAATCGCGATGTCATTATTTATGCGCTATCGTTCTCAGGAAGATGATACATTCCATGGAAAAGTAGTTTCAGCACTACGTAATCAGTTCGGTGGACATGAAGTTGTAAAAAAATAAGGATGTTTTTGAAAAGAAACTTGTGCATAAGCGCAAGTTTCTTTTTTATAGTTTAAGAAATTACTAATTTACAAATACCAATCAATCATCGTTTTTTTGTCACAAATGACAGCTTCAACATTCATTGATTGAACAATATATTCTATATTTTCTTCTTTAGCTAATAATAAGGTTGTAAAGGAATCGTATATACTCATAAACGCATACTCATTGTCTTCGCCAGTAATAATTAACTCATTATTGCTAATGTCCCAAATATCTAATGGAGTAGTATTATTTACCTGTAATAATCCGTTTGTATCAAGAATTGGTTCAGAGAAATATAGATTTCTTGCACCTTTAGAACCGAGGAGTTTAAGTAATTTGTGTAATAAAAATATAGACGTATAATCTTCTGTTGGATAATAAAGATCTTTTTTTAAGTTTGAATGTAGCTTTTCAGCTAAATCCTCTCTTTTATATTCTTCTGAAAGGGCACTAATGGAAGTCAACATGGCCATTGCTAATTCTGCGTATGAATGTAATCCACTACAAGACATCATTTCCTTCCAAGAAACGGATTTGCCATTATGAATGATTTCTTCAGTGCTAGGATAGATGTGCTCATATGGTCTTTTTCTCACAGACTTTTCCCATCCTAAAGGCATTTGGATAAAAGGATGTAGCAATATAGCTGCAGATTTAAAGTTTCTTGGTAGTTGTTCTAAAATTGGTGATTTGTCATCTAGCCAAATGTAATCCAACAAAATATAACCTCCCCTTAGACTTTGAAATGTACGGATTCCCATATTATATTTTTTGGCATTGATTGTATCAAATATAAAGCGAAGTATGAAATATGTCCCAACATAAAAGTAAGAATAAATAAAATGAAGTTTTCATAAATAGTAAAAGGGTGCTTATGTCATCAGTATAGCTAAAAAATGTTGTTACATATGAGAAGAGCGTGCTAATAAAATATGAGGTGGTTAAATGGGAAATGAGCAAGTGAAGTCTGTAAAGGAAGAAAAAAAGTTATGTCTTTGTATGATCGTCAAAAATGAGTCTAGAATTATGGAAAGATGTTTAAATGCAACAAAATCAATTGTAGATTTTGTTTCTATTTGTGATACTGGATCGACGGATAATACGCCTGAAATTATTGAAAATTGGTGTAAGGAAAATGAGATACCTGGAACGGTTCATCATGAGCCGTTTAAAAACTTTGGTTATAACAGAAGCCTAGCTGTTTCATTAGCGCAAAAAACATATCCAGAAGCGGATTATTTATTAATATTAGATGCAGATATGATTTTAGAGGTTGATCCGAATTTCGATAAAACGAGCTTAACGGAAGATCATTATCTTACATTGCAATATGATGTTCATATTAAATATTGGCTTACACGTCTTTTGAAAGCTTCTTTACCATGGAAATCTGTCGGTGTTACTCATGAGTATTGGGATATAGATCGCTCAAAAGTTGGAGCGAATTACAATACGAGGGTAGATCGGTTAGAGACTCTTGTCGTGAATGATCCCGGAGATGGCGGGAGTAAAGCTGATAAATTTGAAAGAGATGAGAGGTTGTTGTTACAAGGAATAAACGACCCAGAAACAACGCCAGATTTGCATATAAGATATTTATTTTATTTAGCCCAAACTTATTTTCATTTAAGTCAATTTGAAGATTCGATTAAATGGTATAAAAAACGAGTGGAAGCAGGGGGTTGGGTTGAAGAGGTATTCTATTCGTTATTGCGAATAGGGTTTTGTTATGAGCAGTTAGCAAATCGTTCAGCAAATAAACAAAATGAAGTGACAGATGCTGATGAAAAAGAAACTGTTAAAGGGCAAGAAGAGAAATATTTAGCATTAGCTGTTTTTTATTTTCAAAAAGCGTGGGAATATAGACCAACTCGGGCTGAACCATTATACCAACTTGCAAGGTTGTATCGATTACGATCTCAAAACAATATTGCTTTGATGTATGCTCTGCAAGGAAAGGAAATTCCTTTTCCAAAGGATGATCTTTTATTTGTAGATTATCATGTGTATGATTACTTATTTGACTATGAAATTTCTATTAGTGCTTTCTATATACCTCATAAAAAACATTTAGGGGCCGTGTCGCAAAAGTATTTGGAATCGATTAAAGAAGAGATTCCATTTCATATAGCAAATGTAGTAGAGAATAATGCGAAATTTTATTAAATACATTTTCGGTTAAAGGAGTAGTGGAGTAATCATGGAATTAATGCGATGGGCGATTGAACTAGGAGAATCGGTGCATGGAAATACGTATGAAGAATTGATGCCACTACTAGACTATTATTATGATCGTGATCATTTAAAAGCGTATTGTATCGCAAATCTTCTTTTAAACATGGATGTATTAGATGAACATCGTGAAAGAATCGAATTAAGAAGATGCATCGCTGCTTATTATGCTGGATTATATAAAGTAGCAAGAAAACATGCAAATGAGTTAGTACTTAAACATCCGGATGTAGATTTATATAAAAATAATTTAAAATTAATGGAAGCTTATTTGAATAAAGAATATGATTATTGTCTTTTTATATGCCCAAAGACATACGGTAGTTTCATAGATGTTGCGCGAGCTTTAAAGTGGCGGTTGGAGCAGGAGGGAAATACAGTAATTATATCAGAAACAATACTGGAAAATGTAAAGAATACAGTTGTTTTTGGAGCACATACATACGCATATAACCCGAATCTTCTTCCGAAAGATGCAATTATTTATAATTTAGAACAGCTATACGAAGGAAGTCCATATGCGCACCCCCTTTATTTAATATTATTAAAAGATAGAGTGATTTGGGATTATAGTAAACAAAATATAGAATGGCTAAAACAAAAAGGGGTAGGAAAAGAAATAAAACATGTAAAAATGAACTATGCTCCAACTTTGGAAATAAAAAAAGATGCATTTGAAGATGACATTACTGAAGATATTGATATTCTGTTTATAGGTGCTCTTAATCCGAGGCGACAAGCTATTTTTGATCATCTAAAAGCGATTGCCCCAAATTTAAATATAGTTTTTAAAAATAATGCGTGGGGAATTGTTAGAAATGAATTGATTGCTAGAGCTAAAATTATATTAAATATTCATTTTTACTTATCAGGAATTCTTGAAACACCTCGCGTGTCTTATGCAGTCGCAAATAAAAAATTTATTATTTCCGAAAATAGTAATCCAGAAGATGAGGTAGAGTGGCCGGGAATTGTATTTACTCCGTACGAAAAAATAATTGAAAACGTAATGAAATATATAGAATTACCAGAAGAACGGAAAAAATTAGCGGAAAAAGCATATAATCATTTTGAAGCAAATGAAAGTTTAGGTACATTGAGTCTGAGAGATGAAACGAAGTAATTGTACGAAACTCATACGAAAGTATGAGTTCTTTTTTGTTTATCATACTATTTTATGAAACAAGTTAACTCTTTATATTGTATTTTGTATAGAAATTTCTGATAATATATAAGTAGAACTTAAAAACAAAGGGGAGAAATAATCATGAAACTAGTCGTTATTAACGGTACACCAAGAAAATTTGGCAGAACTCGCGTGGTGGCAAAATATATTGCGGATCAATTTGAAGGGGAATTATATGATTTAGCAATCGAGGAGTTACCTTTATACAATGGAGAAGAGTCACAACGTGATTTAGAGGCAGTAAAAAAATTGAAAACGTTAGTGAAAGCTGCGGATGGGGTTGTATTATGTACACCAGAATATCATAATGCGATGAGCGGTGCGCTGAAAAACTCTTTAGATTACTTAAGTAGTAGTGAATTTATTCATAAACCAGTTGCGTTGTTAGCGGTTGCTGGTGGCGGTAAAGGTGGAATAAATGCATTAAACAGCATGCGAACGGTCGCTAGAGGTGTTTATGCAAATGCAATTCCAAAACAAGTTGTGCTTGATGGATTACATGTGCAAGATGGGGAACTTGGGGAAGATGCGAAACCATTAATTCATGATGTAGTTAAAGAGTTAAAAGCATATATGAGCGTATATAAAGAGGTGAAAAAGCAACTAGGAGTGGAGTGATATGTCCTCCCTTTATCATGATTCTCGCTTGTATTACATTCTAGGGGCCAATAGTCTATCTGCTATTGGTTCCGGAATTGTTATGATAACGATTCCGTGGCTGTTAATTAAAGAGAGTGGAGGAGAGACAACATTTGGTTATGTTTCTATCATTGCAACCCTCATTATGTTTTTATTAACACCATTCATTGGGCAAAGTATTGATCGTTTTTCAAGAAAATCTTTATTGCTATGTAACGAAGGAATCGGAATAGCTGTAATTGGAATAATGTTTATATGGGGATTTGCTGGGCAACCTTATCATTCTATTCACTATATTCTTATTTATATAGCCGGATCATTCTACTATTTATTATTTTATCCTACAATATTTGCGTTCAACCAAGAGATATTTCAAGCGGAACATTATAAAAGTTTAAGTGGAACGATGGAAATACAAGGACAGTTAACACAAGTTATTTCTGGAGCGGCCGCGAGCTTCTTAATTGAAATTGTATCTTTGAAGTGGATTTTGTTAGTAGACATGTTAACTTTTGCTGGAGCATTTTTTCTTTTCTTATGTATACCGTACGTAAAGAAAAAAGAAGTGAAAAGAAAAATAACATTTAAGAAGCAATTATTTGAAGGAATTCACTTTATGAAAAAACGTCCTAAGCTCTTTTGGTTCTTACTGGCCACTTATATGCCGTTTATAGGTGTTATGATGGCAAATTATTTAATACCAGTTTATATTTCGGATATACTTAAAGCCAATGCCTCTGTATACGCAATAGAGGGGATGATGTACGGTGTTGGAGCGGTTGTTGCAGGAATCTGTATTCCACTCATAATGAAATATGTAAAAACAGAAGTTTCAATCGTTATGACGATGTTCATTTATGTAATTTCAATTACCGCAATGAGTATTGAACCTTCCGTAATTTTCTTATATGGACTTGCAATTTTTCATGCAGTTGGAAATGCGGGTACAAGAGTGGCGAGAAATGTATTGATGATGGAGGAAATTCCAAATGAAGTAATGGGACGTGTAGACAGCTTATTTCGCCTAATTGGTACTGGAATACGAATTTTATTATTAATGTTGTTTACAGCGGGTGTATCTAAAGTTGGAGTCATGCTGCCGTTTTACGTATTAAGCTGCATATTGATCTTCTCATTAGGAATCGCTATTTATTATGTACTATCACAACGTAAAGTAGCGGCGCATGTTTCTAATAAATCAATCGTTTGAAAAAACACTTCTGCCTCCCTTTCTTTTTCTATATAATAACAAGAAAGGGAGTGAATACTTATTTATGAACAAATGGATCTTTCTTATGATTTTATTATTACCGCCACTATACATCATTTATATGACGTTTCGAATGAACAAAGTTGCTCGTGAAAAGTTGAGCTATCACTCTCCGTACGTTCTTATACTGGGTGCAAAGTTATTTGGAGATAGACCGTCTTTATCTCTTCAAAATCGTTTGGATGTAGCGTTGGAGTATTTATTTTCCCATCCTGAAGCGAAAGTAATTGTTTCAGGTGGCCAAGGAGAAGATGAAGATATACCGGAAGCTCATAGCATGAGAAACTATTTAATGGTACATGGTATAGATGAGAGTCGTATTTTAATAGAAGATCAATCTACAAATACGTATGAAAACTTAAAGTTTAGTATGGATTTATATAATGTGAAACATGCGGTAGTTGTAAGTAATACGTATCATTTATATCGAACGAAAATAATTGCAAAGCGTTTAGGCATGAAGATGGAGGCACTAGCTGCTGAAACACCAATTCGTTCTAAGAGAAAAATGTATGTTCGCGAATATGCTGCTATTATGAAAACAATATTGTTCGATCGTTAGAGCTCAAATGCGAGCTCTTTTTTAATTTAAAAGCGTATCATTTGAAATGAATGCCATATTCCATCAAAATAAAGGAAACAACAGTAAAGGAGTTGTATTTGTGATTCAATTTAATCATGTGTCAAAATCGTATGAAGATGGCACGAAAGCAGTGGATTCATTGCATTTAGAAATTAAAAAGGGAGAATTTTTTGTTCTCATCGGTCCGAGTGGTTGCGGGAAAACAACGACAATGAAGATGATTAATCGTTTAATCGAAACGACTGAAGGGTCGATTTTAATCGATGGAAAAGATATTCAACAATATAATATAAACGAATTACGTTGGGATATAGGATACGTGTTGCAACAGATTGCTTTGTTTCCTCATATGACAATCGCTGAAAATATTGCAGTTGTTCCTGAAATGAGGCAATGGAGCAAAAAGGAAATAAAAGCACGCGTCGATGACTTGTTACATATGGTTGGATTAGATCCGGATATATATCGAGATCGTATGCCTGATGAATTGTCAGGAGGACAAAAACAACGTGTCGGTGTCGTGCGAGCATTAGCCGCAAACCCGAAAATCGTTCTTATGGATGAACCATTTAGTGCGTTAGATCCATTAAGTAGGGAACAGCTTCAGAAGGATATTGTACAGTTGCAAAAAAAGATTCAAAAAACAATCGTGTTCGTAACACATGATATGCAAGAAGCATTATCACTTGGAGATCGCATTTGTATTATGAAAGAAGGAAAAGTTGTTCAACTAGATACACCAGAAGGAATTATACATAATCCGAAAAATGAATTTGTAGAGGAGTTCATTGGAAATCGTGGACGAACTTGGTATGAGGAGAAAAGTGTAGCAGATGTATTGCCGCTTGATCAAAGTGTGCAATTAGAAGGGCAGGCACTATCATTACATTCTTCTTTAGAAGAAGCGCTAGTTCGTGTGCGTGACGAGGAGGTCGTTCCAGTTGAAGAAAACGGTCAATATATTGGAGCGTTAACAAGTCGTCATATTGTCAATTACATTGTTGAACAAATGAAGGAAAGAGGTTAAACAGTGACTAATTTTATACAAACGTTCCAAGAACGAAAAATAGAATTACTAACTGCATTAAGTGAGCATTTACAAATATCGCTTATTTCATTATTTTTTGCAGTAATTATAGCGGTGCCACTTGGCATTTTATTAACAAGAAAAGAACGAATGGCTGAATTTATAATAGGAACTTCTGCGGTAATGCAGACAGTGCCATCACTTGCATTACTCGGACTATTAATTCCGTTAGTAGGAATCGGAAAACTTCCAGCGATTATCGCATTAGTTGTGTATGCACTATTACCTATTTTACGAAATACATATACAGGAATAAGGGAATTAGATGAATCACTAATAGAAGCCGCGAGAGCTATGGGGATGAATAGTTGGAGAAGGTTGTGGAAGGTAGAACTTCCTCTTGCATTGCCTATCATTATGGCCGGTATTCGTACAGCGATGGTATTAATTGTTGGAACGGCTACATTAGCAGCTCTCATTGGTGCTGGTGGGCTAGGTAAGCTTATATTATTAGGTATAGATCGAAATGATCATGCACTTATCATTTTAGGGGCCGTACCAGCCGCGTTACTCGCTTTATTCTTTGATATAGTACTTCGCATACTTGAACGACCGAAACGCTCTTCTAAGCGTGTTATATTAACGATATGTATAGTTGTAGTAATGATTGCTTCTCCATTTCTTTGGAGTACAGAAAAGAAAGATATTGTTATTGCGGGCAAACTTGGATCAGAACCTGAAATTTTAATTCAAATGTATAAGCAGCTTATTGAACAAGATACCGATTTACACGTACAATTAAAACCAGGTCTTGGGAAAACAGCATTTGTATTTGAAGCGTTGAAATCAGGTGAAGTAGATGTGTACCCAGAATTTTCAGGAACAGCGCTATCTACTTTCGTGAAAGAAGAACCAAAGAGTACAAATCGTGATGAAGTATATGAGCAGGCTCGCGTTGGACTGGAAAAGAAATATAATATGATTATGTTGATGCCAATGGAGTATAACAATACATATGCACTAGCCATGCCGAAAAAAATAGCAGATCAAAAGAATATAAATACTATTTCTGATTTAGGGAATGTTGCGCAGGAAGCCAAAGTAGGATTTACATTGGAATTTGCTGATCGTGAAGATGGTTATAAAGGAATGCAAAAATTATATAACTATAAGTTCTCGAATGTTAAAACGATGGAGCCGAAGCTGCGTTATAGCGCAATTCAATCTGGAGATGTTAACGTAATTGATGCATATTCAACAGATAGTGAATTGGAGCAATACGGACTAAAAGTGCTAAAAGATGATAAAGGGTTATTCCCACCTTATCAAGGAGCACCATTATTAAGAAAAGAAACGTTACAGAAATATCCTGAACTTGAAAAGGTATTAAATAAATTATCTGGAAAGATTACAGATGAAGAAATGCGAAAAATGAATTATGAAGTTAATGTGAATGGTAAAAGTAGTGAAGAAGTCGCAAAACAATTTTTACAAAAAGAGAATTTACTTCGTTAAATTTACAAGAAATATACAAATTTATATGTTTGAAATGACCGTTCATTACAAAATGAGCGGTTTTTTTGTGCATACTTATACATTTTTTCAAAAAAGTATTCCATTTTTGTTCATTTTCTTTTAGAATAAGTAATGTTTTCCTGAAAAAATATAAGAGAAACGTCTATTAGAGAAAAAGGTGACTTTAATAGTTGAACGAACATAACACCTAGAATGACAGATGGGGTGGTACAAATAGAAAAGAAATTAGGATTCTTTCCATTAATCGCATTAGTAGTTGGAACGATGGTTGGTGGCGGTGTTTTTAGTTTACCGCATGATTTAGCAGTAGGAGCAAACAGTGGCGCAATAATAATTGGCTGGTGTATTACAGCGATGGGAATGATTCCACTTGCGCTCGTATATCAAACGTTAGCAAGACAAAAACCGGAACTTGAAGGTGGAATTTATAGTTATGCACGTGCTGGTTTCGGTGAATATATTGGGTTTAATAGTGCTTGGGGATATTGGCTAGCAGGAATCTTAGGTAATGTCGCAACAATTATGTTACTGTTTAGTACATTAGGTTATTTCTTCCCAATTTTTAAAGGAGGAAATAATGTTGCGTCAATCGTTGGGGCATCACTTTTATTATGGACACTTCACTTTCTAATTTTATTTGGAATTCGTGAAGCTTCTATTATGAATGTTATCGCAACAATAGGAAAGTTAGTTCCAATCGTACTATTTATCGCTGTAATGGTAACAGCATTTCGCTGGGACACATTTACACATGATTTTTGGGGAGAAGGAACCTTCTCACTTTCTGCTATACTTGGTCAAGTGAAAAATACAATGCTTGTAACACTTTGGGTTTTCATTGGAGTTGAAGGAGCGGTTGTATTATCCGGAAGAGCGAAAAATAGCCGAGACGTTGGTAAGGCAACAGTAATGGGGCTTATTTTAGTAATGTCCATTTATATTTTAATTTCTGTCTTATCAATGGGAGCTATGACAAGAGGCGAACTTTCTGTGTTAGAAACTCCGTCAATGGGACATGTATTAGAGCATGTTGTTGGTCCATGGGGGGCAGGTGCGATTAATATCGGGTTAGTTGCTTCACTTGTCGGTACATTAATTGGCTGGTTTTTACTTGTTTCTGAAATTTCTCATGTAGCAGGAAAAGATGGCGTATTTCCAAAAGTCTTTACGAAAACAAATAAAAAGCAAACACCGCACATGGCATTATGGATTTCAAATGGTGTTGCTCAAATTATATTTATCATCGTTCTGTTTTCAGAATCAACATATCAAATTATGTATTTCATTGCATCAACATCAATTTTATTACCATATTTATTATCAGCGTTATTCCAATTAAAATTAGTCATTACAAACGAGCTAAAAGACGCTAAATTAAAAAATGGAGCGTTAGCTTTAATTGCTTCGATTTACTCTGTATGGCTTCTTTATGCAGCTGGTTTAAAGAATTTACTACTCGTTTCAATTGTGTATGGAATTGGAATTATTGTTTACACGTTTGCAAGAAAAGAACAAGGGAACCGTTGTTTTGCAGGTGCAGAGAGATATGTGATGTGGGCAATTATTGTTGCGGCTATCACATCCCTGTATATGTTATTAACTGGAAATATAAAAATGTAAAAAGTCCTTTTTATTTAAAGGGCTTTTTTCTTTGTTTAGAGAATATTTACTACATAAGATATTCAGGAGGGATGAGAATGGAAGAAAAAGAACAGTTGTCTAGAATAATTGATTTAGCTAGTGAGTTAAGGAAAGTATTAGTGCAAGAATCTTTTTTTAATCATCATCCTGAATTGAGAGGAGTCATTGAAAATTTAGCAAGTTCTGTTGAAAATTTGGCGGAATTACAAAAAAGTAAAGATGAAAATGCTGAAGATCGATTACGTTACGTACTTGCTAAAATGAAAATTGCTCATAATGCAATTTTACAAGAGAAAAAAGCATTTCCTTCTCATTAATATACGTTTTAATTTTGAACCTGGCGGATAACGTCAGGTTTTTTATTTCTAGTTTTTCGTTTCTTTCATACACTAAGAATAGTATGAAAAAAGAAGGTGACTAAGGTGAGATTACATAAAGCTCTTCAGCCAAGTTTTATAAAACGAATGTACTATATGAGATTTTTAGGGAAATTTACAAAAGCTGAGAAAGAGAAGAGTGGAGAGAATTTCTTTGTACAATGCTTATCGCCAATACCATTCACTTTACAGGAACAATTTGCAAATGAACCATATGTATTTGAAGGGGTATGTAGTAATAAAAAGAATGAAAAAATCTTTTCGGAATTAAAGAAGAGGAAATTAGAAAAGCAATTAGTGATGTTTCGTCTTTATTATGAAAGAGGAAATGTATACGTGGAGTTAATATGTACAGAAGAACCGAAAGAAATAGCAAGCAGCTATAAAATGATTCCTGCACCTAAAGTTACAAATAATAAAAAAAGAGAGTCTTTAGAACGAAAACTTAGCAACGGTTATTTATCATTTCTTATGCCAAAATTTCCGAAAGACTTTGAGCCTCCCGAATTATTGTGGCATGATGGAAGACTGTATGGAAACATATCCTTAAAGTCATCAATTAGCTCAATCGCATATTTTGAACAGAAACGGGAATGTAAATATATAAACTGCAGTGACTGGACGAAGTATGTAGAAATAGCGGTAGAAGATCAATTATATTTTGTAAGTGATCATGTGTATGAGCAATTAAAAAAACGAATGCATGAAGAAGGTAAGATAGTTGAAGTAGAGGATATAAAAGTGCAAAAAGAGGAATGGGAATGGGATGAGCGTGAATCGTCCTTTTTACAGTATGTACAAAGTATGGTGCATAATAAAGGGCTATATTTGGATGAAACGGATATTTATAATTTCCATATAAGTGTAAAAACAAATATGTTAACGATTCTTGGTGGTATACCGGGCGTTGGGAAATCACGTTTTGTGCAAACTTATGCAGAAGCATTAGGGTTACAGTATGGGGAGGAATTGGTTTGGATTCCAATTTCGCCATCGTATCAAGAACCACATGATTTACTTGGTTACCTTCATCCGAATGGTACTTTTATTGAAAGTGAAACGAAGTTAGTTAGGACGTTAATGAAGGCGAAAGAAAATCAAAATCAACTGTATATAATCGTTTTTGATGAAATGAACATGTCTCATATTGAGCATTGGTTTACTCCATTTCTCTCTGTTCTTCAACTTGAAACAAAAAATCGTATTTTAAACTTGTATGAGGGTGTTCAGGACATTGAGAATTCAATTCCATCAACAATTGAAATTGGAGAAAATATTATATTTGTAGGTACTGTGAATTTTGATGAAACAACGAAAGAGCTCTCCGATCGATTATTAGACCGAACGAACCTAATAACGTTACAGAAAATTCCGTTTTGTGAGATGGGCATGGAACAGGGGAAAGTCGTATTACACCCACCTTTGAAAGTAACAGCGGGAGAATTTCGGATAAATTGGATGAGAAATAAAGCGATGATTGAAGTGTTTTCTGAAGAAGAATTAGAGCTATTAGATAAGTTGCATGTCGTATTGTCATCACATGATGCGTCTAAGGGAATTTCTTTCCGATGTGCAAATGCAATTGCGACTTATTTGCAAAACATACCGTTCCAAAATAACCATACCTATATGATCAGTAGAGAAGAGGGGTTTGATTTACAAATAAAGCAGCGTGTATTAACGAAAATCAGAGGGACCGAAATGATGGTTGGGTCTTTACTTTCTGAAGAAGCAAAAAGGGGAGCGACCTTAGTACCTCTTTTGCAATCTGCACTTGCAAACAGAGTATCTACATTTGAACATTCTTTAGCATATATACGAGAAAAACGTAGGGAACTGGAGCTGTATGGATATGCAAAATGAAGGGCGTTACGAAACAAAAATCGTTGATACGAATGAAACGCTCCCTTTTGTATTAAAGTTAATCATTGGAAATGAGGGGAAAGGAGATTATATTTTATTAAATCGTCTTTGTACATCTACTACAGCATTGGTTCAATGTATTTATAAAGTACAAGAATTAAAACCAATTAGATTGCAGTATAATTATGAAATCCCAATGAATATTACTTTTATATGGAATAAAGTATATGAGGGACAGAAAAATATAAAAGAGGCTCAATATGAAATAAATGAAAAAAAACAAAGAGTATTAATATATGAACATGGGAAAACAGAATTCTTTTATCCATGGCGCTGCGGTTTATACCATTTTGAAGTGCGCATAGAAGATACAACGTATTATGGCGCTTTTCAAATCGTACCGAAAAACTTTTTTGATGATCAATTTGAAATGATTCAAGACTATGTGAAGTCAATTTTAAATGAGTTGATTTTGGATAGAGGTTATTATAAAAAGACTTTCTCTGCACTTAGCGATATTGAGGATTCTTCTTATTTAGTGTTGCTTAGAAAGTTACCCCAAAAAATGAAAATGATAAAGCAAATCTTTAAGAAAATAGAATCAAGTTCAAAATTTATAAATGCATATAAATGGGAAGGAAAAGAGCGAAAGCCAACAAGAAGAGGAACTATAGTGGCAGAAAGAAAACCTTATGCCAAAAATTATAATCGTAAGTTTATGGAACAAAAAAATAGTAAGGAAAATGCATTTCTTAAATATAAAGCGATGCAATTTTATCATTATTTAATTGAAGCTAAAAGTTTTTTACGTCAAACAATTGAAATCTTAGAAAGAGAAAAAAAGAAAAAATCAGAAGAGTTTCAAGCCGTAAAAACGATTATACAAACAATTGAGCGAAATGGATCGGTAACCGATAGAGAGAAGCAAAAATATAAAAATATACATTTACTAAAAGAAGCCGATTTACGAAAGAGCTCAATGAAAATACAAGAATATAAAATATTGGCGCATATCGTGCATGAAAATGTACAATACTTTCAAATGTTAATGCACTCTTCGTTTTGGATGGAAGTTACTGAAACAAGTAACATGAACTTACATGATTTACCGATACCACATCAACAATTACTACATCATTTAGAAGTACTCCCGCAATATACGGATCAATCTCCATCGTTATTATTTGTTTATAAGCCAACGTTTTTAGTGTATGAATATTACGCTTTTTTTATCGTTATTTCAATTTTAGAGCAAATTGGTTTTGAGGCTAGAAACTCAATTCGTGAACAAATACAAGAACATTTTTATGTAGATGGATTACAAGATGGAACGACAGTAGTTTTAGAACGAGATGATATAAAGGTGCATGTCGCATTTAATGATTTAATTGAAACACATCCTCTTATTGCATTAAGTAAAGGTAGTAATTTTTACAATGGTGAGGATACGAAGAAGCCAGATATTCGCTTAGACTGTTATGTAAAAGAAGATGGGAACTACGTATATAAATCTTCTATTATTATTGAAGTGAAATACAGTCCAATGTACAATATTTTTCAGCATGTCGGAAATACAAAAGCAACTGAGCAAATGTATAAGTACTGGTCTATAAAGTATGTAGAAGAACAGGATGGAAAGCGAGTCTATTATCGAAGGTCAATTTATGAAGTCATTTGTGTATATCCAGGAAGCCATATGCATAGTAAAAAAATTGAGTCTGGATGCGGTGTTTTCTTGCAGTTATATCCATATAAGACGAAACAAGGGGAAGAGAAATTAGCTGGAAAACATGGGATGGTACAAATTTTTGAAAAATGGTTAAAAAGCATTCAGAAGTAAAAGAAATCCTTTTTCATAAAGGATTTTTTTAGATTAAGAAGAATTATATGCTGTATGGAAAGAAACATAATGTAATTTAGGTTTGAAAAGTGATACGAATGTGTTATTAAAAGGAATGTGAGCGCGGGATAAAAGTCGATTAAATTGGAATCTAATTCACTTTGCAGAATATAATAAGTCATAAATATTTTTAGTTGCATACGAAGATTTGTTCTTATATGATAGATAGTGAAAGCGTTATCAAAAACAGAGCGGCGATGGGAAAGGCGGTTAAATATGTTCCAGCGTGTTCAAACAAAGGAAGAACATTTTGGGTTCGAGCAACTATGGGGAGATTTTTGTGAAGAAAGAAACTTAATGTTTGTAGAACGTAATTTAAATCCATCACGATTTTTATTAATAGAAGATGAACATCCTATTGGTACAGTAGAATGTATTAAGTATACGGTACCTGAACAATCAAATTCTGAGTTTTTCTATCCGTTTTCTAAAAATGATTTAGTAAAAGATTTGAAGAATGTGTATGAAATAGGCAAGTTAAGTATTTCGAAAACATCTCGTGGGAGAGGACATTTCAAAAGGTTAACAGCTATTTTATTTATACATGCGTTAGAAACAAAAGCTGAATGGTACATTGCAGCAGTGACAAAAAGAATGTATATGTATTTACTTACACTCGGTTTTCCAATTGAACCGATAGATAATCCATTTCAGTTTCATGATACTTTACAAGGTGTACCAGTAAGAATTCATGCTCGAAAAGGGGTTACGCATTTGTATTCTTTAAAAGAATTTCGTGATGTGATTCAAGGGAATGCTCATGCACAGGCATTAATTGCAGAATACAGTAAAAATATTATGTTAACGAAATAAAACGAAGTGAATATGTATAATAAAGAGAATAATATTTTTATAAGATATAACTCTTCATTAAAAAAGACCCTTATTATTTTAATAAGGGTCTAAAAATTATAATCCAAATATACTAAAAATCATTTTGCGGCGCTTCGGTTTCTTTTCTCGTTCGTATGTTGGTTTTGAATCAGGAGTAATATAAATGGGTTCTTCTTTCGTTAGCGCAGCTTCTAACTTTTGAATTCGCTCTAACATTTCCTCCATTTCACGACGGTGTTGTAAAAGTTGGTACGTGACGACATCATTTGCCTTATCTTGCATTTGTTCTTCCATTCGATCGAGCCTTCTTGTAATAGTGTTTAATTGATTAGCTAATTGCTCAAAATCATTCGATGATATGTTTTGAACAATTGTATTGACTTGAGTTTTTAATTCTTCAACCTCATTTGAGGAAGCCTTTTGAGTAGGTTGAGGATTTTGAGACTGCTCTATTTGAAATAGATGGTGTTCTAACATTTGATCGACATCATCTTGTGTGAAAATAAAGTGGCCATATTTGTTTTTTTCTATCGTAAGATTTAATTGTTGCGCGATCCGGACAACAGCCTTTGGGCTAACACCTAATTTTTTTGCGATAAATGGTGTTTTATATTCCAAAATAATCCCTCCTATATATATCCTGTTGAATGATTTCGAGCTATGAAGTAAGTTCCCTTCTAGTGCGACAAAAGAAGTGTGGAATCGGCAAAGAAAGTGTTTTTTCACGAAATTGAGTTGAGAAGAATAGTTCGTTTAAATAAAAAAGTTTTATCGTAACATTTAGAATAATTTGACTAGTGTAAATGAATTAGATTATCATAATGATAAATATCTTTTTTATGTATGCATATAATATATAAAAAGGTGGTTGCTAATGTAGAATTTTGTTAGAGTATTAGAATGCTTACTTCACTTGAATATAATTAAGTAGGAGGTGGCTTCCTTGCTTACAATGTAAGTAAGGAAAAGTATTTGGACATATATAGTATAAGTATAGTGATTGTTTTAATTGCCTTAACGGCATTTTTCGTTGCAGCAGAATTTGCAATTGTTAAAGTGAGAAGTTCACGAATTGACTATTTAATTGCAGAAGGAAATAATCGTGCAACATCGGTCAAAACAGTCATTACAAACTTAGACGAATATTTATCTGCTTGTCAGCTAGGAATTACTGTTACAGCTTTAGGAATTGGGTGGTTTGGTAAACCTGCGTTAAAGCAAATGTTTGATACGCTTTTTGCAAATTGGAATATCTCTACTCAACTAGCAGACATTTTTGCTGTAATTTTAGTATTTTTTTTAATTACTTTTTTACATGTTGTAATAGGGGAATTGGCCCCAAAAACATTTGCAATTCAAAAATCTGAACAAGTAAGTTTGCTTGTTTCTAAGCCGTTAATTTTCTTTTATCGTATTGCATTCCCATTTATTTGGATATTAAATGGTTCAGCTCGAATCATTACGAAGCTGCTAGGGTTGAAACCGCCGAAGGGGCATGATGAGGTTCATTCAGAAGAAGAATTACGGTTGTTAGTTTCAGAGAGTTATAAAAATGGTGAAATTAATCAATCTGAATATAAATATGTAAATAAAATTTTTGAATTTGATGATCGGATTGCAAAAGAAATAATGGTACCTCGAACCGAAATGAATATTATAAGTAAAGAAATGCCTGCTGAAGAAGCTTTGCAAAAAATGTCTCGTGAAAAATATACAAGGTATCCAGTTGTTGATGGCGATAAAGACCACGTAATAGGTTTTGTGAATTTTAAAGATATTTTTACTGAGTTTGTACAACATAAAGTTGTTAATAAAAAGACAGTAGAGCAATATATGAGACCAATTATTTTAGTTATCGATTCTATCCCAATTCATGATTTGTTTTTAAAAATGCAAAAAGAAAGAACACATATTGCTATATTGATAGATGAATATGGTGGGACATCTGGACTTGTTACTGTTGAAGATATTCTGGAAGAAATTGTTGGAGATATTCAGGATGAGTTTGATACGGATGAGCAGCCAGAAATTCAACAAGTTAGTGAAACGAAGACGATACTAGAGGGAAAAGTACTTGTTAGTGAAGTGAATACGTTATTTGGTTTAGGGATTGATGATGATGGTGTTGATACAATTGGTGGTTGGATTTTAACGAAGAATATAGAGATTGCTGAAGAGGATTCCATTGAAATTGAAAATTATAAGTTTTGTGTGAAAGAATTAGATGGACACTATATAAAAAGATTGGAAGTTACAAAGATAGTAGAATCGATTGTTATTTTAGAAGATGAAAAACAAATTTCATTACAAGAGCAAATTAGCTCGTAAACTCTGCTAAATAGCAGAGTTTTTTTGAGCATAATGTTTTTTGAGGGATAGGGGCTATGATACAATGACATAAGCCAGACCTTTCACTAGGTGAATTATTGTTGTATACATATATTTGGAAGGAGAAGAAGTATGAAAAAGCATTTATATATAAATGGAGATTGGAAATCTGTAAACACGTATAAACCATTATACGCACCATATTCTGAAGAAATATTAGCAGAAATTGCACAAGGAACGGAAGAAGATGTAAAAGAGGCTGTTATTGCTGCAAAAAATGCAATGACAAAAATGAATAAATTATCCGCATATGATCGTGCGATTATTTTAGAGAAGGTTGCACAAAAAATGGATGAAAGAAGAGAAGAATTTGCAGAGATTATTGCAAAAGAAGCTGCAAAACCAATACGTGCTGCTAGGGGAGAAGTGGATCGTACTGTTCAAACATACAAATTTGCAGCTGAAGAAGCGAAGCGTATATATGGTGAGACATTGCCATTAGACGCCGCACCTGGTGCGGATGGGCGTATTGCATATACAATCCGAAAGCCGATTGGTGTAATAGGGGCTATTACACCATTTAATTTCCCATTAAATTTAGTTGCGCATAAAGTTGGACCTGCAATTGCTGCCGGAAATACAGTTGTGTTAAAGCCAGCTGATCAAACGCCATTATCATCTTATGCATTAGTTGAGTTATTTGAAGAGGCAGGATTGCCAAATGGAGCTTTAAATATCATTTCTGGTCCTGGCTCCACGGTGGGTGAGGCAATCGTTAAAAATGATTATGTTGCTTCTATTACTTTTACCGGAAGTCCAAAAGTTGGAATCGGAATAAAACAAAAGGCTGGGTTAAAACGAGTTACGTTAGAACTAGGATCAAATGCTGCTGTTATAATTGATGAAGATGTAGAGTTAACAGATGAAATCATTGAACGTGTAAAATGGGGAGCATTTGTTAATAATGGGCAAGTTTGTATTTCCGTACAACGTGTTTTTGTACATGAAACGAAAATGCATGAATTTCTTTCGAAGCTAAAGAAAGCGATGGAATCAGTAGTTGTTGGTGATCCACTGCTTGAAGAAACGGATGTATCAGCTTTAATTTCAAAAAAAGATGTAGAGCGAATTGATATGTGGGTTCAAGAAGCAATCGAGGAAGGAGCAACTATTTTACACGGTGGTAAGAAGCGGGATGCAAGAATTTTTGAACCGACTGTATTAACAAATGTTCCAAATCATGTATCTGTGCAGTGCCAAGAAGTATTCGGTCCACTCATGACAGTAAATACATTTAAAGAATTTGATGAAGCGATTGAGCAAGTAAATAATTCGCGTTACGGCTTACAGGCAGGAGTATTTACAAATAATTTATTTAAAGCAATGCGTGCAATCGATGAGTTAGAGGTTGGTGGTGTCATGATTAATGATATTCCAACGTTCAGAGTAGATCATATGCCTTATGGTGGTGTGAAAGAAAGTGGCACGGGGCGCGAAGGAATTAAATATGCAATAGAAGAAATGACAGAAATGAAATTAGTATGTATTAAAAAATAAATTAGAAAAACTTAAACTTTGCGCTAAAAAAACGAGTAGGAAATGTTTACGATTCCATACTCGTTTTTTACGCTTCTAGTAACTATTTAATTAAGTGTAACTTTTACTTCATTTCTTGTTTGAAAATAGTATCTTCTACATAAATTTGTTCTTTATCTACAGCAGTAGCATGAGTTAATACTAAACCGATTGGTGTTTTTGTATCTTTATTTTGAACAATTGTAAAAGGAACATTTTTTTCGTTTGCTAATTTAATGTATTTTGATAAATGTGGGTAAGCAATGCCACCATTTAGGAGGAGTTGTAATGATTGAGAAGAGCGCATGCTACCCGCCACTTCAGAGTATACATTACTTTGCATTACTTGACCGATCGTTAAAGCGATTTCTACACGCTCACGTAATGTAGTTAAATACATATTACGTTCTTCTGGTTTGTTTTGCTTTTGGCCGTAAATGCCTTCTTGGAGATAATCTTCCACATTTTTATTTACCATATTTTTCACACCTTTCATTTTCTATTGTACGCAAGAATTAAAAATGATGCAAAAAAAAGTCGTGTTGACTACGGAAATAATGAAAATGTGTGAAGGAAAAAGGGTATTTGCATACAATTAGTTAAATAAGAAAGAAAAAAATAATTTTATCAACAGAAATTAACAAAATGTGACAAAAATCTATTAACGAATCATCTTTTTTGTGTTAATATTCAAAATATAAAGGGTATTCGTCGTATGGAAATGGAGGGAATGGAGGTTTTTCCAATCGATAAGGATATTAAAGAAATATTTTGTTCACACTTGAAAAACAATAGGCACCAATTCGTAGAGAACTGGAAAAACAAAATGATAATTTCCGAAAAAGATCCATTTAAACTAGAAGTAGTTCAAAATGGAGAGGATTTACTAGAGTTGATTATCGAACTTACTATGGAAGATAAAGATATAAATTATCTTCAACCGTTATGCGAGAAAATTGCTATTGAACGTGCTGGAGCAGATGCGAATATTGGAGATTTTGTTTATAACGCAAACGTGGGAAGAAATGAACTTTTCGAAGCGATGTGTGAATTAGATGTTAGCGCTCGTGAATTGAAACCAATTATGGCAAAAATACATACTTGTTTTGACAAATTAATTTATTATACCGTTTTAAAATACTCGGAAATTATATCGAAGAATTTAGAGGAAAAACAGCAATATATTAATGAAACACATAAAGAAAGGCTGACGATTTTAGGGCAAATGTCAGCTAGTTTTGTACATGAATTTCGTAATCCGCTTACTTCCATTATGGGATTTGTCAAACTATTAAAGGCAGATCATCCGAGTTTATCGTATTTAGATATTATTTCGCATGAATTAGATCAATTAAATTTTCGTATTTCGCAATTTTTACTCGTATCGAAAAAAGAAATGTGGAATGAATCGGAACGGTTTTGGCTTAATGACTTGTTTCAAGACATTATACAATTCTTATATCCGAGTTTGGTCAATGCGAATGTTTCAATTGAAAAGAATTTACCGTATCCAATTCCGCTTGTTGGTTATCGAAGTGAAGTGAGACAAGTATTTTTTGAACATATTAATGAATTCAATTGATGCTCTTGAATCAATGAAAGAAGAACGAAAAATTATCATTGATGTATTTGAAGAAGATCAAGCTATTCGAATTGTGATAAAAAATAATGGACCAATGATTCCAGCTGAAAATGTAGAAACGATTTTTGAACCGTTTGTAACTACTAAAAAGTTAGGAACTGGTATTGGCTTATTTGTATGTAAACAAATTGTGGAAAAACATAATGGGTCCATTATGTGTCGATCAGATAACGATTGGACAGAATTTCAAATTGCATTTCAAAAATAAACAGTCTACACCAAATGAATGGTGTAGGCTGTTTTAATTTGTGAGTATAACGGCTTCTAATTTAGGATCTTTAGTTGAATAACCTACTATTGAAATTGTATAAATAACATTTGGTTCAACATTGAATTTCGGTATAGTCAATAAAACGTTTTTATTATTTGCGAGTGAAATTTCAATATCCGCTGTACCGGGGCTAACTTGCAAAAAATCTGTTATCTGTTTAAAGAGTACATTTTCAAATAAATGATCTCCATCTTTTAAATCGACATTTACAACAGGGGTATCTGGAGAGAAATGTGCAAAGCGTATTTTGGCTTGACCAGCTGGTAAATGTGTATTATCAAGTATAGGTTGTAATTGTAGGTGATTATCACTATTTATTGCAGCAAGAGTATAAGTATGATTTCCCATTATTGGTACCAATGCTGAAAAGATTGGAGTTTCATTTCCGACAGGGACAATATCTATACGGTATTTACCTTGTACTAATGATAAATAAGGGCTGAATTGCTTAAATGAAATATTTTTAATAACTTTTTGTCCGTTTACTAAAATGTCAACCGCCGGTATATTTGGATCGGCATGAAAAATTCTTATATGTGACGGTAAAGTAGCTTCTTGTGAATCCCTTGTTTCATGCGCCTGTACAAGTTTTGAAAGTGCATCGCAATATTTCATATATAATTCTATATATTTTTTAGGATTACGAAACTGATAGTAACGTGCGAGCTGTTCGTATTGCGTAACTTCTTGTCCATATTTTTCAATTTCAGATTGAGACATGAACATTCCTCCTTTGTCATCATTAAAATTATATGCGAAGCAAGAAAGCGGTTATGCGAAAAAATGATTTTATAAAGGGGAAAATTAAAAATTTACAACAAATATGTTGTCATAAAGAGGTGCTTGTGCTTACGAGTATTTTGCAGAGTAAAGCAGTACATATGATTGCACGAAAGTAAAATAAATGCCAAATTGAAAGTGCATTTCAATAACATATTGAATACATGTCCAGCAATCGCTAGAAAACTAGGGTTTTTTTTAATTATAGGCAAATACACATACAAAGTGATAATTGTCCTACATAAATTATAAAGGAAAGGTAGTTTGAATCTGAGGAAAGGGGTGCCACTTCGGGATAGGGATATCCTGATAGTAATTGTGAATGAAGTTATGAAAAGGTTTTGTGTTATAGGCTGTAGGATGAATTTGTAAACTTGATTTTTCTATTTATTTTAGCAATTGACAGTATTAACCCATAAGAGAGCGTCATGACGAACTGATTAATGTGGTTAATCGGTTCTTTTTTTATAGTTTAAAAATGAAAAATTTACATATTAAATATGAATCTGAACTGATTAGAAAGGTGTAGCGTTGTCGAAATTTGTTTTAAAATATGCAATTTAAAGTAGGATAATAGGAAGGAGTTTAACGGGAGTTCCGTCGAAGTGTACAGAATGTCGGCATTTGAGGGCAGCTGGCATTATGCTATAAAAACATTTGGTGATGTAGTCATTTCATATAAAAGGGAGGGTTACTTGGGCGTATAGAAAAGGGTTGGTCTTCATTTTTAAGTTCTGAATTTTCTGTTTTATAGGTATTTTTAAGCACTCATTTGTATATTTTATAATAGTTTTTTGATAAATTCACTGCTTTTGCAGAGGATTCTTTTTTATGAAAGAAACGTCAATTTTCTTCATATATATATACAAATTGGAGAAATGGGGGAGCGCTATGCGCGATTACTTAATTAAACCACTTGTTGGTCAGCCGTATCCAATGATTTCACATGGAAAAGGTGTTTATTTGTATGATCAAAATGGTAATAAATATTTTGATGGTTCGTCAGGAGCAATTACGGCAGGTATTGGGCATGGCGTAAAGGAGATTGCAGACGTTATTAAAAAGCAAGCTGAGGAGATTGCTTTTGTTTATAGATCACAGTTTACGAGTGAACCAGCTGAAAAATTAGCGAAGAAGTTAAGTGATTTAAGTGTAGGAGATTTGAACTGGAGTTTCTTTGTAAATAGTGGTACGGAAGCAAATGAAACAGCTATGAAAATTGCAATTCAGCATTTTCAAGAGCGAGGTATTCAAGGTAAGCATAAAATTTTATCGAGATGGATGAGTTATCACGGTATTACGATGGGTGCGTTATCGATGTCTGGTCACCCACTACGTAGACAACGTTTCGTATCTATTTTGGAAGATTATCCGACTATACCAGCTCCATATTGTTTCAGGTGTCCTGTTCAAAAGGTATATCCAACTTGTCAGCTGGCATGTGCGACTGAATTAGAAAGATCAATTGAAAGAATTGGTGCAGAGCATATTGCTGCTTTTATTGCTGAGCCGATTATCGGAGCAGCTGGAGGTGCGGTTGTTCCGCCAAAAGACTATTATAAAGTCATTAAAGATATTTGCAACCATTACGATATTTTATTTATTGCGGATGAAGTAATGACTGGGCTTGGTCGTACGGGAGCATGGTTTGCGATGGAGCATTGGGGTGTAGAACCTGATATTATGACACTTGGTAAAGGGCTAGGAGCGGGATATACACCGATGGCAGCGACAGTTGTAAGTGATCGTGTTATGGAACCAATATTACGTGGATCACGTTCAGTAATGAGCGGTCATACGTTAAGTGCAAATCCATTGTCTGCAGCAACGGCTTTAGCTGTTATTGAATATATGGAGAAACATAATCTCCCTGAAAAAACAGCAGAAAAGGGAGAATATTTAATAAAAGGCTTACAGAAAGTTCAACAACAATCGACAATCATTGCTGATGTGCGCGGAAAAGGGTTGCTAATTGGAGTAGAATTGCAACCGTTTACAAAAGCGTCGGAGCTTATTTCGGTTGCAGCTAAAAATGGCCTGCTTTTATACCAAGCAGTTTCAGGGCAAGCAGGAAAAGAAGATAGTGCACTGCTAGTAGCACCGCCAATGACAACTACATATTCCGAGTTAGATGAATTACTTTCAATTTTCTCTAAAAGTGTGGAAGAGATGATGCAAAAAGGAGGGCATAGTATCGCATGACAACTATTACAAATACATTCGGTAAATTAAAAGAAATTGAGGAAGTAATTTCTTTGTTCCATGATGATATGACATTAATGTTTGGGGGATTTGGAGGGATTGGATCCCCTCCATCTTTAATACAGGCAATTTTAGAAAAAGGCGTTACAAATTTAAATTTGGTTGGAAATGACACTGGATTTCCTGATGTAGGTATCGGTCGTCTTGTTACAAATGAAAGAGTTAAATCACTAATTACTTCTCACATTGGCTCCAACCCAAATGCAGGAAGGCAACTAAACGAGGGAAGATTACAAATTGAGTTTTCTCCGCAGGGAACATTAGCAGAGCGCATTCGTGCTGGTGGTGTTGGTCTTGGTGGTGTTTTAGTTGATGTAGGTGTTGATACGATTGTGGAAGAGGGAAAACGAACGGTTGAAATGAATGGTAAGACATATTTAGTTGAAACAGCATTAACTGCTGAAGTTTCAATTGTATATGCGAAAAAGTCAGATCCGTTTGGTAACCTTGTTTTTGACAAAAGTGCACGAAATATGAATCCTCACGTAGCAATGGCTGGGGATATAACAATTGTAGAAGCAGAAGAAATAGTCCCGCTAGGAAGTTTAGATCCAGAGGAAATCGTCGTTCCAGGTGTTTTCGTAAATTATATTGTACCGTCGGAAGGAGTGAACTGGAAATGGGTATGGGCGTAGAAGTGAGAGATAAGATTGCTAGGCGAGCGGCGAAAGAAATACAAAATGGCATGATTGTAAATTTAGGTATTGGCATACCATCGCTTGTACCAAATCATTTGCCTGACGATATAAATGTTATGTTTCATGCGGAAAATGGAATCGTCGGAATGGGACCAACACCAAGTAAAGGGAATGAAGATGAAAATTTGTGTAACGCAGCAGGTTTACCAACTTCTCTTATAACAGGAGCGAGTTATTTCGATAGCTGTACAGCGTTTGGTATGATTCGAAAAGGTTTGCTAGATATAACGATTCTTGGTTCATTACAGGTAAGTGAAAATGGTGATTTAGCAAACTGGATTGTACCTGGAAAACGTGTTCCAGGCATTGGTGGAGCAATGGATTTAGCACAAAAAGCGAAGCGGGTCGTTGTTTTGATGAATCATGTTGATAAGTATGGAAATGCAAAAATTGTTTCAGAGTGTACATTGCCATTAACTTCAAAGAAATGTGTAGATTTAATTATTACTGATATGGCGGTCATGGAGGTAACTCCGAGTGGACTTATATTACAAGAATTAATGAGTCCATACACAGTAGAAGATGTAAAACGACATACAGAAGCTGATTTTCAAATTAGTTCTAACTTACTAGTAATTGAATGAAGGGAGATGTAATATGTGGAGCAATTAAAAAAGCAAGTTTGTGATTATATTGAGAGTCATGAAGAAGAAAGTGTGAAATTTTTAAAGCGATTAATTCAAGAAAAGAGCGTATCTGGTGATGAAAGCGGTGCGCAGGCGATTGTGATTGAAAAATTACGTGAATTAGGTTTAGACCTCGATATTTGGGAGCCTTCTTTTTCTAAAATGAAAGGTCATCCTTATTTTGTATCACCCCGTACAAGTTTTTCAGATAGCCCAAATATTGTAGCAACTTTAAAAGGAAGTGGCGACGGGAAATCTATGATATTAAATGGGCATATTGATGTAGTTCCGGAAGGGGATGTGAATCAGTGGGAACATCATCCTTATAGTGGTGAGAGAATAGGAAATCGTATATATGGCCGTGGAACGACGGATATGAAAGGCGGAAATGTCGCACTCATGCTTGCGATGGAAGCGATTATTGAATCTAGCATTGAATTAAAAGGAGACATCTATTTTCAAAGTGTAATAGAAGAGGAAAGTGGCGGAGCAGGGACATTAGCAACTATATTACGAGGATATAAGGCAGATGGTGTCATTATTCCAGAACCTACTAATATGAAGTTTTTCCCGAAACAACAAGGTTCCATGTGGTTTCGTCTACGTGTAAAAGGGAAAGCAGCACACGGTGGAACGCGTTATGAAGGGGTTAGTGCAATTGAAAAAAGTATGTTTGTTATAGAACATGTAAGAAAGCTAGAGGAGAAAAGAAATAGTCGAATCACAGATC
The DNA here is from genome assembly GCF_000021305.1 of Bacillus cereus G9842. Lineage (GTDB taxonomy): Bacteria > Bacillota > Bacilli > Bacillales > Bacillaceae_G > Bacillus_A > Bacillus_A thuringiensis_S. Next base: position 2,143,481 of record NC_011772.1, read on the forward strand.
CGTTATTTAAAGGAATTCCGATTCCAATTCCAATTAACATTGGGAAAATTGAAGGAGGGAGTTGGCCAAGTTCTGTTCCCGATGAATTAATTTTAGAAGGAAGATGCGGTGTTGCGCCGAATGAGACTATAGAGGCGGCAAAAGAAGAATTTGAGAATTGGATTGCTGAATTAAATGATGTGGACAATTGGTTTGTTGAAAATCCAGTAGAAGTAGAATGGTTTGGAGCGAGATGGGTTCCTGGTGAATTAGAAGAAAATCATGAACTTATTACCGCACTTCATCATAACTTTGTTGAAATCGAAGGGAACGAACCAATTATTGAAGCATCTCCTTGGGGGACTGATGGAGGTTTATTTACACAAATCTCAGGTGTACCAACTATAGTATTTGGTCCAGGAGAGACAAAAGTAGCACACTATCCAAACGAGTATATAGAAGTTGATAAAATGATAGCTGCCGCAAAAATTATTGCATGTACATTACTAGATTGGTGTGAGGTGAAAAAATGAAATACTATGAATCTTTTAGAGAACAGACGAATTGTTATACAGTAGAAGGCGTTTTAGATTATTTTAATAAACGTATCCGAGTAGACCACTATACAGGAAATGTTGAAAGTATTATACAGACAATTGACGAACTAGCAGAGAAACATTCTTTCACTAAATGTATTATTAAAGGAAAGGGAGAGCATGTTTCAACATGGCTCTCTTTCGGTTTTTTGTTGGAAGCAACGATACCTCATTATTTTCAAGGACACGATGCATACTTTTTTGTGAAATATAATAATGATGAAAGACGAAATAGTATGCATTGGACTGAGGAAGATACTATATTAAGCGGTGTAAAAGGAAAAGAAATAAAAGAAAAAGTAGTTCCAGAGAAATTTCTGCTGAGAAAAGCGACTGAAGAAGATGCAGAAGAATTAGCAACTGTATTCGGAAAAGTATTTGAAGTGTATCCGACACCTTTAAATGAAGCGAGTTATGTATTACAGACGATGAAAGAAGACGATACAATTTACTACGTGTATGAATTTGAGGGGGAAATTATTAGTACAGCATCTGCAGAAATGAATATAAAAGAAGGGAATGCAGAATTAACAAATTGTGCTACTTTACCTGAATATCGTAAACATGGATTTATGAAAAGTTTACTAATTAAATTAGAGGAAGAGCTCCGAGAAAAATCTATTTTCTGTTCCTATACAATTGCTCGATCGCTTTCTTTCGGAATGAATGCTGCATTTCATCAATTAGGCTATACGTATACAGGAAGACTGGCGAATAATTGCTACATTTTCGATAAGTTGGAAGATATGAATATATGGGTGAAAGATTTATCTAGCTATTCGAAAGCAGTAAAAATTCCGCCTCAAAATTCGGCTGTAAAGCAAAATAGTTAGGTGGAGCTGGGTGTTCGAAAAAGCCGTACTAATTAAAATATAAAATTGATCAAAATTATAGAACGGAATCGTCATGCTTACAATCGCACATAGGTATGCCGAAAATTCGGCATGTAATTGCTGGATTTTCGGCAAAAGGGGGGATGACATTGCTAGCAGTTTCGACACAAGAAGTCATTGAAGCGATTTTGGGCAGCATTGATGAGGCTATACACGCTGTAGATGAAAATGGAATTACAATATTTTATAACTCTGTAGCTGCAAAACACGATGGATCCAAGATTGAAAAAGTGTTAGGGAAGCATTTGTTAGAAGTGTTCCCGTCTTTATCAAGGGAAACGAGTACATTGATGAAAGTATTAGATACAAAAAAACCTATCGTACATCAAGTACAGCATTATCAAAATTTAAATGGTGAAGATGTTTGTACAGTAAATACGACGTTACCTATTTTTATAGATGGGAATATTGCCGGGGCTGTTGAAATTGCAAAGGATTACTCTACAATTCAAAAACTTACTGACACAATTGTTGATTTACAGTCGAAAATAAAACGGTCATCTAGAAAAAAATTGATTAAAAAGCATGCTGCATTTGAGACGATAGTGACAAATGATACGCGGTTTAAACAGACGAAAGAGCTAGCACAAAAAGTAGCACCAACAGACGCAAATGTTTTAATATATGGTGAAACAGGAACAGGAAAAGAACTGTTCGTACAAGCAATTCATGAAGCTTCTAAAAGAAAAAACAAGCCATTTATTGCACAAAACTGTGCAGCTTTACCAGAGTCGTTATTAGAAAGTTTATTGTTTGGAACGACAAAAGGAAGCTATACAGGAGCGATTGAAAGAGCTGGGCTATTTGAACTTGTTGATGGTGGTACATTATTTTTAGATGAACTGAATTCAATGCCTCTTGATTTGCAGGCAAAAATGTTACGAGTGTTAGAAGATGGAGTCATTAGAAGAATTGGTGATAATAAGACGAGAAAAGTAGATGTTCGCGTTATTACCGCAATGAACCAGCCTCCAGAAATATGTTTACGAGAGAATAAAATTCGCACTGATTTATATTATCGCTTAAACGTATTTTCATTATATATCCCACCGCTTCGTGAAAGAACTGAGGATGTACTATTATTAGCATCTTATTTTTTGAAAGAATATAATAAAAGTTATAAAAAAGGTGTACTTCAAATTGATGAGGAAGCGAAAGATAGACTGCAAGCTTATCAGTGGCCTGGAAATGTCCGGGAGTTAAAACATACGATTGAACATGCTGTCATAATTGCAGAAGGTAATACATTAACAGCTAATTGTTTACCGCGTACATTTCGGAAAGAGAATCTTCCGAAGAAGAAGAGCATATTGCCACTTAGAGAAGCACTTCATCAAACAGAAAAAGAATTAATAGATCAAGCGTTGATTGAAACGGAAGGGAATATATTACAAGCCGCAAAAATGTTAGGTATCCCTCGTCAAACGCTTCAATATAAACTGAGGAAGTACGACAAAACCGCCGAATAATCGGCGGTTTTTGTGTGTTTGCACGAATAAAAGAGCGTTTACATATATAAAAAGTAATGAATATAATGTTAAGTATTGATTTCATACAACGCTTAAAAATATTTTTTCGCTTATGTAATAGGGTTCTCCGCAAATTTACTTATCAACAATGTAAAGTTGGCATAACTATTGCTTATATAAAGGATGAGCGTATAAAAAGGGGGAATAGCAATGTTACATGATGTATACAAACCAAATCGTCACTGGAAGGATATCGAATTATGGAAAGATGTTACTGAAGAGCAATGGAATGATTGGGTTTGGCAATTAACGAATACGATCAAAACGTTAGATGACTTAAGAAAAGTAATTAACTTAACACCTGAAGAAGAAGAGGGCGTTAAAATTTCAACGAAAACGATCCCGTTAAACATTACACCGTACTATGCTTGGCTAATGAATCCTGATGATCCACGCTGTCCGATTCGGATGCAATCAGTACCGATTTCGGAAGAGTTATATAAAACAAAATATGATTTAGAAGATCCGCTTCACGAAGATGAAGATTCACCAGTTCCAGGGCTAACACATCGTTATCCGGACCGTGTACTATTCTTAGTAACAAATCAATGTTCTATGTATTGTCGTTACTGTACACGCCGTCGTTTTAGTGGACAAATTGGAATGGGTGTACCGAAGAAACAATTAGATGATGCGATTGCTTATATTAGTGAAACACCACAAGTACGAGATGTATTAATCTCCGGTGGTGATGGACTTCTAATTAACGATAAAATTTTAGAATATGTATTAAAAAATTTACGAGAGATTCCGCATGTTGAGATTATTCGTATCGGAACGAGAGCACCAGTAGTATTCCCACAACGTATTACAGAAAATTTATGTAACATTATTAAAAAATACCATCCAGTATGGTTAAATACACATTTCAATACATCTATTGAAATTACTGAAGAATCGAAAAAGGCATGTGAAATGTTAGCGAATGCTGGTGTTCCAGTCGGAAACCAAGCAGTAATTTTAGCTGGTATTAACGACAGCGTTCCAATTATGAAAAAACTTATGCATGACTTAGTAAAAATCCGTGTACGTCCATATTACATTTATCAATGTGATTTATCTGAAGGTATCGGTCACTTCCGTGCACCAGTATCTAAAGGTCTTGAAATTATTGAAGGTTTACGTGGACACACATCTGGTTATGCTGTTCCGACATTCGTTGTTGATGCGCCAGGTGGAGGCGGTAAAATTGCACTTCAACCAAACTATTTAATCTCACAAAGTGCAGATAAAGTTGTACTTCGTAACTTTGAAGGTGTTATTACGACGTATCCAGAGCCAGAGAGCTATATTCCAGGAAGAGCGGAAGGATACTTTAAAGAGATTTATCCGAACTACGAAGAAAAACGTTCAGATGTTGGTATCGCAGGTCTTATGAGCGATAAGAAATTTAACCTCGTTCCAGACGACTTACAGCGTATGAACCGTCGTAAAGACTACGAAGATAATGATACTCATGCATCTTTAAAAGATAAACGTGATAAGCGTGATCAATTAAAAGATAAAAAATATCAAGCACAAATGGCTAAATTAGAAGAAAACGACAAAAAAACTGAGGGTGATGCAGTATGAATTGTATGTGGTGTGACAGTACAGAAGCGAAAGAAAGCTTGAATACTGTATATTGGGAATTACCAGATGGTACGAAAGCCATTGAAATCCAAAAGACACCATGTATTTCTTGTTCCTCGTGCGGGATGGACTATCAATCAGACCATACAGTAAAAGAAATTGAAGATCAGTTATTTTTAATTTATACGAAAGATTTACCAAAACAACTAACATATGAAGAATTAATGGGAAGACCACGTCTATTAAAAAGAAATTACTTCGACTTTTAACCAGCTTTTATGCTGGTTTTTTTCTTTTTTGCCTTGTATAATGTACCCAAGTTAGAAAGGTAGGGAATATTTTTGAAAAAGACATTTTACCATTATATGATGAAGCATCGTGCAGCTTTATTTAGAAATGAAATTTCAGATTTAGCAGAGGCGATGTATGATGATTTAAGTTTTCCGAAGCAATCTGAAGACTATGATGAAATTAGTTCATACTTAGAGTTGAGCGGAATGCTAGAAAGTATGTCTATATTTGATGAAGCCTGGGATTTATACATACAAGATAGATAAAAACTATTTGAAAACATACAGAATACATTACTTTATTTAAAGTGAAGTATTCTGTATGTTTTTTTATTGATTTGAAGCTAGTCTAGTTACTAGCTTTTCTTTTGAGTGTAACGTAAATTTTATAAGATTATAATTTTTATTGAAAAAATTTATGAATATAAGCTTCTGTGATAAGCGTTTTTATGTAGGTTGCATATACTGTTATCAAAATCACGACGTCAAAAAAAGGAGAGATAGAGATGGCAAGAAAAAAACAACCTAAATATAACGTAGGGGACATAGTCGTGATTACGCTATATGGAACCGTTGGGAAAATCACAAATATGAAGGTTTTAGATGGAGTTTATGTATACGAAGTCAATAATCACGATGGATTTTACGTAGAGCAAACGCTGCAGCACGTTACAGAGCAAGATATGAAGAAGGGCGATACGGAGTGGATTGAATTAAATTATAATTTCACGTTTGGTGATCTTGTGCAAGTAACTGGATATGATAAAGATGTTTTCCGTATTGTTGGTTTTCGTACAGAAGTATGGAGATATAAGAATGACGCATGGGAAGATACAATTTATGAATTGTCACGGATTACGGATGGTGAATGGTTAGAAGCGGATGAGTCAGATTTAACGTTACTTGCCAATGCTCAAACGGCAAATGCAATTTTGAAGAAACTGAAACAAGATAAAGCAGGTATGAATAAATTAGATTTAGGTAAGTTAAAGTCAATTAACAACTCGAAAAAAGTGAGTGTTAAGACGAATCGTCAAGAAATCATTGATGGATTACTTGATATTTATAACGATTATCAATTATTGTTCGATACATTTAAAGATGAAGAATATAAAATTGTAATGGATGTTGTTCATAATTATTTAGTTAAATTGACAGAGAAAAAATAGTTAACTAGAAAGAGAGAATAAATTGAACAACAACATATGCAGTATAAGGTATGCCTACAATTATTAAAAAAATAAAAAGCCACTTTATAAGAGAGTCTGCCCATTGATCTTCATGCATGAACTCTTCTTTTGTTTGTCCTACTTCATATTGATTTTCCATTATTATTTCCCCCTTTGAATAGCTTGTACTACAATCGTATGCATCTCGTCCAAAGCTTATGACCTATAAAAAAATAAAATCTATTTTTCTAATCTCATATACATAATTTTGAGATTTTTTCATAAAACAGAAATAAAGGAGTGATGCTCATGAAGGAAATTGAAGTCGTGATTGATACGGAAGAGATTGCGGAGTTTTTTTATGAGCAACTAATTGAAAGAGGGTACGTCCCGAAACGAGAAGAAATTGAAGATCTCGCAGATATTACATTTGAGTATTTATTAGAGAAATGCATGATTGATGAAGTTTTTGATGAAGAGGATGAATGAAAGTAACGACGGGCATAACTCGTCGTTTTTTTACTCTTTACAAACCTGTCACAAATATAGTCAATAATTATTGGTATAATTAAAATGAAATTTTACTCAAGAGGTGAAGGGATGTTCAAAAAAATTATTGATTCTTTATTAGGAAAGAAAAAATATCGTTCGTATTCAAGTAGTGATTACCGTCGTAGAGGGCGCTCGTATTCAAGTAGCGATTATAAACGACGTTCATCTGGTTATGGACATCAACATTATAAAAGAAAACGTAAAAGCCGTAGCTTCTTTTCAAGTAGCTGATGAAATGGCGTCGTGTACTAGCATTATTTGATAGACCACTGCGGAAAAATACAATTGTTGCAGAACGTTATAAAATTGAATCAGTAATTGGAATGGGCAGTTATGGGGTCACATATGTCGTTAATGATTTACAAGTAAATAGATATAAAGTCTTAAAACAATTAAGACAAAGTAAACAAAGATATGAGTCTGGTAGAAAATCATTTGAACAAGAGAAAATGATTTTACAAACATTAAATCATCATGCAATTCCTAGTCTGTATGATCATTTCATATGGGAGAAAAAGAGCTTCTTTGTGATGGAGTACATGCCTGGTAAAAATTTTGAAGATTATATTTTCATAGATGGGTATGTATATACAGAACGTGAAGTTTTTGAGATTTTATATGAAATATTAGAAATTGTATCGGTGTTTCATAGTGAAGGCATTATTCACCGAGATTTACGCATTCCAAACATATTAATGAAAGAAAATCAAATTAGTATTATTGATTTTGGATTGGCTAAATGGAAAGGTGAGGGTGATGAGAGAGCTACAACTTACGAAGGTGAACAAGCTTTGATGCGAGAAGTCCACTTTCGTAGCGACTTTTATGCACTCGGTCATTTCTCGTTATTTTTATTATATGCAGGATATGAATCTAATGAAAAACAGGAAAAACCATGGTACGAAGAATTAACTTTGGAAAATTATAATCGCGAAATGCTTATGCGAATGTTACAAATAAAAACGCCGTACTATGAGAATGTACAAGATTTAAAACAAGATGTAGCTTCTGCTTTAGAAAGGATGGAGACTCCATGTTTCAAAAGTTTTTAGCAAGCGTTGGTATTGGGAGTGCAAAGGTAGATACTGTTCTTGAAAAAGATGAGTATATTGTTGGGGAAGAAATAGTTGGAAATGTTCATATAACTGGAGGTTCAGTTAGCCAGCAAATTGAAAGCATTTACTTAACATTATCGACGTCGTATGTACGAGAAGTGGATGATAAAAAAGTAACAGCAACGTATGATTTAGAGCGAGTACGCTTAACAGAACCATTTTCTATAGAACCGAATGAAAAAGTTGAAATTCCATTTTCTTTTCCAATGCCAATTGAAGCACCACTTACACTTGATATGAAAACGGTTTGGATTCATACAGGTCTTGATATTAAACATAGTATAGACCCAAGTGACCGCGACTACGTTCAAGTGTTACCCAATGCATTATTAAGTAGTGTTTTAGATAGTGTAAATGAATTAGGGTTTAAAGCACGTCATATAGAATGTGAAGAATTACCGCATCGATTACGTAAGCAAGTTCCATTCGCACAAGAATTTGAGTTTATTCCAGTTTCTGGAGAGTATTATGGGAAATTAGATGAATTAGAATTATTAATCTTGCCACGTGCATACGATCGACTAGAAATTATTATGGAAGTAGATAGAAAATCTCGTGGTTTAGCTGGATTATTCGCTGAGGCGCTTGATCTTGATGAGAAGGTGATTCGTTTTACCGTAACAAGAGAAGATATCCCTGAGATGAAGCAAAAAATTAATAATTATATTTTTTAATAAACTATGCATAAAAAAGGAATGGAGAGGAAAACTAAAACAACCGCTCCATTTTTTTGCATAGTGAGGTTATGTATGTGAAACGATATCGACATTTATACTTGCTAAGTTTTACGTTACTCATTTGTTTTGTCGTATTATCACTTTCGTATCATACCGCTTGTATTGAGAATTTTGACAATATAGTCGCACATTTTATTCAAAGCTTTCGAAACGATTATTTGACGACCTATTTTACTTGGGTGTCTTTTATCGGTTCCAAAAGGATATTTTTCCCATTACTCATTATTCTTGTAATGTATTTTCTCGTTAGAAAAAAGTTGCTTAGTGCATTGCTTCTAACAATTAATTACTACGGATCTCGTTATTTAAACAGTCTGCTTAAACTATGGTACGAACGAGCAAGACCTGATGTTACGCAGCTTGTTACTGCAACTGGATATAGTTTTCCGAGCGGTCATACGATGAATGCTACGGCTTTTTTAGGATTTATTGCATACGTCACAATTACTGAAGATCGTATTTCGTTGCATAAAAAATTGCTAATTATTCTTATAGCAAGCTTTGTTGTATTATCTATTTCAGTTAGCCGAATATATCTTGGCGTGCACTATCCATCTGACATATTAGCAGGATGGGCAGCTGGCGGTAGCTGGCTCGTTTTATGTGTTATATTCCATAAAACGTTCATAAAAAAAGAACCTATGTCATAATAGGTTCTTTTTTCATTGGCTCAACATGAATGTGTGCATGGTAAATTCCAAACTTTTTGCGAAGCATAGCTTCGATGTTGTCGGTAATACAGTGACTTTCTCCAACATCCATACGAGCATCTACTTCAATTGTAATATCAACGTACGTTTGATTCCCGTACATACGTGCTCGAATATCTACAATGTTTTCCACACCGCCAATATGCTCAATAGCATCAGCGTATTCCTCCATTTTATCAGGGTCAATTCCATCTGTTAGCATATGAGAAGATTCTACGAAAATCTCCCATGCAGTTTTACAAATAATAAGACCAACAATTAAAGCGGCAATAGGGTCTAAAATAGGCATTTGGAACTGAGAACCGACAATACCTACTACAGTACCGATACTTACGAGTGCATCTGATAAATTATCTTTTGCAGCAGCTTCTAGTGATTTACTTTTTGTTCGTGCTGCAATTTTTTTCGTATACAAATACACGCAGTACATAACGACAGCAGAAAATAAAGCAACCCATGCAGCGAGTACATTAGGTGCTGCTTGTTTCGGATTTAAGAAAGATTGAATGGCACTAATAACAACTTCTAATCCGACTGTTGCCATAATGAAGGACGCAACAAGTGATGCGATTTGTTCGGCCCGTGAATGCCCATACGGATGATCTGGGTCACGAGGTTTACGAGATATTTTTAGACCAATTAATATCGCTAAAGAAGCACCGATATCCGTTAAGTTATTTAAACCGTCAGCACGTAATGCGCTAGAGAGGGTAATATAACTGATGATGATTTTCATAGAGGATAAAAATATGTAGGCCATAATGCTGACAATAGCACCTTTATCAGCTTCTTTATGAGAAAGAGTATCCATTTTAATCACTCACCTTTCTTTAAAGGAATTTCTTTCTATAAATAGAGTATCAAACGAAAGTCGTGTGGGTCTATACAAACATTGTTGACGTTTTATAGCTTTTTAAGAAGGGGATAACAAAGTTTCGTGAAGGAAAAATATGTTGAAAAGTACAAAGTCAGGGTGTGAACCTAATTAGAGTTTATTTACTAAAGAGATAGGAGGGTAGATGGATGAAGAAGCGAATACTTTTCTTACTATGTACTATTCTTATAATGACAGGGTGTAATTCATTAAACGATGAAAAACATCAAAAGATAATTGTGAAAACAGATGAAAGCCCTCTGAAAAATATTTTCCAGAGGGCTTTTATTTTAGTATGCTTCTAAAAACTCAGTAACTTGCTCTTCAGTTTTTGCATTAGCACTATGTAAGTGGCCTAGCTTCTCACCATTTTGGTATACAAGTAAACTTGGAATACCCATTACTTGATACTCTTCAGCGATACTTGGAAACTCATCTTTATTAATAGAATACCATTCAAATTTATTGAACTCTTCCATTACATCTCCGATAAAGTTGTCCATACGTACGCAATCTGGGCACCATGTAGTAAAGAACTTAACAACTACTGGCTCCTCGCTTGCGATGATGTCTTTGAATTCTTGTTCTGTTTTAATTTCTTTCATAAGTAAAACTCCTTTCAATATTACACGAATTTATATGCAAAATTCGTATTTGCAAACATGTTGCAAACTTATTATTTGTTTTTTAGTTTTGTAGTTCGTTCACACTTATAAAACTGTATTTTAACTTGTATATAACATGACTGCACTTCTAAGTGTGAAAATAACGGAACCTCACTTTTCTTTATAAGCTTTTTCCAGGATTGTGTCAAACTTCTGAATTGCAGGGTTACCATTTACATTAAATCGTCTGTTTTTATTATTAGAAAGTTTCGCCTATTTAAAAAGAAAACAAGAAAGAAAAAACAAATAATTGAATTCTAGATTATTTACTGCAATAAATAACCTAAGCTTGAATAATTCTCTATCATGGGAAGATAAAGATGTTTCTTGTATGTTTCATAAACTTAAGGATTCTATCGCTTGTATCAGATGCGGCATCGCTATTTTAACAGTAGAATTGTATTAAAAGATAAGTAAAGGGCATCTAATTAAGATGCCTTTTTATTTTAATTACAAAAATTGAATAAGGTTAGAAATTATATGATTGTAATGGGAATTAAGGGATATTAATAAAAAAATTTTATTAGGGATTTGCCTTAAACATTTATTGCAGTTAAGAATATTTATAATAATATGAACTAAAAAAGGTCCGATTTTTGTAATGTTGGAGGGGATTATTGTGGACATAACTCAAAGCGTATCAAGAATAGTGGTTAATGGAAAAGATCTTTCTTTCACTTCAGTTCAAACCTCTGCATGGAATCATGGACCTGTAAATGATTTAATTGTTACGACGAATCAGAGAGTGAATGAGCTTTATCAATTCATGTGGTCACAAGTACCGGTTACGATTTCGGTATATTTTCTTCAAGGGGCGGATTTACTGAGGTTCGTTAGGGTTGCGGGAATTGATGAGCGTGTAACAGGAGAATATGTATATCATTTCATTTGGTGATAAGAAGAATTCGAGGTAGTCTAGCAGCTACTTTTTTATTTTGTCATTTGAATATAAGCGAGCGGACTAGCTTTATAGTACCCACTGAAATAAAGAATCATAATATAATTTGTAACAAATTATATGGAAGTGAGTTGAAAATCATGTTTTATTCATATTTTAATTCTCAAGCTGGCATGCGACCAGCGTATGGTACGTCTATAACGTATAGTGGAGCACAAAGTACAGTCCAAGCTATTCAACAAGCATTACAAATGCAACAACAAATGCAAATGCAGCAGCAAGGAGTACAACCATATTACTCATCCGTAGAGTATTTTTACCCAGTACATCATGTTACACCGTATGGAAGTTCTTTTCTTACTATTCCATATGGAACTGTATACAACTTATAACTAGTAAGGAATGAAGTGGTGTATATAAATAAGGGTGCAGGTTAATAGCGCCCTTATGAACAATAAAAATAGCTAGTCCAAACCTTATAAATCAATCTTACATAATATGTAGTAATAAGTTTGAAAGGGGAATTAGTATGTCTTGTTATTACTACTGTAAGTATTGTAAGGAGTATAAAAAGAAGCACCATGATTGTTGTAAGAACACTAGTAAGTGCCATGATAACAAGGACAATCTTGTTAGAGCATCGGCATTTAGAGCTAGAAATACTGTGAATCAAAATGTTCCTGCTAATACTTTTGTGAAAGTGTTATTTCAAAATGAACAATTTGATTTAGCGAATGAGTATAATCCAGCAACATCTATTTTTATGCCGAAGACTAAAGGAGTATATTCTATTATTGGAACGATTGGTTTCTTTCCAAACGATCCAACTTTAAATTATAGAGCGCGTGTAGAAATTCGTGTGAATGGAAACGCAGCGATAGCTATAGATAATGACTTTTTTGGTCCAATAAGTTTTGGAAATGTAGTAAGTGTTTCGACGATTGTTCAATTGAATGCAGGGGATGAAGTTGAGGTTTATGCACAAAGTAGTATAGATGGAGTTTTAAGTCCTTTAGAAGATGGTGCACATTTTGAAGTAGCAAGATTTCCTTCTCCGATTAAATAAAGTAATTAAACATTGAGTTTACAGAAGCTTAAAGGTAAATCCTCACCGAAATGGTGAGGGTTTTTTACTCTATTAAAAATAGTAACAGGTCGTCCAAGCTATTCTAATCTATATAGCATACTATATAAAAATAAGTGTAAAGGGGGACTAACTATGTCTTATTATTACTGTAAGTATTGTAAAGATTACAAAAAGGAAAGTCATGATTGTTATAGAAAAAGTAGTAAATGTGATAGGAAGTATGTAAAGGTGAAGTGTTGTGATGATAAGAAAGAGGAGCTTGTAAGGGCATCGGCATTTAGAGCTGTGAATACAGTTAATCAACCTGTTCTAGCAAATACTCCTGTTAAAGTATTATTTCAAAATGAACAATTTGATCTAGCGAATGAATATAATCCAGTAACATCCATTTTCACTCCGAAAACTAGAGGGGTATATAGTGTATTAGGAAATATAACATTTTCTCCAAATGATTTTAATGTGAATTACAGAGCTAGAGTAGAAATTCGTGTAAATGGAAATCTAGCAATAGCGATAGATAATGATTTCTTTGGAACAGGAGTATTTTTTAATAATGATGTTTCAGTAACTACTATTCTTCAATTAGAAGCAGGAGATTCAGTTGAAGTTTTTGTAGAAAGTAGTATTGCGGGCGTAATTGTACAAAATGTTAATGGTTTAAATACGGTTCACTTTGAAGCGGCAAGATTTCCTTCTCCAATTAAATAAAACAGATCATTAAATGTTTTTTAGTAGGTTTAGTTAATCCCCTTACCAAATGGTGGGGGATTATTATTGTTTTTCTAAAATATATAAGTAAACAGGTAAAGTGTAGTTTAATTTGTAGAGGCTTTAACCTTATTCAGATAATGAAAAAAATAATATGTAAATAAGTAACATGCTTGTGAAAACTCAGTGTTAGTAAGTTTACTAGTTTTTTTATAGAACAAGAAAGACGAAATACATAAAAGATCGCATCATTACGTTTTTTCTTTACTATATAGAAATTACATATTGAACATAAATTTGTGTAGGGAATGCTAGTACACTGAAAAGAATAACATAAAGGCGATTACACTATATAAAAACAAAATCAATCCTAAGATGAGTAGTATTGGATGCAGCTTGAACATATTTGACCTCCTTGAGTACATAAAGAATTTTAATATATTGTTGGTCAATTTAGAAGGGGACGGTTACATAAAAAAAGAGCATACATAATAAGTACGCTCCAAAGAAAGATAGGTTTTATGAGTGGATAATCTCCATACGATAATATATGTCCTTTTAATAAAAACGTGTAAAAAATCAATGAATTATCAATGGAATATCATAAAATGAGTAATTTTAGTCTAGGAATGCAGTCATTTTCTTTCTCAGTTATTTTAGGTAACAAAGTTGTGAAAATCGTGCATTATGCGGACTAACAACGGGATAACGATCGTACTTCAGTTACATATTTCTTAAAGTCTGGATATTGCGTGATAGTTTGACATTTTGGGGTGCATAGTTGATTAATAATAGACACATTTGTAATTACTTCGTTACAAGGACCGAAAAATGTAACTTTTAGCTTTGAATTTGGTGGGATTTTGAACACGATAGGCTTTTTTTCCATGAAATCAGCTCCTAATATTGAGTATTATAATTTAATGGATATAGAGTCGTATTAGTATAATATGAAATTTCAGTGGATTTGCTTATAATAAAGAATTTCATAGTAGTAAAAGTGCTTAAAGATGTAAAAGGGAAATTGAGAATGCGAAATAAAATGTTTAATTAATATAATCAATAAATACGAAAATAGTTAATATAACTAATACATTTTTTAATTTGTTACATATCATGTTAGTAAGAATTGTATAAGGAGGTAGTATAAAATAGTGGAAGAAAATGTACAAGCTCAGCTTTCGCCACCGTGGATCACATATTTTAATGAATTAAAAAATTCAATAGGTGCTGATCCAACTGTTACAGTTGGGCCACTTATTCCTGTTGGTGGTAATTATATTATTTTAGTGCATGCGTTAAGTAATGAAAAAGCGAGAGCGTTAGCAACGTTTTTAAAATCTTTTGTACAATTTGGGAATGTAAGTGTGACAGTTATTGTAACGAATAATGAGAATGAAATTGTAAATCCATTTCCTTGTCCACTAGATGCATTTGAAATAGCTCATTTATTTCAAGTAGCACTAGAAAACAATCCTTATTTTGAACAAGTTGTGGTACAGCCTCAGTTCCCTGGCGGACCGAATGTTGTCTTTCCGGTGTTCACTGCGGAAGTCATTCAGTTTTTCAATGACGATATTTCTAACTTATGTCAAACGTTTACAGGTGTTGCTGCCAATGTATTTCGTGATGTAATGAATGATGAGGTTTGTGATAGCCCAATATTATTTTCTACAAGTTGTGTTATGAACAGTGAAAATACACAATTACAAAATAAAGATTTAACACCAAAATTGTTTTATTAGACTATAAAAAGACATTTTCAGTAATAGAAAATGTCTTTTTTATGCACCAATAGTGTTCAGGTTGGACAATTGTAGGTTAACAGGAATAATTTTCAATTAATTAAAATTTTTCTAAATCTCATATTTCATGGAAAGATAGTAATTTTGATTTAAGAATATATAGAAAATGAGGAATGATTTTTATTAACTGAAAGGGAATTGATACTGGAAGTTTTAAGTTAATACTATAGGAGGATTTTTTCTAATATCCGTAAAAATGATCAATACCTAAATTGATAGGATGAGACTACATAACAAATAGTAAGGTATATTTCGAATATGATAATATTTTTTGTGACATACATGTTAAAGCTAATAGAAATATTTCTGAAAGAGAATATATTTTGAAAAACAGTAACGATTCTTTTTATTTATATTATAGATAGCTAGTTTTAGAGAGATAAGGCTTACAATAAAACAAGCTATGAATAAGACATTAAAAAGGAGCTGGAATGTATGGGTTATATTGTAGATATTTCAAAATGGAATGGAACTATCAATTGGGATATTGCAGCATCTCAGCTAGATTTAGTGATAGCTAGAGTTCAAGATGGCTCTAATACGGTGGATTTTATGTATCAAAATTATGTTAGTGAAATGAAAAAGTATAGTATCCCATTCGGTAATTATGCTTTTTGCCGTTTTATATCTATTGCTGATGCAAAGAAAGAGGCACAAGATTTTTGGAATCGTGGTGATCAATCAGCTAAGTTTTGGGTGGCGGACGTAGAAGTTCAAACGATGGCAGATATGCAAGGCGGGACACAGGCATTTATTGATGAATTACGCCGTTTAGGTGCGGAAAAAGTAGGATTATATGTAGGGCATCACATGTATTTATCATTTGGAGCACGTAATATTGAAGCTGATTTCGTATGGATCCCTCGTTATGGAGGGAATAAGCCAGCATATCCATGTGATATTTGGCAATATACGGATTCAGGGAATGTTCCTGGGGTTGGGAAATGTGATCTGAATCGATTAGTAGGAAATAAGTCACTTTCTTGGTTTATAGATTCGAACAAAGCAAATCAACCTAACATAGTGTATACACAGCAACCGAATGGCATTGGTATTGCAGTTTCGAAATATCCTGATGGATACGGAATAAATTTATATGAGAACCCTATGAATCCTCAATTTACAGGTGCACTCACTCAGAAAATTCCATATTTAATCTTAACAGGTTATTGGGAAGGCGGTGAGCAAGATATGATTTGTTTAGGGAACGATAAGCAGTGGGCATATTTAAAACATTTTAAGGTGAAATGGTTTTATGCAACTTCGAAATATCCTGTCGGCTACAGAGTAAATTATTATGAAGAGCCTGAATGTATGAATTATAAAGGAAATATAGATGGATCGACATCTTTTCGAGTGTGGGATAGAGTGGGAAATGCGGTAGATATCGGGCAGAATAGTTGGATACCTGAAGAACATGTAATTATTAAGTAACTATAGAAGTTATATTTTTTTGGAGCATATAAAGAGTTTTCTTACTATACATAGTAAGAAAACTCTTTATATTTAAAAATGAAAATACATGATGCATAGTCTACTCATATGAAATGAATTACATGTAGAAAACACACTGTTTTCACAATGACTGTGTATAGTTAATTTGCATAATGATAAAAGTGAGGTATTTGAATTGAAAAAGAAAAAGATATTTATTGGAACGATTATTTCATGCTTGATGCTAGCATTATCTGCATGTGGTTCCTCAGACAACGTAGTAACATCAAAAGTAGGAAATGTTACAGAGAAAGAATTAAGTAAAGAATTACGACAACAATATGGAGAAAGTACTTTATATCAAATGATGTTAAGTAAGGCATTGCTAGATAAATATAAAGTTTCAGATGAGGAAGCAAAAAAGAAAGTAGAAGAAGCAAAAGATAAAATGGGTGAGAACTTTAAATCGACTTTAGAACAACTTGGATTGAAAAATGAAGATGAATTAAAAGAAAAAATGAAGCCAGAAATTGCATTTGAGAAAGCAATCAAAGCAACAGTTACAGAAAAAGATGTGAAAGATAACTATAAACCAGAAATGAAAGTAAGTCACATTTTAGTGAAAGATGAAAAAACGGCTAAAGAAATAAAGGAGAAAGTAAATAATGGTGAAGATTTTGCTGCCTTAGCAAAACAGTATTCAGAAGATACTGGTTCAAAGGAACAGGGCGGGGAAATATCTGGTTTTGCTCCTGGGCAAACAGTGAAAGAATTTGAGGAAGCTGCGTATAAATTAGATGCAGGCCAAGTAAGTGATCCAGTTAAAACAACTTACGGTTACCATATTATTAAAGTGACGGATAAAAAAGAATTGAAGCCATTTGATGAAGTAAAAGATAAAATTCGTAAAGATTTAGAACAACAAAGACTAGAAGATACGACAGGTAAATGGAAACAACAAGTAGTCAATGATTTATTGAAAGATGCTAATATTAAAGTGAATAATAAAGAATTTAAAGATACATTTAAATTTCTAGAAAAGAAATAATGACTGTAATCATAACTAGAAAAGGGAACTCATATAGAGTTCCCTTTTCTAATTAGTGTGTGAGTTATAAATAGATAGTAAGAC
Organism: Bacillus cereus G9842; assembly: GCF_000021305.1. Classification (GTDB taxonomy): domain Bacteria; phylum Bacillota; class Bacilli; order Bacillales; family Bacillaceae_G; genus Bacillus_A; species Bacillus_A thuringiensis_S. The sequence goes on from NC_011772.1 coordinate 2,161,226, forward strand.
AATACAATATTACATTTAAATATTAAGAATTGCAATGGGAAATTATGGGTTTAAATTAAAGGAATTATAATTATTTCAATGGAAGTAGATATGATACGGTTTTCATTATGCAAGTTTGTTACATATATTTACTCTTTAATAATGGGTATCGAACATAATTTACAAAATAATACATATAATGTTTTTGAATAAATATTTAACGTGGATAATTAGTAAAAAGCTGAGCATTCGATTGGAAAGGATGTTCTTTTTAGTATGAAAATTTTAGGATAAAGAATGAATCGCTTTAAACGCGTCATTTACCATATCAATAAATTAAGGTGGAGAGAATATATGAAAGTAATCTTTCAGGGAGAGGGCGGCGCGAAAATATTTGAGTCATATGATGAAAATATAAGTGATTTATTAGCAATATTAAAAGAAACGAAAGGGATTAAAATAGGGATGGTTAAGTATAAAGTGTTAAAGTACGAACTTAATTATTTTCGTCATCCGAAAAAATCGGATACAGAGAGAGAGTTACATATAATAGTACAACCTATGTAATAAAATATAATAATAAAAATCACTGATTCAGTTTTGCAAAGTTTCATAGAGTATGTAAGAAAAGAGAGTGTTGTAAATGTTCTCTTTTCTTATGCTTTGTGAGTTCGTTCATCATAGTATATGTTTTCAGTTATAGATGGTTAATAAACGAAAAAATTTAAAACTTTTTTGTTTGGGTAGGGATTTTATATATGAATAAATATACTATGAAGTATTTTTTATACGAATATTGGAGGAGTATAAAATGAGTTTAGCTAGTTACATAGGCTGTAATGTAGAAATTCAGTTAACGGTTCCAGATTCTAATGATGTAATTGTTTTTGGACCGTGTTTTTCAGATGAAAGTATGCTTGAAATTGTACAAGAGTATCAATTCCAAACAAATTTCACATATGAGGTTTCAACTAGTTGGGGAATTGAATTTGTCGAGTGGCAAAACGTAAAGGAAAAAAGAAGCGAAAGAAAAACTTTTAACTTTATGCAAGATTATGGAAGGCTATTTGGAAGATGGAGACTATTTCGAATTATTTAGTTGTTGGGTTGGTGATGAAGGTAAGGAATGAGTAGGGGAATTGAAATTAAAAATAAATCATTTTAATATAGATGAATTATGTATTCCAGAAAGAACATTAGTTAGGATAGAAAAATAAAATTTGAAATATTTTTTAGAAAAAGGCGATTTCACTTTGTGTGAAGTCGCTTTTTAGTTGTTATATGTATTTCATTTTACATAAGAAATGAGAAGTTTATTTGATAAAGGAAAAAGAAAGTATAGAGGTAAATAAAATTGTGTTTTTTGTTAAAAAATAATAAGTATGGCTCTTCTCAAAAGAACGTAAGTTCGTGTATAATAAGAACTAATGTTCCTTAGAGGGATAACCTAATTATAATTTAGAAGTAAATCCGAGTTTAGTGAGTATTAAAAATAACTAAGGGATAGTATGACTAAATAAATGTATAAATGATCAAGGAGATAAAAAATGAACGATGTAAAGATACAAAAAGAAGAAAGAGAGTGGGTTCCGTTTACAGTAATATCCGAACAACTTTTAAATATGAGAAAGATTATTGGAGAGAAATTAAAAGTACAAAAACCGCTTTTAACAAATGAAGCAAAAGAGAGAATTTCTGATAAATTATTAAATTCATTACTGTCTGAGAAAGAAATATTGATAACATATTTTGAAGATGGCTACATATTAACAAGCTACATGACAGTTGTACATATTAATCCGGTAAAACAATTTGTAATTTGTACAGACGCCTTTTATAAAACTTACGTATTTAACGCTATGGATATTATTGAAATAACGTAAAAGAAGCTGAATATTAAATGGCAGCTTCTTTTATTTCTGATTTATGAAATAAATAATACAAGAAAAAGCAGCTAGCTTCGCGCTAGCTGCTGAGCCCCAGGGAAAGGGAGAAAAAGATAGGGTACTCCAAAATCAACAAGAGCTGTCAAACAGCCTGATTATAGTATAGACAAATTAAAATTTTCTATACAGAAAGTTAAACATAAGATTAGGCTGTACCCACTTGGTTTTGATCTGCAAGGTCAGAATCAAATGTATTGGTCGCGCTAACACCGCTAAAAGTATTAACAACAAAACCAACGTTTGATGCGCCGGAGCCATTATAAGCTTTCGTATTTTCTTTCGGAGAAACGTTGTAGAAATCACCTAAGTTAAATGAACCATTACTATTTTGTACAACTAAATTTCCTACAACTGATGGCATAATTTTCACCTGCTTTATAATAAGTTGTTAACATTACTATATGGAGTTATAGTCCAGATGGTTCATACAATAAAAATTGTGGGATAGTAAAACGTTTGGAGCATGGATTTCAATAAAAGTGTGTTAAAATTAATATAATAAAGTTGAGTATTTTTTTGAAAAATTTGTATAATTAATATATATGAAAATAAAGGAGGCAAAATGTAATGAAAGATATTATGAAAAAAGTTGATTTAACAGATGCCAAATCAAGTAATCTTGTTGCACTAATTTATAGTAATGAAGTTATATTAGTTGAAGACGCATTTTGTCCAAATGAAATAAAATTAAAGTTTAATGAAATTGCAATTTTATCTGCAATTAAAACAGCTCATATTGCGAAAGTTTCTATTAGGAAAGAACTTGAAGCGCTTTTTCATGATACGGGTGTTATATTAGTGAAACAAAATGTTGATTATGGTAGTAGTCAATCTATTACCATGCATTTTGAGCAATTTAAAAAATTGCAATATGAGATTGAACATTTAAATAAAAGTATGTCATAAGGCAGCTAAATAAAGGTTCTATCATAAAGGTGGAATGTGTTGTGTTGAAAAAGTGGTTTAAAAATTATTTGGGTGAATCGCATTGTAAACATAAATATATTTTTATTAAGATGCAGGATAATGAGGATTTTAAAAAAAGGTACATTAGGTGTAGTTTATATTTACTAGTGTGAGAAATGTGGAAAAGAGAAGTTGAAATGTAAAAACAATAATGAAATAAACAATGAATTTTTAGATAGGTAGCAAAAAGTAACCATGATGGTTACTTTTTTTGTTTATGTATGCAATATCAAAACTATTACTAAAGTATGAGTTGAGTTGATACTATAGTAAATGGCTGAATAAAAATGAAGAGAGTAATATATAGGGAAGGAGGATGAGCGAAATGAAGAGAAAAGAAATTGGTAAGTCTGTAATTATTACAGGTGTGACACAAGGGTTAGGACGTGCGATGGTTGATCGATTTCATGAATTAGGGTGGAACATATATGGTTGTGGACGCTCAAAAGATAAAATTGAAGAACTAAAAAAACAGTACAGTAAAATACATGATTTCCAAGTAATTGATATTTCAGATTCTCAGCAAGTTAACAATTGGGCAAATTATATACTTAATAGACATAAGGCTCCCAATCTGATAATAAATAATGCATCGATTGTAAATCAAAATGCACAACTTTGGAAAATTACGGCTCAAGAATTTGAAAATGTAATGAATGTAAACGTGAATGGTGTAGTAAATGTAATAAGAGCGTTTGTTCCAGCAATGGTAGTTAGGAAAGAAGGGATTATCATTAATATGAGTTCTAGTTGGGGAAGAGAAGGTGAGGCTGAGCTTGCGCCATATTGTGCCTCGAAATTTGCTATTGAAGGTATCACTAAATCTATGGCCCTGGAATTACCCTATGGCATGGCTGTAGTTGCTTTAGATCCTGGAGGGAGTATTAGTACTCCAATGCTGAAGTCATGTGCTCCACAATATATAAATGAATCACCTACACCTGAAACTTGGTCACATAAAGCAATTCAATATATATTGAATATAACAATAGATAAAAATGGAGATTCGTTGACATGTCCAGCATGCATATAAAAAAGCACCTTTAAGGTGCTTTTTTATATTGGTAGTACATTATATCATTCACAAAATCACATATGAAAAATAAAATAAACGATTAAGGGTGAGATTTGTTTGTTTTGAAAGCTTTAGAAAATATTTAAATAGGTGATAAAAATGAATCCACGCGGTTTAAAAGTGACAGGGGCATGGTTTCAAGTGGGAGGGAACCTTACAGCTGCTATTGGGACGACAAGAGGATTTATTGGAGAAGAGAAAGTTGAATCGGACCTTGTTATTGTAGGGAGCTCATTACAAGCCCTCGGGTATATATTACAAATCATTGCGAGCAAGTATGATGACGGGGAAGAAAAAAGAGAAAATCAAAATATAGGCTTAGAGAATCAAAGTAAATTACTTGATAAAATAGGAATTGAGTTATTAGCATTAGGGAATATATCAAATGTAATAGGAACATATTTTAATATAAATGAACAATTGAAAGAAAATGATTTTCTTATTATTATAGGGAACAGTTTACAATCAATCGGTGCTTTTTTAGGAGTAGAAGCAGCTTTGATGGATATAAATGTACTACAGAAAATTATTATACTAGGTAACTCCATGCAAAGTTTAGGAGCTGGATTACAAGCGTATCAAGGCGTTTCAAATTTATTGAAAGATGAGAGAGAAAATGAAGATAGTATTTTTGATAAGAAGGATGAGAGAATAATTGCACTCATTGGTATTTGGATACAAGCGCTTGGAACGTTAATTTCTGCAATTGGAGTAACTGCAATAGAGGAAGAAAATAGGCTAGCAAACAATGAAAAGTCTGAAATACTTATATAAGTAGAAGGAGAGACATTGATTTTAGAGGCAAGTTAAGATTAAAATAGTAGTAGGTTTCTTTGCGTATATTTTGAAAAGTGATATATAAAATACAAAATAAGGAGTTTTCAAGGGATGATGTATTTATTAGCAATTTTTCTTCCGCCTGTTGCTGTATTATTTTGTGGAAAACCAATTCAGGCAATAATAAATTTCATATTAACACTAATATTTTGGGTTCCAGGAGTTATACATGCAATTCTTGTAGTGCATGATAAAAAAGCTGATCGGCGTTTGAAAAAACAAATTCAAGCATATGATGAAATTAATAAGAGGAATCGAAGGTAATTTATCTGTAAAATATTTTTTAAAAAAAGGAGGATTAACCTCCTTTTTTTAGTGGGTGTTAAGTTTAAATTTTTGTGTGGCGGAAAGAATTTTTAATGTAAGTTTTATGATAATAACTTTTAGATTGTGCATGTAATAGGCCAGTATAGATACTTTCTGGTACATTAAAGAAATCGTACATACCATTCTTTAATTGGATTCGCAAAATCATAGAAAAAGGATTGTAGCCAACAGCAACTATATTTTTTGAAATCACGGGAGATAGCTTCATCATTACGCAACTCCTCACTTTTCATTTTTAATAATTTCTTGTAGATGTTGAGGTTATGAAGTTGAAATCCTTATAATTTAAGAGGTATTATACTTATATGCAATATATTAAATGTTTGTTATACGTAATTATAAGGAAGTTCACACGAAGTACATATCGTTGTGCTATTTTTATTTCACCTTTGATTTATAAATAAGAAAATATTGACCATTTGAAAAAAAGGTATATTATTTATACGAGGTATTAAAAATTCACTTTTTACATTCTATGCTTAAAGGGGCAGCGTTATTAGGAAAAATAGAAGTGAAAATAGTTTGTATAAGAAGTATTCTAAAAATTATAATCTGTGAATTGGGAAAATATTGAATGCTCCAGGTCAATATACTTTCTTAATCAAATTCATTTTAGAAAGTGACCTCAATATTTTTAAGTAAATCAACGGGAGAATTGAAAGGCAGGAGAAAGTAACATGTCAGAAAATTATCGTTCTCGAGAGGAACGACGACAAGTTAAAAAGAAAAAACAGCCAGCGTCTAAAACACAAAAACCAAAAGGTAAAACATCATTCTTTCGCAAGTTTTTAATTACTTGTTTATTACTTGGTATTGTTGGTTTAGTGGCGGGGGTTGCTACCTTTTTTGTAATGATTAAGGATGCACCAAAACTTGAGAAAGCAAAACTTGTTAATCCGTTATCCTCAAAAATTTATGATAAAAACGGGGATTTGGTATATGAATATGGAAAAGAAAAAAGGACGAATGTTACGTATGAGCAAATACCTAAATTAGTAGAAAATGCATTTTTAGCGACAGAAGATTCACGTTTTTATGAGCATAGCGGAGTAGATTTTAAAGGTACTGCCCGTGCTGTTCTAGTAAGTCTTAAAGGAGATTATGGTTCTCAAGGTGGAAGTACGATAACACAGCAAGTTATTAAAAACTACTTCTTATCAATGGACAAAACACCAAAGCGTAAGGCACAAGAAATATATTTAGCTTATAAGCTAGAACAACAGTATTCAAAACATGAGATATTAGAGATGTACTTAAATAAAATTAACTTAGGAAACCGTTCATATGGGATCGCAACAGCAGCACAAAACTACTATGGTAAAGAATTGAAGGACTTAACATTACCAGAAGTTGCGATGCTTGCAGGTTTACCGAAAGCACCGAATAACTATGATCCAACGAAAAAAGAAAATGTTCAAAAAGCAACAGAAAGAAGAAATGTTGTTCTAAACTTAATGAATCGACATGGATATATAACAAAACAGGAAATGGAAGAAGCATCAAAAGTTGACGTAGAAAAGGGACTCAAGCCTGCAACTCAACTACAAACAATGCCATATCCTGCATTTATGGATGCAGTTGTGAAAGAAGTAGAAAAAGAATTGCCAGATGCTAATATAGGTTCTGACGGTTTAGAAATTTATACAACGTTAGATCCGAAAGCACAGAAACTTGCTGATAATATTTTAAATAATAATATCATTGATTATCCGAACGATAAATTCCAAGGTGCATTTACATTTATGGATACGAAAACAGGAGAAGTTCGTGCTATAGGTAGTGGCCGTGGAGAAAATAAAGCTGTATTTAAAGGACACAATATGGCAATTGAATTAGATCGTGCAGCTGGTTCAACGATGAAGCCGATTTTCGACTACGCTCCTGCAATTGAATATTTAAAATGGGCTACGTACCATCAAATTGATGACTCTCCATTTAAGTATTCAACGGGACAAGAAGTACGAAATTCAGATAGAAGTCACATGGGTCCAATTACAATGCGTGTAGCATTAGAAAAGTCACGAAATATCCCAGCAATTAAGACTGCGAAAGAAGTCGGAATTAATAAATCAAAAGACTTCTCTGAGAAATTAGGCATTACATTTAATGCAGCACCGACTGAATCAACAGCGATTGGTACAAATGAAGTATCACCAACTGAAATAGCGGGCGCTTATGCGGCATTTGGTAATGATGGTAAATATACGAAACCGCATTTTGTTAAGAAAGTCGTTTATCCAGATGGTAAGTCACAAAGTTTTGGACAAAAACCAAAACAAGTTATGACAGATTCTACAGCATATATGATTACAGATATGCTTCGTTCTGTAGTTAGATCAGGTACTGGTACATCCGCAAATGTAGCATCTTTAGATGTAGCTGGAAAAACGGGTACGACAAACTACTCATCAAAACAATTAGCTCAATATAAAATTCCAGAAAGTGCAACTCGTGATAGTTGGTTTGCTGGATATACACCGCAATATACGATGGCAGTATGGACTGGGTATATGAAAGATGGCAAAGACGAGTATATTAGTAGTAAAAATACGAAAATTGCACAGTTGATCTTTAAAGAAATGATGAGCGAAATGGCTACAGATAAATCACGCTTTAAAATGCCAAGTAGCGTCATTCAAGAAGGTAGTGAGCTACGTATAAAAGGTGAAAAACGTGATTCATCGCCAAATACTAGCGTACCGGATACAACGGAGCAACCAAAACAAGATCAACAGCAAAAAACTGAAGAAGAGAAAAAGCAAGAAGAATTAAAGAAACAAGAAGAACTGAAAAAACAAGAAGAACAAAAGAAACAAGAGGAACTTAAGAAGCAAGAAGAACAAAAGAAACTAGAAGAGCAAAAGAAACAAGAAGAAGAAAAGAAACAAAATGAACAAAATAACGGAGGAGGCCAAGGAACGACACCTCCAGCGAATAACGGAGGAGGCCAAGGAACGACACCTCCAGCGAATAACGGAGGAGGTCAAGGAACGACACCTCCAGCGAATAACGGAGGAAACCAAGGAACGACACCTCCAGCAAATAGCGGAGGAGGTCAAGGAACGACACCTCCAGCGAATAATGATGGAGGTCAAGGAACTCCAACCCCACCTGCAACAGTACAACCAAATAATGGTGGAAATGCAGGAGAGGTTCCTGCCAATAATGGACAATAAGAAAAATTTATAGAAAAGTTTTCAAAAAAGCACTTAAGATTTGTGGGAATTTACAATCTTAAGTGCTTTTTTCATTTTGCTATAGAAAATTTTATGTTAAGGGCCGGATAGAAGAAAAAGAGTGAATGTAGTTTATGTGAAATGTAACGTAAAGAGAGAAATGATTGTATGTATGGGTTATTCCGGAAAGGGACTAACTGTAATGGATTACATAAAGCATTAAATAAGTGGGAATTATATTCAAGTCTTTAATAAATGTCTTTCTTTAACGGTTACTTTCGTTTGGAAAACAATAAAAAGTCGAATTTCTTATTTAAGAAATTCGACTTTTTATGTTGAAACTGGATTAAAGGTTCGCTTTATTAAGATGTAGGGTAATACAGTGATAGCTATTAAATGTTAAACGTACCATAAAAATTTTGGAAATAAATTGAAGGGAAATGATAAAAGACTTGAGTCGGAGGTAGTGGAGGATAACTATGGCTATAAATGGTAGTACTACTTGGGTGTGCACCATGATGCCAAAATGAGGGGGTAACTTGACCGGGAATTTGATATTGTTGCCAAGTTGCGGGAAGTTCAATTCCTACATCGGAGCTAGCTGTATGAACTGCAGGAACATGTATCCCAGGAGTCGAAGGAACTACGGCAGTTACTCTTAATGATACCCACATAAAATATTCACTCCTAAGTTGTGTTAATAAATTAGTATATTCTTTTCACACGTATAAAGGTACATATATAGGACTTTCGTTTAAAACATGCGTACAAAGTCTTAAGACTAATGTAAGCTGATGGTGGACTATTTAATATGAAAAGATACGTCTATTTGCGGAGGGAAAAGAGATCAATAAAATGTACAATGAGGTTGTTAATCGTAATATTTTACGAGTGTATGGAGGTATTTTTATGGAACGATTATGGACGAAATCATTTATTAAAATGACTTTCGCAATGTTATTTTTATTTACAGGATTTTATTTACTTGTTCCAACGCTACCGCTCTTTATTAAAGAGATAGGTGGCAATGAATCGCAAGTTGGACTCATGATGGGGATGTTTACGATAGCTGCTGTAGTAATACGACCGATTATTGGAGGAATGCTAGATCAATATGGTAGAAGATCCTTTATTATTTTCGGACTTATCTTTTTTGGATTAACGATGTATTCCTATAATATAGCATCGACTATTGTCCTTTTAGCTGTTTTACGTGTTATTCACGGAGTAACATGGGCTGTTTCTACAACAGCTGTTGGAACAGCAATAACTGATATTATTCCAGATTCACGCCGTGGAGAAGGAATGGGCTGGTACGGGATGGCGATGACAATTGCAATGGCCATCGGACCTATGATTGGATTATGGGTTGTGCAAAATTATTCATTTAATGGTCTATTTTTATTAGCGACGTTGTTATCTTTTATGGCAGTCGTATTATCACTAATAACGAAGATGCCATTTACGCTACAAAAAGAAAAAGGAAAAATTCAGCTATTTGAGAAATCCGTATTAACAATCACGATTGTAGTATTCTTTTTATCGTTTGCATATGGAGGAATAACAACCTTTTTACCGTTATTTGCATCATCAATTCATGTAAATCCGGGAACTTTCTTTCTTGTATATGCAATTGCATTAACAATTGTAAGACCAATTTCAGGGAAACTATTAGATAAGTGTGGAGAAGTATTCATCATACTCCCAGCATTATGTATTACTATTTTAGCTATAGTTGTTTTAACTATTTCAAATGGTTTGATAGGTGTAATTATCGCAGCAACATTATACGGTATTGGATTTGGTTCAGCGCAGCCAGCTTTGCAAGCGGCAATGCTTACAATTGTCGATCCGAGTAAAAGAGGAGTTGCAAATGCTTCATTTTTTACAGCGTTTGATTTAGGAATCGGGTTAGGTGCTATTGTACTTGGAGTTGTTTCACAAATGTTTGGTTATCGTATTTTATTTTCAGGGAGTGCAATTTCAGCATTGATAGCCTTAATTATTTTCGTCTTCTTTGTAAAACAACGATTAGGAAAAAAAGAGTTTGTATAAACTGGAGGAATAAAGCTGGAAATTTCAATTGATCGTAAAGCTCTGCAATGGTTCCAGGAAGAATTACGTATAAAGCACGGTGAATCTGTACGTGTTACTGTAAGGTACGGAGGGGATAGTTCAATTCAGCCCGGATATTCTTTAGGGGTTGTTGCTGAGAAACCAGATGGAGAAATAGTGTCAGTTGAGAAGGAAGGTATTATATTTTTTGTAGATTGTGATGATCTTTGGTATTTTCAAAACTATGATTTATTTGTAAGTTATCATGAGGAAATGGAAGAAATTCAATTTAATTATGTAAAATAATAACTTTATTAAAAATGAATAAGTTTTATATAAAAATTATATTTAAGAGATAGTGAAATAAATATCATATAGTAACGAGCTGTATTTATGTATAGCTCGTTTTTTTTATTTCTCAAATAAAATTAGAATAATTGTATATTTGGCGGTGTTATATGAAAAATCTTTATATCTTGTTTTTTAAAATACGCAAAGAAGTCTATTCTTTCTTTATAAAACATAAGAATTATTTTCAAAAAATTGTATTGTTACAGTAAGAAAAGTGTAGGAAACTTATCATTATAAAATAAATTGAAATCTTCTAAAAACTCTGATACATTGAAGTAGAAATGTAGTTTCACAATATTGTAAAGGCTTACAGTTATGTGCACGAAGATCTATTAGGATTGGAGGAAATAATGATGAAAGCTGAAGAAAAATTTTCCCCGGGATTAGATGGTATAGTGGCAGCGGAGACGAAAATTTCGTTTCTTGACACAGTAAAAGGTGAAATTGTAATTCAAGGGTATGACTTAATCGAACTCTCAAAAACAAAAGAGTATTTAGACATTGTGCACCTTTTATTGGAGGAACACCTACCGAATGAAGATGAAAAAGCAACACTTGAAAAGAAACTAAAAGAAGAATATGCAGTACCAGAAGGTGTATTCAACGTACTAAAGGCATTGCCTAAAGAGACGCATCCCATGGATGGATTACGTACAGGTGTGTCAGCGTTAGCTGGTTACGATAATGATATCGAAAACCGCTCGTTAGAAGTGAATAAAAGCCGAGGGTACAAGCTGTTAAGTAAAGTGCCAAACATTGTAGCGAATAGCTATCATATTTTAAATAATGAGGAGCCAATTGAACCTCTTAAAGAATTATCTTATAGTGCGAATTTCTTCTATATGTTAACTGGTAAAAAACCAACTGAACTTGAGGAAAAGATCTTTGATCGTTCCCTTGTTTTATATAGTGAGCATGAAATGCCAAACTCTACATTTACAGCTCGCGTTATTGCATCAACACAATCAGATTTATACGGTGCTTTAACAGGTGCAGTTGCATCTTTAAAAGGAAGTTTACATGGCGGTGCAAATGAAGCGGTTATGTACATGCTTTTAGAAGCTGGTAATGTTGAGAAATTTGAAGAGTTATTACAGAAGAAACTATATAACAAAGAAAAAATTATGGGCTTTGGACACCGTGTTTATATGAAGAAGATGGATCCAAGAGCACTTATGATGAAGGAAGCTTTAAAACAGTTATGTGATGTAAAAGGTGATTATACACTATATGAAATGTGTGAAGCTGGAGAAAAGATTATGGAAAAAGAAAAAGGAATTTATCCAAATCTTGATTATTATGCAGCTCCAGTATATTGGATGCTAGGTATTCCAATTCAACTTTATACACCAATCTTCTTTAGCTCTAGAACAGTGGGGTTATGTGCGCACGTTATTGAGCAACATGCAAATAATCGTTTGTTCCGTCCACGTGTAAATTATATTGGCGAGCGACATGTACTTAGTAAATAAGAACAACTGGGGAGTTGTTAGCGCCGCCCGCCAGATGGGTGTTTGACCGACACCCATCATTAATAATAACGAATTTTCGACAGAAAGGGAAGGATAGCATGATTAAAACAAATGAAATTAAGCAAAAAGATGCATTATTAGAAGAGATTACCGATTATGTATTAAATAAAGAGGTTACTAGTGCAGAAGCATTCAGTACAGCTCGTTACGTATTACTTGATACACTTGGATGTGGAATTTTAGCACTGCAATATCCAGAATGTACGAAATTACTAGGACCAGTTGTGCCAGGAACAATCGTGCCAAATGGTACACGTGTACCAGGTACGTCTTATGTACTAGATCCAGTAAAAGGTGCATTTAATATCGGATGTATGATCCGTTGGTTAGACTATAACGATACTTGGCTTGCAGCAGAGTGGGGACATCCATCTGATAACCTAGGCGGAATTTTAGCGGTTGCAGATTATATTAGCCGTGTTCGTATTTCAGAAGGAAAAGAAGCTTTAAAAGTACGTGAAGTATTAGAAATGATGATTAAAGCACATGAGATTCAAGGCGTGCTCGCTTTAGAAAACAGCTTAAACAGAGTTGGTCTTGACCATGTATTATATGTAAAAGTAGCAACAACTGCAGTAGTTGCGAAAATGCTTGGCGGAACACGTGAAGAAATCTTTAATGCATTATCACATGCGTGGATTGATAATTCTAGTCTTCGTACATATCGTCATGCTCCAAATACGGGCTCACGTAAATCATGGGCTGCAGGTGACGCAACGAGCCGCGGTGTTCATCTTGCAATGACTGCTCTAAAAGGTGAAATGGGTTATCCAACGGCCCTATCTGCACCAGGATGGGGATTCCAAGATGTATTATTCAATAAACAGGAATTAAAATTAGCAAGACCACTAGAGTCATATGTAATGGAAAATGTATTATTTAAAGTGTCATATCCAGCAGAATTCCATGCACAAACGGCTGCAGAATGTGCAGTGAAGTTGCATCCGGAAATTAAAGAGAGATTAGATGAAATTGACCGTATTACAATTACAACTCATGAATCAGCAATTCGTATTATTGATAAAGAAGGTCCATTAAATAACCCAGCTGATCGTGATCATTGCTTACAATACATTACGGCAATTGGTTTATTAAAAGGAGATATCGTTGCAGACGATTATGAAGATGCAGTAGCAAACGATCCACGTGTAGATGAATTACGTAATAAGATGGTTGTTGTTGAAAACAAACAGTACAGTTTAGATTACCTTGACCCGAACAAGCGCTCAATCGCCAACGCTGTTCAAGTTCACTTTAAAGATGGCACAGTAACAGAAAATGTGGAATGTGAATATCCACTTGGTCACCGTTTCCGTAGAGACGAAGCAATCCCAAAAGTTGTTCAAAAGTTCACTGCAAATATGGCAGGTCATTATTCTAGTAAGCAACAAGAACAAATTCATGAAGTTTGTTTAAATGAAGAAAAACTAGAAAATATGAATGTAAACGAATTTGTAGATCTATTCTTAATTTAATAATAGGGGGAATTTAGAATGGCTTGGGTTGTGAAAAAGCAGTCAACACAAGAGGAGCTTGCGAATCGATTCCGAGCTTTAGTAGAAGCAAATGAAATTTTGCAAATTCCAGGTGCTCATGATGCAATGGCGGCTTTAGTTGCAAAAAATACAGGTTTTTCAGCTCTTTATTTATCCGGAGCTGCTTATACTGCAAGTAAAGGGTTACCAGATTTAGGTATCGTGACGTCTACTGAAGTGGCTGAGAGAGCAAGAGATTTAGTAAGAGCTACAGACTTACCTGTTCTTGTTGACATTGATACAGGATTTGGTGGTGTACTAAATGTAGCGAGAACAGCTGTAGAAATGATGGAAGCGAAAGTAGCAGCTGTCCAAATTGAAGATCAGCAATTACCAAAAAAATGTGGACATTTAAATGGTAAGAAACTTGTTACTACAGAAGAATTGGTTCAAAAAATTAAAGCAATTAAAGAAGTTGCACCGAGCTTATACATTGTAGCACGTACTGATGCTCGCGGCGTTGAAGGATTAGATGAAGCAATTGAAAGAGCAAATGCATATGTAAAAGCCGGTGCAGATGCAATTTTCCCTGAAGCGCTTCAATCAGAGGAAGAATTCCGTCTATTTAATAGTAAGGTAAATGCACCTTTACTTGCGAATATGACTGAATTCGGAAAAACTCCATATTATAGTGCAGAGGAATTTGCGAATATGGGCTTTCAAATGGTTATTTATCCTGTAACTTCACTTCGCGTTGCAGCGAAAGCGTATGAAAATGTGTTTACTTTGATTAAAGAAACAGGTTCTCAAAAAGATGCACTTTCTAATATGCAAACGAGAAGTGAATTATACGAAACAATTTCATATCATGACTTTGAAGAGTTAGATACTGGTATTGCAAAAACAGTATTATCAGAAGATCAATAGATAAAGCAGTGAAGGCGATGAAAATACATCTTTGGCAAAATAAAATGCTTGATGTGAAAAATCATCGCCTTCTATTTTCAAAAAAAGATATTCCACTCATCGTAGACGAGCATAAGCAAAAAGCTATGAAAGCCGAATGATAGGGGGATACATATGGAGAAAACGAAGTTACCATGGGATGAATTTTTTTCACTCAATAAAGATATAAATCATACTTACTTTACACCAGAAGATTTTTCAGGTGATGAAGATTTAATCGCAAAAACGACAGAACAATTCGTTAAACAAGAAATTGTTCCACAAATGGAGAATATTGAACAACATAACTATAAAGTTTCTCGTCAATTATTTGAGAAAGCTGGGGAACTTGGATTATTAGGCATTGAGGTACCAGAAGATTATGGCGGGTTCGAGTTAGGAAAGGCTGTCTCAGGTCTTGTAGCAGAGAAAATGGGTTACGCTGGTGCATTTAGCGTTTCATTTAATATACACGCTGGTGTCGGTACATTGCCTTACATATATTACGGAACGAAAGAACAGAAAGAAAAATATTTACCAAAAATCGCATCGGGAGAATGGATTGGGGCTTATGCTTTAACTGAGCCAAATGCTGGTTCGGATGCATTAAGTGCAAAAACGAGCGCAGTATTGAATGAAGAGGGAACAGCTTGGAAGTTAAATGGTGAGAAGCAATGGATTACAAATGCTCATATGGCAGATGTATACGTTGTTTTTGCGAAGACAAATAAAGGAATGACAGCATTTATTGTCGAAAGAACATGTGAAGGTGTATCCATTGGGTTAGAAGAAAAGAAAATGGGTATTAAAGGTTCTTCAACGGCGACTCTTATTTTAGAAGATGTTGTCATCCCTGTTGAAAATGTTTTAGGGGAAGTTGGGAAAGGGCATCACGTAGCTCTTAATATTCTTAACTTTGCTAGACTTAAACTTGCTTTTGGAAATATTGGAACAGCAAAACAAGCAATTGGTTTGTCGGTTCAATATGGAAAAGAGCGAAAACAGTTCCAAACGGAATTAGTAGACTTTACGATGATTCAAGAGAAAATTGCAAATATGATCATTGCTACATATGGAGCCGAAAGTGCAGCTTACCGTACAGCAGGTGTAATTGATGAAGCAATTCATGAGAGCGATGAAGATCTTATGAAAAAAATGTCTCAATTTGCAATTGAATGTGCACTAAATAAAGTAAATGCTTCTGAAACACTTGCTTATATTGTAGATGAAGCTGTACAAATTCATGGTGGTTACGGTTATATGCAAGAGTACGAGGTAGAACGATTGTATCGTGATGCTAGAATTAGTCGTATTTTTGAAGGAACGAACGAAATTAATAGATTAACAGTTGCCAAAATGTTAATGAAGCAAATCGAACAATTAGAAGATACTGAAGTAGAAAGTGATGTAGCAAATGTCGAAAGAAACCATCGTTACATTTTATTAGCGAAAAAATTGTTGAAACAATCTTTGAAAACGCTCTCTAAAACTCCAAGTCTAAAAATCGACCAAGAACAAGAATATTCACGTGTAATATCAAATATGTTGACGGACGTGTACGTCATGGAATCAGCGTTTTTACGTACGAGAAAAGCAGTAAGTAAAAATGGTGAGGAAAAAGAACGTACGAAGCAACAAATAACGGATGTTATTTGTGAAGAAGGATATCGTAAAGTAGAAGAAGCGGCGATTTCTGTACTTTCAGCGGCTGTCACAGAAGAAAAAGATAGACATGTGATTTTAGCTGAAATCCGTCAATTATTAGTACCTTTATACACGAACGTATTTATGAAGAAGAGAGAAATTGCGAAAGCTATTATAAATCGTGGGAAATATATTGTGTAAATAGGAGGAAAGCGATATGAAAAAGATTGGTTTTATCGGTTTAGGTAACATGGGTCTTCCGATGTCAAAAAATCTAGTTAAATCAGGTTACACGGTATATGGCGTGGACTTAAATAAAGAGGCAGAAGCGTCCTTTGAAAAAGAAGGCGGAATTATCGGTCTATCAATCTTAAAACTAGCAGAAACATGTGATGTAGTTTTTACAAGTTTACCTTCACCTCGTGCTGTTGAAGCGGTATATTTTGGAGCAGAAGGATTATTTGAAAATGGTCACTCGAATGTAGTTTTCATTGATACAAGTACGGTATCGCCGCAGTTAAACAAACAATTAGAGGAAGTTGCAAAGGAAAAGAAAGTAGACTTTTTAGCAGCACCTGTGAGTGGTGGAGTAATCGGAGCCGAAAACCGTACATTAACGTTTATGGTTGGTGGATCAAAAGAGGTATATGAGAAAACGGAATCTATCATGGGCGTACTAGGCGCGAACATTTTCCACGTTAGTGAGCAGATTGATAGTGGTACAACTGTTAAGTTAATTAATAACTTATTAATTGGTTTTTATACAGCTGGAGTGAGTGAAGCTTTAACATTAGCGAAAAAGAACAATATGGATTTAGATAAAATGTTTGATATTTTAAATGTAAGTTACGGTCAAAGTAGAATTTATGAACGTAATTTTAAAAGTTTTATAGCACCTGAAAACTACGAGCCAGGATTTACTGTGAACTTATTGAAGAAAGATTTAGGATTTGCAGTTGACTTAGCTAAGGAAAGCGAACTCCATTTACCGGTAAGCGAAATGTTATTAAACGTATATGACGAAGCTAGTCAAGCTGGATATGGTGAAAACGATATGGCTGCTTTATATAAGAAAGTTAGCGAGCAATTAATTTCTAATCAAAAATAAATTATACAAAGGAGAGAATACAATGATTACAACTGAAATTAAACGAGTAAAAAATCACATTAACGGTGAGTGGGTTGAATCGACAGGTACGGAAGTAGAAGCAGTTCCAAATCCAGCGACTGGAAAAATTATCGCTTACGTTCCACTATCTCCAAAAGAAGATGTTGAAAAAGCTGTTGAAGCGGCAAAAGCAGCATTTGAAACGTGGTCTAAAGTACCAGTTCCGAATCGTTCAAGAAATTTATATAAATATTTACAGCTATTACAAGAAAACAAAGATGAGCTTGCGAAAATCATTACGCTAGAGAATGGTAAGACGCTAACGGATGCAACAGGTGAAGTACAGCGTGGTATTGAAGCAGTGGAACTTGCAACATCGGCACCTAATTTAATGATGGGTCAAGCGCTGCCGAATATTGCTAGTGGAATTGATGGATCAATTTGGCGCTACCCAATCGGAGTTGTTGCTGGTATTACGCCGTTTAACTTCCCAATGATGATTCCGTTATGGATGTTCCCACTTGCAATTGCTTGCGGTAATACATTCGTATTAAAAACATCGGAAAGAACGCCACTTTTAGCGGAGCGACTTGTAGAATTATTCTATGAAGCAGGTTTCCCAAAAGGCGTATTAAATTTAGTACAAGGCGGAAAAGATGTTGTAAATAGCATTTTAGAAAATAAAGATATTCAAGCTGTTTCGTTCGTCGGTTCTGAGCCAGTAGCTCGTTACGTATATGAAACAGGTACGAAACACGGAAAACGTGTACAAGCGTTAGCGGGTGCAAAAAACCATGCGATTGTAATGCCAGATTGCAATCTTGAGAAAACAGTACAAGGTGTAATTGGATCTGCATTTGCAAGTAGTGGAGAGCGCTGCATGGCATGCTCAGTAGTAGCAGTAGTGGATGAAATTGCTGATGAATTCATTGATGTATTAGTAGCAGAAACGAAAAAATTAAAAGTAGGCGATGGCTTTAACGAAGATAACTATGTTGGACCATTAATTCGTGAATCTCATAAAGAGCGTGTTTTAGGCTATATTAGTAGTGGTGTAGCAGATGGGGCAACTTTATTAGTAGATGGCCGTAAAATTAATGAAGAAGTTGGAGAAGGTTATTTTGTAGGTGCGACAATCTTTGATGGCGTGAATCAAGAAATGAAAATTTGGCAAGATGAAATTTTTGCTCCAGTATTAAGCATTGTACGTGTTAAAGATTTAGAAGAAGGTATTAAACTAACAAATCAATCTAAATTTGCAAATGGTGCGGTTATTTATACGTCAAATGGTAAACATGCACAAACATTCCGTGATAACATCGATGCTGGTATGATTGGTGTAAATGTAAATGTTCCAGCACCAATGGCATTCTTCGCATTTGCAGGAAATAAAGCTTCATTCTTTGGTGATTTAGGTACAAATGGTACAGATGGCGTTCAATTCTATACACGTAAAAAAGTTGTAACTGAGCGCTGGTTTTAATAAAGAGTAGACTGTCAAATTAGTTGTGAAATGAAAAACACCACTATTAATAGTGGTGTTTTTCGTTTTTATCAATTACTTTTTTCAAAAGCTAGTTTAACACCAAATCCAATTAGGACGATTCCTGTTAGCCCTTGAATATAACGTTGCGTTTTCGGTTTTTTCATAAAAGCACTAATTTTATCAATTAAAAATATATAAAACGCAAACCAAAAGGCGGTTAAAACGAGGTAAGTAAGGCCCATTACAAGAAGTTGAATAAATGTATTATGATTTGGATTTAAAAATTGCGGTAAAAAAGTTAAAAAGAAGACTGCTATCTTAGGATTTAATAAATTCGTTAGAAATCCTTGGCGAAAGCAAGAAGTATGTTTGTTTTCATTATTTAAAGATATATCATTTGTATCTACGCCTTCTTTATTTCTTACTGCTAAAAGGGCTTTAATACCGATATATATTAAATAGAGAGCCCCAACGTACTTGAAAATAGAAAATAAAAGAGCTGACTTTACAATAAGTGCAGAAAGACCAATTACAGCAGCTAAAGTATGAATTAATAGCGCGATACATGTACCGAACACTGTTTTTACTCCACCGACTTTACCGGCAATCAATGTATTTTTCGTAGCCATTGCTGTATCTGGACCAGGTAAAATGATAAGACAAATAGACATAATGATGAAAAGAAGATAATTTTCTATCATAGCCGTCCCTCCTTTTTATTTTTAGAATATTTGATTAAAATTAGTGTAGCACAAAAGTGGATTTAATAAAATTAAATCTTATTAAAAATCATTAAATAAAAAGGCTATATAGTAGCTGTAATTACACTACTATATAGCCTCGATTTTATCCCGCTATTTGCGGGTAGTAAGATTTCCACCGCACAAGATTTAGCTGAAGCAAAGAAGTTAGGTGGGGGATGAACAAAACACCCACGCATTACAGTTTCATTTTATGCATTAAGTAAGTTAAAGAAACGATTCACATCTTCTTCTGAAACGTCACTTAACTGTTTATATTTATAGTTCGGATTTTGATCTTTATCAACGACAACGGAGCGTACTCCTTCGAAGAAATCTTCATGTCTCATGAAATTTTTAGCAAGTATAAGGTCCGTAGCGAAGCATTCTTCAACGGATTTATCTTGTCCATCAATAAACTGTTTTAAGGTTACTTTTAGTGAAATAGGGGATTTTGATAACAGTGTTTCTTTTGTTTTTAGAGCAAAGGAACTTTCATCTTTCTCCAATGAATGGATGATTTCTTCAATTGTATCGAAAGCAAAATGTGAATTGATTGCTTCTAATGAAGGAGTCAGCTCGCTTTCTAAGTTTGGAGCAGTTGCAAATGTACGAATAACTTCTTTTAAATTAGTATGTACATCATCTTCTTTATGCCAATTTACACTTTCAAGTTCAGTAAGAAACTCTGGTAATGAATCAGATGTCATAAAGTAATCAGCAGCATTAATAAATAATACGTCAGAAGCTTTTAAAATAGATGCTGTTAAAGCAACGAAGCGTCCTGTATATCCAGGTGCTTTATTTAAGAAATATGCAGCTCCGACGTCTGGGAAGAAGCCGATATTCATCTCTGGCATTGCCCATTTCGTACGCTCAGTTACAATGCGATACTTCGCACCATTTGTAAGACCGACACCACCGCCCATTACAATTCCATCTAAACAAGCAATAATCGGTTTTGTATATTGATAAATATATGTATCAATTTCATACTCTTCTTCAAAAAAACGTTCTGCATGTTGCAATGCCACTTCATTGGAACGCGCTGCATAAAGAGTTTTAATGTCGCCGCCTGCACAAAAACCTTTTGTGCCAGCACCTTTTAACACGATAAGTGCAATACGCTCATCGTGTTCCCACTCTTTAAGTTTTTGTCCGATAGGTTGTAACATGTCATAAGATAAAGAATTAAGTGCTTTTGGACGGTTTAAAGTAATTGTTGCAACGCCGTTTTCACTAATAGAAAATAAAACGTGTTCAGTCATAATGCATCCTCCCTTACATATCTTCTTATTCTTAATTCTTGATATGTACTGAAATGTCCTTTATAAATTTTGTCAAAAGTTGACGGTAAATATTAATTTGGTCACCGCATATTTTGACGAGTTATCTTTGCAGGATTTCAGAGACTAAGGGGGAATATTACAACATTACTGTAAGTGTAATTATTTGAAGTTATAATAATAAAAGCGCTATTATATAGGTGTGAATTGTTCATTATCAATTCTAAAAAGAGTGTTTGAAGAAAAAATGAATCGTACAATTGTAATAAAAAACTTTACACTGAATTAGAAATAGAGAAAGGAGAAATCGGAATGCCAGGACCTTTACTATTGTCGGTTATTATTTTGTCTTTTTTAATGATAGGAATAACGCAGTATTTTCATCATACAGATACGACAGAAGAAGTGAAGGATAAAGTACGTCTCGTATTTCCGATTTTTATAATATCTATTTCATTCTGTATTTTATTAAATAAAGATGGGTACATTGTCGCAGTGTTCTCATTTTTCGTCGCAATCGTTTTAATTACCGTTCTATATTATGTAATGAAAGACTTTATACAAAAATAAAGATGTCACAATAGACATTTTTATTTTGGGGAAAATATAAAATTTCACATACCGTATTTTATATAAAATACATAAAACATATAACAATAGAAAAGTGTGTACTTTGCTGTGTATGTACTTGTCAATCTTGCATAGCCACTATACTATTAAAATGTAGAGATTATAAAAAGGGGTTGTATCTATCATGAAATTTGAGATGCACACAAAAATTATTTCAAATGAAAAAGAAGTAAGATTACATATTGAAGAAAATATATTTCAATTAATATTGGATGGTTATCACTTATTTACAATTCAAGAAATATTGCCTTTATATAAATCAAATGAAGAAAGAATTGGAAGTGCAACGATATTGAAGCTAGAGTGGGAGAACGGAAAAACTACAATAAACTATCAACTCGTTTCACTAAAATCAGTAAATTAAAAGGAGTAGAAAAATATGAAGTTATTTCATACAGCGGATTGGCATTTAGGTAAGCTTGTTCATGGCGTGTATATGACTGAAGACCAAAAGATTGTATTAGATCAGTTTGTACAGGCGGTTGAAGAAGAAAAACCAGATGCCGTAATTATTGCAGGGGATTTATATGACCGAGCAATTCCACCTACAGAAGCAGTAGACTTATTAAATGATGTGCTGCAAAAAATAGTTATTGAATTACAAACACCAGTTATTGCAGTAGCTGGTAATCATGATAGTCCGGATCGTATCCATTTTGGAAGTGGTTTAATGAAAAAACAGGGATTACATATTGTAGGTCAATTTCAATTCCCGTATGAACCTGTCGTACTAAATGATGAATATGGAGAGGTTCACTTCCATCTAATACCGTATGCAGACCCAAGCATAGTTAGACACGTGTTGAAAAATGAAGACGTACGTTCTCATGATGATGCGATGCGCATTTTTATGAATGAGCTCTCTGAAACGATGGATAAAGAAGCTAGACATGTATTTGTTGGACATGCATTTATAACTTCTTTAGGAGAAGCGGAGGAGAATACAAGTGATGCAGAACGACCACTTTCAATTGGTGGTGCTGAATATGTAAATAGTCATTATTTTGATAAGTTTCATTACACAGCGCTTGGACATTTACATCAAGCGCATTTTGTACGTAATGAGACGATTCGATATTCTGGTTCACCACTTGCCTATTCTATTTCTGAAGAGAAACATAAAAAAGGTTATTACATTGTAGAAATGAATGAAACCGGTGAAGTAGCAATTGAAAAAAGGTTACTTTTACCACGTCGTAAAATGCGAACAGTAGAAGCGAAAATAGATGAATTATTACAGCACCCAGTAAGTGAAGATTACGTATTTGTAAAATTATTAGACGAAAATCCTGTCTTACAGCCAATGGAGAAAATACGATCTGTATATCCAAATGCAATGCACGTTGAAAGAGCGATGCAACGGCGAGAACTCACAGATACAAATGAAGTAACTGTTTCAAGACATAAAACGGATGATTTATGTCTTTTAAAGGCTTTCTATAAAGAAATGAAAGGGTTAGATTTATCAGAAGAGAAAGAACGCCTATTTATAGATGTATTACAAACAGTGCAAGAACGGGAAGGTGAACGAGGATGAGACCGATTCAGCTTATTATGACAGCATTCGGGCCATATAAACAGAAAGAAGTAATCGATTTTGAAGATCTTGGAGAACATCGTATTTTCGCTATTTCTGGGAATACGGGAGCTGGAAAAACAACGATTTTTGATGCGATTTGTTATGTATTATATGGTGAGGCTAGCGGAGAAGAACGTAGTGATACGAGCATGCTTCGAAGTCAATTTGCTGATGATAATGTTTATACAAGTGTTGAACTAACCTTTCAGTTAAAAGGGAAACGCTATGAAATAAAACGACAACTTGGACATAAAAAACAAGGGAATAAGACTATTACAGGACATGCAGTAGAATTATATGAAGTTATTGATGGAGAAAACGTTCCAGCCGTCGATCGTTTTCATGTAACAGACGTAAACAAAAAAATGGAAGATTTAATTGGGTTAAGTAAACATCAATTTAGCCAAATTGTTATGTTACCCCAAGGGGAATTCCGAAAACTATTAACATCTGAGACGGAAAACAAAGAAGAGATTTTACGTCGTATTTTTAAAACGGATCGTTATAAATTAATGCGTGAGTTACTTGATCAAAAGAGAAAACAATGGAAAGACGTCTTGCAAGAAAAACAAAAAGAGAGAGAGCTCTATTTCCGTAATGTTTTTAAATTACCAATCCGTGATGGAGCATTATTAGAGACATTAGTGGCACAAGAACATGTAAATACGCATCAAGTAGTAGAAGCGTTAGAACAAGAAACAACCGTGTATAAGGCAGAGGTTGAGCAATTACAAGTAGAACAAGATGTTCAAACGAAGCAATTAAAGGATGCAGAAACACGTTTTCATGCAGCAAAATCTGTAAATGAGAAA
Source organism: Bacillus cereus G9842 (assembly GCF_000021305.1). Taxonomy (GTDB): domain Bacteria; phylum Bacillota; class Bacilli; order Bacillales; family Bacillaceae_G; genus Bacillus_A; species Bacillus_A thuringiensis_S. The sequence goes on from NC_011772.1 coordinate 2,185,175, forward strand.
TTTATAGATTTACAACAAAAGAATGAGAAATATAACACTTTACAAGAGAACCGTGCAGCAATTGAAGGGAAAGAAAAATCCTTTAAACGTGCGGAACAAGCAAAACGCTTATTACCATTTGAACAATGGTATGAAGAAGCGATGCAAAATGAGCAGAAAGCTGAAAGTTTGTTAAAACAGATAATCGTCAAACAAGAACAGATAATGAATAGTTTTGAGCTTGCTCAGGAGAAGTATGAAGTAGTAAAGAATAAAGAACTTGAACGAGAAGAGGCTAAAAAACTTGTTCAAAGATTAGAAGAGTTACAAGCGATCATTGAATCATTAGCTGAGAGAAAGCTGAATTTACAAAATGCCGAAATTCAAATAGGGAAATTAAAAGAAAGTATGCAAAAGTTGGATCAACAACTAGAAGAGCATACAAGTCAAAAACAGGGAATGTCTGATGAATTGCAGCAATTAGAACAAGCACTTGAGCAATATGTAGCTAAAGTAGAAGAACTAACCAATATGCGAGAAGATGCAAAAGTTTTAAAGCAAGCATATGATGTTTGGCAAGAAAAACAAAAATTTGAGCAAGAAAAAGAAGCGGCAAATAATAAAATGCAAGTGGCAGTTCGTGCGTATGAAAACATGGAGCGCCGCTGGTTAAGTGAACAAGCTGGTATACTAGCTCTTCATTTACATGATGGTGAATCTTGTCCGGTATGTGGTAGTACGAATCACCCACAAAAAGCTACAGAGCAAAGTAATGCGATCGATGAAAAAGAGTTAAACGATTTAAGAGATAAGAAGAACATTGCTGAAAAATTAAATGTGCAAGTAGAGGAGAAATGGAATTTTTATCGACTACAATATGAACAAGTGATAGAAGAAGTTGTGAAGCGCGGCTACAACTCGGAAAAATTAGCTGAAACATATAGTGCACTTGTTCAAAAAGGAAAACAATTAGCAGCAAACGTGAATACGTTAAAAGCAAGTGAAGAAACACGTAAGCAGATTGCTGTGAACATGAAAAGCGTAGAAGAAAAAATAGAAGAACTTCAGAAACAAAAACGGGAAGTAGAAACAATGCAGCACCGTACAGAAATGGAGTGCATGCAACTTCGTACGTCATATGAACATGATAAACGAAATATTCCAGAAAACTTACAAACAGTACAAGCTTGGAAAGCACAGTTGGACCAAGCTATGCAGGAACTTAGGTTAATGGAGGACGAATGGAAGAAAGTGCAGGAAGCGTATCAGCATTGGCAAAATGAAAATATACGTATTCAAGCTGAACAGAAAGGTGCTTCTAATCAATTTGAAAGTGCAAAATTGAAGAAAGAAGAAACTTTCGCACGCTTTATGAAAGAGCTAGAACAAAGCGGGTTTACAGATCAATTCACGTATAAAGAAGCCAAATTAAGCGATGCCCAGATGGAGATGTTACAAAAAGAAATTCAAGGTTATTATTCATCTCTCGAAGTGCTTGCAAAACAAATTGAAGAGTTAAACTCAGAATTAAAAGATAAAGAGTATATGGATATTACATCTTTAGGTGAACACATAAAAGAACTAGAAATTAATCTCGATATAATTAAAGAAAAACGTCAACGTGCGCAAAATGCGGTAACATATATTTCTGATTTACATGAAAACATTAGACGTATTGACGAACAAATTCACGATGAAGAGAAAGCTTTCCAAGAACTTGTTGATCTATATGAAGTAATGAAAGGTGATAACGAAAGTCGTATATCATTTGAACGTTACATCCTAATTGAGTATTTAGAACAAATTGTTCAAATCGCAAACGAACGACTACGTAAATTATCAAATGGACAATTTTATTTAAAACGAAGTGAGCGAGTTGAAAAAAGAAACCGTCAAAGTGGATTAGGATTAGATGTGTACGATGCATACACTGGCCAAACACGTGATGTAAAAACATTATCTGGCGGAGAGAAATTTAACGCATCACTTTGCTTAGCGCTAGGAATGGCAGATGTAATTCAAGCATATGAAGGTGGTATTTCCATCGAAACGATGTTCATCGATGAAGGGTTCGGTTCATTAGATGAAGAATCATTAACGAAAGCAGTAGATGCCTTAATTGACTTACAAAAATCAGGCCGATTTATCGGTGTCATTTCACACGTACAAGAGCTGAAAAACGCAATGCCGGCTGTATTAGAAGTAACGAAGCAGAAGGATGGGTGTAGTCAGACTAGGTTTGTGGTGAAGTAAGCCTAGAAAATGGAGTAGGGAACCTACCGATACTTTTAGTGTCATATGTATGAATAATAAAACGTCGTCTCTTCATTGGAGACGACGTTTTATTTTATAAAATATCTATGAATTATCTGTAGAAGGCGGCGTATTCTCTAAACGATTATAAGTTTTAAAGGCTGAAATTGCCGAGATAACTCCGCCTACTAAAAATAAAGCGGATCCTCCAACTAAGATGATACGACTGACATATGTTTCCCGTGCTTCTTCGACTTCTTCTTGTAACGCTGTAGGCATATGAATTCCCCTTTATAAAAGTTGTTTTATAAATAGTATATACAAACGCCTAAAATGTGTTAAAATAACTGATGATTTTATGCAGTGGGTAATTAGATGAGTAGGATGCGAGTGGCTAAATAAATCTTCATCACAAATTTATGCGAACTTCACATAGAGCACATATTAACATTGTATTATGTATATGTACCAAATAAATAAATAAAGTGAATGTAAGTTCTGTTTTCAAAAATTTAAAATCCTTTTATTTCTATATGAAAGTTTTAATTAAGGGTTTTAAAAAATTTGGAAATAGATCTTATGAATATGGAATTCATATAAAAGGGGAATGTCTTATGACAACATATACGAGTGAAATGAGAAAAACTTTAGTTTCAGAAGAAGATGTAGATATTTTAAAAATTATGGCGCATCCAATCCGCCTGCAAATTGTAAATGAATTAAGTACGAGAAAAACTTGTAATGTAACACAATTAACAGAGTTACTGAATATTCCGCAATCTACTGTTTCACAACATTTATCAAAAATGAAGGGTAAAGTGTTACGAGCAGAGAGAAGAGGTTTAGAAATTTATTATCATATTAACAATTTAAAAGCGAGTAAGATTGTTAATGTTTTAGGGTATATAAACTAGTGAAATATTTTTATATAAAATGGCCCCTGCTGTTGAGCAGGGGCTATTTTGTGTTGTTTTATGTATTTGTATTTAAAACTTTATAGTTTTTATGATTTACAATTGTTCGATCAAATTCAAAAGTACCACCGCTTACATTTGTAATTTCAACTAAGACCGATTCAGTATAAAGTTTTAGTACAGATCCTGTAATCTTTAAATTGTTTCGTTGAAAAAGTATAGTATCCCCTACGTTTGCTTTCATAGTACCTCCTTAAAGACAGAAATATTTTTTATTATATATATTAAACCACGGATAGATATATTAGTGAATATTTAGTTTTATTTATTGGAAAAAAATTTGTGATTTTATAAAAAATAAGGTACATCGAAGTATAAAAATTTTTTCTACTTGTAAAGGGAAATTTTAATTTAGCAATTGTATAACATGAGACATAATTTTTATAAAAGAAGATGATAAAACAGTTGTAAGTTGTATTGAAGCTAAACATTATAAAAGCTACTTATGTATTTAATCAGTAGTTTTTTGTATTTCGTCCTTCGTTTTCTGTAACTGATTCCATGTTTTTGACGCTCTATCTTGTAAGTGCTTACATAGGCGGAAACATCTTATACAATGAAGGTGTTAAATCAAAAGAGGTGACCAAAATGAACATAAAAAAAGTAAATTTAGCGAATAGCATTGAAATAGAAAGAGGAGGCGGAAAGGTATGAAAAAATCAACTGTTAATCCATGGTTTGTTGTTCTTGGCACAGTTATAGTACAGATGGGGCTTGGAACGATATATACATGGAGTTTATTCAATCAGCCTTTAGTTAGTAAATATGGTTGGAGTCTTAACGCTGTTGCGATAACTTTCTCAATTACTAGTCTTTCTTTAGCATTTTCAACTTTATTTGCGAGTAAATTGCAAGAAAAATGGGGACTTCGTAAACTTATTATGATAGCTGGATTAGCATTAGGACTAGGATTAATACTTAGTTCACAAGCGTCCTCATTAATATTGCTTTATGTACTAGCAGGAGTTGTTGTAGGTTATGCAGATGGTACAGCATATATCACTTCACTATCAAATTTAATAAAGTGGTTTCCGGAGCGTAAAGGTTTAATTGCTGGTATTTCTGTCTCTGCATATGGTTCAGGTAGCTTAATTTTTAAATATGTTAATGCACAGTTGATTGAATCAGTTGGTGTATCGCAAGCATTTATATACTGGGGTTTAATTGTTACAGCTATGATTGTAATTGGTGCTTGTTTAATCCATCAAGCCGCAGATCAAGGAGCAGTTCATGAAACAAAAACTAAGGAATACACAACGAAAGAAATGTTAGGCACAAAACAAGTATACTTATTATTTATAATGTTATTTACATCATGTATGAGTGGCTTATACTTAATTGGTATGGTAAAAGACATTGGTGTTCAACTTGTGGGACTTAGCGCAGCAACAGCAGCTAATGCGGTGGCTATGGTTGCAATCTTTAATACATTAGGTCGTATTATTTTAGGACCGTTATCGGATAAAATTGGTCGTTTAAAAATCGTTACTGGTACTTTTGTTGTTATGGCGAGTTCAGTTTTAGTTCTAAGTTTTGTAGATTTAAATTATGGTATTTACTTCGTATGTGTAGCAAGTGTAGCGTTTTGCTTTGGTGGAAATATCACTATTTTCCCAGCTATTGTTGGTGATTTCTTCGGTATGAAAAACCATAGTAAGAACTATGGAATTGTGTATCAAGGATTTGGATTTGGGGCGCTTGCAGGTTCCTTTATCGGTGCACTTCTGGGTGGATTCAAACCAACATTCATGGTGATTGGTGTATTATGTGTCGTGTCATTCATTATCGCAATTTTAATTCAAGCACCTAAACATAAAAAAGAACAAGAAGAAGAGTATCGCAGCGTAGCATAAGTATATAAATCTTCTATAACACTATGATTACGAAAAAGCATCCTATTCTATTAATTAGGATGCTTTTTTTATGAGTTATTTTAACAAGGTTAAATTACTTTTTGGATTTTTATAGATGTAAAAGTGAGTGAAGTACTTATTTGGATTATATTGGAATATAATAAATTAATACATCGCATTCGAAATATATATCAAATCTTAAATAATAAAGAAGACATTCATTAGTATTTGCAAGATTTGTTTTCAGAAAAATATTGAGAAAATATATACTTGAGTTTTTCATAAAGCGTTGTTAATGAACGTAGCTCTAGTTTATCTTCTTCAATTTTAAAAAGAGGAGTTTGAATTTTATTTATAATATAAGTACTTTTAATGCGTTTACATATGATTTTATTAAGAAACATTAAAATACTTTATCTGAAAAATAAAAAAAGATTGACAAGTTTATTGAGAAACATTATCATTTCGGTGTAAGATAGTAAATGAAAAACATTATCAATAAAATAGATTTTAAAGTAATGCGCACTTGACCAATTAGTTTAGTAAGTGTATTATTTTTTACAACGCTGATGATAATGAAAATCAATATCATTATTATTGGTGTTACTTAATGAAATTAATGTTTATGTGAAAGGATAGAGAAAATGAACTTAGGGGAATTTGATGGGAAAACAGTTTTAGTAACAGGTGCAGCACAAGGCATAGGCAGTGTCGTTGCCAAAATGTTTTTAGAAAGAGGAGCCACAGTTATTGCGGTTGATCAAAATGAAGAGGGGTTAAATGTACTCTTAAATCAAAATGAATTAAATAAAACACGTATGAAAACGTTTCGTTTAGATGTGAGTGATAGCACTGCTGTTGAAGACATTGTAAATCATATTGCAAATGAAATAGCGCCAATAGATATTTTAGTAAACGTTGCAGGGGTTTTACGTATGGGAGCAATTCATTCGTTAAGTGATGAAGATTGGAATAAAACATTCTCTGTAAATACTACAGGGGTTTTCAATATGTCCCGAGCGGTAAGTAAAAATATGATGTTAAGAAAATCAGGGGCAATTGTTACAGTCGGTTCAAATGCGGCAAATACGCCGAGAATGGAGATGGCTGCGTATGCTGCGTCAAAGGCTGCAACAACGATGTTTATGAAGTGTTTAGGATTAGAGCTTGCAGCATACAATATACGCTGCAACTTAGTTTCTCCAGGTTCTACTGAAACTGAGATGCAAAGATTACTATGGGCTGATGAGAATGGAGCTAAAAATATAATTGCTGGTTCTCAAAATACATATAGACTCGGAATTCCATTACAAAAAATTGCACAACCTTCAGAAGTTGCTGAAGCAGTGTTATTTTTAGCTTCAGATAGAGCAAGTCATATTACAATGCACAATTTATGTGTCGATGGCGGTGCTACGTTAGGAGTTTAATAAAAAATCAGGAGGTTATTATATTATGAGTGAACATACAGCTGTAAAGGAATTGTCAGAAAAACTTTTAGAAGATTATAAGACTGAATCTTCGTTCTTTTTTGCTTCACCAACTCGAACGATATTAGCAGAAGGAGAGTTTACTACAGTAAAGCATCGTGAAATTGAAAGTTTCCCAGAGCTTGTGCAAGCGACATTAAGTAATGCGAAACAAGCTGGAAATCCAAATCCTATTGTTATGGGTGCTTTGCCATTTGATCGTAGAAAAGAAGTCCAACTTATCGTACCAGAATATAGTAGAATTTCTGAGCGTTTACAATTGGATACAACCAATCAGCTTGAAACAAATGAGAACGTAACATTTGAAATGACGCCAGTACCAGAACCTGAAGTTTATATGAATGGTGTGAAGCAAGGAATTAAAAAAATACAGGACGGTGATTTGAAGAAAATCGTTCTATCTAGATCGTTAGATGTTAAATCTTCCGAAAAGATTGATAAGCAAAAACTTCTGCGAGAATTAGCAGAGCATAATAAGCATGGTTATACATTTGCTGTGAATTTACCGAAAGGTGAAAAAGAGAACAGTAAGACGCTAATTGGAGCAAGCCCTGAATTACTTGTTTCACGTAATGGTATGCAAGTTATTTCTAACCCGTTAGCTGGTTCGAGGCCACGTAGTGAGGACCCAGTAGAAGATGAAAGAAGAGCAGAGGAATTACTTTCTTCTCCAAAAGATTTACATGAACATGCGGTAGTAGTTGAAGCGGTTGCCGCTGCACTTCGTCCGTATTGTCATACATTACATGTTCCAGAAAAGCCATCAGTTATTCATAGTGAAGCGATGTGGCATTTGTCTACAGAAGTGAAAGGTGAACTTAAGGATCCAAATACTTCTTCTTTACAATTAGCAATTGCCCTTCATCCTACGCCAGCAGTTTGCGGAACTCCGATGGAAAAGGCAAGAGAGGCTATACAGTATATTGAGCCATTTGACCGCGAGTTCTTTACAGGAATGCTAGGATGGAGCGATTTAAATGGAGATGGAGAATGGATTGTTACAATTCGTTGTGCTGAAGTACAAGAAAATACACTTCGTTTATATGCAGGAGCTGGAGTTGTTGCTGAGTCAAAACCAGAAGATGAGTTAGCAGAAACATCAGCTAAGTTCCAAACAATGTTAAAAGCTTTAGGATTAAGAGATAGTTCACTTAATGAAAAATAGGGGGAAGAAAGAATGCTAGTAGGTTATAGGGAATGGCCAAAAGAATTTGCCGATCGTTATCGAGAAGAAGGGTGTTGGCTTGGTGAAACATTTGGAGGAGTGTTAAGAGAGCGAGCTGAGAAATATGGAGATCAAATCGCGGTTGTAAGCGGTAAGACGCATGTAACGTACAGTGAACTTGATAAAAAGGTAGATCGTTTAGCAGCAGGTTTACTGAATTTAGGAATAAAGAAAGAGGACAGAGTTGTAATCCAGTTACCTAACATTATCGAGTTTTTCGAAATATGTTTTGCACTATTTCGAATTGGAGCGCTTCCTGTCTTTGCACTGCCTTCACATCGAAGTAGTGAAATTAGTTATTTTTGTGAGTTTGGTGAGGCGAGCGCTTACGTTATTTCAGATAAGGCCCTCGGTTTTGATTATCGAAAACTAGCAAGAGAAGTGAAAGAGAAAGTGCCAACTTTACAACATGTAATTGTAGTGGGAGAAGAGGAAGAGTTTGTGAACATAAATGATCTGTATATAGATCCTATCTCATTGCCAGAAGTTCAGCCCAGTGATGTTGCATTTCTCCAATTATCAGGAGGGACAACAGGTCTTTCTAAATTAATTCCTAGAACACATGATGACTATATTTATAGTTTACGTGTTAGCGCTGAAATTTGTAATTTGAATGCAGAAAGCGTCTATATGACAGTTCTTCCAGTAGCACACAATTATCCAATGAGTTCTCCAGGAACATTTGGAACTTTCTATGCGGGTGGAAAAGTGGTATTGGCAACTGGTGGTAGCCCAGATGAGGCATTTGCTCTTATCGAAGAAGAAAAAGTTACAATTACAGCGCTCGTTCCGCCATTAGCAATGATTTGGCTTGATGCTGCATCTTCTCGTAATGCCGATTTATCGAGCCTAGAGGTTATTCAAGTAGGTGGTGCTAAGTTTAGTGCTGAGGTTGCAAAACGTATACGCCCTACATTTGGATGTACGTTACAGCAAGTATTCGGTATGGCGGAAGGATTAGTGAACTATACAAGATTAGACGATCCGGAAGAAATTATTATTCATACACAAGGTAGACCAATGTCTGCACACGATGAAGTACGAGTTGTTGATGAAAATGACAACGATGTAAAACCTGGCGAAGTAGGTAGTTTATTAACACGAGGTCCATATACAATTCGTGGTTACTATAAAGCCGAAGAGCATAATGCACGATCATTTACAAAGGATGGATTTTATCGCACAGGAGATCTTGTAAAAGTAAATGAACAAGGATACATCATTGTAGAAGGAAGAGATAAAGATCAAATTAACCGTGGTGGTGAGAAAGTTGCTGCGGAAGAAGTTGAAAATCATCTATTAGCACACGATGCGGTTCATGACGTAGCAATTGTATCTATGCCTGACGATTATTTAGGTGAACGCACCTGTGCTTTTGTTATAGCTCGCGGACAAGTTCCAACTGTAAGTGAATTAAAAATGTTTTTAAGAGAACGTGGTATAGCGGCTTATAAAATTCCAGATCGAATTGAATTTATTGAATCATTCCCGCAAACAGGAGTCGGAAAAGTCAGCAAAAAAGAACTACGTAAAGTCATTGCTGAAAAACTTATTACAGTAAAACAATAATAAAAACCGGAAGGAAGTGATTAGATGGCTATCCCATCTATTTCAGTATATAAAATGCCAATTGAATCAGAACTACCAAAAAATAAAGTGAATTGGACACCAGATCCGAAACGTGCAGTACTTTTAATTCATGACATGCAAGAATATTTTCTTGATGCATATAGCGATAAAGAATCACCAAAAGTAGAACTTATTTCAAATATTAAAATGATAAGAGAAAAATGTAAGGAACTTGGTATACCAGTTGTTTATACAGCACAACCTGGTGGGCAAACGTTAGAACAACGAGGTTTATTACAAGACTTTTGGGGTGACGGTATTCCTGCTGGACCGGATAAAAAGAAAATTGTTGATGAACTTACTCCTGATGAAGATGATATATTCCTAACAAAATGGAGATATAGTGCATTTAAAAAGACAAATCTATTAGAAATTTTAAATGAACGAGGAAGAGATCAACTTATTATTTGCGGTATTTATGCGCATATTGGCTGTCTTTTAACAGCTTGTGAAGCATTTATGGATGGTATAGAGCCCTTCTTTGTAGCAGATGCAGTTGCTGATTTTTCACTAGAGCATCATAAACAAGCATTGGAGTATGCATCTAATAGATGTGCAGTAACGACATCAACAAACCTACTGTTAAACGATTTGCAAAGTGTAAAAGGTGATGAGAGTGAAGGAATCACTATACAGGAAGTGCATGAACTAGTTGCACAACTACTTCGTGAGCCAATAGAAAGTATTGATTTTGATGAGGACTTATTAAATAGAGGACTTGATTCGGTCAGAATTATGAGTTTAGTAGAGAAGTGGCGTCGTGAAGGGAAAGAAATCACTTTTGCAGATTTAGCAGAACATCCAACTGTTGCAGGTTGGTACAGTTTACTATCTTCACAAACAGCACAGGTGCTGTAACAAATAGACTACATAATAAAGGGGTAGTAAAGAATGCCTAACAGTCAAAAGATTCGTCATTCGTTATCATCTGCGCAGTCTGGTATGTGGTTTGCGCAACAATTAGATCCGCTTAACCCAATTTATAATACTGGGGAATATGTAGAAATAAACGGAAATATTCATCAAGAAATTTTCGAATTAGCTGTACGTAAAGTTGTAATAGAAGCAGAAGCACTTCATGTTCGCTTCGAAGAGGATGAAATTGGCCCATGGCAAGTTATTGAAGAATCACAGTTTTATATGCATTTTATTGACGTTCGTAAAGAAGAAAACCCTGAAGAAGCTGCTAAAGTATGGATGAAAAATGATTTATCTATGCCCGTCGATTTGAAAAAAGATATTTTATTTACGGAAGCACTTATTCAAGTTGAAAATAATCGTTTCTTTTGGTATCAGCGCATCCATCACATTGTGATGGATGGCTATGGATTTTCACTTCTTAGCCAAAAGGTAGCGAATGAGTATACATCACTTATAGAAGAAACAAACAAGAATGAAAAGCCATTTGGTTCTCTTACAAAAGTTGTACAAGAAGATATTGAGTATCGTGAGTCTAAACAATTTCAGGAAGATCGTACTTTTTGGTTAGAAAAGTTTGCTGATGAACCAGAAGTTGTAAGCTTGGCAGAACGAGCACCGAGAACATCAAATGGATTTTCACGAGAAACAGCTTATTTATCTAGTTCTAGCACGAAAACTTTACTAGAAGATATCAATATTTCGTTAACAAGTTGGCCGGAATTCATTGTCGCTGTAACAAGTATTTATATGCATAAATTAACAGGTGAGAATGATATTGTTTTAGGTTTACCGATGATGGGGCGTCTAGGTTCTGTATCTATTCATACACCAAGTATGGTAATGAATTTAGTACCACTGCGTCTCACTGTAACTCCAAATATAACTCTTGCGGAATTATTGCAGCAAGTTTCTAAAGAAATCCGAGATGTACGTCGTCATCATAAATACCGTCACGAGGAATTAAGAAGAGACTTAAAGTTACTAGGTGAAAATCAAAGGTTGTTTGGACCGTTAGTGAATGTTATGCCTTTTGATTACGGGCTTAATTTTGCTGGAAATCGTGGTATTACGCATAACTTATCAGCAGGACCTGTAGATGATTTATCGATAAATGTATATAAACGTTTTGATCAAAATGAGCTAATGATTCATTTTGATGCGAATCCCGAAGTATATAATGGCGCGGAGCTAGCATTGCATAAAGAAAGATTTATGAATCTATTTGAATTAGTAATAAAGAATTATGAGAAAAACGAGTCGATTGGAAAAATAAATATTACTCTGCCTGAAGAAAATCATAAGGTTTTATTGGAATGGAATGAAACGAAGGAAGATGATGAGTTAATCAGTCTACCTATATCATTTGAAAAACAAGTGCAAAAAAATCCAAATAAACTAGCGATTACTTGTGACGGTATAAACCTTACGTATAAAGAGCTAAATGAACGAGCGAATGAACTAGCACATTATTTAGTAGAAGAAGGAATACGACCAAATCAGTTTGTAGCTTTAGTATTCCCTAGATCAATAGAAATGGTAGTTAGTATGCTAGCAGTCTTAAAGGCTGGTGCAGCATATTTACCAATAGATCCAGAATACCCAGCAGAAAGAGTTAATTATATAGTAGATGATGCAAAACCAGTTTGTATCATAACACATTCATCTGTTTCATCTAAGTTAGTTATAGAAAATGGTATGAAAAAAATTGTATTAGATGGCGAAGAAACGAAACTAGCGTTACATACATATTCTCGTATGAATATAGCATGTAAGAATGATGTATTACTTTTAAACCCAGCCTATACAATATATACTTCAGGCTCAACAGGAAACCCAAAAGGTGTAATTGTTCCTATGAGAGGTTTAAGTAACTTTTTAATGGCTATGCAACAAAAGTTTTCGTTAAATGAAAATGATCATTTATTAGCAGTTACAACTTTTGCGTTTGATATTTCTGCTCTAGAAATTTATTTACCTCTTATTAGTGGTGCAAGTTTAACAATTGCGCAAAAAGAAGACATACAAGAGCCTTCTGCATTAACGACACTTTTACAAGAAGAAAGAGTGACCGTTATGCAGGCTACACCGACGCTTTGGCAGGCGTTAGTAACTGATTATCCAGAGAAGCTACAAGGGCTAAACATACTTGTTGGTGGTGAAGCTCTTCCAGCGCATTTAGCAAATAAATTAAAAGAATTAGGTTGCTCAATAACTAATTTATATGGACCAACTGAAACGACGATTTGGTCTACTTTCATGAACATTGATGAAAGTGAAAAGGGTATACCTCCTATTGGAAAGCCAATTTCCAATACAGAAGTGTATGTATTGGATGCAGGGTTACAACCAGTTCCACCTGGAGTTATTGGTGAATTATATATTGCAGGGGAAGGACTTGCAAGCGGATATTTAGGAAAACCTGAGTTAACAGCTGAACGGTTTGTTGCAAATCCTTATGGAGAATCAGGGAAGCGCATGTACCGTACAGGAGATCTTGTGAAATGGCGTAGTGATGGTGCGTTAGAGTACATTAGTCGCGCAGATCATCAAATTAAAATTCGTGGATTCCGAATTGAATTAGCTGAAATTGAAACGGTATTACAACGACATGAAAATATTCAACAAGCGGTAGTAATGGTACGAGAAGATCGTCCAAATGATAAACGCATCATTGCATATATCATTGCAGAAGAAAAGGAACCGATTAATCTTTCAGAAATTCGTTCTTATGTTTCAGAAAGTTTAGCGAATTATATGATACCATCGGCATTTGTTGTGCTAGAAGAATTACCATTAACGCCAAATGGTAAGGTTGACAGAAAGAAATTACCTGCGCCTAATTTTAATGGAATGAACAATGAGAGGGTTGCTAGAAATCCGAAAGAAGAAATATTATGTGATTTATTTGCAGAAGTACTTGGTGTTTCTCGAATTAGTATTGATGATAATTTCTTTGAAATGGGTGGACATTCCCTTCTTGCATCTCGTTTAATGGCAAGAATTCGTGAAACGTTAAGTGTGGAATTAGGTATCGGGAAACTATTTGAATCACCAACTGTTGCCGAACTGGCGAAACAATTAAACCATGCAAAAAGTGCAAGACCAGCTATTCAGAAAGCAAGTAGGCCAAATGAAGTTCCACTTTCATTTGCACAGCGCAGGTTATGGTTCTTAAATTGTTTAGAAGGTCCAAGTCCTACTTATAATATTCCGCTAGTCATTCGTATGAATGGAATATTGAATGAGGAAGCATTACAAGGTGCTTTTTATGATGTAGTTGAGAAACATGAAACACTTAGAACAATTTTCCCTAACGTATTAGGTAGTTCCTATCAGAAAATTTTAGATATGGAAAACTTAAATCTAGAAATGATTATAACAAAAACATGTAAAGATGAATTAGAAAGTGTACTTTCAGAGGCGGTAAGATATAGTTTTAACCTCGATATTGAGCCGGCAGTTCGTTTGCAACTTTTTACAGTGAGTGAAAACGAACATGTATTATTAATTTTATTACATCATATTGTAGGTGATGGCTGGTCATTACAGCCGTTAACGAGAGATTTTACAGCGGCGTATAAAGCACGATGTCAAGGTGACAGAGTTCAGCTGGAGACACTTCCAGTTCAATACGCAGATTATGCACTTTGGCAACAACAATTGCTAGGTGATGAAACGACACCAGAGAGTCTTATTTCAACACAATTAGATTTTTGGAAAGAAGAACTTAAAGGTTTACCAGATCAAATGGAGTTACCTACAGATTTCCAGCGTCCAATTGAGACGAGTTACCGCGGGGAAACAATTCATTTTCATATAGATGAAGGTATGCATAGTAGGTTAGTAGAGCTTGCACGTAAAAATGGAGTTAGTTTGTTTATGGTGTTACAAGCAGGGCTTAGTGCACTATTTACAAGATTAGGTGCAGGCACTGATATACCAATTGGAAGTCCCATTGCTGGAAGAAATGATGATGTACTTTCAGATATTGTTGGTTTATTTGTAAATACATTAGTGTTACGTACAAATACTTCAGGAGATCCAAGTTTTAAAGAATTATTAAATAGAGTGAAGCAGGTAAATCTTGCAGCTTATGAAAATCAAGATGTTCCATTTGAAAGGCTTGTTGAAGTGTTAAATCCAGTACGTACTCGAAACAGCCACCCGTTGTTTCAGGTTATGTTAGCTTTTCAAAATACACCAGAAGCAACGTTTCATGTACCAGGTTTAGAAGCGAGCCTTGAAATTCAAAGCGTCGGTTCTGCAAAATTTGATTTAACATTTGAAATTAGTGAGAGTAACGGGGATGATGGTACTCCGAACGGTTTACATGGATTACTAGAGTTTAGTACCGATTTATATAAACGTGAAACGGTTCAAAAACTAATAGAACGATTCATTTTGTTATTAGATGATGCGGCGACAAATCCGGATCAATCCATTGGCAGATTAGAAATATTAACTTTAGCAGAGAAAAATACAGTATTAGAAAAGTGGAATGGTGGTTTTCAAATTGCACCAGAAATGACATTGCCACAATTATTTGAAAAACAGTCTCATATAAATCCAAATTCTATTGCTGTTGTCTTTGAAGATAAGAAATTAACTTATGAAGAGTTAAATAGAAAAGCAAATAAAATAGCTCGATTCCTAATAGCAAAAGGGATTGGTCCTGATCAACTCGTTGCTTTAGCGATGCCAAGATCATTAAACATGGTGGTAAGCTTATTAGCTGTTCTTAAAGCGGGTGCTGGATACCTTCCGTTAGATCCAGATTACCCAGCAGATCGTATTTCATTTATGCTACACGATGCGAAACCATCATGTGTTTTAACGAATTCAGAAGTGGAAATTGAATGTGACGAGGCACTAAAAGTTTTAGTTGATGATGTGAAAGTAATAGCAGAAGTTGAGAAATATAGTGAAGACAATATTGATGAAGTGGAACGAATTAAGCCATTATCTCCATCACATATTGCTTACGTTATTTATACATCAGGCTCAACGGGTAGACCGAAAGGCGTTATGATACCTCATCAAAATGTAGTAAGACTTTTAGGGGCAACTGATCATTGGTTCCAGTTTGACGGAAACGATGTTTGGACGATGTTCCATTCATACGCTTTTGATTTCTCGGTTTGGGAAATTTGGGGACCTTTATTATACGGAGGGCGTTTAGTTGTAGTGCCACATACTGTAAGTCGCTCGCCGAAAGAATTTTTACAGCTTCTTGTTAAAGAAAAGGTTACGGTTTTAAATCAAACTCCATCAGCGTTCTATCAATTGATGCAAGCAGATCGTGAAAATGAAGAGATTGGCCAAAAATTATCTTTACGATATGTTGTTTTTGGAGGAGAAGCACTTGAGCTAAGTCGCTTAGAAGATTGGTATAGTCGACATCCTCATAATGCACCAAAGCTTATTAATATGTACGGTATTACGGAGACGACAGTGCATGTTAGTTATATTGAATTAGATGAAACTATCGTCTCTTTACGAGCAAATAGTTTAATTGGGTGCAGTATACCTGACCTTAAAGTGTATGTGTTAGACAACTATTTACAACCAGTGCCACCTGGAGTAGTTGGAGAAATGTATGTTGCAGGTGCAGGGCTTGCGCGTGGATATTTAGGAAGAGCAGGATTAACGGCTGAACGCTTTATCGCAGATCCATTTGGCAAGCCAGGTACAAGAATGTATCGTACAGGAGACTTAGCTCGCTGGCGTAAAGATGGGACGCTAGATTATATAGGACGTGCAGATCATCAAATAAAAATTCGTGGATTCCGAATTGAATTAGGAGAAATAGAAGCAGTCATAATGAAGCACCCTAAAGTTGAGCAAGTAGCCGTTATTGTACGGGAAGATCAACCAGGGGATAAACGGTTAGTTTCTTATATCGTCGCATCAAATGATGAAGAGATTGATACGAATGAAATGCGTCAGTTTGCTAGTGGTAGTTTACCAGATTATATGGTTCCATACGCTTTTGTAGTAGTAAATGAGTTACCTTTAACTCCAAACGGTAAATTAGATAGAAAGGCATTGCCAGCTCCAGAATTTATCGCATCATCTTCTAGTCGTGGTCCAAGAACACCGCAAGAAGAAATGTTATGTGACTTGTTTACAGAAGTGCTAAGTGTACCTCAAATTGGAATTGATGACGGATTTTTTGATCTTGGTGGGCATTCACTCCTTGCAGTACAGCTTATGAGCCGCATTAAAGAGGCGCTTGGAGTGGAACTAAACATTGGCACTTTATTTGCAGCACCGACTGTTGCAGGGTTAGCTGAAAGACTTGAGATGGGGAATGGTCAAAGTGCACTTGATGTGTTGCTTCCATTACGAGCAAGCGGGGATCATTTACCACTATTTTGTGTACATCCAGCAGGTGGATTAAGTTGGTGCTATGCAGGACTTATGAAATCTTTAGGAACAGATTATCCAATCTATGGTGTACAAGCACGTGGTATTGCTAAAAATGAAGAACTTCCAAAAACTTTAGAGGAGATGGCGGCGGATTACTTGAAACACGTTCGTGAAGTACAGCCTCATGGACCATATCGTTTACTAGGCTGGTCGCTTGGAGGAAATGTTGTGCATGCAATGGCGGCGCAACTACAAAATGGAGGGGAAGAAGTAGAATTACTCGTTATGCTTGATTCTTATCCTGGACACTTCTTACCGAATACGGAAGCGCCTACTGAAGAGGAAGCGTTAATAGCATTACTTGCTTTAGGCGGATATGACCCAGATAACATGGATGGTAAACCACTTACAATGGAAAGTGCAGTTGAAATCCTTCGTAAAGATGGAAGTGCATTAGCAAGTCTTGAAGAAGAGACTATATTGAATTTGAAAGAAACATATGTAAATTCAGTAGGGTTGTTAGGGAAGTATGTACCGAAAGTTTATAACGGAGATATCTTATTCTTTAGATCTACTGTTATACCAGATTGGTTTGATCCTATTTCTCCAAATACGTGGCTAAATTATTTAGACGGGCAAATTGTGCAGCACGATATTGATTGTAGACATAAAGATCTATGTCAGCCAGGTCCACTCACGGAAATTGGACAAGTATTAGCGAAATATTTGCAGAATAAGAAAGGGGTAAGTAGAGTATGACGAATCCATTTGAAAATGATAATTACACATATAAAGTATTAATAAATGAGGAGGGCCAGTATTCTCTCTGGCCTGCTTTTCTCGATGTACCTATTGGCTGGAATGTCGTATATGAAGAAGCTAGTAGGCAGAGCTGCTTAGAATATGTTGAATATAACTGGAAAGATTTGAATCCGAAAAGTAATCAAGTTCGCGAAAAAACATTAGCAGGAAAACGATAATGAAAGCAAAACTAAATCCAAAAGTAGTTGTAAGTATCGTGTATATAACTGCGATGTTTATGGCTGCGATGGACGCAACGATTGTAAATGTAGCACTGCAAACGATAAGTAGAGAACTACAAGTACCTGCATCTGCAATGGGGACGGTTAATGTTGGGTATTTAGTTAGTTTAGCTGTTTTCCTTCCGATTTCTGGTTGGTTAGGAGATCGTTTTGGGACGAAAAGAGTATTTTTAATTGCTCTTTTCGTATTTACAATCGCTTCTGCTTTATGCGGAATGGCTAACGATATTACTTCATTGAATATTTTTCGTATCATTCAAGGTGCTGGTGGAGGGCTTTTAACACCGGTCGGAATGGCGATGTTATTTCGAACATTTTCACCAAAGGAAAGACCGAAGATTTCCCGGTTCATTGTACTTCCAATTGCTGTAGCGCCAGCAGTTGGGCCTATCATCGGTGGTTTCTTTGTAGATCAAATGTCTTGGCGTTGGGCATTTTATATTAATGTACCGTTTGGAATCGTTGCATTGCTATTTGGACTTCTATTTTTAGCAGAGCATGTTGAAAAATCAGCTGGTCGCTTTGATTCTCTTGGCTTTATTTTATCAGCACCAGGATTTGCGATGCTCATATATGCACTCAGCCAGGGACCATCAAAAGGGTGGATTTCTCCAGAAATTATGAGTACCGGGGTAGCTGGGCTTGTATTCATTGCGTTGTTTATAATCGTAGAACTGAAAGTAAAGCAACCGATGTTAGATTTACGCTTATTAAAAGAACCAGTATTTAGAAAGATGAGCATTATATCATTATTTTCATCAGCTGGTTTATTAGGAATGTTATTTGTTTTTCCACTTATGTATCAAAATGTGATAGGAGTTTCCGCGCTAGAATCAGGACTTACGACATTTCCAGAGGCGATTGGATTAATGATTTCTTCACAAATTGTGCCATGGTCATATAAGAAATTAGGAGCTCGAAAGGTAATTTCTATTGGATTAATATGTACGGCGGTTATATTTGTTTTATTGAGTTTTGTAAATCACGATACGAATCCGTGGCAAATCCGGGCATTATTGTTTGGCATTGGTATTTTCTTAGGTCAATCTGTCGGTGCGGTTCAATTTTCTGCCTTTAACAATATCACGCCGCCTTCTATGGGGAGAGCGACTACTATATTCAATGTGCAAAATCGATTAGGTTCAGCAATAGGAGTAGCTGTTTTAGCTAGTATACTAGCTGGTTTTGGAAGTAATAACGTTCAATCCGATTTTTTACCATATCAAGCAGCATTAATTGGATCAGCAATATTTTTGCTTATAGCACTACTATTTTCTTTACGTATTTCCGATAAAGAGGTAATGTCAAAGAAGAAAGAAAAAACATTATCAGTATCAGAAAAAGAGAAAGTACTTGTCAATGAATAACAATATACGTATGCTTTTTTATGAAAATTGATATTCGTTGAATAAAGGAGAGTTTACATGATAGAAAGTAAAGTTGTAGATTCTATTCCAACTTTGAATGAGAATGATTGTCAAATATGGTGGGCAAGAATTTCAGATTTACAATCATGGCATTACAATTTACTAAATAATATAGAGCGAGAGAAAGCAAATTCGTATCATCATTCGGCAGATCGAGCTCGTTTTATAATAGGTTGCGTAATTAGTAGATTAGTTCTCGGCAAGATACTTTCTATGTCACCAGTCCAAGTACCAATTGATCGAATGTGTTCCGTATGTAAATTGCAGCATGGAAGACCACAATTACCAGAAGGTATGCCGCAATTATCTGTTTCGCATTCAGGTGAGTGGGTTGTCGTTGCATTTACAAAATCTGCACCTGTTGGCATAGATGTAGAACAAATGAATCCAAATGTAGATGTTATGAAAATGGCAGAAGGTGTATTAACAGACATTGAAATAGCACAAGTTATGAAACTGCCAAATGAACAGAAAATAGAAGGTTTTTTAACATATTGGACTCGAAAAGAAGCGGTGTTGAAAGCGACAGGTGAAGGACTAATGATTCCACCAGTACATATTACAGTATCAGCTCCAAATAATCCTCCAAGATTGTTAGTTTTTAAGGATAAGCAAGAGTTGGCAAATAATACAATGATGGAAGATGTAAGGCCTAGTTTAGATTATATGGCTTCTGTTGCAATATTCAGTAAGGAAGTGACTGAAATTACGCAATTAGACGCGGTAGCACTTTTAAATCTTAAATAAAAAATTATAGAAGAGGTGTTCCTCATGTTAGTGGCGGAAAATAGAAAGAATGAATTCACTTATAATATACAAGCAATTAAAAATATTTTATTTTCTGGAGATACATCATCCATTCACGCTTTAGAAAAGCTTTTAAATGATACAGTTCAGTTTGATGTTCTTGAACAAGAGGCACTTGGTAGACAGTACATTCCGAAAGAAGCAAAGAATTTCTTTGATAAAGATGGAACATTTCTTTACCGTGTATCTAATGTTAGTTATAAAGGTAAGGTTTTATCTGAAAATCTAATTTTTGCAGACACTTCGTTTTTACCGGACGCAATAAAGAGTGAATTAGAGAGTGGAAATATTCCTGTTGAAAAGCTTATAGAAAAGATGGAAGTAAGAAGAAACGTATTATATGAAGGATATCAGCCATCTGGAAATATTATCGAATTGTTTGATGGATGTTCTGTTACAGCGAATGTGTATCCAACTAGAAAGTATCAAATTGTAAGTAACTGCAAATGTGTATTTTATATTTGTGAAGTGTACCATGCAGAGAATATAAAGCAATTGCTTAAATAAAAACAAGAAACCAGCCTATAAAATGGCTGGTTTCTTGTTTATTTAACAGCTTCTTTTAATTCTTTACCTGCTTTAAATGCAGGAACTTTACCAGCTGCGATTTGAATTTCTTCGCCAGTTTGCGGATTACGTCCTGTACGAGCAGATCTTTCGCGCACTTCAAAAGTTCCAAATCCGATTAATTGAACTTTATCGCCAGATTGTAATGCATTAGCAATTGTGTCAAATACGGATTGTACAGCTGCAGAAGCGTCCTTTTGAGAAATATCAGCTGATTGTGCTACGTTTTTAATTAATTCTGTTTTGTTCATGTTTTCACCTCATAAAAAAATTTTTGGAATGAATGTTTTAGTATAATAGATAGTAAAGATAAAGCTATCACTATGATTAGAAAGAATACTATATAATTATGTTAATTTCGTTGCAAGAGATTGAATCCCTTCTATTATTTAGGGATTAATTAAGAATCGATGCATATAAAAAGCTTAAGTATGAGGATGAGGGGGAGTATAGGAATGATTTTTCGTGAAAAAAATGAGAAGGAAAGTATATTAATTCGTCAACATGATCATGGTTTTTTAGCTGGAGAGATTGCAAAGCATATAAAAGAGGACTTTTTTGAAGGTAAAACATATTTAAAAGAAACAGTTGATGCAATATATGAGCATGACAGAGGATGGATAGAGCTTGATAAAGTACCAATTTTGAATGATGCTAAAAATATTCCATATACATTTATGGATTGTCCAAGCCCATTACGTTTTGTTTTTTATACGATTGGTTTGAATGAAATTGAAAATTCTAATCCATACGGGGCATTGCTTTGCAGTAAACATTTTTTATCATTTCCACTAAACGAGGAAGATGAAGAGATGATGTCATTTTATAAACATGAATTAGAACGACAAAAAAGAATTTTGAAAACGTTAACAAAGGAACAGTTTGCGATGTTTGATAAATATTATAGATTATTAAAGTTTTGTGATGAACTTTCTTTATACGTATGTATGAATAAGCCTGGTGTAAAAAAGAAAGATGAAATTGATTTATTTAAAGATGGTTTTGAAGGAACAGAAATGTTTAATAGTAAGGAGGAGAAACTTATTCAAGCTGAATGGGTGGACGAGGAAACAATTCGGATTACACCATTTCCATTTCAAACGGAATTTCATACGTATGTAAAATATAAAACGATAAATAAACATGAAATGAAAGGAAAAGGGATTGCAAAGGCTGATAGAGAATCGGAAATGAAGAAACAAACCATTCGTTTCATACAATAAGGAGGTAATATAAATTGAAAGATTATATATTAAAACAGTGTGATTACCATGCTTGGGCTAATACTAGATTATTCAATCGATTAAAAGAGTTACCAAACTATGAGACAATTTTTAATGAGCAGATACAGAGTGTATTCCCATCCATTAAGGATACTTTTGTGCATATTTATATTACAGATCAAGTGTGGTTACACATATTGCATGGTAAAAGTATGAATGAAGCAATACAAGACCGAGAAGATTTACGAAAACAAATTGAAACTAAATCGTTACATGAATTAGAAAAAATGTTTGAAAACATGGCAAATCAATATAAAGACTTTTTAATTACAATACAAGACGTGAATGCTGTATTTGTTATTGAGAACCCATATGCAGGGGCATTAGAAACTTCAATTTTAGAGTTAGTACAACATGTCGTAAATCATGGTACATATCATAGAGGAAATATAACAGCGATGATTCGTCAACTTGGTCATTCGTCGACAATGATGGATTTTGTACTGTATTTACATATGGTTAAAAAGCAGGGAGAGTAATATAGTTTGTAAGAAGGAGAGGCTTTAATTATAGAAGTCTCTCCTTCTATTTTATTCCGCATTCATGGTAGATCGACTGATTAAAGTTTTCTTAAGAAGCTTTATTTTCTTGTAATTGCTTAGCGTATTGTACAGCCTTAAATGCATTGACTCTACCATTTTTCCAGTACGTACCTGTACCACTAATTTTATCAGAAGTTGACTCAATAATTTGGCGAATTTGTGTATTGCTATATCCTTGATTTGCTAAAAGAGCAGCGACTCCTGCAACATGAGGTGTTGCCATAGAAGTACCACTTAATGATTGATACGAGCTTCCTTTATAAGTGGAGTATATATTTGAACCTGGTGCTGCAACATCTACCCAGCTACCATAAGTAGAAAATGAAGATTTCTTATCTGCTTGATCTGTAGAAGCAACTGCAATTACTTCGCTGTAATAAGCAGGGTAATTAGCTTTTGTATTTCCAGCATTTCCAGCAGCTGCAACTATAACAGAGCCTTTATTCCATGCATATTGAACGGCTTGTTGTAATGCAGTACCACCATTTGGAGCTCCTAAACTTAAACTAATTACTTTTGCTCCCGAATCAGCAGCTTCTCGAATACCTTGCGCTACAGCATCAAGTGTACCACTTCCTTGATTATCTAATACGCGGACAGCATAAATTGAAGTTTGTGGGGCAACACCAGCAATTCCGACACTGTTATTCGTAAGGGCTCCAGTAATTCCAGCGCAATGTGTACCATGACCATTACCATCATCAGATGTATTGTCGTTATCAACATAATCATGCCCGTAAATTACTTTCGAAGCCAAATCAGGGTGTGAGCCTTGAACTCCTGTATCAATAATAGCTACTTTTACACCAGGATCACTTCGTTGGCTATCCCAAGCTTGTGGAGCTTGAATCTTTTGCAATCCATATTGATTTTTAAAATATGGGTCGTTCGGAGTCCAAAAGGCGTGAACGTAATAATTCGGTTCTGCATATTCTACATCTGGATTATTTTTATAACTCTTTATTTTTTCTTTTACAGTACCTTTCGAAAATTGAACGACTTCAAAACCTAACTTATCATCTTTAGATAAGACATTAGCTCCGACAGATTTATGAAAAGATTGCACGTTACTTAAAGATGCATTTTGCTTGAACTTAACGATTAATTGGTTAGGAACGTAATCAGTAGATGATGTTTCAGCGCTTGAAGTATTCGTGTTAAAGAAGAAACCACCAATAATAAATGATAAAACAGATAGGAAAACAATGATTTTGTTTTTCAAAAGATTTTTCCTCCCTTTTCTTGGATAAGTTTTTCAGCGACGCTTTAATGTCGCATTCCTTTTCAACTATATAGTTAGACCATACGATTTATGTCATTTATGTGAAAAACTTTTAGTGGAATAAAAAAGGGAAAGATTGATATAAATATATTTTTAATGATATTTACTGAGTAAGAAAACAAAAAAAGGAATGCTCATTATGTATGAGTCATTCCTTTATTATTGATTAACTTGCCTGTTTTTTATGACTTTCTTTTAATTTCTCTGCTTGTAAAAAGCGATTCGTTTCAGCGACAACAATACTACTTAATCCAATTAGACCAATTAAGTTTGGAATTGCCATAAGTCCATTTGCAATATCCGCAAATGTCCATACGATGCCTAATTTTAAATTCGCACCAATAGCAATCATGATGATAAAGATTGCTTTATAATATTTAACAGCACTTTCTCCGAATAAATAAGCTACACATTTTTCTCCATAATACGACCAGCCTAAAATAGTAGAGTAGGCAAATAAAATAATTGCGATACCGAGAATCATACTACCAGCAGTACCGAATACAGATTGGAATGCAAGTGTTGTAGCTTCAACGCCAGTTTTACCTGATTTCCATGCACCTGTTGTAATTAATACAAGTCCTGTAATTGTACATACAATAAACGTATCTAGAAAAGTACCGGTCATAGAAACTAATGCTTGCTTTGCAGGTGAATCTGTTTTTGCAGCCGCCGCGGCAATAGGGGCACTCCCTAAACCAGCCTCGTTCGCAAATACACCGCGCGCCATTCCGATTTGAATAGCTGATGCAACTGTTGCTCCGATAAAACCACCAGCAGCTGCAGTACCAGTAAATGCACCAGAAAAAATAAGTGAAAATGCTTCTGGGATTTGATCGTAGTGATAGAAAATAATAATAAGGCCAGCAATGATATAAAAGAAAGCTTTAATAGGAACGATATATCCTGTCACTTTCCCGATTTTTTTAACTCCGCCTAAAATAACAATAGCGATTAAAAACGACATCAATATACCAGTTAGAGCAGGGGGGAAAGAGAAATTAATTCGCATTGCCTCTGCAACTGAGTTAGATTGCACCATATTACCGATACCGAAAGAAGCAGTTGTACCGAATATGGCGAATAAAACAGCAAGCCATTTCTTTCCTAAACCACGTTCTAAATAGTACATTGGTCCACCCGAATATTCGCCATTTTCATTACTAACACGGTATTTCACCGCAAGAATTGCTTCGGCATACTTTGTTGCCATCCCGAACAAAGCAGTAATCCACATCCAAAAGATTGCACCGGGACCACCGATTGTCACAGCTGTTGCAACACCAGCGATATTTCCCATACCAATCGTTGCCGCCATAGCTGTCATAAGCGCTTGGAAGTGGCTAATATCTCCAGAAGAAGATGTATCTTCTGATTTTTTAAAAGCTAGTTTGTGAGCGTATAATAGTTTACTAAACTGTAAACCTTTTAAACGCACTGTGAGAATGATACCAGTACCAACGAGTAACAACAACGTTGGTAGTCCCCACACATAGTGATTGATTTGTTCTAACACTTTACTTACTGTCTCCATCTGTATTCTCCTTTTTTAGAAAAAAATAAAAACCACTTCAAGTAAATGAAATGGTCTCTGGAGAAACAAGGGATAGAAAAATAAACCGATACAAATCGGCATTTTCTTTCGCTTGTCTCTGTCCTTTTACCTGAGAGATTATCCGCTATAGTAGCGGATTTGCTCCTTCGGTGCTCGTTTTCCTCTGCGCTATATAAAGCGAAAGGGAGTCTCTCCAGAGATTCGTCCCCATGCAGTTCTACTTGTAACCAAGACCTGAGAGTTTCAAAGTTGGTTTTACAACTTTTTGCCCCGTCGGTAGATCAATAGACCTTCTCCTGAATGGTTCATCCGAATTATAAAATTAATAACTTATACGCATTGAATGTGTATAGAATCAATAAAAACATTATAGTTATACAATTAATGAAATGCAATCATTTTTTTATTTTAAAATAGTAAAGAATGCTATTTTTTCAAAAGTCCTAATTTATCCTCAACTTCAGCTAAGGTGGATAAAGCGATGACAATAAGTTGATCGGCAAGTTCTAAAGAGTGTTTAGCATTTTCAATTATTTCATTAGCTGGAGTAGAGCTATTGGCTCCAGTTATAATCAAATCTGCTGCATTTTTCATGAAGTTAGATGCGGTTTTAAATTCAGTTGTGAAATAGGTTAGTTGCTTTTGTATATGTACTTCTACTATGTTTTCTTCAATTTGTAGGGTGTCAATTTCTTTTATGATTGTTTCATATTGCTTTGAAACAGAAATCATTGTACTTAATAGTTTAGTCCTGTCAACCGAATCTTCGTTTATATTAATATCCTCCCAAGCAGGCAACCAATCTTTCTCGATGATGTCATTATAATTTGTAGTTAACTCATCTATTTTAGGTTGCAGGTTAGTTTTGAATGTTTTTGTATCAATTGTTTCTACCGTGGCTTTTTTGTTATGATTTTTATCTATCATTGTGTAGAAAATCGTACTGGCAATAATAAAAATAGAAATTACAACTGACCATTTTTTTGAAAAAAAATTCCTCAATGAGTAACGCCTCCAAAATTTTAAAATCTATTAATTATAATATATAACAATAACAGTATTAATGATAGAGAATATAGTCTAGAATTGATTTTAATTATATTTTTTATATACATAAATAACTAAGATTAGTAAAATGATGAAAGTAATATGTGAGAAAAGAGGGTTTTCAGTGAAAATGAATAGAAAAAAACTAGTTTCAAATATTTCAATGGCTATGATATTAGTTGGCTTATTTGCACTCATATATCTGGACAAAGAATCTAAAATTGAAGATTTTCCAGTACCAATGTCAGCAATCCATATTAACGATGAAAAGGAAGAGGATTATAAATATATAAGTGTAATGCCAATTACAAAGGCGAGTGGCTGGGAGAACTTAGGGGAAAACGGTCATACTGTTAGTTTTAAAAAAGAAAAACGGAAGGTAACGGTAGTACATTATCCAGGAGAAATTACGTATTCTATATTTGAAAAATAATTGATGATAAAAGAGATAGGGAGTAGATGATAATGTAGGATTGTTTACTTCCTATCTTTTTTGGATTTTAATTCTGAATTGTTGGAATTAAAATTATTATGCGTATAGAATAAAATAGTATTTCTTATGAAAATGAGTGGATAGTTTACCAAGTATAAAAAATAGGATGTTTTATTGAATGATATAGATAATCAGTAATATATAATTATGTTATGTAAACTATAAGCGGGATAAGAAAGCAAAGCAAGGGATTTTAATTTTTATATTTTAGATGTATTTTTACCCGGTAAGTATTCCGGTAATTAACTTACAACATTTACTGAGGGCATCAAATTTCGAGTAAGTACTGGAGTTGATAACAAAAAAATTAACGTTTGTGTATATGGAAAAATAGAAAGTATGGCGAGTGGGAAATGGATCGGATCATAGGGGGGAATTAAAAATGTTACTAAAAACAATCTACTGTAAAGTGGAAGAAGAGAAAAAAGAATTATTTTCAAGTGCGCAAGAAAAATGGCGTGATATACAGCACCTAGATGGTTTTCATGGACAATTTGGTGGATGGAATGAAGATGAGGCATGTGTATTTACTTTATGGGAAGATAGAAGTGTATATCAATCATTTATGAATGCTTCTCACGATACAATTTATTTAAATAGTAATCAAGAGGATACGTTTCTTTCATGTGAAATCGAATTATTTCAAACGTTGTATGATATAACTGATATGCATTTGGAAGATATTGTAATAGAGGGAGCGTTCGTAAGAGTTGCTATATGTGATGTAAAGTTGGAAAAGGAAAAGCATTTTTTACATAAGCAAGAAACAATTTGGAATAAAGGAATGGAAAAAGCAAAAGGAATGCTAGGTGGAGTAGTTGGGAAGTCTTTAAAAAATGAAAATCGTTACATAGTGTTAACGTATTGGAAAGATGAAATAGCGCACCAACATTATGTGGAAGAGATTTTCCCAGATTTATATAAATTAGCTAATATTCATGAAGATATAGAAGAGATAAAAGGAAAACAAGCTGTATGTAAGGAAGAATGGCTTGTATATTAAACGCTGAAAAAGTGCATAAATGATTGTATAATAACGATATTTTCTTATAAACAAGTAATTAATAGAAGACGTTATATACCCTTTCATGTTAATATATTTAAGTTATAATAGGAGGCTTACCCTTTTGTATTGTACGGTAGAAGCAGTGTGAGCTTGAAATTTTTTTTAGAAAAGGATGTGCCTAATTTGCGTATCAATAAATTTATTAGTGAAGCTGGAAAAGCGTCTCGACGTGGAGCGGATAAACTAATTAATGAGAGAAGAGTAATTATTAACGGTAAGGTTGCAAAAATTGGTGACCAAGTAAATCCAGGTGATGATGTACGAGTAAATGGAGAGCAGCTTCGAATTGCTCGAGATCACGTATATATCGCTTTAAATAAACCAGTAGGTATTACATGTACGAGTGAAAAAGCTGTAAAAGGTAACATTATCGATTTAGTGAACCATCCTTTACGAATTAGTCACATTGGACGTCTTGATAAAGACTCAGACGGTTTAATTTTGTTAACGAATGATGGTGATATCGTTAATGAAATTTTACGTGCTGAAAACAAACATGAGAAAGAATATATCGTTTCAGTAGATAAGCCAATTACTCCTGATTTCTTAGAGAAAATGGCAGCGGGTGTTAAAATTTTAGGAACAAAAACGCTTCCTTGTGAGATTACACAGCTATCAAAATATGAGTTCCAAATTATTTTAACCCAAGGGCTAAATCGCCAAATTCGCCGTATGTGTGAAGCTTTAGGTTATCAAGTATACACGTTAAAACGTACGAGAATTATGAATATCGAATTGAATAATTTACCAGTTGGACAGTGGAGAGATTTAACGAAGAAAGAGAAAAGACGTCTATTTGCAGACTTAAATTACGAACCACAAGATTGGTAAAATTGTGAAGTGAAACCAAAAAAATTTGGTTTCACTTTTTAAATTAAATAAATAATTTTTTTAAACACTTGCAAAAATAAAATGAATAAGATATATTAAATAACAATAAATGGATGTTTTACAAAAAGCAAAGAAAAGGACACGAGTTATTTTACCCGGTTATACAGAGAAGGAAGGAAAGCTGAGAACTTCCTAACGCAGAAAAATAACTTACCACCTTAGAGCTGCACTAGGGAAATTAAGTATCTAGTGCCGTGTATGCGACGTTATCGCAAAAGAAGCCATTATGTTTTTTGTGATGGGAATCTGGGTGGAACCACGGATATAAGCATATTCGTCCCTATATTTAGGGATGAATATGCTTTTTTGCATTCAATTTCATAATAAGCGAAGAAAAGGACACGAGTTATTTTACCCGGTTATACAGAGAAGGAAGGAAAGCTGAGAACTTCCTAACGCAGAAAAATAACTTACCACCTTAGAGCTGCACTGGGGAAATTAAGTATCTAGTGCCGTATAAACGACGTTACCGTAAAAGAAGCCATTGTATGTT
The DNA here is from genome assembly GCF_000021305.1 of Bacillus cereus G9842. Lineage (GTDB taxonomy): Bacteria > Bacillota > Bacilli > Bacillales > Bacillaceae_G > Bacillus_A > Bacillus_A thuringiensis_S. Next base: position 2,214,364 of record NC_011772.1, read on the forward strand.
TACAATGGAAATCTGGGTGGAACCACGGGTATAAGCACGCTCGTCCCTATTTTAGGGATGAGTGTGCTTTTTATTATGAAATGGAGAGATGAAAAATGAAAGAACAAATGATTGAAATTAAATTTCCAGATGGTAGCGTGAAAGAATTTGTAAATGGAGTTACTTTAGAAGAAATTGCTGGATCCATTAGCAGTAGTTTGAAAAAGAAAGCAGTCGCGGGGAAAGTAAATGATGGATTATATGATTTACGCCGAAATATTGAAGAAAATGCGGAAGTGGAAATCATTACTATAGATTCAAATGAAGGTGTAGAAATTGCAAGACACTCTGCGGCACATATTTTAGCGCAAGCTGTAAAAAGATTGTATGGTGATATAAATCTTGGAGTAGGGCCTGTTATTGAAAATGGATTTTATTATGATATGGATCTTCCAAGTAGTGTAAACATAGAAGATTTACGAAAAATCGAAAAAGAAATGAAAAAGATTATAAATGAAAATATAAAGATAGAACGAGTTGAGGTTTCTCGAGAAGAAGCAGCTAAGCTGTTTCAAGAAATAGATGATAGTTTGAAATTAGAAATTTTAGAAGCAATTCCTAGTGGAGAAAGTGTAACACTATATAAACAAGGTGAATTTGTAGATTTATGTAGAGGACCACATTTACCATCTACAGGTTATTTGAAAGCATTTCAATTAACTCACGTTTCCGGTGCATATTGGCGAGGTGATAGTAATAACCAAGTGCTTCAGCGTATATATGGTGTTGCATTCTCTTCTCAAAAAGAATTAGAAGAGTATTTACATTTCGTTGAAGAAGCAGCAAAAAGAAATCATCGTAAGTTGGGAAGTGAGCTTGAGTTATTTATGTTTTCTGAAGAGGCTCCGGGAATGCCGTTTTATTTACCGAAAGGACAAATTATTCGAAACGAATTGGAAGCATTTTTAAGAGAAATTCAAAAAGAGTACAATTATCAAGAAGTACGCACTCCGTTCATGATGAACCAAGAAGTATGGGAGAGATCAGGGCACTGGGGACATTATAAAGATAATATGTATTTCTCTGAAGTAGATAATAAAAGTTTTGCATTAAAACCGATGAACTGCCCAGGGCACATGCTTATGTTTAAAAATAAATTGCATTCTTATCGTGAATTACCGATTCGTATGTGTGAATTTGGTCAAGTACATCGTCATGAATTTAGTGGTGCGTTAAACGGATTATTAAGAGTACGTACTTTCTGCCAAGATGATGCACATTTATTTGTAACTCCAAAACAAATTGAAGATGAAATTAAATCCGTAATGGCGCAAATTGATTACGTATATAAAACTTTTGGATTCGAATATGAAGTAGAGCTTTCTACTCGTCCAGAAGATTCAATGGGTGATGATAAATTATGGGAGCAAGCAGAAGCAGCATTAGAAAATGTATTACAATCGCTAAATTATAAATATAGACTAAATGAAGGTGACGGTGCATTTTACGGGCCGAAAATTGATTTTCATATTAAAGATGCTTTAAATAGAAGTCACCAGTGCGGAACAATCCAGCTTGATTTCCAAATGCCAGAGAAATTTGATTTAAATTATATAGATGAAAATAATGATAAGAAAAGACCAGTTGTTATTCACAGGGCAGTTTTAGGGTCATTAGATCGCTTCTTAGCAATATTAATTGAGCACTTTGGAGGTGCGTTCCCGGCATGGGTGGCACCAGTTCAAGTGAAAGTAGTTCCGGTTTCAAATGCAGTACATGAACAATATTGCAGTGAGGTTGCACATAAATTAGCAAAAGCTGGAGTTCGTGTTGAACAGGATGCACGAGATGAAAAATTAGGATATAAAATAAGAGAAGCACAAATGCAAAAAGTACCGTATTTTCTTGTTATTGGGGATAAGGAAATGGAAAGCGGAGCTGTAAATGTACGTAAATATGGGGAAGAGAAGTCAGAAGTTGTTGCGCTAGATGTATTTGTGGCAAGGATTGAAGAGGAAATAAAGAATAGAGAATATTGATTGTAAAGAAAACACACTATTAAAAATTAGTGTGTTTTCTTTTTTATCTTACAAAAATGTAAGGTAAATGTAAGCGAAATCGAGGGAACGAGTTGTAGAAAAATGAGAATATGAAGTAGGAAATAGGTTCATGTTACGGATGTAACTCTTATTGAATGCATAATTAAAAAATTCTTAAGAATTCACATGACAAAATAATAAGAAATATGTGAGAAATTGATTTTATACAAAAGGGATGGAGTGAAAGAGATGTCAACAAATGTAGTTACTGTAGAAAGTGTAGAAAAAACGTATGGGAAAAGAAATGAGAATCAGTCAAAAGCATTAAGGGGCGTATCGTTAAGTATTAAAGAAGGAGAATTTGTCGGGATTATGGGGCCTTCTGGATCTGGAAAAACGACTTTACTTAATGTGATAAGTACACTTGACCAGGCGACAGGTGGTAGTGTGACGATAGCTGGAACAAATATTACTTCTATGAAAGGTAATGCATTATCAGATTTTCGATCTCAAAAATTAGGTTTTATCTTTCAAGATTTTAACTTACTAGAAAATTTATCAATTTATGAAAATATCGCTTTACCACTTTCTTTGCAAGGCGTACCGTCCAGTGAGATTACTGGAAAGGTAAATGACGTTGCAAAAAAATTAGGCATCACTGAAATTTTAACAAAATATCCGACTGCTGTTTCTGGAGGACAAAAACAAAGAACAGCGGCGGCAAGAGCTTTAGTACATAATCCGGCAATTGTATTAGCAGATGAACCGACAGGAGCGCTTGATAGTAAAAACGCAAAAAGTTTATTAGAAGCGATGCAAGATTTACATGAAAATCACAATGTAAGTATTTTAATGGTTACACACGATGCATTTAGTGCAAGTTATTGTGAGCGTATTTTATTTATTCAAGATGGTCTTCTTTATAAAGAATTAAATCGTCAAGGCACTCGAGAGAATTTCTATCAAGACATTTTAGGTGTGCTCGCTCATATGGGCTCAGCTGCTGAGTCTAAGTAGGGGGCGAAACTATGTTATTTAAATTATCACGTCATAGTATGAAAAAGATGTTAAAAGATTATATGGTTTTACTTATTGGTCTCGTTATTAGTATTAGTATTTTCTACATGTTCCAAACGATGGCGATGAATAGTGAATTTACGAAAGATAATAGCCTAATTAGTAGTATTAGACTCGTCTTTTGGGTAGGTGCAATACTATTATCTTTCATTACTGTATTTTATATTATATATGCCAACTCTTTCTTGCTCACGTTAAGAAGAAAAGAACTCGGTATGTACATGATGCTTGGTGCGAAAAAGAAAAAAGTAGCACAGTTATTATTTATTGAAACATTCGGTATGGGGATTGTAAGTATTATTATCGGTATTGTAGTAGGGATGTTACTTGCAAGTGTAGCAGGAAACTTTTTAATGAATGGAATGGAAATTTCAGCAAAAGGTAGTTACGCATCTGTATACACACCAGCAATTTTAGTTACAGCTATTTTCTTCTTAATACTATTTTTCATTACTGGCTTAATGAACAGCGTCCGATTGTTACGTAAAACTGAACTAGAGTTAATTCGTGAAGATGAAACACTAGATGAAGTGAAGAAAAGTAAAACTCGCATTATTATAATGACAGTACTTGGTGTATTACTGGTAAGTACAGGGTACTATTTTATGATCAATGTAAAAATATATGCTGAATTAGGTTTTATTATAGCAACCATCGTTACAACACTTGGCACATATTTTATCTTTAGTTCATTACTCCCACTTTTTGTGATGAAAATTAAAGGGAATAAAAAACGAAATGAAATTGGTCTAAATAGTTTTACATATGCACAGCTACGCTTTCGAGTAAATAGTTTATCGAGAGTATTAGGTACTGTAGCGATGTTAATTGCATTAGGAGCAGGTGCGATGACTGCAGGTATGGCGTTCCAAAAAAATGTAGGTATTATGACAGACTTTTCTCGTGTATATGATGTTGTAATTCATGATCCGAATGATCAAGACAAAGCGGCCTTGAAAGAAATGGAAATTGTTGAAGAGAGCAATTACAAATATAAAGTAGATGGAGAAGCGGTTTATTATTTACGTAACGACTTAACTGCGAAACCACCACTTGTTTCAGACCATTTTGATACAAAAACTTTAAAAGAGCCTGTTCGTAAACGTGTGACTGAACCTTTAACTGAACCTGTATATTCAGCTTTAGAGGCTCCTGAATTAGCAAAATTCCCTCAAATGCCAAAGGATTGGGAAGACGCAGTTGTAAGAGAGATACAAATTACGCATAATCAATTTAGCGGAAAACCAGTAAGAATTGCAGACGAAGAGCATTATAAAGGGATTCAAGGAACAGAACACACTGTAACATTAGCAAAAGTAGATGATATGAAAAAATATAAACCGTTATTGATCGAAATAGACAAGAGACAAAAAGAACAAATTGAAAAAGCAACAGGTGCAAAGGTAGACTTATTTACGAAAATGACAATTTATCAGTTTATGAACAGCTTCATGAGCGGAACAATGTTTATGGGATTTTTCCTCGGAATTGCCTTTTTAGCAATGATGGCGAGTTCCCTTATGTTCAAAATATTAACAGGTGCTTCTCGTGATGTACGCCGTTATGAAATGTTACGAAAAATCGGCGTAAGACGTAGTATGTTAACGAAAAGTATATATAAAGAAATTTCATATTTATTTATCTTCCCAGCAATCATTGGCATCTCTCACGTTTTAGTGGGGCTTAACTTATTCAGCTTTATATTAGTTGATCCGTTTGTAAAAGTGTGGGTGCCAATAGGAATCTTCTTAGTCATTTATTTCATCTATTACTGGATAACTGTTCAACTTTATAAAGGGATGGTAATGCCGAAAGAAGAGGTAGCTAAATAGTTTATGAAAAGAGTCCTTGTTTTGAAAATAGGGCTCTTTTTATGTTTTTTATAAAGAAGGAAAAGATTGATAATGGTCGAAAAACATAATGTTATTTCCAATAAATTACTAAAATGATAATGTTTTATTAAGAGAAACGACCCGAAGTATGAAAGAAATGCTACAGTTATTTCGAAACAAAGTGTATGCACGTTTTTTCTAGGGAATATTTTAGAGCGACTTAGTTCTATGATTGCTGGAATTATTCTTTCTATAGAGAGATAGAAAGAATAAAAAAGATAGCTGAAGACAAATTGTTTTCAGCTATCTTTTTTGTTTAATTTAGTGATGTCCAGCTAGTAGAGTAAACGCTATTATTAGGAGAAAACCACTAGTTGCCCACATTAGAAATGTAAGGAAAGAGAGCTGTTTCTTAGCTTTCCAAAGCATTTCATGAATTGTGACATATCCAAGTGAACCAATAGCACTTCCCATAATGAGGCCTTGCAGGTGACGAGCTTTTCCTTCCATCAAAATTCCAAAAACCGTACCAGTACCGAGAATAAGAGAAAGTAATAAAGTCGTTAATAAAAAGGAAATATATTTATGCTTTGTAAAAAGAAATGGAATAATTAAAGCTAATCCTTCTGGAATATGGTGCACGACGATTGCTATTAAAAAGGGAATGGCAGAGTCATTATGATTTATAAAAGCTGTACCTAACGCAAATCCACTAGGTATATTATGAATAAATATAGCGAAAGAGAGAAAAAGGAAGGTTTGCCATGCTTGTTGATCTTTTTTATGTATCATTGGATGATGACAATAGTTATCTAATAAGCTCATAACTAAAATACCGATGGCTATACCAAGTATAGGCCCAATTATTTCATAGCTTGAAAATGTTTCAGGGATAATTTCAAGTGATAATAACCCGAATAAAATACCACCACATAATGCGTATAAACGATGCATCTTTTCTTCAATGAGTTGGCGTGTTGCTACTCCAACAGCACCACCTAACAGTAATCCACCGAACGAAAAAAATGTTACAATCATTGGGATCCATAAACGTTCCATAGTATCACACTCCGATTCTATTCCCTTATTTTTAGCTTACGAAAAATTAAGTTGGATTAGTCCAAGTAATTGTGTTTGAGTATAGAGAAAAAAGTAGTGATTCGTTATAATTTATATATTAAATTTAAGTGAGAAAATGAAAAGGGGAATTGGTTATGCAACAAATTAAAAAAATAGGAAACTCATTTTGGTATATGACACCAGTTTCTGAAACGGATAGACCTATATTAGGAATGGTTGTTGGAAAAGAAAAAACTTTAATGATTGATGCAGGGAATTCAGAAGAACATGCACAATTATTTTTAGAAATGTTAAAAGAACAAAATGTATCGAATCCTGATTTTGTAGCACTAACGCATTGGCATTGGGATCATATTTTTGGATTATCTGTATTACGGAATGCATTAACTATTTCGCACGCTGAAACGAAAAAAGAAATGCAGGCAATAGTATCTTATGAATGGACAGATGAAGCGTTGGACGCACGCGTAAAAGAGGGTACTGAAATTGAATTTTGTGCGGATTGCATCAAGAAAGAGTTTGAAGAAAAAGCGAGAAATATTAACATTATTCCTCCAACCTTAACGTTCCAGGATCAAATGGAATTAGACCTTGGTGAAGTGACCTGCGTGTTAAAACATGTGGGCGGAGATCATGCACATGATTCTGTTGTTATGTACATAAAAGAAGAAAAGATATTGTTTTTAGGAGACTGTATATATGCAGATATTTTTTCTTCGAAGTGGAACTATACGACGAAAAGAACGTTTAAATTGATAGATGAATTAGAGAAATTTGATGCTGAGACATATATTCTTTCTCATGGGGAAGCGATAAATCGAGAGGAGTTTTTACAAGAGATTCGTATGTTAAAAACAGTAGGAACTTATACAGAAATTCATAAAGGCGATGAAGAGAAGATAAAGGCAGTGTATAAACAAGAACTAGATAGAGAATTAAATGAAGATGAGTTAGAAACAATAACGTATTTTGTCAATGGTTATGAAATGAATAATCAATAAGACACTACATTAATCCAATATAATTAAATTGCACAAAAAGAGTATTGAAATTTAATTCAATACTCTTTTCAATAGTTAAATATGTAGTTTCAACTAAATTCTAAATATAGGGGTTCATCGTCTGAAGTGATTTTATTCTATTTATTTTTCGTATAGATAGTGGTTCAAGTAGAAGCTTTCTTTGCTAATTCAGTAATATATTCAAAGAATACATCACGTTTTACATCATAAACGACATTTACAGGTCGTCCATTAGCAGTTTCCTCTGTACGTCCTTGGCTTGGTCCGTATGTATGAACGATACTATTAATCGTTTCAGTTTTTGCAAGGTTAGTGTTTCCGACAAGCGCGGTAGTTAGTACATCCCATAAATAGTAAGTAGAGTTCGTTGAGAAGTGAACGAGAGGGGGGACCATTGCATAGCATTGACCAAGGAAATCCATACCAATATACTTTCGTTCTTTTGCCCACTGTTCACGTATGTTTATAGTTAACGGAACTTGGTTTGTACTTTCTAGTGTCACTAAGTCGATTTTAATTTTTGCATCCCATACACGAGCCACTGCTTCAGGGTCCCAAAACGAATTCCACTCAGCTGTTCCATCATGCTCTGGTTCATGTACATTGCCTGCTGTAAGAAATGTACCACCCATCCAAACGAGACGTTCAATTTTATCTTCGATTATGGGAGCTTCATATAATGCACGAGCAAGGTCAGTTAGGGGCCCAGTAAATAATAAAGTTGTTTTTCCTTCCGTTTGTAGAAGCGTTTCTATTAAATGATGATGCGCGGGTTTTGCCACCACGGGTGTTACAACTTTTCCAGACTCATTTAAAATTGGTAGAGCATCTACATAAAATGCATGCATCCGCCAGTCTTTTGGAAACGGGTTTTGCCCGCGAGAGTTTGAAGCGGCTACTGCAATATTACCTTTGCCGAAGCGATCGATAATTTTACGACTGGCAGACATTGCGGGTTCTAAATAGCAGTCTGCTGGGATAACAGATACACCGGTAAGCTCAACGTTTTCCATTTGAAGTAATAAAAATAATGAAATTAAATCATCTACGCCGCCATCATGATTGAAGTACACTTTTTTCTTCATTGTAATCTCCATCCTATATGATTTAGTTAGAAATTAAATATGAATTGAGGAGAAGTCATCAATAATTTCCACCACTTCAATTTCTCCATTAATCAGTAGCTCAGGAAGTTCATTTCTAATATTTCCTTTCCAATACTCTCTAGCTTGTTCGATTTTTTGAGAAAAAGGAATACCATCTTCTTTTGGTAAAAGATTCCCGTCACCTTCAAAAGAACTTCCGATTACTTGTAGTTTAACAATCTGTAAAACTTCTCGATTGTAAGAATCAAATAATGCTTTCCATTTTAAAGCATCTTCATAGCTTTTTGCAGCGTATAAACAAGATAATCTGGAAGGATATTCAGGGAATTCTTGTAGTCTAACCATTTCTACAATTGTTTCTCTAGCTGCTCTAATTGTTTGATCCATATAACTCATGACTACTTTAGCATTTTCATTATTTATATGTAATTCGTTATTTTTATAGTGTTTATTTAAAATTTGTATGCCATCTTCACCATTAGCATTTAATTGTTCTCTTTCAAAAAAGAAGTGATATAGAGTATTGTGTTGATTTTTGTTAAAAGGAATGATTTGTCCGATATGCATTTTTTTCTTTGTTACGATATGATATACGAAAAATCCTTGTTCATTCATGGTTATCCTCCTAGTAATAATGTAATGCAATGTTAAATTTAGTAATTCAACATTGAAATATATAAAACCTTTATAAGTAAAAGTGAGAATTTGAGTTGAAAGTAAAGAAAATACATGAAAACGTTTTAAATTTGTTCACAAAATGTTCACTTACGAAGGGGGTTTCAATATCGATATAATGACAAAGACTCAAAGAGAAAGGATGATGAATTTTGCCAACAACAAGAAAAGAAAACCTCCAATTTGGTATGATGATGTGCCTTGGGATGGTTATCGTAATGACGTTTTACAATTTACTAATGAATGAAACAGGAGGACCAATTTATATTAAAGAGATTGCATTAGAACTATTAATTGGCTTTATTATTGCGCTATTAATTGAAATATGTATCGTTGGACCTTGTGCGAAAAAAATTGTATTCATGTTGCCATTTGATAAATCTAAGAAAATAAATATTATCGTTGCGATGGCGACAACTATGGTAATCGGAATGGTGTTCTTTATGTCATTTTTCGGTATGGCTATGATGCATTTACATGGTGGACTACAAGGAGCTTCATTTGTTTCAATTTATTTTTCGATTTTTATTAAAAATTTCATAATGGCATATCCATTACAATTAATTATTATGGGACCGCTTGTACGTTTCTTATTTGCAAAGTTTGTTATGAAAAAGAAATCTTTTAATGTAGCGTAATTCAAATTTATAAAATTTTATATATAAATAATAAAGATAAACACATCTCGCATTTTTGAGGTGTGTTTTTTGTTCATTCCAAGTTATTTTCATAGTGATGTGACATTTGTCCTTTTGCCATTATAGGATTATAGCTTTTAATTAAGTCAGAAATAAAAGATGAGGAGATGATTTTTTGAAAGGTATTATATTTGCTGTTTTTGCGGGGATATTTATAACACTTCAAGGAACCTTTAATGCGAAACTTAGTTCACATATCGGTATATGGTCGACGAGTATTATAACCCATTTAATTGGATTCCTTATTGCAACAACTGTATTTTTGTTAAAGAAAGAAGAGAAAGTAACAGATTTAAAGAGTGTGAAAAAAGTATATTTAGCAGCGGGTGCATTTGGTGGATTCATTATTTGTGCAGAAACGATGGCGATATATTCACTAGGAGTTACATTGACAGCTGGCACACTAATGGTTGCTCAATTGTTTACGGCAACAGTTATTGAAATGAAAGGACTGTTTCATATAAAAAAGATACAGATGGAGAGATATCATATTGTGGGAACAATAGTAATGATTATAGGTATTGTTGTATTTAATATGTAAATGAAAGGAGAAATGAATATGGAGGATAAATCAGGTTTAATTACGCATTATTTGAGAACCAATAAAACGCTCGAGATTTTTTTAGAAATAGATACAGTTTATTTTCAATTAAATTACTTTGAAAAAGGCGAGCTTATTTGCAATATAGATGACGAAATGGATCGTTTATATTTTGTTGTTAAAGGTAAAGTAAAAGTTTACACGATTACATCAGAAGGAAAGAAACTAATCCTTCGCTTTATCAATCCATTGGCCATTGTTGGTGATATTGAATTAATTCAAAATAGCAAAGCACATAATGTCGTTGAAGCTTGTTCAGATGTTATAGCTATCTCCATTTCTAATACGGTTATTAGAAACAAGTTATTACATGATCCTATATTTATGAAGTTCTTACTTGAAAACATTGCGAACACGTTAAAAATATCGACTCGTTTTACTGCTCTTAATTTACTTTATCCTGTAGAAGTACGTGTAGCTAGTTATTTACTTTCAATTTCAACAGATAGTAACGGGAATATGTACAAAGGGGATTTGGATACGACTTCGGTAACAAGTATTGCAGACTTTATAGGGGTAAGTTATAGGCACGTAATTCGGGTATTACAAAGATTTTATAATGATAAATTAATTGAAAAGAGTAATGGAGTTATTGTCATTAAAGATTTTTCTAGAATGAAGGAAGTCGCTAAAGATAATATATATGAGCAATGAAAGGGAGAGGAAGATTTTGATTGGATTTAGTTTAGCTATATTAGCAGGAATATTAATTAGCTTACAATCTGTTTTTAATGCAAAAGTAAATGAAAATGTAGGACAGTGGTTAACGACTACATGTGTCCTTGGAATAGGTCTCATTAGTTCTATTCTATTTTATATCATTACAGAAAACAGTATTAACATTAAAGTGTATACTACAAATTATTTGTTTTATGTAAGTGGACTGTTTGGCATCGGGTTAATTATTTGTATAATGGGTGCAATAAAGAGCTTAGGTCCAGCATATACGGTGCTAATTAGTCTTATTACTCAATTGGTCGTTGCGTTATGCATTGATACATTCGGATTATTTGGAATGGAGAGCATTCCATTACAAATAAATAAATTAGTTGGTATAGGTTTATTAATTGTGGGGGTAGGAATTTTTAAAAATCTATTTTTGAATAAGAAAGCTATTCATATAAGAAAGGGTAGGGTCTAAAGAATATAAAGGGAAAAAGTGTGAATGGTCAGAACTTATACATCTAGATAGTAATAAGTGAGCTATAGGGAGATAGGATAAATGAATCAGTTAATGTTGCAAGATGGTGTACACTATTTGAAAATCAATGGGATTATGCATTGGTGTAAAGTTGCAGGGACAGCTCATAATACAGTCCCTCTTATTATAGTACATGGTGGTCCAGGTGGTAATCATTATGTATTCGAAAGAACGCTTGGTTTGAAGTTAGAAGGAAATATGACTGTAGTTTATTACGAACAAAGAGGTTGCGGACGAAGTGAGGCACCAGAAGATGACGGTGAGTACTCAATCAATACTCTAGTCGAAGATTTAGAGGAATTAAGAAAGCAATTACATGTAGAGAAGATAAATTTGTTAGGATATTCTTTTGGTGGACAACTTTGTTTAGAGTATGCTTTGAAATATCCAAAAAATGTTGAACAAATGGTATTACAAGCACCATCGTTAGATGATTTTAATGATATGTATACTGTGCAGATAGAAGGTTTTCTACAAGTAACGAAAGGGGAAATGAAAGAACAAATATTGATAATAAGTAAGTCAGAAATTCCTTTAAAAGAAAGGTATAATCAAGTTTGGAGTATAGTTGATACAGAAAATTTAGATCGACTATTGTTTAAAAATGAAGAATTTGCAAAGCTAAATAGAAGGTTTTGGGAGGAAAGTAAGTTAAGTAATACAGGGAAGATGAGTAAAGTTATTTTTGGAACAAAATCATCTTTACCGCTTATTGAGCGTATTAAAGGTTTAGAAATTGATACGTGTGTCATAGTTGGAGCGCATGACTATAACACGGGTGTAGGAATGAGTTATAGAATAACGAGACAATTGAAAAATGGTAAACTTGTTATATTTGAAAATAGTGGACATTTCCCAGATATCGAGGAGACGGATAAAGTATGTGAAACGATTATTGAGTTTTTGGAATAAAAGGGGGATATTAAGGTCGAACCGAATTAATAGAGTTGAATTGGTTATTGGGATATTAAATCATGTAATATGCTAATTGTTTACTTGTAATTGAGGAAGAATCAATTAGTGTATTTGGAAAATAAGTAAAAAAGACCTCGTAAGGTGGAGGTCTTCTTGATTTATTATTTAATATTTTGAACTTATATGAACGGAAGTAGAAGAGTATGATAAGCACTTTCAGGGAACGAGAATATAACCGAAAATAAAATATTACTTAACATATATAACTAATGAATGCAATGTCTTTTTCAGTTATTAAGTTGTAAATCATTTTATGATAAAATCTTTTACATAATTTAATAAAGGGGTAGTATTCAATGGGTTATTTCTCAAATGGTTTATTAGTTTTGTTTGTGCTAATCGTATGCAGTTGTATATTTTTTGGTTGATAATATAATGAGAGTCTTATATAAAAGAAGTTATCTTAAGTGAGATAACTTCTTTTTATTTTATATTGAGAAGGAATTCTATCTTTCTTATTGAAGTTTGTTCTAGTTATTTTTACATCAATCAGATTTGTGTAAAGGGAATTTTATGAAATATAAACAAGTCAGAGAATAGGGAGTATTTACATGGAAAATAGTATACGCCACACAAGTGAACATCCTACAGATTTTAATGGATTATTATCCTTATACGAATCTTTAGGATGGAATTCTCTTAAATTAACGGTTAACGAGTTAGAACAAATGTGTAAGCAAAGTTGGTATGCAATTTATGTTTTTGATGATAAGAGGTTAGTAGGGATGGGGCGTGTCATATCAGATGGAGTCATAACAGGCATTATTTGTGGAGTTGGTGTATTGCCAAAATATCAGTCTAGTGGCATCGGAAAAGAAATAGTGAAACGATTAATCCAGCACTGTGAACAAAACAAGGTTATTCCACAACTTATGTGTGTAGAAAAATTGCAATCTTACTATGAATCTATAGGGTTTGAAGCATTCTCTATTGGGATGACAAAACATATTATAAGATAAAGGTGCTTTATCCCGCTATTTGCCGGGCAGTAAAACCCCAACGGATTAAAGTTTCACTTTATATTTTCAGTTTACTCGTACATATTTTCAAACTTCAGTATAAAGGAGAATGGCTGTATGGAGATTGCTAAAGGGATAGAAATGTTACAACTTGAATTTCAAGAATTTGTTATTCATCCAATTCTTTTATGGGATGATGAAATGGCAGTATTAATAGATACGGGTTTCCCAGGACAAATTGAAGATATACAAGTAGAGATGGAAAAGGTTGGGGTATCATTTGATAAGTTAAAAGTCGTGATTTTGACGCATCAGGATATTGATCATATAGGTAGTCTTCCGGAGTTGTTGCAGCGCTGTGGAAATAATATTAAGGTTTATGCGCACGAATTAGATAAGCCATATATTGAGGGGGATTTGCCTTTATTGAAGGAAGGAAATGTAGAGAACCGACCAAAAGGAAAAGTGAGTGATACTGTGATTGACGGGCAAGAACTTCCGTATTGCGGTGGAATACTAATTCTTCATACTCCAGGGCATACTCCGGGTCATATTAGTTTATATTTGAAACGAAGTAAAATTCTTATTGCAGGAGACTCTATGTATAGTGTGAATGGGATGTTAGGAGGAATTCACGCCCCAACAACTATAAATATTAAGGAAGCAAAGCAGTCTTTGAAGAAGTATTTAAATTTACATATTGAATCTGTAGTTTGTTACCATGGGGGATTAAGTAAGGAGAATATAAATGTTCAACTTCAAAATTTGTAAAGTTAAAATGGAGTTTTTTGTTAAGTGACATTGAAGTATAATCTGATTATTAGTATATAAATAAATTATAAAAGAGCATGTTTGAAAAAATTAAACATGCTCTTTTATTAAAGTAAATCAGTTTAATATGAATGACCTAACCCATTCCAATAAAAAGAAACGATTTCTTGTGCTAATTCATCTATATTTGCAAGAATAGGATTGTGATTCTCATCTTTAAAATTCCCAATTGATAATAAAGATACGAAAGCATGAGCCGCAAATGTAGCGTTTCCTTTCGGAATTTCTCCGATGTGCATCGCAGTATCGAGTGCTTTTTCTAGTACTTCATACATATTATCTTCAGCATTTTTTAATTCTTTCAATTGTTTTTCAGATAACGACAGTTTTGCATCTTTCATAAAATTTTTCATATCAATATCCATCGTTGCGTGTAAGTAAACTTTAGCGAAGTCTAATAATCTTTCTTCTAACGTTTTGTTTGTAGAGAGTATTTGAGACATATTTTCGCGTATACGTACCATCATTTCGGTCATAGTAGCGGTAAATAAATCGGCTTTTGTTGAATAGTAATAGTAGACAGTTGCTTTCGTAACACCACAAACTTTTGCGACCTCATCCATAGAAACGACTTGATAATTTTGTGTAAGAAATAAGCGGGTTGCCACTTCTAAAATGGTTTCTTTTGTAGATTTTGTATTTTTATTTTGACGCGGCCTTCCGAGAGGACGTTGTTTTTGTTCCAAATACATTCGCTCCTGACATTTATGATTGAGATAATTATAACATAATTTTCAATCATTCTTGATTAATTAACCGACCAGTATATATAATTAATAATGGAGGAAAAAAGGAAGGTGGGTTTTTATGAAAAAGCACCCGTTACATATGTTAGGGAGGCTTGTAGCAGGGAAAAATACGCAATGGATCACTTTATCGGTGTGGGTTCTTATTACATTATTACTTTCATTTACGTTACCACAAGTAAACAGTACGAAAGAACCGAATCCAAAAAATTTACCTGAAACAGCTATGTCACAGCAAGCGGAAGCGCTTATGAAAAAAGAGTTTCCGAATAATACAGGGAATCCATTGTTAGTAGTATGGTATAGAGATGGTGGATTACAGTCACAGGATTATAAACTCATACAAGACGTTTATAAAGAGTTAAAAGCTAGTCCTTTAAAAGAACAATCAACGTTACCGCCATTTGATACAATTCCAGAGCAAGTATTATCAAAAAGTGCATCAAAAGATGGTACATCATTTGTTACACCGGTATTCTTTAATAAATCTGCTGGTACGGATATATTAAAAGGAAATCTGGAAAAACTTGAAAAAATAGTGAATAGTAAGGTGGATGAAGATCCATTTAAACAAAAAATAAGTGAATCTGGTTTACATGTTCGATTATCTGGGCCTGTAGGTATTCAAACGGATGCAGTTAGTTTATTTAGTCAAGCAGATGTGAAATTGTTAGTGGCTACTGTATTATTAGTCTTGGTCCTATTAATTTTGCTTTACCGTTCGCCAATTTTAGCAATTTTACCTATACTTGTTGTTGGCTTTGCATACGGTATCATTAGTCCTACACTCGGTTTTTTAGCTGATCACGGATGGATTAAAGTAGATGCCCAAGCAATATCAATTATGACAGTATTATTGTTTGGTGCTGGAACGGACTATTGTCTATTTTTAATTTCAAGATATAGAGAGTACTTGTTAGAAGAAGAAAGTAAATATAAAGCATTACAACTTGCGATTAAAGCTTCTGGCGGTGCAATAATAATGAGTGCGTTAACTGTTGTACTTGGATTAGGAACATTACTACTTGCTCATTATGGTGCCTTTCATCGATTTGCAGTACCATTTAGTGTTGCTGTATTTATAATGGGAATCGCGGCTTTAACCATTTTACCAGCACTATTATTAATTTTCGGTAGGATTGCATTTTTCCCGTTTATACCGAGAACAACTTCAATGAATGAGGAGTTTGCAAGAAAGAAAAAGAGGGCTGTAAAAGTTGAAAAATCAAAAGGCTCCTTTAGTAAAAAACTTGGAGATGTAGTAGTACGAAGACCGTGGACAATAATT
Source organism: Bacillus cereus G9842 (assembly GCF_000021305.1). Classification (GTDB taxonomy): domain Bacteria; phylum Bacillota; class Bacilli; order Bacillales; family Bacillaceae_G; genus Bacillus_A; species Bacillus_A thuringiensis_S. Next base: position 2,230,473 of record NC_011772.1, read on the forward strand.
ATGCTAACTGTGTTTGTATTAGGTGGATTGGCTTCGTTCGTACCACGTATTCAATACACATATGACTTATTAGAATCGTTTCCAAAGGATATGCCTTCTCGTGAAGGGTTTACGTTAATTAGTGATCATTTCTCAGCTGGTGAACTAGCACCAGTAAAAGTGGTTGTTGATACGAAAGGAAAAGAGCTTCCTATTAAACAAGAACTAGAGAAATTTTCTTTCGTAAATACAGTGAAAGAGCCAAAAGAGGGAAAAGAAAATAAGCAAATACAAATGTATGAAGTTTCTTTAGCGGAAAATCCATACTCAATTGAAGCGTTAAATCAAATTCCTAAATTGAAAAGTAATGTAGAAAAAGTATTAAAAGATGCTGGGATTCGTAATACTGAAGATCAATTGTGGATTGGTGGAGAAACAGCTTCATTATATGATACAAAGCAAATTACTGAACGTGATGAATCAGTAATTATTCCAGTAATGATTAGCATTATCGCTTTACTATTACTTGTCTACTTACGATCGGTTGTTGCGATGATTTATTTAATTGTAACTGTCGTTTTATCATTCTTCTCAGCGTTAGGAGCAGGATGGATATTGCTTCATTACGGTATGGGAGCGCCGGCCATTCAAGGTGCGATACCGTTGTACGCATTCGTATTTTTAGTTGCTTTAGGTGAAGATTATAATATCTTTATGGTTTCAGAAATATGGAAAAACAGAAAGACACAAAATCACTTGGATGCAGTAAAAAATGGTGTAATACAAACAGGTAGTGTTATTACATCGGCAGGTTTAATTTTAGCAGGAACTTTTGCAGTGTTAGGTACACTTCCAATTCAAGTATTAGTTCAATTTGGTATTGTAACTGCAATTGGCGTATTACTAGATACGTTTATCGTAAGACCGTTACTTGTACCCGCAATTACAGTTGTGTTAGGCCGATTTGCTTTTTGGCCAGGTAAACTTTCAAGAAAGAGTGAAGAAATACAAAAGGTGGATGCATAGTTGAAAAAGCCAAGGATATTTTCCTTGGCTTTTTCAATGTAGTTAATTAATTTTTTGAAGTCAAATCATCAGCTGAAGCGTGATCAGCATCTTCAATTGTTGTTTCGGGCATTCCGTATAAGCCGTTCATTGCTTGTTCTTCGATAGTAAGGTTTGCAGTATTATTATTTTGAATAGATGTAGTGTTTTCAGTAACATTTTCTTTTTTATTCATATTTTTGTTATTCATGTATGTATCCTCCAAATTTCATTTGATTTATCTATAGTATGTGGATGGATTTCCAGAAATATGTGAATTGATTCTTACATATGTTATATAATTAAATAAATAATTAGGGTGAAATGTACACTGTTAGGAGTGAACAATTATGGTGAAAGCAAGGGAATTAGCCTTCTAAAATAAAAAGAAAATTTTAGGAGGCTATTAGAATGAAGTTCCATGTAATTGATAGAGAAGATTGGAATAGAGAGCAGTATTTTGAGCATTATTTAAAGTTGAAATGTACATTTAGTATGACTGTGAATGTTGATATCACGATGTTATTAGAGGAAGTATATCAAAAGGGAATAAAATTTTATCCCGTTTTTATATATTTAATTTCTAGAGTAGTAAATAATCATAAAAAATTTCGAACATGTTTTAACGATGAAGGAGTTTTAGGCTATTGGGAGGAAATGATACCGAATTATACAATCTTTCATAAAGATGATAAGTCTTTTTCAAGTATATGGACGGATTATTCAAGTGATTTCCGCACTTTCTATAAAAATTATGAAGACGATATGAGATGCTATGCTAATGTTCATGGTCTTTTCACGAAAGAAAATATTCCGCCTAATGTATTTCCGATTTCTAGCATACCTTGGACTAGTTTTACTGGATTTAATCTTAATATTAATAATGATGAAAAATTTCTATTGCCAATTATAACTTGTGGGAAATATTTTAACGAAGGAAATAAGGTTATGCTACCAGTTTCATTGCAAGTACATCATTCGGTTTGTGATGGATATGATGCGAGTCAATTTATAGAAGATTTACAGCAGTTAAGTAATACTTGCAACGAGTGGCTTAAGTAATATCTAATTTTTAATTATATAAAGTGAAACTTTAATCAGTGGGGGGGTTCAGCCCTCACCAATCGGGCGTTCACGGGCAGCAGGGCCCCACCTAACTTCTTTGCTTTTGCTGAATTTTGAGGTGGGGGTCTTACTGTCCGGCAAATAGCGGGATAAAATTGAAAATGAATAAAAGAAGAGAACATGTTGATATTACATGGTCTCTTCTTTTATTCATTAATACTAAGTAATTGTGGAAAATATAGGGTGATTTGTAGTTTAATAGTAAAGAGAGTGATTAGTATTAATTTTCTTTGTTTTTAAAAATTTAAGGATATAAATGTTTTAATAGGGGGGAATAAAGTGAAATTCTTAAGCATTGAAAAAGATGAAATCTTAATTGGGAATATGGCAAAATTGTATTGTAAAGTATTTGAGAAAACAAATTTCAATGAAATGATCGAGCGAATGAATAGGCATATAGAATATACAGGTTTTAAAGGTATAGTAGCAATAAATGATGAAAATGAAGTAGTTGGCTTTACTTATGGTTATCGCTCAATGGAGGGACAGTACTATAATCAATTAATGAGAGAAGCGTTACATCTAGAGCAAGTAGACGAATGGTTACAAGATTGTTTTGAATTTGTAGAGTTAGCAGTTCACCCACAATACCAAAATGAAGGTCTTGGAACGAAATTACATAATAAATTACTAGAAGGGCTTTCAAATAGAACAAGTGTTTTAACAACACAAATAAACAATGAAAAAGCACGTTCGTTATATGAAAGATTAGATTGGGTAAATGTATTAGAGCCATTTCATCCAAGTAAAAATGATGTTCCATATATAATAATGGGAAAAGCATTAAAAATAAAAGTGAATTGATAATTATGGAATTCACAATAGTTGTTGGTTTGTAATAATGAAAGGGAAAACAACAATGCTATCTATAGAAAAAGCTACAATTTTAGATGCTGAGAAATTAACAGAAATAATGAAAAGAACATTTGATGCAGAAGCAAAACAATGGCTATACGGCCAAGATAATGTCATTGATTATAACATTCAACCGCCAGGATATTCTTCAGTTGAAATGATGGAATATTCCATTGAAGAATTGGATTCTTTCAAAGTTGTCATGGATAAAGAAATAATCGGAGGGATAATAGTTACGATTTCTGGTAAGTCGTACGGTCGAATTGATCGTATTTTTGTAGATCCTGTTTATCAAGGAAAAGGAATTGGATCACATGTTATGAAATTAATAGAAAAGGAATATCCGAACATAAAGATTTGGGATCTCGAAACATCTAGTAGACAAATTAACAATCATCACTTTTATAAAAAGATAGGTTACCAAATGATTTTTGAATCGGAAGATGAGTATTGTTACGTGAAAAGAATAAAAACAAGCTCAAACAAAGAGAGTGTAGTTACAAATAAAGATATGAAAAATAGTCAATACGAAAACTGTAATTTAGCAAATACAGAGTATTATCAAGTGAATTTAAAAAACAGTTCATTTGTTGGTAGCAATATAATGAATACGAATATGAGTAATTGTAATGTAAGTCAATCAAAGTTTAGAAATATAAATTTTAGAAGGTCATCATATGCAGATTTAAATCTTTCTGGCAGTAAATTTAATTTGGTGACTTTAGGTGGAGTACAATTTAAAAATACAAGTCTCGGAGATGAGAAGGAACCTATTGTATTCGATAAATGTGATTTGGAAGGTAGCACCATAAGTAATAGTAATCTGAAAAATATTGAAATAGAAAATTGTGATATAGTCGGCATGAAACTAAATGGTATTCTGATTGAAAATTTGCTTAATTTATATAACAAGGTGAAAAGTTAACCATATCCATATAGTTGTTAATCTTTTAGGAAAATAAGTATTATATCGAAATAATTATGTGAAAATGACATAAAGAAATACGAGTGAGAAGGTCATTCATACACGTTTCTAGAATACACACAAACAAATATATTGTTATTTATATGGAGGAGAGAAAGATGGGGATCAACGTTAGAGCAGTAGAAATAAAAGATGCTAGAGCAATTCATCGTATATGTATACAAGATGAAGTTTTACCGTATATGGTTTTCTTACCTAGCATGCGTGTAGACGCTATGGAAAATAGAATTCGAAATTTAGCACCAAATCAATTTGAATTTGTTGCAGAATATGATGGAGAAATTGTTGGGTTTGTAGGTTTAACACAAAGTCCGGGACGAAGATCTCATTCAGGCGATTTATTCATTGGGGTCGATAGTGAATATCATAATAAAGGAATTGGGAAAGTACTTCTTACGAAGATGCTTGATCTGGCTGATAATTGGTTAATGTTAGAGAGAGTAGAACTAGGTGTGTTAGAAACGAATCCAAAAGCAAAAGCTTTATATGAAAAATTTGGATTTGTAGAAGAGGGAGTAAAGATAGGGAATTTGAAAGCTCAAGGAAAGTTTATTAATGAAATTATGATGAGTCGTTTTAGACCGGATGGTTTAATTGTACATAATTAATAGTTAAAAGCATGACAGTATACTGTCATGCTTTTTTATTAGAATTTGGCTGTAATAAAAATAATACTAAACCAATAAAAATAACGGTAATTCCTAGTCCTTGTTGTAAAGAAATGGTCTCATGTAATATAAAGTACGCTAGTATACAAGTTCCAATTGTTTCTCCTAAAATGCTCATGGAAATTAAAGTAGCACTCATCCATTTTAATAACCAATTAAAAATGGTTTGTCCTAAAATTGTAGCAATGAAAGCTAATCCAATAAAGCACAACCAAGTTTGTGTAGAATAATGGATGAAAGATTCTTGTTGCGTGAAAGCAAATATGCCAAGAAAGCCAGCACTACTTCCATAACTAATTACCGAATATGGTATAAGTGCCAAATCTTTACGAACGTGTTGGCTAATGAAAAAATAAGCAGTAATGATACCGGCAGCGATAAATGCTAAAATATCTCCATATAAAGCTGCTCCACTAATTTGGAAATCTTGCCAGCCAATAACGATACTACCTGAAATAGCGATGAGGCAACCAATAACCGCTCCTTTCGTAAATCTCTCCTTAAATAAAAAATAAACACCAATCATTGAGAACAAAGGTTGCAGCGTTACGATAACTGTAGAGCTTGCTACAGAAGTATATTGTAATGATTCAAACCAAAGTACATAATGTGCAGCTAAAAATAGCCCAGATATGGATCCGAATCCCCATTGTTTTTTCGTTAAAGTTTTTAGCTCATTTCGACTATTTTTATTAAATAGTAATAACGGTAACAGAATCAGTGTGGCAAAGAATAATCGGTAAAAAGCAATGATTGTAGCAGGAGCATCTGCCAATTTTACAAAAATTGCAGAAGTTGATAAGGCGAATACACCAAAAAATAAGATGCAATATGAAAGAATAGGTGATTTCAAAGTTTGTCCCTCCGATAGAATGTTTATTATAATAAACTTAATACGATATAATGTACAAAAGTAAGTATATAAGTCCCAGAGATGATAGGGAAGGATTATTTGCCTTTGTTTAGTATGTCAGCACAAAGACAAAGAAACATGCATTATGATGGACGAAAGGAATTTTTACTATGATACATGATAGGCTTGGACAAACGGTATTAAGTTACCGTAAGAAAAATAACATGACAATTCGTGAATTCGCTGATTATGCAGGGATTAGTACATCGTTAATTAGCCAAATTGAAAGAGGGCATGCTAATCCTTCTTTAAATGTTTTGGAATTAATTGCAAAAGCATTAAATGTACCGCTGTTTACACTTTTTATTAACGAAATTGATACAGATTCGCTCATTTCTAAGAAAAAAGATCGAAAAAAAGTATATCGGGAAAACAATAATCACATTGTATATGATGTATTAACACCTGATTTTATGAAAGCACGTATTGAAATGCTAATGATGGATTTAAATAAACAAGCAAACACAACAGAAAGCCATTATTCCCATGAAGATAAGGAAGAGATTGCTGTTGTTATGAAAGGGGAAGTGTATGTGGAATTGGAGGGAAAAGAATATTTTTTAGAAGAAGGCGATGTTGTACGTATTCCACCGAATGTGAAGCATCGATTTTTGAATAAAAGTGATGAATCGAATCACATTTTATTTGTACTGACACCATCTTTAGGGTGAAAATATAGTGATTTTTATCCTGCATTAACGGGCAGTAAGACCTCCCTCAAAATTCAGCGAAAGTAAAGAAGTTAGGTGGGGGATTAACTGCCCATAAATGCCCGATTGGTAAGGGCTGATTAAAGTTTCACTTTATTAGGGGAGATAGAAAATGGAAAACAAAAGTATTTTAAAAGGCGGCCTTTCAATTATTTCTCAATGCAAAAAAGAAACAAATGATATTTGGCATGCGCATTTTGGAGCAGCTGCAATTGCTAGTTATTTTTTTATGAAAGATAATAATATTAATGAAGAAACAGCTCGTAATATGTATTCGCAAACAAGGATGATGCTGAACAAGAAAAAAATTGGTGAGATGATTGATGATAAAAAAGAAATAGATTTTCAAATTGCGGAGAATATGATTATAAAATCTTTAGAACAAACGATTGATGAACTTCATTGGGTGGGGCATAACGTCATTTATGCGTCATTAAGTTTATTGGCTATGAAAGAGCTACAAAAATGGGGCGATAATCAAGCAATTGAAGGGATTACTACTCTTATTTTATCATTTCGAAAAACAATTCCAGGTAGATCGTGGATTGGTTATACGACGAAAGAAGTAAAACAATTAAGTTTTGAAGATGAGATAAAAAGTGAATTGAGTAATCCAACACAAGTATCTCAGTTCATTTTAAATGAGTTATCGAAATTTAATAGTATTTATCGAGCGGAATCGCATCATGATTTAATTGGGCATTTGCTTACTTACTCCCACGCAATTAATATAATGTACGATTTAGGGCATATAGATATATTTCAACGAGGGATACGCCCGCTTTTAAAACTAGTATACGTACTACGAGCTAGCCAAAAGCTCAAGCTGAATACGGGAATAACTTTACACTCACCTATAGATCGATTACCTTTAATTCAATCTAAACGTGCAAATATTTTACCAACTGAAAATATATTTTGGATAAAAGACTATAGTGAATTCGATTGGGATTTTGGTCATGTATTTAAATTCTCATATAGTTATTTTAATCATATAAAGAGAGCTCCAGATTATAAAGATATAACATTAGAAAAATTCCGGTATGTTATTAATTCTTAATGAACGTCAATAATCTGTAAGAGGGAGCTTAATCTAGTTTCTTTTTTGTTAGTAGTATATTATTTTTTCAAATTTGTAAGATTTTACATGCGTATTTTACTTTTACTAATTATGTAAGTAGGCTATACTGAAATACATACATTTTATTTTTGGAGAGATGTAAAACGACATGGAACTAGCGAAATTAGAAAAAGTAATTGAAATAAAAAAAGAAGAACTTTTATATTTAGTATCGGATTATGGAATTCAACATGAAAAAGTATTGGCATTGAGTCAAGAACTAGACAAATTAATCAATTACTTTATGTTTTTAAAATAAAGAGAACTATGACGTGGTTTGTATATGTTATAGTTCTTTTTTATTAGGTAATTTGAAAATATATTCAAATATATTGTCTAATTTCTTACAGAATGCGCAACTTGCTAGTCGAATATAAGGACTTTTGGTTATAATAAAAAGGAATTATTAATTGTATCGGTTAGGAGCGCAGCACATATGAAAACAGTTGTTGTTATCGGTGGAGGTATAACGGGACTTTCTACTATGTTTTATTTAGAAAAATTAAAAAAGGATTATAATATCGATTTAAATTTAATTCTTATTGAGAAAGAAGAGTATTTAGGTGGTAAAATCCATAGTGTGGAAGAAAAGGATTTCATTATGGAGTCAGGAGCGGATTCAATCGTTGCTCGTAATGAATATGTTATGCCACTTGTAAAAGATTTAAATTTAGAAGATGAAATGGTATATAATGAAACGGGTATTTCTTACATATATTCTGAAAACATGTTACATCCGATTCCTTCTGATACTATATTTGGGATACCGATGAGCGCCCAGTCTTTGTTTAGCAGTACGCTAGTCTCAACGAAAGGGAAAATCGTAGCTTTAAAAGATTTCATAACGAAAAATAAAGAGTTTACGAAAGATACATCACTTGCTCTATTTTTAGAAAGTTTCTTAGGGAAAGAGTTAGTGGAAAGACAAATTGCTCCTGTACTTTCAGGCGTATATTCTGGTAAATTGAATGAGCTTACAATGGCATCTACATTACCGTATTTACTGGATTATAAAAATAAGTATGGAAGTATTATTAAAGGTTTTGAAGAGAATAAAAAACAATTTCAATCAGCAGGAAATAAAAAATTCGTATCATTTAAAGGTGGACTATCTACGATAATTAATCGCTTAGAAGAAGTGCTTACTGAAACTGTCGTAAAAAAAGGTGCTATAACGACGGCTGTAAGTAAACAAGAAGATCGATATGAGATTTCTTTTGTAAATCATGAAACAATACAAGCTGATTATGTTGTTTTAGCAGCTCCGCATGATATAGCACAAACTTTATTACAGTCTAATGAGTTAAATGAGCAGTTTAATACATTTAAAAACTCATCTCTTATAAGTATTTACTTAGGATTTGACATACTAGATGAACAACTACCAGCTGACGGCACAGGGTTTATTGTAACGGAAAACAGTGATTTACATTGTGATGCTTGTACATGGACAAGTCGAAAGTGGAAACATACATCCGGTAAACAAAAATTATTGGTAAGAATGTTTTATAAGAGCACCAATCCGGTATATGAAACAATCAAAAATTATAGTGAAGAAGAATTAGTACGAGTAGCTTTATATGATATTGAAAAGAGTCTCGGAATTAAAGGTGAACCAGAAGTAGTCGAAGTTACAAATTGGAAAGATTTAATGCCGAAATATCATTTAGAACATAATCAAGCGGTTCAAGCATTGCAAGAAAAAATGACGAATCTTTATCCAAATATATATTTAGCTGGTGCCTCATATTATGGTGTCGGAATTGGTGCGTGTATTGGAAATGGAAAGAATATAGCCAATGAAATAATGGCTACATTAAATGAATAATACTGTAGAATAAATAAAAACTGTTCCTTCAGCAAAATGGAGGAACAGTTTTTATTTATTTTATTTGAATGGAAATTGTATTGTTTTTTACATTGTTTTCTTTTATTGTTAATGTTATTTCTCCAGACTCTTTAAATGAATACGGTGATAGTTGATAAATATCTTTTATATCATGTTTTTCTTGTAACTTATTTATCGGTATTGATACGATATTTGGCTCCCATGTTTCTTGTTTTCCTGAAGGATATTCTATAAGTATTACCGGATTTTTTAACTGCCTTGTTTTCCAAGAGACGAAATATAGTTGAACTTCTGTATCTTTTTTTAATAATTCTTCGGAGAAATAACCGAATTCGCCTACATTACCGAAAATAGTGTAGTTTTGATTTTTAAATTTAATATCTAAATAACTAGGTTGAAATGTTACTACATGATAAGTTCCATATGAAAGTGAGAGTATGGCAGCGATTAAAATACCGATTGAAAATGTCTTAAAGCTATTGCCTTTAAAGCTAGTCATCATGAATGAGTTTGGTGTGAATTTTTTTGCGAATAAAAAAATAAGTAATATGAGTAAGAGGGATAAGCCGATGAATATATACATAGGAAATTTACACCTCCACAATAAAATAATATATTAACTATATTTTACCATAAATGTATGGAGTAGGTTGGTTGTTTAGAAGGAGAAAATGAAGAAACAATTTCTTTACAGTTCTTGATAATTTAAAATTCGATTTATGGAAATTATAGCGTCATGTTTGAGGTGCAATCAGAAGGTATCTAATTCGTGTATATAGAATTAAGAGAGAATGTGCCATTAGAAATGTTTGATTTATGGAACAATAAGGACTTTACTAATTATACATATTTTTTCTGATATAATGAATGAGTAGAGAGAAAGGAGTGATCCTATGGCATTTCCTATATTAGAAACAGAACGCTTACGTTTAGTTGAAATAGAACAATCTTATTGTCAAAAAATATATGAAATCTTTTCATTGGATGAAGTGACGTGTTACTACGGTATGAATTCTTTTACGGAGTTTGGACAAGCTTCACGTATGATCGAATCTTTTTCAAAAAATTACTTTGAGAAAAAGGCAATACGATGGGGAATTGTGTTAAAAGAAACGAACGTTTTAATAGGAACAATTGGACTAAACAATTTACAATTATGGAGTAAACGATCTGAGATTGGATATGATCTGCATCCTCGCTATTGGGGAAATGGTTATGCTTCAGAAGCAGCTGGAGAAATTATTGATTATGGATTTAAAGATTTAGGTTTGTTTAGAATTGGAGCTATTACATATCCTGAAAATGTTACTTCTTGTAGAATGTTATCTAAAATTGGCTTCCAAAAGGAAGGGCTATTGCGCGGATATATTCATCAAGGAAATAAGCAACACGATGCATTATTGTATTCTATAGTGCGAACTGATGTTGAGGACATAAATTTATAATAAAAAAACCTCTTAATTAAAAGAGGTTTTTTTTATTATAAATTAACCTAATTTAGGTAATAAACGTTCTCCGCTTTTCATGCTACTTTTACATAAAGGGCATTTAGGCTCTTCTTCAAATGAAAAGTTCTTTCTCATCCATCCTAAACAATCCTCTGATTCACATTCCCAAACAGGGGTTTGTTCTGGTGGTACTTCTGCTACATCGTTCTTTCGATTGCGATACATGTAACCACTCCTTTTATGTAAAAAATTTTAGTTATATATTAAAAAGGTTGTTAACCTTGCTGGTAACAACCTTTTTATTGTTTGAATTATAGCTTTACAACGTTTTTAGCTTGAGGTCCGCGGTTACCTTCTTCAACTTCGAAGCTAACTTCTTGACCTTCGTCAAGAGACTTGAAGCCGTCGCCAGTGATAGCTGAGAAGTGAACGAATACGTCGTTACCGTCTGCAACTTCGATGAAACCGAAACCTTTTTCGCTGTTAAACCATTTTACTTTACCTGTTAATGTCATGGTAATGCCTCCTAAAAGTAGAAAAATTACAATATGATCGGCCTTATTTGAATGAAAATAAAATTTCACATATTATCAAAAACCCATAAGGAGTACAAACTGTCCCTGATTGATACTTGATAATATGCAAAGAAAATATAGTGTTAAATTGACCTTAATTACTATCTTACAACAAATGGTGGGAAATAGCAAGTGCTGGTAATACCACTGAGTAATCTGGGTGATAATAGTAAAGGCACAAAGGCACCTCTTTTATTTATATATTATTCCTAATTTGGATTTATTCCAAACAAAAATCATTTATATGAAAAAATAAGTTTAAATAAAAGGCTAAATATTATTTTAATATTGCTGATGAGTACCATAATTAGGAGGATAGAATATTGCAAAATAAACAATTTAAAATAATTGAAGCAGCAAAAGAAGGAAGAAGAAAAGTTCATCCTGTTTTTGCTGTCATACTCGCGATTATATTTTTAACTTTAGGTGAATTATTTATGTTGTTTATGCTGATTTTACCGAAAGCAGAAACAACTTTTATGAAGGCGATTTATAGCGACATTGAGATGATATTAACGTTTGGCGGCGCAATATTTTTTGTGTTTTTATGGATTAGATTTGTAGAGAAAAGATCATTTTCATCCATTGGTTTTTGGAGAAATCAATGGATAAGAAAATATTTGAGAGGTACATTAATAGGATTTGTTTTCATTTCAATACCAGTAATTTTACTCCTATTAGCAGGAGTTGTAACATTACAAATACAAAAAATTACAGTAACCGCTATATTGGGTATTGTAGGTTCTTTAGTTGCATTTTTAATACAAGGGGCAACGGAAGAAATTATTGTACGAGGTTGGTTATTCTCGGTTCTTTCTGTTAGAAGTCGTATATGGGTTGGGATTGTTGTGACATCTTTCTTATTTGGTTTTCTTCATTTACTTAATCCAGGTATTACAATTCTTTCAATATCGAATATAATATTAGTTGGTGTATTTGCAGCTTTTTACGTTTTAAAAGACAGTAGTCTGTGGGGGATTTGCGCATGGCATTCCATTTGGAATTGGGCACAATATAACGTCTACGGTTTTGCAGTTAGCGGGATGACCATATATTCAACTCCGCTATTTAAACCTGCAACAAATGGCCCCGAATTCCTTCATGGAGGCACGTTCGGAATTGAAGGTAGTATCATTACAACAATCATGCTCACTGTCGCTTCAATTGTTTTATGGAGAAAGTTATGGGGAAGAAAAGCGAAACAACGAAATTTTAGTTAATGAAAGAGGGAGAAACTATGGGGATAATAGCATTTGAGGGAGCAAGCGCTGTTGGTAAAAGTACCACGTGCCGTGAATTAGAAAAGAATTATGGTGCTTATATAATACCTGAAGTCAATTCTTTATTTGAAAGGCCAAAAAATGAACATAGAACATGGTATTTTGAAAAACAAGTTGAGCGCTGGAATATAGCTGTTCAGAAGTCAGAGCAATATGAATTAGTAATACTCGATGGCGATATATATCAGCCACTTAGTTATAATTGGTGTTTTCATTTTGATCTATTTAATCAGCCATTATCTTTAATAGAAAATTTTTATAAAGAAAAGATGATAAATAGGGAAATTGGTTTTCCGGATCAATATTTTTATTTATATACGAACGATGAAGAACTTAGAAAGCGGAAAGTATCTGATGAAACGAAAAGAAGGAGAAACTTTGAAAAACATTTACATATATCAAAATCGTTTCAGTGTTATTATGAAAATTTAAATTCTGTTACAGATGGGTATTGTAAATTAATTGAGGCGAAAAGTGTAAAATCGAATGAAATAGAAATTGTAAAGAATTTAAACAGTTTAAATGTTTGTGAAGAAAGACGTTTTGATGTTTCGAGGTTAGATGCTATTACGAAGTGGTTAAAAGAAAATCGTGCATAAAGTAAAAACAACGAGTGTTATTTATCGCGCTCGTTGTTTTTTGTTTCTTTATAAATATAAAGGGAAAATTTGTAGAATATTTTCAATATTTAACAGAATAATCTTTCAATTTTAAAGAAAAAGAAATACAATATGAGGAAGTATATATAAATAATATGATAGGGGATGGGATGCGATATTTTGAATGAAGGAACAGTTTTTATATAAGAAGTAATTAGGTAGTAAGAACAGAGATATTTGGGAGGAAACAAGCGCGATGAAAACACTATTTAAAATAATAGGTATTCTAGCTGGTATGGCGGTAATTGGAGTAGGTTTAACATATGGTATGCTGTATTATTTAAATAATAGTAAACCAGCTGCGAAAAAGGCATCACCAGCTGCTCCAGCAGTAGAAGTATTAGCTGATAGTAATGTAAAAGCAGAAGATGCAAAGCTTTTAGAAAATGGCAATTATTCATTGCCGAATAGTGGTTTTAATAAAAATTTTAAATGGACAGATGAGAACATACAGACAGCATTACATGAAATGGCACATCAAAAAGCGAAAGCTGATCAAAAGTGGGGCTATATTTTTATTACACAAGAGCGGATTGAAAGCTTAATTGATATTGTAAAGAGTAATGATCTTGTACAGGGAAGTACATATGTAGAAATTTTAGAACGATGGAAACAAGGAAAATATGAAAAAGTTGATGCAGATCACAATAAGATTTGGAAATTACAAAGCGGGAATTTAGGAGAAGGAAAAGGAGTAATGTCGGAAGCTGAGCAAAAAGAATTAATTAATCAAGTGTTTATGAACAAAGGTACATATTCAGGTAGTAAATTAATTGCAGGCGGGGGACAGACTAATAAATAGTATACTAATTAATGAAAAAGAGTAATTGCTTATTAGGCAATTACTCTTTTTATATGTACGTCTTAATATTTTAGTCTCGTTCAAGTAAGGAAAGAAACGACTGTAATACCGGGGAAATCCATCTGGATTTATGATAGATTACATGACTTTGAATAATGGTTGGAGTTTCGATAGGCTGAAAACATAGTTGTTCTTTTTGGCAACTTTCTTGTACAACGATATAAGGAAGAATTGAAATGCCTAATTCACACATAACGGATTGTTTAATGACTTCAACATTGGAAGTTTCAAATGTTTTAGCTGGAATATTTCCACTTTGACGTAAAAAACGATCTACCATTGGCCTATAGCCGCAGCTTTGTTCTGTAAAAATGAACTGGGTGTCCTGTAATAACTGGAATGGATTTGCGTGTGCAGCGGAATAAGCTGGTAAAATCCATCCAAATGTTTCATTACTAAAAGTACGCGTAATAAAATCATTATGTTCTATACTTTCTCCAATTATGAAGACAACGTCTGTTTCTCCTTCACGTAATTTTTGTAATGCTTGTTCATTTGTGTTTGTTTCAAGTACGATATTTACTTTCGGATTTTTCTGTTTGTAAGTACGTAATAATTGTGGTAATCGGTATACCGCTAATGATTCATTAGATGTAATACTTAATGTACCTTCTAAATAATCTGTATTTTGGGGGATTTCTTGCGCTTTTTCATATATTGCAAGTAATTCTAATGCATAAGGATGAAATTGATGACCTGCTTTTGTAAGTAGCACTTTTTTCCCTAACCGATCGAAAAGAGGAATATGTAAATCGTTCTCTAAAGCTTTCATATGTGCTGTAACAGTAGATTGCGCATAACCTAGCGCATGAGCAGCTTTAGAAAAATTACCATACTTCACAATGGCGCAAAATGTTTTAACATGTCTCATTTCCATAAGCGATCCCTCTTTTATTATCATGATTTGTGAATGATTATATCATGTATTTTAATTTTCCAAATGATTAAATTCCGTATAAAATAAAATTGTGGAAATATTCATTCAAGTGATATTGGAGGAGAAAAGATGATCAAAAAGGGCTATCATGTAGCTGTTGTTGGGGCTACAGGTGCGGTAGGGCAAAAAATTATTGAACTGTTAGAGAATGAAATGAAGTTTAATATAGTTGAAGTTACATTGCTTTCATCAAAACGATCCGCCGGTAAGAAAGTAAGATTCAAAGGACGAGAGATAATTATACAAGAGGCAAAAACAACTAGCTTTGAAGGTGTAGATATTGCCTTTTTTAGTGCTGGGGGAGAAGTATCTAGACAATTTGTAACTCATGCAGTTTCTAGTGGTGCGATTGTAATTGATAACACAAGTGAGTACCGAATGGCACAAGGTGTACCGCTCGTTGTTCCGGAAGTGAATGCGCATACTTTAGAGCGGCATAAAGGTATTATTGCAGTTCCAAATTGTTCAGCATTACAGATGGTAACTGCACTTCAGCCGATTCGAAAATCATTCGGTTTAGAAAGAATTATCGTTTCAACATATCAAGCTGTATCGGGTTCTGGCATTCATGCGATTCATGAATTACAAGAGCAGGCTAAGTCTATGCTTGCTGGTAAAGAAGTGAAAAGTGATATATTACCGGCGAAAAAAGATAAAAAACATTATCCAATAGCGTTTAATGTACTGCCTCAAGTAGATATATTTACAGACAATGATTTTACTTTTGAAGAAGTAAAGATGATTCAAGAAACGAAGAAAATATTAGAAGATGAAAACTTGAAAATGGCAGCTACTTGTGTACGTGTTCCAGTCGTATCAGGGCATTCAGAATCGGTTTATATAGAACTGGAAAAAGAAGCAACCGTTGCGGAAATTAAGGAAGTATTAATGGATGCACCAGGTGTTATTTTGCAGGATAACCCTAGTGAACAGCTGTATCCAATGCCATTATATGCAGAAGGGAAAATAGATACATTTGTCGGAAGAATACGTAAAGATCCTGATACGCCAAACGGATTCCACCTCTGGATTGTTTCCGATAATTTATTGAAAGGTGCGGCTTGGAATTCAGTTCAAATCGCAGAGACTTTAGTGGAAAAGGGGATACTTTAATATAGTTTGAAAAATTGGGGAATCGTTAATGATTTCCCGGTTTGTACTCATTGAAAGTTGGAGGAAGTATGCCGTTTTCTGAGGTGAATGTGAACTTTAAAAATAAAACTTATACTGACTTTTGGAGGGAAGATAAGAATAAATTGATGCCTAAAAGATAAATGGGATAAGATGGTAATATAAAGAGTGCATATACACTGGAGGGATTACCAATGCTAAAAGTTATGTTACCATTTGTTCTTATCTTTTTTCTTGTTATTGCGATGTATATTGCTTATCAAAAGAGAAAAAAATCCGAGATAAAAGGATTGAAAAGTGCGCTAACTTCTATTTGTTTCTTTTCACTCGCAATATTAAATATGTTTGCATATTGGTTTCATTTTGGCGGTGTTTTTACTTGGTTATTTTCAATTGTATTATTGCTAGTTGGTGCATATTTTACAAAATATATTCCAATATCTAAAAAGGTACATTAAAATTTATAAGAGTTTACATGCAATGTTTACTTTTTTGAAAAGAGATTATTCTACTAGATCGTTGTGAAACGATTTCATAGGACAATCTCTTTTGTTTAGTTTTGGAAAGAACGTACTGTGATTTGTAGTTGCTCAATAAATTCTCGAGTGGCAGCACACATATATTTATCTTTTCTATAAATAAGCCCTATTTCAATTATTGGAGTAGGGTTTTCTATTTTAATAGCTTGAATGTTTTTATTTTGTAAAAAGTCTATATATGGTTGTGGTAACACTGTAATTCCCATTCCTTTAGAAACCATTTGGATTAAAGATTCCATCGTACTAATTTCTAAAATTGGTCTTGGTCTAAAGTTGAATTTTTGACAATGAGATGTAATTAGTTCGGTTAAAAAGAAATTTTTAGGTAAAAGAATTAAAGGGTAGTTCTGTAGTTCAGTAATAGATACATGATTACGTTTAGCTAATCGATGACCAGTTGGCACGACCAATGTAAGGTCGCTTTTGTATAGAGGGATGGAGATAATTTCTTTATCTTGCACCGGGAGAAATGTAATGCCGATATCTAGTTCGTTTTGTAATAATTTTTCACGAATATCTCCTGTACGAAGCCCTAATACAGAAAGCTCTATATTGGGATATAAATTATTGAAATTTAAAATAGCTGGTGGTAGTAAATAATTTACGACGGTTAACAAAGCCCCTATTGTTAAGGAACCTTGCTGTAATCCGTTTAGGTCTTGAAGGGCTGAACGAGCTTGTTCGACTTCATGAAAAATGGTTTTACAATGTGATAATAAAATCTTCCCTGCTTCAGTTAAAGATATTTTTTTACCAATTCGATCGAAAAGTGGCATTCCTACTTCATGCTCTAATGCACGTATTTGTTGACTTAGTGAAGGCTGTGAAATATTTAATTTCTCAGCTGCTTTTGTGAAATGTAATTCTTTTGAAACAGCTAAAAAGTATTCAAGTTGTCGTAATTCGATTGAAATCACCTCAAGTATAATAATAGGTTATACCTATCATTATTATATAAAAAATTGAATTGAACAATGATTTTAGAGGTTTTATAATCATCTTTATATAGCAGAGAGGGTTGTAAAAATTAATCGAGAGAAAATACATGTAACACCTTTAAAGGAGGAAATAGAATGGCTAATGAATATCGATTATTATCTTTAAATATAGGATTACCAAAAGAGGTTACATACGGCGGAAAAGTAATTCATACAGGCATAAATAAGAAACAAGTAAAGGAACCGGTATATTTATCCTTTGTAAAGTTTAATGGAGATGGACAGGCGGACTTAGTTCATCATGGAGGAGTAGATAAAGCAGTTTGTGTTTATACTGGTGATCACTATCCATACTGGGAACAAGAATTGAATCAAGATCTTGTATATGGGGCTTTTGGAGAAAATATAACAGTTAGTGGTATGCGCGAAGAGGATGTTTGTATTGGTGATACGTTTGAGCTAGGACAGGCAATCGTACAGGTAACACAACCAAGGCAACCTTGTTTTAAATTAGCAAAAAAATATAATATTCCAAAGTTACCACTATATTTTCAAGAAACAGGATATACAGGATTCTATTTTCGCGTATTAAAAGAAGGATGGGTATCATCAGTCGATACATTAAAAAGACTACAGTCTGATCCAAAAGGTGTTTCAGTAGCGTTTGCTAACCGTATCATGCACAAGGAAAAACAAAATATTGAAGGGATAAAAAGGATATTAGAAGTAAATGCACTTTCAAGTAGTTGGAGAAAGTCTTTTGAAAAGCGTATAAGTGGAGAAGAAATTAATACGAAGGAAAGACTTGAAGGGATAAAAGACTAAAAATATTTTATTATAAATAGTGTATTTCTATTAGTAAAAGCTAATTAGAAAGCGCTATTTTTATATAATAAACTAATTAATATCCAAAAATCTTAATATTGTTTTATTCGACTTATTTTCAAATAGTCAAAACATAAAATTAATTAGACTTTTTTTTTATGTTTTATGATAGTATATTGATTGGTAAGACCTCTATTTTTAAGAGTAGGTCATATAAGTATATCTAATTTAATGGAATTTAACATTTGGAGGTACAACATGGGGAATGTTGAAAAAATGGCAAGTCTTCTAATAGAAGAACCGAAAAGAGAGCAGTTATTTCCTTTATTTGAAGAAGTGTTTGAAATTACAACTCAAACATTGAATGATTTTTCGGATAAAGGGTATTGGGATGATACATATAAAGCTTTATCATTTTTACAAGAAGATAAAGTGATTGCAAATGTTGCGGCATTTTCACTCCCATTATTAATTAATGGAGAAAAAATAAATGCGGCGGGTATTCAATCAGTAATGACACATCCTAATTTCCGTAGACAAGGGCTAATGAAACAATTAATGGGTAAAATGATAGAAGAAATCGATAAGAAATGTGAATGTACATTATTGTTTACGGAAAAACCTGAACTATATACAGCGTTTGGATTTAAAGTTGTGCAGGAATATTTGATGACTATACCATACGATAAAAACAATAATAACGATTCACTACTTAAAAAATTAGATTACTATAATGTAGAGAATAGACAGTTAATACATGAAACTATTGATAGTGGCCAAAGACTTTCAAATAATTTTTCAACTTTAAATTTCCGTCCTTCATTTTATTTGAATATGTATGACTCGGAATGGAATGAGAAATTGTATTATTCAGAGAAACTAGATGCTTTAATCGTTTATGAAGTAGACAATGAAAAGTTGAAATTATTTGGAGTATTTGCGCCAGTACTTCCGGTTTTAGATGAAATATGTGGAGAAATCAATGAAAGGTTTACGGAAATCGAATTTTATTTTTCTCCAGATCAATTAGGGATTGAGGATGTACAGTTTACAGAATTACAGTCTAGTAAGTATTTAATGGTTCGAAGTGATAAAGAGTTAGATTTTAAAGGTTATAAATTCCCAGTATTAGCGGAGTTTTAAATGTCTATATAAATGCTTTATATATCGTATATACCAGAACGTATTGAGCAACTCACTATAATGAATGTACCTGAATACTATAAGATTAATGACAATCATGCGTTTATTGTCCGTTCGAAAGCAGAAACTGATTTTTGGCTTAAAACACATTATGGTTTTGAAGTAATGAATGGTCATGTATTTTATAATGAGATGATGACAGACTTTCAAGCTGAAGTTCAGTTACGTATGAATCCAAATTCAAAATTCGATCAAGCAGGTCTTTTTGTTATGATTTCGGAGAACTGTTGGCTAAAAACATCTTTAGAATATATCCCTGAAGGGCCATCTCACTTAGGTGCTGTCGTAACGAATAATGGATATTCTGACTGGTCAACGCAAGATTATCCAACTGAAGAAGCTAAGCAACAAATTCGTTTTCGAATTATTCGAAAACGTGGTGATTATACAATATATGTGAAAAAGAGCCATCAATGGGAACAAATAAGAATCACTCATTTAATGGAGGATATAGGGAATGAGCCTATTAAAATAGGTTTTTACACGTGTAGTCCTTCTAAAAATAAGGGATTTGAGACTGAGTTTTTAAATTTTACAATTGAAGAAATATAGATGAAAAACCGTATTCTTTTCAGTAAGAATGCGGTTTTTGTATTTACATAATATAAAGCACATTTATTGACCAGAAAGTCATTAATGCTTATCATTTAATAATGTTAAATATTAATTTACATAATATAATAGAAGTAATGAAGAAATTACAAAATATATCGCTTAAATAAGGAGGGATATGAATTATTCAGTGGTAATTTCATGGGAAAAGGAGATTATGTATGAAATCATTTCGTAAGTTATTACAGTATTTAAAACCATACATGTTCTTCGCTATTATTGGACCGCTATTTATGGTACTTGAGGTTGCGATGGACTTAATTCAACCGACTATTATGCAACATATCATTGATGTTGGGATTGCAAATCGGGATTTAAATTATGTAATAAAAATGGGGCTTCTTATGATAGGGGCAGCAGCACTCGGTTTAGTTGGAGGGCTTGGGTGTATGATGTATTCTACAAAAGCAGCTGTTAATTTCGCTACAGACATAAGAAAAGATGTGTTTGCGAAAATAGAAACATTTTCTAGTAATAATCGTGATTCATTTGGAACAGGTAAATTATTAACGATTGTGACGAATGATATCACTTCTATTCAATCGGCAATGACGATGACATTACGTGTTCTCGTTCGTGGCCCACTGTTATTTATCGGAAGTATAATTATTGTTTTTGTAACAGCGCGAGAGTTATTTCCAATATTACTTGTAGTTGTTCCAATTTTATTACTTGCAATTATTTTAATTGCAAGTAAAGCAAGTGGTACATTTAAAAAGGTGCAAGAGGCATTAGATAAAGTGAATACAAAGTTACAAGAAAATTTATCTGGTGTGCGTGTTATAAAAGCGTATGTAAGACAAAAATATGAAATCGCTCAATTTGGAAATGTAAATACAAATTTAACGAAGATAAATATTCGAGCTGTGCAACTTATTTCTTTAATGATGCCAATCATTATGCTAGTTGTAAGTGGCGGGATTGTTGCAACATTATGGATTGGTGGAGAAAAAGTATTCAGTGGAACACTTCAAGTAGGAGCGATTTTGGCATTTATTAATTACTTGAATATCATTTTAATGTCACTTATGTCGATTAGCATGGTATTTATTCAAATTGCGCGAGCTTTTCCATCTGCGGATCGTGTAAAGCAAGTGTTAAATACTGAAGTTGATATTATAAGCGAAGCGAATGCGATTGAACCTGAGAAAATCGAGGGGAATATAGAATTTAAAAATGTTAGTTATAGCTATACGAAAAATAATGAATATGTTTTAAAAGATATTTCGTTTAGCATACAAAAAGGTGAAAAAGTAGGGATTATTGGATCGACTGGAAGTGGTAAATCAACCTTAGCGAAACTGTTACCACGTCTATATGATGTGGATCAAGGTGAAATATGTATAGATGGAATAGATGTTAAAACATATGATTTGCAAAAACTCCGTGCTTCAATAGGCTTTGTACCTCAGAAGGCGTTGTTGTTCTCAGGTAGTATAGAAGAGAATTTACGTTATGGTAAAGAAGATGCAACACACGATGAGCTGGAAGTAGCAACTGCATCAGCTTGTGCGACTGAGTTTATCAATAAGCTGGAAGAATCTTATCAATATAATTTAACACAAGGTGCAACAAATCTATCAGGTGGACAAAAACAACGTGTATCAATTGCAAGAGCACTTGTGAGAAAACCACCGATTCTAATATTAGATGATTCTACATCAGCAGTTGATGCGAAATCAGAGGCTACTATTCAAACAGCTTTAAAAACAAAATATAAAGGCACAACGACTTTATTAATTGCGTCCAAAATTTCTTCCATAATGGATGCGGATAAAATACTTGTATTAGATAATGGTGAATTAGTTGGTAATGGTACACATGAACAATTGTTAGAACAAAGTGAGGTTTATCAGGAAATTTATCTTTCCCAAGGTGGTAATTTGTATAAAGAAGGTGGGGAAGAACATGCGTAATTTTCAAGGACAATTTGCTAATAAAGGTAGAAGAAACACGCCAAAGATGGGAAAAGCTAAAAATGCTCAAGGAACTGTAATGCGGATATGGAATTATATGGGCTATCAAAAAGCTGCTCTTATGTTTGTTATATTTCTAGTAGTTGTTACTACATTACTTGGATTATTAGGTCCATATTTTATGGGAGTCATTATAGATCAATATATTGTACCGAAAGATTTAAGTGGTACAGCAAGAATGTGTATGTTACTTATCGCGATTTATGGTGTAACGGTACTTTTAACATGGTTACAAACGTTTGTCATGATTAACGTTGCATTAAAAACAATTCAAAAAATACGACAAGATATTTTTGAGAAAATCCAAACGCTTTCTTTACGGTTCTTTGATGTACGTTCTCAAGGTGATTTAATGAGCCGTGTGACAAATGATATAGATAATTTGAACCAAGCTTTGACACAAAGTGTTGTACAAATTATTTCATCAGCGTTAACTTTTATAGGTGTAACGATTGCGATGTTCGCCTTAAATTGGATTTTAGCAATTGTAACTTTAATTACAGTACCTATTATGTTTTACGTTACAAAAAAACTAGTTGCATATAGTGGTAAAAACTTTGCGAAGCGTCAAAAAGATTTAGGTGAATTAAATGGATTTATTGAGGAAGCAATTACAGGTGCGGATGTTACAACGTTGTACGGAAAAGAAAAAGAAACTGTACAAAATTTCAATAAAATTAATGAACAGCTAAGAGTTTCAGCTACGAAGGCTGATACATTTTCAGCTTTTATTTTTCCAAGTATGAACTTTATTAATAACTTAGGTATGGGGCTTGTCATTGGGACTGGATCAGTTATGGTCTTAAACGGAATGACAACAATAGGTGTTATTGCGGCTTTTATTAATTATTCTCGTCAATTCTCAAGACCGTTAAGTCAATTTGCGACTTTAATGAATACAATTCAAGCAGCAGTTGCTGGTGGAGAACGTGTTTTTGAGATTATGGATGAGGTACCAGAAATTCAAAATAAAAAAGACGCATTTGTTGTACAAAATTTACAAGGGCATGTTGTACTTGAGAATGTTTCATTTGGCTACGCAGAAAATAAAACGATTTTAAAAGAAGTAAGTCTTAAAGCGCAGCCAGGAGAGACAATTGCTTTAGTTGGTCCGACTGGATCAGGGAAAACAACAATCATTAATTTGTTAACTCGTTTTTACGATATACAGCAAGGACAAATTCATATTGATGGAAAAGATATAAAAGATTATGATATTAATTCTTTACGAAGTAAAATAGGAGTAGTTTTACAGGATACGTATTTATTTGCAGGCTCGATTATGGATAATATCCGTTATGGACGCTTAGATGCTAGTGATGAAGAAGTCATCACTGCAGCTAAGGCAGCATCTGCACATTCTTTTATTAAGCATTTGCCAAATCAATATGAAACAGAAATTGCTTCAGAAGGATCGAATTTAAGTCAAGGACAAAAACAACTTCTTGCGATTGCACGAGCAATTTTAGCAGATGCAGATATATTAATTCTCGACGAAGCGACATCTAATATTGACACAAGAACAGAATTACAAATACAAGCAGGACTAAATAATTTAATGAGAGGTCGCACAAGTTTTGTGATCGCTCATCGACTTAAAACAATTGAAAAGGCAGATCAAATCCTTGTTATAAAAGATGGAAATATTTTAGAAAGAGGGAATCATGAATCTCTCATGGAAGATAAAGGATTCTATTTTGATTTGTATACGAGTCAGTTTAAAATATAGTAAAAGCATTGATATGTTGCGGTTTCTCTTGAGAGGAGAAACCGCATTTTTTTATATTTGAAAATATTATTATTCTAATGGTCTTTCACTACATATTTTAACAGCATCCTCCTGCATTCCAGGCAAAACATGTGAATAGCGATTTAATGTTATGAACATATCTTTATGACTGAAGTGTTCTAGATGTATACCTTGTTTCAAAAGTAGCGGAGCATGTGTATAACGTAAATCATAAAATCGAACTTTAAAAATTGGGATTTAAATAAAAAGAGCGCAGTATAGCGCTCTGAGACAAACTATATATTTAGAGAGAAATCAAGATAATATATGGATATTGTTTGAGAATGTTGTAGGTTTTAATTAAAAATAAAGCACACATATAAGTGTGCTTTTATGAACGCTTTAGATTTGTATGACTATATAGTCAACATACAATAAAATATGCTTGTTTAATATAAATGTGTGTCAAATCTATAAAAATATATTTTAGTGTGTATAAGGAACATTAAATGTTAGTTAGCCAAGTCTTTTGTTTTTATCCCGCTATTTGCCGGGCAGTAAGGCCCCCACCTCAAAATTCAGTGGAAGCAAAGAAGTTAGGTGAGGGCCGGGCTGCCCGTAAAAGTTCGATTGGTGAGGGCTGATTAAAGTTTCACTTTATTAACGAATTTGCGCAACTGTTAACGCTGCAGAACGAATATCTACTGTACCTATTACTTCAACGGGGACAATTTGAATTACATCACCAGGGTTTAAGTTAATTAGAATGACACCACTTGATACATCGACTTCACCAGTTCCGATAATATTAGAACGGACTGCGGTTCCGGATCCTGCAATAACATTAGTCGATGAATTTAATGTCAAGAAAAAGCGCGCTGCTTCCGGGGCTACCGGAACGTTATCAAGGCTAATTGTTAATGTATAGCTAATTTGATAAATACCAGCTATCTGAATTTTAATACCAGTTCCAGTACTAATTGTATCATTGATTACAGGGACAGTAATGTTAGGATTTGGGCCTGTACTAGGTAATAGTAGTGGTGTAAATAATGTTGCAAATTGAGGTGAAGTAGCATTGAAGGCAAAACCTAGGGCAGGTAGTGTACTAGGTGCTTGTGCTTCACAATTAAAATTAGCGAATTTACGAATTGATGAGCGCATATTTTCACTCCTTTCTTGTATTTAGATTGCGTGAGTATTAACTTCACGTTTTGGACAATCATAATACAATATATGAAAATTTATAGTAGATAGTGCACAAGCGTTACTATTACGGATAAAGCTATAAATAATATATGGAAAAAGCAGTTAGCTAAATTAGCTAACTGCTTAGTAGGTTCTCTAAGAGCAAATAGGAGAAGAATTATTGTGCCATATAAAAGGTCACTATAGATAAGTGCTCTTTTTGTGAGTGAGTATAAGTTCCTATCATTCTATCTAGTATATGCAATGTACTATATGTAATTGCTACTAAAATTGATGTGAATTTTTAAAATTAGAGGTTTCTTTTAATGAAACCTCTAAAAAGATAAATCAAGTTACGTTATAGTAAATTCAATTGCAATAGGAGTGCCTCCATCTAGGACTGCTCCTCCTACAATAGTAGCAGCTGTAGTAGTCACACCAGTAATAGTATCACCTGTTTGAATAACACCATTAATATAAAGTGTTAAAAAGGCATAAGAAGCAGGGAATGTTGTTACAGCGCCAGTGTCATCAGTGAAGTCTGTGTTAGCAAAAGTTAAATCTGCTCCAGCAGCAGTTCCTGTTGCTGCTGTACTTACAAATCGTCTTCCAGCTATAAAAGGTTTAACGATAGGCATTTATATTCACCCCTTTTTGAGAATTAACTCAGACAAGTTTTTTGAAGGTTTTGTCCTGTATCGTATTCTATGCTGTGCTTCTACTAAGAGATACGGCTTGTATACTAGTAAATGAGTATAATTATTATGCGTTTTATAAGTTAGGTTCTTATCAGTAATTAAGTGATTAAGGTTGGATTTTGTATATGGTATGTTTAGGTTAAAAAAGAGCTCGTAATCAAATTATTATCTTAGTGTTGTAGGGAAACTGGCGGCCTCAGTGACAGATGGCAAAAATAATTTACGTGGTATTGTAATAAATTCAAGCGCAATTTGCTTTGGATAAATAAGTATTTGAGTTAAATCTAGAGCATGTATTAATAGTATCATGAAGCTTGTAAGAATTAAAAAACTACCCCAAAAGAAACTTTTTGAAGTGTTGCGGAAATCTTTTATTAAAGAAAAGAATGAAAAAAATGCGGTAACAATGAGAATTAAAAATTTATACTTATCAGCCATTGTGATCCTCCTAAAGAGCAGTAATTTATATTATACGGTATTTTTTCTTTATAATTATAAAAAGATTTTAAAATACCTATGTTGTAGACTTATTGTTTTCATTTTGCCTACAATCGTATAATACTAAAGCGAATAATGTTGAAGAACTTTATTAAGCTAGCGGCACACAACAAAATTAATATTATCTAGTGAGAAACATTCTAGTTTACTTCGTAGTCCCAATCCATAAATTGTGAAACTACGAAATAGATTATTAATAAAAACATTTTAAGATTATTATAATATTGATGTGATGTATACAGAAAAGAGGATAAAAAGCATCCAGAATGAGTTAATAGCTAGTGAATAACAATTGAAATAGCACTGAAAATCAATAAAACAGCCATAATGATGTTAAATAATTGATTATGTTTTAATAAAATTTTTTGGAACATGGAACCAAAAAGGCTCCAACTAAATGTACTCAGTAAACCAACTATACCTAGGAATAATGAGAAAAGTAGAAAAATTGAATATGAGTTGTAGTAAGGGAGTATAAAAGTAGAGACTACGGTGAGTCCAAATAATATTCCTTTTGGATTAACAAATTGAAGAAAAATACCCACTGTAAATAAGTTTTTATTATTTTTTTCATCGGGTTCTGCACTGCCTTTACTAGTGATTATTTTAAAGGCTAAATATAGCATATACGCGACACCTAAAATCTTTAAAGGCAATTCAATTATAGGTACAATATTAATTAATACAATATTAAAGAAACTACATAAAGAAGTGAGGATGAAAAAACCGAATGCTACTCCAAAGCAAAAATTTATACTTCTCTTTAATCCGTGTTGATTTGCGTATGTCATAGCTAAGAAATTGTTAGGGCCAGGTGTGAAGCTGCTTATAAAAACAAATAACAAAAAAGAAAATATTGGCATTTTAAAACCCCCTAATTATTTTGTATGTTATAATGATCAAAAAGAACAATATAACGTGTGCTTTTTATTATACATAACGGACGTTATATTGTATACAATGTAGGAGTGTTTTTTATGGAAGAAATTCAACTTATTCTGGCAAAAAATTTAAAATCAATACGTGAAAAAGAAAAATTAAGTTTAGAAAAGGTCTCTCAATTAACAGGTGTAAGTAAAACGATGATTGGACAAATTGAAAGAGGAGATTCAAGCCCGACACTAACAACAATATGGAAAATTGCTAATGGTTTGAAAGTATCCTTTACCTCTTTAATTAATAATCCACAGCCTGATACGAAAGTGATTTTACGAAATGATGTTCAAGCATTGTCTGAAGACAATGGGAGATATAAAGTGTATCCCTCATTTCCTTTCCAAGATGATAGAAACTTCGAAATCTATACGGTTGAAATTGAAACAGAAGGGAATTTAAGTTCAGAAGCACATAAAGAGGGTACTGAGGAATTTATAACGGTATTTGAAGGGGAATTGAAAATTGATATAAATGATTGTCAATATACGTTAAATAATGGAGACTCAATTCGCTTTAAGGCGGATAGACCGCATACTTATACTAATTCAGGAAGAACATTAACTCGGTTAAGTATGACTATTTATTATCCAGCTTTATAAGCTGGCAATAATATAAAGAGTAAAAGTAAATGTGTATTGTTAAAACCATCTATAAGAGATGGTTTTATTTTTTTGAATAAAAAAAGACACTCAATTGAGTGTCAATATAGTATTGCTCTCGCGTATAGGATTGGAGATGTTTCTCAAATACATATTGAGATGGTCTGTAAAGGAGAAACAATCTTCATCTTTAATGTAACATCGACTTGGGGGAAGTGTAAATTGATAATATATATACGGAAAATTTAGTATAGATGTTTTCTACTATGGATATAGTATAATTTGTTTTTATTACTTAATCACTATAGTAACATTTACTAAGTGAGTATTTAGATTTTTTATTATAAAAAAGAATGAATCATTTTTTAATCAATTCGTATAATTGTAAGAGAGGCACCTGTTGATCCGCCTCCAACTAAATTCACGACGGATAATATACCAAATAATTGTAGTGAAATTGTATTACCAGCATTTAAATTAGTAATTAAATTATTACTATAATTTGAAGTTGATAACGCGGGAGAAAAAATAGAGCCAGGAATTGGCGTAGAAGCGTTTAATAGTAGTCTTGTTCCAGAAAGTAGAGAGGTTGTCGTATTAACTTGATAGGTTAAATGATATCTTCCAGTTACAGGAATTGTAAATATATCGTTTGAGGCGTTAACTGTAAAATTACCGAGGCTTTGGTTATTAGAAAGAGGAATATTAGTGCCACCTAATATCACAGAGATGGGACCACCTAATGTATTATTAGCGAACATAGAGTTTGTTGTAACGATTAAACCAGTACTTCCGGTAGGCCCAGTACTTCCGGTAGGTCCAGTACTTCCGGTAGGCCCAGTAAGCCTGTAAGGGAAAATAATGTCAAGGGCCATTGACATTATTTCTTTTTTTCTAATTTCATTATTATCTTGAATATAAATCACCTCATCTTTTTAAATAAGAATGTTATAGATTTAGTACTTTTTAAATAGAATGATTTATTTATTATATTAATTAAAGCGGTTATAGCAACGGTAAAATGTTTAATATATGTAATAATTCTTTGGGAAGAAAAAGAGAATAGTTATAAAGTCATTCTTTAATAATAGGATCATAATGATGTGTATGAATTAAAAAACATGTGGAATGAGGTATTAAATTGAAACGCAATGACAATTTATCATTGAATAAGGGGATGATAGGGCCAGAAAATATTGGACCTACATTTCCCATTCTTCCACCAATTTATATTCCAACAGGAGAAACAGGTCCGACCGGAATAACGGGAGCAACCGGAGAAACGGGACCGACCGGAATAACGGGACCGACCGGAATAACGGGACCGACCGGAATAACGGGAGCAACCGGAGAAACGGGATCGACCGGAATAACGGGAGCAACCGGAGAAACGGGATCGACCGGAATAACGGGACCGATCGGAATAACGGGAGCAACCGGAGAAACGGGACCGATCGGAATAACGGGAGCAACCGGAGAAACGGGACCGACCGGAATAACAGGTTCAACGGGAATAACGGGACTGACCGGAGTAACCGGGCTAACCGGAGAAACGGGACCAATCGGAATAACGGGACCAACTGGAATAACAGGACCAACGGGAGTAACTGGAGCAACAGGTCCTACTGGGGGTATTGGCCCTATAACAACAACCAATTTGTTATATTACACTTTTGCAGATGGAGAGAAACTTATATATACAGATACTGACGGGATACCTCAATATGGTACAACAAATATTTTGTCTCCTAGTGAAGTTTCTTATATTAATTTGTTTGTTAACGGAATACTGCAGCCACAACCATTATATGAAGTGAGTACTGGTAAATTAACTTTATTGGATACGCAACCACCATCGCAAGGATCTTCAATTATATTACAATTTATCATTATTAATTAAAAGGACAGATCCTTAATGAAAAGGAATCTGTCCTTTTTGTTTCATATTTAAATAGTTAAAATTAAGTGAAGGTACATTCAATTTCTAGATGTTATAAATGGTTGAATGATAGGAAATTTACTTTCAATCCTTTTCATTGTGTATTGGAATAAAATATAGAATGAATTTTTCAATATATTATATGAGAGTTCTCTATGATACAAACGGCTTCATGTTTAAAAAGAGACCACAATTTTAGTAAAGAAATAATGTGAATTTATATGTAAAAAATGGCACCGTTAATTGTTGAGTATATTCAAATTAATATGTGTATTTGAACCTAAGAGATAAACGTGGAAAAATAAAATAAACTCTTAAGTTTAGGTATTTAATCTAAGCAGTCAATTATTAAAAACATATAATTAATATGTGAGTCATGAACATAATTAAATAGCGTTTGCAAGTTTAATTATATTTCATGTTTCCTATTTTAAGTCAATGTATAACACATACTCTTTTACAACTTTATGATCCTTATAATAGGAAAAACTCAAATATAAAACAAGTAAGGAGGACATAAATGACAAGTAATAATTGTTTTGGTCATAACAACTGCAATAATCCGATTGTTTTCACTCCAGATTGTTGTAAAAATCCACAGTCAGTTCCTATTACTAGGGAACAATTAAGTCAATTAATTACTTTACTAAACTCATTAGTATCAGCTATTTCAGCATTTTTTGCAAATCCAAGTGATGCAAACAGAGTAGCGTTATTCAATTTGTTTAATCAATTTTTAATTTTCTTAAATTCCTTATTACCTTCCCCAGAAGTTAATTTTTTGAAACAATTAACTCAAAGTATTTTAGTTTTATTACAATCTCCAGCTCCTAATTTAGGTCAATTGTCAACATTATTGCAACAATTTTATAGCGCACTTGCACAATTCTTCTTCGCTTTAGATCTTATCCCTGTATCCTGCGACTCAAATGTCGATCCTGCAACTTTACAAGTTCTTTTTAATTTATTAATTCAATTAATCAATGCTACTCCAGGTGCAACAGGTCCAACAGGCCCAACAGGTCCAACAGGTCCTGGAGGTGGAGTAACAGGTCCAACAGGCCCAACAGGTCCTGGAGGTGGAGCAACAGGTCCAACGGGAGCAACAGGAGCAACAGGAGCAACAGGCTTAACAGGAGCAACTGGTGCAACAGGTCCAACAGGCCCAACAGGTCCAACAGGAGCAACAGGCTTAACAGGAGCAACAGGCTTAACAGGAGCAACAGGCTTAACAGGAGCAACAGGTCCAACAGGCTTAACAGGAGCAACAGGTCCAACAGGTCCAACAGGTCCAACAGGAGCAACAGGAGCAACAGGAGCAACAGGAGCAACAGGCCCAACAGGAGCAACAGGTTTAACAGGAGCAACAGGTGCAACTGGTGGCGGAGCTATTATTCCATTTGCTTCAGGTACAACTCCATCTGCGTTAGTTAACGCGTTAATAGCTAATACAGGAACTCTTCTTGGATTTGGATTTAGTCAGCCTGGTGTAGCTTTAACTGGTGGAACAAGTATCACATTAGCATTAGGTGTAGGTGATTATGCATTTGTAGCACCGCGCGCAGGAACTATTACGTCATTAGCAGGTTTCTTTAGTGCAACAGCTGCATTAGCTCCACTATCACCAGTTCAAGTGCAGATACAAATATTAACTGCACCTGCAGCAAGCAATACGTTTACAGTACAAGGCGCACCTCTATTATTAACACCAGCATTTGCCGCAATAGCGATTGGTTCTACAGCATCAGGAATCATAGCTGAAGCTATTCCAGTAGCGGCTGGGGATAAAATACTGTTATATGTTTCATTAACAGCAGCAAGTCCAATAGCTGCAGTTGCTGGATTTGTAAGTGCAGGTATTAATATCGTTTAATTTGTTACAACGTTTAGTAGGAAATTAAACAGAGGTTTGTATATAGTCCTTCCTAAATTTAGGAAGGACTATATTTTTTGGGGGAATAGGTAATAAATCAATTGAATAATCACTCTTTGTTAAGTTCGTATAAAAAGTATAATTTATCCTTTCCTATTTAAGGAATAAGTTATGTAACATAAAAAAATTCCGGTCAGCAAAAAAAGATGAATTCTTTTACAAAAGAATTCATCCATAAAATAAACTATTTATTTTTATTACAGTTACATCCTTTTTTCTTTACATAGCCTTGCTGAGTTAAGTCTCTTTGCGATTGGGAATTGGAAGATTGGGAATTGGAAGATTGAGAGGATGCTGAAGAGCTACTATTTTTATTATAAGAGTAGTTTTTTCGATAGTTATAATTACTCATAGTACTATCACCTCCAATTTAATATATAAGTATTATATGTATGTATACTATCAATTGTTACTATTATTAATAGGAAGAGAAGATACAATAAAAAATCTCCTCGGTATTTTCCTAGGAGATAAATGATGATTATTTTGAAAATTTACAAATTAATAACCCCAGTACAGAGGAAAGTAATAAGAATCTTGGCGATAGGGATTAGGCTGTTGAGTAAGGGGGTGGATTGGATAATTTTTCATTTCACGGTTTTGATTGCAGTTTGCCGGAGGACCAATTACAGTAGTTGATTGAATAGGAGAAATCGCTTGTTTCCATTGTTGTTCATTGAGGCAGTAAGTATGGGCCATCATATGAGCCGGAGTTAATCTTAAAATGTCAGAACCGAAAATAACTTCTGGCGCTGGGGCATTGAAAATAGCTAATAAATGAGTATTATCTGCTGTAGCAATTTCATAATGCCACCACGCTTGTGGAATGTTGGCAACTTGCCCCGGTTTTATCGGTAAGTTTAATATTTGATTCGTAAATGGATTAAGTAAAGAAACAACAGCAGACCCTGAAATACAATAAACAAGTTCAGCTGCATTTTGATGAATATGTGGTTCTACAACATTTCCTGTACTTAAATAAATATCTAATAAAGAAGTATTTTCTAAAGTATTTAATTGTTTAATGCCAAGTACATTTATATAATTTTGGGCATCTTTCTGAAAAAAATTACTTTTATTTACATCATAAGTAAAATTAGTTGAGGGGGAGGTATAGTCGATGTTGGCAGTCAATTGTATTACCCGCCTTTCTATAGGTAAGTTAGGTTACAAAATTAGGATATGTGTCTAGTCTTTGTTTTGTGCTGTTGTCGATAACTTAATAAATTCACTTATTCCATAAAGAATAAGGTATTAAGATTAAACTATATTCGTATTCCCATTCATACTTTGGATTGATGGAAAAAAGTAATGAAAATGTTAACTTAAAATTACATCAATCATTTATAAGGAGTGAATGTTCATGTCATTTAGTGAAATGATTAGAAATGAAGTACTCAGCTGGGCGGGTGTTTCTGAAAAAACGCATCGATTTGGTGGTATTGAAATAAATTATGGCAAGAAAGAACTTGGCCATCTTCATGGTGATAAATTAGCTGATTTACCATTTCCGAAGTTAAAGCGAGATGAATTAGTGAAGCAGGGATTGGTAAAACCACATCACGTATTACCTGAATCAGGATGGATCAGTTATTATATAAAGAGTGAAGAGGATATTCCATTTGCAATTGAGTTATTTCGTATGCAATATGACCGAATTAAAAAGTAATGAAATAAAGTAGGATAATAAAAATTTATTTTTATGTCACATCCCTCCTTAATCGTTCGTCTTGTATGTAGAACGATAAGGAGGGATTTTATTATGAATACATTTGATATAGCAATTGTTGGCGGTGGGCTTGCTGGATTAACAGCATCTATATATTTAGCGAAAGCTGGAAGGAAAGTGATTGTATTAGAAAAGTCGAGTCAATTCGGTGGCCGAGGGATGACTATAAATAAAAATGGAATCTGCATGAATCTTGGTGCACATGCTTTATATAGAGGCGGGGCAGCGTTTATAACTTTTAATGAGCTCGGTATGAATCTTCCAGGTGGAATACCATCTACAAAAGCACATGGAATATGGAAAGGGGATATATTCACCATCCCAACAGATTTTCGCTCAATTTTATCAACACCACTACTTTCGTGGTCTGCAAAAGTACAATTCTCACGTCTTATGATTCGTTTAGGAAATTTAGATGTAGGAGAAATTCCAAAAATGAGTCTAACTACATGGGCAGAAAATGAAATAAAAGATCCAATGGTTCGCAATATCTTTTATGCGCTATGCCGGACGACAACATATACGTTTGCTCCTACAATACAATTAGCATCATCTGTACTAAAGCAAATACAGCTTTCTATAAAAGAAGGAGTGCTTTATGTAGATGGTGGTTGGGAAACGATAATAACAAAATTAAGAGCTATAGCGAACGATGCTGGCGTGCAATTTTTGGCTAAAAAGCATGTTTTGGAAATAGAGCATTACGAAGATAAACAAAGAATACATTGTGTTGATGATGAGGTTTTTGAAGTAGGTACAGTCATCGTGACGACTCCGCCGAAAGAAGCTTGTAAAATAATAAAAGGTGCAGAAGGAACAAGTTTGCATAGGTGGAGTGAACAATCGGTACCGGTTACTGTTGCTGCATTAGATATTGGCTTGAGACAATTACCCAATCCTACACATCAATTTGTATTAGGATTAGATCAACCTATATTTTTCACAAATCAATCGAGAGCAGCTAAATTAAGTGAAGATGGATCAATTGCAGTGAGTCTAATTAAGTACCATAATCCTGTGCTAGCGATGAATCATATTCATGAAGATAAAGAACAGTTGGAAAGTACGATGGAGTTGTTACATCCAAATTGGAAAAGAGAAGTTGTTGCACAGCAATATTTACCGAAAATAACAGTAGTACATGATTTTCCTCATATTGACCGTGTTGAAAAACCGGGCCCAAATATACCTGAAATGCCAGGTATTTATGTTGCAGGAGATTGGGCAGGGCATGATGAAATATTAGCTGATGCTGCGGTAGCAAGCGGGAAACGTGCAGCGTTACACATTTTAAAGCAATATGAAAGTGAGGTAGTTCATCATGGAAACGGAGCAGTTATATGAAGCGTATCAACCATTATTATTTTCGTTAGCATACAGAATTCTTGGGAGCGTTATGGATGCTGAGG
The DNA here is from genome assembly GCF_000021305.1 of Bacillus cereus G9842. Classification (GTDB taxonomy): domain Bacteria; phylum Bacillota; class Bacilli; order Bacillales; family Bacillaceae_G; genus Bacillus_A; species Bacillus_A thuringiensis_S. Next base: position 2,265,364 of record NC_011772.1, read on the forward strand.
ATCTTCTATATTATTTATCTCGCTAAATAATATAGAAGATCCTCAATCTATAGAAAATATGAAAGCATATTTATGTAAGATGGCGACAAATCGTTCAATTGATAAATTACGATCGGTAGCGCATAAACGTAACGTGTATGTAGGGATGTGGTTACCAGAGCCACTTGTAGAAGAGAGTGATGAGCCATCAAAGTCATTTATAATGAAAGAATCCCTTTCCACCGCATATTTATTACTTTTACAACAACTATCTGAGGTAGAAAGGATTGTTTTCATATTAAGAGAGGTTTTCAGTTATGAATACGAAGAAATAGCTTCAATTGTTGATAAGAGTAGTGTGAACTGCAGGAAGATCTTTCAACGTGCACGAAAAAGCATTTTGGAGAAACCGAAGCAATCAAAATTAAGCACGGAGAAAATGGCTTCTTATGTTGAAAAGTTTGTATCATCATTACAGTGTGGGGATGAGGAAGGTATGTTAGAAGTATTAAAAACAGATGCTATACTCAAAGCTGATGGTGGTGGTAAAGTTACGACTGCGATTAATCCGATTTATTCTGCGGATCGAATTATGCGCTTGTTCTTTGGGATTGCACAACGATTGACAGAAGAGTACACTGTTGATTTCAAAATGGTAAATGGTATGCCAGGAGTTATAGTTACAATAAATAATAAAGTAACGTATGTTCTTTCGTTTGCATTTGAGGATGAGAAAATTTCAAATATTTATATGATGGTTAATCCTGAAAAACTTATGCATTTAAATGTAAAAATATAAAAAAGCGCATTTCTTCAGAAATGCGTTTTTTATTATTTTTCTAACATTTCAAGAGGTACATCTTTTTCGCCAGCTACCTCAAATTTAATTTCCCCGTCTTCTTCATAAATACGTGTAATAATCGGTATAGTAATCATTAATTTTTTATGCTGCTTTCGTTTTCGAGCAGCATCTAAGCTAATCACGTTCATTTGTAAGCATCCTTTCTTCTGGAAATATATAAACAAAGAAAATGCGTCCGAAAAGGGCGCTTAATTGAATTTGAAATACCGATTCATTTAAATGGGGTTTATATAATTTAATAACTGCAATTTTAATATGAAATAATATGAATGGAATAATTGCACGTAGAAATTAACTTTACCAAAAAACGAAACAATATGCTATAAAAAATTATAAATCTTTGTCATATAACAGGAAAAAGGTTTTTGTTTCGCATATAATAAAAAGTAGACGGGCAGCAAGAGCTTTTTCATCATATTGCTTGGAAAGGCGATGAAAAGAATGGATACAGTAGATTCATTATTATTGCAACTTGAACAATATGGAGAAGAGCATGATCGAAATAAAAAAACAAGGGAAGAAAAATTACGGAATGTTTCTCGTGAGATGGGGCAATTTTTATCAATTTTAGTAAAAGGGTGTAATGCAAAAAACATCTTAGAAATTGGAACTTCTAATGGTTATTCTACATTGTGGTTAGCTAATGCGGTAGAAGAAACGAATGGAAATGTAACGACTGTAGAGCTTTCTTCAGAACGAGTTGGAGAGGCACTTGTCAATTTTGAAAAGGCAAACCTGTTACAAAGAATCGATATTCATAATCAAGAAGCCGGGGCATTTTTAGATTCGCAATTAAATCATTCATTTGATTTTATTTTCCTAGATTCAGAGCGTACGCAATACATGTGGTGGTTTGAGCATATAAAACGTATGTTACAACCAAAAGGTTTTCTTGTTGTTGATAATGCAACTTCTCATGCGAGTGAATTAGGTGAGTTTATAAAAATGATTGAAGAAGATGATACGTTTGAAACGGTGTTATTAGCGTTTCAAAAGGGAGCATTTGTAGCTCGCAAAAATAAATAAAAGTGAGCGTAATAGAATTATCACATTGAAAAAGGGTGAATGTCAAAAGATTGAGTGTAGCACGATTGAAAGAACGTAAATTATTTAGGAAATATATGAAGAATCCGCCTTCAGCATGTAGTTCTCTAGGTCTTAAGTCTGAGGAAAATTATGTTGATTACAGGTATACTTATAGTAAGAAACAGGGAATGACTGCATAAACAGACATTTCTAAAAAATCGATTTCAAGCAGGCAGAATGTATATGAAATACGATATAATTGATGAAATATAGTGCATATGAATTCGCACATATAAATAAAGGAGCGATTTTGTTGACTGAACTCGAGAAAAAAGAACCTGTATCCATTGTGAAAGATAATAATGTAGAAGTAGTAGTTGATACAGTTATAAAAGATGCAGAATTAGAGGAACTAAATAAAGAAGCTGATCTTTATGTACAAAAGTTAAATAGCGAGCAAAATACAGATTTATCAAAAGTATTGTCTCAGCTAGGAGATTTAGGGGATAAAGAGCAACAAGCAGCAGGACAAACGTTATCAGCTTTAAAACGCCCTGTAACAGCGATGATGAATGGGAAAAATGAAGAAATTCCAAATACATTGTTAGAATTACGAAAAGTGGTATCAGAGCTTGATCCCAATTCACTTAAAGCAAGTGGTATGAAGAAAATAATGTTTAAAGTATTCAAGAAAAATCCACTTGAAACATACGTGCATAAATACCAATCTATAGATAAACAAATCGAGGAAATTATTAGATCCCTCCTAATTGGTCGTGATAACCTACAAGAGGATACAGTTGGTCTTGAAATGTTAAAAGAACAATCGCACGATAAAATTCATGCTCTTGATAAACAAGTATACTTAGGGAAAAAGCTTGCTGGCATGCTTGAAGCTGAAAAACAAAACCCAGAGCGTCAAAGGGATATTCCGTTAATTAACGATGCATTAGAAAAGATACTTGTACGTACACGTAATATGCAGCAAGCGAAAAGTGTATTATTACAATCTATAGCTTCTGTAGACATCATTAAGAAAAACAATGAAAAATTAACAGAGGCAATACGTAATGCGATTACGATGACGCAAAACGTTGTAACAGTTTCAGCTGCTATTCAGCTAGCATTAACGAATCAACGTAAAACAATTGATGCCGTAAATGCGACGAATGAAGCAATTGAATCGATGGTGTTAAGTAATTCTCAAGCGTTAAAACAAAATACAGAAGAAACGACGAAATTGCTTGAGAATCCTGCTATTAGCATGGATAAATTACGCGAATCATTCCAAAATGTGTTCGCTGCAATTGAGGCATCTGAAAAATCGTCAGAACGTATTATTGAGTCAAGTAAGAAGTTTGTTATTGAACTAGACACATTTAATGATGAGATGAAGCAGAAACTCATTCAGCGTCCAAGGAAATAACGGATTATTAGAGGAGGTGAACAAATGAGTTTCATTCAAACAGTACTATTACTACTCGGTACATTGCTTTTAATAGCATTTACTGTCGTTGTTTTAGTCGTATATTTCGGACGGAAACTGTATTTTTCATGGACGAAGCCATATAAAAAAGCGCAAGATTCTTTAGATAAGTTATCAAACAAATCAATACCGTTTCTACAAGAATTTACACAACACCCACTGTTTTATCGCTGGATTCGCACCGAAGGAAAGAAAGAACAAAATATACTAAATACTCTATTCTGTGCATCAGGTCAACGTACGAGAGAACAAGTCTTCTCGATGTTACCGAAAGAAAAGCAGAAAAAAGTGCATGTAATGGCAAAAACTACGAAAAAGCTTACAAGTGAAGATATCGATGTGGCTGCGATGAAAGTGAAAGATTTCTTAAGACAAGAAACGCAGCAAACTGTAAAACCGACAGACTTATCATTTTATAAATTGTATTTTTATGACCGTTATCCAGACGCATTAAATACAATTCAAGCGTATAAACGCTCAATAAATCCTTCATTACAAAGAACGGTTGATGATATTACAATTTCAGTATTAAATGCACTTCCGTACTATCAAGAGCAACGCATGTTTGAACAACAACATAAACTTGAAACGTTCTTAATGAAAGATTTAACGGCCATGTTATCGTTGGTAGTACAATTACCACCTTCACAAAGACCAGAGAAGGAAGAAGAATTGAAAATCTACTTGGAAAATTTCAAAAAAGAAATGGAAGTAGTAGAGCGAGATATTCGCGACTCAATTGATCATGATTTAAATGTGAAGATGAGAGCAGCGACTGAGAAGTTTAAGAATAAATAACAAAAAGCGCCTTAAAAGCTAAGTATCACAGCTTTAAGGCGCTTTTTGTTATGAGATTTTATTTTGCTCTAACGGTAGTATGACTAGAAGCCACACTTTCATTATGCAATCGATCAACTGCAGTTACGACATACGTATACATTTCTCCAGAAATAACGGTTTTATCTACATAAATTTCTCCAAGTTTTGTTTTTCTTACAGTAGTAAGTAAATTTTTAGGATTTTGTATATCCACTTCATTTTGCCCATTCGCGCGGTAAATAGCGTAATAAGCAGAATCATTATCTCTATTATCAATGATACCGATTGCAATACCTTCATTTCTTGGAATGGCACCTTTTAATGTCGGTTGTTTTGGTGGATCATGATCAATCCAAGGCATAGGCGGGATTAATGCAGGATGTATATATATGTCTTTTGAGAGTCTATCTTTAACTCCAAGTGGATTGTTATTAATATCTTTTAAGCTAAAATGCATACTACCTTTTATTTCAGGATATAGCCGGTTTAATGTAATTTGTCTTGGATATTCTTCTGGATCAGACCAAGCAGAGACGGAGTTATTATTAATTTTATAGGCCGCTTGACCGATGTATAGGTGAATCGGTTTGTTATTTGTTTCTTTAACCCACCAATCTACTAATATGTCATATGCAGCTGGGGTGAAACCTATATTCCAATATATTTGCGGTGTAATGTAGTCAATATATCCTTTTTGTATCCACTCACGTGTGTCAGCATAAAGGTCATCATAGTTTCTTTGGCCTGCGGTTGTGTTAGAGCCAGTCGGATCGTCAGCTATATTTCGCCATACACCGAACGGACTAATGCCAAACTTTACGTATGATTTTTCTTGTTTTATAGCAGTATTTAAATCTTTTACAAGTTCATTTACATTGTTACGTCGCCAATCTTCTATATTTGTAAATTTACCGTTATTATATGTTTCGTATGTTTTCTGATCTGGAAATTCTTCACCGGCTACTTTATATGGGTAAAAATAATCATCCATATGCAGCGCATCAATATCGTAATTTTGTACGATTTCTAAAGCACCTTCTGTTATAAATTTTTTCACTTCTGGAATACCGGGATTGTAATATAACTTTCCGCCATAAGGTACAACCCAATTGGGGTGTTGCCTTGCAGGGTGATTATTTGATAATCGATTTATATCAGTGTGATTCATCGTTATTCGGTATGGATTAATCCATGCGTGGAATTCTATATTTCTTTTGTGTGCTTCTTCAATCATAAATGCAAGTGGATCGTATCCGGGGTCTTTTCCTTGTGTACCCGTAATGTATTCAGACCAAGGGCCGTAATTTGAGGGATAGAAAGCATCAGCTGTTGGTTTAATTTGTACAACAACTGCATTCATACCAGTGCTTTTTACATCGTCTAATAATCTTATAAATTCTTGTTTCTGCTTTTCAATAGGTAAGCCAGTTTTTGTGGGCCAATCAATATTCAGAACTGATGCGATCCATACAGCACGTAATTCATGTTTTTTGTACGTAGTATTTACTTCAGCATAAGTAGAGTGAGGGGAAATGAAAGAGAAAGGGATGAACAAGATGACGATACAACATATCATTAATAAACGTTTAACGATCATTTATACGCCTCCCTATCATATGATTATTTAAAATAATATCTGAGGTGAGGTTGGCCTTGCAATAGAGAAAATTACACATTGAAACATTAATTTAATAGGAAAAATATTTTTAATGAAATTTACTTTCATTATAACTAAATTCATTTACTACTTCATATGCTTGTTAGTAAAGTGAAACTTCCTTTCATTTGAAGGGTAATAAATTATAAGTATAGGAGGATTAATAAATGAAGGTTTTGTTTGTCTGTTCTGGAGGAATGTCCAGTGCAATTGTTGTAAACGCTTTAAAAAAAGAAGCGGAGAAAAATGGTTTGAACATGGAAGTGCATGCAATTGGAACGAATGAGGTAGAGGAAGAAGTAAAGAATGGCTGGGATGTCGTAATGGTGGCACCTCAAATAAGACACCGATTTGACTCTGTAAAAAAATTTGCAGAGGAGGAATCTATTCCGTGTGGCATCATTCCACCGCAAGCATACACGCCGCTTGGAGGCCCGACTTTATTAAAAACTGTAAATGAATTAATCAGTTAGGGGGAAGCGTTATGAATAAGTTTGTCACGTTTCTTGATAAAAACTTATCTGGCCCGATGGCAAGGCTTTCTGAGCAGAGGCATCTACAAGCAATCCGTGATGGAGTTATTTCGGCGTTACCATTTATTATAGTAGGAAGCTTCTTTTTAATAGTAGCATTTCCACCACTGCCGAAAGATAGTTTCATATCGGTTTGGGCATTAAAGAATCAAACAAGTATATTAATACCATATCGTTTAACTATGTTTATTATGTCCTTATATATAGCATTTGGAATAGGATATAATTTAGCGAAAAGTTATAAATTAGATGCTTTATCAGGAGCACAGCTTGCGGTATGTTCACTACTTTTAACATTAACGCCTGAGTTAATTGATAAAAAAGGATTTATGCTTCCAATGACAAACCTCGGAGGTCATGGATTATTTGTGACGATGATTGTCTCTATTTTATCAGTTGAGATTTTAAGATTTTGTAAGAAGAATAACGTAACGATAAAAATGCCAGAACAAGTACCACCGTCAGTATCACGTTCATTTGAAGCACTTATACCTGCAGCATTCGTTATTATTATTATGAGTCTTATTACAGTCGTTTTTAAAGTTGATTTACATTACGTTGTAGATAAACTAGCCGCACCGTTAGTAAAAGCTGGTGATAGTTACTTTGGCGTTATTATACCTGTATTTTTAATTACGTTTTTCTGGTCTTTCGGGATACACGGAGTATCAGTTGTAGGTACTGTGGCAAGGCCGCTTTGGGATGTGTATTTAGGAAAGAACGGTGAAGCTGTAGCAAGTGGAGCGAGTCATTTTCCGTTTATTGCACCAGAACCGTTTTATCAATGGTTTATTTGGATTGGTGGTTCGGGCGCAACGTTAGGGCTTGTGTTAGCTATGATCGTATTTGGTCGATCAAAATATTCGAAAGCATTATCGAGAACGTGTATTGTTCCGGGGATTTTTAATATAAATGAACCGGTTATATTCGGTTTGCCGATTGTATTAAATCCAATTTTAATTATTCCTTTCGTCATTACACCGTTAGTAACAGCTACTATAGCTTATGCTGCAACAGCGATGGGATTTGTAACACCAACGCATATTATGCCGCCATGGACATTACCTGCTCCAATTGGTGCTTATTTAGCAACAGGTGGAGATTGGCGTGCGATTGTATTAGTTTTTATAAATATAGCAATATCGTTCCTTATTTATTTACCATTCTTTAAAATGTACGACAAAAATATGCTTGAAATTGAAAAGAATGGTGACGGGGAATCTGTTAATCCTTAATCTGCATGCTATTATTTTGAGTGATAGACTTTTTGTCTATCACTTCTTTCACATTAAAACTAGAAAGGGGGAAATAGAATGAATATAAAATTTAGTTATAAAGGCGTATTTTTATTATTATTTGGAGTGATTTGTGCAAATTTACTTTTTGTCCCTTTATTAGGCATGCTAAATCTATCACAAATGCATAGTATCTGGCTCGTTACAAGTATTGCGGCAAGCGTTTTGCTTACGGTAGTTGTTTCTTTCATTGATGGATCGTTTGCATCGAAAGCTCAGTTGTTTTTTAGATTTATATTGTTTTCGATTGGTTGTACGTTCGTTACTTACATGATTGTTTTTTAGTAAATAGGAGGTCATGCACGTTATGTATATTGCAGGGGTAATGTCTGGTACTTCATTAGATGGAATAGATGTAGCGCTCGTTCATATAGAAGGAAGTGGTGTAGATTCTAAAATCGAACTCATCCATTTTACTACTGTTCCATTTTGTAATGATATGAAAAATGAGATCCAACAAGCGTTATCAATTGAAACTTCGAATGTCCAACTTATATGTAGTTTAAATTTTAAACTTGGTTTATGCTTCGCCAATGCTGTAAAGGAAGTTTGTAAAGAGGCCAATTTTCCTTTGAGACAATTAGATTTAATAGGCTCTCACGGACAAACGATTTATCATCAGCCAAAGCAAGAAGGAAATATTATTTCTTCAACATTGCAAATTGGGGAACCAGCAGTAATAGCATATGAAACGAACACGACAGTTATCTCGAATTTCCGAACGATGGACATGGCGGCAGGGGGACAAGGTGCACCACTTGTACCATATTCAGAGATTATTTTATATCGGCATCAAACTAAAAATAGACTACTACAAAATATTGGCGGGATTGGTAATGTTACAGTGGTTCCAAGTAAACGAAGTAATGAGAGTGTTATTGCTTTTGATACTGGACCAGGGAATATGATAATTGATGAAGTATGTCAAAGGTTATTTCAGTTGTCATATGATCAAAATGGTAAGATTGCAAAACAGGGAGTAGTTGTAGATGAAATTTTGACTTATTGTATGAACCATCCATTTTTGAACGTGAAACCACCAAAATCAACAGGTAGAGAACAGTTTGGAGAAGCGTTTGTGACTGAATTATTGAATCGATTTGAAAAGCATAGTAGAGAAAATATATTGGCAACTGTCACAATGTTTACAGCAAGTTCAATTGTTCATCATTATCAGGAATTTATTTTTCCGTATTATGAAATCGATGAAGTAATTTTAGGCGGGGGCGGAAGTTATAATCGTACACTTGTTGAAATGATACGATTTGGATTAAAGGAAGAAAAATGCAAAATATTTACTCAAGAAGATTTAGGCTATTCCTCAGCGGCGAAAGAAGCAATCGCCTTTGCGATTTTAGCAAACGAAACGTATCATCGTAATCCGAGTAATGTGCCGAGCGCAACAGGTGCAAAGCAATCTGTAGTTTTAGGGAATATAACATTCCCTCCAATTTGAAGAGAATGAGGCGAATATATGAAGTATATGATTGGAGTAGATGGCGGGGGAACGAAGACAGAAGCAATTGCATTTGATAAAGACGGTAACGAATTTGCAAGAGCTACAAGTGGATTTGGAAATATATTAATAGATTTTGAAGAAGCTCTTGTGCATATTATGGAAGTGATTGATCAATGCCAGAAAGGGTTATTAAAGGGGGATTGCGTTTGTATTTGTTTAGGATTAGCGGGTGTAAGTGGAGCAAATACAAATGAATTAACATTACGTCTAAAAAAGAAGTATGGAACACCAATTGAAGTATTCAATGACGCAATGATCGCACATGCAGCTACTTTAAAAGGGAATGACGGAATTTTAACAATTGGTGGTACAGGTGCGATTTGTCTTGGAAAGAAAGAAGAAGCGTATGAGTATAGCGGTGGATGGGGACATATTTTAGGTGATGAAGGAAGTGGATATTGGATTGCATTACAATCTTTAAAGAAAATGGCAATTCAATTTGATCAAGGAATCAGTCTTTGTCCATTGAGTTTGAATATTCAAAGGCAGTTTCAACTTTTGACACCGTCTCATATAAAAAGCTTAGTATATACTTCTTCTAAAGATAAAATTGCAGCAATCGCGCCATTAGTTATTCAGGAAGCGAGAAATGGAAATGATGATGCACATGAAATTATAATGCAAGCTGGAAAGGAATTAGCAAGGATTACAGTAAATGTTTATAACAAGTTAAACTTTAAGCACTCAACGCCAATTGCAGTAAGTGGCAGTATATTGCGTTTAGTTCCTGAAATATTTGCTGTATTTAAGAAATGCTGTGAAGAAAGTATGAAAGAAATTATATTTGTATCACAAGCAGAAATGGCAGTGAAAGGAACATATTATTTAATGAGGGATATATATTTTTAAAAATAGCGTATGAGAATTTTTGTATGATTTGTAAAAATATGATGTTAAAATGTATAAAGGGATGTATATTAAAACGTACAATATACGTAGTAATTGAATATTGTATATGTAATCCCATGTAGAAAGTGAATGATTACATGATTAATAGTATGCAGTTTTTATATTTGGTGGCTTCTTATTTAATTGGAAACATCTTGACCGCTTATATAGTAACAAAATTGAGACATAACGTTGATATTAGGGGTGAAGGAAGCGGAAATCCTGGTGCAAGAAATATGGGGCGCGTATATGGAAAAGGGTATTTCATCGCTACATTTTTAGGTGATGCAATTAAAGGAGCAATCGTTGTTACTGTTGCAAAATATCTTTTTGAAGATCCTACATTCGTAATGTTAACATTATTGGCCGTTATTATTGGACATATTTACCCAGTTTTATTTAAAGGTAAGGGCGGTAAAGGTATTTCAACATTTATTGGAGGATTAATCGCATTTGATTATTTGATAGCGCTTACCCTCATAGGCATTTTTATTGTATTTTATTTAATATTTAAAGGATTTACGAAGCCAGGACTAATTACGATTGCTTGTTTACCAATTTGTATGATTCTTTATTCTTATTCTATTGTTACGACTATTTTAAGTGGAATGATTATTGTACTTATTCTATATGTAAATCGAGAATAAAATGAATGTTTAATAAGTGGGGATAGTCTCCACTTATCATTTTTTATTAAATAGATAAAGGAGATAAGGCATGGGGTTAATTTATAAAGTTGCTGATCAAGATTGGGAATTTGAAAGTATACATAAATTAAATTATAAAACTTTTGTGGAAGAGATTCCACAACATGAAGAAACGAAAGACCAGTTTCGTATAGATAGGTTTCATGAAGAAAATACATATTTAATTTGTTTAGATGAGGATAGATTAGTAGGTATGGTCGCGGTGCGGGGAAAACGACCATTCTCGTTAGATTATAAAATTTCAAATTTAGATGTTTATTTGCAAGAGCATGGAGAAAAAGTGTATGAAATTCGTTTACTTTCAGTAGAACGTGAATATAGGAATGGAAGAGCGTTGTTAGGATTAATCCGTTTTCTACATCGTTATTTGCTTCTAAACGGATATGAATTAGCACTCATTTCTGCAACAACACGTGAACTAGCTTTATATGAGCAGATGGGATTCAAAGATTTCCATACGTTAGTTGGTACAGAAGCAGCAACCTACCAGCCAATGTATGTTACCCCTGCTATGTTTGAAGAATCGAGTGTTGGAAGTATTATGACGAAAGAATACACGTTTTTACCTGGTCCAGTAGACATTGAAGAGAACGTTCGAAAGGCATTTTGTACTAAGCCTATTTCGCATCGCTCTAAGTCATTTCAAGTGACAATGGACAATGTGAAAAAACGGTTACTTCACATGACAAAAGCAAAACATGTACAACTTATGTTAGGAACAGGGACGTTAGCCAATGATGCGATTGCTTTACAGTTACGTTCTTTAAAAGGGAAAGGACTAGTATTAACAAATGGAGAATTTGGAAATAGATTAGTTGGGCATGCAAAACGAGCACAGTTACATTTTGATACGTATAAAAAGGAAATGAGAGAGCCGTTTATTTATACAGAATTAGAAGAAATAATGACAACTGGAAATTATGAATGGCTTTGGTTTGTTCATCATGAAACATCTACTGGAATGTTAAACGATTTAAACGAGCTAAATACTCTTTGTAACGAGAATCAAATGAAACTATGTGTAGATTGCATAAGCTCAATTGGAGCAATACCAATAGACTTGAAGGATGTGTATTTTGCAAGTGGTGTTAGCGGTAAAGCGATTAAATCATATACAGGAATTTCTTTCGTTTTTCATAACCACATTGTAAAAATAAACGAGGCTGTGCCGGCCTATATGGACATTGGCATGTATGAAGAAAATGAAAGCATTCCATACTCACAATCATGGAATTTAATTTATGCATTGCAAGAAGCGTTGAAGAGATTTGAAGATGAAAAGGCATTTGTAAAAATTAAAGAGACATACGATTATGTTGAAGAAGTTATTACTGATATGGGTTTAAAGCTTGTTTCACCTAAAGAACATGCCGCGCCAATTATACTTACTATTGTATTGAGCGAAGATCATTCTTCTAAAGTAGTAGGCGATGCATTAGCATTACAAGGATACATCGTTCATTATGAGTCATCTTATTTACAAAAGAATAATTGGATCCAAATTGCATGTTTAAATCATTATAAAGAACGTGATATGAAGAGGATGTTGAATTGTTTGCAAATGTGTTTATTTCAGAGTGGGGTACAAATATAAAGACTTTTTCTTTTCGTATAAAGGAGCTACGACTTACGAAAACTTAGGAATAGAACATTGGAAGAGGTGTAAGTATGATAACTAGAAAACTACCATTACATATAGATAATATTAAAAAAGCTCACAAGATTCTAGATAGAAATGCTCGTAAAACGCCATTAGTAAAATCTTTTTACTTGACTAGTAAAACGGGCGGAGAAATTCATTTGAAATTAGAAAATATGCAATTAACGGGTTCTTTTAAATTTCGTGGCGCATTTAATAAAATGTCGCGGCTCACGGATCAAGAAAAAGAAAGAGGTGTAATTGCATGTTCAGCAGGTAATCATGCACAAGGAGTTGCATTATCTGCTCATTTACTCGGTATTAAGAGTAAAATTGTTATGCCAATTTCTGCACCGCAGGCTAAAGTCGAAGCAACTAGAGGATATGGATCTGAAGTAATTTTACATGGTGAAACATTTGATGATGCAAAGGCAAAATGTGAAGAAATTATAAGGGAAACAGGTGAGACATACTTACATCCATATGATGATGTAGAGGTAATGGCTGGTCAAGGTACAATTGGATTAGATATTCTTGATGATATGTGGGATGTAGATACTGTCATTGTACCAATAGGTGGAGGCGGAATTATTTCTGGTATTTCTGTAGCATTAAAATCTTTTAATCCATCGATTAATATAATTGGTGTCCAAGCAGATAATGTTCATGGAATGAAGGCATCTTACGATAAAGGAGCAATCGTAGAACATTATGAGGCGCCTACTATTGCAGATGGTTGCGCTGTTAAAATACCAGGGGAATTAACATTTGAAATTGTAAAAGAATTAGTAGATGATATTGTAACTGTATCAGAAAAAGAACTGGAAGTAGCGATGAAAGATTTATTACAACGTGGGAAAGCTGTTGTAGAAGGTGCAGGTGCATTAGCAACTGCTGCACTTCTTGCAGGAAAAGTTGATAGCTATATAAAAGGAAAAAAAGTAGTAGCGGTTATATCTGGTGGGAACGTGGACTTACAGCGCATATCAAGTGTATGTGAGCACTTTTTTGTCGCTAATGAAGTGAAATAGTTTTATGAAAGAAGAGCTAAGAGAAATAATTTTAGCTCTTACTTTTTGTCTACTGTTTATTGTAAGTAGCAATAAATTTGCTGTTTAATGAATTGTTTTATTTAAGCGCCAATTTTTACACATATCTTGAATGTTACAATAATTATTTCAATATTGTCGAAACGTAAGCAGAAATTTAATATAATAGTTTTAATGTACTAATGAGCGGTGAGGAGGGCAGGTCATGAATAAAGAAGAACAGGTCATGAACGGTTTCAGGGAATTATATAATAAGCTGGTTTGGCTTAATAAAGATAAGATGGAAGAAGGTCTTAAAGGTTTTAAGTCTTCTGAAGTCCACTGCATTGAATATATTGAAAATAATGTGGATTCTAATGTGACACAACTTGCAGAGGCTTTTTATGTGACTCGCGGTGCTATAAGTAGAATGACTAAGAAGCTCATACAAAAAGGCCTTATTGAAAGCTACCAAAAGTCGGAAAATAAGAAAGAAATTTATTTTAGGCTTACCGAAGAAGGGAAAGAAATTTATAAAATCCATGAAGATCTGCACAAAGAGTTTCAAGAGCGGGATAAAGCTGTATTTGAGCAAGTAACTGAAGAAGAATTCGACAGTATAATTAGTTTCGTGGAAAAGTATAGTAGACATTTGGATGCAGAAATAAAGAAACAAGGTATACATATTAAATCCTAATACATTTTAATAATGAAATGGCAGCCTTACTCTAATGAGAATAGGCTGCTTTTTTATTATGTTATTTTTGTTGACTAATCAACAAAACGGAGTTATCATTTTGTTGACACGACAACAAAATGTTTTAAGGAGAGAAGTTAAATGTCTATATTTAGATCACAAAATGAAAGGAAAACTGAAAAAAGCATAGATAAACATGCTTTACTATTCGGACTTATTTCTGTATTTCTTTGTGGTATAGGTTTCAGTATTATCATGCCTGTAGTCCCATTCTTAGTACAGCCATATACAAGTAATCCGGAAGAACAAGCATTAGTTGTTACACTACTAACTTCCGTATATGCGGCTTGCGTGTTTTTAGCTGCCCCAGTACTCGGAGCTTTAAGCGATAAGTATGGCCGTCGTCCATTACTTTTAATATGCTTATTTGGTTCTGCAATTGGGTACTTAGTTTTTGGTATAGGAGGAGCTTTATGGGTACTATTTGCTGGACGCATAATAGAAGGAATAACAGGCGGGAGCATAAGTACTATCTTCGCATATTTTGCAGACATCATTCCAAAAGAGCAGAGAACGAAATACTTTGGATGGGTGAGTGCAGTTGTAGGTGCGGGAACTATCATTGGCCCCACTATTGGGGGATTACTTGCCAAGTTTGGTGATACTGTACCTATGTATTTTGGAGCAATCATAACGTTAATAAATGTTGTATATGGGATCAAATATATGCCTGAGAGTCTTGACAAAAATAATAGGTTAAAAGAGATTACTTTTGTAAGGTTGAATCCTTTTGCACAGCTAGCAAACATACTTTCCATGAAAAATTTAAAATGGTTACTTGTCTCAGCGTTTTTACTTTGGATACCTAACGGATCTTTACAAGCAATTTTCACGCAATTTACAATGGATACTTTCAGTTGGAAACCTGCACTAATCGGACTTATGTTTTCAATTTTGGGCTTTCAAGACATTGTTTCACAAAGTTTTATAATGCCAAAGCTTTTGATCCAGCTTAGTGATAAACAAATAGCAATTCTTGGGATGGGTTCGGAGATTATAGGATACAGTTTTATTGCGGCATCAGCTTTGTTTTCACTCTATCCACTACTTATCGTTGGAATGCTGATGTATGGTTTTGGGGATTCAATTTTCGGGCCTTCATTCAACGGGATGCTTTCAAAGTCTGGCGGTTCTAGTGAACAAGGAAGGATTCAAGGGGGAAGTCAATCTATTCAAGCTTTAGCAAGAATGATTGGTCCTATTATTGGAGGGCAAATCTATGTATCGCTTGGTCATGCTGCACCTGCTTTTATGGGTATGATCCTTATAGTCGCGGCAATAGCAGTTTTGTATAAGGGGACACATGCAACTGTATAACAGATAGATATAAGAACAAATAAAAGGGTGTCAGAACTTAGGAACACGTGCTGACACCCTTTTTGTTTACGGTTTGAGAGCTAAGAGAAATGCTTTTGTTTAGGGATTTATTCTGCAATGCTCTCATAGTGAAGAGTAATATTCAGTGAGGTTGAACTATCATTAATTACAGTTAGCTTTTTTTGAAAGTAAAAAGGTATGTAAATGACTAGTTAGTTTAATTATGCTTGTGCTGAAGTAAATAATGACTCCATTTTTACCTTGCTCTTCTCTCGAATTTCAGCATCTGCATGGCGCATAACATATTTATGCGCTACAGCGATTGCTAAAACATCATCTAATAAGCCAATCCCAATAATAGCAGCTATATCTGGAATGAAATCAATTGTTAATACGTAATAAGATAAAGCGGCTAATATTATGAATTTCGCTTTAGTAGGTAATTCTTTCTTTTTCATTGTGTAGAATAAGATAATACTTTCATATACGCTGGATTTACCGAGGTTTACAGAGCTTTTTTTGAACTTTTTCCAAAGTGTCTGTTTCTCCATATAAATACTCCTTTTACAAAAACATAGATTTTTTAAAAGGATAGACAAAGAAGTGAGAGATTAATCAATGTTATTGTTTTTCTTATTATATATTTCCATAAAAATAGGGGATTACCTGTTCAAAATAATATAATGTGGATTATGCCACGATTCACAGTGTTCCGTTACATAGTATATATATTGTAAAATGTATGTGTATGATTTAGTTATTATCATGCATTTTATAAGCGGTATGGGGGAAGAAAAATGAAAATAATAGAACTACCAATTGAATTCGAATTTAACGGGCAAAAACAATGTGTTTATCCAAGTTTAATTATAGTACATAATGAATTAACATTAGTCGATACAGGATATACAAGTTTTTTACCTTTAATTGAAAATGCAATATTAAAACATGGATATGAGATGAAAAACTTAAAAAATATAATTATTACTCATTATGATGATGATCATCTAGGGGCTTTATATGATTTCAAAGTGAAATATCCTCACATTAATATTATTGCTAGTGAAATTGAATCTAACTATATTAGTGGTGATATAAAATCAGAGAGGTTAGTTCAAGCTGAAAAAATGTTAGAACGTATGCCAAATGAAGAAAAAGAATTTGGTAAATGGTTTATACAACAGTTAAAAAATATAAAACATATTTCCGTCGATGAAAAAGTGCATGATGGTCAAATGATTTTGAATAATGAATGTCAAATAGTAGCGACGCCAGGACATACTTCGGGGCATATTTCATTATATTTTCCGAATTTAGACTGTGTAATTACAGGAGATGCAGCGGTTCAAGAGAATCGTGAGTTAGTAATAGCTAATCCGGATTTTTGCTTAGATATAGAAAGGGCGGAAAAGTCTTTAAATAGGATTAAAAGTCTTAAAGCAGCACAGTATTATTGCTACCATGGAGGAAAGCTGACTTTATAAAATAATGAAAACCGGTCTTTCCTAAATCAAAAAGATCGGTTTTTTAGTTCATATATTTTGCGATTTCAACCAAATCAGTAACAGTATATTTCGGTAAAATTGAAATGTATATGTACAAAAGAATATATATAATTTGAGCAAGGGTATAGGAGGGAGAAGATGGGTTCGTTATTTGATGTAATAGCAAATGTTATTTTGTTTTATCCTCGAAATGACATGAAATTGAAACACCATATTGCAAAATTAAGTGAATTAGAGTGGTTTCGAAATCTACATGAAGATCCGAAGTATACAAGTTTAATTTGGAGTAATAGAAAAATTAAAAAGTATATTTTGACTTCTGCAAATATGGAACCATTAATAAAATCCGAGAAAAAGCAAAAAGAATTTGTCCATCTAGTACAGGATGAATATAAAAAAAGAAGATAAGAATTTTTTTATTTTTCATATTTAGCGAAACAAATGGTACAATGAAAGCTAATGTGAAAAATAAGGAAAAGAAGTGGTCTATTTGAAAAACTTTTTAGAATTAGGAATTAGTGAAACTTTTAATCATACATTACGTGAAAATGGAATTACAGAAGCAACACCAATTCAAGAAAAGGCAATTCCAGTTATTCTGTCAGGTAAAGATATTATTGGGCAGGCGAAAACTGGAACGGGTAAAACGTTAGCATTTGTGTTACCGATTTTAGAAAAAATCAATCCAGAGTCTAGTGATGTTCAGGCTTTAATTGTTGCACCAACAAGGGAACTAGCTCTGCAAATTACAACTGAAATTAAAAAAATGCTTGTTCAAAGAGAAGATATTAATGTACTAGCGATTTATGGTGGGCAAGATGTAGCACAACAATTGAGAAAATTAAAAGGTAATACACATATTGTTGTTGCAACACCAGGACGATTATTAGATCATATACGACGCGAAACAATTGATTTAAGTAATCTTTCAACGATTGTACTAGATGAAGCGGATCAAATGCTTTATTTCGGTTTCTTATATGATATTGAAGATATTTTAGATGAGACACCTGGTAGTAAACAAACGATGTTATTCTCAGCAACGATGCCAAAAGATATTAAAAAATTGGCGAAGCGTTATATGGATGAGCCGCAAATGATTCAAGTACAAAGTGAAGAAGTAACGGTAGATACAATTGAGCAGCGTGTCATTGAGACGACAGATCGTGCAAAGCCAGATGCACTTCGTTTTGTTATGGATCGTGACCAGCCATTTTTAGCAGTTATTTTCTGTCGTACAAAGGTTAGAGCAAGTAAGCTTTATGATAATTTAAAAGGATTAGGTTACAATTGTGCTGAACTTCATGGTGATATACCTCAAGCGAAACGTGAAAGAGTTATGAAGAGTTTCCGCGAAGCTAAAATTCAGTACTTAATCGCAACGGATGTAGCAGCTCGTGGACTTGATGTAGATGGTGTAACGCACGTATTTAACTTTGATATCCCTGAAGATGTAGAAAGTTATATTCACCGCATTGGCCGAACAGGACGTGCAGGTGGATCAGGTCTTGCAATTACGTTCGTTGCAGCGAAAGATGAAAAACATTTAGAAGAAATTGAAAAAACGCTTGGTGCACCAATACAAAGAGAAATAATCGAACAACCGAAGATAAAACGTGTAGATGAAAATGGAAAACCGGTACCAAAGCCGGCTCCAAAGAAATCAGGTCAAAATCGTCAAAGAGATAGCCGCGAAGGTTCAAGAAGTGAATCAAGACGTGATTCGAGAAATAGCTCGAGAAGTGATTCAAGAAATGAAAATAACCGATCATTTAATAAGTCAAGTAATAAAAAAGGTAGTACAAAGCAAGGTCAGCAAAGACGTGGCCGTTAAAGTATGAAATGGTAATTTGGATGAAGAGATATATCGTTTGTTAATAGAGAAATCGCTATATAATAAAAAATCCTGATATAATTATTAATGCAGAAGGAGTCACAAAAATTTGTGGCTCTTTTTGTATTTAATAATAGGTTGGCGTGCATTTGCACCATAAGAGTAAAGTTTATAATTTCATTTACCGTATTTAAAATAATTTAAAGAATAAAGAAAAAATTAAAATGTGGAGCCTTTATTCGTCTGAAAGTTCAAAAAGATATATAATAATTTTCTAACCATTAATTCATGGAGGGGTATTAATGAAAACTGAAACGTTACACACACAAGAAGACATTTTAAAAATGCTTGATTCATTATTAAGACCTGCAGAACCATTTTGGAATGAGTTTTATGAGAATAGAGAAAAGGATGTTCCGTTTTTTGAAAATGTTCCAGATGAGAATCTAGTTTCGAATATACAAAAAGAGAGAGTTTCAAAAGGGAAGGTATTAGAACTTGGATGTGGTCCAGGTAGAAATGCCATTTATTTAGCGACTCAAGGATTTGATGTAACAGCAGTGGATTTATCTGTAGAAGGCATTAACTGGGCAAAAGAGAGGGCATTGGCAAAAGGGGTAGAAATTCATTTTATTTGTAATTCAATTTTTAATTTAGAGGTTCAAAACGAATTTGATTTTGTATATGATTCGGGCTGTTTGCATCACATTCCACCGCATAGAAGAATAAATTATGTGGATTTAATTAAAAACTCATTAAAATCGGGTGGTTATTTCGGATTAACATGTTTTGCAGCAGGCAATTTAGATGAGCGAAATGGATCAGAAATAACAGATTGGGACGTATATAGAGAATGGAGTCTACAAGGTGGTCTTGCATACTCGGAAGAAAAGTTAAGAGAGATATTTAAAGAATTTGAGGTAATTGAGATTAGAAGGATGAAACAAATGAAACAACCGAAAGAAATGTTTGGAGAATCATTTCTTTGGACAGCATTATTTAAGAAGAAATAAGAAAGTAGATAATTGACAAACTCATCGTTTTTATAGACAATACACTTATAGGAATATACGTTCGGTTTTTTGGCCGACTTATGTTTTACATAAATATATAACAAGGGGCTGTCTCCATATGAGTAACACAAATCAAAAAATTACTACGTTTTTAATGTTTGAAGGCAAAGCTGAGGAAGCAATGAATTTTTATACGTCGCTATTTGATCAATCGGAAATTGTAAGTATTTCTCGCTACGATGAAAATGGACCTGGTAAAGAGGGAACTGTAATTCATGCAACTTTTACGCTAAATGGCCAAGAGTTTATGTGTATTGATAGTTATGTAAATCATAATTTTACATTCACTCCAGCTATGTCTCTTTATGTAACTTGTGAGACAGAAGAAGAAATTGAAACGGTCTTTCATAAACTAGCGCAGGATGGAGCAATTCTCATGCCTTTAGGTTCTTATCCGTTTAGTAAAAAGTTTGGCTGGTTAAATGATAAGTATGGTGTATCTTGGCAGTTAACTCTTGCTGAATAAAAAAGAAAAAGCGTAGCTTATTTGTTTAATGGATTTAGTTAAAAGCTTGAAAAATGAAATAACATAAAAAAGCGTTCCAACTGTCAACAGTTTTGGAATGCTTTTTTTGTGGAAATGAGTTGTTTAAAACTTACCAATTCTACGATTATTTTAAATGAATGATGGAATAGATGTATATTTTTGTGTCTTTTTAGAATTTTTAGTAATTATTAGTATTTATCTGTTAATATAAATGTAAACAACTATGTATGAACTATCAGGCAGGTTAATAGGAAAAGGAAAGTATAAATAGTTAATAAGCTTACACATTGAATGCCACTAGATCGTTTGGAGGACTAATCGCAATGGATACTACACAACAAAACAGTAATGCATGGGATAAGAAGGTTGAAGAAGGTTCTAGATACACGCAGCCTGTAAGTAGCGAGATTATTGAGAAAAGCAAATCAGGTGAATGGGAGATTACAGTCACTACGGAAAAGTCAGTTCCTAGAGAGTGGTTTCCAAAGTCATTAGATGGATTAAAGATACTTTGCTTAGCGTCAGGTGGTGGACAACAAGCACCTGTTCTAGCTGCTGCTGGAGCAGATGTAACAGTTACTGATATATCTAAGAAGCAATTGGAACAAGATGAAAAGGTAGCAAAACGGGATGGTTTGACTTTAAAAACCGTACAAGGAGATATGTCAGACCTTGGTGACTTTGAGGATGAATATTTTGATATTGTTGTAAATCCTGTCTCTAATTTGTTTGTAAAAGATGTTCATCTTGTATGGAATGAAGTTTCTAGGGTTTTAAAGAATAAAGGTATTCTTATTGCTGGATTTACAAATCCATTACTATGGATCTTTGATGATAACCAAGAACAAAAAGGTATTCTTGATGTTAAACATTCAATTCCTTCATCAACATTGGATTATTTACCAGAGGATGAAGTTCAAGATTACATCGATTCAAATCAAACAATAGAATATGCGCATACTTTAGAAGACCAAATCCAAGGCCAAATTGAAGCTGGTTTTGCTATGACAGGTTTTTATGAGGATGATTTTGGTGGGACAAGGATATTAGATAAGCATATTAAAACATTTATTGCGACAAAAGCTATAAAGTTAAAGATGGATTAAGAATTTTTGCTTGTCACACGGGGCGTTAGTCGAAGAACGCTCTTAAAATAGAAAAAGATGGTGCTTTCCATCCTTTTCCTTATGTATTTTGAGTGTCGAAATTATTCTCAAAACAAATTTTACACTACCAATTGTATAATTAGTTTTTTTATATTAAGAATTTTGCTGACCGAATCTTTTCCCGAGTTTAGCTAACAATTCAGGTTGATCGCTTTGGCTCATTATTACCTCAATAAAGATAAGTTGATTCTTATTAAAAGTTATATTTGTTAAGACTTCTGTTAACTCTGTTTCATTCTCCACTTTAAATGTTAGGCTTTTTTCTTCTGATCCGAATAGGTTCGGCAAGCTAGTATAATCCCACATCTGTATGTCATTATATGGTTGGTTTTGGCCGTGAATGGCACGTTCAACAGTGTATCCGTTGTTATTGATTAAAAATATAATCGGTTTTAAATTTTGACGTAGTATAGTTGATAACTCTTGGGCAGTTACTTGGTAAGAACCGTCACCAATAATTAAAATGTTGCGCCGTGATAAATTGGCGACCTGTGTACCAATTAGAGCGGGCAGTGTATATCCGATAGATCCCCATAACGGTTGTCCTACATATGCAGTGTTATTAGGTAGAGGGATAGCAGCACTACCAAAGAAAGGTGTTCCTTGCTCTACAATTAAGATGTCGTTTTCTTGTAAGAAATGGTACATTTGCTGCCAAAAACGTTTTTGTGTGACCATTTGTGATTTGGGATTGAACTCTTCAGTAAAAAGAGATGATTTTAAAATAAATGGCTTAACGTCAAGAGTATCTTTATTACGATGCTCAATTGAATCACTTAAATGTTGTAAAATATCCTGCATTACAACTGGACCGTATTTTTTATCTATAATTTTCACAGTGTAGGGATGGATTTCTATAACTTGTTCTTTTGTAAAACCTTGTGTGAAGCCGCCTGTAATAGTATCAGTTAACTTCACACCAATACTAATAATACAATCGACTTTAAATTTTCATGTGGTACTACATCATCTAAAAAGGCAAGATTATAATCACCAGGAACCCCGAATGTATGTTCAATTCCTAATTCGTGTAGTCTATCCAATAAATATGTACTTACAGTATATTTTTTTCAAATGAATCATCTCCTAATTATGCAGTGAATGTTTCAATAGACTAAACAGATTCTAATAAGTTGATTAAAATATTCATTACTAGATTGTGGTATAATTTACATACAGGGGGAAAGTAGATGACACAACATAAAGAAGAACAGATGAATGAGGCATTAGCATTATTTTATTTTGCATATAAAACATTTACTGAAAAGCCAGATGAAATTATAAAAGAATATGGCATTCAACGAGTACATCATCGAATTTTATTTTTTATCGCACGTTTTCCAGGGATAAGTGTAAATGAGTTATTATCATTATTAGAAATAAGTAAACAAGCTCTCCACGGGCCACTACGTCAACTTGTGGAAAAGGGCTTAATTGAGAGTAATGAAGCTACGCATGACCGCCGTGTGAAACAGTTGTCTTTAACAGAACAAGGTGCAGATTTAGAGAAAAAATTGAGCGATGTACAAAGACAACAAATGGGCGCTATTTTTTCAAAATTTGGTGAATCATGTGAAGACAATTGGCATCAAGTTATGAATGAAATGGCAAATAGTCGATCAGGTTTTGATGCTTGGATATCAAAACGGGAAATACCAGTCGATCAAAAATAATGAAAAACTTCTGTTTTTATAGTTTGAAAAAGAACAAATTTTATCCATACATTTGGCAACTATCGTTTGGTTATAGAGTGAATGGATAAAAAGATACATTACTAGATACTTTATACGTGTACGCAATGGAACAATAAAATTCACATTTCCGAAAGGGGAATTATAATGATAAAACTTGTACTTATTCGTCACGGACAAAGTTTATGGAATCTTGAAAATCGCTTTACTGGATGGACAGATGTTGATCTATCAGAGAATGGATTAAGTGAAGCGAGAGAAGCAGGAGCAATATTAAAGAAAAACAGATATACTTTTGATGTGGCTTATACATCTGTATTAAAACGCGCAATTCGGACGTTATGGATTGTACTTCATGAGATGGATCTTACTTGGGTCCCAATACATAAATCTTGGAAGCTAAATGAAAGACATTATGGTGCATTGCAGGGGTTGAATAAAGATGAAACTGCTCAAAAATATGGTGAGGAGCAAGTTCATATTTGGAGAAGAAGTGTTGATGTAAGACCACCGGCTCTTACTGAAGACGATCCTCGATATGAAGCGACCGATCCAAGATATAAAACACTCAAAAAAGGTGAATTTCCATTAACTGAATGTTTAGAGGATACGGAGAAGAGAGTACTTGCTTATTGGCACTCAGAAATTGCGCCGATATTAAAAAATGGTAATAAAGTAATTATTTCATCACACGGTAACACAATTCGCTCGCTAGTAAAATACTTAGACAACCTTTCGAGTGATGGTGTAGTTTCATTAAATATTCCAACTAGTATTCCGCTTGTTTATGAATTAGACGAAAACTTACGTCCGATTCGTCATTATTATTTAAGTATGGATGGAGAAGTACCTGAAGGGGAAATTCCGAAACATATTTCTTTTTAATACGAAAATTTGAAATGAATGCTTGTCTACATATACAATATAGACTCATGGTAAAGTAAAATTTTAATCAGTGGGGGTCTTACTGCCCACAAATAGCAGGATAAAAGACGTGGTACCTTCTAATATATATGCGATGTAGCTAAATTTAGAAGCTTGTCCATGTCTTTTGTCATAAAGAGAGCAGCTTGCGCATGTAATGATATCGTGAGTAGTTTTTGAATGGAGGGTGATGTGATTAATGATCTCTAACATTCGAATTGGCTTATTTGTTTTAGCGATTGTCTTTGTAGTCCTTGTTTTCTTTTATTGGAAAAATGAGGAGTTGTACGAGGAGAAAAAGCAACGTATTAGAAAGACTTGGTATGGTTTGTTTATCATATCTGTCACCGTGTATTTCATGATAAAAGGAATTGATTTAACCCTCTGGAAAAATCTTTTAATGTTTACTGCAATGGTTATTTTTGTTGATATTGCGTTCATTTTAACGCCTAATATTTCAGAAATATGGGGTGCGAAATTTAGCGATATTGGCAAGACAGTTCAATCAATAAAACGATCATTAATTGCATCTAAAGCGAGAGGAGAAATATACACCACAATTATTCAAAATGTTAATCCAGCAGTTTTCGGTACGATGGAATGGCATACGGAAGAAGAATATACAAAGAGCTTAAATGTATTTTTAGATTCATATGGGGAAAAAATTGGCGCGAAAATTGTTGTTTTTGAAGCGGCAAAGGAATTAAATACAAACTTTCGTGGTATTCGCTCGCAATTTAGTATTATCGTTCCGTTAGAACATATCGAGCAATTGAATGAGCAGAAAGCAGTGCAAGTAGAAAATGTCGGGATTATACCAGCAAAAATAGTAAGTGATGTTTTCATTGTTATTGATGGAAAGAAAAATAACCTGCAAGATCGGGATTTTGAAAATGTATATAATTTAACAATACATCATAGTTATTTTAGTAAATAAGGACAGAATCTTTTTCTGTCCTTTTCTTCTATACATAAATTAAAAACAAAATCCGACAAAGTTGAATAAAATTGGACAATCATTCCTACACTAGCATGTAGAGGTGATTGTAGTGGTAAAAGATTATGACAATGATTTTTTTAAAGAAGATAACGAAGATACAACAGATTTCTCTTTAATAAAAGGGGATGCGTTGCAGCAAGTAGAAGAATTAGAAGAAGAATTAAAAAGAAAATCATAAGTGTACACTCTTTCTACATTTGCTATATAATATAAATAAAAGGTTGTATCTTTTTGAAAAGGGGGAGAAGAGATGGCTGAAGTCAATGTACAAAAGTCTTCGTTTTTTAAAGAAAAAAAAGAAGAATCCAATACAGATTTCTCTCTTGTGAAAGGTGCATTAACGGAGAATATAAATCGGTTAGAGAAACTGATGAATAATAGTAGTTCAAAATATATACAAGTGAAAAGAACAAAAGAAAATGCATAGAGCATTTTCTTTTGTTTTTTATTTAATAGTAAACTTATCTTTTACTTTTTTAGGTAAATCTGTTTTCTGAATCTCTTCATAGGACTTTACTTCAATTGATGATATTTCATTTTTGCTATTATCATCTTGATCTACATAAAGGCGTAAAAACGCGTCTTCATTTAATTTATGGTCGTTTTCTTTTTTTGTACTTCTAAATGTAATTTGTTTTTTGACACCATCTTCATGATATGCGGGCAGCGTATAGTTTCGTAAGTTTCTACCATCTACTTTTTCGATAGCTCCTTCGCCTTTTATCTGCATGTAATATACATCTTTACCAATTTTATTTAGTGACGCTCTCTCACAGCCAATAGTAAAACTAAAAAATAATAAACATAGTGTAATAATTGCTGCAAACTTTTTCATTTTCTTTATCTCCTTTAATGTGTTTCTTTAAAAAGTATACGACTATTATTAAATGAGAAAAATCGATATAGCTTACAACGCCCTTATAATGTTGTATGAGTGTTGTAAATAAAATGAACAATAAAAGTTAAAAGAAAGGTAAAATAATGAATCATGGTATAATGATAAAAGACTTACATACTATTTTTTCATTTTGAGAGGAGCTTGAAAAATGTATTCTACTTTAGAACAATTAACAAAGCACCCTGTATTTTATCATTTTGCAGAAATTTCAAAGATTCCTAGAGGATCAGGTAATGAAAAGGAAATTAGTGATTATTTAGTGGGCTTTGCAAAAGAGCGTAACTTAGAAGTCATTCAAGATGAAGCATTAAATGTCATTATTAAAAAAGAAGCAACAGCTGGTTATGAAAATGTACCAGCTATTATTATTCAAGGTCATATGGATATGGTTTGCGAAAAAAATCAAGCAACAGTACATGATTTTGAAAAAGATCCAATTGAATTACGAATCATTGGGGACATGTTATATGCAAATCAAACAACTTTAGGTGCGGATAATGGTATTGCAGTTGCGTATGCATTAGCTTTATTAGATTCAAAAGAAATTCCGCATCCAGCACTTGAAGTCGTTATCACTACTGAAGAAGAAACGACAATGGGCGGGGCTTTTGCTATTGATCCAAATCATTTTGAAGGAAAGATATTTATAAATATTGATTCTGAAGAAGATCATAAATTACTTGTAAGTAGTGCAGGTGGTGCGAAAGCTGTTGAAACAATTCCCGTAATTTGGGATGAAACACCAGCGAATATGGATGCATACCGTCTATATGTTGGCGGTCTAAAAGGCGGACATTCTGGTATGGAAATTGATAAACAACGCGGTAATGCGAACAAAGTATTAGGACGAGTGTTACGTGATTTATCAGCACATACGGAGTTTAACATAAGTGAAGTTCACGGCGGATTAAAAACGAATGCAATTCCGCGTGAAAGTGTAGCTACAATTTTAATTCGTACAGAAGATGTAGGGCAAGTAGAAGAAAAACTAGAATCATGGACACGTGTATTACAAGAAGAAATGCGTGCTGTTGATTCAGATGTTCATGTTACACTGACAAAATTGGATGAAACAGTTGAAAAAGTATTTGCTAAAGAGACACAAAAGCAGCTTATTTCATCATTATTCTTAATTCCGAATGGTATTCAAAGTATGAGCATGGATATTAAAGGTCTTGTAGAAAGCTCAACAAATTTAGGCGTTATTGAAACGTTGCAAGATGAAATTAAATTACGTAACGAAGTGCGAAGTTCTGTAAGTAGTTTAAAACAACATGTTGCAGAAGAAATCAAATATATTGCTGAATTAGTTGGTGCTACATTTGAAATAGAGTCAGAGTATCCAGAATGGCCATACAATCCAAACTCACAAATTCGTAATTTATTTGAAAAAGTACATCAAGAAAAATACAATAAAGAAATTGAAATCTTCGCTGTACATGCGGGGATTGAGTGTAGCGCATTCGTTCAAAAGATGCCTGAATTAGATGCAATTTCATTCGGACCAGACATCTTTAACGTCCACACTCCAGATGAACATATCAGTATCTCTTCTGTAGTGAATAACTGGGGATTCTTCGTTGATGTAATGAAGGTTACGAAAGAATTAGCTAAGTAATAACGACGAAATAAAAAGGAGCCTATAAAAATTTATAGGCTCCTTTTTTGTATTGGAATTTATCTCGCTATTTGCCGGGCAGTAAGACTCCCACCTCAAAATCCAGCGAGAGCAAAGAAGTTAGGTGGGGATCGGGCAGCCCGTAAAAGCCCGATTAGTTTAACTAATAATCAGTGAGGGATGAATAAAACCCCCACTGATTAAAGTTTTACTTTATGAGAAGTCATTTTTCGTTAGTATGTAATATTAAGCTTGAACAATTAATAAGGATGAATTGTTGATGTTTTTTAGTACTGATGAAGGGGTGGAGAAATGAAGGGAAGAAAGCATTTTATTGTTTGTATGGTTTTATTGTTCTTCACATTTAGTTTTATTGGTGTTCAGAAAATAATAGCAGAAGAAGTTGAATTTTCAGGGACAACAGCTCCATTGAATGTAAATGTTAGAGAGGCGAAAAGTTTGAATGCAAATATTGTAGATGTGATTCCCGGAAATACAAAAGTATCTTTTAAAGGATGGGAGTATGGTGAAGCGGTTAAAGATTACTGGACAGGAAATTTAGATAATCGTTGGTTTTACTATTTTAAAGATGGAAAAAAAGTATATGTAACGTCAGCGTATATTAATGGAAATCCTCCAAGTACACCAATAGACCGTAAATTATCTGTACCTAACATATTACAAGAAAGATCAAATTGGTGTTGGGCAGGCACTTCGGTTTCAGTTTTAAATTATTTTGGGAAAACTCCTTCACAAGATCAGTACGTTAGGTATGTTAAGGGTGGATCATATAATAATCCTGCAACTTCACGTGAAATACAATATGGATTATCGGGATATGGTGTTAGTTCAGCTATAAGTTCTGGAGCAAAATCGTATGATTGGTTCAAAAGTCAAATTAATAGTAATCAGCCGATGATTGTACTCATTATGTGGCAAAATGGAGCTAACATCGGACACTTTCTAGTACTTGATGGATTTTATAAAGGGACAAATGGAACAGATTATATAACGTACATGGACCCTTGGTATGGTGATCATTATAATCATAATTTCAGTACGTTCCATAACAATAATAATTTTTGGTGGAGTGAAACTGTTTATAATATCCATGCAAACTAATAATATTAAAAGCGGGGGTTCATAAATGGGAAATCTACTTAAGCTTGTGATACCGTGCATGTGTTTAATGACCGTTATTATTTTCGCTAGTAAAATTAGTTATGCATCAAAAAATAAAAGTGAATCAGTACAATCGATCGCATTAAAAGATTATCAATATAGTAAGGGAAGTTCTTCTGAAAATTTAAATTTTGAAAAAATAACAACATCTCCATTTTCGTTACCAATCTATGCAACAATTCCAGCACAGCAAATTTTAAATAGCTCTGAATTTAAGCAATTGCTATTACCAACAAATGAAAAGCTGTGGTTTATTATGAAGGGTGAGCAGCCAGAAGGACTAATTGTTGCGAATGATACTGAACCGATTCGAACGGGCGGAGAAAATAGAAGTAAAGATTTATATGGATTATATAAAGCAATAAAAAATAATACAAATGAAACAAAAGATATTAGTTATTTCGAATTTGAAGGGCAAGGAATATTGGTAGTAAATCAAAATAATGATCAAGAAATATACCTTAGCAAAGGTGCCGCTGCCATATTAAAACTTCCTGCTGGTCAAAAAGTATTGAGCAGTGAAGTAATACAGAAAATGAAAGAGAGAATTGTAACTAGTTTTGAAAAGTAGGAAGGGCTAATTCTTTTTTGTGTTTATACAAGGTTGAACAGATAACAGGATTAATGGTAGCATTAGGGCTGTTTAAAAGCTAATATTGAATATAAAAAGGTTAGAGAAGTTAATTCTCTAACCTTTTTATATTCTGCTATCTACTGTACAACCTTTTTGCATAGCTGAATTTCCTTATTAGAAAATAAGGGTGCATCTATAAAACCATAATGATAAACTAAAATACCTAATTCCACTCTAGAATTAATATGCCATTTTTCTTTAATATGATTAATTATCGTTGAAATTCTTCTAGGGGTAACATATATTTTTCTGGAAATTTCTGCATCTGTATATCCTTTTGCTACATAAATAGCCACTTCTAATTCTCTTTCGGTTAATATTCTTTTCATAAAATAAGCCCCTTCGAAATTGTTTATATAAAATCAAAAGAAACTATTAAAAGAAATAAAGGTCAAAAATCATATTTATTTCTTTTAATTTCGCTATTTGCGGGCAATAAGATTCTCACCTCAAAATTTAGCTGTGACAAAGAAATCGAACTACCTGTAAACGCCTGCTTGGAGTGGACTAATAATCAGTGGTGATGAATAAAACTCCCATTGGTTATTAGTGAACTTTATTGTAATAATTTCTCATATTGTGATACAAGTTTGTGAAAAACTATAAATCCATATAAATAGTAATTGTAACTATACTAATTTTACATTACATTAAAAGTTGGAAAATATTCTTATACTCATAAAGTGTTACATTTGAGGGAGGAAAGATGGAATTCTACAATCTTGGTATTATTATTAAAGAACTTAGAAAGAAAAAAAATATGTCACAATCTGAATTATGTCATGGAATATGTTCACAAAGCCAAATTAGTAAGATAGAAAAAGGGATTATTTATCCATCTAGCATATTGTTGTATCAACTATCTGAAAGACTTGGTATTGATCCAAATTATATATTTGCACTGACCAAAAATAAAAAAATAAAATATATTGAAAATGTAAAATGTGTAATGAGAGATTGTGTGAAACAAAAAAAATATAATGAGCTTTACGAAATAGTGAAAAAAGAGAAAAACGAAAATAATTTCCAATCAAAAGAAGATAAACAATTTCTATTATGGCATGAAGCGATTGCTATATATTATGTAAATGGAGCAACAATTAATGCTTTTGACATTTTAAATAGAGCACTAAAACAAACTTTAAGTAGTAGTAACTTTTTATCAGAAAAAGAAATAAGCATAATGAATTCAATTGCTATAATACATGCAGAAAATGAAGAGTATGAGAAAAGCATAAATATATTAAAACAAAGTTTAATTAATTTTAATAAGATAGAATTTCCTAGAGAAAAAGAAATCAAATTAAGACTCATTCATACGTTAACAAAATGTCTACACCTTGCAAATCAATATGAAGAAGCGATTAAGTATAGTGAAATAGGTATAAAATTAGCCATAAATATGAATACTTTATACTTATTAGGTGAATTGTTTTTTGAAAAAGGTGCAATTTTATTGAAAGTTCAGCACTCTAATGAAGTTGGTTTAACATACATAAAAAAGGCATTATTTATATTTGAACTAACAGAAAGAAAACAATATATAAAAATGATCAAGGATAAATATATTAAAAATGAAGAATAAACAAGAAACAATCCTAACATAAGCTATTTTTAATTGGTATTTATTCCTAAAAAAAGTACTGTAATACGAACTATTCCTTATTGTTGTTTATTGCTAAAATAAGTACCGTAATATTAGATAAAAATAAAGGGTGGCATTTTATGAAATCAAGAGGGATTACTCGTAAAGCAGATAGCATGGGGCGTATTGTTATTCCAATGGAAATAAGACGGAGTTTAGGAATTGTAGAAAAAGATTCTCTTGAAATGTTTATAGAAGAGGATCAGATTATTTTACGAAAATATCAATCTCCAAGAGCTTGTGCACTTACAGGTGATATTTCAGACAGCAATATTTCGTTAGCGAATGGGAAGATTATTGTAAGTCCAGAGGGGACGGAACAATTAATAAAGAAGTTACAGCAATATCTTTTAAAATAAAAGGTAAGTAAGGATTTTAAAATAGAATATTCTTGTAAAGAAAGTCCTCTATCATTTAGGGGGCTTTTTTATCCGCTATTTGCCGGGTAATAAGACCCCCACCTCAAAATTCAGCGGAAGCAAAGAAGTTAGGCGGGGGCCCTGTTGCCCGTAAAATCCCGATTGGTGAGGGCTGATTAAAGTTCCACTTTATTACAGTTAGTTCAATGAAATACAAATTACCTTAAAATAGTCTGACTATTTTTTATAAAAAAACTATTCGTTTACATTTTTTGGTTTCGTGTTATATTTTTATTGTTAATATTAGTGTATTGAAAATTCTGATTTCAATCTTAGGAAAATTCTAGGGAAAGGAATATTTGTGCTTGAATTGAAAATCCTATAAACATAGTTTGAAAGTAAAGTATGAAAAGAAATCTCCATTAAATATACTAATTTAATGGAGATTTACGGGGTTAATGTAACTAAAAAGAAATTTTGTTTACTCCACGTTTATGCTCTGTAATTTGGTAACTGTAATAGCTCTGACGAAAAGCAAAGGAGCAAAAAAGAAGTAGGTAGTTTATTTAATAGAAGATATGGTGAAAAAATAAAACAACGGAGGTTTTATAATGAATAAAGGAATACTGCAGATTACAGAAATCGAAGAAATTAGCATTCCTAATGTATTGAAGGATAAAATCAAGAATCTAATAGACCATGAATTAAAAACTCATAATCCTTATACTTGTGATCAAGAAATAGCTGCAAGCTTTTCAAGAGAGTGGCTTAATTGTTTGATTGATTATTCAAAGAAAACTTCGAATTCAGATATGAAAAAACTACTACATATGATAAAAGTAGCGAATTGTGGTGGAAACGTACCACCTACTCTTATTAAAAATATTCCATGTGATCCTATGGAAACCCTATTACCTGGGGAAAATCGCAAAGGTTTTAATTATGGTGAAGACGAAGACGATAGAATGAAAAAATATTTTTATGCAGAATGGGTCACATGGCTTTTTGCCACACTTTTTAATTATGATGCTTTAATTCACCCATCCGAACATGCAGGGAAAAATAGATTTCACCTCATTTCCCCTTTGAACAACGATGAAGTTTTGCGAAATGTCGGTGCAAGCACCGGTGGCGGGAACTTTTATCAACATAACGATGCCACAGTGTATACAGACATGAAAGACCAATCAGATATTGAAGCAAGATTGAAAATATTCAATACGAATTTAGAAATTGTATCAAATAGACTTAATAAATCCGTGGAACGAATAGTGTCTGAAATTACTTGTGGAAAATTTACTAGAGTTGATGCTCTTTTATTAAAAGGAGTGTTAAATTTAAAAACTCAAACTCATATTGGAACGCCAAAATTACTTCAAAAGCATCTTGAAGAAAATCACTTCAGTAAAGATGATATATTGGCGATAAGTAAAATGCCTATTGCTCATATCGCAGGAATGGCGGATGGTGAAATATCGGGATTTGTAGGGGAAATAAACCAAATCATATTTTTGGATGATAATGGTGATATTATTGCAACTTGTTTGAATGGAGCAGAAAATAGATTGATTTATGTGGGAAAAAGTGAAGAAGAAAAATTGAAATTTGACATGTTTTTAGAACTCTTACGAACAACGCCCACTTATAAGGTTCCACTTACATCTGAAGATTTATTAATTATTCCAAATTCATACTATGGTAAACAAACAAATGTAACTCATGGTAGGGAAAGGTTATCTGAGGAAGAATATAAAATTCCGATTGGAGATAATAAGTACGGAAGAAGAATTGTTTGCAGGCAGTACGTTTCCAGCCGATTACGTGATCAGAAAGAAAGTTACTTTACAGATATTATTAACTAGTTTAAAGAGAGGAGGGACGATGGGGAGGTTTGGGGTATAATAGCTCAAGCCTTCCCATATTCTTTGTATGGATTTTACTATTGAATTACTCATATTACTATTTTTAGTAGCTGTATTAGCAGGGTGGATAGATACAATTGCTGGAGGCGGTGGTATGATAACTATCCCGATAATGTTATTAGTAGGTATGTCTCCTTCTGTAGCGATAGCAACTAATAAACTGCAAGGGAGTAGCGGAACTCTCATGGCGACAGTGTTTTTTATTAAGAAGAAAGAAATTAATCTTAAAGAAATGCGTTTGTCCATCTTAATGACCTTTTTTGGATCAGTTTTGGGTGGATGGCTTGTTTTACAGATACGGGCAGAATATCTAATCATGATATTACCTTTTTTACTTATTATTATTGGTCTTTATTTTCTATTATCTCCAAATATAGCAAACGAAGATCGACCGAGAAAAATAAGTATGTTGTTGTTTGCGTTAACAGTGGCTCCATTCCTTGGATTTTATGATGGTTTCTTCGGCCCAGGAACAGGTAGCTTGATTGCTTTAGCGTTCATTCTTTTATGTGGATATAGTGCTACACGGGCAACTGCAAATGCTAAGATTTTGAATTTTACTAGTAATTTCGCTGCTTTGTTGTATTTTATTATTTTTGGCCAAATCGATTGGACAATTGGATTGATTATGATGCTTGGTCAAATTATAGGGTCATATATTGGGGCGAAGATGGTGCTTACAAAAGGGACGTCATTAATACGACCAATAGTGGTTATTGTTTGCTTTGTCATGGCAATTAAGATTTTTTTACAAAATATGAACTAAATGTAATAAATATAGTATTTGTATCGAAGTTAGAGTGTTTTCATGTTGTTATTGCAGTATTACACTGTTTAAGATGTGTTCAAAATTACACAATTTGACTAGTGTAATGTATTGCGTTATGCTTTTTCTATTATAAAAGAAAGGCTTGAAGATAATGATTCGTCGTTTGAGAAAGCTAAAAAATGTAGCAGTCGTAGTAAGCTTCTAAGTAAATAGCAAAATATATAATACTTAGAAGCGAGGAATAAAGTTATGAAGCATCCATTATTTAATCATTGGTCAGAAACAAAATATATAAAAGATATAGTAACAAATCCACTCATTGAAGTAGGAGAGTACTCCTATTATTCAGGGTATTATGGTCATCAAAATTTTGAAGATGGTTGTGTAAGGTATTTGTGGGGGGATGCTAAGTCACAAGCACTGTTTAATCCAATTGAACAGATGGGATGGCATCTTGATAAACTCATTATTGGGAATTATGTTTGCATTGCAAGTGGAGTAGTCATTTTAATGGGTGGTAACCATAATCATCACTCAGAATGGATTACAGTATATCCATTCGCTGAGCAAATTGAACAATCATATGAAACTAAGGGCGATACAGTCATTAAAAGTGATGCTTGGATTGGAATGAATGCTATAATAATGCCTGGCGTTACTATTGGTGAAGGTGCAATTGTTGCTGCAGGATCTGTCGTAAGTAAAGATGTTCCGCCGTATACAATAGTTGGTGGAAATCCTGCTAAGGAAATAAAGAAACGATTCACTGATACAGAAATAAACATGTTAATGGAAATGCGTTGGTTTGATTGGGATAGGAAATTGATCGAGAAGGCAATTCCGCTGTTATCTAGTCCATCCATCGAACCATTATTTGCTTTTTATAAAAATGAAGTAAAAAATAAATAAATTAGTTAGTTAGAAAAACTACATTCAGTATTGGGTGTAGTTTTTTTATTACAAAAAACTAATGGTTTAGACTAAAGAAAATTTATCTCTAATATAAGTCTAGCAAATAGCTCAATTGAATAATTAAAATCCCGATTGGTGAGGGTTAATAATTAGTGGGGATGAACAAAACCCCCACTGATTAAAGTTTCACTTTATTTTTTGTAAATGTGGAACAAATGTATTATGTAGATTGTCTATTAATTGTAATCCTAAAAAATATGAAAGTGCGAATCATTTTAAAAAATATAAGGGGATTAAAAATAAGGATATGCGTGGGAATACAAAGTATCAGGGCACCTAAAAGTGTCAGATGAGATGGTCTATATGAAAGCAATCCTAACGTTTAATATGTATATACAATTTGAGAACACTGTCTATTTTTTTTGAGATTATGTTAGAATAACGCTTTTTTGAGTACAAAGATATTGGAGGTAACAGAAGTGAAAGGTATGTTTTGCAAGAGATTTATTGCAATAGTAACAGTGCTTACACTATTTTTTAGTATGTTCGTTACATTTGGAAGAGCAGCAGCGGAAACAGTTTCTGCTATAGACGTTGAAGCAGGATCAGCAATTTTAATAGAAGCAAATTCCGGAAAAATTTTATATCAAAAAAATGCAGATGAATCATTGGCAATTGCTAGTATGACAAAAATGATGAGCGAATACTTAGTTCATGAAGCGGTAGATAAAGGAAAACTTAAATGGGATCAAAAAGTTAAAATTTCTGAATATGCACATAAGATTTCGCAAGATCGTTCATTATCAAATGTTCCATTAGAAAATGGTGGCTCTTATACGGTAAAAGAGTTATATGAGGCAATGGCAATTTATTCTGCAAATGGTGCAACAATTGCTTTAGTTGAAGAGATTGCTGGTAAAGAGGGCAATTTTGTAAAAATGATGAACGATAAGTCGAAAGAGTTTGGAATGAAAGATTATAAATTTGTAAACTCTACAGGCTTAACAAATCAAGATTTAAAAGGATATCACCTAGAAGGGACAACTCTAGATGAGAAAAATAAAATGTCTGCAAGGGATTGTGCAATTTTAGCACAACGTCTTATTCAAGATTTTCCCCAAATATTGAATACAGCAAAAATTCCTAAAAAAACATTCCAAGAGGGTGGTAAATATCCAATTGATATGGCGAACTTTAACTGGATGTTAAAAGGTTTAATTAAGCAATATGAAGGTGTAGATGGTTTGAAAACAGGAACGACTCCAGAAGCGGGAGATTGTTTCACTGGTACAGTAGAAAGAAATGGTATGCGCCTAATTTCTGTAGTGATAAAAGCAAAATCTCATACGGCACGCTTTGATGAAACAAAGAAATTATACGATTATGGATTTGCGAATTTTGAAGTGAAGAATGTCTACGGAAAAGATTCAGTAGTAAAAGGACATGAAACGGTACGAGTAGCAAATGCAAAAGAGAAAGATGTAGTAGTTCAAACGAAGCAAGCTGTTTCACTTCCAATGCGGAAGGGAAACAAAGACGGTTATAAAAAAGAATTTAAAGTATCAAATAAAGAACCTGAAGCGCCTATTAAAAAAGGTGTAACAATTAGTAAAATAATTATCTCGCCTAAAGATAATACCGATCCTGGGTTCTTATCAGGTAATTCATTACAAATAGACCTTGTAACAAAATCTGATGTGGAACAAGCAAATTGGTTTACACGTTTTATACGTAAAACTGGATCTTTTTTTAGTGGTATGTGGGATAGTGCGATTGATATAGTAAAAAGCTAATTTTATAGGATACAACTAAATATTAGTTTGAAACAAAAGGTTTCAAAGTATTATAGATTCTTATGTGGATAGTTTGGAATGAAAGATTGTATTACTTTTCAAATTTGGTCCTTCGGAACTTTTTGTATTTCTATTAAGCTAAAATAAATTTGTATCCATATACTCCAAAAACGCTATTCTTTTTGTAGAAATATACAGAAGGGATGGCGTTTATTATGAATCTTTCGATTTAAAGGATTCTGGTGCAAGGTTAGTTTAATAAAGTTACATGATGAAAAACCACCCATTAAAGTTTCACTTTATAAAAATTTAATAAAATCTTTTCTTTGTATTAAATATTTTGTTTTAAATTATGTATATAAAGAAATGGAGGTCAAATTAACTTTTTACTGCTTATATTAGGAATTTAAAGAAACGATGTGTACAGTTCTCTCACTATATTCGCATAGTGGCCTTTATGAAAAGCAAAATCTACAATTTACAAGGAGAACATTTTATGAGTAAGAGAATAAAAGAATTAGATTCCATACGAGGGTTAGCGGCACTTACTGTGGTATTTGGACATTTTTGTTTAATGCTACCATCGTTGCCTAATTCTATTAAATTTTCCCCGCTTAGGTTTTTATGGGCGGGTGGGGAAGCTGTTATCGTTTTTTATGTACTAAGTGGTTTTGTGTTA
Organism: Bacillus cereus G9842; assembly: GCF_000021305.1. Classification (GTDB taxonomy): domain Bacteria; phylum Bacillota; class Bacilli; order Bacillales; family Bacillaceae_G; genus Bacillus_A; species Bacillus_A thuringiensis_S. Next base: position 2,302,967 of record NC_011772.1, read on the forward strand.
TCGATGGCACTTTATCATTCAAAAACAAATTATTGGGGATATTTAATTAAGAGATTTGTAAGAATCTATATTCCTTATTATTTTTGGATAATTGTTTCCTTTGTTTTATTTATTTTATTTTCGTCGTATGAAGTGGTAGGACTACGGGATTGGTTCTATGATAGGTGGCAAGGGTCTATAACAAAATTAGATATTCTAAACCACTTTGTGCTTCTTAATAACTTTTTTACGGAAAATTATAATCCAGTTATTTGGTCATTGGCTCAAGAAATGCGTATATCTATTGTGTTTCCTTTGTTATTCCTTCTTTTTTATAAATTGAATTGGAAGAAAACGATACTATTTGCTTTGAGCTTTTCTTTAATTAGTGTTTTTCTTAATGTGTTGTATATTGGGAAAGCTGAAGGATTTTATAATGGTTATGCTGATACACTGCATTTTACATCTATGTTTATGGTTGGAATGTTACTTTTTAAGTATCAGGAAAAACTTATCTACTCATATAGGAATATGAAAAAATTTAAAAAAGGATTTCTTATTGCATTAGGGATTATTCTGTATTTATATTCCATTTTAATTTATGGTTTTTCCCGTAATGATACTACTTTCTTATTAAAAGATTGGGGTGTCGTAATGGGGGTTGGTATATTTATTATAATGGCTATGAGTAACCTAAAAGTAAAAGCATTTTTAAATAAGAGTGTATTTGTATATTTAGGAGAAATTTCATACAGTATCTATTTGTGTCATTTTCCAATCATGATGGTACTATTTAAACTTTTGTATACAAAGATACCTATCTTTTTCCTTCTTACTTTATGCATTGCAATGACACTACTTTTTTCTATAGTTTCATATCATTTAATCGAAAAGAAATGTATCAACTGGGCAAAACAAAGAACAACCAATTTTTTGAAAAAAGTATAATTCCTAGAGAAATTTTATTTCTTTAGTAAATATACGAATATGACCGATTCCTAAGTATACTTAGGAATCGGTCAATTTTGGATTCTAAATGTAAATATAATAAAGTGGAATATAATTGAAATCGAAAACCACTTAGAAATAACAATTACGGTGTGAGCTATTGTATAGTATAGATATGGTTAATAATAAAGGGGGAATACATATGTGGAAGCGATTTGTAGCAATTGGTGATAGTTTTACAGAGGGGATAGGGGATGAAGTTGAGGGAATTGCATTAAAAAGCTGGATAGATCATTTTGTTCAACTGTGTGAAAACGATATAAAATATGCTAATTTGGCAAAGCGTGGCTTAGTAACTAAAGAAATTCGCTCGCAGCAATTGGAAAAGGCGTTAACTTTTAATCCAGATTTGGTTAGTCTCATTGCAGGGGCAAACGATGTTTTAAAAGGACGTTGGAATCATGATGCATATAAGAACGATATGGAATTTATGATAGATTCATTAAGTAAAGCAGGGGCTGATATTATTATAGCAAACCTTCCTGATTTTACAGTTAGGCTTCCTTTTGCTTCTGAAAAAAAACAAGTAATAAAAGAACAATTATTAGAGGCAAATGAAGTTATACGTTCACTGAGCAGAGAATATAAGTTTCATCATGTTGATTTTTGGAATCATCATTTAGTTAATGACAATACGCTTTGGTCTAAGGATTTAATTCATCCAAACTCAAAAGGATATGTAAAAGTTGCTGATTTGATTTTTAGTAGTTTGTCTGTACAGAAGACAAAATAATAGTTTGCAATTTAACGAATATGATATTAATTGTGCTAAGCTATGTTTTTTAGTAAATGGAGAGAACTAGAAATTTAGCATACAAAGCGTATCTACGATATATTTCTACAGTAGTGCATAAATGTAGAATTACAAAGAAAGATCACTTATGGAAATAGGTGGTCTTTAAACGTTTTTATAACTAAATTTAAATATATACTGTAGTACTAACAATTTCGTACTACATAAAAATTAAGTTCTCTTATAGAAAAACTGATTTTATATTATCTTAAAATATAATAACATATTCAAATCATATTTTGGGTGTGTATCCTAATTGTGAATAATTTGTAATTTTTTTGAAGTGTAAATATCTAATAAATAAAATAGGTAGTAGGTGCAGAAGTATTAATACTATATTATTCAATTCTGTTATGAGTACATTAGTAATTGGTAGTATTATATTTTTATTATCAATTTTAGTTATTGGAATTAATTTGCATAGAAAATATGTAGGATAAGAAAAGATAAATATACTTTATTGTATATTTATCTTTTTGTTTAGTAGGATTTATAGTCTCTTTAAACTATTATGTTAATAAAATTAAGAAACTTAATTTTTGATATCCTTATGGCTAAAGCCATCTATAAACTGACAATATAACTAAATAATTGTTTGGTATGATTTGTGGGTTGTTTTTTTTATCCGAATTTTCTGATTCAAATATTTCAACTTTATGAATATAGTAGGTGAAATATTTGTGTGATAGTATTTGAGATAGAAAAAAGCCAACTTTAAAAAGGATGTGAATTGAATGTGCAAACAACTATAAATGGTTATATTAAGGTAATGTTTAGCTGTTTTTTAGTGTAAGGTAAAGGTCTATGTTGTAACAGTTGATATAAATACGAAGAAATAGGTGCGCCTAAATTTATCTGACTATTTAAAATAAACTAAACCTTGAGATTAGTCTAGGTTTTGACGAAGTTACATTCTAGGTGAAATCTTTATAATGATTAATTAGGTTTAATAAAGGGGTACCTTATACGCAAAAGCGTTTATATTAGTAACCTAAGGAGCTTGCTTTTATGAAAACTACTGATTCAAAAGGCCTATTAGGAAATAGGGTTTATTTACAAGTTTTCTCTGCTTATTCATTGCTTATGCTTGGTGTTTTTATTGATATGTTAGCGATTATGACTATAGTTGGGTTTGAATGGGAAGTAGATCCTACTATGATTGGATTGATCCCTGTTGCATATGCACTTCCTGGAATTATTTTTGGCTCATGGGCAGGTGTTATTGCAGATCGTTTTAGAAAAATTCCAATTATGATGTTCTGTAATCTAATGGTTGGTCTAATAACAATTGCTCTTTTATTTGTACAAGATATCCACTGGCTCTTAGTGGCATTAATGATTCGTTCCATTTTTATTGTTTTCTATTATCCTGCACAGCAAACACTAACAAGACAGATTGTATCCCCGGACTTACTTACTAAAGCAGTAAGTATCAACGGAATAGTAGAGCAGGGTACCAAGATAGTAGGTCCACTTATAGGGGGCATGTTGCTGAGCTGGTTTCAACCAGAGTTCTGCCTCATTATAAGAGCTATAAGTTGTTTATTAGCTACCTTAGTTCTCATACCCACAATAAAATTTAAAGAAACTATATCGAAAGAATTTGTTGAAAAGCAAAAACAAAGTACTTGGACCGCTTGGGTACAAGGGTGGGGTTATGTGTTATCTAATCGGATAATATTATCAACCATGATTTTCGTTACAATAGCCATGGCAGTATTACAATTAGTCGACTCACAATTCCCAACTTTATTTAAGAGCTTATTCCCACATGATAAAAGTAAAATGGGATATATCATTTCTATTATTGGTCTTGGCGGAATACTTGGTGCACTACTAACTCAGAAATTAAAACAATTTCAATATGGCTGGGTAGTATGTGGAGGTATGGTTTTAATGGGAATTGGTTTTGGGGGGATTGGTTTGATAACGCCCGGTACGGTCTTCGTTTTAGCCTATTTAATTAGTTTTATCGCTGGTATCGGAAGTGGGCTGATGCTTGTATCTAATCAAGTCATTTTACAAATAGAATCCGACCAAGATCAAGTAGGAAGAGTATTTGGTATACAAAGCAGTTTAACAAACGCAGTTCTAATTATTTCTCCTGCTATGAGTGGCCCATTAGTGCATTTGTTTGGAGTAACTCAACTCTATGTTTATGGAGGGATTGGGCTTGTTATTATTGGATTAATTGGAGTTTCACTGCAGAAATATTTATGGGCTAAACATAAACACGAACCTATAAGAGCGAATAATTTTTGAAGGGGAGATTTTTATGACCAATGAGGAATGTTATCGATTAAGCCATCCGCAGCGAAGAATATGGTATACAGAAGTTATTCATTCTGATAAAGGAATATGTAATTTAAGATTTTTATTTAAACTTCATCGGAAAATGAATTATTCAAAATTAAACCAAGTTGTGAATCGCGTTATCAGTGAAAATGACGGTCTGTGCATTAGGTTAAAAGAAAATGGGCATCAGGAACCGAAACAATATTTTATTAAACATGAAGAACAAGAATTTGAGTTTTTTGATTTCAGTAATGTGGAGAATACAAATTTGCTTGAGGAATGGATTGAGCAGAAAACAAAAGACACGTTTACATTATTTAATTCAGATTTATACTATTTCGCTTTAATAAAATTAAACGATAATGAATGTGCAGTCTTTGGAAATGTTCATCATATTATTATGGATGGTTTATCAATTCAAATATTTACTGAGCAAATTGCAAAATATTATTATGAAATGCATAACGAGAATGAGGAAGGCGAAATTAAAAATTCATATGTTCAATTCCTGACCAATGAACAAACATACTTGAATAGTAGTCGCTTTCAAAAAGATCAAAAATTCTGGTTAGAGGAATTTAAAACACTGCCATCTGTGACTGGATTGAAGCCCTATAATACGTACCAAGTTAGCACTAAAGCATCACGTGAGACATTTATATTAACGGAGCATTTGAAGAGAAAGATAGAAAAATTTTCTGAAGATTACAAAATTAGTTTATACACTTTTTTTGTTGCTGCTTTCTCGTTGTCCATGTATCGGTGGACTTCATCGCTTGATATTGGTTTAGGAATGGCTTACGGCAATCGTATGACTAAAATGGAACGAAAATTGATTGGAATGATGGTGAGTACAGTTCCTTTAAGAATGGATATTGATCCAGAAGAAGAAGTACTTTCATTTATTAGCAGGGTGTCCAGAAAACAAAGCAAATTATTGAGGCACCAGAAATATCCATTTGATTTGTTGTTAAAGCAGATTAATAAAGAGAATAATAGTAATGTGAGACTTTTCGGAACTACGATTGATTATAGGGATCGCGATGAAAGTGGTGACTCACTATGGATTCCAAACCATGAAGAGGTACAAGATTTTGCAGTGCATATTGAAAATCTAATTGATATTGACTCTTTACATGTACATATTGATTATCGTGAGGAGCTATTTTCTAAGGAAGAGATAAAACGGTTTTTTAACGTGATGTTAGCGATAATGGAAAACACTTTTGAAAAACCAAAGCAGAAGGTAGCTGAAATAGAAATCATTTCTGAGGAAGATAAAAGAATAAGTTTAGTTGAGTTCAACAATCCTAAACTGAATGTCCCACCTCAAGTAACTATTCATGAAATATTCGAACAGCAAGCGATGATTTATCCAAATACTATTGCAGTTACGTATGAACAAGAAAAAATTACTTATAAGGAGCTTAATGAACGTGCAAACCAGTTAGCTCATTATTTGCAGAAAAAGGGAGTAGGACCTGATACTTTAGTTGGAATATGCGTTGAACGTTCCCTCGAAATGATTGTAGGTATTTTAGGGGTTTTGAAGGCTGGTGGGGCTTATGTTCCACTCGATCCAACATATCCAGAGCAGCGACTTCAATATATTTTAGAAGATGCTAGCATTCAGTTATTCGTGACGCAAGAAAGTTTAAAAGAATTGAAATGGTTACCAGAAAATGTTGAGTCGATTTGCCTGGATCGTGATCAAGATGAGATTGGGAAAGAAAGTAAGACTTTGCCGCTTTCTAATGTCGGTCCCAAAAATCTGGCATATGTAATCTATACTTCGGGATCAACGGGAAATCCAAAGGGCGTTATGATAGAGCATCACAATGTCATTCGGTTATTTAAATCAACGGATTGTTGGTATCAGTTTAATGAAAAAGATACTTGGACGCTTTTTCATTCGTATGCATTTGATTTCTCAGTATGGGAAATTTGGGGAGCATTATTATATGGTGGAAAATTAGTTGTTGTTCCGTACTGGATTAGTCGATCACCTAAGGATTTTTATCAATTATTAGTGGAGGAAGAAGTCACAGTTCTAAATCAGACACCTTCCGCATTTCGACAATTAATACGAGTGTGTGAACAAGAAGATAAGAATAAAAATTTGCAGCTACGTTACGTAATATTTGGCGGAGAAGCATTAGAACCTATTAGCTTGTTACCGTGGTTTCAAAGGTATGGTGAGAAAAACCCACAGTTAATTAATATGTATGGAATTACAGAAACTACAGTTCATGTTACATATTATCCAATTACTCTAGATGATGTGCAGCATGCTTCAAGAAGTAATATTGGAAAGCGGATTCCCGATTTAGAAGTGTATATACTAGACGCTTATCAACAACCTGTTCCTATAGGTGTTGATGGTGAACTTTATATTGGTGGAGCAGGATTGGCACGTGGATATTTAAATAGACCTGAATTAACAGCAGAGCGTTTTATATCTCATCCATTTAGTAGTGATCCGAAAGCAAGATTATACCGGACAGGAGACTTAGCGAGGTATTTGCCAGATGGGAATCTAGATTATCGTGGAAGAATTGATTATCAGGTTAAAATACGTGGTTTCAGAATTGAAATTGGGGAAATTGAGTCTACTTTACATACATATGTATATGTAAAAGAGGCAGTTGTAATTGTAAGAGAAGATCAGCCGGGCGATAAAAGATTAGTAGCATATGTTGTAGGAGATGGAAATGTAGATGGGTGGAGAGAGTATCTTAAAGCGAAACTACCAAGTTATATGGTTCCTTCGGGATTTGTGGCGATGGAAGCTATTCCACTTACAGCTAACGGTAAAGTTGATCGTGAGGCCTTACCTATGCCGGAGGAAAAGCAGATTAATAGTGAATGTGTTGGCCCTCGGAATAGTAACGAACAGATACTGACTACCATTTGGAAGCGAGTATTAGGTGTTAAAAAGGTGGGAATCTATGATAATTTCTTTGAAATTGGTGGCGACTCGATTCTCAGTATTCAAATCATATCTCAAGCAAGTCAAGTGGGGTTAAAACTTACTCCAAAGCAAATGTTTGAATGCCCAACTATCGCTGAGCTGGCACAAGTGGCTATAGAAACGCAGGGAGTACAAGCGGAGCAGGGAATTGTGATAGGTGATGTGCCTCTTACTCCAATTCAGTGCTGGTTCTTCGAGCAAGAACATCCACATACAGAGCATTGGAATCAATCAATGCTTTTAAGAGTAAAAGAAAGATTGGATGTGAAATTACTAGAGGGAGCGATATTAAATTTACTCAAACATCATGATGCTTTACGTTTCCGGTACGAACAGTTACCAAACGGAACGTGGAGGCAGAGAAATGAAGAGACTGATGAGCTGTCAGTACTCCATGTTGTAAAACGGAATCAAGTTAATGAAAAAGAGTGGAATACAATAATACAAGAAGAAATGAACATTAATCAAGCTAGTTTCAATTTAGTTACTGGTCCGTTAATGAGAGTAGTGTACTTTGAAGATAACTTGACTGGAAATGATCGAATATTCTGGGTGATTCATCATTTAGTAGTAGATGGAGTATCATGGAGGATTCTATTGGAAGATTTACAGGTGGTATATAACCAGATGAAACAAGGTCAAGAAGTTCGCTTACCTGCGAAAAGTACATCTTTTAAAGAGTGGTCTGAACGACTCCAGACATACAGTGATTCGGGTATTTCAAAAGAAGTACAAAATTATTGGAATCAACAAGTAGAAAAAGAAACGATGAAAATTCCAATGGACTATCCAATACAAGAAACGACAGAGGAATCGATTGATCAAGTGACGAGGACTTTAGGAATAGAAGAAACACATGAATTGTTACACGAAGTTCCAGTAACTCATAAGACAAGGATTGATGAGGTACTATTAACGGCATTAGGACAAGCTATCGTCGATTGTACAAATCAGCAAACCGTTTCTATTCATCTAGAAGGACACGGAAGAGAAGAGGTAATTGAAGGTATTGATTTATCAAGGACAGTGGGCTGGTTCACGAGTATTTATCCCGTTCATCTCAATTTTCAAGGAACTCAAACACCTATTGAAGGATTAAAGTCTGTCAAAGAACAATTGCGTCGAATCCCAAATCGCGGAGTTGACTATGGTATTTTACGTTACTTGAATAAAGGATTACTTCCGTTTTATCAGCAAAAGCCTTCAATAAGTTTTAACTATTTGGGCCAATTTGATCAGGTTTTCTCAAGGGAATCTTTGTTTATGCAAGAGACAGGATTTACATTTTTAGATCATGCTCCAGATTCCAAACCATCTCATCTAATTGATGTTATCGGAATGGTGAAAGATGAAAAGTTACATTTTGTTTGGATGTATAGTAGAGAACAGTTTTCTAAATTAAAAATTCAATTGATAGCAGATGGTATGTTGAGGCATCTTCGTCAACTTATAAATAAACCAACAACAGAGTCTGCTTTTACGGTATCAGATTTTGCTGATGCAGAGGATCTTACGGAAGAAAGCTTGAGCAAAGTATTACTTAAATTAAAAAAGAAGAGGGTGTAAAAATGGGAGACGTTATTGATATATATGGTTTATCACCTTTGCAAAAAGGAATACTGTTTCATACTTTATACGATCAAGATGATGAACATTCATTTTCCTATATTGTACAAGTAGGCTTCTTGCTCGGGGGGCAATTGGATATTGCTACTTTTGAAAAGGCCTGGGAATATGTTATTCATCGACATGAGGTTTTACGTTCAGTATTTGTGTGGGAGGAAGTAGAAAAACCACTACAAGCGGTTTACCAACGTCTTCCTTTTACTATTCATCAAGAGGATTGGAGCACCTATCCACATGATGAAAGGGCGAAGAAATTACAACAGTTTTTGAATGTAGATCGTAGAAAAGGATTTTTATTGGATGAAGCACCATTGATGAGAGTCACTGCGATTAAAGAGGCAAAAGAGGAAACGAGAATTATTTGGACACATCATCATATTTTGCTAGATGGATGGAGTGTGTCATTGGTCTTTAGTGAAGTGATGGAAGTTTATCTCAAGATGATAAAGGGAGAATTGTTGAATCTTCCTAAACCTCTTCCTTATAAAAAATATATTCAATGGATAAATAAACAAGATCAAAGTCAAGCAGAGGAATTTTGGAAAGAAGAATTAAAAGGGTTCTATGCACCTACTCCATTAGCAATGGAAAGAAAGGAACAAGGACAAGAGAAGGGTTATGGAGAATGTGCTTATCAAGTATCTGAGGAACTTACTGAGAGTTTACAAGAGTGGGTACGAAATAGTCGATTAACGTTGAATACGTTAGTACAAGGTGCATGGGCTTATTTGATGAGTAGGTATAGCGGTGACAGTGACGTCGTATTTGGCGTAACTAGCGCTGGGCGTCCTACTGATTTAATGGGAGCAGAGAATATGGTGGGGCTATTTATTAACACATTACCTACCAGAATTCGATTAACGGATAATACATCAGTAGTAGATTGGCTTCGTAAAATACAAATGAAAGAAATGGAACGAAGACAGTATGAGTATAATTCGTTGATAGATATTCAAGGCTGGAGTGAGGTTCCGCGAAATAGCTCCTTATTTCATACCTTGTATGTGTTTGAAAATTATCCAATTCAAGGTGAGAGAAATGATGATTTAAGATTACTAGATGTTACAAGCACGGAACAAACAAATTATCCTTTAACACTCATTGTAATGCCCGGTAAGAAAATTACTTTAAAGTTGATGTATGATCGAAGCTATTTTAATGAAGAAACAATAAATCTGATTCAGAATCACTTATTGCAAATATTAATTCAGATGACGAAGAGCCTAGATTCAAAACTATTTGAAATTACTCATTTAACAGAAGAAGAACAGATACAGTTACTAGAGGAATGGAATCATACTCAAGTTAATTATTCGGCTGAAGGCATGATTCATACGATGTTTGAGGAGCAAGTTAAAAAAACACCGGAAGCAATCGCGGCTAGTTACGAAAATGAACAAATTACCTATAAAGAGTTGGAGAAGCGTGCAAATCAGCTAGCTCATTATTTACAAAAGCATGGTGTAGGCCCAGAGTCTCTAGTTGGAGTATATATGGAACGTTCATTACAAATGATGATAGCGTTATTAGGTATTCTAAAATCAGGAGCAGCGTATGTTCCACTTGACCCTACTTATCCAGAGAGTCGGCTTCGATATATATTAGAGGATGCTGGAATCGAAGTACTAGTGACGGAAGAGAATTCTAAAAATTTGTTTGTATCTGAAAATATAGAAACGATTTGTATGAATAAAGATTACACTGCAATTGAAAAAGAAGAATCAACCCCATGTATAAGTGGTGTAACAGGAGAAAATTTAGCGTATGTTATGTATACTTCAGGATCTACAGGGAATCCAAAGGGAGTAATGATTGAGCATCATTCAGTAATTAATTATCTAGAATGGATGCAACATAAATATCCGCTTTCTGAAAAGGATGTGGTCTTGCAGAAAACGCCATTCTCATTTGATGTCTCTGTTTGGGAATTGTTTTGGGGCATTCACGTTGGTGCCAGTGTATCTTTCCTACCTCCAGGTGGAGAAAAAGATCCTTCCATTATAGCTGAAGTGATTAAACAACATCAGGTTACTATAGTTCAATTTGTACCTTCAATGTTATCTGTTTTCTTAGATCACTTCAATCGTATTGAATTGAACATGAATTGTTCGTCCGTACGCCATGTATTTTCTGGTGGAGAAGAACTAAGTTCAGGGTTAGTTAGACGATTTCAACAGAAATGGAATTATAGTGGACAAGTGAAATTAACCAACTTTTATGGACCAACTGAAGCCACTATTTATGTGAATGCATTTGATATTCAGCCTAATCAAGAATTTGTTTCTATTGGGCAGCCAATACAGAACACGCAATTATATGTATTAGACCAAAATCAACGCTTGCAATCAATAGGAATTGAGGGTGAGTTATATATTGGTGGTGCTGGTTTAGCACGTGGATACTTAAATCGTCCGAATCTTACTGCTGAAAAATTCGTTTCGCATCCATTCCAATTGGGGGAACGACTATATCGAACAGGAGATTCAGTAAGATATCTAACTGATGGAAATATAGAATTTATAGGTAGAATGGACCATCAAGTCAAAATGCGTGGTTTTAGGATTGAATTAGGAGAAATTGAAGCCACTTTAGAAAAATGTTCGTTTATTAAAGAGGCTGTCGTATTAGTTAGAGAAGATCGTCCAGGTGATCAACGATTGGTTGCATATGTAATAAGCGATGAAAATACCGAGGAGTGGAGAGAGTATTTACAAAAACAATTACCGAATCATATGATTCCAGCGCACTTTGTAGAGTTAGAACACTTCCCGCTTACTCCGAATGGGAAAATTGACCGAAAGGCCTTGCCAATACCTGATGAGCAAGCTATTGGAGATTTAAATGTTCTACCTCGGACGCCATCGGAAGAGCTTATTGCCTCGGTTTGGGGTCAAGTGTTAGGGATAGAAAATATTGGTATTCAGGATTCCTTCTTTGAACGTGGTGGGCACTCACTACTTGCTACTCAAATCGTCTCTCGGTTACAAGAACTGTTCCAAATTAAAATTCCATTACGTGAACTTTTCAAGCACGATACAGTGGAAGCATTGGCGAAACGAGTGGATCAGTTACGAAAAGAAGATAAAGAACGAGAGGTTGCTCCTCTTGTACCTATGAAACGAGAAGAAGTTATCCCACTTTCCTATGCGCAGAAACGTCTATGGTTTATTGATCAATTAATGCCAAATAGTGCGATGTACAATATTCATGCAGCGTGTCGCTTAACAGGTAAATGGTCAATTGAAGCATTGGAGGTCGGATGGAATCAATTGTTGGAGCGTCATGAATCATTAAGGACGACAATTCTAGAACAAGAGGATGAACCTTTTCAACAGGTTCAATCTCATGTGTTCAGACATATTCCTCAAACGAATCTAACAGATCTTTCTTTGGAAGATAGGGAAAGAGAAATGAAACGCCTTATTCAAAACGAGGCGGAGGAACCATTTCATTTGGGACAAGGTCCTCTGATTCGAACACGAATATTGAAAGTGGACAGGGAAGAATGGGTTCTCATTTGTACGATGCATCATATTATTTCAGATGGATGGTCAATGGGAATCTTACTTGAAGAATGGATGGCTTTTTATGAAGGAGCACTAACCGGAAAACCAGTGGAATTGAAGGAGTTATCTATCCAATATGCAGATTTTGTCATGTGGCAGAAGGAATGGCAAAAAGAGGAGAATTTGAATCAGCACCTTCAATATTGGAAGGAAGAATTATCTGGGGAACTACCGGTTTTACAATTACCGATGGATCGTCCTCGACCTGCAGTTCAAACCCATCGTGGTGCAAGTCAGTCCTTAATAGTGGCGAATTCCCTACAGGAAAAGCTCAAAGATTTAAGTCTGCAAGAAGGATGCACTTTATTTATGACATTGATGGCAGCGTATCAAAGCTTCCTTTCTCGTTATACAGGACAGGACGACATTATAGTTGGAAGCCCAATCGCTAATCGAAATGTGAAAGAGATTGAGGGATTAATAGGATTCTTTGCAAACACGTTGGTTTATCGAGCTGATTTCAGTGAAAATCCGACGTTCCAAGAACTTTTGTCGCAGGTAAGAAAAAAAGCGCTAAAAGCATACGAGTATCAGGACATCCCATTTGAGAAAGTGGTAGAATCCGTAAAACCTGAACGGAATACAAGTCATTCACCAATATTCCAAACTATGTTTACTTTACAGAATACGAAACAAGAGTTTCTTCAGCTATCTGAAAGACAAATGGAACTCATGGAAAGCCATGCTTCTGTTGCCAAATTTGATTTGAGTTTATTTGCTTCTGAGACGGAAGAAGGATTATCACTAACCTTTGAATATAATACTGATTTGTTTAATGATACAACCATTGAACGTATGGCAAGTCATTTTAAACATTGGTTAAATCAAATTGTCTCTCATCCAAAATGTGTACTATCAGAACTGAATATGTTATCGAAAGTAGAATATAAGCAACTACTAGAGGAATGGAATAAATCGCGTGTTATAGATATGGAAGAAAGTACGATTCATACAATGTTTGAAGAACAGGTGAAAAAAACACCAGAAGCAATTGCAGTAGTGTGCGAAGATGAAGAACTAACATATCGAGAGTTGGACGAACGCTCGAATCAGTTGGCACATTATTTACAAAAAAATGGTGTAACATGCGAATCATTAGTTGGGGTTTGCGTTACACGTTCATCCGAGATGATTGTCGGTCTTTTAGGAATTATGAAGGCGGGAGGAGCATATGTCCCAATTGATCCAGCGTATCCGGAAAGTCGACTGCAGTACATTTTAGAAGATGCTCAAATAAAGGTACTGGTGACGCAGGAAAAGTTACAACAAAAAATGGTTATACCTAAATTCGTCAACGTGATTTGTATTGATCGTAATCGAGCAGAAATAGAACAAGAAGTAACTACGGTATGTACGAGTGAAGTGACGGGCGATAACTTAGCCTATATTATCTATACTTCAGGTTCCACTGGAAATCCAAAGGGAGTAATGATTGAGCACAGGAATACAGTAACAATGATTCATTGGGCGCACCACACGTATTCCCGAAAGGAATTAGCGGGAGTGTTAGCTTCAACTTCGCTATCTTTTGATTTATCCGTTTTTGAAGTATTTGTTCCCTTAACGATGGGTGGTAAGGTGATTGTCACTGAAAATGCTCTACATCTAGAGAAGTTGTCTTCCAAAGGTGTGACTTTGGTTAATACTGTGCCATCGGCAGCAAAGGAACTGGTTCGAGCAAAAACAATACCTTCTTCGGTAAAGGTGATGAATTTGGCTGGAGAACCATTGCCATATTCGCTTGTTCAAGATTTATACGAGAGAAATACGATTGAAAAGGTGTACAACCTATATGGACCGTCCGAAGATACTACGTATTCCACGTATATGGAATTAGAAAAGGGTGTCATGCATAGGGTCCCACCGATTGGTAAACCAATATTCAATACAGAAGTATATGTACTAAGTGCTGAACAAAAAATGGTTCCAATTGGTGTAGTTGGTGAGTTGTACATTGGTGGATCAGGATTAGCACGTGGATATTTAAAGCGCCCTGACTTAACGAAAAATCGTTTTATACCGCATCCGTTTAAAGAAGGAGAGCGAATATACCGGACTGGAGATTTAGTAAGGTATTTGCCGGATGGAAATTTGGAGTATGTTGGGCGAATCGATCATCAGGTGAAAATTCGTGGGTTCCGGATTGAACTAGGAGAAATTGAAGCGATATTACAAAGGCATACACTAGTTAACGAAGCTATTGTGATGGTGCGGGAAGATTATCCTGGCGACCCACGTTTGATTGCCTATGTTGTAGGAGACGGAGATGCTCAAAAGTGGCGTGATTATCTCAAGGATCAACTACCAAATTATATGATCCCAGCCTATTTTGTTGGATTAAATGCATTTCCACTCACTCCTAATGGGAAAATTGATAGGAAGGCTTTACCAGCACCAGAGAAACAGGAGATAGCAAGTGGTTATATTGCTCCTCGTACGTCTACGGAAAAAACAATCGTTTCGATATGGCATGAAGTTTTAGGTATGGAAAACATCGGAATTCAGGATTCGTTTTTTGAAATTGGTGGCCATTCATTACTTGCTACGCAAGCTGTTTCTAATCTTAAAGAGGCTTTTGCAATCGACATACCATTGCATGATTTATTTATGTTTCATACGGTGGAGCAATTGGCAGAACAGATTGATCAATTGCTCGATAACAAAAATCAAGAAATGCAGAATGGTAGTAAGGAGAATGTAAGTCTTCAAGACTATATTCAAAAGGAAGCAGAAGTGAGTAATGATGAAGAATTACTGGAACTACTTAAGCAATTAGAAGAGCTATCAGAGGAAGAAGCACAAGGGATATTCGAGAGTAATTTGATTGAGGAAGGGGTAAAAAAATGAGAAGTGATTTACTTGCAAAGCTGAGTTCACTTTCTCCTGAGAAGAGAGCATGGCTTCAGAAGCAAATGCAAAAAAAGGAGAATAAAGAAGCTCTCCCGTTGTCTTATGCACAACAACGTTTGTGGTTTATGGACAGATTTAATCCAAATAGTTCTTTATATAATATTCCAACGGTATGGCATCTAAAAGGAAATTGGATACCTGAAGCATTAGAAAAGGGATTCAATCGACTCATTGAACGCCATGAATCATTACGAACTGTTTTTAAAGAAGTAGGAGAACAACCTGTGCAACAAATTGTCGAATTCCTTCCTAGAGCATTACCTGTAAGAGATTACTCTCAACTTCCTCTAGAAGTAAAAGAAAAAGAGGTAGATAGTTTAATTGCGAGAGAAGCGCAAGAACCATTTAATTTAATGAATGGTCCTTTAGTTCGTAATCAGCTTGTTCAATTAGAGAAGGATGAATGGTTATTACTGTGTACGATGCATCATATTATTTCTGATGCTTGGTCCATTGGTATATTCATGAATGAATTACTTGCTTTCTATGAAGAAGAAACGGGCGGAAATCCTGCTAAATTAAGTTCATTATCCATTCAATATGCAGACTTTGCGAAGTGGCAAAAGGAGTGGTTGCAAGGTGATGTGCTAAATCGTCAGCTTACGTATTGGCAAGAAGAATTATCTGGTGAGCTTCCTATTTTACAACTGCCAGTGGATCGACCTCGACCGGTTAAGCAGACTTACTCTGGGGCTACGCATCACGTAATTTTTCCTTATAAATTGCTTAGTCAATTGAAGGATATAAGTCGACAAGAAGGATCTACTTTATTTATGACTTTAATGGCCGCATACCAGAGCTTTCTTGCTCGTTATACGGGACAAAAAGATATTCTAGTTGGTAGTCCGATTGCAAATCGGAACCATAAGGGAGTAGAAGGATTAATTGGTTTCTTTGTTAATACGTTGGTTTACCGATCAGATTTGAGTGGCATCCCTACTTTTCGAGAGATTTTGAACCAAACAAAGAAAAAGGCGTTAAAAGCTTACGAATATCAAGATATACCATTTGAAAAAGTGGTAGAAGCTGTGCAACCTGAACGAAGCACGAGTCATTCCCCTATATTTCAGACCATGTTTACGCTACAAAATATAAAACAAGAACGACTAGATTTGCCTAATAGAAGTATTGAAATGGTAGAAAGTAATATGTCTATTGCTAAATTTGATTTGAGCTTAACTGCCTATGAAGTGGAAGAAGGTCTATTCGTCTCATTTGAATACAACACGGATTTATTTGATAGTAGTACCATTGCACGTATGGCAGGACATTTTGAGAACTGGCTAAATGAAATCACGTATCATCCAGATGAATCATATACAAAGCTGTCAATGTTATCGGATACTGAGCAAAAACAACTCCTAGAAGAATGGAATGATACGGACGTAGTTTATGGTCATGATTGTATGATTCATGAGCTATTTGAGCAGCAAGTTGCACGGACACCTAATGCAGTGGCGGTAGTTTATGAGGGTGGAAAGCTAACGTATCAAGAACTGAATGAAAAATCGAATCAATTGGCACATTTTCTACAAAAACGAGGTATCGGACCTGAATCATTAGTCGGTATATGTATTGAACGTTCTCCTGATATGATTATTGGTCTCTTTGGGATTTTGAAAGCAGGTGGGGCTTATGTCCCACTGGACCCAAGTTATCCCGAAAACCGCCTGAGATACATTTTGGAGAATTCACAAATTCAAGTGCTGTTAACAAAAGAGGCACTACAGGACTGGTTACCTAAAGATATTCGAGCAATTTGTTTAGACCGGGATCAAGTAATGATTTCTAAAGAGAGTAATTTAGCTCCGGTGAGTGGAGTAACAGCAAATAACTTAGCCTATATTATATACACTTCGGGTTCGACGGGAAATCCAAAGGGGGTAATGATTGAACATCATTCCGTTATCAACCGTCTACAGTGGATGCAGAAAAAATACCCATTGTCCGAGGACGATACAATCCTACAAAAGACACCGTTTTCATTTGATGTTTCTGTCTGGGAATTATTTTGGTGGTCATTTGTAGGAGCACGTGTTTGTTTACTTCCACCAGGAGGAGAGAAAGATCCTGTGGTGATTGAGGAGTATATTGAACGATATCGTGTGTCCACCATGCACTTTGTTCCGTCGATGTTATCTACTTTTTTAGATTATATGGAACTATATAATTCGAAAAGGGATGTATCGTCTTTAATTCAAGTTTTTACTAGTGGAGAAGCGTTAAACACTGAGCAGGTTCGCCGGTTTAAGGGGATCTTTTACAATGTTCAGCAAACAAAGTTAATTAACTTGTATGGTCCTACTGAAGCGACTGTGGATGTGACTTATTACGATTGTGATTTAGAAAAAGAGGCAATGCTTATTCCGATTGGTCGTCCGATTGATAATACAGAGTTGTATGTGTTAGATCAATATCAACAAGTGGTCCCGATTGGTGTGGCAGGGGAACTTTACCTTGGAGGAGTAGGATTGGCACGTGGCTACTTCAATCGACCGGATTTAACTACTGAACGTTTTATTCCGCATCCTTTTAAGGACGGGGAACGATTATATCGAACGGGTGACTTGGTGAGATATATGAATGATCGTAACTTAGAATATATTGGAAGAATAGATAACCAAGTCAAAATTAGAGGATTCCGAATTGAATTGGGAGAAATTGAAGCAGCTTTACATGATCACTCATCTGTAAAAGAGGCAGTCGTGTTGGTGAAGGAAGATCGACCAGGAGATAAGCAGTTAGTAGCTTATGTAGTGGGTGAAGGGGATACTGGAGAGTGGCGTGAATATCTCAAGAAGCAATTACCACATTATATGGTTCCGGCATACTTTTTCCAAATTGAAGGTATGCCACTCACTCCAAATGGTAAAGTGAATCGGAAAGCATTATTGGAATTAGAAGAACAGTTCATAAGTGAAGATATTACTTCATCACGAACACCAGTGGAGGAGCTCATTGTTTCCGTTTGGAGCCAAGTGTTAGGAATAAAAAATATTAGTGTGCAGGATTCCTTTTTTGAAATCGGTGGTCATTCACTACTAGCTACTCAAGTAGTGTCACGTTTACAGGAAATTTTTCAAATCGAATTACCAGTACGTGAACTATTTGAATATACAACGGTGGAGTCACTGGCAAAGCGATTAGAACAGCTACGTAAAGGAGATAAAAAACGAGAGATTCCGCCACTAATACCGATGGAGCGAGGAGAAGCTATTCCACTATCTTATGCCCAACAACGTTTATGGTTTATTGATCAATTTACACCTAATAGTGCCCTTTACAATATGCCAATGGTATGCCGTCTTACAGGGAATTGGCTACTTGAAGCATTGGAAACGGGATGGAATCAACTAATAGAACGTCATGAATCACTGCGGACGGTCTTTCAAGAAGTGAATGGTCAACCCGTACAGCAAATTAAATCGTATGCTTTTCAATCAATTCCGAAAACGGATTTAACTATGCTTTCTTCTGAAGACCGAGAAGAAGAGGTTAAACGTTTCATTCAACAAGAAACAGAAGTGCCATTTGATTTAACAGAGGGTCCATTAATCAGGACGAGTATTTTGCACGTGGGAGAGGAAGAATGGATACTCCTTTGTACTTTACATCATATCATTTCAGATGGATGGTCAATGGGAATCCTACTTGAAGAATGGATGGCATTTTATGAGAAAGCAACGGATGGAAAGGTGGCGGAACTTGAACCATTACCGGTTCAATATGCCGACTTTGCTCAGTGGCAAAAAGGATGGCTGAAGGAGGAAGTGCTTGATCAACAACTTCAATATTGGAGGGAAGAATTGTCTGGGGAGCTTCCTGTACTCCAACTTCCTATGGATCGCCCGCGTCCTGCAATACAAACTCATCACGGGTCGACATACACTCTAGTTTTGCCAAGCACGCTACATGATAAATTGAATGAACTTAGCCGAAAAGAAGGGGCTACACTCTTCATGACGCTGTTGGCTGCGTATCAAAGTTTTCTATCTCGTTATACGGGACAAGAAGATATTTTGGTCGGAAGCCCAATTGCGAATCGGAATTATAGAGAAATTGAAGGACTAATTGGTTTCTTCGTTAACACGCTGGTTTATCGAACTAATTTGAGTGGTGGACCGACATTTCAAGATGTACTGTATCAGGTTCGTCAAAAGGCATTGAAGGCGTATGAATATCAAGATATCCCATTTGAAAAAATTGTAGAAGTTGTGCAACCGGAGCGAAGTACAAGTCATTCGCCAATCTTCCAGACTATGTTCATCTTGCAAAATATGAAACAAGAGTTTCCGGTGTTATCTAGTAGAAGTATTGAAATGATAGAAAGCCATAGTCCAATTGCAAAGTTTGATTTAAGTGTGATGGCAGTTGAGACAGAAGAGGGATTACTTTTTACTTTTGAATACAATAAGGATTTATTCAATGCTACTACTATTGAACGGATGGCAGGACACTTTGAGAAATGGCTATATGAAGTTTCTCATCGCCCACAAAATCCGTTGCATGACCTGAGCATGCTATCGGAACCCGAGCGTAATTTGTTATTAGAAACATGGAATGACACTGTAATGGAAATGTCCCATCAGGGTCTTATTTGCGAAAGATTTGAGGAGCAAGTAGCAATGCGTCCTGATGCGATTGCGATAGTTGATCAAACAAAACAGTGGACTTATGGTGAACTGGATATACAAGCAAATCAGTTGGCAAATGTTTTACAGCGAAAGGGAGTAGCCCCAGAGTCAGTGGTGGGAGTTTATCTTCCGAGGTCAGCAGAGCTAATGGCAAGTTTACTAGGCATTTTAAAAGCTGGTGGAGCTTATGTTGTTTTAGACCCGTTGTATCCAAAATCAAGGTTAGAATACATGATTGAAGATGCAGGAATTCAATTTGTAGTGACGGCGGAAGTACAAGAAGGACATTTCGCACACGTCGAAATGGTGAGGTTAGAAGAATTAACGGTGGAAAGCGTAATTGCACCTACACGTCAAATAAATCCAGAGAACTTAGCCTATATTGTCTATACCTCTGGTTCTACAGGAAAACCGAAGGGTGTTATGGTTGAATATCGCTCATTAATGAATATGGTTTCTTGGCATCAAGAAGTTTATCGTATTTCAGCAGAGGATCGTGCGACTCAGATTGCAGGGGTTGCTTTTGATTCGGCTGTCCAGGAGATTTGGCCGTATCTAACTGCTGGTGCAGCACTCTACTTGTCAACAGAGGAACTGAGAATTAATCCAGAAGCACTAAGGGACTGGCTCATTGATTCACGAATAACAGCTAGTTTTGCACCTACGCCTATTCTGGAAAGACTCTTGAAATTATCTTGGCCAGATAAAACGGATCTTCGTTTTATCATTACTGGTGGAGATCAATTAACACAGTATCCATCTAACGATATTCCTTTTGCGGTAATTAATCAGTATGGTCCATCGGAAAATACCGTTGTTACCACAGATTGTTATGTACCTGTAGGAGTGACAACAGGTACGCCATCGATTGGTCGACCGATTGCGAATACAGAAGTTTATGTGTTAGATTCTCATCTTCAGCTAGTACCAATTGGTGTAATTGGAGATCTCTATATTGGAGGGAAGAGTCTTGCACGTGGATATGCTAATCGTCCGGATCTTACAAAGGAAAAATTTATTCCACATCCTTTCAAGTCAGGAGAACGTCTCTATTATACAGGAGACAAAGCAAGTTATCTTTCTGATGGTAATCTCCAGTTCCATGGACGTATAGATGACCAAGTGAAAATTCGTGGTTTCCGGATTGAATTGGGAGAAATAGAAGCTGTTTTGCAGGCGCATTCTTCTGTGAAAGAAGCTGTTGTATTGGTGCGAGAGGATAATCAAGGTGATAAGAGATTAGTAGCTTATGTAGTTGGTGAAGGGAGTGTCCATGAATGGCGAGAACATCTACAAACACATTTACCTAATTACATGGTTCCAACAAACTTTATTGAGATGGAATTTTTACCACTTACACCGAATGGAAAACTTGATTTGAAGGCATTGCCTATACTTAGTGAACAATCCGCTGAAAATACTGTATACCCAAGAACTCCGCTGGAAGAACTTATTGCTTCAGTGTGGAGTCAAGTGCTAGGAATAAGAGACATTGATGTTCAGGATTCTTTCTTTGAGCTCGGTGGTCACTCTCTACTTGCTACACAAGTGGTCTCACGCTTACAGGAGGTCTTTCAAATCAAATTGCCAGTACGTGAACTGTTCGAATATTCAACGGTCGAGGCATTATCGAAACGAATAGATCAGTTACGTAAGGGGAGCGAAAAACGAGAAATTCCACCATTGATGCCGATAGAACGAGGGGGAAATATTCCACTGTCTTATGCCCAACAGCGCTTATGGTTTATTGATCAATTTGCACCTAATAGTGCACTTTATAATATGCCAATGGCATGCCGTCTTACAGGGAATTGGTTACCTGAGGCATTGGAGTTGGGATGGAATCAGTTGATAGAGCGTCATGAATCTTTGCGGACTGTATTTTATGAAGAGGATGGCCATCCTATCCAGCAGATTCAACCGTACGTTTTCCGTCCGCTTCTGCAAATGGACTTAACTAAGCTTTCATTAGAGGAGCGAGAAAGAAAGTTGGAGCAATGGATTCAAACTGAAGTCGAATCTCCATTTGATTTAGAACAAGGGCCATTGTTCCGTGGGAAACTCATAAGAATTTCAGAAGAAGAATGGATTCTTCTGTGTAATATGCATCATATTATCTCAGATGGATGGTCGATGGAAATCTTACTTCAAGAATGGATGGCATTTTATGAGAATGCGATTGGTGAAAAACAAGCAGAGCTGGAACCACTACCAGTTCAATATGCCGATTTTGCTCAGTGGCAAAGAGAATGGTTGAAAGATGAATTACTATATCAACAACTTGCGTATTGGAAGGAAGAATTATCCGGTGAGTTACCAGTCTTAATGTTGCCAATGGATCGTCCGCGTCCGCCAGTGCAAACCCACCATGGATTAACTCATAATGTTTTGTTATCGCGCTCATTACTGGATAAATTAAACGAACTAAGTCGTCAAGAAGGGGCCACACTTTTCATGACCTTATTGGCAGCGTATCAAAGTTTCCTTGCTCGTTATACGGGACAAACGGATATTATTGTTGGTAGCCCAATTGCAAATCGAAATTATCGAGAAATTGAAGGACTGATTGGTTTCTTTGTCAATACATTGGTTTATCGAGCTGATTTAAGTAATGCACCGGCATTTCAAGAGTTGTTGTCTCAAGTACGGATAAAAGCATTGAAGGCGTATGAGTATCAAGATGTTCCGTTTGAGAAAATTGTAGAGGTTATCCAACCTGAACGAAATACAAGCCATTCTCCGATTTTCCAAACCATGTTTACTTTGCAAAATACGGGACAGAAGCTACCAGAACTACATGGAAGAAATATAGAAGTAATGGAAAGTAATGCCCCTATCGCTAAGTTTGATTTAAGTTTAACTGCTGCAGAAGTGGAAGAGGGTTTATTACTTACTTTTGTTTATAGAACTGATTTATTTGACAGCTTAACTATTGAATCCATGGCTGAACATTTTGGGAACTGGTTGAATGTAATCGTGGAGAATCCTGATAAATCATTAGCTAAGTTGCCTATATTATCGGGATTACAGCAAAAACAGTTGGAAGAGTGGAATAATGATGCTGTAGCATATCTACAGGAAAGTACGATTCATCAGCTGTTTGAAGAGCAAGTAAATCGTACACCTGATGCGGTAGCAGTGGTAGATGAAAAACAGCAGTTAACGTATCGAGAGCTGAATGAAAAAGCTAATCAATTGGCCCACTATCTTCAGCAATGCGGAATTGGGAATGAATCATTGGTTGGACTTTGCTTTGAACGTTCAGTTGAGATGGTTGTTAGTATTATGGGGATTTGGAAGGCTGGAGCAGCCTATGTTCCATTAGACCCATCATATCCAGAAAGTCGCCTACGATATATTTTGGAGGACACTGGAATTCAAGTATTAGTTACGAACGAGTCATTGGAAGACTGGATACCTAAAGAAATGAAGATAGTTTGTCTAGATAGGGATCAAGCAATGATTTCACAAGAAAGCATTCTTTCACCAAAATGTGAAGTAACAGGAGAAACCTTAGCGTATGTTATCTATACTTCAGGATCAACGGGGAATCCAAAGGGTGTCTTGATACAGCATCATTCTGTACTAAACTTGTCACATGGTTTACAAAAAGAGGTTTTCGAACATGAGATACCATCTAACATGCATGTCGGTTTAAATGCGTCAATTGCCTTTGATGCATCTATCCAGCAATTACAAATGCTGCTTTATGGTTCAAGTTTGTATATTATTCCAAATGAAGTACGAAGTGATCCGGAGCAGTTTGTAGCTTATATTAGGGAGAACAAGTTAGAAATCTTTGATATAACACCTTCATTGCTTCAATTACTTATAGATGTCGGATTGTTAGAAACGTGCGATGGCATTCATGTTCCAAGTAAGGTACTGGTTGGTGGTGAAGCAATTATGCCGTCATTATGGGAACAGCTAGTAGAGACTGATAAAATACAGTTTTATAATGTATATGGTCCTACAGAATGTACGGTTGATGCAACATGCTATCATATCAAAAAAGATAGTAAGAGAGTAACAATTGGGCGTCCATTGCCTAACGTCCAAACTTATGTATTAGATAGAAATAGGTTACCAGTTCCAGTTGGTGTGATGGGGGAACTTTATATCGGAGGAGCAGGTCTAGCAAGGGGGTACTTGAATCGTCCAGAGTTAACATCCGAACGATTTATTTCTCATCCATTCAAAGAAGGCGAGAGGTTATATAGAACAGGCGATCTTGTGAGATATCTTCCAGATGGTAATATAGACTACTTAGGAAGAATGGATAATCAAGTGAAGATTAGAGGATTTCGAATCGAACTTGGGGAGATTGAGTCGACTTTACAAGAGCATGACTTGGTAAAAGAGGTAGTTGTAATAGTTAGGGAAAATCAGTCGGGAGATAAGAGATTAGTAGCTTATGTAGTGGGCGAAGGTAGTTTAGAAGAATGGCGAGAGTATCTTAAAACAAAACTGCCAATCCATATGATACCTTCCTACTTTGTCGAAATGAAAGAATTACCGCTAACCATAAATGGAAAGGTTGATCGGAAATCGTTACCTATACCAGATTATCAAGGAACACAAGAAGGCTACGCGGCCCCAAGAAATGAACGTGAACATAAGCTTTCTATCATTTGGGAACGTGTGCTAGGTTCAAAACGTATTGGTATTTATGATAACTTTTTTGAAATTGGTGGAGATTCAATTCTTAGCATTCAGATTGTCTCTCGTGCAAAGCAAGCTGGTTTACAGTTGACACCAAAACAACTATTTGAACACCAAACGATTGCTGAGTTGGCGCAAGTAGTCAAAGAAGAACAAGGTGTACAAGCTGAACAAGGAATTATAACTGGAGAGACGATACTTACACCTATTCAGCAAAGGTTTTTTGCACAAAATCATCCTAATCCACATCATTGGAATCAATCCATGTTCTTTAGAACGAAAGAAAAATTGGACATAGGATCACTGGAAAAGGCAGCGCGTAGCCTTCTACTTCATCATGATGCCCTGCGTTTAAGATATGAACGTTTACCTAATGGGACTTGGGAACAGTGGAATGAAGGAATTAAAGAACAATTGATGCTGACTGTCATTTCATTAGACGAAGTGCCGGAAGCGGATTGGCATGAAGTTATTCAAAAAGAGATTAATGTTGCACAAGAAAGATTGAATTTACATGATGGTCCTTTAATGAGAATGGTGTATTTTGATGAAGATGAGAAGACTGGCCGATTATTTTGGACAATTCATCACTTAGCTGTGGATGGTGTTTCTTGGCGAATTTTATTGGAAGATTTGCAAACAGCGTATACGCAAGCAGTCCAAGGACAAAAAATTCAATTACCTATGAAGAGTACATCTTTTAAAGAATGGTCGGAGAAATTACAACATTACGCTGAAACTGGAATATCAAAAGAAGTGCTACATTACTGGGAGCAGCAGGCTGAACAAGACGTAGTTATACTGCCAGTAGATGGTACTATAAGTAATCCAGTAAGCGCAGTAACTGAGGAAATTACTGTGGTGTTAAACGAGAATGAGACCCGTATGTTATTGCAAGAGACTTTAAGCACTCACCGTGTCCAAATCAATGAAGTATTATTAGCAGCATTGGTACAAGCTACAGCAGCATGTACGGGGCAGCCGATATTAAGCGTAGATTTAGAGGGACATGGTCGAGAAGAGATTATTGAAGATGTTGATTTATCGAGAACCGTGGGATGGTTTACAAGTATTTACCCAGTTCATTTAAATATTACTAATGCTAATACGCCAATTGCAGCATTAAAAGCAGTTAAAGAACAAGTTCGCAAAATTCCTAATAAGGGTGTTGATTATGGGGTGTTGTGTTACATGAACGCAACAATGTGTGAGCAATTAAGCTTCCAATATACACCGTCTATTAGTTTTAACTATCTTGGACAATTTGACCAATTGTTTTCTAGCGATGCAATGTTTATTCCAGAGAACGAATTTAAGCGTTTAGATCATGCTGCCGGTTCTAAGCGATCGCATGTAATTGATGTAATTGGGGTTGTAACGGATGGAAAACTTCAATTCACTTGGGTATACAATGTTGGACAATTTGCCAAATCAACGATTCAAAGTATTGCACAGAATATGCTATATCAACTGAGTACATTGATCCAATTTTCAGATAGAGAATCTGCACTGACCATTTCGGATTTTGCAATGGCTAATCTTAGCCAAGAAGGTTTGACAAATGTACTAAACAAAATGCATCGCGGAAAGAACAATCAAATTACTGATTTATATCCATTATCACCTTTGCAAGAAGGTATGATTTTCCACACATTGCATGACCAAGGGGATGAACATGTTGCACCGTATATAGTGCAATTGAGTTTTATGATTCGAGGGAAAATGAATATTCCTACATTTGAGCAGGCGTGGAAATCTGTAATTCAGCGGCATGAAATTTTTCGTACAGCATTTGTATGGGACGAAATTGAAGAACCTGTACAAGTGGTGTATGAAAATATCCCATTTAAAGTGAACAAAGAAGACTGGCGTACAATGACGAGTGAAGAGATAGAGGAAAAAAGAAAAGTCTTTTTGGAATTAGATCGAAAACAAGCCTTCCAATTTGATGAAGCACCATTGATGCGGGTAACAGTCATTCAAGAAGGTGAGGAAGAATATCGGATTGTTTGGACCCATCACCATATTTTACTGGATGGATGGAGTTTACCATTAGTATTTAATGAATTACTTACAGTCTATCAAAAGAGAATGAATGGAGAAGCTGTGAAGTTACCTAAGTCCTCACCATATAAGAAATATATCCAATGGCTCAGAGAACAAGATAAGGAGCAGGCGGAACAATTCTGGAGAGAGAAGCTAAAAGGTTTTACTGCACCAACTTTACTGGGCTTAGAAAGTAAAGAGGAAGAAAAAGGTTACACAGAGAAGGTTACGTATTTATCAGAAGAGCAGACTCAAGCGTTACAAGGATGGGCGAAACGCAATAAACTTACTTTGAGTACAGTAATTCAAGGTGCATGGGCATATCTCATGAGCCGATATAGTGGAGAAAATGACATTGTTTTTGGTGTAACAAGCTCAGGGCGTTCTACGGAGATTATTGATGTTGAAAACATCGTAGGTCCTTTCATTACAACGTCACCGACGCGAATTCAATTGATGGATGATATAAAATTAATAGATTGGTTGCAGAAGATACAAGAGGAAGAGATAGAAAGAAGACAATATGAGTATGCTTCTTTGACAGAGATTCAGGCGTGGAGTGAAGTTCCTAGAGGAATACCGCTGTTCAATAGTTTATATGTGTTTGAAAATTATCCAGTGAAAGAGGAGTCTTCAGAAAATCTGGAAATTGGTGAATTGGAAGGGGTAGAAGAAACCCACTACCCATTAGGGTTAGCTGTAGTTCCAGGAATCCAGTTATCGTTAAAGTTAATGTATGACCGTAGTAAGTTTAATAGAGTAACCATTGAACGAATGCTGGGTCATTTACACAAAGTGTTAATGCAAATGCTCAAAAACATTGATCAAAATCTATCGGAGCTAGTATATATTACGGAAGCTGAACAAAGAAAGCTATTGGAAGAATGGAATAATAATACTATATCCTATCCACGTGAGAATGCAATCCATCAACTATTCGAAGAGCAAGTAAATCGTACGCCTGACGCGTTGGCAGTGGTAGATGAAAAACAGCAACTAACATATCGAGAGCTGAATGAAAGAGCTAATCAATTAGCCCATCATTTACAGAAATGTGGAATTGGGACAGAGTCATTAGTTGGCCTTTGCTTTGATCGATCAGTTGAGATGGTTGTTGGTCTAATGGGAATTTGGAAGGCCGGAGCAGCCTATGTTCCATTGGATCCATCGAATCCGGAAAGCCGCCTACGATATATTTTAGAAGACACAGATATTCAAGTGTTAGTTACGAATGAGGTATTAGTGGGCTGGATACCTAAAGAAATCAAGGTAGTTTGCCTAGATAGGGATCAAGCCATGATTTCTCGAGAAAGCAAACTTTCACCAACATGTGAGGTGACAGGGGAAAACTTAGCGTATGTTATCTACACTTCTGGTTCGACAGGGAATCCAAAGGGGGCTTTAGTACAGCACCATTCTGTAATAAACCTATCCTATGGTTTACAAAAAGAAGTTTTCTCACATGAAATACCTAATAATATGCGCGTCGGTTTGAATGCGTCAATTGCCTTTGATGTATCTATTCAGCAATTACAAATGTTGCTTTATGGTTCAAGTTTATATATTATCCCAAGTGAAGTTCGCACTAATCCGGAACAATTTGTGTCCTATATTAGGGAGAATAAATTGGAAATGTTTGATATGACACCTTCATTACTTCAATTACTTATAGATGGAGGATTGCTAGAAATAAGTGCTGATGTTCATGTACCAAGTAAGATATTAGTCGGTGGTGAAGCAATTATGCCGTCATTATGGGAACAGCTAGTAGAGACAGAAAAAATTGATTTTTATAACGTATACGGTCCTACAGAATGTACGGTTGATGCAACATGCTATCATATCAAAAAAGATAGTAAGAGAGTAACAATTGGCCGTCCGTTGCCGAACGTTCAAACTTATGTATTAGATAAAAATTTGTTACCTGTTCCAGTTGGTGTAACAGGTGAGCTATATATTGGGGGTGCAGGTATAGCGAGAGGATACTTGAATCGCCCAGAATTAACAGCAGAGAGATTCATCCGTCATCCATTTAATGAAGAAGAGCGTTTATATCGTACGGGAGATTTGGTTCGTTATTTACCTGATGGTAATTTAGATTACTTGAGAAGAATTGATAATCAAGTAAAAATTAGGGGCTTTCGTATTGAACTTGAAGAGATTGAAGCGAATCTAGAGAGGCATCCATTGGTAAAAGAAGCAGTAGTTTTGGTAACAGAGGATAAATTAGGAGAGCAGAGATTGGTTGCTTATGTAGTTGGAGATGGTAGTATGCATGATTGGCGTGAATATCTCAAGACACAAGTACCGAATTATATGGTTCCCGCACACTTTATTAAGGTAGACGAGATTCCTCTTACAACGAATGGAAAAGTTGATCGAAAGGCATTGAACAATTTAACTATTTTAAGAGAAAATAACTTTTCTACACCAATCATTCCAAGGGATGAAATTGAATATCAGTTGATTAAAATCTGGCAGGATGTGTTACAGATAGAAGATGTCTATGTAAATGATGATTTCTTTAATAGAGGAGGACACTCTCTCCTTGTAATTAAATTAGTTTCAAAAATTAGGGAGAAGTTTGGAAAAGAGATTAAGGTGTCTACATTGATTAAGAATCCAACAGTGGAAGGAATCGCATGCCTTATTCGTGATAAGCATGATATGACGAAATCAGTAGCAGCGCTAGTTCCACTACAAGAATCAGAGAAAAGACCTTTCTTCTGCGTTCATCCGTTTATGGGGAATGTATTCTGTTACATTCAACTAGCAAGATTGCTTAAGAGCCGTTGTTCATTTTATGGTTTACAGAATCCTCTTATAGAAAAGAAAGAAATTGACGAGTTAACTTTGCCGGAAGTAATTCAACTTTACATGGAAGAAATAAAACGTGTTCAGCCAGAAGGTCCATATCGTCTTGGAGGATGGTCTTTAGGCGGTACGATTGCTTATGAAATCGCAACTGTATTAAAGAATCAAGGTGAGGAAGTTGAGTTGTTGGTACTCATGGATACTAAAGTACCTTCAAAGCAGGATCATAAAACAAGTGAGGATATGCTCTCATATATATATGAGCATTTCATTCCTAGAGATCTTACTGAGCAGGAAGGAGACCTTGTCCATAAACAAGATATGCTTGTGGAGCAATTAATTATGGAAGGAGTACTCACGCCTGATGCAGATCTTATCAATTTGAAGCAAGTTATCAATGCGCATAGGAAATGCCTGAACATAATGGCAGAGCATGATTTAATACCATACTCTGGAGAAGTTCTCTACTTTAGTGCTGAGGAAGGAAAAGAGTTGTTTACAGATTGGGGACCTTTATTAAAAGGTAGAGTAAATAGGTATTCAGTCCCTGGATCACATGAAGAAATAGTGGATTCACCTGCAGTTGAAAAAATAGCTATGTATCTACTAAATGAATTTGAAGGAATAAAAGAGAAATCCATTTTATTAACGGAAAAGTAGAGAGTATAAAAGATGCAATGCAATGAACGAAAAGGGTAGACCAATACCTGCATATCAAGTGTAGGGAATAATGAATATATTAAGAGCATTACTTTTTAAGGGGATAATGTAAAAAGTAATTGGTAGAGACATAGAAATCTTTATGAGTTACCCATAGTATGATGTAAATACTATGAAATCTTTGTAATAGAAGCGAATGCCTGATGATATTACTGAGGAAAGGTGCATATTTTCATTGATATGTAAATATGCACCTATTCTATTGTATATGCAATAGAATAAAGTTAATTTGAATTTCCGTAACGTTCATATATGAAGTAATTCTTTAAAAAAGGAAGTGATTTATTATACAAATTCAAGCTGTGAAAATACCAAAGAATATTGAAAGTCATTTGTTTAAGCAACTTAGTAACTTAGTTTCAAATGAGAAGAAAGAACGAATGAAGCGTTTATTAAATTCATGCGACATTAATAGAACTCTAATAGGAGATTTACTAATCCGATCTCTAATCTGCCAAAAGTATAAAATTAATAATAAAGAAATTAGATTTATATATAATAAGTATGGAAAACCTTTTGTTGAAAAAATTTCTGACTTTCATTTTAATGTGTCTCATTCAGGAGAATGGGTGGTTTGTACTACTGCTAATTTTAACGTGGGTATTGATATAGAAAAAGTTTCAGAAATAGAGGCTTTTAAATTAGCAAAAGAATTTTTTTCAGCGGAAGAATTTTATGATATATCTAATATGAATTCTAATGAAAAAATTAATTATTTTTATGATTTATGGACATTAAAAGAAAGCTATATAAAAACGATTGGAAAAGGGCTTTATACCCCATTAAATTCATTCTCTATAAAAAAAGAATCACGAACTTCAATTTCATACAAGAATATACCTAAAAACTTTTACTTTAAACAATATAACATTGATCCAAATTATAAGTTATCTGCTTGTGCAACAAGAGATGAATTTCCGCAAGAGATAATAATTAAAGACATTTATACAATTTGCCAAACTATATACAAATTTGAAAGTAAGGAGAAAATCAATGCAGAAGACTAAACTTTTTTGCTTTCCACATGCTGGGGGATCTGCGTTTAACTACGCAAAATGGAAAAATTACTTTAATCCATATATTGAAGTAGTCCCGATAGAATTAGCTGGTAGAGGATATAGAATTGAAGAAAGCTTGTACCAAGGTATGGAAGAGGCCGTAAATGATGCCTACACTAGTATAGTTAAGCAAATAGACGCTTCACCGTACATTCTATTCGGGCATAGCATGGGGAGTTTGATTGCTTATGAAGTAGCTAGAAAAATACAGGGTTCTAATAACGAATTACCCGAATTTCTTGTTTTATCCGGTAGAAACCATCCAAATAGTAAAATAAAAAATATCCGATATAATCTTCCTAATGAACAATTTAAAAGAGAAGTTATTGCAATGGGAGGTACACCATCTGGGGTACTTCAATCAGAAGAATTAATGGAGATTTTTCTCCCTATTTTAAGAGCAGATTTTAAGATTGTCGAGACATATATTCATGAAAATAATATACAACCATGTGATATTGATTTTCTTATATTTAATGGGAAAAATGATGAATTTACTACATATGATCAAGTAATAAAATGGAAGCAATATACAAGTAAAACGTGTACTTTTCATTCTTTTGAAGGTAGTCATTTCTTTCTAAATGAAAATATTGAAGAAATAGCAAAGAGTATTATAGGAAAATTAAATTCTAAAAGATTATCAACTAGTTTTTAGGATTTTTCTAAGTATGCTCATGCCTAAGAAACAAAAATATGAAAGATGAAAAATACAGGCATTGCTGAAATATTGTTGAATATATGCATAGAAGCCTAAACGAACTGTTTAAAGGTAGAAACTCTAAGCAAAATGTACATGAATTAACTTTAGTTTAAGCTGGCTTTACCTATAATACCATCAAGATTCCTTATTATACTTAGTACAAAGTACACAACAGTTAGAGAGGCTGTATGTAAAGCAAATGAATATGTGAAGTGAAAAGGCCGACTCTTATAATTATGAGTGGGCCTTTTGGTTTTATGGATATCAAATTAGTGAGCAACATTTCAAAGGGTATCTTGTGATATAACTAAGTAGAATTTTTTAAACAAGGGGATGATGAGATGAATAAATTGAAGGGGAAAATTGCATTAGTAACAGGGGCTAGTAGAGGAATAGGCCGAAGTATTGCATTACATTTGGCACATGCTGGTGCGTTAGTCGTTGTTCACTATAGTAAAAGAAAAGAAGAAGCAGAAAGTGTAGTGGATAAAATTAAACAAGATGGCGGTTCCGCATTTGCGATTCGTGCAGACTTAAGTACTTTTAATGGCATTAATAACTTGTATTCAATGATGGATCAATCTCTTCAAAAATATATAGGTAATACTACATTTGATATCCTTGTAAACAACGCTGGAATTGGGCAGGTTTTAACATTAGAGGAATCTACAGAGGAGTCTTTTGATGAGGTTATGAATATTAATGTGAAAGCTCCATTTTTCATTATTCAGAAGGCTTTGCCACGTTTAAAAGATGGGGGAAGGATTATAAATATTTCGTCTTTTGTCACAAGGGTAGCCTCCCCAAGTGTTTTTGCCTACAGTATATCTAAGGGGGCAATAAATACACTCACTCATACTTTAGCTCAACAACTTGGTGTTCGTGGTATTACAGTAAATGCAATTCTCCCAGGCATAATTAACACAGAAATGAATGCTGAGACATTGGGCAACCAAGATGGACAAAAATATGCTGCAGGTTTATCGACCTTTAATAGGTGGGGGGAACCTAATGATATAGCTGATATTGTAGGTTTTCTTTCATCATCAGACAGTCGTTGGATAACTGGTGAGTTAATTGATGCAAGTGGTGGATCTTGCTTATAATATTAGAGGAAAAGCCAACTTAAATTAAGTTGACTTTGCAATTCTATTATTTGTTTGTTAAACCAGTGAACTATGTATCATTTTTTAGTTCTTAGAATAGTCACCTTGAGATGGGGCCAAATGTAGTAAGTCAATCAGGGGAGAGAACTAATTATGCTTTAGTATGATTTATGATAAGTATAAATGGTAAAAAGCAATGAATATGCACAATTTCATATGTAAATAGGTACTTTTTGTTAACTCTTTTAAAGGGAAGGAAATGTATGAAATTATTATGATAGAATCAATTTGTATTAAATCGAAAGGGGATGAGAGTATGCTAAAAAGAATGATTATAGGAGTTTCATCATTATTAGTGGGAGCAACAGTTGGCTTAGCGACTGATGTATCCGCAGCACCTGCACCACCATTAACATCATTAAATGTGGTAAAAGTTGAATCTCAATTAGGCGGGGTTGAATTTATTGGTCCTAATAATTTAAGTACAGCTAAAGATCACGGAGGGAGCTATTTATACATTTATACAAATGAAATGGGATATGGTAGAAATCCAATTGCTCAAATGAGTGGTCAAAAACTAAAAAAAGTAGATTCTAAGATGATTGATATAAATGGGGATAGAACAGTGGATGGATGGGAATATAAATGGGATGCTTCAGGACAGCAAAATGGGCAATTTAAATATCAAAATACATCTACAAATGCACCTTGGAATACATTATCTACGTCATTAAATATTAAATAAACTAACAGAAGAATTCGATGTTATTTTTTTATGTTTGTTATATATGTAACGTTTGGATACCTAAAGGAGTCTACGTTTTTAAGTAGGCTCTTTCTAACTAATGATAAGATATCAGCAAATAGATAAACTATTTTTTCTAATCGAAAAATTAAAAGTTTACATAACATTTTTCTGGTAAACAATTCTAGGTTTAATAGTGTAATCAATAAAGTAAGGGAATCTTTCATAAAATCAATTAAGTTATTTAGTGGGTCTTTCATCATAAATATCTAAAACTACATATTTATGAAATTTTATAAAATTTTCACTTTATATTTAGTCCTAAATCATACGATTTTAATACAAAATACTATAATTTGATTAGTAATAGCAGTGAAAAAAACATTAAATATATCTAGATTTTAAAGCTAATGTTACTTTATTACGTAATTTGTTTAAAGGGATATATAGGGTTATTATTCAATGTAACTAAAATAATTTAAAAGGAGATAGGAAGTTATGTTTAAAGTAAAAACAAGGGGAAAAATAAAAGAAATTGTTATGGTTTCAACGGCTTGTACCATGTTGTCAATGTATGGAGCACCAATTTCTAGTACAGAGGCAGCAACCCGATCTCATACCCCATCAGTTTATGTAACACCACAGAATACTGCTGCTTCAGATATTATTAGCATAGACTGGTCACCAGTCCAAACAGCACCTTATACATATTGGGCTGTGCATAACTGGAATCAGGGAGGAGAAGGTGGTGGTTATGCGGGCTTCCAACAACAAAGTGGTTTTGATCAATTCGGTAAACGTACCCTTCACTTTGCGCTTTGGGATCCAATAGCATCAAACCAAGCAATAAAAGCTGAATATTTATCGCCGACTTCAGAAGCCAGTAGATTTGGTGGAGAAGGAACAGGTCTAAAGGTACAAACAACTTATAATTGGAAAGATAGTGAATGGTATCGAATGACTCTACGTTCTTGGCAAGAAGATGGCCATACAAAGTTTGGCCAGTGGATAAAAGATAATAAATTAAATCAATGGAAGTTAGTTGCTATTATGGATCATCCAGTTGCAAATGTGGCATTTAACTATGGTTTATCGATGTTTCAAGAGGACTGGGCTGGTAATGGACAAGATGTAAGAGAAGCACGTCTTAAAAATGGATACAGCAGAAAAGTTTCAGATAAACAATGGAATTCTTGGAATAATCAGCGTATCTCTGGGCAACATGATACGTCCTATCAATACGATGGAGGAGCAACTTCAGAATATCTATGGGTTAGGGCAGGAGGAAATACTCAATCAACTATTGGTACTGGAAAAACCTTTAATATAAATCAGCCTAGTCAACCAGAAATGGGAAATTTAGATTTTGATATTCAAAATACTCGCTTTGAAGATGGAAAATTAAATGTTTCATGGAAATTGAAAGAACAAAGTACTCCACAGTTTAAAGGGAAAATTGAAATCTATGACAATGAAAAGTTAATGGGACAACCTTTGAAAGTAATCGATAATATTAAGTCTTACAAAACTGAGGTAAGTCAAACTATGCAATTGCCTCAAACGGCTTTTGCTAAAATTACATTAACAGACATATTTGATCGAACTGTAGAGAAAAAAGTAGAAATTACAAATGAAAATTCTGATATTTTAGTAGGGAACCAATTTGCATGGTCCCTAAAAGGATATAGTGATCGAGAAATTGCAAAAGTAGATTATAATAAAACAGCAGAAGAGCTGAAAATCAAATTAGAAGCTGGTGTGCCGCATTCTTATTTCAATAGCACATATGCAAGTATTAAAGTCCAGAATTCATCTGGTAGCGTTTTGTACAATAAGGAAATTATGGGAAATAGACAACAAAATGCTGAAACCCAAACAGTACCTGTAAAAGTAGGAGATTATTTAGAATTCACTCATATAGAAGGGGAAGCAGCAAAGGAAAAAACACGCGCAACATTAACGAATCTTGAAAATAATAAAAATGAGACTATTGGAAAGTCAGCAAGGTATGAGGTTACAAAAGAGGGATTAAAGAAAGTAGAAAAAATGCCAGAGACAACAATTCTAGATGGAAAACAATTTGCATGGTCCCTAAAAGGATATAGTGATCGAGAAATTGCAAAAGTAGATTATAATAAAACAGCAGAAGAGCTGAAAATCAAATTAGAAGCTGGTGTGCCGCATTCTTATTTCAATAGCACATATGCAAGTATTAAAGTCCAGAATTCATCTGGTAGCGTTTTGTACAATAAGGAAATTATAGGAAATAGACAACAAAATGCTGAAACCCAAACAGTACCTGTAAAAGAGGGAGATTATATAGAATTTACTCATATAGAAGGGGAAGTGGCGAAGGAAAAAACACGAGCGACTTTAACTAACCTTGAGAATGGAAAACAGGAATATATAGGAAAGAAAAGAACATATCGGGTTACATCTACAGGTTTAATCAGACAATAGACGTATTAAAAAGTTGGGGGAATCCCCAACTTTTTTTATCATTTTAGTCAAGAGGATTCCTTCTTCAAGGAATGCGAAGTGAGTAGGTGGAGATAAACTGGCTTCGAATAACGGATAGCAGGAAGCTTTATCAATAAGTATGCAAATATTTTAAAAACTAATTTTTATACAAAAAGTGTATACTTATGACAAAAAAGTTTCATTAAACCAATAATTTTGTTTTTGGGTAAATTTAAGGTGCGTAATTAATATGCATTTTTTAAGAAAAATGCATAATTATGTCAAATTTTCTTCATTTACATGACCATGAACGTGGTATAAAAATGAAGCATATCCAAAATTATTAAAGGAGCTGAAAAAATGATTAAAAAACTTATTATTGGTTCTATTTTTTTAGGAACAGCAATAGGAGTAAGTAAACCTACATTTGCTTCAACAAATGATTCTCCATCACAGTTTCAAGATAGGGGAAATGCCCAAGTTCAATCAATACCATCACCATGGCAGTATTTAGGGCAAACCTCTAGGGAACTTCAAATTAAAACTAAGGATCCAAAAGTGCTTGCTTTTGAATTAGCAAAAGAGGCTCCATTTTACGAAGATGAATTAGTGGATGTGTGTTCTGCAATCTTAAGAGAAAATGTAAATGTAGTATATTGGACAAGTAAGGAATGGGCTAGATTTGAAGTAGGAAATTACGAGTTTAAACATGAAATGAAAATTTATAGAGATAAAGAACGTCAGCAATTAATTACTTCACTAGAATCATAAAAAAAATAGAAGCTATCTTTAGTAAGATATGCATCCAATGTAGACAGGAAAAGAAAGCACATAAAACTGTTTCGATATTGGAAAGTAAACTAAAAAAACAAGTATAATTACTTGTTTTTTTTAGGTACAGTAATTATTTAGAAGGCTTAGCTTGTGCATGGTCACC
Source organism: Bacillus cereus G9842 (assembly GCF_000021305.1). GTDB lineage: Bacteria > Bacillota > Bacilli > Bacillales > Bacillaceae_G > Bacillus_A > Bacillus_A thuringiensis_S. Next base: position 2,340,000 of record NC_011772.1, read on the forward strand.
TACATTAATTGGATAACCATAATCCGCTCTACAACATGATTGGGATACAAAAGCTAGAAAGATATCAATCCATTTATTTTTAAATTGAATTAATATTCCTCCATCATGGTATGATTCGTTATATTTTGAAAAATCATTTCACAAGCAATATGTAATACTTTATGGGAACATTATTAAATTTGAACGATATTAACAGAACTTTGTTGATAATTAGCTAAAAAAGTATTGTACGATTAAATACATTGTGTTACATTTGTGTTACAAAACTATTACTTAATGTTATTATTGTTTCGTTAATGTTTCTTGTTGTTTCTGTAATGTTACGAAATTTATAGATGTTTTATGTGTATAGGAGTGTGTGTAGTAAAGAGTCTGAGTTGAAAATAAGTGCACACTTTAAATTTCCTTTCTGTCTGAATGAAGAAGACTACCAACTAATTAAGGGGTTTAAAGTAAAAACTTTAAATAAAATGTGCTTCCTTTCCCACACACAATTTAGTACATATTTAAAGTACAGTCTAGTTGCTACACAGACTCTTGTACATATAAACATTAAGGTGAAATAGAGATAAGGATTTATTACATAAAAAGCATTACTTAGCTAAACGTAAAAATATTATCTGTGCATTTTGATAAAATGTTAAAATGCCTAGATGATATTTTTTAGAAGATTTCTTGGATATGTTTATGAATAACAATTTCTAATACTTAATGATTCTCTACTGCTAAAATATCCAATAATTTATGTAATTGGATTTATAAGGTGTATGTACATTCACTTATATAGGGAAAATGAGGTTTTTCATATGAAGTATAGTTATAAAGTTTTTATATTTATTTGGACAATTATTTTATTGTTTTTTCTACTTTATTATGGTTACAGTGAATTTTCCGACACCGAGCAGGTGCCAGTCATAACAATCAAAAAATAGAAGTGAAAAATATTGAGAAAACCAAATGAGATAAAAATAGATACAGTAGAAAGACTACTACAGGAAGTAATTAATCGTACGAAGTTAGATGAAATATTGGAAATAAAAAACTTTAATGGAAAATATGTTGATTGCTGCTTGGGGAGAAAATTGTAGATATCACAATTGGTATAAAGATATTCATGAGTTATTCAGAGGTTACGATTTACACTGCCTTAGGAAAAAAAGGATAGGTTTCCGAGAAACCCTTTATATTTAAGTAACGATTCAAGCTAATAGATTACATAAAATCAGAGCGGATTGTGCATCGTCTTATTCGAACTACAAGAAACCATAAACGAACAAGTAAAGCGGGACTTAGAGTAAACTGTAATGGTGAAACAGGAGGAGACGCATGGGTGTGGTGTTCAATTTGTCATGAAGAACATCCCGTTCTTTTCTGATATGTTTCAATATAATCAAGGAAACCCCTATCATTCCTTACCATTATGTCAGCACACATATATGGTATACGCTCATTTAACAGAGAATTATGTAGGGGAAGATTTATTTCTTCTGCAAAGTGCTGCAGCATTCCATGATACAGGTAAACCGTTTTGCCGTGTATTTAAAAAGCTCAAAGGGTACCATTCGTATTATGGTCACGAATATGTCAGTACTCACATCGCTTGCCACTTTTTAATGGAACTTGGTTTCGAATAGGAGTTTATTGAGAAAGTATTAATGATTACAGAGTTTCATATGAAGATGTTACATGGCGGGGAAGAGGCAGCACGTGAAATCTATCATTACTGCGGTGATGAGATGCTTACGAAATTATATTTTTTCCGAGATGCAGATGCAGATGCATTTGCGAAGTAGAGAAGGGAAAAAATGCTTGTAAATATCCACGAACATTGCACGTTCCTTGGTCGATAGGGGTAACAAGTGATGACCGTGTTCTACAAAATATGGACGGATTTGAAACTCAAGAAGTAATCGTACTAGAAAAGTTAGATGGTGAAAATACATCCCTTTATAAAGATGCTATTCATGCAAGGTCGTTATCAAGTGGTCATCACCCATCGAGAACATGGGTAAAAACGTTACAAGGAAGTATGGGGTATAGAATTCCAGAAGGATGGCGTATATGTGGTGAAAATGTATATGCTTGTCATAGCATTCACTACACAGCACTGACTTCCTATTTTTATGTCTTTTCAATATGGAATGAGAAAAATGAATGTTTATCGTGGGATGCAACAGTTGCATGGTGTAAAAAGTTAGGCCTTGCACACGTTCCAGTGTTATATCGTGGCCCTTATAATGAAAAGGTAATTCGTTCGTGCTACAACGGTACTTCACTCTTTGGAGGGATTCAGGAAGGGTATGTACTTAGATTAACGGATGCGTTTCACTATAATGATTTTTCAAAATCCGTAGGGAAATTTGTTCGAAAAGACCATGTGCAATCCAATCAGCACTGGATGACACAAGCGGTTATCCCCAATAAATTAGCAAAATAAAAACACGCAATTCCAAATGGAACTGCGTGTTTTTTCGTTTTCTAACATCATTTGACGTTCATGTATGGTTACTCTTATCAGAGAATATACTCCCTAACACGGAAAACTATTAATTTATTAGTTTTTATTCGTAACTTTTAAAGTATCTAATACAACTTTAGTCGCGTCAGCAATAAGCTTATCATTATATTCTGCATCTTCTTTATCATGATTAGAAAGGATGGCAAGAACAATTGGCTTTTTGTTTGGTGGCCAAATAATCGCAATATCATTCCTTGTTCCATAAGATCCTGCGCCTGTTTTATCAGCTACTTCCCATCCTTTTGGTACGCCCGCACGAATCAACTTATCACCAGTCGTATTTCTCTTCATCCAATCTACTAATAATTCACGTTTCTCTGTTGGAAGTGCAGATCCTAATGTAAATGATTGAAGTGTCTTAGCGATCGCTTCTGGTGTACTGGTATCGCGCGTTTCTCCAGGATGTACTTCATTTAATTCAGGTTCAAATCGTTCAGATTTAGTAACCGTATCTCCTGTTTCTCTCAAGATTTTTTCAAATGCGGATGGACCACCTAATTTTTTAAGAATTAAATTATGTGCCGTACTGTCACTATATCGAACAGAAGCATCTGCAAGTTCTTTTAACGTCATTCCTGTATCCACATGCTTTTCTGTAATTGGATTATAATTAGAAAGGTCTTCACGCGTATACGTAATCCTTTCATCAAGAGCTTCTATTGAGTTCTGACGTAAAAGAGCTCCCGCTGCTAATGATTTAGATGTAGAGGCAAATGCAAAACGATCATTTGGATGATAAGCAACAGTTTGATTTGTACCTGTATCCAGAGCATAAATACCAAGCTTAGCATTATATTCTTTTTCAAGCTTAGCAAAAGAATCATGACCTGTATTTTCTTGTTTAATTTGCTTTATTTGTTTTGTTTGCTTAGGTGGTTCAGATGGAGTATTACTATTAGAACACCCTATTAGTGTTACACATGAAAGTAATACGACAGGTACAATCTTTTTGTAGGTAAAGAACTTGTTTAAAACGTACATGAATTTTCAACCTCTTTCAACAATATATGGATTTTGTTTTGGTATTTTAAATACCGATGTTAATTAAAGTGGGTGTTGGATACCAATACTTCTGAAGTTGAATTTTAACAGGATAAGCAGAACCAAAGCGTTTATATGAATGAACGGTTACTGTTTAGGGTGTTTCTTTTTTGCTTACACTTGTAATAGTTTACCTGTGAAAGTATTAAACTCGTAACATTTAAATGAAGTATTTCAATACACACTTTTTTTACATCACTTTACTTTTGGGAATAATAAGTCCTTTCATATTTTTAGGAATACACATAATAGACACTCTAAGTAATAAATTTGTTCCATTTTAACTTGGTGAACGGTAAAGAAAATACAATGAATTGTAAATGAAACCTGTACGGGAGTATAGTACAGTGCATATGAAAAACCCCTCAATGCTATCTCTGAAAAAATCATAATTCTCGGCTTTATAAACTGTATTTTCAAAAACATTGCGAGCTTGTAAGAAAAATGAAAGGTAATTCAATATGAGATAAACAACCTTACTACTACAATGAAAAACAGAATTATTCTTAAAAATCATGAGATACGATATCAAGTTATTTGCGTGTTTAATATATTTGACCAAATATTCCAGTTTCAATAGGAAAAGTCGAATCAGACCATTAACGAATGGTATATTATTCGTATTTTGGAAAAGTCAAAATGTAGACAAGCATCTTCTATCAAATCTCATTCTTAGTGTGTACATTTGGAGGGGATTTCTCATATGAAATTAGTAAAAGTAACAGATGTTAGTTAGGAGAAAGATGATAATGTTAACAAATTCTATGGGAAGGTGAAGAAAGAAGGTAGCGTAGGTCTATTCCTACGTGTATATCATTTAGATAAAAAAGGTGTAACAGCTTGGGAGGAAGTGCAGGAAGACGAGCTTCCTAAGAAAGTAAAAAAAAAACTAGGTGTGAAATAATCATTTATTTGTGATGGTGGATTCTCCTACGTCGAGGGTTTGCCGTTTTTTATTATATGTTATGTTGTAATTTTTTATATGAAGTATATTGAAAAGATAGGGTAGATCTTCTGGAATGATATTTCCATAATTAATAATTTGTACGTTAACCTTTCCATTATTACTAATTCCTTTTGTATCAACAAATTTCCCCACATATCCCTTTGTACCAATATCTTTTAAAGTACGTATAAAAAATGCCCTTTATCTTATCTTTATCTTATCTTTACCTTATCTTTAAATTTTTATATTAAACTTGAAACCTTAAAGTATTGATGTTTGAGTCTAAAAAGGGCGGGAGATAGATGTTCATTACATAGTTTGTAAATAACCAATTACCTTTGAAAAATTGAATTTTTTATACGAGGAGGAATATATGAAGGATACAAGTAAAAAACAAATTATAAAAGTGTTCCTTATTAGTATTTTAGGCTTAGGAATAATACTTGGAATGCTTTATTTTAATCATAAAACCAATATTCAACAAAATAAAGCACTAGCCACCGAAAAACGTGTATTGCAATATGAGTCTACCTTAAAAAAAGAATTAGAAAAATATAATTTAGGAGAGAAAACTGCAGTTTTATTAGGAATTATGTACCAAGAGAGTAGAGGTGAGGGAAACGACCCTATGCAGTCATCCGAATCACTTGGATTAAAACCAAATGAAATTCAAGAGACAAGCTTGAGCATTAAACAAGGGGTAAAACACTTTGCTAAAATGTACAAATATGGAACGGACAAGGATGTTAGCATGGATACAATTATTCAAAGCTATAATATGGGGCCAGGGTATATTGATTTTATTGCTAGTCAAGAAGTTAAACAACACTCGGAGGATTCAGCCAAAACGTTTTCTAAGATGAAGGTTGATCAAAATCCAGCGATGTATACTTGTGGTGGAAATAAAAATAATTTTAGGTATCCATATTGTTATGGTGATTTCACATATGCCACAAAGGTAAATGAAAAAACAAAACTTATTGAAGAACTTCTTCGAAATGTACATATCTCTTCTAAATAAGTTGCAGAATGAAATATAATGATACCATCAGTTATTAACAATAATATCTAAGAAAAAAACTACTTTCTTTCTTAATTCACAAAATTTTCAAAAATAAATTCCGTGGATGTCAATATTTGTTATATAGTATATTTGTCAAAGCATTACCCCTAAAGTTTCTAAAGTCAAGCTGTAAGATAGTTTGTTTGGCCCGTATTTTCACCTTAAAATAAAAAAACTTGTAGAGATTCCTGCAAGTTCTTTTTGTTTTAAGGGTTAAAAGTGGATTTTAAATATAGTTGCAATTTTTTGAGGGGGAAAAGTAAATGTTTATAAAAACAGAAAGATTATTAATACGAAAATTTGAGTTCAAAGATTGGCAAGCTGTTCATGAGTATACATCAGATATCAATGTTATGAAATACATACCTGAAGGGGTTTTTACTGAAGAAAATACAAGGAACTTTGTGAATGAAAACATTGGTGAAAACGCTAAGAACTTTCCTGTAGTATTAATTAATAAAGATATTCTGATTGGTCATATAGTTTTTCATAAATATTTTGGTGAGCATACATATGAGATTGGTTGGGTGTTCAATCCAAAATACTTCAATAAAGGATATGCTTCTGAAGCAGCACAAGCTACATTGAAATATGGCTTTAAGGAAATGAAATTACATAGGATTATAGCTACATGTCAGCCACAAAATATTCCATCATATCGAGTGATGGAGAAGATTGGAATGAGAAGAGAAGGCTATTTTAGGAAGTGTATACCACATGGGAATGAATGGTGGGATGAATATTATTACGCTATTTTAGAAGAAGAGTAGTTTTTTAGAACGCACTATTTAAAACGGCAGATTAAAAACAAGTAGGTTATATTTCTTCTGCATATGTTATGAAAATAGTATAATTTAAGAACCCACAATGAAGATAATTACTGATAAAGATATGGTAGTGATGAGATCAGTTGTAGGTTTTGGTGAAAAAAAGTTATCAAACTTGGACATACTAATACTATTCCTCTACAAAGGCTTATAAACGGTATGAAAACAAAACAGTTGTTCAAGTGTAAGAATTTTGAGCCTAACTTTATTTTGTAAATAGTGAGATGATACATGCGGTACAACTTGAATCTTCGTAAAGAAGTATTTCTACATGTATATTACACTGAAAAAAAGTGCAATAGCTTGGGAAGATGTGAAGATAGACGAGTTTCCAACAAAAGTAAATAAAAAAATAAATATGAAATGATTAGTTACTTGGTGCGGATTATGTTGGTCAAGATAACAAAATGTATTCAGTTATTCCTGTTGGATGGGGTGAAAAAAATAATCTTTGGGCTGAAGAGAAAAACGTAGGCGTGCAATCTAATGAGAATAATCCAAATAATTACAAGCCTCAAATAAACGAAGGCAAGAATATTGAAACGAATGATAAGCCCGCATCTAGTACAGCAGGTATAAAGGCAGATAATAAGCCCGAAGAAGCTACTACCAATTGTAAACCTAATAATAAAGAAGTTGAACAATATCATAATAAGGAACAGCAACATAAGGAAGTAGAAGGATTTAAGCCGAGCGATGCAGACATGGAGCGTATTAAACGACAAGAAGACCGGTGGAATACACCATCAGGTGGTGTTGGTGCTACATGGCAAGAAGAAATGAAAAAACAGAAATAAAATAACATACCTATTATACGGATTAAGTGAATTTAAAGTGGAAAATTTATAGTCTTTATTATATTTCATTATATTCATTCTATAAAATTCAAAAAGATTTCCCAGCACCCTGTCTATTAAAAAACATTAATATTGTTTTTGATATTGTCTTATAAGAAGGAATTCATTTAAGATATTAATTGAAAATATTGATTGGGAGGATGTTAGAAATGGAATTAAATAATGTGGATGGAATTAGTATAGAAAAAAGTACAAGTATTAACATGGAAGAAATGGAGTTATTGTTACTAGCTGATCCCTCAACAGAAGTAGTTAATGGATATCTTAAAAAGGGAGATTGTTTTGTTTTAAAAAAAGGTGCTGTTACTGTAGGTATTATGATTTTAATTCCTACCCGAACAGAAACGATTGAGATTATAAATATAGCAGTTTCCGAAAAAGAGCAAGGAAAAGGATATGGGAAATATTTACTTGGGTTTGCTATAGACTATGCTAAAAAAGAAGAATATAAAACTATAGAAATAGGCACAGGAAATTCTAGTTTAATGCAACTAGGCCTTTATCAAAAATGTGGTTTTAGAATAACCAGTGTGGATAAGGACTTTTTCTTACGAAATTATAATGAAGAAATATATGAAAATGGTATTCAATGTATGGATATGATTAGGTTAACGCAAAATTTATAAAAATTATTTGTACATAAAAATCGCAACCCCCATTAAATGTAGAGGGTTGCAATTTTTTTGATGTAAAGCGTCATTATGATTTTTGGGTAGCATTAAGGAGTTTATGTATTTGAGAATTATTACAAAATCAACAAGTGTTAATAAATTCATCTGTTATGTCAACAATTTGAATATATTTCAAATTGTTTTTTATAATTCAGATAGATTTTTTTCCATTAATTTTAATGAAAAGTAAAAAATATGAAACTCATCCATTTTAGTTATGGTTAAATGTTCATTTAAATCACTAAAAAATGGGATTTATTGGATAATTATAAGCATAATTTTTTCTTTATTCAAGGATGAAAATCGTACTAAATGTAGATATAACAACTATTATATTGTTTTAATGATATAAAAATATTTGGTTTTTTAAAAAAGAATTTTCTGAATTATAAATATTATTATATATTGAGAAAGTAAAAAAATAGAAAAATATCAATTGAATCCCAAAAAATAACGTGTGAATATTATAGATATAAATTACATCTTGATATTTCGCATGAATTTCTACAAATTTAGATGTTTATTAAATTAGGAGGATTGATAGTGCCAAAAATGTAGTTTGTTGCTAATTCAGTATTTTATATGCATCCATGGGATTTTAGAACGCACAGTTATTATTTGCTAGTAAGCATTTTAATATCAAATCTTTTGGGGAAGTGATAAGTAATGGTCACAGTATTAAATAATGAAACTAAAAGTTTAGTAGTTGAAAAAATTGCAAATAAAAATGCGTGTATTGGATATGTAGGCCTAGGTTATGTTGGACTACCATCGGCTCTTAAATGTTTAGAAGTAGGTTATGCGGTAAGAGGTTTTGATAAAAACTCAGTAAAAATAAGAAAACTAGAACGTGGAATAAGCTATATCAGTGATATTCAAGATACTGAAATCCAAGATGCTTTACATACAAATAGATTTTTTGTTAGTACAGAAATGGATTATATAAACGAATGTGATGTTGTAGTTATATGTGTTCCTACACCATTAGAAAGAACTAGTAAACAACCAGATTTAACATATATTCATTCAGCAGTTGATGAAATAGTTAAATACATTAAAAAAGGTACATTAATTATCTTAGAAAGTACTACTTATCCAGGTACTACAAGAGAAGAAGTTTTATACAAATTAGAACAGAAAACTAATTTTAAAATTGGTGTAGATATATTTGTAGCATACTCTCCAGAGCGAATCGATCCTGCAAATCAATCGTTTTCAATTCAAGATATTATAAAAATCGTAGGTGGAGTTACATCTAATTGTACCGATTGTGCAGCAGCTTTCTATAGTAACTTAATTAAGGATATTCATAAGGTAAGCAGTCCAGAAGTAGCAGAGACAGCTAAGTTATTAGAAAATACGTATCGTTTTATAAATATCGCTTTTATTAATGAAATGACACAAATTTGTAATGAGTTAAACATAAATATTTGGGAAGTAATTGATGCCTCAGGAACTAAGCCATTTGGATTTCAAAAATTCTATCCTGGCCCTGGCGTAGGAGGACACTGTATTCCGATTGATCCTATTTATTTTAAGTGGATTGCAAATAATAAGGATTTAGCAACAAAAATGATTGATGTGGCAAGAGAAATTAATGAAAACATGCCTAAGTACGTTCTTAATAGAGCACTACAGTTACTAGATGATAAAGATGGTAAGGATATTCTTATGGTTGGTGTTGCATATAAAAAGAATGTTAATGATGCTAGGGAATCGCCAGCTTTGGATATTATGAATGATTTAATGATAGAAGACTATAACGTGGATTATTACGATCCGTTTATAGAGGAACTCATTGTGGGCGATAACACATTGAAAAAATCTATAGATTTAAACCTAAGTCAATTAGACAAATACACTTTAATTATTGTTCATACGGATCATGATTGCATTAATTTTAAATTGCTTAACGAGGTAAATTGTTTAATTTTAGACACAAGAAACATATTTAAAGATGAATCAGTATATAAAAAAAATATTATAAGTTTGTAGGTGATTACATGGTAGAGTTTATTCCTTTTTATCGACCGGAAATCAATGATGAAGATATAGATAGGGTAGTTTCTGCCCTTAAATCTGGATGGCTTTCAAAGGGGCCAAAAGTGATAGAGTTTGAAGAGAATTTAAAAGAATATCTGAATACTGAACATGTAGTAAGTTGTAATTCAGGGACTGCCGCATTACATTTAGCATTACTGTCTCTGGGAGTTGGATTAGAAGACGAAGTAATAGTTCCAAGTTTTACTTTTTGTTCAAGTGTAAACGTTATTATGCATGTAGGTGCAAAACCTGTATTTGTAGATATAGATGAAGAGAATTTATGTCTTGATCTTCAAGATGTTAAAAGAAAAATCACTAAAAAAACGAAAGCAATTATTGCAGTTCACTTTGCTGGATATCCGGCTAAATTAAAAGAACTTCAAAAACTATGTAAAGAATACGGACTGTTTTTGATAGAGGATGCAGCGCATGCATTAGGAACAAAATATGATAATACTTTAATTGGTACACATGGAGATGTTATTTGTTTCAGTTTTTATGCCACAAAAAATATAACAACAGGTGAAGGTGGAGCGTTAGTCACTAAAAATGAATCGATTGCTGAAAAAGCTAGATTATATGGTTGGCATGGTATCACCAAAAATGCATGGAATCGTTATGGTGAAGAAGGAAGCTGGCGTTATGATGTTCTATTACCTGGGTTTAAATATAACATGATGGATCTACAAGCTAGTTTGGGTATTAGTCAGTTAAAAAGAGCTGATGAAATGATTGAAAAACGCAAGAGAATAGCTGAAAGGTACCAAGAGGAATTAAAAGAGGTTCAAGAGTATATAACGTTACCTAATTATACTAACAATCCAAGTGTAAAACACGCATGGCATTTATTTGTTATAAAAATTAATTCTAATTCTCCTGTTAGTAGAGATCAGATAATTCAAGAAATGAAAAAGAGAAACATTGGGCTAAGTGTTCACTTTATTCCTGTTCACATGCATCCGTATTATGAAGAGAGATTTAACGTATATTTACCTAAAACGGAAGAGATATTTAATCAAATTATTTCATTACCACTGTATAGTGCTCTTACAGACAATGAGGTTGAACATATTATAACGTCTTTAAAAAGTCTATATCAATTAAAAATAGGGAGGTAAATATTTATGAAAATTGGGGTTATTGGTGGCAGCGGATTTATTGGTAAGCATGTTACAAAGGAGTTACTAGCAAGGGGGTATGAAGTAGTTATATTTGATAAATTTAAACCAAGTATTGATGTTCCTTTTAAAGAAATTGATATTTTAGATATTGCAACATTAAGAGAAAATCTTATTGATGTCGATGGGGTAATCCATTTAGCTGCATTAGTGGGTGTTGATAATTGCCGTTTAAATGAAGAAGATGTAGTGAGGGTGAACTTTGAAGGCACGAAAAATATTGTACAGGTTTGTAACGAAAATGGCATAGAAAAATTATTGTTTTCTTCCAGTTCGGAGGTATATGGGGATGGAGTGAGTGTTCCGTTTAAAGAAAATGATATTAAAATTCCAAAATCAGCTTATGGAAAAGCTAAATTAATGTCCGAAGATTATTTGAAAGAATACGCTAGTAATAGTTTAAAAATTAGAGTGGTTCGTTATTTTAATGTATACGGTTCACAACAAAATGATAACTTTGTAATTTCTAAGTTTTTAAAACAAGCTCATAGTGGTGAAGATATTACTATTTATGGAGATGGACAGCAAATTAGATGTTTTAGTTATATAAGTGATATTGTTAACGGAACTATACTAGCCTTTGAATATGAAGGAGAAAACTTTGCAGATTTTAATATTGGCAATAACAAACCTATATCTATGGAAGAACTAGCAATAAAAATTAATGAATTAATGGGCAATAAAAGTAAAATTAAATTTCTTGATTTAGGTGAAGAGGGAGTCCGAAATTCTAGCATTGAAATCTTTAGAAGAATCCCTTCAATAGAGAAAGCTAAATTATTTTTAAACTATCAACCAATTATTTCATTAGATAAAGGACTAGAGATAATAATAGGGGAGAAGTATGGAAACACAGTATCTATATCCTAAGAATCCAAAGAAAATTAAGTATCCCATATATTCTTCTCCTTGGAGTATATCTGATCATGTATTTTTTTTGAAAAGTGTATATAGACCTAATGATTCTAAACTTAAAAAAAGTCTTCAAGCTCTTTATCCGGATGCAGAAATTGTATTAACTAATAGCGGTACATCTGCATTAGTAGTTGGTTTAAAGTACTTAAAAGTGGCAAAGGGAGATGAAGTAATTCTATCAAACTTTAATTGTCCTAATGTAATAGAAGCAATATTAACGGTGGGAGCAAAACCTGTATTAATTGATTTAAACACTAATCATTCAATTTCTCTTAATAAAATAAAAAAACATTGGAATGCTAATACAAAGGCAATTATTCTTACGCACTTGTATGGATGTCATGACGATTTAGAAATTATTGACTGGGCTAGAGAAAATAATATTTATATCATCGATGATGCTGCACAAGCAATGTTTTCTTATCAAAATGGAAAGCCAGTTGGTAGTTTAGGCGACATTGGTATTTTAAGTTTTGGGGGAACTAAACCGATCCCAAGTATTGGGGGAGGAGCGTTACTTCTTAATCGTACAATAAGTGAATTATGTGACATGGGTGAAGAAAAGAAGGAAGAAGTAATTTTAGATTATAAGAATCATTTAAAAACACAATTGGCTATAAAAATAAAAAAGAGTAGAGTACTGAGTTTATTTACTAATTATTGGAGGAAATTAGAGATTCTGCCCTCCTATAATAATAGTAAATTAGATTCTTTACCGGAGAAAACGGAAGTTATAAATCCAAAAAGAATGTCTATAGTACGTTCATTGTTAATTGATAAACACCTACAGAAAACAAAGAAGATTTTAGAAATAAATATATGCAACGCTAGTCTGTGTTATACAATGCTGCAGGTAATTGAAGAAAAGTATGGCGTTAAGATTATATTTTCAGCTCAGAATGTTTATTTAAACTATTTTACCATTATATTCAAAGAATCATCTGATAGATATGAGTGTTCTGTACATTTAGCGGAAAAAGGTATACAAACTTGTTGGAATTACTTACCCCTGAGTGAGATCCCTATTTTTTCGAAGTACGCAACTGAGTCAGAAAATATAGATTATTTATGGCCAAGGGTATTATCAATACCTTTTAAATATCCTTTAGTGAATAAGGACCTTAAGTATATATGTAGTCAAATTCTGAAATATTTAGAGAATAAGAATTAAAAGGTGATTATATGGAAATCGAAATATGTACTGACGCCCAATATTGGGATGCCTGTATGGAAGAATACAATGGTTCTGTATTTCATAGTTACGAATGGGGAAAGTTAATGGAATTATTACCTGGTGTTCAATTTTTCCCAGTACTAATAGAAACACGAGATACAGTAGTTTTAACTCCTATGTATGTACAGGATGGTAGGCTTTTGGGAAGTTTAATTGGTTATGGAGGTCCAATAATAATTGGCCAAGATAAAATAGATTTTTCAGTTTATGAATCCATAATAAATAAGAAGTTTGAAAATAAAATTCAAAAGCTTTTATTACCTATAACGATAAATCCTTTTCAAAGTTATAGTAAAGAAAAGTGGGATTATAAAGAAACTTATATGCTAGATCTACCAAATAGGTTTGAGGATTTATGGACATCGTGTTCTGGAAAAGCTAGGACAAGTGTTAGGTATGCACGTAAACAGAATGTTGAAGTTCGTCCTATAACTGTAGCGGAATTAGATGAGTTTTACCAATTATATCAAGAACATAATACAAGTATAGGAGCGAGTTATTCATTTAGTAGAGAGTTTTTTTATCATTTAGTTCTTAATTTGCAAGAAAAAATCCTTTTCTTAGGGGCATTCTTAGAAGAAGAATTAATTAGTTCCAGCATTTTTATAATGGATAAAAAGGTTTTATATTATTGGATTAACATTAACAATACCGAAGGGAAAAATTCACAATCTTCATATTTACTACTAAATGATGCGTTTGAATTAGCAATTCATAATAAATTAAAGTATGCGGATTTAGGATATTCACATAATAAAGGGATTGCTAGACCTAAGATATACTGGGGGGCAGCTTTGAAAAAATGTTTTTGTTTAAAAGAAAGGATTTAAACTATGATTATTAGTGGCCACCAACCAAGTTATTTACCTTGGTATGGTTTTTTTGAAAAAATTCATAAATCAGATGTGTTTGTATTTCATGATATAGCACAATTTGAAAAAAAAGGTTTTTTAAATAGGAATCGTATTAAAACTTCACAAGGAGCGTCTTGGTTAACTGTTCCAATACAAATGAAGAATTATAAAGAAATTCCATTTAATAAGTTAAAGATAGACAATACTCAAGATTGGGAACGGAAGCATTGGAAAGCAATAAGAATTAATTATTCTAATGCACCTTACTTTAATGTATATAAGGATTATTTAGAAAATTTTTATTCGGAAGATTGGATTAATTTAAATGATATGAACATGAATTTTATTCATTTTATTATCCGTGAATTAAACATTGATACGGAACTATATTATGTATCAGATTTAGAGGGGATTACAGGTAAGAAAAGTGATTTTGTATTAGAGTTGTGTCAGAAATTTAATGCCAGTACTTATTATTCTGGAAGTTTAGGGCAAGATTATTTAGACGAAAATGATTTTGAGAATGAAAATATAGAAATTATCTACCAAAGAATAAGGGATTATTCCTACAAGCAATTATTTGGGGAATTTATACCACATTTATCTATTTTAGATATTTTACTAAATTGTGGACCAAAGGAAACAGAAAAATTAATTAAAGGAGTCTAAAATTTTATGAATGTACTTGTATTTGCCGCTCATCCGGATGATGAAATAATTGGTGTTGGTGGAACAATAGCGAAACATGTGAAACAAGGTGATGATGTACATGTTGTAATACTTGCAGAGGGAAAATCTTCTAGAGCTAAAGAATATAAAGAGCTAGATTTAGAGGTTAAGAACTTATCTTATAAAGAAACAGAGGGGGCATGTACTACACTTGGTGTAAAAAGTTTTGCAAGACTAGATTTCCCTGATAATCGTCTTGATACATTACCCTTACTTGATGTAGT
Organism: Bacillus cereus G9842; assembly: GCF_000021305.1. Classification (GTDB taxonomy): domain Bacteria; phylum Bacillota; class Bacilli; order Bacillales; family Bacillaceae_G; genus Bacillus_A; species Bacillus_A thuringiensis_S. Next base: position 2,355,100 of record NC_011772.1, read on the forward strand.
GAAAGAGATTGAAAATCACATTAAAAAAATAAATCCTACAATTATTTATACTCAATATGGTGGAGATATAAATATTGATCATACTGTTGTTTACAGAGCAGTAATGACAGCGACACGCCCTCTGCCAGATACTAATATCAAATGGGTATTTGCATATGAAACTTTATCTTCTACAGAGTGGAATTATAATGAAAAAGATAAGTTTCTTCCTAATTATTTTGTGAATATTGAAGATCATTTGGAGGAGAAATTAAGTGCGATGAGACATTATGAATCTGAGTTAAGGGAATTTCCTCATCCACGCTCTATAGAAGCAATGAGACATAACGCATTTGTATGGGGTGCCAAATCTGGATACCAAGCGGCTGAGGCATTTATGTTAGTAAGGGGGACATGGTAGGTGAAGAGAATATGTTAATACCACAGGTCCCGTTCTTTGGTTTAGATAGTAAACAGATTGACTTAAAATGGGTTGAAAAAGGCTATGGATTAGAAGCAAATATTTTTGATGGGACATCTTTATTTGATAACTCATATACAAAAAGGTTTTCTGAGGTCCTGTCTTTTGTTCAAACCCTTAATCCATCCTTGTTAACGCTGCATTTTCCTACTGATAATGCAGACTATCTCAATGATGAATTTATTAAAAAGCAACTATATGAATTTATTAACCTTGCTATAAAGTATAATGCATCAGGTATAACAGTGCATGCTAATCAATTCATGAATGTCGCGGAATTTCAAAACTATAATCTTCTAGATAATAGAAAAAGGATTATAGAGTTCTTTAATATGCTAGATGAGGAAATAAAAGGGACTGATATATGGATTGGCGTTGAAAACCTACCCATTATTGGAAACTTGGGCGATGATTTTGATCCTATATTTATATATCCCGAAGATTTTACTGATTTGGTTAATCTGGAGTTATCTAACGTTGGAATAACATGGGATATATGTCATTGGACTATAACCTATCTTACACGTTTAGGTATTTCTAAATTATTAAGGCAAGAAGAAATTGAATATAAGGATTTTCATAAGTATTTAAGCTTAATGGATTATATTAAACATTTTCATTTTAGTTCTTTTAAGCATTTAACGATTCCTTATAGTGAGATACGTTGCTATGAGGGAGAGAATCCGGCTAATGGATCTATTGATGAAAGTTTATTACATGAAACTTTATTAAAAGTGAAGAACAATACTTTGGATAAAAACATAGGAATTGTATTTGAGGTTCAGGAAACTGATTATACGAATAGAAAGAGGTCATGGGAGACTCTTAATTGGTTTCATAAAAATATTACTGGTATGCAAACAAAAATGAATTATTTGGAGATATAAAAGGCACTATCGGTTTATTTATTTTTACATGTAACTTGAGTTAGAGATTATTTTAATGAACCTTTTCTTCTAAGTAAGTGTGTTAGGAGGGAAGGTTTTACTATTAATCTTTTTTAATCATAGGGAGGACAAATGAAAAAACTAACTCTTATAAAGAAGCTTATTGTAACTTTTGGGATTTTGTTGCTTTTCCTTTTTAGTAATTTATCTGAGGATGTAATACTAGTACATGCTATGACTAAGAACGACCAAAGTTCTCTCATGTCAGATAAGGTTCGTGCTAGTCGAGCTATTGAACATACACGTTTTCTGTCTGAGAAAATTGGTCCACGTCCAAGTGGGACTAAGGAAGAACATAAAGCAGCTACATACATTGGAGATACATTAAAAAAATTAGGGTATGAAGTTGAGTATCAGGCCTTTCCTGTATCAGATCAATATATTGGGAGTATCTCTTTTAGTGTGTATGGAGAAAAAGAATGGCAAGTTGGAGCAGCATCTAATGCATCTATACCTAAAGATCCTGTCGTAGGGCCGGTAGTTTCTATAGGAAAAGAGAACGATATTAAAAATTCACCTGAGCCAATTCATGGGAAAATAGTATTACTGGAACAAGCTGATACGTATGAGAAATATAATGAACAAGTTGAGTATGCAGTAGAAAAGGGAGCAAAAGCTGTATTGTTATATAGTACGATTGGGGATAGAGGCAACTATGGAGAAGCCTTTAACCCAGTTCTAAAAAAGAAACAATCAATACCTGTATTTGGGCTTGCTTATAATCAGGGAATTAGAATGAAAGATAAAATAGTGCATAATAAAAATATAGTTAGTTTAAAGGCAAAACATGAAATGAATTTGAGTTCATTAAATGTTATTGCGAAAAAAAAGCCCAAATACAAGACAGATAATGAGGATGTAGCAATAATGAGTGCTCATTATGATAGTGTTATCGGAGCACCTGGAGCAAATGACAATGCTTCTGGCGTAGGACTTTTATTAGAGTTAGCATACAATTTTAAAGATATAGAGATTAATAAAGAAATTCAATTCATAGCGTTTGGAGCAGAAGAAAATGAATCCTTAGGTGCTTACCATTATGTTAATCAGTTATCTACAACAGATAAGAAACATATTCTAGGGGTTTTTAATGCAGATATGATAGCGACAAGTTACCAACAGGCTAAGGACTTATATGCAATGACACTAGATGGCTCTCAAAATGAAGTAACAAATACTGCAGTAGCTACTAGTAAAGCATTAGGGAAATCGGTTGTATTAACTGGAAAGTTTGATTCTAGTGATCATGTACCATTTTACGAAGCTGGAATTTCCTCAGCACTATTTATTTGGATGGATGTAGAGAGTTGGAATCCCCTAATTTATCATGTTGAAAAGGTATTCCATACACCTCAAGACACCGTTTTAGAAAATATTTCTCCTCAACGTATGCAGGAGGCACTAGAAATTATAGGGACAAGTTTATATTATTTTATCAAAAGATAGGTTTTTTCGGGGGGGGGGGGGGGGCAGCATAGCCGACTAAATTTAGATTTTAATAATAATATAGTAAAACTTTTGTTGGGATAAAAATATACTTTGAGCATAGGCGAGGTAACTATATGAGGAGTACATGGAAAGAATTAAAGGGGATGGATCTTAATGTCTGGATCCGCTTTATCGGAGAAGCCTTAAATGGTATTGCAATGATGATGTTAATTCCATTTTTTGCATTATATTTGAAGGATAAAGTGGATTCTCTACTTGAGGTAGGTATAGTTATAGCTTTATCCCCAATTGCGGCGAGTTTTGGTTCATTAATTGGAGGGCATATAGCGGATACTTATGGACGGAAACCAACTATGGTACTCTCTATGGCCAGTAATGGGCTACTAATGCTTGTTTTTTTGTTTATTGATAGTTTTATAGGGTATGCCATTTTATCTATTGGTTTAGGGCTATGTAATTCTTTCTTTGAACCAGCGGCATCTGCAATGGTTACCGATGTAACAGAACCTGAAAAAAGAACTGAGGCATATGGATTACTTAGAATGGCTCATAATATAGGAGCTGCGATAGGCCCTATAATTGGTGCAGCAGTTGTGGTTGTATCAAAAGATGTCATATTTTTGATTACTTCTGGAACTATGCTGTTTTATACAATATTAATGTTATTGTTTCTAAAGGAAACAAAGCCTAAAAATATAATGATACATGAGGAAACACATAAACAGTCAATAAGATTTACGTTAAGAGTTGTTATAAGAGATAGAATATTTCTATTCTATATAGTGACGGGAATCATTATATTTATGGGATTCTCACAATCGGAAGGTATGTTACCACTTCATTTTAGTAATGAGAATACAATGATTTTTGGAAATAGTAATCCATTTCCATATTTAATGACTTTAAATGGCTTATTGGTTGTATGTTTCCAATTTCCTATTTCAAAGTGGTTAACTCACAAACCAATTGGTAAATCAATGCTATATGGTGCTATTCTTTTTGGCGTTGGCCTTTTAGCAATAGGATGGTTACCAAAGTGGTTTCAAGTAATAGACGCAAATGATTTAATTATTCTAGGCTCATTATTAATAGCTTATACAGTTTATACAGTAGGGGAAATGATTATGTCACCTGTCCAAATGACATTCGTCGCTAATATAGCTCCAGAACATTTGAGGGGGACTTATATGGGGGCGGCTAATCTGCAATGGATTACAGGTAATGTATTTGGACCTCTTCTAGGCGGTGTATTACTGGATCAGCTTTTAGGACATATGTTATTTACAATCTTAGGTGTGGGTTGTATTATTTCTGGATTTGTTTACTTACTATTAGATAGACTTATTGAGAATAGAAGTAAACAAATACCTATAAAACAAACATCTTAATTTTAATATTGTTAATGAGTTGAAAATTAAATTTTATGTTTTAAGGATTAAATAAAGTGCACGTTTATTAAGAGTAAACGTGCACTTTATTTATTAGTGTTTAAACTTAATTTATATATAGTGAGTTTTTTAGGTGACGACTTAAGTGTATAAAAGTAATTTGCTACTTTATTTAATTAATTTCAACTAGACTTCTTGTCTTATCAATATGATTAAGTAACATACGATACTCTTCTTCGTACATAGTTACACGTTGTAGAAGGGAATGATTTTCTGTCTCTAAAGTTTTTATTTGACTTTGTAAGTTTGTAAATTCATATGTTTTTTTATAATTTTGTAGAAAGAGAATAATATCATCTAATGTCATAGATAAAGAGTATGTTTCTTTTTTTGTTGAGAGGGAGAAATATTGTTTCCCACTTCTCGATTTTGTTTTGCTTGTTGTATTTCCTCTTGGTATTGTTTTCTCACGTATGAATTCCAGCGAAATCCACAAGCTGCAGGTGTCCGATTTAGTAGCTTTGCTACTTCCTTGAATGCAGTTAACTGTGTTCCACCGTTACGAATCTTCTGGAGTACTGTGGATGCGAGAAGTAAATCGTTATCGTTCGTCCAGGAATCTTGTCTTGAGAGTACCACGTTTTAACCTCCTTTATATGTTTTATAACATTAATCAAATTAAACGTTCTCTTTTCCTTTTGTAAATTTGATATCAATCTCTCATTTTAATCTACTTAGAATAAATCCGTTAATACGTAGATTGCTGATGATGCGTTAGGTGGATTTACTTATATCACCCACCAATTTATTAGTGAAAAATTAATTTCGTTGTACATAATATTATAGGATCTTCTGACAAGAGACAATTACGCTGATATAGCCACTAATAGGAAATAAGAGTACTTTATCTGTTTGTATTTTGGGTTCTGGATAACGATTGTAATATGAGTTTTTAATAGACATTTAGTAGATATTTGTTAATTTAACATCTCTAAATGGAGGCATGTAACTTGAATATAATAGATTAAAAGAGGATATATACTATTGGGGTTAAAAAGAAAACGAAATAGAGAGGATATTTTAGGTTAGGAAAATTTGAATGGAATTGTCATTAAAGATAGGACCTTTCAAAAAGGGAGGATAATTGACAACTGTAGGTACTATGATTAGGAATTTAATTCTAATCATTTTATGTTGAGAAATAAAAAAATATTTTGTAAAAGGCGAGATGGGATGGGAATTCATATGAATTTTACAAGAAGAGAAGGTAAAAGTAGAATTTTATTGAGAATAACTTGTGCTAGATTAACTTAAAAAACCTTATAATATAATTATATTATAAGGTTTTATTTTAACTATAATAATATTTATTGTGATTTTTTATCGAAGAATAAATTTAAATCTGTTTTGTCTGTGTCGTCTGCTAAAGCATTTTGTATAATATCATTTAATAATTGCATTTTTTCTTTTTCAAAGAATGGGACACTAATATAATAAGGTGTTCCTGCTTTTTCAATTCTTAATATTGTCTGGATACCGCTACCCGCAATTCCAATACCTAATAGTAGTAAAATTAATCCACCAATAAAACTATCACTTAAAGTACCTAATCCAAATAAGAAAATTAGTATTCCTAAAATCATTGGTTTAAAGAAATACTTGGTAGATAACATTGCTCCAGAAATATTTTTTAGAGGAATGTTTTGTTGGTCTTTACCAGCAGGAACAAAACCAAATAATGTGTTTGATAAGTTGGTTTTTACAAACCTATTATCAACGTCTACTCTGCCTTTTATCCAAAAGAATAATAGGCTGGTTGAAAATTCAAGTCCTTTCATCTTTTCATCTCCTGTTATAAATTACTAATAATAAAATCTGTATATCGTTATATTAACATTAATTATGAAATATGTGTATAATTTTTTGTGATTTTATATAAAATTATAATATACAGAATAACAAGAGTGAAAAAGTGTTAAGGGCAATACGATTATAGGGAGACTATTAACTAGTACAGGTTTTGCTGAAGTAAAAGCGAAACGAATTCTGTTTGATGAGGTGCCAATGGATTATTGGTCATTTATGCAATATATAATTTATCTAATGAGGGAAATGTTATTGTAGGATACGGAGATGGTATATTTGGTTTGGGAGATAATGTACCTGTGAACAAGTAGATGCACTACTTTATCGAGCGCATTTGAAGGGGTATGTGAAAGATGATCAGATACTACATATTCAAGGGAAGTCGTCATTTGCTAATCTTTATCATGATATTAATGAAAACTCAACAATGTTTTTAAAAGAAATTTTGACGGTGACAGAGTTAGGGATTTTTAAAGGAGACAAAAAAGGAAATCTTAGGACAAAAGGTACGTTTACACGCGCGGAGATGGAACAAATAATTAAAAATGCTTTTCCCTACAGTGTGAAAGCTCCGCATTAATTTAAAGGTATACCTGCTAACTTTTGGGTAGAAGAAGAAATTAGTGTAGTTTACTCTAATTATATTTTAGCAGGAGTAGAGATAGGGGAATTTGCTCCATTTATGACAGCAACTCGTGAACAGTATGCTCAATTTTTATATAATGCTCTTTGAAATGATCTTTTATGGAATCTTAAAGATCTATTTGAATAATGAGAAGAGCTTATTCTAAAAGGTAAATCAGTTATTAAACAAAGGCTATGGGGTTTTCTTACTGTAACCATTTCTTATTTATCACTAGACAGCTTGATTAATAAGAGAAAAAAGTTGGTGAGATAAAGGGCATCATTCTAATTAGAATGATGCCCTTCTTAATTTTAAATATAATTTAATGAAATACTTTTTCAATTGTGGGCATAACAGCTATTGGTGGTAGGGATTTAGTCCATGCAGCTGCATATACATTTAATTTCTCACCTAATGTGTAGTTTTCACTATCTGAAACAGGAACTCTTAAAATCTTATTTTGAGAAACTAGATTCCACCAATCATGTTGATAAGCAAGAGCTTCATCTTTTGTGGACGTAGCTGCAACTACTAAATAATTGTTCTCTACTGAAATGACATATCCAGTAAAAGGTTCTTGTTCTTGGTTCTGAATAGAATGAACAGGAATATTGTTGGCGGAAATCTTGTTAAAATCTGCAAAGGCCGGTGTTAATCCGAATGTAAATCCACATCCTAGTGTTAAAGCTGTTACCGTTGTTACGAATGTTTGTTTTTTGTTAAACATGATATATCCCCCTTATATTTTATCCTTACACTATCCACTTTCAATTTACATACATATAAAGCCTTTTAATATTAAGATATTTAACAATTCCGTCACAATTATTCCATAAATGTTAATATTATCTATTAATGGAATTGGGTTTATGTTATAATTCACTAGGTGAACTATTATTGTTCATTTCATCTCTTGATGAATGTATGCCCTTCCTTAAGTGTAAAGATGTTCGATTTTATTGGTGAAGAGAGGATATATCCCTCTTCTTTTTTTATTAATATGGGACTTTAGGGAATGAACAGAAAAAGAACCCTATGGGGTTCTTTTTCTAGGCATATTAACAGTAAGGAGAGTAATGAAATGCTATTTTCAAATCTTTACAAGGAGAAAAATTTGAAAAAGCTTATCATGTTATTATTTTTACATATATGTAATATAAAGTGAATTGATAATATTTAGACTTACTATTAGTAATATTTAATTAAGATAGTTAGTACTACATTAATAGTGTTAACTATCTTGATTGGTATGGAATGTGATAGAAAGCATAAGTTTGTCGCAAATTTATACTTTCATAATTTGAAGAATATTCTTTATATTGATTTTAAAGAAAATACAAAATTTTTACTAGATGTGAGAAAAAAGAATTGAAAATATCCTTTAAAATAAGATATATTTGGTTCAAAAAATTAGAGGGCACCAATTCATTAAAGCAGTAAAAACGTTTTAATGAATTAGTGTCCTTTTTGTTTTAAAAAGAGAATATATTTTCTCAACAGGACAAATGGTAATCAGCTATAAGTATTAGTTATAAGAATAAAAGGAAAATAGAAATTAATAATAAAGGAGAATGCGAAATGATAACATTAATATCTGAAAAAAATCTAGCTGAAATCCACGAAGACGATGTAGATGTATTAAAAGTAATGGCACATCCTGTTCGATTACAAATTGTAAATGAATTAATGCACCATAAAATGTGTAATGTTACACAGTTAACGGAAATATTAAGAATCCCCCAATCTACTGTTTCACAACATCTATCAAAATTAAGGGGAACCGTACTCCGTTCAGAAAGAAGAGGGTTAGAGATGCATTATTATATAGATAATGCTAAGGCACGTCAGATTGTTGAAATTTTAGGTTTGTAGATTAATAATACATAAAAGGTTTTCTGTTACAAGGCAGGAAACCTTTTTTATATGTATAACTAATTGTGTGATAATATCATACTGTAGAAACTACCTAACAATAATTTAAATTTAACAGCTTGTTTTATCTTGCCATACACAATTTAACACGATATATAGGTATAAACTTACAAAGAAGGGTTTTAATTGGAAATTAGATATAACAATGGATAATGGTAAGTGTATTAAAGAAATTATAGAATTAATGAAATAAAAAATAATCAATAGTTGTTGTAAAGGCATATATTTATAAGAATGTGGCAGGAATGAAATGAACTTTACAGTTAATTTAACTTGGATGAAAAGAGATTTAATAATTGTTTAATAGAGTTCATTACCTAGTAAATACGGAGTTCCTGGGCTTGAAGGGGAGGATATAAAAAGATAATGTGAATAATCCGAAACAAATATGTTTCGGATTAGAGGTTCGAGATTTTATCCATTTTCATTCAACGGTTTGTAAAAGGTAATAAGTTGAATTTTCTGGATTTTAATAAAGGAAATGTATTAGGTTAATCAATAGATACTCCACCAGAGACAATCAGTTTTGTTGGTGCTGGCGTATCTCCACCATTAAACGAAGAGTGTTGTGATACATTTAAACTAATTATGCTACATGCTAATGCACTTACTACTACCATATTTAATACAATTTTCTTAATCTTTTTCATTATTTTAACGCTCCTTTTCTCAAATATTTCTTATCAGCATTATTACTAATATAGAAATATTTGCTTGCCTTAACATGATTATCTGCCTCATAAAATTGGATTGCTAAAATCCCTGCATATTCTTTTACACAATCCCACATTTCCTCTTTTTCAAAATAAGAAATAGCATCAGTAACTACTTTTTCTAGTTTAATTCTAGGTAGTTCTGTGATTAGTTCATTTAAAACTGCGAAACGATGCTTATATTCCTCATTTCCTGATTCATTTGTATACTTCATTCCTTGCTCGATATATGATTTTGCTGTTTCAATGCCTTCTAAATTATAATATGCTCTTGCTAAGACAAATAATGCTTTAAAATGATTCGGTAGGGTATTTATAATTTCAGAACTCTGTCTGATCGCCAATGGAAATAAATCTTGAATATTATATAACCAGCCCAAATTATGACGTACTCTTAATAATAATTGTTCTTCATTATACTTTTTAAAAACATCAATAACCGTATTGAGACATTCTTCAGCTCTTTCAAACTCTCTTAGATCTATACAAGCTAAACCGTATACATTGTCGCATAAGGCAACATTAATTTCATAGCCTACATGATTCTGGTATACTTTTTTTGCCTTTACTACATGTTGAATTGCTTCAAATGGTTGATAAGATTGATAACAGTAAGTTGAAAATCTATACTCAAACTCGGCTTTTTCTACTGCGTCAGGTATATCAATTAAAAGTTCTTCCGCCTTTTCATAGTGTGTTTTCGCTTCAGTATAATTTGCTAAAATTGTAGAATGAATTGCCTTAAAGAAATGATAATAGTAAGCTAAAAATAAAAAATCATCTTTGATAGTAGAGAGTTTTTCTATTTGATTAAAAGAATCTTTTGTAATACTCATTGCATCTACCAAGACCATATATCTAAAATTCAGTAGGGAATAATAGAATGATACATAGTGATCTGCTTTTAGTCCTTTTAAACTTTCTTTTACTTTTAGGTATGTTTGTTTTGCTTCTTTTACATGATATAAACGAATTTCTTCATACCATTCGTGTAATAATCCCATCAATTGCTCATTACTCTTCTCTTGAACATTCATAATATCCCCCTTTTCTATGTAAAGGCTTATTCTGATAATAACAGGAATTAGATACATTAAATTTAACAATGAGTTTTTTTCATAAATATACAGAATATTCAGAATATGGCAGTTACCCACCCTTTGTAATGCGACAAAATATAGCTAAGATAGTACAAATTTCGCTAAGTGATTTTTTGATGCTTAAATGTTTGCTATTGAATATATCGTATAAGAGGTGTCTTAGTACTATGGTAGAAAAGGAGGTAGCTTACATTGCTATTTTTTTGAGAAAATATTGGACTTATTAAGTTTCAAGGAATTCAATATAAGTATACTCATGTCTACTTATATTGAAAAGTGAGCGTTAGTTTATGATAAGTTTTGGGATTAATTTACTAAGGACAATGACAAATTTAAGAACAAGAAGAAAAGTAATGGATGCTAGAATTCTGCAAGCGTTAGGGTAGAATTTAAATGTTTTTTGAAAAAAAGAATTAGCTGAAGGGGATACAGTTGCTCTTCATGTACATTCTCGTACTAATTCTCAAGATAAGGGAGTTGCTATAGTTGATATATTTCGTATCAAGGATGGAAAGATTGTCGAACACTGGGATGTAATTCAAGAGATTCCAAGTGAAGCAGTTAATGATAATACGATGTTTTAGGTAGAAGGATATATAAATTCAGATTTATAATAAAAACCCCCATTTTGATTAACCTTTTTTCAAAATGGAGTCTTTTTATTTTCCATATAAAATTAACAGTACCCTTGATGTATGAGTCACATCATAGTAAAAACTCTTCTATAGGCAAGAAGAGTTTTTTAGTAAGTCTATAGCATTCTGGGAGAAATTAATGTTTTTATTATTAATAATGAAAAATAATTAGGATAAGAAGGGGAAAATAGCATGAAAATGAAAGTAATGATTTTAACAGGCTCAGTACTTGCAGCAACAAATGTTACGGGCAGATACAACTTTTAAAGATGTTCTTACTGATCATCATTTGGTCATATAAAGCATAAAAGAGAAAAATATCGTAGCAGGTTATAGAAATCGTATATATGGTTTCGGTGATAGTATTATACGTGGTTAAGTTGCTAGATTACTTTATCATTTTAGCCAAGATGGTTTTTAAAACATAATCAGTACGATTAAATGGGAGACATGAGTCATTGCTTATCGATGGTAAAGTAGACGTATATAATTTAAAAGGAAACCCATGCAACAATATAAATAATAATTTGTATGTGAACGTAAAAAATACCAAGATGGCCCTGAAGGGGAGGGGGGCTTGGTGTTTTTTAGCTAATATCACGATTTTTAAGTAATTTTCATATTCTGTTAACCGCACTAATATCAAGTTTTTTAATTCAATCGTTTAAATTTCGCAAGTGTATTCTTTATCTCTTTATCTTCCACATATCAGTGGGTAATCTTTGTATAATCTGATCTTATCTCTAAATCACAACTGTTACCCCAGTACCATCAAGTTAAAGTTTCATTTTATTTTGCTAACTTGATGGTGATGTGACGTAACCTTAATTATTTGGAAATTTTAAAAAAGTCCCCTTAGTCATGTTAAAGGGACCTTGATCACGCAAATGATCTGTAAATCAATTCATTTTTGATAGGCAGATCATTTGTATGATAATTTTTGTAAATAATTGCTGAATAGTGAATTTACATAAATGCTTTTAGAAGTTCTTGAATTAATGGGATTGCTCCACCTATAAATTTTAAAACTGCCATTGCGATTTCCATATTATTCTCTCCTCTTTTTTCGTATTAGGATATGATAAATCTTTATAAATTCATTATAGTAAGCGCTTACAATTATTACAATACATTTTCGTATGCAATATTGCATATTTATACATTAGATCTCTATCATTCATTTTTTAATGGTACTATAGCGAGGTGAGAGTCTTTAAGGGTTCTCCTTAATAGGAGGAAATATGGAAAGAGTGCAAGCGATTTACAGTAATCAAAAATTTAAGAGTTGGGTTAAACAGGTATTAGCTGTAGGAGGAGTAATAGGGTGCTGTTATTTGGTGTTATATGTTTTCTGCTTCTTAGTTATCATGTAAATATTATACAACGAAACTAGTAGAGTCTTACCTAGAGAGGTAAGGCTCTTTTATTGTAGTACCTCGAGATGAGCAAACTACATACAATATCTATCAGGTTTTTCAGATTACTTTGTATGGTTCCTTGTTTAGAACAATAATTCCTATCATTGAAATTAAATAAACTTCTATTTAAAAGTTTGAATTTATATTGAAAACAGAATTCTATTGATAAAAAATATGTTTTTACTAGATACATATTAAAAAGACAAGTATAAATTATATTAGATTTTGGCAAAGTCTTTTTGACTTGGAAAAGGATTTAAATATTACTTGTAGATTTGATTCCTTTTTACATACTATAATCCTTATATTGCTACGTAAACATAATACAGTAATAATGATTTAAAAGCAAGAATTTTAGTAGCGGTACGTTCACACATCCATCAACTTAAGATTTTAAAGTAGCTCTTAAACAAAAAACTTCTTTTTTTAATTGATTCATAGTAAACAAGAAAGGTTGGCAAATTAACAACTAAAGAGATTTCTTCAGGTAAGCTAATAAGTAATCTATCAAAAGGTCCTTTACAAAATTTATACATAAGTCAATTATAAGATCATGTAAAATTTAAAATTATGTAAATGTTATACATTTTTGTAAAAGACATTCATTGACACTTGCGTATATAAGTAACTATACTCGTTACATCAAATTGAATGTGTGATAATACGATTTTATTATTATTACAAACATGTAAATATAAAAATAGAAAATCCCAATTTGATAAATACAATGGTAGAGGTGTTTATTTTAATGAAGCACAAATTAATTGCAACAGGTATCCTTGCAGGATCTATATTATCCTATTCTTCTAATATTTTAGCAGATACTCATAAATTCCCTGATGTTCCTGTATGGGCTGATAAATCTGTTAATTATTTAGTTGATAAACAGGTATTGAATGGTTATCCAGATGGAACTTTTGGTTCAAATGACTCATTAGACAGAGCTTCGGCTACAAAAATTATGACAAAAGTTTTAGGGATACAAATTGATCCTAATGCAAAACCATCTTTTACAGATTCACAAAACCACTGGGCTACTCCTTATATTGCTGCTGCTGAAAGAGCTGGTATTGTTAAAGGTGAAGGTAATGGAATCTTCAATCCATCCGGAAAAGTAACTCGCGCTGCTATGGCTACGATGCTAGTAAATGCATATAAACTACAAAACACACCAAATTATAACGAGCAGGTTAGATTTGAAGATTTAAAAGGGCATTGGGGAGAAAAATATGCCAATATTTTAATAGATTTAAAAATTTCTAATGGTACTGAGAACGGTTGGCAACCAAATAGATTTATAACACGTGCTGAAGCTGCTCAACTTACTGCAAAAACAGATATGTTACAACAAAATTCAAACGATGAAAAAGAGATTATTACTGCTACTTCATATGAAGATTTAAATTTAACAGTGGCTTCGAAAATTACAGCTCAAGAGATTGATAGTTTTATTGCGAAATATCATTCGGATAGTCCTTTAGTTGGACATGGGCAAGATTTTATCAATGCGCAAAATCAATATGGCGTGAGTGCTCATTATTTAGCAGCGCATGCGATTTTAGAATCTGGATACGGAAAATCAGAAATCGCATATCAAAAACATAATCTATTCGGTCTACGTGCATATGATGGAGATCCGTTTAAATATGCGAAATATTTACCAAGCTACGGCGATAGCATTGCTTATAACGCTAATTATGTACGAGAAAGATATTTAGAAGAAAGTGGTATGTATTATAACGGGCCAACATTAACTGGCATGAACGTGAAATATGCATCAGATAAAGGTTGGGCTAAGAAAATTGCGGGTATTATGGAACGTATTAAACCGTTTCGTGTAGAAGACTATACATATGCAAAAAAATTACCAAAGAATCCTGAAACATTAGATGTCGACGCATTATCTAATGAAATTCCATATAAAATGTATGCAGACGGTTCAAGCTCAAATGTTGTATCATCAGCTACTTACTATCAGGTACCTTATCCATTTAATTTAAAAATTAAAAGTAGACCAGATGTAGCTGTCGAGGAGAATAAAGTTGGTACAGTAACTTCTGGAACAACCATCTTTATTTATCGTGAAGATCCAAATGGATGGGTAGAATTCTCTTTTGAAGCGAATGGAGAAAAATACTGGACATTAAAAAGTAAATTAAGTATGTAATTAAAAAGATCTATTTCACTACTTTTAATCGATTAGATTATAATCTCATATAATTGAGAGACAATTTTTTTACTTTCTTAAAATAAAGTTATGTATACAAGAAAAGTTAGAGGATTATTTTCTCTAACTTTTCTTCGCTAGTATTTGAAATTAAAAAGATGGTGGAGTTACTCCAAATATAACAGTGACCTTGTTTAAAGAAGTGTTTTCCCATTTATGCTTTGCATAAGGTGGGATTTTAACACTATCACCTGTATTGAGAAGTAAAACCTCATCATTTAGATATAGTTTTACTTGTCCTTCCATAATAAATGCTATTTCTTCCCCTTTATGTGCCACAGGTTCCATAGATGAAGCAGTTTGAGGTAACAGATTCATTAAAGCCAATTCTAGTGATCCATCTAAATTAGGAGATAATAGCTCATACGAAACATTGCCGCTTTCAGGAAAAGTTATTTTTTTTCTTTGGTTAGCTCTTACAACTAATTCTTCTGTACTGGTATCCTCTAAGAAAAAATTAAACAATGGAATATTTAATGCTACAGAAATTAATTTTAGTGTTTGTAATGATGGATTTGTGATTCCTTTCTCAATTTGACTTAACATGGAAGGTGTTATATCAGCTAACTCTGCTAAACGTTTACTGGTTAATCCGGCACCTTTTCTAAATGCCATAATTTTTTGACCAACATTAATATTGTTCATATATGTAATCCCCTTTAAATAAGTAAATAAAATTAAATTATTATTAATTTTATTTACTTATACTTAATATATTGTTAATATATACTTAATTATAATAAATTATGATTAATTTTAAAATATCGTATGTACATATGGCAGCAGCTGCGAAAAAGTGGGAAAAAGATTTACTTAGAAATAAAGGGGCTACTATTTTTGAATATACAGCTGGTTATAGTAAAGCAGTAGAAGAAGGGGGAACATAAGTTAATAAGAATCAAATGTGCTATTTTATTAACGATGAAAAATCAAAGCATGTATTTTAAGGTAATGCAGTAGTTGCTACTCGTCTGAATAATTGATATACAAATAAAAGTTGATGGATCGCATCCTCTATTTGTATATCTACCATGTGGAGTAGGATTTGGTGGAGCTTCGTTTAGTTTAAAAATTATGGTATGGGATCATGTACATGTAATTTTTGCTGGGCTATCCATTCTTCGTATATGCTAATAGGTATGATGACCGGATTATATGATGGGATTCCCATACAAGATTTTTAATGAAAAGGATTCTAATAAGTAAAGGACAACTTAAGAGTAGACTTCAATGCTGTATTGTAAAATTTTTAAGGAAGTGAAAAAAGTATGAAATCAGCTTTAAATAGTATTATGATCTCCTCGATTTTTGCAGTAGGAGGGATCCTTTCGCTTTTGTTTAATTTAATGGGGAATCAAGATTGGATCTGGAATTGGGTAGGGCTATTACTAGCATATCTATCTTTGGGCATTTTAATCGGTTTATATAATAAAACTGTGGATCACAAAACATTTCCTAAAATACTAAAAAGAACTTTGTTTATTTCCTTTAATGTAACTATATTAGGGATAATAATAGGGGTAACATACCAACTATTAGGAAAGTGGAATCTTACTATAATGATGTATTATTGGCTGATAATTTTATTACTACATTTAATTACTGTAATAACATTAGTCATCCTAGTATTCGAAAACGGTAATAGTAAAAATTACAGCTTACTATATAGTTTTATTATACTTTTAAACATTGTCCTTACCTTAGGACCAGTATTATTTCCAGTAGTTCTAACTATTATAGGAAATGCCATGAACGTTAGTGCAGGGCACTAATTTTCACCTATATAGATTATTAAAATGATTAGTCCAAAATTGAGATTGTTTAAGTTAAAAAACTTAATAAGCTAATAGGATAGTAAAACTAAACGACATAAAGTGGAATGATTTGATAGAAAGAAGATTATAATATGAAAATTAAGCTTAAGAAAAAAAGAATTATAAGTGTATTGTTAGCTATTACATTAGTAGCAATAGGGTATTACATGTTTCAATCTATTACAAATCCTAAGCTGGTAAATGCGGAAGAGGGAAACAGTGTTCAACAAGTGAGCAGTCTACCTAAAAATGAATTAAAAAAACCAATACCTAATCGTTTTGATGGTAAAGAAAGAAAAGTTGCATATTTAACTTTTGATGATGGACCAGGAAAATATACAGCTAACCTATTAGATGTATTAAAGAAAAATGATGTGAAAGCAACATTCTTTTTAATTGGCGATAATGTGAAAAGGTTCCCAGATTTAGTGAAACGAGAGCATGTAGAGAACCATTATGTGGGTATGCATAGTATGACACATGATTTTAAAAATTTATACACCAATCAGGAATATGTGAAGGAAATGAAAGAGGATCAATCTTTAATTAGAAATGTTATTGGAAACTCCCCGAAATTAACACGCCCACCATATGGATCAATGCCTGGATTAAATGAATCACTTCGAAATGAAGTAGTCAGAAATAATTTAAAAGTATGGGATTGGACAATTGACTCTCTAGATTGGAAATATAATAAACTACCTGTGGATGTAGCGGCCGCAAAAATTGTTCAAAATGTCTTAGCAGGTGCGACGTCTTCAAAGGAAATTGTTTTAATGCACGATATTCATCCACAATCTGTTGCGGCAGTTCCAGCAATTATAAAAGGATTAAGAGAAAAAGGGTATGAATTTGAAGCTTATGGTGAGAACAATCATTTTCCAATAAACTTCTGGCATGATAGCCGGATATAAAAGTATTTATGAGTTAAATGAATGGAATAAGAAATTGATATAGGGTTTAAATATATGTAAGAGCGCGTTGATCTAAATATATACCAACACGCTCTTTATTTATTTTTTATTATTTAAATGTAAGTATAGGGTTTTTATCGTATATAAATAATTAAATATCTTTTATTTTTATACAATAAATTACTTAATTGTTATATAAATATTGAATGAATTTAATTGTCGTTTTTAAAAAACAGTAAAATTGGCACAACACTAAACGTAATGGTAGTTATAGCAAGTGTCTCTTGTATCATATTATCTATACTAGGATTTTGGGGCCTTAATAAAGGGGAGCATTGTGAAGTCTTTTAATAGTATGCTGGATAACTTGCAAAAATTAATTGGAGAAGTAAAAAACACAACACAAGAAGTTACTTTTTCTACTGATGGGATGTTACAAGTTACTAAACGAGCATCTCATATATCAAGAGAGGTTGTTCATACTTATATTTGTTATCTATCTTGTCTCTTATTACTTGTATCTTCCAACCACTTAGAAACATATTCTTGCATACGAGATTCTAATGATTGAATCGTTTCATTTGATATAGCAAGTGCTTGATCCGCATACTTATTCGGGAACATGTTGCGCAAAGTAGGTTCATTTTCAGCACCATCTCCTGGTTCACGGTAATCTTCAATGATGTAATCATCGCCATTTTTTGTGACTGTCACACGGACTGGAAGTAAATGTCCTGCTTGAGGAACTGTCTGTGTTTCGCGGTTATATCCTTGCATGAGGGAATGGAGATAGACATACATTTTTTCATCCTTCATCTCAGTTCCATAGATTACATGCGTCTCAAATTGTTTTTTTGTATGATTTAATTTGTCTTGATTCCAGGCAATGATACTTTCTGAAATAAGGGAATCTAGTTTGCTGTTTAGCGGAATCTCCGTTACATCCTTTGCATCATTTTGGACTGAATCACACCCTGTTGTAATGAAAACGAGTGTGATAATGCTTACGGTAATCATTATCTTTCTCAAAATCTTATTTTCATATGTTAATGCAAAACGTCTGCTCATCAATTCACTCCATTTCTCTTCGTGCTAATCATCCACTGACATAAATATTTTATATAACAATAGTAAAATCGTCTTCAAACTAGAAACTTATTCTATCCAAGGGAATATAATACATACTATACCATTCTTACACATAACGGGAGAGACTCTATGAGAAAAGTTATAATGTATTGTGGGATCTTTAGTATGATTCTTTTAAGCGGTTGTATCCGATTCGGAAAAGACACTACAGATACCATTTATCTCATTCCAGAAGCATACGAAGGAGACCTTTTGGTTCTATACAATGTTCCAGGAGCTGAGTTGTTGCCAGAAGAAGATGGGTTTCGTGTTGTTACTTTTTCTGCAGACGGGACCGCAGTAACATCAACACCTAATATGAAATATGGGGAAGTCAACGATACCTATTACACGGTTAACAAGGAAGGAAAGCGCACCAAACTTGACGAAAGCTACATACGCGTTGGTTCAAATGGAAGCACTACTGAAAACATCGGTGAAGAAAATGAGCATACTTTCTCATACGCGAAATTGGAAGTCACACCTAGTGCATGCTCACAAAGCTTCTCATCATACGGGAGAGAAGTACCAGAAAATCAAGAACATCCTGTAGAGAAGAAACTGAGGGACTTACTGGTGCGTGTAAAAGAGCAGTATATGAAAGTGAAGAGCTAAATTTTAAAATTCTAAAAAGGGTGAATGGATGGATGATGTTAGGGATAGGGCTAATTGTATTAGGCATTTTACTTGTCAGCATAGTATCATACCGAGAAATAAAGAAAGCAGGGGGCGTTACCTGGATTGAAATTCTAGTCTATCCCTTTTTATTATTAATATGCGCGCTACTCGAGCATATTGATTTGCCAGGGTTTTTAATATTTTTAGGTTTGGTATGTATTGTTTTTGGTAGCTGTATGGTCATGGGCGTCAATATTCTATAACATTAAGAGCAAAGCATTTAGTTCAGTTGCTTTTTTATTTTATTTTGTAATTTTTATTTTTAATGTCTATCACACTAGTTACCCAGACATACAGGGTTCCAAGTTCTGGTAAAAAACTTAGCAAGTTGAATGTATTCTCTATAATATAGAATGAAATAAAAATGGAGGAAAAATAAATAGACAATGGAAGAAAAATGTATACGTCACGTTTTAAAGATTTTAAACTTTGCACTTTATTCACCTCAGCTTTTCTGGCATTATGTTTTAAATAAGAACCCGTAAATTTGCAGATTCTCCTGGTGATGATTTTAAAATATGTAACTCAGTTTTAATCATAGAATGTATTGAGTCACTATAAAAATCAAATATTAATTTTCTAAAGAATCCTATACAAACCTTATTGTGTTAGAAATACAGACCTAATTATAACCGTTGTAAATGGATCCAATTAGATTTCGGCCATCCCAGTATCCGCATCATAACTAGTAACACTTCCTGTCATCCCTTTTAAAATACCAACATGGACTGTTGCATCCGCACTAACTGTTACAATTTTCATCACATTCAGCTCCGTTTCGATAATATGCTTTGAATTCCCGCGTGATCATTTATTCGTTAGATAACAAAAACGCACCGTAACCCAGTGCGTTTCAGACAAATATACCTATATGTTTTACTTTGTAATTTGGAAGGAGCCACCATAATAATATGAAGTGTCTATCTTCAGTACTGCTACATATGTACCTGGTGTGTAAACTGTTGTAATAGGTGTTGTGAACCTAGAATAGTAGTGGTGCCCAGCCTCACCTGCAGAAATGGTTTTGTAGCGCTGCAATTCACCTTCTCCGTTCAATCTATAAATCTTTACAACACCCACATCTTTTCCGCCTATATATACCGTCGTATCAAACGTACCACCTTGTTTTAACCTACCAGGGGCTAATTCTTGTATATAGTCCGCATTGTGATGCAATAAGAAATACGTTTGCCATGGCCAATCATCCACAACAGCTGAAGCTTGCTTAATCGTATTTACTTCAGCGCGCGCTTTATCAGGTAGCGTACTGTCTAAAACGATAAAACCCGAAAAGGTTAAGGCACCAATTAAAGCAAATGAACATAATTTTTTCATATTAAATTCCTCCCGTTTATCTGACATTTTCATAGTCTACTTACAGGTATTAGGTTGTCATCCATTAATTGGATTGTTATTATAAAATCAATATATCATTTTCTTTTAATTTAATCAAATTAGAATTTTCTAACAAATTATGAGAATAGATAAAATTCTACCTTTCTCCGTTTTTTCTATCATACAGAAGAAAGAACAGAGGCGATAAAGAAATTTTATTCCTCTCTCTTTTCAAATTAACAACATTTCCCGTTTGTACGGTACGAGACTATATTAAACATAAAATAGACACGAAAGGGGATTGGAATTAGCGAATATTTACATGGAATCTAGGAGATGCAAGCTCAACATTTCATAACGGATCGATGGTTCCATTTCAACAGACTCCGAATCCGACAGTAATTTTGTTCTGTTTATTCATGAGGTAACGGAAGAGAATTTAGAAAAACTTGCTACAATTGCTCATCAGTATATAGAGGAGACCATCCATTGTTACAATTACGGCATTGTAGAAGAAATAGGTTAAAAGAATAAAACATACTGTTCCAAATTAATATTCCGTGTGTTTTTTGAACATATATCCCTTGCTTTTATGTATATATTGAATATATAAATATATTGTGTTATGATGTTAATTAGAAACTCGCGTGTTTCAAATACAACATTTTTATCTTCTTGATGACCTCTTATCTTTCCGTAAGAGGTCTTTTTTTTATCCCTTCGTATTGCATAGCCGTTAAAATACTATGAAAAGATACTTGAGACTACTACACTGTGATATTCTCTAGTGTTTTTTCTTTATCCATATTATCTATTGTTGGGTAAACGATGAATTATTACTTTTTGTATAATTTTTATACATCCTGCAAATACGTTATTTTTTAGTAGGCAATTAAAATTTACATACATAATGCATAGAACAGTAGTGAGGAGATAACAGGAAGTAATAAATATAAGTTTGGATGACTTCTTATTTTGTAAAACTAGGGTGTAGAAAGGATGAAACAGATGGAAGAAAAACGAATTGCGATTTTTGTAGTGGATGGCAATGTCAAAGTCGCGAGCAAACTCCGTGATGTTGTGTTAGATATTGTTGGTTTTGATAATTTAGGAGAATACGTAGAGCCTGCTTTTACAGGGATATTGTATTAAGAACAGGAGGGAGTATGATTCCAAAAGAAGTAATGGTAGAATACGTCTCAATTTCCTGATTTAGCAAACCTGCTACCAACTGAAATTGTTGTTTATCCAGCTATTTGCCGCGCAGCCCGATTGGTGAGGGCTGATTAAAGTTTCACTTTATTAAATTGGATTAAGAGATTCTTGAAATGAGGTAGTAACAAAACAGCTTTGTGGGAATTAAACAAAAGGCTGTTAAAACAATTAAAGTGTTAGTTAAAAAAAGCTGATAGCTGAGCGAGAAGTAAACAATTAAAAAACTTTACTACATATGTAGCAAGTTTTTTCTTAACGTACGAAAATCTCGTTATGCATTACTATTAACTTAAGATCATGTATCTTATGATGAAAATAATTCTATCTCTCTATTAATTTATTTGAATATTCTTAAAACTCTTGCGATAAAACGTGGATGTATTTATAATTATAGTTAGTTAAGCTAACTAATTATAGTTGGATTTTCAACACAGGAATAGTTCAATAAAAAACAAGAATCTGAAGCAAATTTGTTAATCTATAGGGCGATTCCTCAAAGAATAGAGCTGTAAGCAGAATGAATTTAAAAAAACGGTAGCGAAGGGAAACTAATTAAATGGCAGCTAAGCTTGGTTTATTTATGTTATGAGTATCTGATAATGCACGAGACAAAGAAATGGTATGTCGCTAATTACTTGCTTTCTGTGCTTCTTGTGCATAATTAATTGAGAAGTAAAGTTATTAAATAAAATACATGTAAGTATAAAAGATAAAGTTGGAGAAGATAGATAAATACGTTGGATTATTAAATTCAACGTATTTTTACAGAATAAAAGTTAGTCTAACTTATTATAAGTTAAGCTAATTTAATTAGAAGGAGGTGAAAATTGTTTACAACTTGTCTTAGTAATAATACAAATTACTTAAATATACTGATTTCTATGGAACTTAAGAAATTTGGAACAAATAACAAGGAGGGTTTAATTAATGAATAGTTCTAAAGAAAATAATCCTATTTTGGCGGTCGTTAGCTCCAGCGGTAATCAAATTCATTTCTTCAATACGAAAAATTTTGAAAGAATAGGGGTTATAGATTCTCCAGTTACAGAACCTCATGAATTATGTTTCGATTCTAAGCGTCAATTGTTATATGTAAGTATTACTTATCGCTCAGGTTTTTATAGAAATAATCCGGAAAAAAGCCATGAAATTTTAGTTATCGATATTGATCAATTTAAAGTAATTGATATCATTGATATTTCGCCGGAATTTGCACCACATGGTTTAGTTTATAATGAAAAAAAAGACTTATTGTATGTAAGTGTTGAATCTGGTGAAGGAGGAATTTTAATTATTAATCTTAACACAAGAAAAGTGCTAGATAGAATCTCTAAAGAAGCAACAGGTCCACATTGGTTTGTGACGAATCCAGATGGTACAAAAGGATATTCCTCTAATAAAGAGGCGCCCTTTATATCGGTTTTAGATACACATAATAAGGAGTTAATTGGAAAAGTATCTATGCCCTATGGTAGTGAAGAACTAGCTATTTCTCCTAAAGGTAATCGAGTTTATATCCCTTCACCATGTTTACTTGGAGACTACAAAGAGGAGCAACCTACACTTAGCATCATTAATACAGAAACCGATAAAATTATAAAGACAAAATCATTTTCAGATTTAATTACTCCGGTTCATGTAACGAATGATGGGAAAGTATTGGTAGGACATACGCGTTTTCAGAATAAGAATGGAGAGAGAACAAGAAGTATGTTTTCTCCAGCACCAGGGTATGTTTCTGTTCTTGATGGAGAATCGTTAAATGTGTTAGGTACAATAGAAGTAGATTTACTCCCAATTACAATGCGTTCTTCTACGGACGGAACGGTTGGATATGTTTCTAACCTTAGATCAGGGACAATAAGTGTATTAGATTTAGTTAATTACAAGAATGTTCATACCATTGAAGTTGATCCAGGAGATCGAAATGCAGATCCTTCTGTAAATCAAGGAGCTCACGGTATAGCATATATAGAAAGGTAAAATAAGAAAACGCTATTCTTTTTGTAGAAATTTACAGAAAGTATGGCGTTTTTTATGTATCTATTAATTTCTGATGAATTCCAATTAGGTCTATTTTTTTTGCTGGTTAGGAGCGCCTGTTATTCATTATTGACTTCTGATAAATAGATTATGTTTCCATGTTAAAAGAGTAGGCAAAGTTTTTTAATGCTCGTTATTAGCTTTTGTATGAAATTAACTTTGGATAATTGATTATTGTATTCTTCTAATTGGATTAGATATTCATAATTAATTTGCAACAACCAAACTTCTTTGAAAACGAACTAAAAGGTATTTTAAATGTATGTTTTAAAACACCACTAATAATGATAACGTTTGCTAAATATAGGAGCTCCTTAAGTTTGTAAGAAGCTTACAAACCTCCTTCTTCCAATGCAACTTAAGCGTAAATTAATTTTTTGTAAATATGGAACAATGTCCTTACTTACACTGTCTATTAAGCGTTAAACATTTTTTATTAAATAAATTAAGAAAGGAATCATCATTTTTAACTAAGGGAGAAGATTGAATTGAAAAAATTATGGATGCTGCTTTTCGTTTGTTTCGCAGTTATGTTGGTAGGATGTAATAAAAACGAACCGCCAAAACAAGCATTTGAAGAATATATCAACTTATGGAATGATAGAAAATTTGCAAATATGTATGATTATTTATCAGATCATGCCAAAAAATCGATTTCTAAAAAAGAATTCACAGAAAAATATCAAAAAATCTATGAGGGGATTGGAGCTAAGAATTTAAAAGTTAAAATGAAAGGAGAGAATACGAAAAATAAAGAGCTTTTTCTTTTTGAAGTTAAAATGGATACGGATGTAGGATCAGTTTCATTCATCCACGAAGCAAAACTTGTGAAAGATAAAGAATCTTGGAAAATAGATTGGACACCGGACTTCATTTTCCCAGGAATGAAAAAAGATTACAAAGTACGTATGCAAATAGAGCAAGGAAAACGAGGAGAAATATATGATCGAAATGGAAAAGGGCTTGCAACGAATGGTAAAGCAACTGAGGTTGGAATTATTCCAGAGAAACTAGGCGAAGCAGCAGCGCAAACGAAAGGAATAGTAGCGCAATTACTTGATATGTCTATAGAAGAGGTCGAACAAAAGCTCACAGCGAAATGGATAAAACCAGACTCCTTTGTACCAATTGGCGTTTTAAAAGAGGGAACTAGACAGAATGATTATATTGAATTAGAAGGAGTTTCATCTCGCCCAGTAAATATTCGTACGTATCCATTAGGTGAAGCAGCGGCACACTTAACTGGATATATAGGAAAGGTGAATGCGGAGGAGTTAAAATCACTTCAAAAACAAGGTTATCAAGCAGATGATTTAGTAGGTAAGACCGGTTTAGAGAAAGTGTTAGAAAATAAATTGCGTGGTGAAAAGGGTGGACGCGTATTTATAGAAGATGAGAATGGGAGAGAGATTAAAAACGTAGCAAAAAAAGAAGCAAAAGAAGGAGAAAATGTTACGTTAACAATTGATGCTGCAATTCAAGAAAAAATCTTTAATGAGATGAAAACTGAAGCAGGATCTAGTGCAGCGGTCAATCCTAAAACAGGTGAAACAATCGCACTTGTAAGTAGCCCTGCTTATAATCCAAATATAATAGTTAGAGGAGCATCGAAAGCCCAACGAGAAGCATGGAATAACGACTCGAAACTACCAATGACGAATCGCTTTACACAAGCATTTGTACCAGGTTCCGTATTTAAAACGATCACAGGTGCAATTGGTTTGGAAACAAACACAATAAATCCGAAGGAAGAATTTAAAATTCAAGGATTGAAGTGGACAAAAGATTCGTCTTGGGGAAATTACTATGTAACGCGTGTAAAGGATGCAAGTCCAATTGATTTTGATAAGGCAATGAAGTACTCTGATAATATTTATTTTGCTCAACAAGCTTTGAAAATGGGAAAAGATCAGTATGTAAAGGAATTTAAAAAGTACGGATTTCATGAAAAATTACCAATCGAATACGAATTTCCTATTTCAATCATTGCAAAAGATGGGATAAAAAACGATATTCAACTAGCAGACACGGGCTATGGACAAGGACAAGTATTAATGACGCCACTTCATTTAGCATTAACATATGCACCGATTGTGAATGAAGGGAATATTCCGTCGCCACATCTTTTAAAAGAAGCAAAAGTAGCAGGGAATTGGAAAGAAAATGTGGTTTCTAAAAAGAATCAAGAGATATTAAAGAGTGCATTAATCAAAGTCATTAATGACCCTGATGGCGCAGGGAGAATTGCAAAGGTTGATGGTGTAACGCTTGCTGGTAAAACTGGTACAGCAGAACTGAAAGAGTCGAAAGAAGCAGACGGAAAAGAACTGGGATGGTTCGCAGCTTTCGATGCAAATGCACCAGACATGATTGTTACAATGATGATTGAAGATGTAAAAGGAAGAGGAGGAAGTAACGTTCCAGGTGAAAAAGTAAAACATGTATTTCAGAAATAATACTTAATTATAAGGTGAATTTTTTCACTAAATTTATTACATGTTTGCTTAACTCAAAGATATAAATTGGGGAAAATATAGAACAATTAAATTTCAAAAAAGCATTCTTTCTAATCGAGAATGCTTTTTTGCTGTGATTCTAGAAAAGTTGGCATTGCTAATGGTAAATAGAAGGGGATAGCAAATTGAAATGGACAAGTGGAGTTTTACGTTAAATTCAAAAAAACAGATTTTTATGAGTGGATTTTTATCATTGTATGCTTTACTTGTTTTTTTAGTAGTATTATACTGCCTGAAAAAAGATAAACAATGGAACAAATGAAACTTGTATCTTGTCTATATATTGAAACCATAATAAAAGTGAGGGCAGTTTTTATGTTTATTCAAATAAGTTTGAGGTGTGGAAATGGAACAGACGTTTATTGAAAAGTGTAATCATGATGAGCTGGACTATGTTATAAAAGACTATTGGCAAGATGTATGGAATTATTCATTTATTATTACGAAAGATCCACACTTATCAGATGATATCACGCAAGATGTATTTATAAAGGTGTTTAAAAATTGGAATTCATTTCGAAAGGAGTCATCTATTAAAACGTGGATATTAAAAATCACAAGAAATACGGCAATAAACTATTTGAAATCCTCTTATTTTAAAAGGATATCTTTAATAGGATTTTTTAGTGACGATAAGCAATCCCTGTCAGCAGAACAAGAATTTTTTAAGCAAGAAGAAATGAATGATGTGTGGAAGGTTGTATTAGAACTACCTAAAAAGCACCGTGAAATAATTATATTGGACGCAAAATATGAATTATCTTATGAAGAAATGGCTGAAACATTAGGAGTATCCATTGGAACTGTAAAATCGAGATTAAGTAGAGCGAGAAGTAAGGTTTCAAAATTAATAGGGGAGGGTAGTAGTGATGAACAATAAACAAAATCCTGACTGGTATAGAAAAATAAAAAAAGGGCCAATGGAGAATCGTAAAGATGAAGAAGAATTTATTTCTAAAATAAAGCAGTCTATATATGAAAATAATGAAGTGGATTTTGTAAAACATAAAAGACCATTTCGTAAAAAAGCATTACCTATTGTAGTTGTTTTAGTTTGTACAATGTTATTTTTCATTGTTCAACAACCTTGGCTTGATGATAATAAATCACCGGTACAAAGTAGTACTCAAATTAAGCCTAAAACAAAAGATGAGTCTGCTCAAGATCCATCATTAAAACAATTTATGAATGAACTATATCAAAGTACGAACTCGAAAAATGAAAATGACCTGTACAAAGCGTTAAATGATGAAGTTCTATTTAAAGGGAAGAGTTATAAGAAGGATGAACTGAAGTTTGATGAAGATATTTTTCATGAGTTGCAAGTCGCTCTTACAATGGGGGGAGAGTTTGCAAATGATACAAAAAAAGTATACAAAGTACCAAGTGGATTGACAGAAAGTAACCAACCAAAGCAAGCGCATTTTATATATGCAACGGTTACTGGAAATAAAACGAAAATTTTAGCTGAACCAAAACGAGAATCACAAGTGTTATATGAAGTATCTAATGAAATGGTAAAAGCTTGGATTCCAGAAAAAGTGCAAAATGATGGATATATAAAAATATCGACAATTAATGGCAATACTGGATACGTACAAAAAGAGTATGTTTTAACTGATATTAAGTATTCATTTATGTTCGAAAAAAATGATAATGGTGAATGGAAAATAATAAATATAGATTCTATTTGGTAAAAGAGGAAGGTTCACTTTAATGAACCTTCCTCTTTGTTTTTATTCTCTTTTTGAAGTGTATGCCAAGACTCTAAAATTTCTGATGTAACGAGAGCGGCAATGTTTTTTTCTGAATTACTACCAGGAATAACGACAGAAACGGCAATTTGTGGATCTTCAGTAGGAGCATATGCAATGAAAAGAGAATGATTTATCATTCTTTCTTGCTCATTTGGAAAGCCTGTAATACCTGTTTTACCTGCGACGTCAAAAGGCAACTTTTTAATTTCCTCTATATTTTGACTCATTCCACCTTGCACGACACTCCAAAAGTTCATCGGGTAACGATTTGAACTTTCTAAAAT
The DNA here is from genome assembly GCF_000021305.1 of Bacillus cereus G9842. Taxonomy (GTDB): domain Bacteria; phylum Bacillota; class Bacilli; order Bacillales; family Bacillaceae_G; genus Bacillus_A; species Bacillus_A thuringiensis_S. The sequence goes on from NC_011772.1 coordinate 2,383,544, forward strand.
TGGTTTAAACTTTTTTGTTTCCTTACCGTCCGGACTAATAATTGCACTTACAGTTTGAGGTTTATATTTATCACCTTTACTTGCCAAAGTTGCTGCATATTGAGCGAGTTGAAGAGGGGTATGCACTTCATTTCCTCCCCAAGAGGCGTTTAATAAAGCGGAGATTCCATTTTCAAACTTATTAGATGGATGGAATTCATATTGTCCGTCTTCTTCAAAGGGTAAATCAATCCCGGTTTTAGAACGTAGGCCGAATTGTATTAAATAATCTGTCCATATATGTGCCACTTTTTCTATATTCCCATTATTTTGGTTGAATAGGGGCAGAGCTACTTTTGCTGTCATAAATGTGTTAGATGAATTAATGATAGCCTGCCTCGGTGTAATCTCACCTGTTGGCGTTCCAGGTGCATTCGTAATGTTATTTTGATTATCATACTGAAAAGTCCCTTTATCTAAATAAGTATCTTCGGGTTGGAAAAGCTTTTCGTTTAATCCAATTAAAATAGTGAGTGGTTTTATAGTAGAAGCCATATTTACATAAGATTCACCATACTTTAATTTTTGAATTGCTTTATTTTGCGAAAGAGAGTTAATGTTTTCTTTTCTAGAAGATATACGTGTATTTAATATATTTGGATCAAAAACTGCCGTGTTGGCCATAGTTAAAATTGCGCCAGTTTTTGCATCGCTTACTACAGCATAACCAGCTTTAGCATCAGGTGTTTTCTTAATTTGAGATCTTAATGCTTCTTCTGCCTTTTGCTGCAACTCAGAGTCTAAAGCTAGCCGTACATCTTTACCTTTTTGTACTGTTTGAATATTCCATAAGAATTTTTTATTATTCAATTTAAAAATAAGAGTTTTACCTGGTTTTCCTTTTAAATCATTTTCATATTGCAGCTCAATCCCGCTTTTTCCAACAGCCTTATGCTTTGAATTAAGGTCATTTTCTACATACCCAATTACTTGTGAACCAATTTCGTGTTTAGGATAATATCGAATCCATTCATTTTTAATTATTACATTATTGGGTTTGTTTTTGTTTATGAATGCAAGTTCATTTTCAGTTATATCAGAGTATAACGGTATATCATTCATAGTCTGCTTTTTACAAGATTGTTGTAATTGAGATTTTATGTTCTCTGTAGAAATATCATGTTGAAATTCGCTTGAAAATTGATTAAAAAAAGCTAATGTGTTTGATGTATCTTGTTTCGATAGCTTTTCGTCATTAGAAGTGCAATATAGAGACTTAACTTTCTTATTTGTAGCTAGTATTACACCATTTTGATCAAAAATCTTTCCTCTTTCAGCTGAAGAAGTTGCGATAGTAATTGAAATGAAGTTGATTTTTAATAAAATTAGTAAAATCAAACCTACGATAGAAAAAACCGCAAAAAATCTCCATCTTTTTATATGTAACATATAACCCTCCCTTATGTAGCCTATTTCATCTTATATTTAATTATTTTTTTTGTAAATGTGGAACAACTTTATTGTTTAGGTTGTCTATTAAGTATTACAGCATGAAGAAAGGAATAATTAGCATGAAAATTTACTAGCAAGTTTATATGTAAGTTTGATAAGGGTCATTATACAGTTTAGCACTTCTCATGCAAGTGGCAAAAAAATAGAGAGAAAACAGGAAGGGAGAGTTATTAATTCCGTATCTAAACGAAAAGAAATGGTTGCTTACAAGGATTAAGCAAAAAATTGAGGCAATATTTATAACCGATTATCGGTATCTAATATATAAGGAATGCTTTTAGTATTTGTAGCAATTTCTGAAAGGATTAAATGGAGGATTTATGAAAGAACAAAAAGGCAAGAAGCAGAAGACATATATATCTATTCGATTAAATATAATGTTCCTTTGCATATTTGTACTATTCTCAGCTATTATTATGCAGCTAGGAAAGGTACAAATCGTTGAGGGAGAGGCTTATAAGAACCAAGTGGAAAGTAGTCAAAATGCAATAACTAGTATTCCAGTTCCACGTGGACAAATTTTAGATCGAGAAGGGAAAACAGTTGTTAATAATAAATCTCTTCGCACAATTACGTATACAAGGATGAAGGGAATTACGAGTGAAGATATTTTAAAAACAGCAAAAGACTTGGCGAAAGTACTTGAAATGCCTGAACAAGATATAAATAAATTAACAGATATCGATAAAAAAGATTTTTGGATGCAGTTGAATTCGAAACGTGCGGAGACAAAGATTACTAAGAAAGATATAGAAAAGTTTAAAGAAAAGGGTATAGAGGGAAAAGAGTTAGATAAAAAAATAGAAGACTTAAGACGAGGTCGTGTTACAGAGGTAGAATTAGCAGAATTAACAGCACAAGATTTAAAGGTGTTAGCTATTAAAAGTAAAATGAGTTCAGGTTATCAACTAACACCACAAATCATTAAAAAAGATGTAACAGATGAAGAGTATGCGCGGATAAGCGAAAATCTTGCGAATTTTCCAGGAGTAGATGCAACTGTTGATTGGGAACGTAATTATGTAAACGGTAATTTATTTCGTTCTGTATTAGGAAATATTACGAGTAGTGAAGAAGGATTACCGAAAGAAAATTTAGATTCTTATTTAGTACGTGGATATAACCGTAATGATCGTGTTGGAAAAAGTTATATTGAACAACGATATGAAGATGTATTACACGGCACAAAAGAAGAAGTGAAAAATATTACTGATAAATCAGGAAACATTGTTAGCACAGAAATAATCTCTAAAGGAAAAAGTGGTAATAGTTTAACATTAACGATTGATATGGAATTACAAAAGAAAGTGGAAGAAAGTATAGAGAAAAACTTGAGAGCTTTTAAGAGTTCAGAGCCACTGCTCGATCGAGCTTTTGTTGTCATGACGAATCCAAATAACGGACAAATTTTATCAATGGCAGGCAAAAAGATTGTAGAAAAAGAAGGGAAAATAGAAGTTGAGGATTTGGCATTAGGAAACATGACAACTTCGTATGAGCTAGGGTCAGCTGTAAAAGGTGCTACTTTATTAACTGGATATGAGACAGGCGCAATACATCCAGGAGATCAATTTTATGACGCGCCGATGAAATTTAAAGGTACACAAGCTAAGAAATCGTGGAATGTATCCGGATTTGGTAATATTAATGATTTACGGGCTTTACAAGTATCTTCGAATGTATACATGTTCCAGACAGCTTTAAAAATTGCGGGAGTTAATTACGTACCAAATGGCTCATTGGATATTAAGCAAGGAGCATTTGATACGATGCGCTATTATTTCAAGCAATTTGGTTTAGGTGTCCCAACAGGTATTGATTTACCGAATGAAATAATTGGACAAACGAGAAAAGTAGATAGTCAACCTGGGTTTTTACTAGATTTTTCTATCGGTCAGTATGATACGTATACGCCGTTGCAATTAGCGCAATATATTTCAACGATTGCGAATGGTGGTTATAGAATGCAACCTCAAATTGTACAAGAAATACGAGAACAATCAATAAAAGAAGAGGTTGGCAAAGTTATACGTTCCATAGAGCCTGTCGTATTAAATCGAATTGATATGAAGAAAGAACACATTGATCGGATAAAAGAAGGGTTTAGATGGGTATTCCAAGAAGGTGATGGAACTGGCGTGAAATATTTCAAAAACGCGCCATATAAACCAGCAGGAAAGACAGGAACAGCCCAAACTGTATATGGTGGAGATGACCCGATTGGTAGAAATGCAAAAGGAGAACGTATGGAATGTTACAACTTAACGTTAGTTGGATATGCTCCATATGATAATCCAGAAGTAGCATTTTCCGTAGTAGTTCCATGGCTTCATGATGATAAAAATGGAATTAATTCTATAATCGGAAAGGAAGTATTAGATGTATACTTTGATTTAAAACAGCAACGTATACATGGTGAAGCTACTAGTACAGGTAGTTCTAAGCAAAATTAGAGTACTTTTCTCAGGGAAAGAACCTGTTCATATAAAGCCATTTATAAGTAAAAAAATGAAATATGAAATAGGAGATAGAGGCGTCGTAGCTACTATCTCTTATTTTGTTAATAACTCTCATACTAGCTATAATTTTTTTAGTTTATGGAACAAATTTGGTTCGGTGATTGTCTATTATGTGTACGTATAAAAAGGTGCTAAAAATTTGGAAGGAATGATGATTTTGAAAAATAAGAGGATGCTAAAAATAGGAATATGCGTTGGTATATTAGGTTTAAGTATTACAAGCCTAGAAGCTTTTACAGGAGGGGCACTGCAAGTTGAAGCGAAAGAAAAGACTGGACAAGTGAAACATAAAAATCAGGCGACGCATAAAGAGTTCTCTCAACTTGAGAAAAAATTTGATGCTCGAGTAGGTGTATATGCGATTGATACTGGTACAAATCAAACAATTTCTTATCGATCTAACGAAAGATTTGCCTTCGCATCAACCTACAAGGCTTTAGCAGCAGGAGTATTACTACAGCAAAACTCAATTGATACATTAAATGAAGTAATCACATTTACGAAAGAAGACTTAGTGGATTATTCACCTGTTACAGAGAAACATGTAGATACTGGAATGAAACTAGGAGAAATTGCTGAGGCTGCTGTTCGTTCAAGTGATAATACTGCAGGGAACATTTTATTTAATAAAATAGGCGGACCTAAAGGATATGAAAAAGCGCTTAGAAAGATGGGGGATCGGGTTACTATGTCTGATCGCTTTGAAACAGAATTAAACGAAGCTATTCCAGGAGACATTCGTGACACTAGTACAGCGAAAGCAATTGCTACGAATCTTAAAGCTTTTACGGTCGGAAATGCACTTCCAGCTGAAAAATGTAAAATTCTTACAGAGTGGATGAAAGGAAATGCTACAGGGGACAAACTTATTCGTGCAGGCGTACCAACTGACTGGGTAGTTGGAGATAAATCAGGTGCTGGCAGTTACGGAACAAGAAATGATATTGCTATCGTTTGGCCTCCGAATAGAGCACCAATTATCATCGCAATTTTATCTAGTAAAGATGAGAAAGAGGCTAGCTATGATAATCAACTCATTGCAGAGGCAACGGAAGTTATAGTTAAGGCTCTTAGGTAATAGTATTTTAGTTTTCGCATTTTTAACATAAAAGTATTAAAAGTATAAAGTTAGAAAACGACTCTTTTCGTGTGATAAGAGTCGTTTTTGTGTTCTTATTATTAAAAAGGTAAAAGTAAAAATATAACGAATATATATGACGTATCTCATATGAAATTTTCTGTACTGTATTATTTTATTAATTTAAATAAATTTCAAGAAAGTATAATATAATTCAGTTAGCATATAGAAGTGTTTGATGAGAATATAAAGGAGAAAATATGAAAAAAAAGATTAATAGAATCGTAATGATTATTTGTATATTAGTAGGTTTTACAATCTTTTTATATTTACAGAACAATTTAATAAGTATAACTGAGGTTAAAATAACCTCTAGTAAAATACCATCCTCTTTTAAAGGGTATAAAATTCTACAAATTTCAGACTTACACAATAAAAAATTTGGCGATAATCAAGATGTGTTAATTCAAAAAATAAAAAGTATAGACCCAGATATTATTGCGATTACGGGTGATTTAATTGACAGTAAATCATACGATGCAGAAGTTAGTATGCAATTAATACGAGAAATTGTAAAGAAATATCCTGTATATTTTGTGACAGGAAACCATGAACAATGGTCTGGAAAGTATAACAATTTAGAAAAAGAGTTGAAGAAATATGATGTCAATGTTTTAAGGAATGAACATGTAGGCATTCGAAAGGGTGAGCAAGAAATAAACTTGCTAGGTATTGATGATCCAGAGTTTGTTACTGGAAACCGTGATGAAGGAAATATTATAATAGATGAAATTAAAAAAGCGAAAATTGAAATGCAGCCAGATAAATATAATGTATTATTATCCCATCGGCCTGAATTTATAAAGGAATATACGAATGAGAGGTTGGATTTGGTTTTATCGGGACATGCTCATGGAGGGCAAGTTAGATTGCCATTTATCGGAGGATTAGTTGCGCCAAATCAAGGTGTTTTACCTAAATATACAGCGGGTTTATATGTAGAACAAAATACATCAATGGTAGTGAGTAGAGGATTAGGAAATAGTATCATTCCGCAAAGGATTTTGAATAGGCCAGAAATTGTAGTCGTGCAGCTAAATTAAGCTGTACGATTTTTTTTATACAAAAATGAGTAAAGGGGCTTTCTGTATTTTGCAGGAGTAAACATTACAATTTTGTTAAAAATTTTCTACGTTACATAAAGTAACAAAATTTGACCCTCAGTGTTTGTTATAGTGTAAATAATCAAAAAACTTAAAATTTGTCGAGTGAAAATTGTGATAAGTAATTCATATAAAAAACTTAAAGGGGTGTACACATGCATAAAGAATATGAAATTGAAGAATACACGGCGATTGAGGAACAAATCCATTATTATTGTAAATGTTTATTAGTAAGTCATCCTGATCAAATAATAAAATATTTAGAAAAAAGGTTAGAAAAATATGCAGAAACATTACAATATGCACATTTATATCCTGACACAGTTATTTTACCGTTACAGCAATTAGTTATCGAATATTCTTTAGACGTTGCTAGAATTCGGAAGTATATGAATTTAAAAACGTAAAGTGAAATTTATAGTTTAAATGAACCAGAGTCGACTTTAGGAAATGAAATTCTAATGTCGACTCTGTTTCATTGTTTAATATCGGTGATTGAACATACATACTAATCAACGAAGTTTGACATATAATTAAGCAAGAGTAAAATAAAAGTGAGTACTCACTCATTTTTATTGGAAAAGGAGGATGAAACGTGCAACAACCTTCAATTATTTTACGGACTGTATCAAAAAGTTTTGGGAAAAAAGAAGTGTTACACAATCTTTCATTGCAAGTTGAAAAAGCAGAGATTTTTGGTTTTGTTGGACCTTCTGGATCGGGGAAAACAACGCTCATTAAAATGATTGCAGGTATTAATGAGGCAACGAAAGGTGAAGTGCTTGTTAATAATACTAATATGCCTAATTTAAATGAAATGAAACGAATTGGTTATATGGCCCAGGCGGATGCATTATATGAAGAATTGTCAGCATATGAAAATGCAGATTTTATAGCAACGATGTATGGATTAAAGGGAAAAAGTAAAAAGACAAGAATTGCAGAGGTTTTTGAACTTGTACAATTGTCACAGTATATGAAAAAGCAAGTACAACAATTTTCAGGTGGAATGAAAAAACGCTTATCATTAGCAATAGCACTCCTCCATGAACCAGAAATATTAATTTTAGATGAGCCTACAGTGGGGATAGATCCGCTTCTTAGGAAAACGATTTGGGAAAAATTTTATGATCTTAAAAAGAAAGGCACAACGATTATTGTAACGACGCACATTATGGATGAAGCTGAATTTTGTGAGCGTCTAGGATTAATTAGAGAAGGGAAACTAGTTGCAGTTGGAACAACTGAAGAATTGAAAAAACGCGTGTCATCTGGACGGATTGAAGATGTCTTTTTGTTGGAAGAGGTGGTGCCATCATGAGAGTTACTGGTGTAATTATACGTATTATTCGTCAATTTTTTCGAGATAAGCGTTCGTTAGCAATGATGTTTGGAGCACCGATGTTATTACTTTGGCTTTTGTCACTAGTGTTTACACAGAAAGACTATATACCGCAAATTGCTGTTGTTGATATGCCTGCTCAAATAGTAAAAATGATGAAAAATCAAGAAGCGTCAATTTATGAATACAGTAAGGAAAAGGCGATTTCTGAGTTGGAAAAACAAAAGGTAGATGCAGTATTTCGTATAGAGAATGGAAAAATGAAACTTCTGTTGGAAGGTAGTGATTCGTCAAAAAATCGTGCTGTACTTCAAGTATTGCAAAAAAGCACAGAGAAGAATGATGTATCGATTATGAAATCTGAAGTAAATTATTTACATGGCTCTAAAGACTTTACGATGTTTGATGGGCTTGGTCCTGTATTAATTGGTTTCTTTACATTTTTCTTTGTATTTATATTATCAGGTGTATCTTTCGTAAGAGAACGTTTAAGTGGTACGCTAGAAAGGTTATTATCCACCCCAGTAAGAAGATGGGAAATAGTCGCAGGTTATATTATTGGTTTTGGAATCTTTGCCTTTATACAATCCATTATTATCGTAAGCTTTTCCGTTTATATTTTAGATTTATACGTAGCTGGCTCCATATGGCTAACGCTACTTATTACATGTATGCTCTCTTTAACTGCACTAACATTAGGTACGTTTTTATCGGCATACGCAAATAATGAATTTCAAATGATTCAATTTATACCGCTTGTTATTGTGCCACAAATCTTCTTTTCTGGATTGTTTCCATTGGAATCTATGAACAAGTGGCTACAAATGTTAGGGAAAGTATTTCCACTCACATACGGCGCTGACGCAATGAGACAAGTGATGATTCGGAATCAAGGGTTTACAGAGATTGCATCAGATCTTACTGTATTATTACTTTTTTCAATATTATTTGCAGTAGGAAATGTATTTGCTTTAAAGAAACATCGCAAAATATAATAATGACAAAAAGGAGCTTTATAAATGCAGAAGGATTGGCTGGAGGAATTAATAGCTGCAACTAATACGGATAAACGAAATGAACGTCAAATGCGAATATTAGAGGCGGCTGTTGATATGTTTGGAGAAAAAGGATACGCTTCAACTTCAACAAGTGAAATTGCAAAACGGGCTGGTGTAGCGGAAGGAACAATCTTCCGCTACTATAAGACGAAAAAAGATTTATTACTAGCGGTCGTAATGCCAACTTTAACTAAGTTCGCTGCACCATTTTTCGTACAAACCTTTGCAAAAGAAATATTTAAATCGGAGTATGAATCATACGAAGGACTTTTAAGGGTTGTAATTCATAATAGGTTTAAATTTGCTCAAAAACACTTTCCTATGATAAAAATATTAATTCAAGAGGTGCCATTCCAACCAGAACTGAAAAATGAAATACAGCAATTAGTAGAAACAGAACTGTTTTCACATTTCAAAAAGTTGATTGTGAAATTTCAAGAAGAAGGGGAAATTATTGAGATACCACCATCTTCCGTACTACGTCTTACTTTATCAGCTGTATTAGGTTTATTATTAACACGATTTTTATTATTGCCTGAAGAAAAATGGAATGATGAAGCGGAAATTGAAAATACGATTCAATTTATATTGTATGGATTAACTCCACGAATTTAATCGTTGAAGTGTGAATTACATACATTACTTTTAAGTAAAAATAAATCGCCTTTAAAAAGGCGATTTATTTTCATTATATATTTTTGATAAATAAGTGCTTGTTTACTAAAAACATTCTAAATCAGCGTGTTTCTTTGTCTCTTCTTCTAAGACCTAATAATCCTGCTAGTCCTAATAAACCAAGCCAAGCCCAATTATTATTTTTATCACGATTATCATTTAAATCATTTGTTGTATTTACATTTCGAGTTCTTACATCATTATTAACTCTGTCTAAGTTATTGTCATTTACTCGAGTTGAAATATCAGTGTTATTAACTCTATTCATATTATTTCCATCGTATTCAGCTTGCGTAGATGTACCTAAAAACATAATAGATAGTGTTAAAACACTCAAAATAGATGATAATTTCTTTTTCATAACAATCCCTCCTTTCTTAATCATTAATTTCTCCGAAGCATGTGTGTATTATTCATTTCACAATATCTAAACCCTCATTAATAGGGCGCACATTTATAGAAAATAGAGTTGAATGATTGTTAATGTATCATTGGATTTATATTTCTCATAAAAATAACTGAATCAAACTTTGCTTAAAATGTTAATCTTAGTACAATTTATATTATACGGACTAGTAATAAGGAGGTAATAAGATGCGACAATTTGCAAAACCTACAATCGTCGTAAGTAAATGTTTAGAATTTGATGCTTGTCGTTATAATGGAGAGATGATTCCAGATGTAACAATACGAAATTTGCAGCCATTTGTTACATTTATACCTGTTTGTCCAGAAGTCGAGATTGGATTGGGGACTCCTCGTGAAACGATACGAATTGTAGAAGAAAATGGTGAGAATAGACTTGTGCAACCGTCGACACGAGAAGATGTAACTGAAAAAATGGAGCAGTTTTCAAATGACTTTTTACAAACGATACCGGATGTGGATGGTTTTATTTTAAAGAATCGTTCACCAAGTTGTGGTACGCGTGATGTGAAAATTTATTCTGGTTTTGAAAAAGCGCCAGCAAAGGGAAAAGGAGCTGGCTTATTTGGCGGAGCAGTAGTAAAAAAATTTTCGCATCTTCCTATTGAAGAGGAAGGTAGATTGTCGAATTTTATTATTAGAGAGCATTTCTTTACAAGGCTATTTACAATCGCATATTACAAAATGATTAAACACAATAAAAATATGAAAGAACTTGTATCGTTTCAGTCGGATAATAAATATTTATTTATGGCATATAATCAGGTGAAACAAAAGGAATTAGGTCGTATAATTGCAAATCAAAAAAATGAAAAGATTGAAGTGGTATTTGAAAACTATGAGAAGACTTTATATGAATTATTTATGCGTGCGCCCCGTTATACATCGAATGTAAATGTATGCGAGCACATTTTTGGATATTTTAAAACAAAGTTAAAAAAACAAGAAAAAGATCATTTTATAGAACTGTTACAAAAGTATGCAGAAAAGAAAATACCACTTAGTAGTTTACTTACAATTTTAAAATCATGGGCTATTCGATTTGATGAAAAGTATTTATTAAGACAAACATATTTCGAACCATATCCTGAAGCATTAGTAGAAATTTCTGATTCCGGAAAAGGTAGAGATTATTAAACAATAAATTACATAATTCGACACAAAACCTCCTATGTTGTTGTAGAACAATGTAGGAATTTTTTTGTGCATTAGTACAGAATCTGTTTTAAAATTAAGTTATGACAGAATTATAGCAATTGTCTAACTAATATTCTTGTCTTTTAAGTTGTTATGTTTGTAGTAGAAACTCGCACGCTGTCGAAACTCAATATTCGATAAGGGGTGTGTAGCGGAATGGAATTTACTCTAACTCGCGAAAAACAAATGATTAAAGAAATGGTACGTGACTTTGCTGAAAAGGAAATCGCACCGAAAGCTGTATATTATGACAAAACTGCAGAGTTTCCATATGAAACATTTCAAAAAATGGGCGAACTAGGATTACTAGGCATCCCATTCCCAGAAGAGTATGGAGGTTCAGGTGGCGATACGGTATCGTATGCGTTAGCAGTTGAAGAAATTGGTCGCGCTTGTGGTGGCACTGGTTTAAGCTATGCTGCAACAATTTCATTAGGTGCTTCTCCAATTTATTATTTCGGTACAGAAGAACAAAAACAAAAGTATTTAGTTCCAATGGCGTCAGGTAAAACATTAGGTGCCTTCGGATTAACGGAGCCGAATGCTGGATCTGATGCAGGTGGTACTCAAACGAAAGCGGTATTAGATGGCGATGAGTATGTAATCAGTGGTGAGAAGTGTTGGATTACAAACGCAGAGTATGCAAATACAATTATTGTAACCGCTGTCAATGGCGTTGAAGAGAATGGTAGAAAACGTATTTCTGCATTTATCGTGCCTACTACTAGTGAAGGATTAACGATTTCAAGTCCATACGATAAGATGGGTGTTCGTGCTTCTAATACTTGTGAAATCGTACTTGATGGTGTGCGTGTACCGAAAGAAAATATTCTTGGTGATGTAAATAAAGGTTTTAAACAATTTTTATATACACTTGATGGAGGGCGTATTTCAATCGCAGCATTGGCAGTTGGTATTGCGCAATCAGCCTTTGAACGTGCATTGCAATATGCGAAAGAACGTCAACAATTTGGAAAGTCAATCTCTAATTTCCAAGCGATTCAATTTAAATTAGCTGATATGGCGACTGAAGTAGAGCTAGCACGCAATTTAGTACATAAAGCAGCTTGGTTAAAAGATAACGATAAACCTTTCGGCAAAGAAGCGGCAATGGCAAAACTATTTGCATCGGAAGCAGCAAGCCGTATTGCGAATCAAGCAGTACAGATTCATGGTGGATATGGTTATATGCGTGAATATGAAGTTGAACGACATATTCGTGATGCGAAACTATTAGAAATTGGTGAAGGAACTTCTGAAATTCAACGTCTCGTAATTGCTAGACATTTAGGATGTAGATAAAAGGGAGGAATCACTATGTTTCAAAAAATATTAATTGCGAATCGCGGGGAAATTGCTGTTCGTATTATGAAAACTTGTCAAAAACTTGGCATACGCACTGTTGCTATTTATTCTGAAGCAGATGAAAATGCCCTTCATGTGAAGATGGCAAATGAAGCTTACTTAGTAGGTGGACCGCGTGTTCAAGAAAGTTATTTAAACCTTGAAAAAATTATTGAAATAGCTAAGAAGACAAATGCAGAAGCGATTCATCCAGGTTATGGTTTATTATCAGAGAATCCGTCTTTTCCGGTTCGTTGCAAAGAAGAAGGAATCGTATTTATCGGTCCTTCAGAAGAAATCATTACGAAGATGGGAAGTAAAATCGAATCACGTATCGCAATGCAAGCAGCAGATGTCCCAGTAGTCCCAGGTATTACTACAAATATTGAAACTGCTGAAGAAGCAATTGAAATTGCAAAACAAATTGGTTATCCATTAATGCTTAAGGCATCCGCAGGCGGCGGAGGCATTGGTATGCAGTTGATGGAAACTGAGCAAACGCTCACCAAAGCGTTTGAAAGTAATAAAACAAGAGCGCAAAACTTTTTTGGTAACGGAGAAATGTATTTAGAGCGATATATAGCAGACGCGCATCATATTGAAATTCAGCTTTTAGCAGATACACATGGTAACACAGTGTATTTATGGGAGCGTGAATGTTCGGTGCAGCGCCGAAATCAAAAAGTAATCGAAGAAGCACCTTCACCATTTTTAGATGAAGGTACACGAAAGGCAATGGGAGAAGTTGCTGTACAAGCTGCCAAAGCACTTGGCTATACAAATGCAGGTACAGTTGAGTTTCTTGTAGATGATCAGAAGAACTTCTATTTCTTAGAGATGAATACGAGATTACAAGTAGAGCATCCAGTGACAGAAGAAATTACGGGATTAGACCTTGTAGAACAGCAACTTCTTATCGCAAGTGGAGAGAAACTATCATTTACTCAGGATGATGTAAAACGTAGTGGTCATGCCATTGAAGCTCGTATTTATGCAGAAGATCCGAAAACATTCTTCCCATCACCTGGGAAAATTACAAATTTAACATTACCGTCAAATGTACGGATCGATCACTTCTTAGAAAATCATGTAACGATTACACCTTTCTATGATCCAATGATTGCGAAAGTCATTGCACATGGCGAGACTCGTGAAGAAGCAATTTCGAAATTACATGATGCTCTAGAAGAATTAAAAGTAGAAGGTATTAAAACGAACACGCCAATGCTACTGCAAGTTTTGGAGGACGAAGTGTTCAAAGAGGGTATTTATACAACGGGGTTTGTAACGAAACAACTCGTTAAAAAATAAGATTTAACAATATTAAGGGGGAAAAAATGATGACGAAAGTATACGCATCGATGGCAGGAAACGTTTGGAAGATTGTTGTAGGAGTAGGAGATACAGTAGAGGAAGAGCAGGATGTCGTCATTTTGGAATCTATGAAAATGGAAATTCCAATCATTTCAGAAGAAGCTGGCACAGTTATGAAAATTAATGTGCAAGAAGGCGATTTTGTAAATGAAGGAGATGTATTATTAGAAATTGAATAGGGAGATATAGGGGGAAGCGAATTGAAACTACCTAATTTTGCTGTCATTAAAGAAGTCGGGCCACGTGATGGCTTACAAAATGAAAAAAAGATTGTTGGCACAAAAGATAAAGTAAAATGGATTCAACTACTTACAGAAGCAGGATTGTCGTATGTTGAAGTTTCCTCATTCGTTCACCCAAAATGGGTCCCTGCATTAGCAGATGCAAATGATGTATTTTCTGAGCTGAAAAGGGATCCAAATGTTACATATGCCGCGCTTGTTCCGAATCAAAATGGTTTGGAACGAGCTTTTTTGCAAAATGTAGATGAGGTGAATGTTTTTTTATCAGCAAGTGAATCTCATAATAAAAGTAATATTAATAAATCGATTAAAGAAGCATTAGTTGTAATTGAAGATATAACAAAACAGGCATTATTCGAAGGGAAAAAGGTAAGAGGCTATGTTTCTACTGTATTTGGATGTCCTTATGAAGGGGATATAAGTGTCACAGCAGTTGACGAATTATGTAATCAACTATTTTCATACGGCATTTATGAAGTTTCTCTTGGGGATACAATCGGTGTAGCGAATCCATTACAAGTAGAACAAGTATTAGAACATCTATTAAAGAAGTATGATGCTTCGCAGTTTGCAATGCATTTTCATAATACGTATGGAATGGCTCTAGCGAATGTAGTTAAATCATTAGAATACGGTATTAAAACGTTTGATAGTTCTTGTGGTGGACTCGGAGGCTGCCCTTATGCACCAGGAGCATCAGGTAATGTTGCTACTGATGACCTAGTACATATGCTCCATAAGTTAGGAGTCCAAACGAATATTGATGAAGAGAAGTTATTGAGAGCAAGTCAATTTATTCAAAGTAAATTAAATATCCAATTACCGAGTCATGTGTATAGAGCGCTTCAACATAAAACGATAAGTAGGTGAGAAGATGCTACAATTACAAAACATTTCAGTTGATTATGTAACACCTCACGTTGTAAAGATTTCGTTATATCGTGAAAGACAAGCAAACTCATTATCTTTAGCATTATTAGATGAATTACAAACTATATTAACTCAAATAAGTGAAGATTCAAACGTGCGTGTAGTTATTTTGACTGGTGCTGGTGAAAAAGCATTTTGTGCTGGTGCAGATTTAAAAGAGCGTGCCGATATGAATGAAGAACAAGTTCGCCATGCTGTTAGTATGATTCGCACTACTATGGAGATGGTTGAACAATTACCACAGCCAGTTATTGCTGCTATAAATGGAATTGCACTTGGTGGTGGTACGGAATTAAGTTTAGCTTGTGATTTTAGAATTGCTGCTGAATCTGCAAGTCTTGGTCTTACTGAAACGACACTTGCAATTATACCAGGAGCAGGTGGTACACAGCGCTTACCGAGATTAATTGGTGTTGGTAGAGCGAAAGAATTAATTTATACAGGTAGACGTATTTCAGCGCAAGAAGCAAAAGAATACGGTTTAGTAGAATTTGTTGTACCAGCTAATTTACTTGAAGAGAAAGCGATTGAAATAGCAGAGAAAATTGCTAGTAATGGACCGATTGCTGTTCGATTAGCAAAAGAGGCAATTTCAAATGGTATTCAAGTTGATTTACATACCGGATTACAAATGGAAAAACAAGCGTATGAAGGTGTAATCCATACGAAAGATCGAATAGAAGGATTACAGGCATTCAAAGAAAAACGCAAACCGATGTATAAGGGGGAGTAAATATGTTAGACCAAAAACAACAATCTAATTCATTTGAAGAACGAGTTGAAACAATTAAACAAGGCGGGGCACCGAAATATCATGAGCAAAATAAAGCAAAAGGAAAATTATTTGTTCGAGATCGTTTAGCGCTTCTATTTGATAATGGCGAATATGTAGAAGATGCATTATTTGCTAACTGTGAACAAACAGGCTTACCTGCGGATGGCGTTGTAACGGCAACGGGTAAAATACATGGTCGTACTGCGTGTGTAATGGCCAATGATTCTACTGTAAAAGCTGGATCATGGGGATCACGCACAGTTGAAAAGATTTTACGTATTCAAGAAACAGCTGAAAAACTACGTGTTCCTTTATTTTATTTAGTCGACTCTGCTGGAGCACGTATTACAGATCAAGTAGAAATGTTCCCAGGGCGCCGCGGTGCAGGAAGAATCTTCTATAATCAAGTGAAGTTATCAGGTAAAGTTCCTCAAGTATGCTTGTTATTTGGACCTTCTGCAGCTGGTGGTGCGTATATTCCAGCCTTTTGTGACGTTGTAATGATGGTAGAAGGAAATGCATCTATGTATTTAGGATCTCCTCGTATGGCTGAGATGGTTATCGGTGAGAAGGTAACTTTAGAAGAGATGGGCGGAGCTCGTATGCATTGCTCTGTATCAGGATGCGGAGATGTTTTATGTAAGACAGAAGAAGATGCGATTACACAAGCAAGACAATACATTTCATATTTTCCAAACAACTACTTAGAAAAGACTCCATTGGTTACACCCCAAGAACCGAAACAATTCGATAAAACGTTAGAACAAATCATTCCAGAAAATCAAAATGCTCCTTTCAATATGAAAGATCTCATTAATAGAGTTATTGATGAAGGTTCATTCTATGAAGTAAAAAAATTATTTGCTCAAGAGCTAATTACAGGCTTAGCACGTATTGATGGTAAGCCAGTTGGTATTATTGCAAATCAGCCGCGTATGAAGGGCGGCGTATTATTCCATGATTCAGCTGATAAAGCTGCTAAGTTTATTAATTTATGCGACGCATATCATATTCCATTATTATTCCTTGCGGATGTACCAGGATTTATGATCGGTACAAAAGTAGAGCGTGCTGGTATTATTCGCCACGGTGCAAAAATGATTTCTGCAATGAGTGAAGCGACTGTACCGAAGATTTCTATCGTTGTTCGTAAAGCATATGGCGCTGGTTTATATGCGATGGCAGGTCCAGCATTTGAACCAGATTGCTGTTTGGCATTACCGACAGCCTCTATTGCGGTAATGGGTCCAGAAGCTGCGGTTAATGCTGTATATGCAAATAAAATTGCAGCTTTACCAGAAGAAGAGCGTGCTAGCTTCATTGCTGAAAAACGTGAAGAGTATAAGAAAGATATTGATATTTATCATTTAGCATCAGAGATGGTGATTGATGGTATTGTTCATCCAAACAATTTACGTGAAGAGTTAAAAGGACGTTTCGAAATGTATATGAGTAAATATCAAGTATTCACGGATCGTAAACATCCTGTATATCCAGTTTAAAAGCCCTATTTAGGGCTTTCTTGCTCAAAAAGTTAAGGAGGGGAAAACATTGAAACAAGCAGTTTGGTTTCCAACAGAAGAGTACAAGGAAAAAACACGTTTATATAGTTGGATGAAATCATTGGGATATGAAGACTATGAAACTTTTTATAATAAATCTATTGAGGAAACAGCTTGGCTTTGGGGAGAGGCAGAAAAAGCAGTTGGCTATCAATGGATGAAACCTTATACAGAAGTGTTAGATTTAGAAAATGGTACACCGTTTGCACAGTGGTATAATGGCGGAACATGTAACGTTGTAGAATCAGCTTTATCCCGCTGGCTTGCGGATGAAGAGACAAGAATACAGCCAGCACTTCAGTACGAAGGAGAAAATGGAACTTCAAAATCATTTACATATGAAGAGCTTGATAACTGGGTAAGCCGTGTTGCCAATGGTTTGAAACACGCGGGTATTGAAAAAGGTGACCGTGTAACAATTTATATGCCGATGATTCCAGAAACAGTTGTTGCGATGCTAGCTGTAATGAAAATTGGAGCAATTATTTCACCAATATTCTCAGGCTTTGCGTCTGATGCAGTTATGACACGTGTGCAAGCGGCAGGTTCAAAAATGATTATTACCGCAGATGGATTTTCACGCCGCGGTAAAATTGTTTCTTTAAAAGATGAAGTAGATAAAGCTTGTGAACATTGCCCAACTGTTGAAAAAGTTGTTATCGTTCGTCATGCAGGAAATGATTTTACACCACATAACTATGACTTTTCGTGGAGTACGCTAGAAAAAGAAAAACCATTCATACATGCCGAAGAAATGCAAAGTGATGATCCATTAATGCTCATTTATACATCAGGAACGACTGGTAAGCCGAAAGGAACAGTACACACGCATGCAGGATTTCCTTTGAAAGCAGCTTTTGATGCAGGATTTGGAATGAATATTAAACAAGGTGATCGTGTATTATGGGTAACTGATATGGGCTGGATGATGGGGCCGTTTCTATTATTCGGTTCACTCATTAATGGAGCAACGATGGTTATGTACGAAGGTGTTCCAGACTTCCCAGAAGCAGACCGGTTATGGGAGACAGTTGATAAATATGAAATTACTCATCTAGGTATTTCGCCAACGTTAATCCGAGCATTAATGGCAAAAGGTGATGAGTATGTCAATAAACATTCTTTAAAGAGTTTGGAAGTATTCGCATCAACAGGAGAACCTTGGAATCCTGATCCATGGATGTGGCTGTTTGAAACAGTTGGAAAAGGAAATGTTCCAATCTGTAACTACTCAGGTGGAACTGAAATCTCAGGTGGGATTTTCGGTAATGTTCTTATTAAGCCAATCGCACCGATTAGTTTTAACGCATCTTTACCAGGAATGGCAGCTGTCGTACTGGATGATCAAGGTAAACCAATTCGAGATGAAGTCGGAGAATTATGCTTAGAAAAACCTTGGGTAGGTATGACGAAAAGCTTCTGGGAAGATGATGAACGTTACGTGAACACATATTGGTCGCGTTTTGAAAATAAATGGGTCCACGGTGACTGGGTCATTTACGATGGTGAACAATATATCATCACAGGGCGTTCAGACGATACGTTAAATATTGCAGGTAAACGTATTGGACCTGCTGAATATGAATCTATTCTTGTGAAACATAACGATGTAATCGAAGCTGCTGCAATTGGTGTACCTGACGAAGTGAAAGGTGAAGTTTGTCATTGCTTTGCTGTATTACGAGAAGGGGTAATATTTACAGAAGATTTAAAGAAAGAATTAATGAGTTTAGTAAACTCACATATTGGAAAAGCATTGTGTCCTAAAGACATCCACGTTGTAGAAGATTTACCGAAAACACGTAATTCTAAAGTAATGCGCCGTGTTATTAAAGCAGCTTATTTAGGAAAAGAATTAGGTGATTTGTCGTCACTTGTAAATCCTGAAGTAGTACCGTTTATTCAAGGGTTACAGTCTAGTAAATTATAAAATTAGAAAGGAGCTCTATATAAACAGAGCTCCTTTTTTATGTTAATAAAAAGAAAAGAAGTGAATTTGATGAAGAAGAAAAATTCTACTATTGGTGTTAAGTATGTTTTTTGTTTTAATCAAAATACGATATTATGGAATGTCTATTCAATGGAGAAATACTAATTTACAACAACAAGGTGATGACAAAGCGCGACTGCTTATATGCCGGTTTAAACCTTTACGTATTAATATATAAAAAGCTGACTATACTGAAGTGAACCCCGAAAACGGGACACCAATCAAAACACCTAAACCACTTGTTCCCTAAATTCTTTAGGGGATAGGTGGTTTAATTTTTCTTGAATTCGCACACAATTGTAGTAATGAATGTATTCTAGCACAATCTTTCGCACAGTTGTGTTGGATACTTTTGTTATCTTTTGTGAATAGAAAGCTTCACTTTTTAAATGACCAAAGAAGCTTTCCATGACGGCATTATCATGGCAATTTCCTCTCCGGGACATGCTGGTGATCATGCCGTTTTCTTTGGCATACGCTTGAAATTCTTTTGCTGTATAAATACTTCCTTGATCCGAGTGAAGAAGGACATCTTTTACTTTTCGCCCTCTCATTGCTTGTTTCAATGTTTTCATCGCTAATGTCAGTGTTTGTGATTCGCTGATGACACAACTAATAATTTCACGATTAAAGGCATCCATGATCGTTGATACATACAAGGTACGCTCTCCAAATAAGAGATACGTCACATCCGTAAACCACTTTTCATTTGGTTTGGATGCATCGAATTGGCGCTCCAATCGATGAGGGGCTACCATTGGTTCCGCACCATTGATATATTTCTTTTTCTTTCGACGCACTTTGGAAAGAATATGATTTTGTCTCATGATTCGTAATACTTTTTTATGATTGACACACAGTCCCATTTTTCGAAGAGTAGCGGTCACTCTTCGATATCCATACCGGAATTTATGCCTAAGACAGACGTCCTTTACTTTTTCTTCTATATCATCTTTCAGATCTTCCGTTCGTTGTAACCAACGATAAAATGTAGAACGGGGTAATTCTAATACGTTACACAAGTCTTTTACCGTTATTTTTGTTTGTACATTTCTCCATAAAGTAACTACAGTTTCTGGTTTCAGCCCCTTTCGATTTCCAGATACTTTCCCCATACAAGTAATTTTGTTTTTAGATGTTTATTTTCTAAACGTAGCTGTTCTAATTCACTGAGCTCTTTTGGTCCTTTTCCATAAGAATATTGTTTTCCTACAGGTTGTTGAAAACGGTACGTTTGATCGGTACGATACTACTTCATCCACGTCTTAATTTGGGAAACATTTTTAATTCCAAGCTTCTCCATAATTGTCCAATTGGAATATCCATCCTTTTTCATTTCAATCACTTTCCACTTTACTTCTTCTGGGTAATGAACTCTTGTCTTCAAACGAAAAACACCTCCAATGAATTTGCATACTTAGTATGCGAATTCAGGAGGTGTTTTTTTCATGTACCACTATTCGGGTTCACTTCAATACTCAGTCAGCTTTTTATATATTACATCCTAGTATTTATCTCGCTATTTGCCGGGCAGTAATGCCCCCACCTAAAAATTCAGCGAAAGCAAGGAAGTAGGTGAGGGATCAACTTTCCGGAAAAGCCTGATTGATTCCAAAAGACATATTTTTTTCTTTACGTTGACATTAAAAATATTACCAATTTTTTCTTTTACAATGGCAACAAATAAAGAAACATTTACAACGACACTTATTTCGTTTAGAACTCCAATCATCATCACGATGACACTTTTCTTTAGATTTCCACCAATCATCATTACAATGTTTTTCCTTAGAACTCCAATCATCATCACAATGATGCTTTTCTTTAGATTTCCACCAATCATCACAACAATGCTTTTTCTGAGAACTCCAGCAATCATTTTTCCAGGACATTTATTTCTACCTCCTTTCAAAAGTGTTCATATTATTCTATGTTTTAATAAAAAAATGGCTTGTTTATTAACCTACTATTTTATCTTTATATGATAGAGTGTCTTCTACTCGATATAGAATTCATACAAACTATGCTAATTTTTAAGAGAAAGTGGAGAGAACTACTACTAGTTATGGTATTTTTCAATAAACATTTATTGAAGAAAATGTTCTGATTACAAATAATATCTTATTTTCGAGTACGCTTTTTAAATGTATATTTCACAATGAAAAATGGGAAATCCACAAATAAAGTCTATGTATATGTGAGTTAATGGGAAAATCTAGTGTGTTTTTAAGGGGCGTCTTATTAAAAGAAAAAGATTTGTTTTAGAAAGTGGTGTCTAAACATTAAATGGAGTAGGACTAAATTCACGGCCGCTCATTAAACAAGATTTTAATTAGGAGAAGTCTGTTTTTATAATGAATAATGAAAAGAAGGTTTGGTACAATTGTTTGTTTTTTTCTTTTTATGTGTTTGCCTCGTACCCTTTTAAGCTAGTGGACATAATTTACTAATAGAAAGGATTAGGGGGTGAGGTATTGGGTTCTCGATTTAATAATTGTAAAAAGAAGTGTACATGTAAACAAGATGATTGTTGGGAAGTATTCGAAGAGTGTAAAAAAGAACAGCATGAGAAATGTGATAATTCTTGTGTACAAGGAATTAGAGATGAACTTAAGAAATTAATTAATCGAACAGTTCAAATTAATACAGAGGGACGTACTTATGTAGGTACTGTTTCGTCTGTAAGTTGTGATGTAGTTAGGCTTGCGGCTATTCCTGGATCGGTTGGAGTAATTATTTCCATTTGTAAAATTGAAGCAATTTTCCCACCTGTTACAACGGTTACTGCTGACTTTGATTTTAATGGTATTGATGTAGCAAACAAAGCATAATTATGCTGCTTTTTTGTAAAGCCATTCACATGAATGGCTTTATTTTAATTTCATATAAAAGGAGAATATATTCTTTATATAGAAATAAGTTTGAGGTTATAAAGCATGATGTATGAAAGGAGCAAGGAAGTGATTAAACTAGAAAGCTTTAAGAAATCTGATTTTAAACAATTAATAAATTGGATTAACTCCGAAGAATTTCTAATACAATGGTCAGGAAATGCATTCACATTCCCTTTAGACGAACAGCAATTAGAGAAGTATATAGAAAGTGCAAATACACTCGCTTTCAAAGTGGTAGATGAAGTGACTTCAGACGTTATTGGTCATATTTCGCTTGGGCAAATAGATAATATTAATAAGTCCGCTAGAATTGGAAAAGTATTAGTTGGTAATACGAAGATGAGAGGACGTTCTATAGGAAAACATATGATGAAAGCAGTACTTCATATTGCTTTTGACGAATTAAAACTACATAGGGTAACTCTTGGTGTGTACGATTTTAATACATCGGCCATTTTCTGTTACGAAAAAATAGGGTTTGTAAAAGAAGGCTTATTAAGAGAGTCAAAAAGAGTAGGAGAAACGTATTGGAATTTATGGGAAATGAGTATGTTAGAATATGAATGGAAGAAGTAGCAACAATAGTAATTTATAATTATATTATGTTAACAAAAGGGGCTTGGTGGGTATAGTGGATAATAAAACAAAAATAATTTCAATTGCAGCTGTTTCAGGGGGAGAGCTAGTATATTAAAACTGACAAAGAAACCATTTTTGAAAAGGCCCACCTGCATTGTTTCTGAGGAATAAGAGGGTGAGCCCTAATTAAACGAAACTGAATGAATCTGTAAAAATTGTAACTAAAGTATGCATCAACAAGGTATTGAAAGGGATGAATAGTAAACTTTACAGATTATTCCATATATAACAAAACTGGTTAGCTTCTGATTTAAGCGCTACTAAATGATTATTATTAATAGAGTTATTCGTATACATTCTGTTCTTTTGGATGTTAAGTACCGTATAATTCACATCGTTTCGTTCATTTGAAAATGTTGATTCATTTAATAGTGTAAGTGTCGAGTTAATGTTGTATTTATCAATTCGCTCTTTTTTTCCTTTGAAAAACAGTTTGATAAGATGTGGCTCATTATTAATGAATAAGCCAAGTTCAGGTGATGAACGGACGATTAAATCATCTGATTTCCAATGTGATTTACCTGGATCAAACCAGGAGATGTCTTTATTTTTAATGAATTTTTTGTATTGCTTTATAACATCAATGTAGTTTTGTTTTTTTTTCTGATCAACCGTTTGTACTAATGTTTCGAAACATTCAAAAGGTAGTTTGTTTTGATGAAATTTAATAACAGTTTCTCGTAATTGTTTCCAGTAATCAAAAGCTGGTTGATATTCAGGTTGGGATTTTAGATTTTTTATAAAGTTTGTTTTAGCTGTACTACCTTTCAGTGTGAAGTCTAAAAATTGTGTAAGCCCTACTTTAATTTCTGTCATATTACATCACCCTTCTAAACATTATTCATTTAATAATAGACGAAATACCCTACATTTTTAAAGAAATGAGCTAGATGCTAGAAAACCTAATGTCCATGCACAATAGATACGGGAAAGCCAATCCGTAAGTATAAATGATGGACCATCCAATTGAAGATAAATTAGATAATGGTTACCAGGTGATAGGTTATTAATATAATCGGATAGTGAGGCGAGTTTAAAAGATAACAATATAGATTATTTAGCTTGGATTTGAGAAAAAAGTGCATGGGAATAAAGAGGGATATAGGGAAATGGGCTCTCATCAAAAAATATAAGTTGGTATCAGTATACCGTAGAGAGTGAGTGTATAGAACATACAAGTAAAAGTATTGGCTAGCACACTTAAAATAAGCCGTATAAAAAGTTAATCATCGTGTGCTTTGATTATATAATGTCGGCGAAATAAATAGTGTGAAGGACAGCGATCTTAACAAGTGTTTCATGTAACGTTCATGTACTTTAATTTTTTATAATTAATCAAATTTGAATTTTGTTTGTTGTTAAGAAAAGGTGAGAAGAAAATAAAAAAAAGAGGGCTAATGCCCTCTTTTTTTATTAATTTGGTAATTAATCACAGATTGGTATCCCAAGCACTCTTAGAGCTAATGCTACTTGAAGGGAAATCTCTAATCTAGCAATTTCAATACCAGCTACTGAAAGAACTAAAAAAGGTTGTCCGTTTACAAATACAACGCAACTATCCATAGTTAAGCCTCCTTTCTAGTAATCTACTATAGTATATGAATAGAACTTTAATATGTAATAGTTAAATTGTTGGATTTAATAGAATTAATAGATTAACCCATTTAAACTAAACAAACGAACACAACGAACGGAAACAGAGATGGGTGTATGCCTCGAAAAACATAGGTTTTAAGACATGGGATATGAAATTCATCATATTGGTCAGCTGTCTATATGGGCGAGGCAGTTAAACTTGCAACCAGTTTCAGCAAATTTAATTGGAAGAGGATGATAGAATTAAAAACCGACTTGCATCTCAAACGCAAGTCGGTTTTTATATATAAGAAGATTTCTTAATTGAAATCCTCGGATTTTTTCTGACGTATATGTAAAAACATTAAGGTGGTAATGATTAAAAAAATCATTATAGTTTGTATAATTAAATTTTTAAACTGAAGCAATATTGTCCACGATGTAAGGGTGTCTTTAAAAGCTTGGAGTGCAGAGTACGAGGAAGGATCAAAACCATACTGTAGCAACTTTTTTGTTTCAATAAATGAAATGTTTTCTTCATCTGCATCTAATATTACTGAAATTAGTCTAGTATCTTCAAGTTTTGCTGTACTGACAAAACTATAATTACCATTAGTTGAAAAACTAGTTTGTAAGCCATCAACACCTTGAAGTTTAATGTTTTCATTAAGGGAATATATCATTTTATTCGTATTGAAAACCTGGGAATCTTTGAAGGAAAATTGGTAAGAGGTTAGTTTCGTAATATTCAATACATCTGGAAAATCTTTTATTAATCGTGCTGCTAATTTAGCTACGTCTATTGCTGTTGTAGTTGATTGTTTATTTGTATCATTATTAACTCCAGTAGAGTTTAGAAATGGAGATGGTTGTAATAACTTTAGTTCTTTTGCTTTTTTATTCATTAATACTGTAAAGTTATCTTCATTTCCAGCAATGTGTTCTGCAAGAGCGAGTGCAGAACGATTATTCCCTGCCAGTAGCAATGCATGAAGTAAATCACGAACCGTTGTTTTATCATTCGATGTTACTTGTATAGGGCTTGTTTCTACTCGGAAAACTTCGTTACTTATTTGTACGAAGTCATCTAACTGTATTTTTCTATCATTTAGTTGCTCCAATACGATATATTCTGTCATTAATTTAGATAAAGCAGCTGATTGTACTGGAGTTTCTTCATTTTTTTTATAAACAATTTCACCTGAATTAGCATTTATTAAGATAGCTGATTTAGCTTGAATAATCGGACCATTTACATAAAGGTAAAAATATAAAACGATAAGTGCAGTAATGAAAAAAGATAATAATAAAATAGCGAATTTTTTTAAGAATTGCATAAGCGATCCTCCTATTATGACATCAATAATAGTATTGTAAAAAAGAATGCTTAATTAGGAAGAAAGAAAAGGTAAAGAATTTCTAAAGAATTATAAAGGATTATTAATTTTTTGTAATTAATGGAAAAAGTTCAATTTCTTATATGATAAGAAATTGAACTTTTTATTTGTGATATTAACCTTTGTAGGGGAGTAGTTTTACAGTGAAAGTTGTTTTTTCGTCATCACTATATACTTCAATTGTTCCTTTATGCAATTCGACTATACTTTTTGCAATTGCTAATCCAAGTCCAGATCCACCAGTGTTTGTAGAGCGCGATTTTTCAACGCGATAAAAACGTTCAAAAATATGAGGTAAATCCGTACTAGGAATAGGTTGTCCGTAATTTGTTATATCAATTGTAATCATATTATTGCTTTCATAAGCAGTAAGGTCAATATAGCGACCTTCGCTTCCATAAGCGATAGCGTTTATAATAAGATTTTCAAACACACGCACTAATTTGTCACCATCAGCTAATACCATGAGCTTTTGAGATGGGAAAGAAGGTCTACATTCTATATTAGCTTCTTGAACCTGTATTCGGAATTGAACAGTTAATTGTCCAAGTAACTCTACAATATCAATGGGGACAGAATACAAGCTTAACTCTTTATTTTGAACACGTGTATATTCGAACAAGTCATTCATTAATGCATTAAGACGAGTTACTTTATCATAAATGACTTGAATATAGTATCGCAATTCCACTTCATCTCTATAATTATCATGATGAATTAAATTTACGTATCCAACTATAGAAGTAAGGGGAGTACGTAAATCATGTGATACATTTGTAATAAGTTCACTCTTTGCTTGTTCCGCTTGTCTTTCTTCATCAATTGAGACTTTTAATTGTTCAACAATTTCATTGACCCCGATTGCTAACTCTTCCAAATAATTATGATTTACAACAGAAACTTTATGATTGAAGTTTCCATTTGCAATGTAACGAATTTCTTCTATCATTTTTTTTATACAAGTTTCATAGTAAAGTTTTCTCTCGTGACGATAAAAAATGTAAAGATAGGATGAAAAAATAGAAAATAAAAACAAATAAGAAACAATCATCATCCATAAAGATTCTTTAACCCCTTTATACTTTTCATAACCAAAAATTCGAATGAATTCTTTACCGAGCTCGGTTAGAGTAAGTGAACTTTCAATTACACTCGTAACGAGGCGATAAATAATTAATTCAGTAATAGGAGTGAGTGTGATAGCTAGTAAGAGCCAAAAAATAAGTTTCCATTTAGGGATATCTTTTAATATATCAAATGCTTCATTTCTCAATTTTATAGCCAACTCCCCAAACAGTGTGAATAAATTTTTCTCCATTCATTACCGTTTCAAGTTTATCCCGTAAGTTGCTAATATGGACCATTACCGTCTTATTTGAACCATAACCATCTTCATTCCAAACGCGTTCGAAAATTTCTTCTGAACTAAATACTCTTCCTGTATTACTCGCAAGTAAATATAAAATATCGAATTCAATAGAGGTTAGTTTAATATACTCTCCATTTACTTTAACAGTATGATTATGTTTGTGTATTTCAACAGAGCGAATACGAATAATACCATCTTCATTCTTTTGCGAAGTAGCATTTTGGAAAGATGATCTTCGTAATAAAGCTTTCACTCTAGCTACTAATTCTAATGGATTGAATGGTTTGATCATATAATCATCGGCACCTGTCATAAGACCTAATATTTTATCCATATCTTCTGCTTTTGCACTAAGCATTAGAATTGGTACAGTATTATTTTCACGTACTTCCTGACAAACTTCTAATCCGTTTCGTTTTGGCATCATAATATCCAAAATCATAAGGTCAACTTCATATGTAGAAACCTTCTGCAATGCTTCATCGCCATCATAAGCTTTATAAATGTTATAGCCTTCATTTCGCAAATAAACAGCAAGTAATTCAACAATTTCTTTATCATCATCAATAATTAATATGTTTTTATTCATTTTGTAGTTCCTTTCCTTACAAATCATCAACATTACTATAATATCAAACATTTATGTACTTGTAGCAATGATTCTGTATAAAATTTCATGTAACGTATTAAAAAGGAGTAAAAAGATTAATAACGAATATAAAATAACAAAGATATTTAAATTCTGCATTATACTGAAAGTTAGTTATAAGGGGGATTTTCTATGTTATATAATGATATATATTCATTTGCTCCAACTGGAAAAATAGACAATGATATTAAAGATTTTCTACTAAAATATAATAAAGAGTTTACATATAAACATTCAATTCGTGTGGCAAATGAGGCAAAAAAGATTGCAGAAAAGTTTCACGTAGATAAAGAAAAAGCAGCAATTGCAGGATATTTACATGATATTAGTGGCATTTTTCCGAATGAGGAGCGGATTGCAGTTGCTGAAGAATTTGGGGTAGAAATAGAGGGAGCAGAAAGAAAGTTTCCTATGATTATTCATCAAAAACTATCGAGAGTAATCGCAAAAGAAATATTTAAAGTAGAAGATGAAGACGTATTAGATGCAATTTGTTGTCATACTACACTGCGTAAACACCCAACAAAGATGGATTTAGTTTTATTTGTTGCAGATAAAATAGAATGGGATCAAAAGGGGACACCACCATATTTAATAGAAATAAAAAAAGGATTGGAAAAATCTTTGGAAAAAGCTGCTTTTGTATATATTTCATATTTGTGGGAAAGGAAAGATACATTGAAAGTTATACATCCGTGGCTAGAAGAAGCATATTGGTATTTAAAAAGAATTGTACAGTAGAAGGGACAAGGAAATGCAATTAAAAGAATATATGAATCAAACATTTCCAGGAGTTACATTAGTACCGTACTTATATTCTCAGTGGGGAAATCATTTGTATTTTGATTTTGGAAAAGATAAATATCAAATTGTAGAAGGAACCGACGATTTAAATATGGAATACTTTTCTCAGCTATATACATATAATAAATTCTTATTTGAAGACATATTTTCAAAAGAAGATGTAGTGTTTGTAGTGACAAATGTTTATAGATTTAAAAAGGAAAACACAAAAACTCCACAGAAAATAAATGTATACAATAAATATATTAAGAAAAGAGATTTAAGATTTCATATAAGACAAGAAACGTTACCGTTTCTATTTGAAGATGAAGAGGCAGATTTATCCCGCTATTTGCCGGGCAGTAAGACCCCCACCTCAAAATTCAGCGAAAGCAAAGAAGGTAGGTGGGGGGCGGGCTGCCCCTAAAAGCCCGATTGGTGAGGGCTGATAATCAGTGGGGGATGAACTGATTAAAGTTTCACATTATATTGTACATATCAATTTTCTTTAAAATGTCTTGCGGAAGATATTAAATATGAATCGCTTATACAAGCTGCTAATCATGAGGATTTCTCTGTTTTGTATCCTCGATTTGGACGGAAAAAAGAAATTTCTTATCCAGATGTATTTCTCATAAATGCAACGAAAGATATTGTCATGTTTATGTATGATGATAGAGGATGTGAAGTAATTGCGAAGAATAAAGAAATAATACGAGATTTATATAAGAAATATAAAGAATGGATTCCAGATTATGAACGAGAAAGTATAGATAACTTATTTAAATGACAATAGGGGAAGTGAAGCGTGTAATGAAACGTATTGCAATTGTATCTGCATGGGAACCAGAACTGACGTATTTGCATCAACATTATCCGAGTGAACGTGTTGAAAAAAGAGCAGCTTGGGAATTTCATTTTCATACTATCAATGAGCTGGAAATTATATCAGTTGTAACTGGTGTCGGTAAAGTAAGCTGCGCTAGTTGTGTACAATTGTTAATTAGTGAGTTTCAGCCAGATGAGTTGTTTATGACAGGAATATGCGGAAGTTTATCAAACAAAGTGAAAAACGGTCATATTGTAGTAGCACTAAACGCAATACAACACGATGTTACTGCTGCTGGCTCAGGAGAAGATGTTTTTAATTTATATAACGGTAGAACAGCACCTATTGAAACAACAAAATCACTTGTAAGAAGAATAAAAAAAATACGATTGTATGATCCGATACATTTCGGTACATTTTTATCTGGAGATCAACGTATTCGTAGTTCAGAAATGAGATATTTACTTCATACTGTATACGGAGCATTGGCAGTTGATCAAGAAGTAGCAGCTTTCGCCTATGTGTGTCAAATAAATAAAAAACCATTTTTATGTTTAAAAGCTGCTTCAGATCAAGCAAATGATAAAACGAAAGAAGAACAAAAAATCTTTAAAATGCTAGCATGCGAAAGAGCATGTGAGCATTTAATTGCTTTTTTACGTGTTTATGAGATTAATGTAGTAAATAATAGATAGTTTGTTATAAAACAAATTAATAGTAAGTTATATGTAGGGAAATGTCCGTTCATTTCAAATTAAGAGCTGAAATTTATAATAGATGGAATATATTATATGGGTACATGTTGAGATTAATACAAGCAATTGGAGGGCAATTTTATATGATTCAATATAAAAGGTGTAGTGAAGTAAATATTGATTTAGTATATGAAGCTTTTAAAGATGGATTTTCCGATTATATTATTAAGATGGAAGTTTCAAAAGAGGGTTTTATACAACGTTTTTTTGGACCAGAAGGTAATTTGCTAGAACATTCTTTTCTTGCTTTAGACGGTGACAAATCAGTTGGCGTAATATTAGGTGGTATAAAGGATTATGAAAGTATAAAGACTATGCGCTGTGGAACATTAGCGGTTCATCCTAATTACCGCGGTATTGGTGTGAGTCAAAAATTATTTGAACTGCATAAAGAAGAGGCGATTCAACATGGATGTAAGCAACTTTTTCTCGAAGTCATTGTAGGAAACGACCGAGCGATTCATTTTTATAATAAGTTGGGCTATGAAAAAGTGTACGATCTTTCTTATTATAATTTAAATGATTTGACTAAAATAATGAATAAAGATTGTAAGGATATTGAAGTAAAACAATTAGAATTTCCAACTTTTAAAGATGAAATTCAGAAATGGTTAAACTTCCATATAAATTGGCAAAATGATGTTGATTATATCGAAAAAACAAATAATGTATTTTATGGTGCATATGTCGATAATGACTTAAAAGGCTCTCTATGTGTAAATGAACAAGGTAAAATTAGTTTTATTTTCGTAGACAAAGTTTATAGAAATATTGGTGTTGGGATGAAATTATTAGAAGTAGCAAGAGAAGAATTAATTTTATCAAGTTTATCAATTGGGTTTCCTAACAATAATTTACTGGAGGGTTTTTTAAAGAAATGTGGATTTGAAAAGAATTCTTTAGCGCAATATGAAATGTATTTATTACTCTAAAAGCGGAAGGGATTTATTCTTTTCGCTTTTTATTTTTTCTGTTAAGTTGGTAAATGCTTCGCAACTATAATTTGTAATGAGAGGAATTTGTTTATCCTTAAGTTATCTTTTTAATTGTCAATTTCATGCTAATAATTTTCTTTGTATAATATTCTAATTTTATGTAGAATAGATACGATGGGAGGGGATGAAATGAATAATGGATTAAAGTTTAAGATTTTTGAATTGCATTGTCTTGTTCAAAAGACTTATTCTGATATTAAAATAGCGTGTGATATTGCTATTTATCAAGAAAACACTTCTAAATATTTAATTTCATTAGGATTTTTAAATAAATCATATATGACTTATATAGAAGCAAAAAGATTCTATCGCGAAAATGAAGAGCTTGTAAGTGTAGAATTTGATAATTTCTTTGATATGTATGATAAATTAGAAAACGAATTAAAACAAGTTATTTCAACTGAAGATAAAAATCCTTCATTGCTACATAGCAGACTTGATCAGTTTCAACAGAAAGTTGAAAATATAAATGACCTAATAAAAGTATTGCAAAATGCTCGTTAATGAATGCTTTTTTCTTTTTTGTATAGAAATTATGTATTAAAAACATTTTAGGGATATTACATATTAAAGAGGTGGCTTTTGTTGATTACAAAAGTCATCTTTTTATGTTAGGAATAGATTGTATACATTTTAGCAGTTTCATATAAATAATAGGAATTTATACGAGGGGAATATCATGGGAAATAAAAAAGAAATAGCTATAGTTGCATTAACAACAGGATTCGTTTTAACAAGTGTAACGCCATATGGATTAGGTCATGCAGAGGAAACTGGTCAAATGCAAGTAGAAATTCAAGAGGATTCGTTCCGTACAGGTGATCTTACACAACCATCAAAAAAGGCGCCAGAGAATGTAGTGAAAGATGCACTTAAGGAAAATACGGAGCATGCTTTGTCTCCAAAACAAGTTAGTGCAGAAACAGGAGTAGATTACAAGGTTCTTCAAAAACGTGGTTCTTATGATGGAACTACACTTGTGCGCATGCAACAAATATATGAAGGAAAAGAAGTATATGGTCACCAGTTGACTGCTCACGTAGATAAAAAAGGTATTATTAAAAGTATTTCAGGAGATAGCGCACAAAATTTAACACAAGAAGATTTAAAGAAACCTATTAATTTATCAAAAGAAGAAGCAAAACAATATATTTATAAAAAGTACGGAAACGATACTAAATTTATTTCTGAGCCAGAAGTTAAGGCAGTTATTTTTGTTGATGAAAATCATGGACAGGCTAGCAATGCATATCAAGTTACATTTGCTGCTACAACACCAAATTATGTATCTGGAACTTATTTAGTGAATGCTCATAATGGTGAAATGTTAAAAGATATGGTACAAGAATCAAGTTTGAAAATAAGTGAAGAGTATGTTCAATCCGTTAAGGAAAATAAAACTAGCAATTTTACATCATTAACTGGAACAGGAAAAGATGATTTAGGCGTAACTCGTACATTTGGTATTTCTAAACAGACCAGTGGGAATTATGCGCTTGCTGATTACACAAGAGGACAAGGAATTGAGACATATGATGTAAATTATAGAGATATTACAAATGAAGAAAGTTATTATCCTGGTATACTAGCAACTAGCGTTTCAACAACATTTAATGATCCAAAGGCGGTAAGCGCTCATTTCTTAGCAACAAAGGTATACGATTTTTATAAAGAAAAATATAAGCGTAATAGTTTTGATAATAAAGGAAATAAAGTAGTTTCAGTTGTACATGCATGGGATTCTGGAGGAACAAATGATCCTGAAAATTGGGAAAATGCATTTAGTACTAATATTAATAACATTAGTATGCTTTTATATGGAGATCCTATGGTAAAAGCGTTCGATATAGCCGGTCATGAATTTACACATGCAGTTACATCAAGTGAATCTAACCTTGAATTTTCAGGAGAATCTGGGGCAATTAATGAGGCATTATCGGATATTATGGGAACGGCTATAGAGAAATACATAAATAATGGGGAATTTAACTGGACAATAGGAGAACAAACTGGATCGATTTTTCGTAATATGAAAAATCCAACTGCAATTAATTTTTCAGATGGACTACCGTATCCTGATGATTATAGTAAATATAATGATTTAAATGGAGAGGATTATGGAGGCGTTCATTTTAACTCAAGTATTATTAATAAAGTTGCGTATTTAATTGCACAAGGTGGTACTCATAACGGTGTAAATGTAAATGGCATTGGTGAAGATAAAATGTTTGATATTTTCTATTATGCAAATACTGATGAATTAAACATGACTTCTAATTTTTCTGAATTGAAATTGGCATGCCTTAAAGTGGCAACTAATAAATATGGAACGAACTCAATTGAAGTTCAAGCAGTCCAAAATGCTTTTGATGCTGCAAAAATTATAGAAAAAGTGAAAGAAAACGAAAAAACAGCAGAAAACCAAGCTCCAGAGTTAACTGTACCGTTTACGATTACACTACGTGTAGGAGATACGTTTGATCCAATGAGAAATGTAAAAGCTGTTGATAAAGAAGATGGTGATTTAAAAAATAAAGTAAAGCATAAAGGCGATGTAAATACTTCAAAACCAGGTACATACATTGTGGAATACTTGGTTGTTGATTCTAAAGGCGGGAATGCAACGGCTATACAGACTGTAATTGTAGAGGGAAATGGAGAAATATCAGATTTAGAACCTAAATTAACAGTGCCTGTTGGAGCGATACTTCATGTAGGAGATTCATCTGTTCCAATGGCAGAAGTATTAGCTATCGATAAAGAAGACGGTGATCTCACTTCTAAAATTAAAGTCGATGGTGAAGTAGATACATCAAAAGCCGGTACTTACGTATTAACGTACACGGTTACAGATTCTAAAGGTCATGAAGTAACGGCGAAGCAAACTGTAACGGTCAAAGTTAGAGAAGAAATTAAAAATGAAAAACCAATACTAAAAGTACCTGCTACAACTTCGATTACTGAGGGTGATCAATTTGATCCGTTGATAGGAGTATCGGCTACTGACAAAGAAGACGGTGATCTTACTTCTAAAGTAGCGTATAAAGGAACTATAGATACAACTAAAGCTGGTATTTATGAAATAATATATAGTGTAAGAGATTCCGTGGGTAATGAGGTAAATACAATACAAAAAGTATTAGTGAAAGATAAAGAAACTAGCAAACCTAATGGTCTTGCTAATAAGACAAATAGCAATAGTATCTCAAATAACAGTAATACAGATAAAAAAGAATATACATATAAGGAGCTGCCAAAGACGGGTGTAAGTACAACTAACAGTGCAGCAATCGGCATATTGATGATTATTACAGGTACAGTACTCACTTTGATTCGCAAATTTAGAAAGATACAAAAATAATAGTAGGGATTATTCGTTTGAAGAAAAGAGTTCAGTATTCAAAAGAAATAAAGTAGAAAGTAAATAAAACGAAATATGGATTTTTTACTTATTAAGATTTTAATAGTTAAGCGGTACATTTGGCCTTTATAAAAATTTGCAGTTGGATACTATTCTGTCTACAGAACTATATTACATATAAAACACGTTACTATTCTTTTATTTTAATGAGAATAGTAACGTGTTTTTTGATTTGAAAATAGCATAAATCCTATAGCTCATGAATATAGGAGTACTTCTAATTTGCCATTGATAAGTTACTGAAAACACTTTGCTTTAATGGAAGTGTCACTCTAAATGACAACATGAGATTTTCGATATTTACCAGGTGTTTCATTGGTGAATTTTTTAAAAATTTTAGTAAAATAACTTTGATCGCTAAAATTAAGCGAAGCGCATATGTCTGATAAGGGATAGGTGGTGAAAGTTAATAATTTCTTTGCTTCTTCGATTCGTTCACGTTGAATGTACTCAATTAATGAAATACCGACTTCTTTTTTAAATAATATAGATAAATAATCTGAATTCACATTTGCAAATTTAGCAAGTTGTTTAACAGATATTGGATTGTAAATGTTTTTAAAAATGTAGTTTTTGCAAATAGCAATAGTCTGTGAATGTTGCTGTGTTTTTTGTGCCTTTACACGGTCTGCAAAGGTACAAAAAGCATTTTTTAATAAATCCCAAACAGATTCTTTGTCTTTTAAATTTTCTGTTCTTTGAATATGTAAATCATAAATTTTGTAAGCTATCCCAGATGGAAGACCCCCTTTTATCGCATATCTAGTGGCGAGCGTAATGGATGAAATACAAATGTTTTTATGACGTCTTAATTGATGGAATGAAGATAAAGATGAAAGAGTCTCTTGTTGGAATTCGTAATAATATTTGAGCACGGTTTCTTTATCCCCGTTTTCTATAGAACCAAGTAGTTGCTGCTCTATATATAAATTATGATAAATGGATTCGTCTTTTTGCATTGAAATATATACATCTTCGTTTAAGATTCTGCTATGACTTATATGAAGTGAGTCACTGTTATTTGAAAATGTGCTTACATCTGAATTTTTTTTATAGAGAATGTTATAGAACAATATTGCTATATTTACAAAGAAATTTTGATCTTTGACTGACAATGAAAAATAATGGTCTCTTGTTCTTTTATAATTTGGAATAAAATTAAGTTTACTATCCGCTTTACTTGTAGAAAAATTTACATGTGCCAAGGGCCCAATAATAACAGTACCGTTCACCATATAATCGCTCTTTATGTGAATTAAAATGAAGTGCCCTAGATGTTCGTGAGTTCTGAAGATGGGGGAATTATATGTATCATTTCTCTGAAAAAGCACATGTAACTGTTCTATTTTTGATGTATACAACAAGTGTGAATCATTTTTTGATGTGAATTCTAAAAGGATATTTTTGTTACAATCTAAAAAACAAACTGGAATTTCAAAAGATTGGAAAAACATATTGCAAATGTACTCTATCTCAACTAGACTGAGCTTTTTAGTCATATTCTTCCTCCTTACAGTTATGCGTAATAGTTAAATAAACATATATTCCTTTTTTCATAAGTAGAAACGGAAAACCTTTATTAATAAAAAATATAAATAAAAGTTATAAACTTCTAAGAATAATACCATAATTTAACATGAATAGCACATATTATTTGAATATACAGGTAATAGTTTTGGACAGTAGCGTAAAATATGAATCGTCACACTTATTTGTTGGTTATTACTTATATGTATTAAAAATGATTAAGGTTGGATTTTAAATAGGGATAGGAAGTGAGAAATTAATAGATTGACAGTAAGTGACTATTCGAAATTAGCAGTGAAAGCTATTATGTAACAAATGTAATGATTTTTGAAGTAGAGATATAAGTGTAATTTAGGGGAGAAAATTACATATATCATGTGGAGAGACAACGTAATAATAGAAGATAAGAAATGTGAATAAGTGATTGTAAACAATGGATTGTTGGACGACTATGTTTTATGTTATTCGTTTAAATCTGATACTTGGCACACTATTGCTTTTAAGAAGGTAATAGTAATAAAGAGATTTTTAAAATGATAGAAGTAGTAAAGGGGATAAGAGAAATGAAAAAAATATTTAGTGTGCTTTTAGTGTTATTCTTAACATTTTCTACATGGTCTAGTGTATTAGTAAAGGCAGATTCACCATCTAAAGGTACTTTAACGATTCATAAGTATGAACAAGAAAAAGATGGAGCGCAGGGACTAGAAGGTGACGGTTCTGCAAATCAAGAGGTGCCAAAAGATGCGAAACCATTAAAAGGTGTAACGTTTGAAGTGAAAAAGGTTGCGTCTTTTGAAAAAATTTCAAACGATGGGAAAATCGTGAAAGAAGATGTGAAACCTGTAATGGGAGCAACTCCAACGCAAGTAGTAACAGATGATAACGGACAAGCTGTATTAAAAGATATTTCACTAGGACGTTATGAGGTGAAAGAAGTGGCAGGACCTCCACATGTTAATCTAAATCCCAATACGTATACAGTGGATATCCCATTAACGAATAAAGAGGGTAAGGTGCTAAACTATGATGTTCACATGTATCCTAAAAATGAGGTTAAACGTGGTGCAGTGGATTTAATAAAAACTGGTGTAAATGAAAAAGCATTAGCAGGTGCAGTATTCTCTTTATTTAAAAAAGACGGTACAGAAGTGAAAAAAGAGTTAGTAACAGATGCTAATGGTCATATTCGCGTGCAAGGATTGGTGTATGGAGAATACTATTTCCAAGAAACAAAAGCTCCGAAAGGCTATGTAATAGATCCAACTAAACGTGAGTTTTTTGTTAAGAACTCCGGAACAATTAATGAAGATGGAACTATTACTTCTGGTACAGTAGTTAAATTAGAAGTGAAAAACTATGAAGAACCAATAATTGATAAAAAGATTAACGGAAAATTGGAAGCGTTACCGATCAATCCGTTAACTAATTATAATTATGATATTAAAACATTAATTCCAGAAGACATTAAGGAATACAAAAAATATGTGGTAACAGATACTTTGGATAATCGTTTAGTGATTCAAGGAAAGCCAATCGTGAAAATTGATGGAGCAGAAGTAAATGCAAGCATTGTAGAGGTAGCTATAGAAGGTCAAAAAGTAACAGCTACAGTAAAAGATTTCACAAAATTAGATGGTAAAAAAGAATTTCATTTGCAAATTAAATCTCAAGTAAAAGAAGGAGTACCATCTGGTTCGGAAATTTTAAATACAGCAAAAATTGATTTTACAAATAAAAATGATGTAATTGAAGAAAAGGAATCTAAACCTGTAGTTGTTGTTCCAACAACTGGAATAATTGAGTTAACAAAAATTGATGGTGCTAATAAGAATAAATTAAAAGGTGCAGAGTTTGTACTTAAAGATAAAAATGGAAAAATAGTTGTTGTAGCAGGAAAAGAAGTAACAGGTGTATCAGATGAAAATGATGTTATTAAATGGTCTAACATTCCATATGGAGACTATCAAATTTTCGAAACGAAAGCTCCAACATATACAAAAGAAGATGGTACAAAAGCTTCTTATCAATTATTAAAAGATCCCATTGATGTAAAGATTAGCGAAAATAATCAAACGGTTAAATTAACGATTGAAAATAATAAAAGTGGATGGGTTCTTCCGGTAACGGGTGGCATAGGAACGACTCTTTTTACTGTAATAGGTCTTACGTTAATGGTTACAGCGGCATTTGTTTTCTTTAGAAAAAA
Source organism: Bacillus cereus G9842 (assembly GCF_000021305.1). Lineage (GTDB taxonomy): Bacteria > Bacillota > Bacilli > Bacillales > Bacillaceae_G > Bacillus_A > Bacillus_A thuringiensis_S. The sequence goes on from NC_011772.1 coordinate 2,421,752, forward strand.
GTCTGCTAATAATTAAGATTTTAGGAACATGTAACTATGGGAAAAGGGGAGAAGCAAAATGCTTCCCTCTTCTCGATATTTAAGCATATACAGAGGTGGAAATATGAAACGAAATCTTGTTTTGGGAGGTATTTTTTTATTTGGATTAGGTGTTTTTTTATATCCTACTATTAGTAATTGGTTGGCGACTCGTGCACATTATTCTGAGATTAGCTCTTACGATAAGAATATCAAAGCATTACAAAAGAAAGAAGTCGAACGTAGGGAAAAAGAAGCAGCCGAATATAATAAACAAGTTCACACTTCCACGAAAACATTTACTGATCCATTTTCTGAAAAAAAAAGTAATCATCAAGCATATGCTGATGCGTTAAATTTAGGAGATGTAATGGGGTATATTGAAATATCGAAAATTAATATAAAACTGCCAATCTATCAAGGGACATCTGAGGAAGTATTGAGCCGCGGGATAGGTCATTTAGATTTTTCTTCGCTCCCGATAGGTGGAGAAAATACGCACACTATTTTAACAGGGCATCGTGGTTTACCATCAGCAAAATTATTTACAGATTTAGATAAGTTGAGTGAAGGAGATCTTTTTTATATTCATTCTTTAGACAAAGTTCTTGCTTATAAAGTAGATCAAATTAAAGTAGTGTTACCACACGAAACGGACGATCTACAAATTGTAGAAAATAAAGATTATACAACTTTAATTACGTGTACGCCTTATGGAGTAAACACCAATAGGTTGCTAGTTCGAGGTGTGCGTGTGGAGTTAAACGGGAAAGAAAAACAAAAAGTGAGTACAGAGATATTTATATTTAATAAGTGGACTGTAATAGTTCCAATCCTATTGTTATGTGTGTTTCTAGTCGTAATTTATAAGAAAAGGTTAACTCGATAGAATGTATTTATTTATCCTGCATTAATGGGAAGTGGGACCGGAAATTCAGAGATAAGTAAAGAAAGTATATAAAGTATATAAAAGATGAAGTAAATCCTCATTGGTGAATATGTCATTTTATTCGACTATAGAAAAAATACGGTAAAGGTGGGAACAAAGGAATTGAGGCTACGATTAAAGCTGGTAAGTATTCATTTTATTGTTTTGTTAATGTTAAGTGTAAGTTTTGTCATATATGTACCAAAAGAAGTATATGGATCCACGACAAACTTAGAAGGTCTAGGTGATATATCGCGTTATAATGCAGTTGTCTTTGGTAACCATAAAGCAATAGGTGGCGACATTGAAGGAGCAACTGCAGTTCAAGGTGATATGGATGCATCGGGGTATACAATTGTAGGTGCTGCAGCGGGAACATCTAATATAGTAGGTGAAAAATGGGTTGATGAGGGATATCCGTCCTTGTTGTTGTCTGGAAAATTTAAGAAATCAAGAGAAGAATCTTTTATCATTCAAAACGGAATAGTAGTAATGACAAAAGAGAGTGATCCAGATCGCATCATACAATCCTCTTATGATCGTATCGTTTATAAAGAAAAACTAGAAATTGACGCGAAATTTAATGAATTTCGCAATATAGTGAACCAAGTCAGTAAAAATGCAGGTCAATATAAAACAAATACCCCAATTCCAAATATGAGTCATGGAATCGGAAAAGATATAAACAATCCTAATATTTATGTTTCATCAGAATTGACAGGGAAAATTAATTTAGATATAAGAGATGTATTTTTACCAAATGCTAAGGACAAAGATTTTATTGTTATGTATTCGGATGCAACAGAGGTTACATTTAAAAATGGGTCTATTCTATATGACACGAACAATATTGGAAGGGCTACAGATATAGTTCCTACATCACAACCATATTCTCCTAATTCCCCGTTTACTCAGCTATATGGGAAAGTGATTTGGGTTTTTCCAAATGCGAAAAAAATTATAACAGAGGGATATGGTGTCGTTGGTAGTGTGTTTGCCCCCAATGCTGTATTAGAAACAAAAGGCGGTTCGATTAATGGACAAGCATTTGTCGGTGCGGTACAACAAATTGGTGGATTTGAATTTCACAATTTCAAATTTAACTGGCAACATTGGAACAAGCCTAGTACTGGAAAAGTAAAAATAAAAAAAGTTGATAGTAATAATGATAATAAAAAATTGGTCGGAGCAAAGTTTCATATAGAAGATCCAAAAGGAAAAATAGTTGGAGAACTATTAACAAATGAAGAAGGAGAAGCGATATCAAAAGACTTACCAATAGGAAACTATATCCTTGTAGAAATAGAAGCGCCAAAAGACTATGAATTATTAAAAGAAAAAATAACTGTAAAAATAGAAAAAGATGCAGTAGTAGAAATTAAAATAGGAAATAAGAAATTGCCAGATCCAATAGGAAAAATGAAGTTAGTGAAAGTAGACATAAGTGATAAAAATAAAAAGCTAGCAGGGGCAAAGTTTCATATAGAAGATTCAAAAGGGAAAATAGTTGGAGAACTAGTAACAAATGAAGAAGGAGAAGTAATATCAAAAGACTTACCAATAGGAAACTATACCTTAGTGGAAGTAGAAGCACCTAAAGGTTACGAATTATTAAAAGAAAAAATAACTGTAAAAATAGAAAAAGATGCAGTAGTAGAAATTAAAATAGGAAATAAGAAATTGCCAGATCCAATGGGGAAAATGAAGCTTGTGAAAGTAGACATAAGTGATAAAAATAAAAAACTAGCAGGAGCAAAGTTTCATATAGAAGATTCAAAAGGAAAAGTAGTTGGAGAGTTAATAACAGATGAAAAAGGAGAAATGATATCAAAGGACTTACCAATAGGAAACTATACCCTAGTGGAAATAGAGGCACCTAAAGGTTATGAATTATTAAAAGAAAAAATAGCTGTAAAAATAGAAAAAGATACAGTAGTAGAAATTAAAATAGAAAATAAGAAATTGCCAGATCCGACTGGGCAATTTGAAATTGAAAAAGTTGATGATAAGGATAGTGAATTAAAGCTAAAAGGCGCTGTATTTCAAGTGTTAGATAAAGAAGGGAAAGAAGTTAGTAGATTAATAACGGATGAAAAAGGAAAGGTAATTTCCAACCAATTAGCAATTGGAAAGTATACGATTAAAGAAATAAAAGCACCGAACGGATACATGTTACTTAGGGATCCAATAGAAATAGAAATAGAAATTACAGAAGCAGTAAAGACACAAAAAATAACAGTGAAAAATGCGAAGAATAATTGGGTAATTCCTAATACTGGTGGGAGCGGAACAACAATTTTTTACGTAATTGGTATTATGCTAATGTTTGCTGTGCTATATTTCTGTAAGAAAAATCGTATATTATGAACTAATTTTATAGAGTTAGACAGATCGTTGCGTTAGAGAGTTTTAGGACATGAGTTCGGTATTGTACTGGACTCATGGTACTAAATTTGTTAAAGGAGGAAGGATAATAGTAAACATAGAATATATTAATGAATTAAAATATTTAAGAGGTGAACATGGTGGCAATAAAACAAGACGAAATTAAAGTAGTTGCCGGAGCTGGAGTGTTTAATAATAATCCAGGTTGGATTCAAACGCAAGAAGATGAACTTAACTTACTAGATAAAGCTACGTGGGAAGAAAGATTTGAATACAACTCTATTTCAGCTATTTTAGCTGAGCATGTATGGGAACACCTTACTTTTTAAGAAGGTGTAAGAGCAGCTGAAATTTGTTATGAATTTTTAAAACCATCTGGTCATATTCGGTGCGGAGTCCCTGATGCATTCTTTCAGGATGAGGCATATCAAAATATAGTTCAAATAGGGGGACCCGGTCCGAAAGATCATCCAGCAGCAAGTCATAAAATCGTTCATAATTATATAACATTAACGGAAATGTTTGAAACTGCTGGATTCGAGGTAGTTTTACTTGAATATTGTGATGAAAATGGTCGGTTTTATTACAACGAATGGGATGCAAACGACGGTGTTATTTTCCGTTCGAAAAGGTATGATTCTAGAAATAAAGGCGATAAACTTGGTTTTCCATCGCTAATTGTCGATGCGATTAAGCGTTAATCATTCAACAAAACAGGAGTTAATCCTATGATTTCATAAGTCGCAAATGCGGCTTTTTTATTTGTACGCAAATCTATATTTAATTTTCAATATTATATAACTCGATTTAGAAAATATTTAAGTTTTTCTCAGCACCATTCACTTTAAATTAACACTTCGCTGACATAAATATTTATTTTATATTTATATTCGTGTAAAATGAGATGAGAACATATATTCTATATAAGGAGGCAATTAAAATGATAGCTGAAATTGGGAAACTAACTGGTGGATATATTGTAAAATTTGAACGCGAATTTCCATATACGGTAGAGGAAGTTTGGTCTGTATTAACAGAAAACAGTAAGCTGAAAAAATGGATGTCCAATTTACAGATTGAAAGCCTTAAAACTGGTGGAATAATAAAGTTCGACATGATGGACGGTTCATTCATAAACATTGATATTTTAGAGTGTCAACTAAACTCAGTACTTGAATTTACTTGGGATAAAGACCGTGTCCGATTTGAAATACATAAAGAGGAAAATGGTACTCTTTTATTCCTAAAAGAGTACATTCATGAATTAACAGATCATACACCGAGAGATATAGCTGGTTGGCATATTTGTTTAAATCTTTTTTCTTACGTTTTAGAAGGAGAAGAGAAAGAATTTTCTAAAGATGAATGGCAACAGTGGTTTGAAATATACAAGGATAAGTTCATGAAGTGAGAGGATAATTGCATAATAGGTAATATTCATTATGTAATTATTATATTGTAAAAATGCTTTTGTGAATAAATAAGAATAGAGGTTAATATGAAAGTAAATCAATTAATTGCTAATAACATAAATAAATTAGATGCAACTATACCGTTTAATAAATCGTTTGGAATTGCTGGTTTATCTGGATCGGGTAAAACAACTTTTTGCCAAACAATTGGTGAAGAATCAAAAAAACGATTAGTTTCTTTATTGCCAAAGGCTGAATATCAATATTTATTTCCTAACATTATGGAAACAAATTTTAGTGCCATTAAGATGGAAGAAATACCTTTAGTACTTTTTCTAGGAAAATCATCGATTTCGTCTAATCCGCGTTCAACGATTGGTACTCATACTGGTGTTTTTACAGAGGTTCGGGAAAAACTTGCTGAGGTATTTAATCTTTCTCCAGAGGTCTTTTCATTTAATAATCAATTAGGCTGGTGTACTGGTTGTAAAGGCCGTGGTACTACAAAAAATGTTGAGTGTAAAAAATGTAAGGGAAAACGTTATAGTGAAGAAATTGAACAACATGAAATTGATTTGTTGGACAAGCCACATTCAATCTCAAATATTAATGATTTAAGTATTGAATCTATTCTTTCACTAGCAAAAGAGTTAAATATTAGTGAAGAAAAACAGCATATACTGCAAAATATTATTAATATGAACATTGGTTATTTAACATTAAATCGAATTATGGGTACGTTATCAGGTGGAGAGTTAACACGACTTTATTTGGCCGAATTCATGGCAGTAAGTGAAAATGCTGTAATTATTATTGATGAGATTTCAGTTGGACTTGATCATGAAACTTTATTACAAATTTTAGAAGAGATTAAACGATTAGGGTGTAAAAATCAAATTTGGCTTATTGATCATTCAGATACAGTACTAGATACAACTGATGAGCAATTGTTCTTTGGATCTGGTAGCGGAAAATATGGCGGGAAAATTGTGGAAGAATCACCAAGACCAAAGTCAATACTGTGGGATCGAAATAAAGAAATACCAACAGAATATTATACATTCTATGATTTATATTGCCGTAATATCCAAATGGCTGAGTTTCAAATTCCTAAAAACAGGCTTGTAACAGTTACAGGAGAATCAGGATGTGGGAAATCTACACTTGTCAACGAATGTCTAGCTACAGATTTTTTGAAACGATATCCAAAAGATAAATTAGTTATGGTAGGACAAGACCGAAATCAATCAATTACAAGTCGATCAACTGTAGCAACTTTCCTAGATATTAAAAAGAAACTGACAAAGTATAGTGAAGACATTGATGATATTTTTGAGCGCTCGATTGAGGATATTATTGATGAACTTCCAAATGAAGATATCGCTTATAAACGTTTGAGCCTACTAATTAAATTAGGGCTTGGCTATTTAACATTAGAGAGAAAAACACAAACATTATCGACAGGTGAGTTTCAATGTGTTCATTTAGTTTCGGAATTATTTGCAAACACTAGAAATCCACATACATTATTTATTTTTGATGAGCCTTCAAAAGGTTTATCACAAAATATTTTGAATCAATTTATCGATAGTATTAGAGGTATTCTGCAAGATGAATCAGTTTCGATCATTATGATTGAGCATAATCGTTACATGTTAGAAAGCTCTGATTATATAGTTGATTTTGGAAAAAGGCAGAATGAATCTATAGAGCATTTGGATGTTGTCAATCATGAGGATTACTATCGTCAAAAAAGTAATGTGAATAGCACAGAGAAAATACACATCTCTTCAATGCTTAAGCAGAAAAAAGGGGTTCACTATTTAGAAGAAAATCATATTAACTATTTTAAAAATGCCGAAAATATTTATAAGGGCGGTATTTTAAAAAGTTTATCATCAATGGCTAGGTTAATTTATGGTGAATATGAATCTGATACAATCGCACCTGTTATTGCTATTGATCTTGAAAGACATTTATATAGTCAATATAGTTTCTTATATGAGATTGGTGGATTAATTAATCATATTGTAGCTGCTCATCCAATTAATAAAGATACGAGAAGTTTTGATTTCTATTCACAGGACAATCATTGTCCATCTTGTTCTGGACGTCTTCAAATTGAAGTTTTTGATAAAGATATTGCCATTCAAGATAAAAGTGTTCCATTTTGGGATGGGCTATTCGATCCAGAAATCATGAAGGTATTAAAATTTTATCAGCATGAAAAAATAGAATTTCTATTCGAAGAAATAAAAAATGAGCTTGATCACGATTTGTCAAAGAGCTATAATGATATGTCAGAAGAAGAAAAGCATACGTTTTGGTACGGGTATTTTGAAAAATCATTTTATGATAAAAAAGGAAAGACACGCAGAACATGGGTAGGATTTAATACAATTATTGGTGGATATATTGTTATTTCAAAAGCACCTATTAAAGAAGAAATTAAAAGTTCAAAAAAAATGATGAAATGTCCAATTTGCGAGGGGACGGTTTTAAATCATCATAAACCACTTAAATTTGATAACGTAGATATTCGTGAAATAATTAATCAGCCTATTAATGAAGTAGTGAAAACAGTTGGTGATTTACCGACACTTGTTAAATTGAAGTCTATTGTTGGTGGCGATATGGTATTGACAGAAGATGTTTCTTTATTGCCAAGAAAAGCACAAGTTGCACTGAAGATGTTTGAATTAGAACAAGCAAGCTTTTCAAACTATGAAATGGTGTTACAAAATGTCTTACCATTCTGGGGTGAAATAAAAGGAAATATCGAATCCATTAGTGTTAATAATCAAGTAACTGTTTGTGATTTCCCTAATGTTTATGAAACGAGAGAAAACATTATAGATAAGTATTTCACAAATGGTAAATATAAAAAACTTACGTATGTATACGAAGCGTTTGGATACAAAAAAATAGTTACCCAAATTAATAAAATTAAAAAAAGTAATCCATGTCCATTTTGTAAAGGTAAGAAAGTGATAACCGAAGATAATCTACATGATGGTGTCTTTAAACTAACAATTCCATGTGTAACTTGTAATGCAAGTGGTATTAATGACGAAGGGTTAAAAGAAGTTGTCGAGGGCGTGGATGTACAAACGTGGTTAACTGGAAAAGTTAGTGATGTTGTGGATGAGAGCTTATTAACAGAAGCTGTTGGGCAAATACCAATTTTTAATCGTATTCGTGAGTTGGATAAACGAGATATGATGGCGGTTTATGAATGTCTTGAGAAAAATAACTAATGGTTATCAATTGCAGTAGTCATAAAAACAGGAATATAGGTTTTTAATTATATAAATATAACATGTTAAATTATTATTTAAATCGTTAAAAATAGTTGACCCTCACATAATGTCATTGTTTATGATGAAGTTGAGCTTCAAAGTAGATGTAACTTATAGGAGGAAATCATGTTTAAAATAGGGGATTTTTCGAAACTATCTTCCATTAGTATACGTATGTTGAGACACTACGATAAAGTGGAATTATTACAACCAGTAAAAGTCGATGAGCAGAGTGGATATCGATTTTATTCAGCTGACCAATTAAAAAAAGTAAATCAAATTCAAACATTAAAAGCTATGGGGTTTAATATTGCTACCATCAAAGAAATAATAGAATGCGATAATATAGATAGCATAAAAGAGCAATTTTTAAATCGTAGTGCTCAAATTAAAGAAGACATGAATAACCTCCAAAAACAATTACGTCTCCTCGAAGACTCAATGAAAACGATGAGAGAGGATGTTGTTGAGATGAATTATCATGTTTCAATAAAAGAAATTCCAGAAAGAACTGTAGCTAGTGTTAGAAAGATTATTCCATCGTATAATTGCGAAGGTGATTTATGGAGTGTATTAATGCAAGAAATTCAAATGAAAAATATTAGTATTGCCCATCCGAGTTATAGTATTGCGGTTTTCCATGATCGTGAATACAAAGAAAATGATGTAGATATAGAAATACAGCTAAGTATTCTAGGTAAGCACGAAAATACAAAAGACGTTACATTTAAAAATATGAAATCAACCAATATAGCTTCTATAACAGTTAATGGAAGTTATGAACAGATGACAGCTGTAAATGAGGCTGCGGCAAAATGGATTGAGACAGAAGGTTACAAATTAGCAGGCCCGATGTTTAATATTTATCATGTGAGCCCAGCGATGGAATCGGATCCTAATAAGTGGGTTACAGAAGTTTGTTATCCAGTTAAATAATGATAAAGAAAAAAGGCATTAATTATATGCCTTTTTTCTTTGGAAACTTATCCATAAATATCAAGACAAATTACTTCGAGATTCGATTCGTCAACTACTAGCACAATTTTATTTGCAAATGTACAAAATGAGCGGATTGTAATGAATCATCTAAAAACCAACCAGTTGGTACTAAAGTAATGTAATCATCTATTTGGAAATTTCAGCAATGTTTAAATGAGCAACAAAAGCCACCGTAATAAGGGGCTTTTGTCTTAAATAATTTAATGATATGTGTACCCTCCATCAGGAAACAATACATTACCCGTAGTAAAACTATTTTGCATTAAATATAGGACAGTATGTGCAATTTCATCATTATATCCAGCTCGTTGTACAAGTGAAAGAGATTTATAAGCTTCGTAAGCAACTAGTCTATTTTCATTTTGTTCATTTTCTTTTTGTATTGTTCCAGGAGAAACCACATTAACTCTAATAGGAGCTAATTCCACAGCTAAAGCCTTCCCTAAACTTTCAATAGCACCATTGCAAGCTCCATAAGCAGGTGCGCCTTTAAGTGGTCTTTGACTAAATGCACCGGACATTAACACGATAGATCCAGAGTTTGAAAGAAAAGGAATTGCATATTTTACGGCATAATATTGAGGCCAAAACTTTCCGATGAAGCTACTTTCAGCAATTTCCTCTGTAGAGGTAATTGGTCCAAGTGTGTAAGAGGCTCCCGGTGTGAATAAATGATCAAAGTTCCCAACTGTCTTGAAAAAAATTTGTAATTGCTCTTTATTTTGATTATCCAATATATAAGTTTGAAGATGATTGCTATTTATTAATTTTTTAGCAACTTTTAATTTTTCTTCCGAACGCCCTGCAATAATAACATGTGCTCCTTGTTCAATTACTTGTTTTGCCGTTGCCAATCCAATACCAGAACTCCCGCCAATGATAACAATACGACTATTTTCTAATGTAGTAATAGACATATTTTAGCCACTCCTTTAATAAAAAATTTAGAATATAACTGTGCTATGCTTTTATTATTCGCTAAAAGGGAGCAAGTGAAAAGTACGCACTTTATATGTACATAGTCGTAAATTTCGTACTAATCGCTATTTATGCGGATAAGTAATTGGAAAAATCGCTAAATATGGTTTATCCCGCATTAACGGGCAGTAAAACTCTCACCTCAAAGTTAGGAAAATGCAAGGAAGTTAGGTAAGAGATCAATTGCCCGTAAAAGCCCGATTGGTTCAACTAATAATCAGTTTGGGATGAACAAAACCCTCACTGATTAAAGTTTCACTTTATGATATCTGAGGAGAGGTGAGAAAAATGGATTTACAAGAACCGAAGTTAAAAGGGGTAATAGCAACATTACAAATAATCGGTGGGAAATGGAAGCCACTCATTTTGTTTATTTTGCTAACAGATGGAATGAAACGTTTTGGTGAATTAAAGCGATTGATACCAGATATATCTCAAGGGACGTTAGCGAAGCAATTACGTGAATTAGAGCAAGATCAACTAATAAAACGCGAAATTTATCAAGAAATACCACCTAAAGTAGAATATAGCTTAACTGAACATGGAAAAACAGTCAGTACTGTTTTGGATAGTATGTGTAGTTGGGGAAGAGGGCATTTAGAATATATAGATAAAGATAAACCATAAAAATGTTATGTAAACTTATTGTAGTGTGAAGGGAAATATTGTTTTAATAATTTGTAATTTATAATATATAATTAAGGAGTGTCGTAGGTTATTATACATATTTAATTTATTTTTACAAAGGGGAAGTAATAAGATGAACGAATTAGAGTATAAAAGCTTCTATGATAAAGTAGGAAGATTAAATGGATGGGATTTTAGTAAAATAAAATGTGAAACTGTAGGAGATACATGGGACTTTTATAGTGAGGTAAAAGAAAGGTGTAAACCATCACATATTTTACTTGATGTTGGTACAGGGGGAGGAGAAAATGTACTTAACATAGCATCATCAGCTAAATTGTTGATTGGAATTGATAATTCTAACGGCATGATTGCAACGGCACATTCTAACTTGAAAAAATCAGGTGTACAAAATGTTGAGTTTCTTCAAATGGGTTCTGAAGCTTTAACATTTCCACATGCACATTTTGATATTGCTTCAAGTTGTCATGCCCCGTTTCTGGCATCTGAGTTAGCGAAAGTAATGAAAAAGGGTGCCTTTTTCTTAACACAACAAGTAAGTGAGAATGATAAATTAAACCTGAAAGAAGCATTTGGTAGAGGGCAATGCTTAGGTGAACGGGATGGTACTTTAAAAGAAAAGTATATGAATGAACTTATTAGTGCAGGATTTGATCTCGTGCAAGTACGTGAATATGATGTTACTGATTATTACAGTAGGTCTGAAGATCTCATTTTCTTATTAAAACATACCCCTATTATTCCTAGATTCGGAGAACAGGAAGAGGATTTTACTATTTTACAAAAGTTCATTGATACGTATAGTTTTGAAAAAGGGATTCGTACTAATTCAAAAAGATTTATGATTATTGCTGTTAAATTATAATATATTTTAGTGTAAAAGCTGCTTTTCATTTAAAGAAAAGCAGCTTTTTGTGTGGAAAAGAATACAGGAAATACTTGAAAATAATAGAAATAAATAAAGTGTAAATTAAAAAATCAAAATATGGAGGATAAATGTTTTGAAACGTTACTATATTAGCAATGAAAAAATAAATGTACATATTACTGAATGGGGGAATAATGACAAGCCCGTTATCTTTTGTTTACATGGATTAGGTAGTACGAGTTTAAGTTTTATAGAAATTGCTGAGGAATTAAAAGAAGAGTATAGATTTATCTCCGTTGATGCACCTGGACATGGTAAAACACCCCCATTTGAAAGAACAGAAGATTATGAGATGCACAATTTAGCAAATTGGTTAAATGAAATAATAAATGAATTGAGAATCGAATACTTCTATTTTCTATCACATTCATGGGGAAGTTTTGTAGCGTTATTTTATTTGTTAAATCATCCAGAAAAAGTACAAGGAAGTATTCTTATTGATGGTGGATATCAAACAAAAAGGCTTAAAGAAGAAACGTTGGAAGATGAAATGGCTTATTATGAAAAGGACTTTGATGAATACGTTTTTAATAATTGGGACGAATTTTTCAAAAGTGAAAAAGCAGCTTATACTAGGTGGTCTTCATTGTTAGAAGTTGCTGTAAAGGATCTAGGGATCGAAATGGATAATAAAGTATGGTGGCATGCCAGGGGAAATACAGCTAGTAATATAATAAGAGGTATGCATAAAGATGAAACTATAGATATATATGAGAAGCTACCGGCTAATATTGTATTACTTCGAGCTACAGTCCCACAAGTTTGGGCGGATTATAGAGATAAGACAGTAAATGTTTTTAAAGAGAAAACGGACAGTATAGTAAAAGTAATTCCTGATACTACACATATGTTGCACTGGGATAAACCAGAAATTGTTATAGCAGAAATAAAAAATAATTGGAGCTAACATATTCATACTAAAGTTGTAGTTTCTACATGAAAAATCCATCCTTCCGTTTGATTTTATCTATTTATAAGTGTAATACAATACGAATAGATAATAAGAAACAAGGGGGAATGTAACGTGATTACACATATATTAGATATAAAATTACAAACGGTTTCCATAGAAGGGGTAAAACAAGTTTATAGGGACATATTATCTTTTCCAATAAAAAAAGAAACAGAATCATTTATTCAATTTAAAGTAACACCGTACACTACAATTAGTTTTCAAGAATTATATGAACCAATTGCACCTGCGCACTTTGCTTTTGAGATTCCATATTCAAAATTTCATGAAGTTGCAAGATGGCTTGAAAAGTCTGGATTACTCATTGTAAAATGGAAAGATGGTCATACAATTGATGAAGAGAGCGGCCGATTCAACTTATATTTCAGAGATGGCGATGGAAATCTTCTCGAAATTATCGCGCATAGTTATGTTAAAGAAGATGTATTAGTACCACACTCACCTTTAAACATTTTATACGTAAGGGAAATTGGTCTTCCTGTTAAAAGTGTACCTGTTTTTACGGAATGGTTAAAATCAAATCTAAATATGAAAACGATGGAAGATGGGGATATTTTTAACTTTGTTATAGGTGGCACTGCATATATCGTCGCGACTTGGTGGCAGAGACCTTGGATTCCAATCGCAATGAAAGCTTTACCACCGAAAGTTCATGTTTCTTTCGGAACACCGGATTCAGCATTTTTACAGCACATCCAAAATAACTTTAAGAAAAATAATGTTCCCTTTGAATGTAAACATAATGAAGTATCATTTATTGAGCAGGGATATTCATTTTCTATTGTGTATACACCAGAGTTTCATTCCAATATTCCTAAAGAACTAAACTTACCACTTTCTATTTAAGGATAGAAAGTGGTAAGTTTTTTATATCTTCGTGAAGAAGGTTTTCGTTATGATTAGAGTGAATGCAAAGAAAAGGATTAAGCGTTATTCAAACTTATTTTAAGGAGAGAAATGAAGTGAATCTAGGTAATCCAATTGCAAAAGGGAATACTGCAGAAATTTATTTAACTGATGATAAGGTTGTAAAATTATTTAAAGATTACCTCCCAGATACAGAGTCTATGAATGAAGCAAAAAAACAAAAATATGCTTATTCATGCGGGCTGCCAGTTCCAAACGTATTCGAAGTGACAAAGATACAAAATAGACAGGCAATTATTATGGAACATGTAAAAGGGGACAACATTGGTGATCTTCTGCTTAATAATTTAAATGAGGCAGAGCGTTATATCGGCCTTTGTGTTAATGAGCAAAAAAAGATCCATGCTATACATGTGAATACAGATGAAATGGAGTTAATGAGGGAAAGGTTAGAGCGTCAAATTAAATCTGTGCATAAATTGGATGAACGCAAAAAGAAGGATATATTACAAAAATTAGAATCTATTACATTTGATTTTAGGCTATGTCATGGAGATTTTCATCCATTTAATTTGATTTTGAGTAAGGAAGAGAAAGTGAAAGTTATAGATTGGGTAGATGCTAGTTCAGGTGATATTCGCGCAGATGTATTTCGAACATACTTGTTGTACTCACAATCTTCGGTAGAATTAGCTGAGATGTATTTACATATATATTGCAGTCGTACCGGCATATCAAGAGATGAAGTTTTTCAATGGGCTCCTATTATTATTGCAGCTAGATTTTCTGAAAAAGTATCACCGCAAAATGAAGTGTATTTGAAAAGATTATTGAATCAGTATTTATAAGTCATAAAAAAGGTTGTCAGCTAATTAATAAATGCTGTTGTTTAACCAAAGTTTCCTTGTAGTTAAACAACAGTATTCTTAAATATTGATATAGGTATTCTTATTTTCGATCTTCATCCTATAAAGGTTCATAATCCGTACTTGTTCCTCCGTTAATTCATCTTTATCCCAATACATATGCATTAAGCTATATTCAAAAATCTCCTTTAATTTAATAAATAACGGAAACTTGTCTTTCATCTCTTTTGGTAGCTCATTTTCCTCTTGGTAGCCTTCAAATAGTGCTTTTGTAATAGAATACTCATAGTCAACGATATTCCCATTTCCAGCAAATGAATATTCTATTGCACTATAAATAGGAACGGCTAAATCGAATATGTAAAAATGTTTTTCGCAGTCTTGAAAATCTATCATTGTTAAGTTTGAATTATTTTCGACTAAAATGTTTTCTAACCATAAATCTCCGTGTATTAAGCCGTAATTTGAAGGGGATTTTGGTAGCTCTTTTATGGAAGTTAAAACGTCAGATGCAATTTCTCTTATTGTATTTTCTTCTTTAGGGATATATTTAAGAAAATTATATTCTTCATTTTCATACCAATCGTTTATATGTTTTACTGGTTTAATCTTTTCAAAGCTTTTAGATATACGATGTAATTTTCCAATTTGTTTACCAAGTTTTTTAAATATATTAGAATTCCATTCAGACCTTGGTAAATGTATACCAGGAGCAGCTTTATATAATACAGCAAAAATCTCCTTGTCTAATGTGAATTTTTCTACAAAATTCCCTTGTAATGAAGGGATTATTGGTGGAACACCTAAACCATTTTGATATAAAAAATTTGTATATAAAACTTCCTCTATCTGTTCTTCATATGTTTTGTAGTTTGTAATTCTACTGAAGTATGTACCTTGTTCTGTAAGACATTCATACATCTCATTTGTTATTGGCTTAATGTTAATAAAATTCAACGGATACTGTTCATTTATGAATTGAAGTATTTCTTTTTCTAGCTTGTTCATTGAAACGTCCTTTCCAAACCTTAATTTTTTAACTTGGGAATTAAAAGAATTTTATTTTATAAAATTCGTGTTTAATTTTTGAAATCCTTTAAAATGAAATATGATGTAAATTGACCTTTAATAATTAGTAAGGTGTTGCCAACATACTCATTAACGCTAAATTGAAAAATGAATAGAAGGTATGACAAAATAAGATAGATGAAAAAATATAAAATTAATACTTATATATAGATTATAAAGACTTTAGAGAAAGGCTCATGTTATAAAACACAAGAAATATCAAAAGAAAGAAACGCACTTCTCCTATACTTTTAAATAAGGAGTGAAGGAAATGAATGAACATATACAGCAGATGATTAATTGGATTGAGAGCAATTTAAAAAAGAGATTTTCATTAGATGAATTATCTCGTTACATGGGGTATTCTCCTTATTATTGCTCTTTTAAATTTCATCAAGTAACGGGTTTCAGTATTAGACGTTATATTCTTCTTAGAAGGTTGTATTTATCTACGGAGGATTTAAAGAATGGTAGGAAGATAATTGAGGTCGCATTGGATTACGATTACTCTTCCCAAGAGGTTTATAGTAGAAGTTTTAAAAATGTTTTTGGAATGAATCCAAGAGAATACCAACTTAACAAAATGCCTATTCAATCATTTGTTAAACTAAATTTAAATAAAGAAGGGGCGTTTAATATGAATATTTCTAGAAAAATAGAGGTTGAGCAGTTACGAAATAGGAAGAGTGAGCTATTTGATAAAGAGGTACTTAACATATTAAATGGTCAAGTTATGTATGAAGAATTTAAAAACGAAAAGCTAATGGGTGATTCTGATTATGCACCATTTAATGAGGCAATGTGTGTGAACTCGGCTACTACTCAAGTTTTTAATGAAGAGTTTATTAAAACAAGAGCGAAAGGACATAACAGTTCAGTAGAAAGTTATATAAAAAAGGTTATAGATCCGTTAGAAAACCTTTTTACGAAAAAGTATAAATGTATTGTTCTATGGTTTGGTGAAGATATGTTTTGCCAAATGAACCTACTTACCATACTTTCTCACCTTGAACAGTCTGCTTATGAAGGGAAGGTATACTTAAATAGCTTTAGAGAGGATGAATTTAAAGTAAATCAAATTGAACTTGAATTGGGGAATTATTCTTCTATATACAATGAAGTATTAGTAAACCATAAAAAGACCTCTCATAAGGTACCACCTGTAATGTATCAGGCTATAGACTTATTTTTAGAAATGTTAACAGAAGATAATGCAGTAATGAAATTCATCTCTAAAAATAAAGATCTATCAACTCGTGAATTATTAATAAAGTTGTTTTATCTTTTTCCAACAATCGGATATGGAGATACTCAGTACATAGAGCTGATTAATAAAATAAAGAAGAAAGCTACACCAAAAATATAGGTGCAGCTTTCTTCTTATAATTGCTCAAGTAATTCTAATTCTTTTTCTACAAATAGCATTAGTTCTTTAATTGTTTCACCAGAAAAATCAAAACGAATACCGGCTGCATCATACACTTCTTTTATAGATTGCGAGCTTCCTAGTGATAATGCCTTTTTATAATTTTCTAGCGCTTGCTTAGGATCCTCTTTATATTGTTTATACATTTGTAATGCACCAAGTTGGGCGATCGCATATTCAATATAATAAAATGGTACTTCAAAAATATGGAGTACAGGTAACCAACTCGTTGCTATCCAGTTTTCGTAGCCATCAATATGTATGACGCTAGACTGATAATGTTTTTGAAGTTGTAAGTATTTTTCATTTCTTTCTTCAGAAGTATGACTTGGATTTTCATACAGCCAGTGTTGAAATTGATCGACAATAAGCATAATAGGTAAATATGAAATAACATCTTTAAAGAAATTAATTTTTGCTTGTTTTAAATCTTTTTTGTCTGTATAGAAGGTATCCCAATAATTAAGCGAGAATAACTCCATTGTCATACTGGCTAGCTCAGCTGTTTCAGCTGGAATTTCTATATACTGTCGTAATTTTAATGGTTTTATGAGTTCGTTATGAATACTATGACCCATTTCATGTATAAAAGTGACAATATCATCTTGTGTATAATTTAAGTTCATAAAAATATAAGATAATTGTGAAGTTGGTAAGTACTCACAAAAGCCACCAGCTGCTTTTCCTTTGCGGCTTGTTAAATCAAGACAATTGTGTTTATACATTCGGTTTAAAAGTGCTGAAAATTCAACATCTAGTTTATTAAAGATATGAGTGCTCTTTTCAATTAAATCATTTTCATTTGCAATAGGTTTAAGTACTTTTTGATCTGGAGTTACAGCTGATACATCCCACGGGCGAAGCGTATCAACTTGCAGTTTATCTTTTTTCTCTAGCAATATTTTATCTTTAAGAGGCACAACATACTTACGTATGGATTCAGCTAGTTCATAGCAATCTTTCGCTGAATAATCAAAACGCTCGTATTTTTTGAACATATAATCGCGATAATTCTCTAGTTGAATATTTTTTGCTTTTTGATGGCGAATTTCAATTAATTGATTTAATATGTTTTGGAGTTCTTTTTCAACAGATAAAAATTGTTCAGAAATAATGGTTTTTGCCTTTTTACGGGTGTCACGATTCGAATCTTGTAAATAGGATTGTAATTCTGTTATCGTTTTTTCTTCTCCGTCCCAAATTCCACTTAATCCTCCAGTGATTTCAAAGTACTCTGTGATTAATTTGTCTTCCTTTATTTCTAATTCGATATTTTCCTCACAAAATAACTTTTGAGCGTTTTTTATTTTTGTATCTAATAAACCATATACGTTAGAATCTAATTCCATTCGAAAAGGTGACTCTAAATATTTATTATCCAATAAATTTTGGTACCGCTTTAAAAGTGGCTTTACAAATTGTTGATCATGTTCAAAAGTATCCTTTATTTCTTCATCATCCGTATTACATTGAAAGGCGATGTAATGTGATCTTAATTGTTCTTCGATGTCCCAAATTACTTTTGACTGCTCTTTTAACCAATTTTCAAGGTCTAGTTTTGAAGAAATCATTTTATTTAATAAAGTCGAAAGAGTTTTTTCCAATTGTAGTACATTACTAATATCAATCGTATTTACACGTTGCATTATATATCCCTCACTTTTTATTTATTCATAGAGATATTCTATTTATTAATTGTAATTCCCTTGTTAAGTGGGGTAAATGTGAAATAATGTTAAATTTAAATAATTAAAGAAAGTATTTATATGTCAAAGTAAAAAGTTTATCGTAAATGAAAATATATGGAGGGGTGCTGCATGAGAAAGGGAAAGAAGTTACTTGTATTTTTATTTCCACTTGTTTTATCCCGCATTAACGGGCAGTAAGATCCCCACCTCAAAATTCAGCGAAAGAAGTTAGGTGGGGGGATCAACTGCCCGTAAAAGCCCGATTGGTTCAACTAATAATCATTGGGGATGAACAAAACCCCCAATGATTAAAGTTTCACTTTATTATGTGCCTGTGAGAATGAGATTGAAGATGCTAAAAGTGAAGAGTCTATAGTGATGGATATTGCTACAGCGCCGCGGTAAAGGAGGAATCTTTTTTTAGTGCTGCTATAAGAGATGAAAAAGAAAGAATATTAGATTTAGAGATTGCTGATAGCGAAGATAGTAACGAAATAAAAAATGATATTAATAAAAGATTGGTGATACAAGGTGTAACGTCTTATAAAATCAATATAACTCAAAGAAATAGAGAAGTTGTAAAGGCAGAGAGTAGATGGAATCAAGTTTTTGGACATATATTTGATGACGTATTCAGAAAAAATGGATATGAAGGGTTTGGTATTCAGCAAATAAATTATAAAAAGAATCAACCTGTTACCATTGATATAAAAACTAAGCTTAGCGATGATGAAGTAGGGGCGAGAGAACTTGGACAGAAAATAGAAAAAGAAGTTGAAGGGGTACTTAAAACAGAAGCAGTAAAGAAATGGATTGAAAATGATTCATATGCTATTGGGATTTACGATATAGATGATCGGAAAATTAACTAATTGAGGAATGAATGCTATATGAATAGAGAACCGATGTAATTAAATATAGAATTGCTGGAGGAGGTGTAATATGTATAAGTATTTACATATTTTAAATGACATAGAAAATATGATTCAAAATGGAGAAATAAAAGAAGGGAAGAAATTACCGTCTATACGGTCACTCGTTACGCAATATGAATGTAATAAGGCAACAGTTATACGTGCGCTTCATGAATTAGAAAAGCGTCACATTATATATTCTGTCCCTCAAAGTGGATACTACGTTGTTAAGAAATCTGGGAGTACCATAGAAAATAACGAGATAATTGATTTCGCTTCTTCAGCACCAGATCCAGATGTTTTCCCATATTTAGATTTTCAGCATTGCATTAATAAGGCTATTGATACTTATAAAAATGATTTGTTCGTATACGGAACACCGAAAGGGTTACCATCTTTAATTCCAGTCATTCAAAAACAGTTGGCAAATTATCAAGTGTTCACGAAAGAAGACAATATTTTTATAACGTCAGGTGTGCAGCAGGCGCTTGCTATATTAACTTCTATACCATTTCCGAATGGAAATGAAACTGTATTAATTGAACAGCCAACATATCATCTATATATTGATTATCTAGAAATAAATAAAGTTCCTGTAATCGGTATTAAACGTACGAATGAAGGTATCGATTTGAATGAATTGGAGCAAATATTTCAAACTGGAAAAATAAAATTCTTTTATACGATACCGAGATATCATCATCCGCTTGGAACTTCTTATTCTAAAGATGAGAAAGAAAAAATCGCACTATTGGCTAAGAAATACAATGTATTTATAGTGGAAGATGATTATTTAGCAGATTTAGAAACTGATTCAAAAGCAGATCCGTTATATAGCTTGGATAATTGTAGTCATGTCATATATTTGAAAAGTTATTCGAAGATTATTTTTCCTGGTTTACGGGTTGGAGTTGCAGTCATCCCACCATCCATTGCAAATGCTTTCTATACATACAAAAAGATACTAGATATTGATAGTCCGATGATTTCTCAAGCGGCTTTAGAAATTTATATAAAGAGCGGTATGTTTGAACGTCATAAAAGTAAAATTAATTCTTCCTACTACAATAGATCAATAAAACTAGCAGAAACATTAGAAAAAGTGCAAAATGAAGATCAATCATTATTTACATATAATAGACAAAACACATTTGGAATACACACTTGTTTAGAAATGCAGAAAAACACAGTTACAGAAACACTTATACAAAAATTAGGTGACATGCAAATAAGTGTCGATACTATTGATAAGAATTATATGAGGAATTTTCCTAAAGAAAAACTGTTAAAGTTAAATGTTTCGAATGTAAAAGAAGATAAGATTGAAGAAGGTATTCGTAAAGTAATTGAGGAAATCAACCAATCAAGACACTTGAATTTTCAGTTTAGAAAAGAATAATTTGAATTAGGAGGTTTGTTGTGAGGCGCCAAATAATTCTCTTGTTTGTGTGTGCCGCTATAATAATTGGAGCTATAGTTGTGACTAAATATTATAAAAAAGATGACCAATGCATCGCGGTTGGTAAGTATTCAAGAGGTATTATCGTAGATCAAAATAACGAACCTATATCTAATGTGAAAATATATGAAGATTCAATTGAAGAAAGTAAGGAACGCAGTATTTCAAATGCACAAGGTGAATTTGAAATACTAGATGGGGTTTGTGGTGAGATTGTTTTACAATTAGTTACTCCAGATGGAGAAATCTATACGAGAAAATATGATAGTAAGTATATACCACAAGTAATAGAACTGAGTTATAAAAAGTAAGGGGAATTACATGTAACCATTACAAGGAACTGAGTTTAATTAATA
Source organism: Bacillus cereus G9842 (assembly GCF_000021305.1). Lineage (GTDB taxonomy): Bacteria > Bacillota > Bacilli > Bacillales > Bacillaceae_G > Bacillus_A > Bacillus_A thuringiensis_S. The sequence continues at coordinate 2,442,964 of NC_011772.1, forward strand.
TTTTTTAGAGCACTCAATAGCTGAGTGCTCTTTTTATTTATGACATAATTGTTTAAAATGGAAATAAACTACCAATTAATGATACTCTTAAAGTATAGCTTTTATTTTGAATAGGAGGGCGATGGAGTCTATGGGGGTACGTATAGTCGATGATTTACAGCAATTATCATTGTTACTTATGTTTTTAAGTACACTCATATTTTACAGATACTTAAAGAAGGTTAAACGAGAGAGAAAACTGACTGGCTTTGAATGGACAATGTATTTTGTCACTCAATTTGCTACATTAATTTGGGCAATTACTTATTTTATTAAACATTTAGCTGAATCATAAATACTAATCAATCTAGTTTACTGTTATCTATTTGGGATATAAATATAGTCCGTATCTAAATCAATGACAACATTGCTAGTGACGTCTTCTTGTAGTAACTTTGGATTTTTTTTGTAATAATATCGTACACAAAATAAGCGTAGCAGATCCTCATTAGATATCTCTTCATTTCTTACATTTAAATACATCGTTATTAATTCGTTAATAGAACAGTTACGGCCAATAACATACTCGTTTATTCTATATCCATCAAATTCAATTATCATGTTATCACTGTTGGGTGCTAGCCAACGTTATAGCTTTAATTTTGGATGAATCTATTATACATTGTTTGAAATTTAGTGAGAATATATTTTTATAAAGTGAGAGGATATGAATGGAACAGTATAAGTTAGTTTTAGAAGGTGCGAAACAACTTAAGTGGGAACCGGGTAAAATTAGATCCATACAGGACGATGAAATTATTGTTAAAACAATTGCAGGAGCTATAAGCATTGGGGCCGAGTTACCACAGTATAATGGATCCGATGTTACGGATACGAATCCTTTTTATCCAAGAAAAACTGGATATGAAAGTTATGGTGAAGTGATTGAAGTTGGTAATAAAGTAACACATGTAAACGTAGGCGATAAAGTAGTTTTTTTTTATGGACATGAAACAATAGGGATAGTTAAGGGGCATAAAGTAATTCGAGTGCCTAGTTCTATACAACCTAAAGTTGCTTTATTATCTATTCTTTCGTGTGATGCCGCTAAAGGAGTATTGAAACTAAACCCGCAACAGGATGAAAAAGTACTTATAACTGGAATGGGAGTTATTGGTTTACTCGCTTGTTATTTCTTAAAATACTATGTAGGCGTTGAGCACGTGGATGTTGTTGAGCCTAATAAAAATAGAAGAGATTTTGCAAAGAATTTTGGTGCGAAAAACATATATGATTCAGAAGAAAAAATAATAGAAACATATAATTATGGTTTCGAATGTTCTGCTACAAATAGTGGATTTCATGCATTTTAAAAAGCTCTTAAAACTAATGGACAAATATGTATACTTTCTGATGGTAATAATGAAATTATCGCATCAGACGGGATAAGCTCGTTTATACATGTTGAAGATGCTGCAAGAGCTACTATGCTAGCCCTTAATTGGCCTTCAGGAATCGTAAATATTGTAGATAATTATCCAGCAACTAGTAAAGAATGGTTACCAATATATGCAGCAGCGATAGGGGCACCTCAGCCTAAAGTTCAAGATGGGAAAAATAGTTGGGAAAGAGGAGCTTCCAATAATAAGGCACGTAAAGAGTATGGTTGGATACCTTTATTTCCATCATGGTCTGAAGGATTTAACAACTTAATAGGTAAGTAAAACACACCTTTAATGGGAATGATAGTAAAATACACCATTAAAGGATTGGGTAGTTATGAATATAATTTTGGAAAGTATTATATTAACTTTTACTGGAATAATTGTTTTGAAAATGACAGGTAGTACATCTGCCAGCCAAATGACAAGAGCTGAAATCATTATAGTTGTATCAATTGGCCGTATTATTGTAGAACCTGTATTAAGTAGAAAAGTAGTCCCATCTATATTTGCGGCTATCATATTTGCAAGCATATTACTTATCATTCATTTCTTTGAATTGAAATCAAGGAAGGTGGAACAATTCCTAAATGGAAGTAGCATTATAATTGTTGAAAACGGAGAGATTGTAAAAGAGAATTTGATGCAGGCAAAAATGTCGGAACAACAACTTTATATGCAATTAAGAGAAAAAGGGATTCATGACGTAAAGAGTTTACAGCAAGTTACAGCGGAACCGAATGGGCGTATTGGTTATCAATTAATAAAAGAAGCACAACCAATAACTTTAGAAATGTTAGAAAAAGTATTAGATCGGTACAATATAAAAAGATAATTTCTCATGAGAAACAGCCAATACTACCAAAAAAATATTGGCTGTTTTTTTATTTTCTATAAACGTAAGGATTAATAAAATAGGGTAGATTTTTAACCAATCTTTATATTAGATATGGGCTTATTATTATGCTATATTCAATGGAGCTACGATGACTAAGGTAAGTGGTATAAGTAGAAGAAAAAACTGTATAGCAAATACAAAAATGCTTTTAATTTGATACTAAAAATGGATTGAAAATAAGGAGATAGATACATAATGGAATTTTGGGAATCAAGTTTTATTGAAAAACAAACGATGTGGGGATTTGAACCTACAGAATCTGCAATTTGTACAAAAGATTTTTTCCTTGAAAAGAACGTTAAGGATATATTAGTTCCTGGTATTGGATATGGAAGAAATGCAAAGGTTTTTATCGATAATGGTATAAATGTAACAGGTATTGAGATTTCAAAAACAGCCATTAATTTAGCAATGCAAAATGGCCTAGAAGATATTAGTATCTATCACGGTTCGGTAAATGAGATGCCTTTTAATAACAAATCATATGAGGGTATATATAGTCATGCACTTCTACATTTGTTGAATAAGCAAGAGAGAGAGCAATTTATTAAAGGTTGTTATAATCAGCTAAAACCAGGTGGATATATGGTTTTCACAACTGTTTCTCAAAAAGCCCCAATGTTTGGGAAGGGGAAACAGTTGGATAAAGACTATTTCGAAATAATGGAAGGCATAAAAATGTTCTTCTATAATTCTGAATCTATAAAACGAGATTTTAATAAATATGGACTAGTACAAGTTTCCGAAATTGATGAACCAAATAAGAACATGGAGAATAAACCTTCAATAAATTTCTTAATGATAAAATGCCAGAAAGAACTATAAATAAAAGTTTTTAAATATTTCTAAAGATATTTATATATTGATTATGCACAAATATAAAGGACAAGCATATAGTATAAATACCTCTTAACTTTAAGTAACCTTAACTTTCGTTAATAGGGTATCTCAAAATCCCCGAAAAGAGCACTTGCGGAAACAAGTGCTCTTTTATTTGGAATTTTAAACCATAAATATTGCATAAAATGTTAAACTTGAAAAGAGTACTTTTTTTATTTAAAACTGTAGTATATGAATGGAGTGTTATTGAATGCAAACAAGAAAAGCATATCTATATGTATTTGACACGATGTCTGATTGGGAATACGGACATTTAATTGCTGAACTTAATACAGGAAGATATTTCAAAAAAGATGTAGCGCCTTTTAAAGTAGTAACAGTTGGAATAAATAAAGAAACGATTATTTCAATGGGGGGCTTGAATATAAAGCCGGATATTTCCCTAGATGAATGTATCCTTGAGAGTAACGATCTATTAATTTTACCTGGAGGGAATACTTGGAGTGAAGAAATACATAAACCTATTTTGAAAAAAGTTGGTGAAGCCTTAAGGCTTGGTACAATTGTGGCTGCCATTTGCGGTGCAACTATAGGTCTTGCAAATTACGGTTACTTGGATTCTATAAATCACACAAGTAATAATTTAGATTATATGAAAATGGTTTGTCCTACTTATAAAGGAGAAAATTTTTATGAAGTAGGACCTGTAGCATCCAGTGAAAATCTTATTACTGCATCGGGTGTAGCACCTCTAGAATTTGCCATGGAAGTATTAAGGAAATTAGATGTATTTGCGCCGGATACACTTCATTCATGGTATAAATTGAATGAGACTCATGAAGTGGAATATTTCTTCCAGTTAATGAATTCAATTAATAGCTGAGTAGTATTTCGAATGAAAATTATATTTTAGATAATGCGAAAACTAATAACAAAATAAAAGGTAAGGGTATTCCTATGAATATATGAGGAAATATTCTTACTTTTTATAGTGTTATTTCTGAACGACAAACGTAATGGCATTTGTTTTTAATTGAACGTGTCTTTCATTACGAACTATATTATAAGCTAATTCCTTTATTTCAACTTTTAGTTTTTTCCATTCTTTATAAATGCTTTTTAAAGCACTTATCATTTCTTCGGTTGAAAGATTAATTTCAATTAAAGCTTCTAATTCTTCATTCGTTATTGAATCAATTTCTTGTATGTTAGAGTTAATAATTAAACAATTAATACCGCCGTTTTTTGTACCTCTTTTCATAGATTGGAGTACATTTTTAAAATCTTCTTCTGATTTGACATGTTCCAAACTTGATACTGCAACGATATAGTCATAAGTATTAGATCTAATATGATAGTTTTCAATTGCTGCTTGTTCTGTTTTTATAACCTCGAATACGTCATGTTCTTTGCTATAAATTTGTAGCTTTGTTAAAGCGGAATCAAGTAAATCAACACATGTAACAGTTCCGCTAGCATTTTTAATCTTTTGTGCAATTGGAATGCTATTTCTACCGACGCCAGAGCCAAGATCAAGCACTTGTAATTTGTTTTTCTCTTCAAAGTAGTCCATTAAATCCATAACTGTTTTAACCGGCTTGTGAAGCCAAGATCCAGTTTCAAATAGTTTATATTGTTCATAGCAAAGATCGTGATATTCCTTTTCTTCTTGTCTTATGTAATCGATACGGTTCATATTGTGTCAGTTCCAATATTTTCATTACAAAATGAATAGGTGGGGCAGCCTTTAACATTTGTTTGAATTCGAAAAATACCACCAGCATGTGGATACTGTTTTAATTCGTCATCCGTCATTCTTGTTCTGGCTGTTGTAACATATAAATCAGTTAAGTTAGGCCCACCAAACGTACATGATGTTACATATAACGCAGGAATTGGAATACTTAATATTTGTTCTCCAGTAGAGGGATTCCATCTAGTTATTTTTGAACCTCCCCAATGTGCAATCCATAAACAACCTTCTTCGTCAATTGTCATACCATCAGGTAGACCGTCATTTTCAGAGAAAATGATTACATCACTTGGATTATGAATTTCTCCAGTACGTATATTATATTGATAGCGAACCACTTTTTTAGTAGGTGTATCTATAAAGTAAAGGTATGTATGATCAGGTGACCAAGCCATTCCGTTTGAAGTATTTACATGTGAAATTTTTTTCTCTACACTCAAATTATTATGTAAACAATATAAGGAACCTGCAGCATTAATACCGTATGTATCTGTAGTACCTGCCCAGAAACGACCAGCGGGATCACATTTTCCATCGTTAAAACGATTTTCTATTAAATGTTGTTCGGGGTCAAAAATATGTGTCAGTTTTTCTGTATTTACATTAATAGAATAAAAGCCGTTTTCCATAGCTAAGAGTAGTACATCCTCTAAATATGGAACAACACAGCCAATTTGTTGATTGAGAGCAATTACTCGGTTCGTATTAGCGGTAGGATTGTATATGCATAATTTTCTCTCCATAATATCAACCCAATATAAAAGTTGCTTTTTTTCATTCCAACATGGTCCTTCAGCTAAACTTGCTTTAGCATCTAAAACTAATTCTATATTACTGAACAAGATGTTCACCTCGCGTTATAAGATATTAATATAATTCGATAAGAATAGAGGTAAACCTTTTAGTCAAAGGATATTAAAATTTATAATGTAGAAAAATGACCTTCTCACAAGTGATTAAAAAAGTGTATAAACAAGGAGAGGAAAATGCATATGATGTTTTATGAAATTGTTTGCTTTTCTTGTAAGAATATATTTCGTGTTTACGAAGGTAGTGAAAAATATAAGCGATTTAAAGAGAAACCAAAAGGGGCATATTGTTGTGATGAGTGTAGCCACAAAATTCAATTAGAAGCGATAAAGAATTTTTTTAGATAATTTTACGATTTCGATTCGGAAAAGTTTGACAATAAAAGTGTTATAAATTATCATATTAAAAAACTAATATTTAAGGCATAGAAGAGAAGAGTAGTTAAGAAAGAATACGTACAGAGAGCTCTGGTAGCTGAGAAAGAGCGGTATACATCTTAACGAAAAAAGACTTGGAGCTGCGCAAGGAACTAATTTATTTAGGGATGGTGCGACGGGTTCTCCCGTTATAGAGATAGGGTATAAGCATATTTTGCCGTACCTGAAGAGGTTAGTATGGTGACATATTAACAAACTGAGGTGGTACCGCGAAGCTAACAACTCTCGTCCTCAAGATGAATAATCTTGGGGGTGAGAGTTTTTTTGTTGCATAAAACTGGAAATTAGAAAACAAAAAAATAATTGAGGTGAGTAATATATGCATTGGGCGTATGAAGTAGCACATGAATTAATTAGGAAACATCCAAATAAAGAAACGTTTGTTTGTGCATCTGGAATTAGTCCGTCAGGTTCTGTTCATATTGGGAACTTTCGTGAAATCGTAACGACTTATTTCGTAGTAAGAGCACTTCAAGATTTAGGGAAAAAGACTCGTTTTATATTTTCGTGGGATGATTATGATAGGTTTAGAAAAGTTCCAAAAAATATTGATCCATCTTTTGCAAAGTATATTGGTATGCCATACTGTGATATTCCAGATCCGTATGGATGTCATAACTCGTATGCGGAGCATTTTGAAAAAGAGTTTGAAAAATCGCTTCAAGCATTTGGAATTGAAGTAGAATTTATTTATCAACATGATGAATATAGAAGCGGAAGATATAACGAAAATATATTAGAGACCTTGTATAAACGAAAAGAAATATATGATATTTTAATGGGTTTTAAAACTGGAGAGTGTAGTGAAGAAGAGCGAGAGAGCTTTTATCCAGCTACATTATATTGTGAGAGATGCGGAAAAGATACAACAACTATTACACATTTTGATGAAGTATTAAAAACAATCCGGTATGAATGTGAATGCGGAAATGAAAAAGAGTTATCCGTATTAAATACAAATAAAATGAAACTAAATTGGAAAATCGATTGGCCGATGAGATGGATGATAGAGGAGGTTGTTTTTGAGCCGGGTGGCAGAGACCATTCAGCAGAAACGGGTAGTTATAATGTATCAAAAGAAATTGCAAGGAAAATATTCAATCGTGAAGCTCCTCATTATGTTGCTTATGATTTTATTGGAATTAAAGGCAATCATGAAAAAATGTCTAGTTCTTCAGGAAATAGTATTACACCTAGTGAGTTGTTAAAAGTGTATTTACCAGAAGTAATTCTGTTTATGTTTGCAAAATATAGACCAAACGCAGCTTTTCATATCGGTCTTGATGAAGATGTGATTCGCAATTATACAGAATATGAGCGATTGAAAGATAGTTATGAAAATAAAACGCTCAAAAATGAAGATTTACTTGATGCAATTAAACTTTCTAGAGTTACTATCGGGTTTAAAGGATATCCGAAATTTAATCAAGTAGCAGGAACGTTACCATTATTAAATTTTGATTCAACTATTTTACAGGGGATATTAAAGAAAATAGATAGGAGCTATGCATTAGATGAAATGAGAGCGGTGAGTAATCGCACAGAGTATTGGATAAGAAATTTTCAATCTGAAAAATTAATTGCGGTAAATCAAGAGAGAAATACAGAGTTTTACAACACATTGGATGAAAGACAGAAAGAATGGTTAGTAGAAGTTTGCGATATACTTCGTTCTAACAAAGATTACTCTCACTTAATGGAGCAATTATATGCGATTTGTCATCATGAAAATAAAAAAATAATGAAAGAAAATCAAAAACAATTATTCACTATTATATATAAGCTCATTATGAATCAATCAAATGGTCCTCGTATACCATTATTAATACATGTAGTAGGCATAGAAAATTTCATCACACTATTAGATTTCTAAAACACAGTTAAAAGCAACGCAAGTACCAAAATTTCTAAGTACTTGCGTTGCAAATTTTACTATCGTGAATACATTTTCGGACATTCATCACCACTTGGTTCATAAAAACAATGGCTTTTAAACTGTCCTACAAATGGCTGATTATACCATTCAGGCGGACAAGCTCCAACTGGACGGAAATACCAAAGAGCCCATCGTGCAGGCCAGCGCCATTGACCTTGTAAAACTTTTCGTGCGATTTCTTTTTCTGATTCACGAGCGCGTTGATAAAAATATCCATATTGTACTGCTTCAAATCCGCCGGGGCTTTGATATACAGCGTCTCGTACGGTACGGAGTTGTTTAAAATCTAAGCAATCACAAAATACACGGTTTACTACAACGCATCCAACTAACTCCTCACCTTGGCGACCTTCGCCTTCAGCTTCAGCACGAATTAATCGAGCTAGTAAATCAACATCACTTTCGTTGTATGGAATAAGGGGCATAGTGATACCACCTTTCTGTTATAGTAAAGAGTGTATGTTATAAAACAATCTGCGTGCTTTTTTACATGAAAATAACATTTAATTTTAAGAGGAGCTTGTATAAAAAAAGCTAATTAGTAATAGTAGATAAATATAAAAGGGAGAGGTATTATGTATCGAATTCATAAAGACCATATCATTTACTCAATGTCACCAGAAAATAAGCCGTGTATGGAAGTAGAAATTGGGAGCAGTCTTGTATTTGAAACATATGATTGCTTTGAAAATCAAATCGATTCTGAAGATGTTGTGTTACAAGAATTAGATTGGAACCGAATTAATCCAGCGACTGGACCTGTATATGTTAAAGGAGCAGAACCTGGCGATATATTAGTCGTAACGATTGAAAAAATTGAAATTGCAGAGCAGGGCGTTTTAACTACAGGTGCAAACCTTGGTGTAATGGGTGATGAGTTAAATGAAAATACAGTGAAAATTGTCCCAATACATAATGAATATGTTTTGTTTTCAAGTGAACTACAAATCCCGATTAATCCAATGATTGGGGTAATTGGTACTGCACCGAAAGAAGAGAGCATTTCATGTGGCACACCGCATGATCACGGCGGGAATATGGACTGTAAAGAAATTAAAGAAGGAACAACACTACTACTACCAGTTAATGTCCCAGGAGCACTATTAGCATTAGGTGATTTACACGCAGCAATGGGTGATGGTGAAATTGGTGTTAGTGGTGTAGAGGTTGCTGGTGAGGTAACGGTAACAGTTCAAACGATAAAAGGAAAACAATGGCCATTACCAATGGCTATTCAAAAAGAAAAAATGATGACGATTGCTTCAGAGAAATTGTTAGATGATGCAGCAAATCGTGCTGTACGTAATATGGTGACATTTTTACATGAAGAATTAGCAATGTCTAAAGCTGATGCAACGCTTTTATTATCGGCAGCAGGTAATTTAAAAGTTTGCCAAGTTGTGGATCCGCTGAAAACAGCGCGTATGGAACTAGGAATGGATTATGTGGAGAAACTAGGATTTACTTTTAGTAAATTTCATATTAAATAGATAAGGGACGAAAAAGGATACTTTCGTATAAAAGCATCCTTTTTTTAATTTACTGATTTTGTGAAAAGAGGTAGTATTTATTTTATATAAGTATATTTGAGATTGTGGATTAAAAAGGAGTTCAATAATGGTCAAAATTATGATTGTAGAAGACGATATGAAAATTGCAGAACTATTATCGACACATGTTGCGAAATATGGTTATCAAGGAGTTATTGTATCGGACTTTCAAAATGTATTAAACATTTTTTTAGAAGAACAACCAGAGTTAGTTTTATTAGATATTAATTTACCGAGTTTTGATGGGTACTTTTGGTGTCGTCAAATTCGCGGAGTTTCAACATGTCCGATACTATTCATTTCGGCCCGTGAAGGCACGATGGATCAAGTTATGGCGTTAGAAAACGGTGGCGATGATTTTATTCCGAAGCCTTTTCATTATGAAGTTGTAGTGGCGAAAATTCGTAGTCATTTAAGACGTGCATATGGAGATTATGCACCGAAACTAGAAGAGCGAATGATTGAGCAACAAGGCCTTTGTTTATATCCTGAAAGGCTTGTATTGAAACTTAGAAACGACGAAATTGATATAACGAGAAACGAAGCTATTTTATTAGAGACATTAATGAAAAATTATCCGCGTGTTGTGAGTAGAGAAGTGTTACTTAATAAATTATGGGATAGTGAATCTTATGTTGATGATAATACATTAAGTGTAAATACAACACGTGTGCGTAAAAAGTTACAAACGTTACATATAGAAGGTGCGATTGAAACGATTCGTAGTGTTGGATATAGATTGCACATTACTTGGGATAATGGTATAGAAAAATGATAAGGTTGTTTATACGTGATCATATACCAGTTATTTGCTTTACCATAATTCAACTACTAGCTATATTTCTCGTATATTGGTTTGATGGGCATAATCATATTACAACGGCGTTATACGCAATGTTTCTAGGTGTTTTCTTTATGGGAAGTTATTTAGTATTTCGTTATTTTACACATCGTTCTTTTTATGAGCGCCTAGCAAACCCGATGCAATCTTTAGATGAATCTGTTCAAAAATCTGATTTTGCAGCTGTATCGGCTGCTCTTCAAGAACTACTTGAGGTGCAATATCGACATTATCAAAATCAGCTGCAAATACAAGAGAGAAAAAATAATGACCATTTAACCTTTATGAATCAGTGGATCCATCAAATGAAAACACCTTTATCTGTAATAGAATTAATTACACAGGATGAAGTAGATTCACGTTTTGAAAGTATAAATGAGGAAACAGACCGATTAAAAAAGGGATTGGAAATGGCTCTATATGTCGCACGATTAGAAGCGTTCACACAAGATTTTTATGTAGAAAGGTTACAACTACATAAAATAGTGAATGATTCGGTACATGAACATAAACGTTTCTTTATACGGAATTTTGTATATCCAGAGCTTGAAATTGATAAGGACATTACTGTAGAAAGTGATGTGAAATGGTTAAAGTTTTTAATCGGACAAATACTATCGAATGCGATTAAGTATTCATCAGGTAGTAGAGAAAAGATTAAAATGAAAGCTTGTAAGGAAGGTAATACCGTTATACTTGAAATTGCTGATAATGGCGTAGGTATACCGAAGCAAGATTTACCAAGAGTATTCAAACCTTTCTTTACAGGAGAAAACGGTAGAGATTTTAAAGAATCAACAGGAATGGGGCTATATCTTGTATATGAAATTACAAAACAATTAGGACATAGTGTGGAAATCCATTCAGAAGTTGGTAAAGGTACGGTAGTGCGAGTAATATTTTTTAATGTGTAAAAAGTAATCAAGGCTAAAGAACTTTGGAGATAAGTTTTTTAGCCTTGTTTTGTACCCTTGATAACATTGGAGAATGAAATATTCTATAGATAAGAGAGGCAAAATGAACCCAATAAGAATAAATGTAAGACTACATACATGAACCATTTTTTATAATAAAAATAGAATCTTATAGAAGTTGCGAATGATAGGAGGCTTGAAATGGATATTCGTAAAATGAAATATTTCATAACGGTGGCAGAAGAATTAAACTTTAGTCGTGCAGCAGAGCGTCTTATGATGGCACAACCGCCTTTAAGTCAAGAAATTCGAAAATTGGAAGAAGAATTAGGAGTTCAACTTTTTCACCGGACAAAAAGGATGGTTGAGCTTACCGAGGCGGGGAAAGTCTTTTTAGAAGGTGCTAGGCAAACATTACTTCAAGTAGATAGAACGATTAAAGAAACACAGCTTGCAGATGAAGGGAAAATCGGGCATTTAATCATCGGTTTTGTCGATTCTACAGAAACAGTTATAGGCATATTAAAAACATTTCGAGAACGTTTTCCAAAAATTCAGCTCATATTACGTGAGATGACAACAGACCAACAAATAAAAGCGCTTTACGAAAAACAAATTCATATTGGATTTATTCGTTCGGAGCAAAATAATGAAATATTATCTTCTGAAGTTTGTTCTGAAGAGTGTTTAAAGTTGGTTTTGCATGAAAATCACCCTTTCGTTTCGTTACCTAATATTTCAATCAAATCATTAGTGGAGGAACCATTCATTTTATTTCCTCGTCATTTCGGTACAAATTTTTATGATTTAATTATTAGTTACTTTTGGAAATATGGGGTAAGTTTAAATATTGTTCAAGAAGCAGTTCAAATGCAAACGATTGTAAACTTAGTTGCAGCTGGAATGGGGATTTCTGTCGTTCCATCCTCGGTGGAAAGCTATAAAAAATCAGGAGTGATGTATAAAGATATTCTAGAAAATACACCGGAAATAAATTTATATGCTGGATGGAGGAAGGATGAAAAGTCTGTCGTGTTAAAGAACTTTTTAACAGTTGTTAGAGAGGTTTATATGACTTCCCACAGCCCATCTTTATAGGATGGGCTGTGGGAAGTTGGCAAGGGGTGTTTATTTATAGATAAAACTTACTCATGATTCAACCTGTTTTACTAGTATCATACTCAGCGAAACCTTTTAATACACTGTCAATCTGATCCATAATTTCAGGTTGCAATTTAACACTAGAAGCAATTACATTTTCTCTTATTTGTTCCGGATTTGAAGCACCAATAATTGCAGAAGAAACAGCTGGATTTTGTAATACCCAAGCAACTGCGAGTTGAGATAAGGTAAGGTTAATTTCTTGTGCGATAGGTTTAATTTCCTGGATAGCGGTAAGCACATCATCACTCATCCAACGTTGCACGAGTTTGTCAAAAAACGGTTTTCCAGCATCGGAGTTAGCACGCGATTGATTCGGTAATGGTTTACCAGGTTGATATTTTCCTGTAAGAATACCTTGTGCAAGTGGCGACCATACGATTTGGCCAAGTCCCTCACGTTGACATGTTGGAATCACATCAGTTTCAATAACTCGCCATAACATCGAATATTGAGGTTGGCTAGCGATAAATGGAATGTTCAATTCGCGTGCAAGTGCTGCACCACGGGTAATTTGTTCTGATGTCCATTCGCTTACGCCTAAATAGAGAACCTTACCTTGTCTTACAAGATCTGAGAAAGCTAACATTGTTTCCTCAAGAGGAGTTGTTATATCAAATCTATGTGCATAATAAATATCGATATAGTCTGTCTGTAATCGTTTTAACGATGCATTACAATTTTCTATAATATGTTTTCTTGATAATCCACGATCATTTTTTCCAGGACCGGTCGGATGGCATACTTTTGTACATAGTTCTATACTTTCTCGGCGTATACCTTGCAAAGATCGGCCAAGTACTTCCTCAGCTATCGTGTCCGAATAAACATCAGCAGTATCGAACGTTGTAATTCCAACATCTAGTGCGGCTTTTACACAATCATTTGCAGTATCTTCGTTTACTTTTCCACCATGGTTTATCCAGTTCCCGTATGCGATTTTACTTACTGTTAATCCACTGTTTCCTAGTTTACTAAATTCCATTGTAGAACCACCCCTTAAAAATGATACCTTTATTATAAGAACTGAAATTTAGTATGTATAATATATGATTTATGATGAATTTATATAAAATTTATATAAGAGGGAATGCTTACAATTTTATTGCTAGGGAAAGCTAAAGCAAGTAGTACAACAAATGTGGCTGATACTTGTTCGATATGAAGTGAAGAAATAATGAATAGACCTTAAAAGAAAGCAATCTTTTTTAGCAGCACAAATAATTGTATTTACTCATACAGTACTATTATGGTACAATATGGTTACTAATGAGGGAAAGGAATGATGGGTGGACGATGATTAACTAATCTTATTTTTAAATGTTGAAATTCAATAAATTTCAATTTCTAAAAAATAGGATTAGTCTGCCCGATTTCCATACAACGGTATTGCTATTTATGTTGCGTAATAGCTTATTTGGGTGTAAATATTTTAACGACTAATCCTGCCAAATTTATTTGGGAGGATTTTTTTATTCTCCCTTAATGAAAGGGATCGGTATTATGAAAGAACTATTAAAATTAAATGATGTTTATGTTGAAATAAAAGAAAATATGTTGTTAGAGAAAATGAATGTGACAGTAAAACAAGGGGATGTTATCGGATTAATTGGTAAAAACGGTGCTGGTAAATCAACGTTACTTCAATTAATAAATGGAAAGATTGAGCCTTCAAAAGGGATTGTTGAATGGCAGCAAATGAATATGACAACCGCATATGTTGAGCAAGAAATAGAATCTTTTATTAGTAACGATGTAATTGCAAAAGAAGCAGAACTGCTTGCGAAATGGGGCGTGCCAACGAACGATTTTCATACTTTAAGTGGTGGTGAAAAGTTAAAAATTCGATTAGCAAAAGGATTTGCTAAAAATCCTAATGTCTTAATATTAGACGAACCGACAAATCATTTAGATGAAATGAGTACGGAATTTCTCATTAAACAAATAAAAAATATGAAAGGTACAGTTATCGTTGTATCGCATGATCGATATTTTTTAGATGTTGTCGCAACAAAAATATGGTCAATTGAGGACAAAAAATTAATTGACCATAGTGGTAATTATACAAGTTACATGAAAGCACGTGAGCAAAGAAGGAAGTCGCAGCAGCGAGAATATGAAAAGCAGCAAAAAAAGATAGAACAAGTAGAAACACATATAAAAGAATTAAGTTCATGGTCACAAAAGGCACACGCGCAGTCTACAAAACAAGAAAGTTTTAAAGAGTTTTATCGTGTAAAAGCGAAACGAATGGATGCGCAAGTGAAGTCAAAAAGAAAACGTCTCGAAAAAGAGCTGGAGAAAACGAAAGTAGAACGTGTGAAAGAAGAGTATTCAATTGAGTTCTCTATTCAAGCGAGTAAAAAAGTAGGAAAACGCTTTTTAGAAGTAAAGCAATTAAAAAAAGAATTTAATGGAAAAGCATTATTTGAAAACGTTAATTTTACAATTCAGCACGGTGAGAAAGTTGCAATTGTTGGACCAAACGGTAGCGGGAAAACAACATTACTGAAGATGATTATGGGAGCGGAAACTGCTGAAGGAGAAATATGGATTTCACCATCTGCAAACATCGGTTATTTAACACAAGAGGTTTTTGATTTGCCACTGGACAAAACGCCAGAAGATTTATTTTTTAAAGAGACGTTTGAAGAAAGAGGAAAAGTCCAAAATTTAATGAAACATTTAGGGTTCCAAGCTTCTCAATGGAAAGAGCCGATTGAGCATATGAGTATGGGAGAAAGAGTAAAATGTAAGCTAATGGCTTATATTTTAGATGAAAAAGATGTACTCATTTTAGATGAACCGACGAATCACTTGGATCTACCTTCACGTGAACAACTTGAAAATACATTAGCTGAGTATAACGGAACATTAATAATTGTTTCTCACGATCGATATTTTCTAGAGAAAACAACTAACATAAAACTCGTGTTTTTAAACAATACGATACAAAAGCAGCTAGAAGAACCTACTAAAACAAGAGATAATATTGAAGAGCTACGTTTAACGTTAGAAACAGAGAGACAAGAAGTATTAGGGAAATTAAGCTTTTTAACTTCTAACGACAAAGAATATAAAGAACTTGATGAACGATTTATAGAACTTACGAAGCAGATAAAGGCGTTATAACGTAAGTAAGGGGAATTAACATGGGAGAAGAGAGTTCAACTAAGTTATTTAGAATAGATTGTGGAGATATATACTTGCAAGGGTTTATGGTCAAAGATGCAGAAAGTATTTATAAAATAGCCAATCAACCGGAAATAGAAAAGTTTTTACCAGACTGGAAATCGACGAAAGAACAAAGGGTGGATTGGATTGCAAATTATGAAATACCAGCAAACAAAGCATTTCTTGAGGCAGTGAAAACTACGAATAACATAGATAATCATATGTTAAAGCTAGGAATATTTAAGGAAGCTACAAATGAATGCATTGGATGGTGCTGCACAGGCATGAAAGAAGAACTCCCTTCACCAAACAGAGAGATAATGTATGCTATCTCAAATAAACATCAAAATCATGGCTATGCTACAAAAGCGACTAAAGGCTTAATTGACTATTTGTTTAAAGAAACAAATTTAATTGTCCTTAACGCAATTACTTTAATTAACAATGTACCATCAAATAAAGTTATTAAAAAATGCGGGTTTACTTATTTGAGTGAACACAAGATAGCAAATCAACTATATAATCATTATGTATTGAGTAAATCTGAATGGATAAAAAATATTGTGCAGTAAAAGGAATTAATACGAAATCATAAAAAAGCTTAGAGCTAAAACTCTAAGCTTTTTTATATTCATTTTATCCCGCATAGGTACCTTAATCTTTATCATTCACGAATGTTTACACATTTTAGTAATAAGTAAAAAAGGGGATATTAGCTTAACATTTAGTAAAAGATTTTTTGGGCTAAATACAAATGCAGTCTTATCCAAAACGAGATTTTGGGTCTTTATGAGCTTGCCTATTATTGTATTATCAGTAGTACCTGCCATGATGTCGTTCTTTGTATCAGGAAATATTAAATCAATTTTATTATTTATATGTTGGATAAACACATTCATTTCCGCCTCAGATATTTACAATTCGTTTTTGATTGCAATGAAACCGAAGCACTCATTTTTTTTTGCAGAGGTTATTATAAAGTGAAATAGTATTTAATGGGTAACTCAAATATGCTTTAACTACATACAACAGTTAAAATATAATATTTGAAAGTAAAAAGACCGATAAAAATCGGTCTTTTCATATTAATAAAATAAAGATTAGAAAATAGCATTGTAATTCAAACCAATATGCAAATATTATAAGATAGATATGCTTTGTTTATAGATTGAAAATAGGTTTGTTATCAGTTTTTTTAGAAATCTTACAAGCGTGTAAGATAAATGAAAGATGAATCAATATGAGCTGTAAGACAATTCATTTACACTCTATAGTGAGCGGTGGAAATGAAGGGAGAATATAAATGGAAATTTTGCAGGCAAATAGTATTAGTAAAGTATATAGAGGGAAAGTACCTTTTAAAGCATTAGTAGATATTGATTTATCAATTCAAGAAGGTGAATTTGTAGGAATTATGGGCCCGTCAGGTAGTGGGAAAACAACGTTATTAAATATGGTATCTACTATTGATTCTCCATCATCGGGAGAAATATTTATTAATGGTACAAATCCTTTCCAATTATCATCAGAAGAATTAGCGTTATTCCGCAGAAAACAATTAGGATTTGTTTTCCAATCATTTAATCTTCTTAGCACACTTACTGTAAAAGAAAACATCGTATTGCCGATGACTTTAGATGGTGTTTCTGTGCAAGATATGAACAAACGAGTGGAAGAGATTGCACAGAAATTAAACATTATAGATATATTGAGTAAAAGAACGTTTGAAATATCAGGGGGACAAGCTCAAAGAACAGCAATTGCTCGTGCGATCGTTCATAAGCCGCAATTGTTACTTGCAGATGAACCAACAGGGAATTTAGACTCTAAATCTTCAAATGATGTAATGGAGATGCTTGATACTCTAAATAAAGAAGAAAAAGCAACGATGATGTTAGTTACACATGATCCGTATGCAGCGAGCTTTTGCAGCCGAGTAATCTTTATTAAAGATGGTCAACTATATAACGAAATTTATTGTGGTGAAAGTAGGCAAACTTTTTATCAAAAGATTATGGATGTCCTTTCTTTGTTAGGAGGGAAAAGGCATGACTTTTCGTCAGTTCGCATTTAATAATATTTTTCGCAATAAGCGTACATATGCTGCCCATTTTTTAAGTAGTGCATTTTCTATTATGATTTTCTTTACGTATGCTCTTTTATTATTTCATCCTGATTTACAAGGTGAGTTGAAATCGACAAGTGCAACAATAAGTGCATTTGGTACATTGGGATTTTCAGTTTCGCAAGGATTGATTTTTGTATTTTCATTTTTCTTCATTCTATATTCAGTTAGTTCGTTTTTAAAAACGCGTAAGAAAGAATTTGGTATTTTAATGATGCAAGGTATGTCAATGAGACAGCTTAAGAAATTATTATTAATTGAAAATATGTTGATTGGACTTGGTTCAATTTGTATAGGGATTTTCATTGGACTCATATTTTCTAAACTAGTCTTATTGATAAGTGCAAGTGTATTAATGATTAATAATGGTTTACCTTTTTATATACCAGTGCAGGCTGTATTATTAACAGTTATTACATTTCTTTTCTTGTTTTTAATTGTTTCATTATTTACATTTAAAATGATAAAAGTAACGGAACTTGTGGAACTTATTCAAGCAGAGGAAAAGCCAAAACCTGAACCGAAATCTTCAGTTTTATTATCGATACTTTCTTTAATTAGTATAGGGTATGGATATTTTTCAGTATTTCGCTTCATACCAAGTACCAATTTTATTACGCTTGGAATAGGTGTGCTTCTAGTAATCATAGGAACGTACTTTTTATATACACAGTGTAGCGTGTATATACTGCACCTTGCTAAAAGGAGAGAATCTTTCTTTTTAAAGAGAACAAATATATTAACATTTTCTGAATTAATTTACCGTATGAAAGATAATGCAACGATGTTTTTTATAGTATCTATTGTTTCAGCAGTTGCATTTACAGCAATTGGTACAACGGCCGCAATTGGAAATAGGGATTTGGTAAGGATGACAAATCCGTATACATTTTTGTATGGAAGTTTTGAAAATGACAAAGTATTGAATAAAAATCTTTCTATTATAAAAAAACACCTTTCTGATGCTAATATTCCGTATCGAATGGCTTCATCTTCATATATATACACAGAAAATGGCGTAAATGTAATGAAGTTAAGTGAATACAACGATCTTGCTAAAGCACTAGGCTATCAACAAGAAACAATTGAAAAAGAAGATGAAATTTTATTAATTCCTGGAGTCGTATCACAAAAACAAGAATTTAAAAATGGCGAGTATAAAAAGAATATAGAAGTCATTCAAGGTGACTGGACAAAGACATTTCATGTGAAAAAAGCTGTAGAAAATTTAGTTTTACCACATGATTCTAGAACTATTTATATCGCTGTTCAAGATCAGGTATATGATGGAATACCTCTTACTAGTGACCCAGTTAATAAAGAAATTCCATATCGTACTTACGGATTTGTTGTAGATGATTGGATAAAAACGAAAGAGATTTCAAATCAATTAAAGAGTATATTCGATAAAAATCTTAGGGACAGAGATTTCTACTTTGAAGCTTTAACATTAAACTTGTTGGAAGCAAAGCAAAAGAATGGTTTATTACTTATGGTAAGTATTTTAGTTGGAATCGTCTTCTTTACATTCGCCGCTAGTTTTATTTATTTCCGATTATATACAGATTTGGATCGCGACCAACAGCAATATAAAATGATTTCGAAAATGGGATTAAGTAAAGGTGAGTTGAAAAAAGTTGTAACGAGGCAGTTATTATTAATGTTCTTTTTACCAATTTTCGTTGCAGTGATTCATACTGTAGTTGCTTATATAGCATTACAGCAATTAGTCGATTTTTCTATCATAAATAGCTCTATCGTTATTTTAATTTCATTTATATGTATACAAGTTTTATATTTCTTTATAACCCGTTGGCGTTACCTGCAAAAGCTTTATAAGGTTATGGAGCAATAGAATTTATTAGCTTGTAAGACTACACTAAAGTATGTGGAAAAATGAACTGTATGATGAAAGGAATCGTGATGAAAAGAATATTAACTATTTTTATGTTAACTATAATACTTTTAATAAGCTTTAGTGCATGTTCTAAAAAGGACAACTCATTTCCTGCAAACGGTGTATTAATTATTGGAGATGAAAATAATATTTCACCAATTATTAATCGTTATCAGGAAATTACGGAAGAAAATGAAGTGTTTTCTGTGAAAAAAGGGGAAGTTGGAAATGGAAATGTCTTAATTTTAAATGAATCTACAGCACAAGCATTGATTAAAGAAAAACTTTTTCGAAAACAAGATAATGGCTCCAATTATATTATAGATACGTTACCGAAATTCCCAAAAGAAGGGTCACTATTATTTACAAGTGAAGACGATAAGACTATGAAAAGTATTAAAATAGGAGGGGAAGAGATTCCTGTTACATACGATAGTGATGCCTGGATAGGTAACAATCGTAAATATTCAACGGAATGGTATATGATTGTAGCAAAAAATAGTGTGTATAAAGAAATAAAGGCAAATGAAATGAAAATGCATCTTCTTCATTTGAAAAAATCTCTAGGTGACGAAAAACCTAAAATGTCGACAGATAATACATTGGTTAATGAAAATGTTAAAGTAAAAAAACTAATTAAAGGTTTGGAAGGAAAAGTATCTTTCCAGTTTGTAACGATTGGAGAAAAATCATAAAAAAAGAGTTCGAGGTTGATAGAAACTTTATCACCCCCGAACTCTTTTTAGTTTGTAGACCAATCAAATATTATGCTTTACATTACTTCATTTAATCGAGTCTCGTTTGTTTCCTCAATCGCATTTGAATTTTGAACTGAATTATTTTGGGCTTCTTTTTCTTTACGAGCCTTTTGTAGCATTTCAAGGATGATCCATAAAGGAACACCTTTATCCTTTAACATCTTCCATAAATCTAATTCATTAAATTTATGCTCAGGCTGTTTCATTTCTTTTTCAGATGAACGAATATCAAACTTGATAGGATCATTTACTTTCTTACTTTCCAGTTTAGTAGAAGAGATAGTATTATGCTCAAGAGTAGATGGAGTTATTTTAGTAGGTTGAGATAATGTATGAATATTTGATCCGATTTGCATGCTTTTTCCTCCTTTTCAAGCAATGAGATTAGTTTTCTTATGGTTTTTAAATTTTTTTAACATGAGGAAACTATATCTAATTATAAATTCAAATAAACAGATTTACAAGTTGTATTGTAAAAAGTAAATGTTCACTTGAATTAATATTTATCAACAATTGTATATGTTTTCTATATATACAACGTATATAAAATACTTTACATTATGTTTAAGTTGTTAAAACATTGTGTTAATTTTTAGAAGAAAAATGTAAACGTTTTATTAGGGGGAGAAAGTATGGGGAAGTTATTTTTAAAAATATGTTTTTTCGCATTAGTGACCTTATGTTCATTCGTAGCGAAAATATCATATGCTGAAGAGAGGCAACCAAATAATTATCCTATCATATTGGTGAATGGATTTGCTGGATGGGGTAGAGAAGAAATGCTTGGCGTAAAGTATTGGGGTGGTGTTCATGATATACAGGAAGATTTGAAACGAAATGGTTATACGGTACATACCGCAGCTGTTGGACCTGTTTCTAGTAACTGGGATCGTGCATGTGAATTGTATGCGCAAATTAGCGGTGGCACAGTAGACTATGGTGCCTCGCATGCTGAGAAACATGGACATAATCGTTTTGGCAGAACTTATAGTGGTTTTACGCCGAATTGGAGTGAAACAAATAAAGTTCATTTAGTTGGGCATAGCATGGGTGGACAAACGATTAGAACATTAGTACAGCTATTAAAAGAAGGTAGTTTTGAAGAAAAGAATTATGCGAAAAATCACCCAGACACCAAAATATCACCACTATTTGAAGGCGGAAAATCATATGTTCATAGTGTTACAACATTAGCAACCCCTCACAACGGTACAACACTTGCGGATGGTAGTCTTCTGCTGCCGTTCGTTAAAGATTTACTCATTACAGCTGCGAGCTTTGGAGGAAACAATAATTTATCTTTATATGATTTTAAATTGGATCAATGGGGTATAAAGAAGATTGCTGGAGAGTCCTTTTTCCAATATAGTAATCGTATTCTAAATAGTTCACTTTGGAAAAATACAAAAGATATAAGTCAATGGGATTTAAGTACAGATGGTGCAAAGGAGTTAAATAATTGGGTAAAGACGCAACCGGATGTTTATTACTTATCTTATAGTGGACATGCATCACAAGCAGCACCTATTACAGGTTTACATTTGCCTCATATAACGATGAATAAAGTGTTGATGGGGAATGCATTTTTCTTAGGTTCTTATGCGAGATATGAAGAAAACCGTCCGTTAGTTGATACTTCTTGGTGGCAAAATGATGGTGTAGTAAATACCAATTCTATGATTGCACCAATTTCTAATGTTGCTGTAAATAATCATGAGTCATTACAGGTTGGAAAATGGAATCATATCGAAACGAAAGCGAATTGGGATCATCTCGACATGGTAGGATTAAGTGTTTCAGACTCGTTAGGTTTTTCTAGCATTCAAGAGTTTTATAGAACAATTGCTGAAAAGCTATCACGTTTACCGAAATAAGTAATAATAAAGCGCTCTCGATGGAATTCGAGAGCGCTTTATATTATATTGAAAGAGGGGTTTGGTAGAAAAATATGGGGGGATATTATGAAGATTCAAGTTGTATTATCAGGATACGGAACAGTAGGCAGAGAGTTTATAAAATTATTAAATGAAAAGTATTCATATATATATGAAACATATGGGATTCAATTAGTTGTAAGTGGCGTATTAGGAAGAAATATTGCAATACATAATGAAGACGGCTTATCTCTTCATCATTTATTGATGTATGGTGGCGGTACCGCTGCAATTGAAAAATATTTAGAGTATCATCCGAAGGAACGTGCAACAACTAGCATAAGTGGTACTGTATTGGTAGAATCAACAGTTACAAATCTTAAAGATGGAAATCCAGGGAAACAATATATGAAACAAGCGATTGAGAAACAGATGGATATAGTAGCAATTTCAAAAGGTGCACTCGTTACAAACTGGAGAGAAATAAATGAAGCAGCAAGAGACGTAAATGTACGAATTCGATATAGCGGTGCAACAGCCGCTGCACTACCGACGCTAGATATCGGACAATTTAGTTTAGCCGGTTGCAGTATTGAAAAAATAGAAGGAATATTAAATGGAACAACTAATTATATTCTTACGAAAATGTATGAGGAAGATATGACATTTGAAGAAGCACTGAAAGAAGCGCAAAATAAAGGAATTGCTGAGACAAACCCTATATTAGATATAAGTGGTTCAGATAGTGCGTGTAAATTGTTACTTTTGACAAACAGCTTAATGGAAACAGAGAAAACACTTACTGATATACATATAAAAGGAATCGAGCACGTTACAAAACAACAAATACAAAATGCTAAGGAACAACATAAAATTATTAAATTAATAGCATCAATATATAAGGATGAGGGTGGCAATGTGAATTTAAATGTTGAACCGTGCGAAATAGAAAAAGATCATCCGTTAGCAAAAGTAAATGGGACCGAAAAAGGAATTACGTTCTTTACAGATACGATGGGACAAGTTACTACAATTGGTGGGGCTTCTAATCCACGAGGTGCTGCAGCTGCAGCTTTAAAAGATGTAATTAACTTATATCGAAAAGACTTGTAAGACCGTACCGCCCTTTATAAAAAATACATATGTCGTGGACCTTTTGTGAATGAAATAAATATGCAAAAATGATTGCAGGGGGTAAGGAATTGTTTAAGGATTTTAAAGTTGTTAAAGATCGTCCCGTTTATATTCAATTGAAAGATTATTTGAAGAAGATGATTATGAAAGGGCACTTGCTCGGGAATCAAAAAATCCCATCAACAAGGGAACTAAGTGAATTACTAAGTGTGAGTAGAAACACTGTACTTGCTGCTTATGCAGATTTAGAGCAAGAAGGACTCATTTATGCAGTTAAAGGAAAAGGGAACTTTGTTGCGAAGGTAGATATATCTAACACTTCGTCTGTTGAAATAGATTGGAAAAATAAACTTAATACAGTGACCGCATTAGCGGATGAATTAGATTTAATGAAACATGGTGTTCGTTGGGAAAAGGGAATGATTGTTTTTAATAGTATAGCCCCGGATGAGAAGCTATTTGATGTTGAAAACTTCAAAAGAGCTTTTCTTACTCGTATGTCCATTGAAGGGGACATCGTATTGAACTACGGATATGCAAAGGGATATAAACCGTTAATGAATTATTTACTTCATTACATGGAAATGAAAGGTGTAGACATTTCGAATAAAGATATTCTAATTACAAATGGATTTACAGAAGGATTGGATATTGTACTTTCTTCTTTATCAAAAAAATCCGGTCGTGTCATTTGTGAGAATCCAACTCACCACGCTGCACTAAAGCTGTTCCGTTTACATGGACTTGAAGTTCATGGGATTGATATGAATGAGGATGGTATTGATACGAATGAAGTTGAAAAAAGCTTACGTGAAAAAGATTTTGATTTTGCTTATTTAATTCCTTCTTATCATAATCCAACCGGTATTGTTACGAGTTCAGAGAAAAGAACGGAATTGATGAGGTTATTCTCGAAATATAAGGTTCCTATTATAGAGGACGGATTTAATGAAGAATTACGTTATTCAGGTTCACATTTAGCTCCCTTATTAACTTTTGCTGGAGCTGGCAATAATGTGATTTATATTAGTAGCTTTTCAAAGGTACTTTTCCCTGGTTTACGTGTAGGTTGGATTATTGCAGATAAAGAGCTGATTCATTATTTAGAAAGCGTAAAAAGAGCAAGAACAATCCACACATCTACGTTAGATCAAGCGGTTCTATTTCAATATTTACATGAGGGGTATTTTGAGAAATATTTAAAAAAGGCAAGATCGGTTTATAAGAAAAAATATGAGTTAGCTGTCGGCGCGTGTAATCAGTTCATTCCTTTCAAAAGAATGACTGGAGATGGTGGACTTCATTTATTTATAGAGCTAGAAGAGCATATGAATGCCCGCACACTTTTACAAAAGTGTTATGAGAAAGGCGTTACGTTTTCACCTGGAGATGTTTTTTACTCTGATGGAGAAGGGGCGAACACTTTCCGATTAGGGTTTTCGCGCTTGAAAGAAGAAGAAATAGTTCGGGGAATTAAAATAATTGGTGATACATTAAAAAATGAAATTTGGAGTTGAGAAAATGAAAATCGGTGTTATTATGGGCGGGGTATCGTCTGAAAAACAAGTTTCAATTATGACAGGGAATGAAATGATTGCTCATTTAGATAAAAATAAGTATGAAATAGTCCCAATTACATTAAATGAAAAAATGGATTTAATTGAAAAAGCGAAAGACATTGACTTTGCGTTGCTCGCATTACACGGGAAATATGGAGAAGATGGGACAGTTCAAGGAACACTGGAGAGTTTAGGGATTCCTTATAGCGGAAGTAATATGTTATCTAGTAGTATATGTATGGATAAGAATATTTCGAAAAAGATTTTACGTTATGAAGGTGTAGAAACACCAGATTGGATTGAACTTACAAAAATGGAGGATCTAAAGCTTGATGAGTTAGATAAGTTAGGATTTCCATTAGTGGTAAAACCAAACTCTGGCGGATCGAGTGTCGGGGTGAAAATCGTTTACAATAAAAATGAATTGATCTCAATGCTAGAAACTGTATTTGAATGGGATTCTGAAGTAGTAATTGAGAAGTATATAAAAGGTGATGAAATTACATGTTCCATTCTGGATGGAAAACAGTTACCTATAGTTTCAATTCGACATGCAGCCGAGTTCTTTGACTACAATGCAAAATATGATGATACTAGTACAGTTGAGGAAGTTATCGAACTTCCAGCGGAAATTAATGAACGTGTAAATAAAGCGTCACTGGCTTGTTATAAAGCATTAAAATGTAGTGTTTATGCAAGAGTTGATATGATGGTGAAGGATGGAATTCCATATGTAATGGAAATTAATACATTACCAGGGATGACACAATCAAGTTTATTGCCAAAAAGTGCAGAAGCAGCGGGAATTAGTTATAGCAAACTATTAGATATGATTATTGAAACATCATTAAAAGTTAGAAAAGAAGAAGGGTTTTAAGGGGATTATATAACTAATTCTTTTGACAGTTTCACGAAGTATGCTATGATGAATACATTATAAAAACAAAATATTTATCCACTAGGGGGGCCTTTTATAGGCTGAGATCAAATGTGATTTTGAGACTCTTAGTACCTGATCTGGTTAATGCCAGCGTAGGGAAGTGGGAAAGACGTTGCTATTTAATGAGTAAATAAATACTGTCAATTTCACTTTCTTTACGCCTGTAAAGAAAGTTTTTTTATTTTACAGCTTTAATAATTGTGGATAAATACTTATATTTTATACATTATTGGAGGGATTTAAATGACTTTTTCACAATCATTACGTAAAGAAGTAGATTCAATTTGGGAAGCGAGTTTTAACCATCCTTTTGTAAAAAAACTTGGTGAAGGAACGTTAGATTTAGCTAGTTTTCGCTATTATGTGCTTCAAGATTCATATTATTTGAGTCATTTTGCTAGAGTACAAACTTTAGGAGCTGCAAAAGCTCTTGAATTAGAGACGACAGCTCGTATGGCACATCATGCTCAAAATACATATGAGGCCGAGTTATCTTTACATGAGAATTTTGCTAAAAAGCTAGGGATAACAAAAGAAGAAAAAGATAATTTTATTCCTGCGCCAACTGCATATGCGTATACTTCACATATGTATCGTGCTGCGTATGAAGGGCATTTAGGAGATATCATTGCAGCAATTTTACCTTGCTATTGGTTGTATTACGAAATTGGGGAACGTTTAAAAGAATGTCAGCCGGAAGAGCCAATTTATAACGAATGGATTTCTGCTTATGGATCTGATTGGTTCCGTACGCTAGTTGAAGAACAAATTACACGGTTAGATACTATTGCTGAAAAAGTAACAGAGGCAGACCGCAAGCGTATGAAACAGCATTTTATTATTAGCAGTCAATATGAATATTCATTTTGGGAAATGGCTTATACATTAGAAAAGTGGCCAGTGGATACAGACGTAAAAGACGTAATTGGATAAAGAATAGAAGTAATGTTAGAGATAGGTATGGATCATACCTATCTCTATATTTTTTCTTGTCAAATTTGCGTAAAGTCATTAGTGCTACGGATATGGTGAAATAGAATATCGATAATTTAGCTCATTTAATTGTCTACGCATTAACTGGATAAACTTCTGTCACATTTATTTTACAATTAAAGAACGTAAATGTTGGTGGTATGAAGTTAAATAAGAAAAGAAACCCGAGCTGTTAGCTGTAACGGAGTTGTTTTTTCTTTGCAGGAATTTCTAAGTTAACATGAAGTGCTGTTCATACAATATGCAAATTTGCATATTGTATTTTTTTGAGTTCTTTGTGTGTTAAAATCAAATATAGAGATATGTAAATATAAAGAAGCAAAAACAGGAATATCCAATGAATTTTGAGAGGTGTTATATGTTTACAAATAAGAAATTAATTCGATTTGGTTTATCGTTGTTTGTATTTTTAGGGATAATTAATTTTACAATCAGCTATTTCCAAACATATCTTGAAACAGCAGCAGATATTAAATGGGTAATTCCAGAAATTTGGAAAACTATTTTACTAGATGTTCCTCAAGGTATACTTGTTCTTTTAGGCGCAATTGCATTATATGATTTCACAAAAGAGGCATCACAAAAAGACGCATCAATCTAAGTGTGTCTTTTTTCAATTAGAAATTTCATAGAGAGCTTTGCTGGAGAAATAGAATAAAAAGCCCTAATTAGGGCTTTTTTCTTTATAGGAATTTCTTAACCGTCATAGAAACCGGTTACTTAGAGGTGTTATAGCAAAGGCATTTACAGTACAAGAAAATCTAAGTGATATATGGAAATATATAGGATTTGTCCGCGTGATTATTGAGAAATTAATTGAGCTTAGTAAGTATGAAGATATGACGCTAGAATTTATATTTTATAATTTCTATTTATAAAAATGAGCCCATAGTAAAAATAGGTATATGAACAAGGTGCATCATCTAGTGATAAGTCATACTTTGTTGGTGTACGTATTGAACTTAGTTTATAGCGCTATTTCTACTTAGATGTAACGAACAGAAATATAGGGAAGCATCAATGAGGTTGTATTTTATAAACGGAGGTTATGAAAATGAATCAGTTTCAACAAGAAATACAAGCGTTAAGCCTTAATGATTACCGATCTGGAAATATTGTCTATTGGGACCAGCAAAATCAATATCCATATTACTATATTGAAGATGCTGCTCGTCGCTGTGGGGGTTGTGGTCGCTGTGGCGGTTGTGGCGGAGGTCGTTGTGGCGGATTCCGTTGTGGCGGATTCCGTTGTATTGGTTGCTTCGGTTGTTTTGGTTGCGGAGGTTGTGGCGGTTGCTCTAACTGTTTTAATGGTTTTAGTGGTACTACTGATACTACTGGTACTATTATAACGTATGAATATTGATTGCATTTATCCTGCTATTTGCCGGGCAGTAAGACCCTAAAAAAATTCAGCGAGAGCAAAGAGAAGTTAGGTGGCCGGCTGCCCATAAAAGCCCGATGGATGAGGGCTAATTAAAGTTTCACCTTATCAATTAAAAAACATTAGTTTTATATATGTATGTGCCGACAAAGAATATAGTCATTATTAATGGATATATTCAATCATTCAAGTGAAAGAGTAACAATAAGATATATAGGTGTAATCAAGATGTGATGGATAAAGCAATGACTAGATTTAAAATCTAATCATTGTTTTTTTCTTATGGTTTTATCATTAAATATCTGTCTAGTTTGGGCATTGCTTCCTTCTAGCTAATGATTTTATTACAACCGTGTAAGGTTAATGTAATGTTAATCGATAGTAAAATAAGTTGCTTGAGTGTATTTTAAATAAGATTAAAAAGTACTGTTTATCTATAAAATAATTGGGTAAATAATATGTAATTAGGAAGTGTATGAATATGGTTGAACTAAAATCTATTTTCCATTCGTATAAAGTAAAGAGAAAAATAGCTAAAGATTTATACGGAAAAAGAGATGAATTGACACTGTTATTAAATGAATTTAATAATATGAAATGTACAGTAACATCTGAAAAGAAGAAAAATAATATATTATCTCGTTTGCAACTAATTTATCAAAATATAAAATTAGATAAGCAGTATCCTCTATCAGTTTCTTTTGATAGTAAATTATTGGAGCGATTAGAAAAAGAATCTCTACATACTATTGAGGATGGTGTAACATGTCTACATTTAATGTTAGATATGAATTATGAAAAAATAAAACAATATGGGTCGAGTACAAGTAGGTCATTCGTTCCATTATCGCAGTCTTCTATTTGTCTTGCTGATTGTATTTGTTTAACAGGATTTATAGTAGGTTTACTAGGAGTAATTTCATTTGGAGGGTTCATGTTATCTATATGTTCAACTACATAACGCTTGATATTTGTAAAAAGAGCACCGATTTAAGGTGTTCTTTTTTGGTTTTTCTGTAAAGTTATTGTAAATGATAAGTACAATATATTATATATATTATATAATTTAAATGTATTAAATTACGAATACTAAGAGGTGTTGTAGATAATAATTACTTTTAATTTTTAAAAGAGTCGGTTTGATAATGTTTTATGTAGATAGTTTTTACTTTTCTTTTAAATACTTTGTTTAAATGGATTAGATTAAGTAACTTTTGTTCTAGCTTTTTGATAATCAAGACAACTGAAGAAAGGAAAGAATCATTTTATGAAAAAATTAAGGTTGTTAACATTTGAAAATATAGTAGAACCTCTTTTAAATGAAAAGGTATCATTTATATACTTTCCTATTGAATGGCTGGACATCGTAGAGATACATTATAAGACGTTTTTATTAACGAGTAAGTTGAAACGTTTGAATGAAAGACTGTATGATATGTTTTCTGATATATTGTTTATTCAGCATAATCCGTACGTATTAAATGAAAATACACCATGGATTGTATCAAAAGAACCTATTAAACAAGAGCAGCTCAATTATATTTTTCAAAGTTGGTATGAGATTATTCATGATTGGAAACCAAATAAATTAGTAGAGCCACCAAAATATGAATGGCAATCCGATTTGATTTCTAATTTGCCAGTACTACATGATAATGAAACGTATTCTAAGTGGGTGCCCGCTTTAATCTCACATATTTTTTGTGAGCGTCCTATATATTTAGAAAATACAAATGCAGAAGAAATCTATTTTTCTCCTCTTAGATCACAAAATATTTGTGAGGCGATGTCAGGGCCAATAAAAGATGAAAAAACACAAGATTTTTTCTCCTATGTATATCGATTCGAATGCATAACCCGTGGTGGTGAGAACGCTCCATTATTAAATATTTCAATAGGGATTCGGAGATTTTATCAAGAATATAAGATGATAGGTCAAACAAACCTTGATATGACAACGTTTGTTTGACTTTTTTTGATGAAATGCAAACATTTTGCAAACATAGGTTATCCAAAGATACTTTTACCGAAGTTTTTAACTGCTTCTTCCTGCATATTCGGTAAAACATGAGAATAGACACTTAATGTCATTGAAATATCTGTATGACCTAATCTCTCACTGATGATTTTAGGGTTAACTCCTTGTTTCAATAGTATAGTTGCGTGTGTATGTCTTAAATCATGGAATTTAATTTCTTTTATACCTACTTTGTGTGTCGCCCTAATGAAACTTTTTCTGAAATGTGCTCTTTTTATGATTCTTCCAAACTCATTACAATTTATTAAATCTTGATCTAGATAAGCAGAGCCAAACCTTAATTTCTCTTTATTAATTAAAATCTTATGTTTTTTTAAGGCTACTATTGTTTCATTAGGTACAGGAATTGTGCGTTTTGACGAATTTGTTTTTGCAGTTTTTTTGATTTTATTGTCATGACCAGATGTTTGATTTATTGTAACGGTATGTTTTTCAAAATCAATGTCCTGCCATCGTAACCCTAGAACTTCTCCCAGACGCATACCTGTAGTTATTGCAAGTAGATACCCAATGTGATATCGTGATTCTTGTGAATGAGCTAAAAATTTTTTCACTTCTTCCTCTGTCCAAGTCTGGATAGAGGTTTTTTCTTTTTTAGGTATCTCAGCAAAATCTGCTGGATTTCGAGAAATAATATTTTGTTTTACAGCTAGGTTTAAAGCGCTCTTTAAAATTCTATGCATAAGCAGAATGGAATTATTTGTAATACCTTTATTTATCGCAGTCTTATAGCATTTTTGAATGTGCATAACATTTAATTTATGGAGTGCGACCATTCCTATACTAGGTATAACATGTTGGTTGATAAATGCCCTATAGCCAGCAAAGGTACTCTTTTGTATACTCATACTTTTAATTTCTAGCCAATGATTTAGGTAATCTTTTAGCGTAACTTTAGATGGCTCTATAAAAGTTCCTTCATTCAACTCTGTAATTTTCTTTGCCACATCAGCCTGTGCTTCTTTTTTTGTCTTATACCCAGAAAACCACTTCTGTCTTCTTTTTCCTGTCTCTGGATCAGGCCCGATATCAATAACAATACAATACTTATTTCCTCGTTTTCGAATATGTCCTTTCACTTAAAACACTCCTTCATTTGTTTTGAATCATGTTGTATAAGTCTAGTTGTAATTTTGCTGCTATGAAAATTACATGTTTGGACATATCAGCGATGGGTATATTTTACCATATAAAAATGAATTCAGTTATAGTGTAGGGGTTTCATTTGCTGTTAAACAATAGTGAAATGTCTATTCCTGTTGTAAATGCAATATTGCATATTTTTTTAGGAAGTCTAAAAAACAAGGAGTATATTAATATTTTTAACTTTCTCAAGTATTTTCAGAATATGAGAGAATAGATGTTTGGGTTATTTGTGATAGAATATTCTTAATAATATAATTTGACGGAACGAAAAAGACCCATAGCGTGTGTAATTGTGCTGGGAACACTTTTACACCGTTTGCCCTAATTGTAGTAGGGAAAACATTTGCCATGAGCCTTTCAGTTACGACTATGCGTAACATATACGGCTAGTATAACACAACTTTTAGATGTAATTCATCATTAAGGTGCGTTTTCATGATAGGGAAGTGTGTCTTGTTCCAATAAGGGGGACAAAACATGTGGAAAGCTCTAAATCAAATTGAAAAAGAGTTATGTGCAGCTGGAATAAGAAAAAATAAACTAGCAAATTATTGGGGAGTTAAGCCAAGTACTGTTACAAAAGTTTTTAAAGGTAACACAGACATGAGTTTTGGCTTTCTTTCTAAGACAGTCATCCTATTAAACAAAGGCATACAGGTTCAAGAAAATTTGTTAACAGATTATATATATATAACGAAACCAAAATCAGAAAACTTACGTGAGGCAATGGAGGATTTAGCTTTAAGGGGAAAGTTTAATCTATTAATTAATATTATCAATAGTGAATCACAATCAAAGGTAGCAGAAAATAGAGAATTTGCTAATGTGTATAGAATTATATATAGACGATATATAGGTGAGATTGATGCTACACAGTACCATAAGGCATTAAGCCTGGAAAGTAAATCAATAAGAACATCAGAGATGGAAGTGTTAATTGAAATTTTATTATGTCAAGCGCAATATCAATCGGGTAATTTTACTTCTTTAAATGAGCGATTAAAATCTCTTGAAATAAAAATAAATAAAATAAGTAATAGGTACATTCGAGAATGTTATAAATTACGATATAAAGAAGCCATTGCCGTTACTTCGTTGCAGGGTGGTGAAGTCAGTGAAGCAAGGCATTTTAGCATGGAACTATTAGATGATCTTGAATGGGATAACTTTTTTTCTTTTCCAAAAGTAAATGCATATTTAAAGTTAGGTGAATCTTATATTTTTTCAGCGAATGAATATGAGAAGGCAAAATATTATTTGGAAAAGACTCTTGAAGTGATAGGGGATAGTAAGGTTAATGGAATTGAGAGAAAAAGAAAAATGGTGCAACATACATTATCATTTCTAAAAATTCATCATGATAAAGGAATTAGTAGCTTAGATGTTGTCCATTCAGGTGAATTAGCATATTTAAGGATTAAACAAGGTAAGAAAATTGAAGCGAGAAAACTATTAAATCAATTAAAAGAGAAGAATGGAAGATTAACAGACATACAGACTGCATATTTAGGTTTAACATATGAAGGTATTCAAAAAGAAGAGTTAATGAAACGTTCTCTTTTGATGTGTCAAAAATCAGGGAATATATTTTATTCGAATTTACCAAAAATACACTTGGGTTTAATTTGAATAATTGGTATAGTTGTCTTCGGAAAGAGGTGAAATAATG
This sequence comes from Bacillus cereus G9842, assembly GCF_000021305.1. GTDB lineage: Bacteria > Bacillota > Bacilli > Bacillales > Bacillaceae_G > Bacillus_A > Bacillus_A thuringiensis_S. Next base: position 2,476,216 of record NC_011772.1, read on the forward strand.
AAAAAAATAATTACAATCATTCCTGCGCTATTAATAGCTGCTACATTATTCATTAACACTGATTCTATAAAAGAAAAGCCTAGTACAAATAATTCAAAATCTACAATTCAACATATGATGGTTGACCCTGGTGGCGGCTGGTAAAATACATAATAAAGGTTTATATATATTACAAATGACATCGTCTTAATTGACGATGTCATTTGTAGTTTTAGGAGAAATTTCTTTTTTTACTGAAAGAAGAAAAAAGAAATTATTGTAAAAAAAATACAAAAATAAAAAGAGGGAGATCGAAGAAGATGAAGAGCAAAGAAGGGGAAGTTAATCTAATTAAACAAGCTTTATTACTTTTGCAAGAAGAAGATAATCCAAAAGAGAAATTATTTTCTATTTGTTTGAGTGAATCTAAAAAAGAAAAAGTTATGTAAAAAAGACTATCTAACTTTCTTGGATAGTCTTTTTACACTACATATTTCCTTTAGATTTCTCGTAGTTCACAAACATCTCTAATTGCTCTAATGCTTTTTTTCGTTGTTCTTCAGGTAAGTCATTAATGATTTGAAGAATTTCGTGTGCTTCTTTTGTTAACTGTAAGTCTTCGCCCGCTGTTAAATCTGGTGAATCAGATAAACCTAACAAATAATCTGTTGTTACTTTTAAATAATTTGCTATCTTCTGAAGTGTACGTGTACCGGGTGCTTTTTTTCCCTCGACATAATTATAAACAGAAACATGACTAACACCAATTGCATCAGCTAACTGTTGTTGGGTGATGCTCTTCTTTTCAATTAATGACTTCAATCTCTCATGACTAAACATAATAAAAAACACCCCAAGTTTATTTTATATGAAATTATTTTTTCTTAATTAATATTATGGTGTCACACTGTCATTATATATTAACTATCAGTTAAGTGGAAAGGTAATTTTTTTTGAAAAAAGTTTTGGGAAACACTTGAACTTAACTTTTGGTTAAGTTATTATGTAATTAACAACAAAAACGGAAGAGAGGAGTTGTTTATGAAAACTCTAAAGCAGCTACGTGTAGAACAGGGGTATACATGTAAGGAAGTAGCTGAAGCCGTGGGTATTACTGAAGTTTATCATTTTAGCCAAGAAGACTCCTTCCTCAAGGAGCGTGAAGGGTCACAGCACAGTGAGTAGGTGGGAGATGAATTGGCTTCGAACAAGGGGTGGCAGGAAGCCATCTTAATTGTTCGACATATAGAAAGTGTTACTCCACTATCTATCGAATATACGTTCGGTGTATAATAGTCATATACCGAAATGGAGGTGAATGAAATGATGATTAATAAAGCCTATAAGTTTCGTATCTATCCAAATAAAGCACAAGCAATTCTAATCAACAAAACGATTGGTTGTTCTCGCTTTGTATTCAATCATTTCCTATCCTTATGGGATCACGCATACAAAGAGACAGGAAAAGGCTTGACCTATGGTACATGCTCTGCCAAACTACCTGCCATGAAGAAAGAGTTTGTTTGGCTAAAAGAAGTGGATAGTATTGCGATTCAGTCGTCTGTTCGCAACCTTACGGATGCCTATACACGCTTTTTCAAAAAACAAAACAGCGCCCCGCGCTTTAAATCTAAGAAAAACAACGTACAATCTTATACCACAAAACAAACAAATGAAAACATTGCTGTTATAGAAAACAAAATTAAATTGCCAAAACTAGGGCTTGTTCGATTTGCCAAAAGTAGTGAAGTAAAGGGACGTATTGTAAATGCTACAGTTAGACGGAACCCTTCTGGTAGATATTTTGTGTCATTGTTAGTTGAAACAGAAGTACAAGAACTTCCGAAAACAAATTCTTACATTGGAATAGATGTAGGACTAAAAGATTTCGCTATTTTGTCAGATGGAAGACCCTATAAAAATCCGAAGTTTTTCCGATCATTAGAAGCTAAGTTGGCGAAAGCACAGCGTGTTCTTTCTAGAAGAATGAAAGGATCTTCTCGCTGGAATAAGCAACGAGTAAAGGTAGCTAGAATTCATGAATACATTTCAAATGCTAGAAAAGATTACTTAGACAAAATCTCAACTGAAATCATCAAAAACCACGATGTTATCGGTATTGAGAATTTGCAAGTATCGAATATGTTAAAGAATCATAAGTTAGCAAAAGCAATTAGTGAAGTGTCTTGGTCGCAATTTCGATACATGTTAGAATACAAAGCAAAATGGTACGGCAAACAAGTCATTGTCGTATCGAAAACATTTGCTTCCAGCCAATTATGCTCTTGTTGTGGATATCAGAACAAAGACGTTAAAAATCTAAACCTACGTGAATGGGACTGTCCTTCTTGTCGTACACACCATGATAGGGATATTAACGCAAGTATCAATATAAAAAATGAAGCGATAAGGCTTCTAACCGCAAGGACTGCGGGGTTAGCCTAATCAACTAGAGTTCGATAGAACTCTTTACTTAGGAATCCCTCACTTCTAAACGAAGTGAAAGTGGGGGTAGTTCAATATTGGTATATAGAAAACGGGAAGCGTCGACCTTATTATGATTTAATTGTGAAAATTGCTGAGTTTTTCAAGGTGAAGTTAGATGCAATTAAAATTTTTTGCCCATAACTTAACCTTTAGTTAAGTTATGGTTGGTTAAGTGAATTAGAAAGGAGCAAAATAAAATGGGATTAGATCAAATCATTAAAGAGTCAATCCGCGAAGTTGTTCGCGAAGAAATTCAAGCAGCTTTAGCTTCATTCCAACAACAATCGCAACCAAACAAGGTAATGAGGGTGAAAGAAGCAGCTGCTTACCTCAATATAGCGGTTTGTAGAATGTATGAATTAGCAAATCACCCACATTTTCCAGTGATCAGGGAAGGACGTAAATTACTTTTCTTGCAAAAGGATTTAGAAGCTTGGCTTGAAGCACAAAAGGAGGTGATTTAGTGGAAGATACAACCTCATTAGCTATATTAGCGATATTAATTGCATGTGGTTCATGTTTGTTTTACATAACTTATGAGCCGATAAAACAATGGGCTAGGAGTGATGTGAAGCAAAGTAAAAAGACCCATGGCAGTGGGTCCTTTTCAAAAAATAAGTTGTTATAAGTATACCACGGAAAGTAGGGAGATAGCGCATTGGTTTTATGAAAAGGAGTGAAAACTATGAACACCAAGGTATTACAAATAGGGCAAATAAATTTTCGTGGCAATGTTATAGATCATGGATGGTTTAAAACACTTACATTAGATAATGGTAAACCTAATATTGTTGCAATTACTATCTTAGGAGAAATTGTTTATTGGTATAAACCTACTGAAGTAAGTAGTGAAGAATCTAGTCAAGTTCAATATAAACAAAAGTTTAAGGCAGACACGCTTCAAAAGAGCTATCAACAATTAGCCGATTCATTTGGATTTACAAAAAGACAAGTAAAAGAAGCATGTGACTTTCTGAAAGAACGTGAACTTATAAAAATTGAATTTAGGACGATTCTTGTTAACGGAACTAGGTGTAATAACGTTATGTATGTTGAACCTGTACCTGAAATGATTCAGAAAATATCCATTATGTATTGGGGAAATGGTAACCCTCCTACACTGAAAAGTAATAGCCCTGTTACTTTAGAAAGCAAGAGGGTCTTACATTCTAAAGTAATACCCTCCTACGATAAAACGGAAGAGTCTCTTACACTAGAACGTAAGACAAATACAGAGATTACTACAAATATTACTACAGAGATTACTACAAATATAAATGATGATGCTACTTCATCTCAGAAATTAATTGATCAAGAATTTAAAATTAGTTACAACTTTTTACTTGAAAAGGGAATTCCTTTAAGTGAAATTGCAATTCAAGAATTAGGTGAGTTTTGCGATAGATTCGGTAATGAATTAGTTATTCACGCTGTTAATAAAGCAATTGATGAAAATGTACCAAAGTGGAGATATATTCGCAGTATTTTAAGTAGTTGGGAAAAGGAAAAAGTAAAAACATTAAATGATGTTGCTGCTTTAGATACTCGATTTGAAATGAGTAAGAAAAACAACAAACGTACTGGTAAAGGTTATTCCAAACGAACGGAAGTTGTACCGGATTGGTTACGCAAACAAGAAGAACAAGAGCCAATACAGCAGCCACATCAAACTCAAAGCGATGATCTTGAAAATAATAAGAAACGTTTGGATGAGATTCTAAATAAATATAAAAATACTAAAGGAGAGTAAGGTATGAAAAACACGGGCGTCGCAAGAAAAGTGGACGAGCTAGGTCGTGTAGTAATCCCAGTAGAGTTACGCAGAACTTTAGGGATTGCCGAAGGAACGGCACTAGATTTTCATGTCGATGGTGAAAACATTGTTTTAAGAAAACAAGAAAAGTCATGCTATGTAACGGGTCAAGTGTCTGAATCCAACATTGAATTGTTAAATGGGCGAATGTTTTTGAGTAAGAAAGCTGCAATCGAGTTACTGGACCTCCTTCAAAAGAATGTGACGGAACATGCCTAAACAACTAAATATTTTTGATGTAGAACCAAAAATTTGTCAGTTTGATGTAAATAAAGCAAATGTAAAGAGGGGACTTGGTCGGGTTACATATGCAGATGTACGCGTTCATGTTCCCAAGAACGCTAAATGCACAGATGAATTACCACGTACAACTAAACAAGATGATCGTTATGACATCTTTGAACACTATACAATGGCAATTTGGAGATTTCAACGAGCTGTAGATAAGTTTTTTAATTGGGATGCAGCCGAAGAATTGTGTAAGGCAGCAAGGGATAAAAAAGAAATAATCCCAGTACGGATTTACTTAGGAAGTGGATTTAAGCCAGATGTTGTCGAGTACATGAAGTGAGAAAAAGGGAGAGGAACATATGAAACAAGAGATTGATGTTACAAGTAATAAAGTATATGTGGTTACGGATGGGAAAATTCTTCCTTTTGACCCACCGGCAAGTGGTTATGGTGAACAAGTAGTAATTTGGGTTAACGGTAAAGTTGGTCATGTTAAAACTACCTCCAATGAAATGATAAAGTAATTAGCTTTTTAAGGGAGTGTTTGAAATGTCGGCTTTTAAAGTTCGAATTGCTTTAGAAGAAGTGAATTTCTTATGGGATCAAAGAGAGGTTTTCCAGTTTCGAGAGCTTTGGAATAGTAACTACACGCTTTTAGAGATTTCGAAAAGGTTTAAAAGAAAGCAAATAGAAGTAGCGGCACTTATTTTAGATCAAGTGGATAAGTTTAAGATCCGCAAAAGAAAAATGGGTTTAGGAGATATTGGTGACAAGAAAGTTCGGAATAAAAAGAAAAAAGAAATGCCATTATACGTCTACATTGCTTTAGAAGAGGTAAATTTTATTTGGAATGAGGACGATATAAAGCTTTTTAAGGATCTATGGATGAAGCAGCTTGGTATTGAAGAAATAGCAAACAAATTAAGAAGGCATCAAATTGAAATAGCAACATTAATATTGGATCAGTTCGGTTTAGAATACATGCTTAATTGTTTAATAGATACGAAAAAAAGAGTAGCGTAATTAAATTAGTGAGGGAGCGAATGGAAATGAACTTAACTAAAATATTTGGAATGCAAAAGGTATTGGATACAAAAATTATTAAGGAACATGGATTGGAAGGCAAAAATTTATTTTACAATATGATCCTTGCTTTACAAGTTGAAATCGGAGAACTTGCAAATGAAACTAGATGTTTTAAGCATTGGAGCAATAAAGGGCCAAGTGAAAAAGAAGTTATTCTGATGGAATATGTTGATGGTTTACATTTCATAGCTTCATTAGGCAACGGTATTGGCTTTAATCCTAATGAATATAGTGCGGAATTTTTAAAGCACAACGCAAATGTATTTTCTGCAAGTTCGTTAGTGAGTCAATTTAACAATGTATATGAAGCTGTATCGGAATTTCGTGCAACTCAAGATAGGGAGCTGTACGAAGAATTGCTATATTCCTACTTAGGATTAGGTAAGAAATTAGGATTTACATTTGAAGAAATTGAGCAAGGTTATTACAAGAAGAATGAAGTAAATCATCAACGTCAGACTAATGGGTATTAATCGATGAAAGGTGTATGCATAGATGTAGACCATTCAGCGCTACTGGGAATAAATGAAGAATATTTTTTATTCCCAGCAAAGCCTAATCATTACTATGTCAGCAAATTCAATCGTGAGGAATCACATTTGGGATGTTATCCAGCAGAGAGATTTAAAGTGGTGGAGAGCGAGGTTTTGACACCAGAACCGCAAATTAATATGCCTAATTTAGATGAAAGTAAATTCTATAAAGCTCAATTAATTTGGCGAACAAAAGGCTATAAAGATAAACCGCTTAAGGATTACATTATAAAGCCTAAAGGTACACATTGTTTCTTCTGGCATGATCGAGAACGTGAAAAATTATGCGGATGTTTTCCGATACATTGGTTTGCTAATTTTGAAGAATTAGCAGCGGAACCAGAAAAAGTTAAAGAAACGCCAAAGCAGGAACTTGTTTCATTGTTAGAAAGACCTGGTGGTCAACTAGCGTTCTTTTAAAATCTGTATTTTATTAAAAAATGGAGTTTGTAATGAAAAGAGCCATGAGTTGTGAAGGCTCATGGCTCATTGTATAAGGGTAAAGTCGTATTGACTTTATAAATAAATAATATCATAAACATCCAAATAAATACAATAAAAGTAAATTAAATGGTATAAAATTTGGATTTTATTAAGAAAAAAGGAAGAGGTTTTTGAGAGTATGTATAAGCCCCTTCAATATTTATCATTTTAGCCAAGAAGACTCCTTCCTCAAGGAGCGTGAAGGGTCACAGCACAGTGAGTAGGTGGGAGATGAATTGGCTTCGAACAAGGGGTGGCAGGAAGCCATCTTAATTGTTCGACATATAGAAAGTGTTACTCCACTATCTATCGAATATACGTTCGGTGTATAATAGTCATATACCGAAATGGAGGTGAATGAAATGATGATTAATAAAGCCTATAAGTTTCGTATCTATCCAAATAAAGCACAAGCAATTCTAATCAACAAAACGATTGGTTGTTCTCGCTTTGTATTCAATCATTTCCTATCCTTATGGGATCACGCATACAAAGAGACAGGAAAAGGCTTGACCTATGGTACATGCTCTGCCAAACTACCTGCCATGAAGAAAGAGTTTGTTTGGCTAAAAGAAGTGGATAGTATTGCGATTCAGTCGTCTGTTCGCAACCTTACGGATGCCTATACACGCTTTTTCAAAAAACAAAACAGCGCCCCGCGCTTTAAATCTAAGAAAAACAACGTACAATCTTATACCACAAAACAAACAAATGAAAACATTGCTGTTATAGAAAACAAAATTAAATTGCCAAAACTAGGGCTTGTTCGATTTGCCAAAAGTAGTGAAGTAAAGGGACGTATTGTAAATGCTACAGTTAGACGGAACCCTTCTGGTAGATATTTTGTGTCATTGTTAGTTGAAACAGAAGTACAAGAACTTCCGAAAACAAATTCTTACATTGGAATAGATGTAGGACTAAAAGATTTCGCTATTTTGTCAGATGGAAGACCCTATAAAAATCCGAAGTTTTTCCGATCATTAGAAGCTAAGTTGGCGAAAGCACAGCGTGTTCTTTCTAGAAGAATGAAAGGATCTTCTCGCTGGAATAAGCAACGAGTAAAGGTAGCTAGAATTCATGAATACATTTCAAATGCTAGAAAAGATTACTTAGACAAAATCTCAACTGAAATCATCAAAAACCACGATGTTATCGGTATTGAGAATTTGCAAGTATCGAATATGTTAAAGAATCATAAGTTAGCAAAAGCAATTAGTGAAGTGTCTTGGTCGCAATTTCGATACATGTTAGAATACAAAGCAAAATGGTACGGCAAACAAGTCATTGTCGTATCGAAAACATTTGCTTCCAGCCAATTATGCTCTTGTTGTGGATATCAGAACAAAGACGTTAAAAATCTAAACCTACGTGAATGGGACTGTCCTTCTTGTCGTACACACCATGATAGGGATATTAACGCAAGTATCAATATAAAAAATGAAGCGATAAGGCTTCTAACCGCAAGGACTGCGGGGTTAGCCTAATCAACTAGAGTTCGATAGAACTCTTTACTTAGGAATCCCTCACTTCTAAACGAAGTGAAAGTGGGGGTAGTTCAATAAGAGTAATTTATTACAAAAGCGTTATTTGAATACAAAAGGGGGAAATGGAAAATGGAATACGTTGAAAAAGCAACTAAAGATATTAGAGAGAATTGGTTTGGAGGTCATGTAGCTGAAATTCAAGGTGAAGAAGGATTGCAGGTTATTTATTGGGGCAAGCCTGGAACAAATATGTATCGTACTAAATTTGTTCTTGCAGGATATAACGTATTTATTTCAGGTGATATTGGGGAAGCGGTGTATAACCTTACATGTCCAGCAACATTAGAAAATATTAAAGGATTCAATTTAGGGTATTTCACTGAAAAGTTAACAGCTTTTCGTGAAGAACGTTGGGATTTTGATGAAGAAAAGGCAAAAAAGGAACTTGATGAATATTGGAAGGAATACGATATAAACGAAACAAGAGAAGACGGACAGGAAGTATATGATCGTATTATTTCAGCAATTGATGAGAGTTCATCTATGGAAGGTTACCATTTTTGGTTAAGTGACGTTTATCATAGCAGCTCATTAGATTCTGACACGTTGGAAGACATTTGGAATTTCGGTAAAAGGTTGCCACGTCGTTTAATTGGTTACTGGTTAGGATTGCAAATGGCAATTGAACAATTAGAGAAAAGCAAACGTGCAGCAGAAGCAGTGACTTTATAACAAAATAGTTATTTTATAACCCAAAATAAAAGAACCCGTTTGTTATAAACGGATTCTTCCCTTAAGGTGTGCAAGGAATACAAGGTAACTGGCCTAGGGAAACCTGTAGAATTCCTTGTAATTGTAATGTATGCAAAGGAATCAATAAGGTTAATGAATTTTAAACAAAATTCTTATTTGAATGGAAAAGGGGGATACAAATGAAGTTTGTTTTGCTGAAGGTTGAAGAGGTGTTAAAAGCAACGTCTATAAGTGAAGGTGTAGTTTTAGAGGGAGTCACACAAAAATAAAAAATTTAAGAGAACAGGAAGGTCGGAACCCAGATCCTAAATATCATAAAAAAGCATGAAGGTGAAATATAACAAAATCTTTATTTAAATAAAAAGAGCGCTAATCGTGAGCGCTCCTTATACCTCATTATAACGACAGTGACGAACTCACATTATATAGAAAGGCACTATTATTGTATGTCAGAGTATGAGATTAGTGAATAGATATAGATAAAATCTTTATTCAAAAATTAAAGAGTGGTTTTTAAGTGGCTCTATGACTAAGAGTTATTTTAAATTTTTTATGGTTTTGAAGTATTTAAGCAATAATTTTGTTTAAGACTAAGATATTTTCTCATTAGTAATACCGATTTGCTTCAGTAGACATGGCAATCGCTTTTGTTTCATGAACTGTACCATAGGGATGTTCTGGAGGTGCATATATAGAGTAAATTTTAAGTGGTTTATTCCCCATATTAATTACATTATGCCATTTTCCAGCAGGTATCATAATTGCATAGTCATCATAGACCATTTCTTGAAAATCTAATTTATCTTTGTTATCACCCATTTGAACGAGTCCTTGACCCTCTTCAATACGTATGAATTGATCGGTTGTAGGGTGTACTTCTAAACCTATGTCATCATCAACATTAATACTCATTAAAGTTACTTGTAAGTTTTTTCCTGTCCAGATAGCGGTTCGGTAAGTATTGTTTTGTTTGGTGGCTTGATTAATATTCAATACAAATGGTCTAGTTCCATAATCTGTTAATCTGAAATTTTCACAATAAGGATATCGGTTGTGGTCCAAAGCATTATTGTTGTAACTGTAATAATAAGGATTCCAAGCGTAAATCCAATTATTGTTATTCCAGATGCTATCCATTGGGCTTTGAGATGGATAATAATAACGTGGAATATGTTGCATATCCAAGCTCCTCTCATAATTTTATCATTTACTTTTTATCCTATGCTGTTGTCTATTTATCATTTTAGCCAAGAAGACTCCTTCCTCAAGGAGCGTGAAGGGTCACAGCACAGTGAGTAGGTGGGAGATGAATTGGCTTCGAACAAGGGGTGGCAGGAAGCCATCTTAATTGTTCGACATATAGAAAGTGTTACTCCACTATCTATCGAATATACGTTCGGTGTATAATAGTCATATACCGAAATGGAGGTGAATGAAATGATGATTAATAAAGCCTATAAGTTTCGTATCTATCCAAATAAAGCACAAGCAATTCTAATCAACAAAACGATTGGTTGTTCTCGCTTTGTATTCAATCATTTCCTATCCTTATGGGATCACGCATACAAAGAGACAGGAAAAGGCTTGACCTATGGTACATGCTCTGCCAAACTACCTGCCATGAAGAAAGAGTTTGTTTGGCTAAAAGAAGTGGATAGTATTGCGATTCAGTCGTCTGTTCGCAACCTTACGGATGCCTATACACGCTTTTTCAAAAAACAAAACAGCGCCCCGCGCTTTAAATCTAAGAAAAACAACGTACAATCTTATACCACAAAACAAACAAATGAAAACATTGCTGTTATAGAAAACAAAATTAAATTGCCAAAACTAGGGCTTGTTCGATTTGCCAAAAGTAGTGAAGTAAAGGGACGTATTGTAAATGCTACAGTTAGACGGAACCCTTCTGGTAGATATTTTGTGTCATTGTTAGTTGAAACAGAAGTACAAGAACTTCCGAAAACAAATTCTTACATTGGAATAGATGTAGGACTAAAAGATTTCGCTATTTTGTCAGATGGAAGACCCTATAAAAATCCGAAGTTTTTCCGATCATTAGAAGCTAAGTTGGCGAAAGCACAGCGTGTTCTTTCTAGAAGAATGAAAGGATCTTCTCGCTGGAATAAGCAACGAGTAAAGGTAGCTAGAATTCATGAATACATTTCAAATGCTAGAAAAGATTACTTAGACAAAATCTCAACTGAAATCATCAAAAACCACGATGTTATCGGTATTGAGAATTTGCAAGTATCGAATATGTTAAAGAATCATAAGTTAGCAAAAGCAATTAGTGAAGTGTCTTGGTCGCAATTTCGATACATGTTAGAATACAAAGCAAAATGGTACGGCAAACAAGTCATTGTCGTATCGAAAACATTTGCTTCCAGCCAATTATGCTCTTGTTGTGGATATCAGAACAAAGACGTTAAAAATCTAAACCTACGTGAATGGGACTGTCCTTCTTGTCGTACACACCATGATAGGGATATTAACGCAAGTATCAATATAAAAAATGAAGCGATAAGGCTTCTAACCGCAAGGACTGCGGGGTTAGCCTAATCAACTAGAGTTCGATAGAACTCTTTACTTAGGAATCCCTCACTTCTAAACGAAGTGAAAGTGGGGGTAGTTCAAAAGCAGTAATGTAAGAAAGGATTTAAATGTTTATGGAAACGTATTACAGGCTGTTGGAAATGCTTTAGAGGCTGATGGTCAAGGAGAAGTGTCTCTTGAAAAAATCGGTAATGAAATCCAATCAATTGGTAATGTCACTGTAATATCTGGATTGATTATCGATTTTAAAGAAGAAACACAAATTAAATTAGTGATTGCCGGGAATTGGACACAGGCTTTGGGTGGACTTACAGCATTAGCAGATGAATTTGAGGATACATCCGATAAAGATGAATCCTTAAATATTATAGGAAACTTATTACAATCAATTGGGAATTCATTACAGGCAATAGGAGGTGTTGACGAATTAAAAAGTATCAGAAATGAGGACCAGTCTAATAAAGAAGGTAATGTAAATGATGTGGAGAAAGATACAGACACTCAGGTAAACAACGAAACTAATGAAAATGAAGAAGGAAAGCTAATAGATATTATAGGAAGTTGGGTTCAAGCAGTTGGTTCTGTAATTTCATTAATTGGACAAATACGTGAAGAGAGTGAGGAATTGGAAGGGAACGATGAATAGAGTAATTTAATAGAACAGTTAAAACAATAATTCTTTTAAAGTGAAAGCAAACAGAATATAGTCCGGCTAGAAAACTAGAGGACACCAATTCATTAAACCAGTAATTAAAGCTGTTTTAAGAATAGGTGTCCTTTTTATTTTAAAAAAGGGGATGTGGGGAATGGAGGTATTAAAAGATCAATTACGTGAATGGAAAAAGCAATCGAACCAATCGAAAAAGAAAAATAAGAAAAAACGAAAAGAGAAATTTAGTACTCGTGAAATTGAAGAGTTAATGGGTATGTATAGACCTTGTTATGAGCGTAGACGTGGAGCATTAAGACAAAAATAATTAAAAAATAAAAAGGAGTGGTCTTACATGACTAAACAATTATCTTTCTTACCAAAAATCGATAGAACGGCAACACAAGAGGAATTAGAAGGTGTGTTGGAAAGCGTACGTATACATAGACAATTTGGGATGATGCGTAAAGAAATGAAAGTTACTCCTTCTTATGAAATACGTGAGCACGGTCCTACACATGCAGTTGGAAAACCGTTAGAAGATGTTGCCATAGCAAATATTCAACAAAGTAAACGAGAAGAATGGCTTGAAAGGATGTCATTACGTATTGATCAATTTCTAAATCGATTAGGAAACGGACGAGCAGGAATTATCCAAAGAGATATTATTTATAAACGCTATTTAGAAGAAGAGGATGTATGTGATTACATGGTCTATAACGAAATTGGAATGTCAGAGCGTACTTATCGACGTTGGAAGTCTAAAGCTTTTTATAAGCTTGCTTTTGCACTTGGATTAGAAGTTTACGAGACAGAAGAGACTGGAGGTAATGAATAATGAATTTTGTTCAGCCAATACGTGATCCAGAAAAAATACAGCAGCTAAAAGAGTATTTTAAGGAAAAGAGCTTACGTAATTACATTCTCTTCATTATGGGTATTAATACAGGTCTTAGAATATCAGATATTTTGAAATTAAAAGTAGGTGATGTCAAAGGCAGCCATATCTCTATGAGGGAAAAGAAAACAGGAAAACAAAAACGTATTCAAATTACTGCAGCATTAAAAAGAGAGCTTAAATGGTTTTTAGAAGAAAGAGAAGATCATGAGTATTTGTTGCAAAGTAGACAAGGGAAGAATCGTCCTATCGGTCGCAGCATGGCATATAAGATATTAAGTATAGCCGCAGCAGAGTTCGGATTAGATGAAATAGGAACACATACGCTAAGAAAGACGTACGGGTATCATATGTACATGCAAACGAAAAACATAGCATTACTCATGGAGATATTCAATCACTCGTCAGAGAAGGTCACATTACGTTATATAGGTGTAAATCAAGATGAAATGGATAAAGCAATGACTAGGTTTAAAATCTAATCATTGCTTTTTTCTTTTTAAATCTAGGGGTATCGCCAGCATTTTTGAAAACCCCTGAGCAAAGAGCATACAAAAATTTTTGCAGTTTTCGACTAATCCAGTAACAAACGAGAACCCGAAAACCCGCACCAGGAGTAGCTTCCCTTGTCAGAATAAGGGGCCACTTTTTCCCTGCTACCGATAATAGGACGTTATAGTAACTAGTTTTGTATAGAATATTCATGTGTTTCTTAGAAAACTAAAGGGCCAATTTATCATTCGCAACTGTACTTGAACTTAGGTTCTGTCTGAATATAAAAAGCATTTCTTACTTGTGCACTCCAATTTGCAAAAGCTGATCTCCATTCAGGAGTGTTAAAGAATTGGTCTACAGTTTGAGTTTCAGAATGCCAAACTATAAATAGGTTAAGTGGGGCAATTCCTCCTGCCCAAATTCCATTATTTACGTCAGTATCTTCTTCCCTTACTAATAATAAGGGTAGACCAAATTGAAAAGCCATTGAAGGTTCTACTTGTGAATAAACTGATCCTACCCAGAATGGTGTTGATGGTGGAAGAGGTCCTACATTGACGTCAACTGTTTGAATTTTAAAACGACGAAGGTTTACTGCTAACATTCCATAGCTTGATGAAACTAGACGACGAATATCAGTTAAAATGGATTCGGGATAACTTTCACTTAAAGGCAATGTACGTGGAAAAAGCAAAGCATACTCAATTTCTAAAATTAGACGGTTTAGAAATCTTTGTTGGTTGTCATTTAAATGAGTTGTCGTACTTAAAAATATGGGAATACGATAAGCACGGTCAATACACTCTTGATGTGCCGATTCTATTTTCACTTTATGTTTACTTAAAGATTTATGCTCATTATTACTCATTTTCTCACCTCCTTTTTAATACTATATAGAAAAGGAATTAGTTAGTTTGGACATAATTGCCTTTATGGGAACCTAAAGGTTTTTTCTTACTTAAAAAAACAAGTTATAAAAATTAATACAGGTACTCAAAGAAGGAAAAACTGATAAAATTTAACTTCCAATAACGAGAAATATGTAAATAAGCTGTCCATATGGGCAGCTTATTTTATTTTTCCGCATAGTGTAGGTTGTTTTGCAAAATGCTGGTGGTATCCCTATACAGTTACTCATAATTTTCGTACTGTGTAACTCAAAAGAGAAATTTAAATGAAATCAATGATACCAAGGGTTTCAGCGAAGGGGGCAGTTACACACAATATAAGATATGGATAACTCATTTATTATATGGAATAATAAAAATAGTTTTATAGCATTGGAGGAAACTATATGTATGAGGAGTTTACGAATTTCGTATTACCAAGTGAAGAAACAAAGATTTGGCGGTATATGGATTTTACAAAATTCATGAGTATGTTGGATAGGGAAGAAATTTTTTTTACAAGATCAGATAGATTTGAAGATAAATTCGAGGGTACTTATCCAAGAGCGAACATAGAAGAAACACGCGATTTTTTGAAAAGACTTGTAGAACAGGAACATCAAGAGGAAACTTTAAGAAGTATCAATGGATTTTCAAAGTATATAAGAAAATTAGTGACTATTAACTGTTGGCATATGAATGAATATGAATCTGCAGCAATGTGGGAGTTATATTTAAAGAGTAACGAAGGGATAGCAATTCAATCAAATATTGGAAGACTAATAGAATCTTTTTCACATTGTCCCCAAAAGATTTTTATTGGAGAAGTAAACTATATAGATTTTAATAAAGAGTTACTGCAAGCTAGCGATTTGTTAGAACTATTTATGTACAAGAGGAAATCTTTTGAACATGAGCATGAAATACGAGCTATTCATCAATTGCCATTTGTAATGAGTGATCTAGGATGTATAGATGCTAAGGCTGAGCCATCAGTAGAGTATGGAATAGGAATACCATGCGATATTAGAACATTAATTGAAAAAGTTTATATTTCACCCACTGCGCCAAAGTGGTTTGAAGAATTGGTTAGGTCAATGTGTGATAAATTCGACTTAAAAGTGGATGTTTTTAAATCAGAGTTAAGCGAGATGCCTTATTAACTAAGAATAATTTTTTGGCAGAGTCGTGACCGTTTTTTTGGCAGTAAATGTGCCGGTTGTTTTGGAATCAACGTGATATATTTGTATTGTGAGAAGTGGCGGAAAACACAACTCACAATGTTCCTTTATAAACTATATGTTGTCTAAACGATTTCGTAATGATGGCACATAAAATCCGAAACCAGCAGATGGTAGTGATTGAATGTTACCGTTATTAGGGAGAGCTTTTGCTCTTCTTCCAGTTCCTTAATGTTGGTGATGCATGTTAGCGGTTCATCATTAGGTAATTGGAATAAGGATGAAACTTCACGTACCGGAATTAAAGTAAAAATCAATAATCTATAAAAAAAGCATCCATTCGGGTGCTTTTTTATTTTAGAGGAGGATGGAAGATGGATAAACATTATATTGATGAAAGAGTTTCTGAATTAGGAAGACAAATTTTTGAATTAGAACAATCAATAGAGGGCTTAAAGACAACTGTATCTATGTTATCAAAATCGGTAGAAACGAAGACCAGTAAAGAAGATGTTCAACGAATAATTAAACAATCTGAAGTGGTTAAAAAGATTAATGAAAGCGAACCAGTTAGAACAGATTGTAAAGTTAGTATCAATTTAGATGGAAAGGTTATGGCGGAATCTATAGTTGAACATACAACTGATACAATCAAATGTCGTGTAAGTGAAGGGAATGATTACAAATGAAACTAAATAAGCCAGAACAAACGGTGGTTGTCGGTCATTTAATTAACAATGTTATTGGATTGGAATTAGTCAAGCAACACATTGATCCACAGAAGTTAGAAAAGGCTGTAGCTTTACATAATGAGATCAATGATGATATGACACCAAAACAAACAAGAGAAGCGCTTATTAGTGTACTGGATAAGGCAATAGATGAATTTTTAAAACAATAAACATAAAAAAGGAAAAGCAACTCGCTTTGGGGTGCGAATCACTTTTCCTGATGGCAATGTTAACTTTATTATAACAACTTGTATTTATTTGGTAAATATATAATTGGAATATTCTTTCTAAAGGAGTGAGATAGATGTGTGAGGTTCGTACTGAGACTAACTATTACCATACTTCTAAATGTTTAGTGTGTGGCCATCATGATAGAGTTAATTATCCGTCAAAAGAAGAATATCAAGAAGTAACTGTTTGTCCTAAATGTAACGGTGCGTTTGTAGATATGTATAAGTTAGAGAAGTACAAACAATCTAACGAGACTGTAGAACCTTTATTAACAATTACATTAACAGATATAGATGATAAACCGATAGTTCATTACAAAGGCAAACAGATTGATAGAAAGTTACGTGTTGCATTTGATTGGGAAACACAATCGATTGATAAGA
Organism: Bacillus cereus G9842; assembly: GCF_000021305.1. Lineage (GTDB taxonomy): Bacteria > Bacillota > Bacilli > Bacillales > Bacillaceae_G > Bacillus_A > Bacillus_A thuringiensis_S. Next base: position 2,493,073 of record NC_011772.1, read on the forward strand.
TTAATCGGACATACATTCATATTGAACATGTACCATCTGATAATAAGCGTTTCAATACTGAAGTCATTCAACATAATCATCCTATTGTGGAAGAACAGGTAGAGATATATCGGTTATGATAGAATACAAAACCAAACAACAAAAGCGTAAGTTCTATGACAGTGGTGAGTGGAAGAGTATACGTGAACAAGTAAAGAAGAGAGACAACTATGAATGCCAAGAGTGTAAGCGCAATGGTAGTGTTCGTGTGGACACCAATGAATACAGTGAGAGTGCAAAGCGTAAGAAGATTCAGCTCGTTGTCCATCATATAAAAGAACTAGAACATCATCCAGAACTTGCATTAGAAATAGATAACTTAGAAACAGTCTGTGTGGATTGCCATAATAAAGAACACGGAAGAGTGTTCTTTAAGAAGGTAAACAAATGGCAAGACGATGAGAGGTGGTAACGTTGGATACTTATGAACAAGATGTAACTCTATTAGTTAAAGCTTATAGACTTGAAGGTTATGTCATTACAAATGAACAGGCTGAAGATATTTGGTCAGAGTATTCGAATGAGTTATATGCTTCTTGGATGATGATGGGTAATAAAACGGATGGTTTATATGAAACAACTAAAAAGATTGCTGAGAAATTAAAAATAATACCCCCCCTTAAATAATTTCAACAAAAATTGCTCTAAGGGGCACCGGAGGAGGGGGTCGTTTTTCCAGATTTTTGAGCCATATCGCATAGGACCCCTACCCAGTATGAAAATATGATTGAATCGAGGTGATATTATGGCGGACATTGATGAGCGTGAGGTGCTAGTTAACAAAGAAAAAATCGTTTGAAAAGACTATTTAAAGAAATCCCACCTAGTAAGTTGAAAGTAGTTGAAGGGTTAATTATTCAGGCAGCAAGATTACGAGTTTTATTGAATGAGATGTGGATGGATATATCTGAGAATGGTGATTATGAAATGTTCTCACAATCTGATAAAACAGAGCCGTATGAAAGAGAACGGCCTGTTGCCCGGCTATATAATACCCGTGATCAATCATATCAAAGGGTCATTAAACAGCTAACAGATTTGTTGCCAGAAGGAAATAATAAAAAAGAAATTAAGAAGTATTCGGCAAGTGATTTAATATGATTGTTCATAAGTGTGTAAGTGAATATATAGAACTATATGAAACGGGAACAGTAGTATTAAATAAAGAACGCATCATGCTTATTTATTATTTAAAGCAAGATATACTAACCCGTAATGATCTACATTTCGATATGGATTTAATTCATAAATGTGTAACTTTCATAGAAAAGTGGCATTTCAAATTAAATTCCTTTCAAAAATTTTTAATAGCATTTGTGTTTTTGTTTGATGAATATGAAGATGTTTATTTTGATCAACACTTCTGGATGATGGCAAGGGGTGCTGGTAAAAATGGATTGATTAGTGCATTGACACACTTCTTTATTAGCGAATTGCACGGTATTGAGCATTATAATGTATCAGTAGTTGCTAATACAGAAAGGCAAGCTAAAACTTCTTTTATAGATGTTTATGAAAAGAATAAAAAGCATGAAATATTAGACGAGCTATTTGTATCAACTAAACAATTGATAACGAATAAAGCGACTCGTTCGACGTTTGAATTCCATACATCAAATGCAGGAAGTAAAGACTCATTAAGAGATGGATGTGTCATTTATGATGAGATACACAGATATGAAAATAGCGATGTTGTAGAAGTATTCTCTAGTGGTTTAGGTAAAGTTCCTAACTCTAGGGAATTTTTTATTACCACAGATGGTTTTGTTCGTGAAGGTTACCTTGACAAGATGAAAGAACGAGCAATGAACATCCTGAAAGGTAAAGAAAAAGAAGATAGGTTGTTCCCTTTTATTTGTAAGCTTGATAACGCTGAAGAAGTAGACAATCCAGAGATGTGGGAAAAAGCAAATCCAATGTTTAGTAAGCCTATGAGTCAATATGCTAGAGGGTTGTTCAAAAAGGTTATGAGACAATATAAAAACCTTGAAAATGATCCATCTAACAGAGAAAACTTCATGACTAAAAGAATGAATTTGCCAGAAGTAGATTTAACAAAGTCTGTTGCTACTTGGGAAGAAATAATGCGTACTGGTTTTGAAGAAGATGGAGAAACTCTCAGAAAGATTCCTGATTTAAAACATAAAGTAGCTGTGGGAGGACTCGATTTCGCCAATATTAAGGACTTCGCGGCCGTTGGTTTACTATTTAAACATGGTGAAGATTATATTTGGAAAGGTCATTCATTTGTACGTAAAGGTTTCTTGGCCAAGGTGAAATTAAAAGCACCTATTTTTGAGTGGGCCGAAAATGGATTATTAACAATTGTGGATGAACCTGTAATTAATATCTCTCACATTGTGGATTGGTTCGTAAGAATGCGTGAATTGTATGGTGTGAATACGATTGTTGCAGATACATTCCGTTTAGATCTTGTTAAAACAGCACTTGAAGCAGAAGGGTTTACATTGTTGTATATTCGTAATCCAAAAGCTATTCATTCATTATTAGCGCCAAGGGTCGAAACATTATTTGCGAACAACCGTATTATCTTTGGCGATAATCCGTTAATGCGTTGGTACACAAATAACGTCTATGTTCATATTAAAAAAGATGGCAATAAAGAATATTTGAAAAAAGATGAATTCAAACGAAAAACAGATGGATTTCAAGCTTTTATCCATGCATTATGGCAAGCGGATAACATTCTTGAAGAAGAAGTTGAGTTTATGCTCGATAGTATCAAATTTTAAAGGGGGTGATAATCATTGGGTGGTTAGGTTCAGTATTTAAAAGAAATAAAGAACTAGAATTCATGTTGGACCTGGACATAATTACTGATACAGCAAACAGGCTTCATATGAAACGTTTGGCGATTGATACATGTGTCTCATTTTTAGGAAGAACGATTAGTCAATCTGAATTTAGAGTAAGAAATGGTAAAGCATTTAAGAAGAATGAGCTTTATTATCGATTAAACGTAAGACCAAACAAGAATATGACCGCAAGTACCTTTTGGGAAAGGTTTGTTCGCAAACTTATTTATGATAATGAGTGTTTAGTCATACAAGCAGATGATGGTGATTTACTTATCGCAGATGGATTTCAACATAATGAGTATGCGGTATTTGAAGATACTTTTACGGATGTAAGGGTAAAAGATTATACGTTTAAGAGAAGCTTTAAACAAAGCGAAGTTATTCATTTAAAGTATCGGAATGATAAATTATCCCCACTTATTGATGGGTTATTTGCAGATTATGGTGATTTATTTGGTAGGATATTAAACTCTCAAAAACGGAAAAATCAAGTTCGTGGAACAGTTGATATGGAAATGACAGGTTCTAAAACCGAAGAGAACCTAGCGAAATTACAAAAGTTTATTGATGATATGTATCAAGCGTTTGGTAATAAGGATATTGCTATTGTTCCGCAACAAAAGGGTATTAATTACAACGAGATATATAATGGAGTTGCAAATGGTCCAAGTGTGGAAGAAATCAATAAAGTAACAAATGGTTTCTTGAATCAAGTCGCTATGGCAATTGGTATTCCTGTAGCTCTGATATATGGAGAAATGGCTGATGTAGAAAAGCAAACGAAAAATTATATGCTTTTCACAGTACGACCATTATTAAAAAAGCTATCTGATGAAGCGAACGTTAAATTCTTTGAAATGAGTGAATATCTTTTAGGACTAAAAATTGAGGTTAAGGCTGTTTCCTATCAAAGTATATTTGATCTTGCGACAAGTATTGATAAACTCATTTCTTCAAGTGCATTTACAGGAAATGAAATTCGTTCAGAAGTAGATTATGAGGAGTCAGATGATCCGAATCTAAATATCCATCATATTACGAAAAACTATACAAAATTAGATGAATCTGAAGGAGGTGAGAAAGAAAATGACGGTGAAAATTGACGTTAAAGGACCGATTATTTCAAATGATGAAGTTTGGATTTATGATTGGTTTGAAATGGATGCTGCTAGCCCAGGTAAGATTTCAAAAGCGCTTGAAGATGCAAATGGCGATGACTTAGTTGTATCAATTAATAGTCCTGGTGGTTATGTACACGAAGGCTCAGAGATTTACACAGCGTTGAAAAATTATCCTGGTCATGTGGAAGTTCAAATTGTTGGTTTGGCTGCAAGTGCGGCTTCTGTTATTGCAATGGCTGCTGACAAAGTCCGAATTTCTCCAACTGCACAAATCATGATTCATAACGCTTCAATGTGGAATGGTGGAGATCATCGCGATATGTCAAAGGCTGCCGAAATGCTAAAAACAACAGATCGAGCAATTGTAAACGCCTATGTCATTAAAAGCGGTAAATCAGAAGAAGAACTACTTAATATGATGGCTGAAGAAACGTGGATGGGTCCACAACAAGCGTTAGAAAATAATTTTGTGGATGAAATTATGTTTATGGATAATCAGGTAAAAATGACAGCTTCAGCTTCTACTGCTGCCATGCTTCCACAGAAAGTAATCGATGGCTTTAGAAATGGAACCATGAACAAAGGCCAAGGGATTACAAAAGAAGATTTAAATGCAGCATTGTCAGGTTTGAAAAATGAAATTCTGAATGATTTACAAACAAATACAAATCCAAAAGAGCCTATTCAAAAGCCTGTTCATACAAAACAGAATTTGAGTACGCTCTTTTTAAATTTAGGAGGAAAATAAAATATGGTTATTAAGTTTAATAATTTCGAAGAGAAAAAACTAGCTTTTGCAAAAGCAACACAGGATGGTACAGCAGAAGAACAATCAGTAGCATTAAACTCCATGATTGAAGCACTTGCTACAGATGTACGAGCAGATATTTTAAATCAAGTGAATGAATCAATGGTAGATCGTTCTATTATGCAATCTCGCGGTTCTAATGTACTAACAAGTGAAGAAATGAAGTTCTTTAATGCCGTTGTTGAAGAAGGTGGTTTTAAATCTACTGAGACTTTACCTAAAACAACACAAGAGAGAATTTTTGATGATTTAGTTCAAGGTCATCCATTGCTAGAGCATATCGGTTTAGAGAATTTAGGAGCCGTGACAGAATTTATTTATGGAGATCCAGAGGGTGCAGCTGTATGGGGGCCGTTATTTGGTGATATTAAAGGACAATTAAATGCTACATTCCGAAAAGAGTCAATTACTCAACTGAAATTAACAGCATTTATTCCATTAGCAAATGATATGTTGAAGCTTGGTCCAGTATGGGTGGAACGATATGTTCGTACTATGATTACAGAAGCGATGTCAGTAGGTTTAGAGCGTGGTTTTGTAGTAGGGACAGGTAAAGAAGAACCAATTGGGTTATTAAAAGATCCTAGCGGAAGTGTAGTGAATGGAGTATATCCAGATAAAAAGCCAGCAGGAACTTTAACGTTTGAACCAGGTCGTAAAACAATTAATGAATTAAAAGGCGTGGTTAAATTATTGGCTAAAAAATTAAATCCTGATGGTAAAACAGATGCAGATCGACCTAAAAATATTGCTGGTAAAGTAGTTATGGTAACAAATCCATTCGATACTTTTGATATTCAAGCAAATGCTACAACTCAAAATTCGGCAGGTGTATATGTAACGAGCTTACCTTTTAATCCAATCCCAACAGAATCTGTATTTGTACCTCAAGGACAAGTGGTGTTTTTTGTTAAAGGGGAGTACATTGCAGCGATGGGTGGAACGGAGCCAATCCAAAAGTATAATGAAACACTCGCTTTAGAAGATGCAACACTTTATATTGCCAAACAACACGCTACAGGTAAGCCGAAGGATAAATACACTTCACAAGTTTATACATTGAAACTTGAAGAAGTAAAGCCACCGACACAAGGATGATGTGAATGGATACAGTAATTTCAGATGTAACTATACAGGAGTTTAAAGAGAGGATGCATTTAGGTGATGAGGAAGATGATAACCTAAAGCGCATCCTTTCTACGTCTAACAAGGCATTACTTAGGGTTTGTGGGAATTATGATTTAAATAAAGACGAGGAGTTCAAAGAATTAGTCTTTGAACGTTCTCGTTATGTTTATAACGATGCATTAGAGTATTTTGACAAGAATTTTTTAAGTCAAATTAATAGTTTAGGTATTGATAAAGCATTAGAAGAAATTAAATTGGACGGTGATTAATATGCGTCCTTTTCAGTACAAGAAACCACTGAATACAGGCGATTGTAGAAATCGAATTATCATTGAACAACCTGAAGTAATAAAAGATGAATTAAATCAAGAAGTTGAAACAGGTAATTGGCAAGAAGTAAAAAAAGCATGGGCAATGATAAAAACGGTAAAAGGTTCGGAGTACATTGAAGCTTCAGCATCACAATCTACACGAATTTATCGGTTTGTGATGCCTTATACAACAAGTATTACAGAATTAATGCGAATCAATATGAAAGGTCGTATCTTTGACATTATCGAACCGCCAATGAATGATGATGAAATGTATCAAACATTGACTATTATCGCAAAGGAGCATGTTTAATATGAATGATTTTGCGAGCGAACTTGCTAGAGAATTGCAAAGATATGCAAATGTTGTGGAAGAAGAATTACTGACGGCGCAAGAAGAAGTTGCTGATGTTGCTGTGAATAAATTAAAACAAAGCAGTCCTAAAAAAACAGGTGCTTATCGTAAAGGGTGGCGTAAGAAAAAAGAAGATAGTGGTGTTGTTATTCATAATACTCAAGGACAATTAACACACCTTTTAGAAAAGGGACATGCGAGAGTTGGTGGTGGACGTGTTCCGACTCAAGTTCATATTCGTCCAGTTGAAGAGTATGTAATTAATGAGTTGCCAAGACGTATTGAAAGGTCGCTTGAATAATGACATTAGGTGAATTAATAAAAATCCTTGAAGCTACAGGTTATCCTGTGGCTTATTCGCATTTCATTGCAACGCCAGGGAAACCAGTACCAGCGCCACCTTATATTTGTATCCTTGTTGATGGATCAGCAAATTTAATGGCTGATAATAAGGTGTATCACAAGATAGACGATGCAAATATTGAACTTTACACAACTAAAAAAGATTTAGTTGCAGAAGAAAAACTTGAAAAAGTCCTAGACAATCATGAAATTCCTTATGACTCGTATGGGACTTTTATTGAATCTGAAAAAATGTATCAAAAAATATATGAAACGAGGTTGATATAAATGAATGAAAATAAAGTAGCTTTCGGTCTGAAAAATGTCCATTATGCACTCTATGAAATTAAAGATGGTGCAATTACATTTAGTACACCTATTCGATTACCAGGTGCGGTTGAATTAACTTTTGATCCACGAGGAGATTTAATTGAGTTCTACGCTGATGACATGCTTTACTATGCAGCAAGTAATAACCAAGGTTATGATGGGACGCTATCTATTGCGACTATTCCAGAGCAATTTGCAGTTGATGCATTAGGAGAGGAATTAGACACAGAAGACGGTGTATTAAATGAATTAGCTGACGCAAAAGGAAAACCATTTGCTTTATTGTTTGAATTTGATGGCGATGTAAGAGCGACTCGACATGTTATGTTTAACTGTTCAGCAAGTCGTCCAACAATTGCATCTAAAACGAAAACTAATTCAGCGGAGCCAAATACAAATGAGCTTAAATTTGTATCAAGCCCTATTGATATTAATGGAAAACGTATGGTTAAAACGAAAACTACTACTAAATCAAAACAAGAAATCTATGATAATTGGTACAAAAAAGTTTATACAAAAGTACCTGCATTACCAAAAGGGGCGTAAGTGAATGGAAAAGACAATTACAATAGATGGAAAACAAGTCAGATTAAAAGCTACAGCAGCAACAGTTAAACGATATAAAGCACAATTCAGACGTAATTTATTTGCAGATTTGATGGGATTAGGAGCAATTAGCGCATTAACTTCACCAGATGGTTCACAACAACCTCTTGATATGTCTAATGTTGATTTAAGCAATGTGGATTTTGAACTTATTTATGATTTAACTTGGTTATATGCTAAAACCGCTGATCCAAATATTCCTGATCCTATGACGTGGCTAGATGAATTTGAAGAATTCCCGATTGAAGAAATTATGCCAGAAGTCATGGAATTAGTTCAGGTCACTATGGGTGCAAAAAAAAAATAAAGAAAAATAATGGAGAGCAAGGGACATTCAGTGATGAGGAATTTACTACTGAATTGTTTCTTGCTCTTTGTTATAAAGCAAATTTATCACAAGGTGACTTAGAAGAAATGACCGTTGGTGATTGCTTTGATTACATTGCTGAATTTGCTGAGTTAGAGAATCCAGATAAAGAAAAAGTTAGAAAAGCAGGTCAAAAAGACTTCGATTCATTCTAAGAAAGGGGTGAGATAATGGCAGGAAGAATTAAAGGGATTACGATTGAAATTAATGGTAACACTCAACCGTTACAAAACGCTCTAAAAGATGTTAATAAACAAAGCGATTCTTTAGCTAAAGAACTAAAAGATGTTGAAAGATTACTAAAATTTGATCCTGGTAATATTGAGGCACTTTCTCAAAAGCAACAGTTACTTACACAACAAATTGAAAATACAACACAAAAGCTAGATAAATTAAAAGCAGCGGAACAACAAGTACAAGCTCAATTTCAAAACGGTAAAATTTCTGAAGAACAATATCGTGCATTCAGGCGTGAAATTGAATTTACAGAAGGATCGCTTAATGGTCTGAAAAATAAACTCGGAAACATGAAAGCCGAGCAAGAGAATGTAGCAAGTTCTACAAGGCAATTAGAAATATTGTTTAGAACTACAGGAAAAAGCGTTGATGATTTTGCAGGAGCATTAGGAAATCGTCTTGTGAATGCAATTCGAAATGGAACAGCTACAAGTCGTCAGTTAGAACAAGCAATTGGAATTATCGGTCGTGAAGCATTAGGGGCAGGAACAGATATTGATAAATTGCAACGAGCACTCCAATCTGTGGATGCTGGAAACACAATACGGCAAGTGCAAAATGAATTAAGAGATTTACAACAAGAAGCCGAAAGAACTGAGAAAAAGTTTGAAGGCTTAAAAGTAGGGTTAGAAAATGTTATCGGTGGATTAGCAGCTGGTGGCGGAATTGCAACCGCAATTGAAAAAGCAATGGACATGTCGAAGTTAAAAACAAAAATTGAAATAGGATTTGATGTTCCTGAGTCCTCAAAAAAATCAGTAGAGGATGCTGTGAGAGGAATTTCAGCCTATGGATTAGATGCAGAAGAAGCACTTGAGGGTGTAAGAAGACAATGGGCTTTGAATAAAGATGTTAGTGATGAAGCAAATGCTTCTTTCGTAAAGAGTGCAGCTATTATTTCTAATGCTTATGCTGGCATAGATTTTACTGAATTAATTCAAGAAACAAATGAAATCGGTAATGAATTAGGTATTTCACAAGAAGGCGCTCTCGGTATGGCTGATGCCTTATTAAAAATGGGTTTTCCACCGGAACAATTAGATATTATTGCTGAATATGGTGGTCAGCTGACGCGGGCCGGATACAATGCTGAAGAAGTGCAAGCTATTATGGCAGCTGGGGTCGAAACAGGTACTTGGAATTAGATTATAGTTCCCTTGTATGGCGACATACAATGAAAAACTCCTTTAATTCAGTGAAACTCTCAAATGAGACAATACTGAGCGAAGCCTTTTAATTAAGGAACGTGCAACGACTAGTCGAAAGACGTAGGGTGTAAGCATATGACACTCGAAAAGGGGAGCAACTCAAGTAGTTGAAGATATAGTCTAATCTATACGGTGACGTATAGCAGTTCATAGAGAACGGGCGTGACCTTGCGAATCACGTTGAATGTAGATGATTGATAATCTCTTAGATGGTTTAAAAGAAGGGCGTGTTAAAGCGGCTGAATTCGGTCAAGGTGTCGATAAAGCTATGAAAGAATCGCTTGAAGGCACAAAAATTTCAGCAGAACAAGTTGAAAAATGGGGTCAGGCAGTAGCTAAAGGTGGTAAAGATGGATCGGCAGCAATGACTGAAATTGCACAGGCTTTATCAGAAGTTGAGGATGAAACAAAGCGTAATGAATTAGGTGTTAAGTTTTTCGGTAGATGATGAATTGTGCCGAAGTAAAATCGCGGTATAAAGCAAAGAGGGTGCGAATCCTAATTTGAACCGAAGGCTATACAAAGTATAGTCAGGGGCAGAGCATAGAGGGTGAAAAGATATAATCCCTCCACGAGACCGCGACACTTATTAGTGAAAACGTATGCCGAACTTACAGGAAATGAACTGTAAGAAGTAGAGGATAAAAAGCCTTTACGATAACAAAATGACAATGTATGAAGATCAAGGGCAAAACATCATTAATACTTTGCTAGGTGCGAAAGAGAAAACAGTTGATTTTGGAAAGCAACAAGATAAACTGAATGATTCTATTAAGAAAATGGATGCAAACCCAGCAGTTAAATTTCAAAAAGCGATGCAGGATTTACAAGTTGCGCTTCAGCCAGTTCTTAGTGTCATAGCGGATATCATCTCCAAAATAGCTGAATGGGTTTCAAACAATCCAAAGTTAGCAGCCACATTAACGGCTGTCGCAATAGCTATTGGCGTAATTTCAGGTGCAATTATGGCGCTTGCTCCTATAGTTATGACAGTCATGAGCTTCTTTGAGATTGGAGCTTTAGCAGCAGCTGGACTTGTTGCTATCGTTCCTATTATTATCGCAGCTATAGTGGCTCTAGGAGTTGCTATTTATAAAAATTGGGATTCTATAAAACAGTGGACTATTGATATGTGGAATTCTATTAAAGAATATTTAATAGAACTTTGGAATGGCATCGTTCAATCCTCTAGTGAAGCATGGAATTCATTTTTAGAAACAATGCACTCATTCTTTGATCCGATAGGTCAGTTTTTTAGCGATTTATGGACAGGTATAGGCGAGATATGTAGTAATACCTGGAATTCTATTGTTGAATTCTTTTCTGGAGCTTGGGCTTCATTCACTAAAATGATGCATAGTTTCTTTGATCCGATAGGTGAATTCTTTAGTAGTTTATGGTCCGGAATTGTTGAAACGGCTTCTTCTTGGTGGTCATCTTTAGTTACAACAGCTTCTGAATTGTGGGGGGCACTCGTACAAGCTTGGCAGGAAACGTGGAATACTGTACTTACGGTCTTAGACCCTATCATTTCATTGATTTCTACGGTTCTTGAGGCTGGTTGGTTATTAATCCAAGCAGGAGTGCAAATTGCGTGGGCAGCGATAAGTCAGTATATTATTCAACCAATCCAAGAAGCTTACAATTGGGTGAGTAAACAAATTGGCGAATTAGTTACATGGCTTGGTACACAATGGGAAATTGCAAAAGCGGTGGCACAAGTTGCGTGGGGATTATTTAAACAATACATCATTCAACCTGTTCTAGACACTTGGAACTTTGTAAAAGAAAAATTTAGCGATTTAATTTCTTGGTTAAGTTCGAAATGGGAACTTGCTAAATCATATACTCTTGCAGCTTGGAATTTGGTAAAAGAATATGTTATTCAACCTGTTCAAGACTTGTGGAATACAACCAAGCAAAAACTTTCAGATTTGGCTAATTGGATATTATCAAACTGGGAAACTATAAAATCCTATACGCTAACAGCTTGGAATTTGACAAAGAAATACGTGATTGATCCAGTAACTGAAGCTTACAATTCAGCCAAACAAAAATTTACTGATTTATATAATTCAGCGAAAGAAAAATTTGATTCCGTAAAGAATGCTGCACAAGAAAAATTCGAAGCAGCTAAACGCTTTATAATTGATCCAATTAAAGATGCAGTTGACAGTGTAGAAAAATTTATTGGGAAGATTAAGAGCTTCTTTAGTGATTTGAAGTTAAAGATTCCTAAACCTGAAATGCCACCACTTCCACACTTTAGCTTGCAAACTAGTACGAAAAATATTTTAGGGAAGGATGTTACGTTCCCTTCTGGACTTAATATAGATTGGCGTGCAAAAGGTGGTATCTTCACTAAACCGACTATATTTGGAATGAATGGTGGGAACTTGCAAGGTGCAGGTGAAGCTGGAAAAGAAGCGGTTTTACCTTTAAATAAAAAGACACTTGGAGATATTGGCGCAGGAATCGTAGCAGCCATGCCAAGACAACAATTTGCTATATCAGGAGAAATAAATCAATTAATGGACGATATGAGCCGTATGATGGCTAGTTCCGCAAGCCAATTAGCAGGATTAAAGACCGTCATGAGTGGTGTGTATGGAAGTATGTCAAACAGCAGACAAGCCATGACAAATAGTGTATCAAATCAAGTAATTAATAATTCTTTCGGATCATCTGGAGGCGGAGTAATTCCAATGCTTGGTGGCGATTTAGTTGTGGAAGTCCCTGTTGTTTTAGAAGGGCGAGATGTAGCGCGTGGTACTTATCGATATACAACCGAGTATCAAGAAAGAGAAGAAAAGAGAAACTCAGACTTTTAGGTTTGGGTTTCTTTTATTTTATAAAGAAATGAGGTGTCAAAATGAGCTCTTTCAAATTTAACAATGAACGTAAAAATTATATTCAAATTGCAAAAGGTTGGAAAAGACCAACTTGGGCACCATTGAAACGGAATTTCCTAAGTACCCCAGGATATCCAGGGGCGAGGTTATTAAATACACAAACAGAAATGCGTGTTTTATCAATTCCTGTAGGAATCATAGTTCCTGATGATGCAGATTTAGAAATGGTAAAAGAAGAAATTGCAAGTTGGTTAATAACGGATCAACCAGTAGAGCTTATTTTTGATGTAGAACCAAATAGAACATATTTAGCAGTTGTGGATGATAGTTTTGATCTAGATGAATTTGTAACACTTGGAATAGGAACTCTTACGTTCATTTGCCCAATGCCATATAAGTTAGGTCCTATACAAAGTAAAACCCTTGCTATTGAGAACAGTGATTTAAAGTCTAACTTTATTAACAAAGGATCTGTAGAGTCTAATCCAATTATTGATATAACTGTAGGAGCAAAGAGTCCTTTTCTTGATGTATGGAATGGCGACGAATACTTTAGGCTAGGTTATCCAGTTCCAGTACAGACGGTTGTGGTGTCTAGAGAGGAACGTATTTTATGGGATGAAATGACTGACTTAACTAAATGGACACCGTATACTCAAAAAATCGGTTATATTCAGCCCGCAGGTAGTTTTAAAATATGGCAAGGTTACGCATTCTATGCTGAAGATTATGGTAGTGGTACCGCTTGGCATGGACCTGTAATGACTAGAGCAATTCCTCAAGATGCTACTGATTTTATTTTAGATTGTCAATTCACAATACGTTCTAATAGAATTGGTCAGATGGGTTCTGTAGCTGTATTCCTTCTAGGAGACAATGACGAAGTTATGACAATGCTAGATTTAACAGATTACTACAATACCATGCAGAACATTAACGCTAGAGTTGGTGTAGGTTGGATGGAATCTGAAGTCAATAAAGATAACTATAGAATTATCGAATCTACAGGTGGTATTCGTGAAGGATCGTTCAATGACTTTAGAGGTCATTTGTCAATGAAACGCGAGGGCAACAAGTGGTTTGCTAAAGCATCTAAATACAGAACGAATACAGAGATTGATAACGATACTGAATTAGATTATTGGATAGACGTAAGTAATACATCAAAATATACAAGTATGAAGCCAAAGAAAATAGCTGTAGCAGTTACTAAATACGGAAATAATGATGCGATGGAAGTCGCGTTTGTTGAAGACGTTAAGTTTTACAAGATTAATCATTTCGATAAAGATGTAACACCTTATATTTTTGATATAGGAGATAAAATTCAAATAGATACAGAAAGATCATTAGTAACAATCAATGGAACAAATGCAATTGCACTAAAAGATATATTTAGTTCATTCCCTGTTATAAAAAGGGGGAAAAATGAAGTTATAATACGTCCAGCAAATGTAGGAATAGCGAAATTGACGTATAGGGAGCGATTTAGATGAGTGCACCAAGTGGAGACTTACATGTTGTTGATTTTAAAACAAATCAAATCGTTTCAGCTGTACAACCTAAAGACTATTGGGATGACAAACGACATTGGGAAATCAAAAATAATATCGATACTCTAGAGTTTAGGGTATTTGAGAATACAGATCATGCAGCAACACTTGTACAACAAAATTTAGTATTAAAAGAAGTACGTGGCGGCAGAATCGTTCCTTATGTCATTACAGAAACGGAAAAGGATTCTAAAGATAGATCATTAATGGTTTATGCATCTGGTGAATGGATTCAGCTTGCTAAGGCAGGAATTATTGAGCCGCAAAAAATAGAAAGTAAAACATTGAAACAATGTATGGAAATAGCTCTTAAAGGGACGAAGTGGAAAATAGGTAAAACCGAACATGATGGAGCGCATTCAATGGTAATTGAAGAATTTACTGATCCATTGGATTTGCTTAAGAAAATTGCCGCTTCATTTGAATTAGAAATTCAATATCGCGCTGAAGTTGTTGGTTCTAAAATTGTTGGACGCTATGTGGATATGGTTCAGAAACGAGGGCGAGATACAAGAAAAGAAGTAACCTTTGGTAAAGATTTAATAGGAATTAAACGAATTGAGAACTCTCAAAACATTTGTACAGCCTTATTGGGTTTTGTAAAAAAAGAAAATGGAGAATTTATTACAATCTCATCCATAAATAAGGGTGTTCCTTATCTTGTGGATGATGCAGCTTACCAACGCTGGAATGAGAACGGAAAACATAAATTCGCTTTCTATACTCCGCAAACAGATGATCAAAATATGTCTCCAGAGAGACTTTTAACTTTAATGAAAACAGAAATGAGTAAGCTTGTGAATGCTTCCGTTTCTTATGGAGTCGATGCACAAAATATAGCAAGAATACCTGGTTTATCGCATGAAGAAATCAATGAAGGAGATACAATTCGAATTATAGATGAAGGGTTTACACCTAAGCTATATCTTGAAGCTCGTGCTATTGCTGGTGATGAATCTTTTAAAGATCCTACACAAGATAACTATGTATTTGGTGATTATCGTGAAATCGTTGATCAAAATGATGAGTTGCGAAGGTTGTATCAAAAGATATTAAGTTCATTGTATGACAAGGTTCCACAAGAGTTATTTGACCAATTAAATAATAGAGTAAAGGAACAAAACAAAGACATCATTGATGCTAAAGATAAAGCTGATCAGGCACAAAAAGAAAGTCAAACAGCAAAAGATTTGGCAGAAACAACGCAGAAATATATAGAGCAGAATATGGTTGATATCATCGAACAACCAACAGCCCCTACTGAAAATTTACGTGATGGAAAAACTTTATGGATAGATAGTTCTGATCCTGAAAATAAGGTGCAGAAACTTTGGAAAGGTGGTCAATGGCAAAGGGTTACTCCGGATACAGGACCATTAAAGCAAAGTATTAAAGATGTTAAGGAAGATATTGAAACAGCTAAAACAGAATTGAATCAAAAGGTTCAAGAAGCACAGGGGCAAGCGACAGGACAATTCAACGAAGTAAAGGAAAGCTTACAAGGTGTGAGCCGTACAATTTCTGATGTACAAAATGAACAAGGTAATATTAATAAAAAAGTAACTCAAATAGAGCAAAACGCAAATGGATTTAAGACTTCTATTGAATCGTTAACTAAGAAAGATACTGAAATCAGTAATAAATTAAATACAGTCGAACAAACCGTAGAAGGCACAAAAAAGACGATTTCTGATGTGCAGCAAACAACAAGTGAGCTTAAGAAAACAACAACTGAAATTAAAGAAGAAGCTGGGAAAATCAGTGAGAAGTTAACGAGTGTAGAGACCAAAGTTAATAACACTAAAATAGGTGGACGAAATGTTGTTCTCGGCACATCAATTCCAGCAAGTTTAATTGGTAATAATACAGCCAATCAAACTTTAAGTATTTATAACTTTGCAGGTGGTGATTCTAGTTCAATTATAGATAAGGAAATTTGTGTTTCCTTTGATTGGAAAGTTGAAGGTACAACGACACCATCGGGTACTATGTATATGCAAGGGAGTAATCCATGGCCCCTTATTGCATCCAAAATTACATTTTCCCCTCAAAACTTAAGCGGAAAATATTTGGGTGTAATCACGATTAGTGGTAGTGCTTTTAAGGCTGTAAATATGAGATTAGATAATTTCACAACTGGAGCAAAAATTACTGTATATAATTTTCAAATTGAAATAGGCAATAAAGCTACCGACTGGACACCAGCACCTGAAGATCAAGTAACAACTGATGAATTCACCAAGAAAACAACTGAGATTGAAAAAAGTGTGGAGGGAGTTACCTCTACTGTATCAACTGTTCAAAAAAATCAAGGTACAATGCAATCAACACTTAATAAAGTAGAACAGTCCACAAACTCAAATTCTCAAAGTATTACATCATTATCGCAAACACAAGGGCAACAAGGGGCGATTATTCAACAAAACACGAGTGATATCACACAGTTGAATAATCAGATGAAATCTAAAGTGTCGGATACACAAATGCAGGAATATGTAGGTGGGTTAGGAAGCACGAACTTACTATTTAATGCTGCATTTGAAGACCGAGTAATAAACGCTTCCACAGGAGCTGTAACAAATACAACCCCAAGTACAACGAAATGGAGCATTGTAGGTACAGGTTCAGGGATTACTATAGTTCCTGAGAGTGCTAGACATCATGAAGGTTACAATTCTGTCAAAATTACAGCTACAGGTCAAACTTCTAGTAAGTGGTCTGGTATCATGCAACGTGTCCCAGCTGTACAAAATGGCGGTGATTATGTATTCTCCGCTTGGGTATACGTTCAGGATAAGAATACACTTGATAATGGTGGAGCGATTAAACTTCAATTCTTTAATGGGGCAAATGCAGTTTCAACATTTGTACAAACCGAGTTTAAAGATTTATTAGTCAACAATTCTTGGGTACTAGTATCTGTTAAAATTACTTCTCCTAACGTAGCGGTAACGCATTTACAAGGTGATATATGGGTTAGACAGAACGGTACAATTTGGGTATCTCAACCCCAATTACAACAAGGATCTACTCGTTCTACATTCATGGAGAACCCAAAAGATTACGCCAACTATGACCAGCTTGTTGGTGAGATTGCTAAAAAAGTAGCTACTAGTGATTTTAACAATAAAGTCACTCAAATGGAGACTACAATCAATCAGCAATCTAATCGTATTGACTTAAAAGCAGAAGCTACAAATGTTTACACGAAAACAGAAGCGGACGGTACATTTGGAAGCAAAGCTATTGTAGAATCTCATAGTTCTCAGTTATCTGTAATGAGTAATGAAATTAGTACAAGAATTAAAGCTGGTGAAATAGCTTCCGCAATTAACCAAACAGCTCAAGCTGTATTAATTCAGGCTAGGAAGATTTATCTTGACGGATACATTGAAGCAAAACACTTAAGAGCTCAAGAATTAGTAGGGATTACTATCAAAACAGCACCACAGGGTTCTAATAATAACCACATCCGCTTAAATGCACAGGACATGACTTTGTATGGAAGTGGCGCTAATCGTGCTTATTTGGGATTTATGGAGACGCCAAATGGAAGTATTCAACCTTCACTCGTCCTTGGTTCTGACAATATTAAATACAGGGGTACAGGATCGTTTTATATTTATCAAGTCATGCCGCGAATTAATGGAGTCGATCAACCTTCTAAAGCGTATGCAAAATTTGGGGTTTCTAAAGGAGAAAATGCAGAAGGAACTAATATTTGGTCAAATTATATTCAAATGCAGAATGACGGTGGACATCTGAGCGTATATTCAGATGGACAATTTCGTTTTCAAAACTTGAATGATATTATTTTTGAATCTGAAGGATGGGCTCCAGGATATGGTTACTTCTCTGTAACTACAACTGAACCGCATATTTTTAACAATAACAAGGGACAGTTTACTTTCAAAAGAAAAGGCAGTGACTATAAAATACATTTCATAAACGGCGCCACCGATCATGATTTAATCATGGGTAATGCAATGATAAGATCAAGTTTTGTACAAGGTTATAACAATGGCTTGCAGATTAAAGATATGATGGGCCAAGGATGGAAAGATATAGAATTAAGAACACTACGAGCGCAAGAGAATGTAAATGCCAATGGTCAAATGTGGGCGAAAGCATTTAACCCTACGTCAGCTAGAAATATGAAAGAAAATATAAAAGATATTCCTTTCTCAGCTCTTGATAAAATCATGAACTTAGCTATCAAACAGTACAATTTCAAGGACGATATGTATGATCTGTATCAAATGCGTGTGAACAAGCCAGAAGAAAAAACAGAACCATATACAACTAAAGAAATTGAAACGTATTTCGGTATGATTGCAGACGATACGGATGCTATATTTACAGATAAAGAGAAACGGGCCATTAATTTATATAATACTGTTTCAATCTTTATTGCAGCTTTCCAACAGCAGTATCATCAATTTAACGAAGAGTTAACTACTGTTAAAAGTGAGAATAAACAACTAAAAGAGCAAGTTGCAACACTAACAAACGATGTGTCTACATTAAAAGAATTAGTACAAAAATTAATAAACGTGAAACCAGAGCAGCCATAAGCTGGTCTTTTTTTATTATCTAAAAAAGGAGAGGAAAAGATGGATCGTATTGATGTATTATTAAAAACCTTTATTGCCACTTTTGGTGGCTTCTGTGGGTATTTCTTGGGAGGATGGGATGCAACATTGAAAGTTCTAGTAATCATGGCAGCTATCGACTATATCACAGGAGTAGTCGCAGCAGGATACAACGGAGAGCTAAAAAGTAAAGTTGGTTTCAAAGGCATCGCCAAAAAGGTGGTGCTTTTTCTTTTGGTTGGAGTGGCGACCCAGCTAGATGTGGCACTTGGAAGTAATAGTGCTATTCGAGAAGCAACAATTTTCTTCTTTATGGGTAATGAATTACTTTCACTTTTAGAAAATGCTGGTCGAATGGGTATTCCGTTGCCACAAGCTTTGACAAATGCAGTTGAAATTTTAGGTGGTAAACAAAAACAAGAAGAGAAAAAGGGAGATGTTCAATAATGGAAATCAGAAAAAATTTAGTTGATGCAAGCAAATATGGTACTAAGTGTCCTTATACAATGAATCCAGAATTCATTACTGTCCACAATACCTATAACGATGCTACAGCAAATAACGAAGTGGCTTATATGATTCGTAATGACAACCAAGTATCGTTTCATATTGCGGTAGACGATAAAGAAGCTATACAAGGTATTCCTTTAGAGCGTAACGCTTGGCATTGTGGTGATGGTGGTGGTAACGGAAATCGTAAATCTATTGGAGTTGAAATTTGTTACTCTTTAAGTGGTGGAGATCGATATTATAAAGCTGAAGATAATGCAGCTATCGTTGTAGCTCAATTAATGAAACAGTACAACATTCCAATCAGTAAAGTTCGTACACATCAATCATGGAGTGGAAAGTATTGTCCTCATCGTATGTTAGCAGAAGGACGTTGGAATAGCTTTATTGAAAGAGTCCAAAATGCATATAACGGTGGAGGTAATAATGTACCCCAAACTCCTATTCCACCGTCATCTAGTGGGACAGGTATTGCATATATTGAGGGGAATAATGTTAACCTTCGTAAAGGACCTGGTACTGGATACGGGGTTATTCGTCAATTAGGGAAAGGAGAATGCTACCAAGTATGGGGTGAGTTAAATGGGTGGCTAAACTTAGGTGGCGATCAGTGGGTATATAATGATTCATCATACATTCGTTATACAGGAGAAAATGCACCAGCACCTTCTAAACCTTCAAATGATGGCATTGGTGTAGTAACTATTACTGCTGATGTGTTACGCGTTCGTACTGGTCCAGGAACTAACTATGGCGTCGTGAAAAATGTGTACCAAGGTGAGAAATATCAAGCGTGGGGATATAGTGACGGTTGGTATAATGTTGGCGGCGATCAATGGATTTCTGGTGAATATGTGAAGTTTGAAAAGTAAAACATACTATCTAACAGCAAATGAAGCCTATGTGTATGTAAAGTAATTAAAAAGCTGAAAATAATTAGTCAGCTTTTTAATTACTATAATCTAGCATCTATCTAAAAATATTAATTTTCTGAATTTTCAATAAAAATGATTAGATTATACCAACTTAATGATAATGATTAAAGAGACTACTATAGAACCCAAACATTAATAGAAGAAAGACATATACAGGTATTATGAGTTTGAAAATTTTATAAACTCTAAAATCTTATAAAAAGAGGAGCATAAAACATGAGCGAACAATGTCCAATTAATGTACCATGTCAGGTAGCAGGGCAAACCCAAACACCATTAAGTGATGAGACTGCAACACCAATTGTTACTCCAGGAGCACCCATTGTAAAGATTCCAGTTGTATTAGCTGAAAGAACGCTTCAAATTGTTGTAGAGTCCGATATTTCATTAGAGCCTCCAGCAGTTGAAATTAAACGCATATTAAAAAACGTATTTTTAACACAATGTAAGTTAGTGCCTGTAGCATTTGTACCAGTACCAGGTACACCTTACCGACGAGTTACAAGAGCAAAATTATTTGTACAAGGCTATATTCGTAAAAATATTGAATATGCAAATAACGAGTGTAATGGAGTTCTATATGATCGTATTGCAAATGTTCCATTTTCTGGTTTTGCAGATCTGACAGAAGGTGATTTTCTATCATTAGCTTTAGTAGCTTCTTCTTCGGACACTACTTCTCATTTTATAAATCCTAAAAACGGTGATTTACCACGTCTAGACAAATATTTCTTTGAAAATGCAGTTTTTTATAACGAACAACCTTATTGTGAATTAGTAAGCGCTCAATTTTTTGAATTAGACTTTTCACCTTGTTCTACAGAGCTAAACGAACCATTTGATACGCTTCGTGAAAAAATTGTACTAGATCTTACTTTAAAAGTTTTACAAGTACAACAAGTACAAGTAGCACTATAAAAATAAAAAGAAATTGTCTTTTTAACAAAGACAATTTCTTTTTATTTTTATACAACATATATAATGATGAAATGGGCACATACAAAAAACAAATTTTTTGAATTTCATCAGACGGGGGGATGGTGATGAAAAATCCATGGATTGGTAAGGGAATATGGGATGAAATTTACAAGTATAAAAACCTGAATATACAAGATAATTTACACGAAAAAAGAGGTAAAAAAGAAGAAGTACCACCTGAATTAAAGGAAGAAGGTCAAGCGTCTGGATCACAAATAGGACCTTTAATACGCTCACTGGTGGTCAAAACTCCATTTTCTATTTTTTCAGAAGTAACTAGTTTTAAAATATTTCCAAAAATAAATGTAAAAAATCAAGAAGCATTTGTATTTAGGAATGAAAAAGGTGTAGAAGGGCGTGAATTAGATTGTAAGTTATTAAATACAGTGCAACAATATCATTCGGATAGTTATTGTAAATTAGTTTCTTTAAATCTTCATGAGAAGAGAGTTCATTTTGAATTATATAACAAAAAAAATAAAGGGAATAAAGAAGAGAATAAGGTAGAGGCATCTTCATGGATTCCTATTCACAGTATAATATTAGAGAGTGAAAATGGGGAAGACGTAAATAATTTTATTACAGCGAAACTACCAATAGAAATAGGAAGATATAAAGGTGAAATTAGTTTACGAGAAAAGGTTGTATTTAAAGAAAAAGTCATAGGGATAAAAGAGGTTGAACAGGAGATTATTTTGACAAAAACCGAATTTTTAATACCAAAGGTAAAAAAGAATGGGCAAAATACACTTAAAGTTGAAAAAGGGAGCTTATTGGTAGAAGGGTATATATATCAATGTATTCAATACATATCAGAACAAAGTACACTTCATGATAATGAGCATCAGTTAATACAAAATATTGTATTGGAGTTAATCATTCAAGTAATACAAGAACAAGAAGTACAAGTGCGAATTAAATAAAAATAATTATATTCCCTCGATTAACTGATTATTTTTATTCGTAGTGTATCGATGGGTATTCTTTTGTAAATCATTCAGTGCTGCAAACTAATTGTTAAATGGTATATCCTTGATAAATTCAATTTTACATTGTTACTAAATAGTATGAATCTCCTCTGGTTTATGTTTTAAAAAAGTGCTAACAAGTTTGCAAACGAACTTGCTAACACTTATACAGAATAGACATAAATTATCGCCGATATGTCGTCTTTGAAAATAGCTTTAATCAGTTACATCATACTTATACGAAATGCTCATAAAAACAGTCTTAATATCAAGAATATAATCATCCAGATATTCCTTTACTTTTCAGACGAAAACGAGGGATGATATTGATTTCTACCCCAGAGTTTGCATCAAATAATAAAAAAATACGGTTTGTAAAACTAAAAATGCAACAAGCTACAACCGGCATGAAATGGATTAAGATATTTAGAAATTTAAAAGATGATTTTCAAATAGGTGGAGATTTGGATTTAGACCATATTCTCCAATATCCGAAAGATTATATTGTCGGGGAAAATAAAAGGGTGTTATTTCCATACAATGAAAGAATATATAAAGTCCAAGGTACTAAAATAGAACCAGGTATAAAAGTAAAGGAAAGAGAGTATTTATTTAAAGAATTCCAGCGTAAATTCTCTTATTTCACAATACTTCCAGAATGTAAAAAGGTAGCAACAAATAACAAAAATGAATTATTTCCTTTATTTGCACCAAAAGGATTAGAGACATTAACATTAGAAGTTTGGTCTGAAAATATAGCGCTGGAAATAGAACAAGCATTACTTGATAGCGAAATTGTTTTGACTAAAATTGGTGAAAATTCTTATGTATTGAATACAGATTTCCCAGTATTATTAAAGATTGTGAGATACAATATTGAAAAGGTGTTACAAAATCCATATAAAATGCAATATTGTCAAAAATATAAAACAAATCTTGTAGATGATGTTACGAAAGCTGTCTATGCTACCGCGGGTGAGCGCAGTGATGCGACATTAGCATTAATCGCAATGAAAAATTGTGATGGACGCGAAAAAATTGATCCAAAACAAATCATTAGAGAGGGATTTGCACGAACAAATCGTATTTCAACATTTATTAATTTATTTATAGGCCAAAGTGTATCTCGTAAAACAATTGTAAATAGTGTTTTTAGTCTATTAGAACAAAAAGGATTTTTGAAGCGTAGTTGGAATAAGATAAATTTACCTTGTACATATGTTAATTTATCAATTGAACGAATATCGAAATTTGATTTCTTACCTATTCTTTCAAAAATAAAAGGAAAAGAAATTTTATATAAATTATATGGGAATACAGAGTGGCAAAAGATTGATTACGTATTATTAAATATAAATAAACATAATGCATTTTTATCACAACCATCAAAGAGAAATGATATGGGGGCTCTTTTTAAACAATATGTTTTCGAAACATTAATGGAAATTGTACAATATGCAAAAGAACAAAATGAACAAGTTTACTTCATTGTAGATGCAAATTTGAGAAAATATTGGATAAAAGAGTTACAAAATAAAGAAATTAATACAGATATTTTACCTGATATTGTTCCAGAGGTATTAAAGGTTCCCAACTTAAATATTATTAGAATAAATACAGGTTTTGATGTACCAAGCTACGGTGTAATAGAATGTGATGATGCTCTAGATAGAATAGGCTTATATGCAGATCAAAAAGGGATGTATTATAGCACTGGTGAATATTCACTTAATTGTAGTGAAGTTTTTCAGCGATATATAATTGAAATTCTACCATTAGGTGTAAAACCTGTAGAAAGGGATTATATCGCTAAAATGATACATTACATGTGCTGTAATTCTAGTATGCTTTCGAAAAAGAATGTACACATGACATATTCCGTACATATGGAAAAAGTAATAAAGAGTTATATTACTGACATAGATGCAAGAGAATTTAAAGAATTTGATGA
This sequence comes from Bacillus cereus G9842, assembly GCF_000021305.1. GTDB lineage: Bacteria > Bacillota > Bacilli > Bacillales > Bacillaceae_G > Bacillus_A > Bacillus_A thuringiensis_S. The sequence continues at coordinate 2,517,083 of NC_011772.1, forward strand.
TGAATTGGATGTAGATGTAGTAAAAGTAGAAAAGAAAGATTCAATTATTCTACTTTAAATACTAGTAAACAAATCCTGCTCGTTATATCGATCAGGATTTGTCATTTTTTTATGCAAATAAGGATATCATTTGTCAAGTATCTTTTCGTTTACATATTTACTTTATGTGCAGACAGGATTAATATGTTTTTTAGAAATACAAAAACTATACCAAATGGAAAAGCGATTTTTATTAATTGAAAAAATTTGAAAGGAATGGGGAATGGTGAAGAAATTAGATGTGCTCTTAATGCTACTGAGCGTCCTCTTTCCAATTGCAGGACTTACAAAGCAAATCCCTCTAGAACAATCTGTATATATTGGAGGGCTTTTATTTTTTACTAGTTTCGGTAGTTATTTTGCTAAAAAGATGTATTCACGTATATGCAGCTGGATAGCGTATGCGCCATTTATAACATTACTGTTAGTTATTTGGCATCAGGATATTACAACAAGCTCAATCATAGCAAATGCGAAAATTGCTGCATGTGTCGCGTTAATTCCATGTTTATTTCGTTTTCGTACATATGGACTTACTTTGGGATTATTCTCATTATGGGCCGCTTTACTATGGGATATAAAAGAAGTACAGTCGTTAGTCATACTTGAACGCATGACGAGTTTAATGACAAGCCATTATGTATATATATTAATATTAATTGGAGGACTTGTATTAGGAGGATTACTTGCGATGTTCATTCACCGCAAAGAGAAAGATAATAATAAAGAAAATATAAATCTACTTGGACCAAAAAAGAAACGCAAAAGATTATCATTTAAGATTCGTCTTCCGAGATTACCGAAATTAAAGATGAAACTATTTAAGTTTGGTGGGAAAGAATCTAAAAGTAAAATTCCAGAAAAGATACATGAGCATAAGTACGAAGAACCAGTTGCAACATATAAAATGACAGAGAAAATAGATCCATACAAAGAAAATGAAGTTCAAGGTCAAACAAGGATGGAACGCCGAAGAAATAGGTTTAATGCATAATGAAGTTTAATAACCCCGTAATGACTTATCTTAATATTGATAAATCATTACGGTTTTTTTATGTAATTAAATAAAGGTTGCTAATGAGGGGGGGGATAGCATATTTTATAGGTGAGAAGTTAAATAAAATAAGGGGAGGATAAAATGCTTATCATTACATATATATCTGCTTGTATATTATTCTTAGTTAGCTTTTTATATGTATATTGGGGTTTCGGAGGTAATTGGGGGACAAATAGTGTTATACCAACTAAATCAGGGGAAAAGGCGTTTACACCTCGTGCCGGAATGACATTGTTCATTGCATTATTATTAAGTATGGCAGCGATAATTTTGTTGCAACAAGCAAATATTGTTCATTTTGCAGTTCCTAATGTTATTATTCAAGTCGGTTCCTGGATTTGTATGATCGTCTTTTCTATTAGAGTAATTGGTGAGTTTAATTATTTTGGTATCTTTAAACGACAAAAAGATACGCACTTCGCTAGAATGGATACTGGTTTATATATTCCACTTTGTGCATTTTTATCTTTATCTTTCTTATTAGTAATAATTTTGTGAGTAAATAATAGTAGTTTCTTTTCTCAAAATATATGTAAACGTGAGAAATCCAAGAGTAAATAAAAAAAGGGTGTAAGCGCCTTCTTGTCGAAATGTAAATTATTATGAAAGGCGGTGACACTATGAAGTATGTAAAAGTTAGTATGAATGGTGGAAGTGAACACAAATTTTCAATGACTTTAGATCGGTTTGAAGAACTTATTACTACAGAGAATGGGATATTAGAAAATAAATTAGTATGTATTGAAAATGTAATGATTAATCCTACTAATATATCTTCTGTAGTTGAAAAAATTGGTGTACCGGCTAAGTTTATGGAAGCTTAAAATCGTTAGATAAAAAACATCCCCAATGGATGTTTTTTAATTTATAAATATGAAATTGTATAGTGAATATTTGAGTAGATTTTTTTAGCAATGACTATGCATATATTAAGTACCTGAACATGGTGCTTAATATATGCACGAAATAATAAGTACAAGCATATATTATGTAGTAGGACAAGATCTTCGTGTCTTACTTAATACTCAGAAAAAACTTCTAATCACATAAGAGCATCCAATTGCAGGGTGCTCTTATTTTTGTAAAAATTTACTGCAAGGCTTATTTTATAGTAGGATGCAAGAATAAAGGGCTATTTTTAAATAATGTTCTTTAGCCTTTAATTTTAAATTTATCTTTAACATTAGTAAATATTAAAAATAATATGATAGCAGAAATTAAGTTAGATAAGTAGAAATCTTGATGAAACAGTAGTTCGAAGATGACATAGAAAGTAACGAATAAGGCGATAACAGGTAGTATGCAAATAAATATAAATCTCCAATTTTTTAAGTAATGTCTATAATTAGTAAGTACTTTCTCCATAAATGTAGCTCCTATATTTTTGTTTTTATATAATTATACATTTAGATACAAGGATTTTCAAAGTAAAAATATTTAGCAATTCAAAAATATAAGGAAAGTATTTGTTGAAAATCCAGATTGCTCTAGCAATCTGGATTTGACTTTAAAGAACTATACTAAAATGATACACTATAATCTACGTTATTTTTGAAATGAATAGAGGGATTTGTGTGATAGATAAAATTAAAAATGCTGTAGAGGATATGTACGAGGATGAGGTTAAAGATTTACTTCAAAGTATTCTCATACAGTTAAACTTATTAAAAGAAAACTATAGTGAAGATACAATTAAAAATTTGATGGATATTCCGAAACAATTAACGAGTAATCCTACTTATAAAAGAAATGTAAAAGAAAGTACGCACGTACATATTGCTTTTGATGATTCAACGGCTGGTTGCTTAACATATATGTTAAGTCAAGAAGAATTATCTGAAGAGAGTGTTGTTGCTTTTTCTGAATTCTTTTCAATTGGACCGATATATAAGTTGCATACGAATGGGGGGCAACTAGCAAGACAGAAGTGGTTAATAAATAATTTAACTGCTTATGATAGTTATTTTGAAGAAGAATATTTATCAAGATTTATAGCAACTATAGAAGAACTACATACTATTCCTGTTGAAACGCCTATTACAATTTGGAAGGCTGATAATGCACATGAACATGTAGGCCTAAGTTTTGTAATGGCACAATTAAAGGATAAGAAAAACATTCGAGTTATTAATACATCTGAAGCAAGTCGAGAAATATTAAAACAAGAGTATGATATTCGTGGAACTGGAGAATTACCACCTGAAAGTTTAGCTCTATTCCAAAAAAGTTTTGCAAAGTTACCTTATTTAACTGAAGAGAAGCGAATGAAGTTTGAACATGAATGGGATAGAATATCGGGAAGCGTAGAATGTTTAAGAGTGTGGAAAGAAAATGAAGTATATTCTGTACAAGAAGATTATTTTGATCAATTTATAATTGAATGCGCGAAAAGTGTGGGTGCTGATCGAGAATTCCTCAAAGCTCCTAGAGTAATTGGTGAAGCACTTGGTCTTGTTGAACAATTGGTTGGAGATACTTTCTTAGAATATCGCTTGAAACAATTAATTAAACAAGAAGTATTTGAATTTGAAGGTTCGTTAGATGAAATGCGTTTTTATAGTGTGAAGTTAAGGAAATAATAAACACCTTCTATTTTTGAAAGGCTCGTATTTTTAATAATACGAGCTTTTTAAGTTGAATTTGGGCTATAACATAAGCTTCCCAGAGAGGGCATATCACATATAAATGTTAAAGGTAATGAATGAAAAGTAGGTGATTTGTTAATATGTATAACCAACAAAATTATCCATATGATCAAGCGATGTATTATAATCCACAAAACTACGGGTATGAATCTGTAGATGAAGCGAGAGATATGGAACAAGAAGATTACAGACCAGATGATGCGGAAGATGCTCCAACGTCACCACCGCCGTCGCAAGCTCCGTCGTTACCGTCTACCTTTGCGTCTCCATCTCAAGCGGGCAATATGAAATCATGGATGTGTAATTGTCTAGGAAGATGGGGCTATTTACGTTTACATCGTCCTGGTCCTTTCGGAAGGGACTTATGGTTCTTTCCGACTGAAGTGAGAAGAAACGGAGTATCAGGTTACACTTGGCAAGGTGGTCGTCGTCGTAAAGTAAGTTATCGCTATCAACAAATTAGTAATTTTATGTGCTTCGCATAAAGAGTAGTGGGAGAGTGAAACGATTTTACTCTCTCACTTTTTTATTTTTCAATATACGAAGTAAGATTTTGGTTAAAAATTTACAATTTTCACGTTTTTATTAGAGTATAATGCATATGTTGGGTTGGTTTTCAAAAACAAATGAGAGTGAGGGAATACAATGTCAATGAAAAACAAGGTTGGACTAAAAATAGAGGAGGGCATTAATTTAGCTTCAGCTCAATTTAAAGAAGATGCGTATGAAATTTATAAAGAATCTAGAAAAATGCAACCTATCTTATTTGTGAATAAAACTGAACTAGGTGCGGAATGGCTTATCACAAGATATGAAGATGCTTTGCCACTTTTAAAAGATAGTCGCTTAAAAAAAGATCCAGCCAATGTATTTTCTCAAGATACATTGAATGTGTTTCTTACTGTTGACAATAGTGATTATTTAACTACTCATATGTTAAATTCAGATCCACCTAACCATAATCGTTTACGATCACTCGTACAAAAAGCTTTTACACCGAAGATGATCACGCAATTGGAAGGAAGAATACAGGATATTGCAGATGATTTGTTAAATGAAGTCGAGCGAAAGGGTTCATTAAATCTTGTTGATGATTATTCGTTCCCTTTACCGATTATTGTAATAAGTGAAATGCTTGGCATTCCAAAAGAAGATCAAGCGAAATTTAGAATTTGGTCTCATGCTGTCATTGCTTACCCAGAAACACCAGAAGAAATAAAAGAAACTGAAAAGCAACTATCTGAGTTTATTACATATCTTCAATATTTAGTTGATATTAAACGAAAAGAGCCAAAAGAAGACTTGGTGAGTGCTTTAATACTTGCAGAGAGTGAAGGGCATAAACTTAGCGCTCGGGAACTATATTCAATGATAATGTTACTAATTGTGGCGGGACACGAGACAACGGTAAATTTAATAACAAATACGGTATTAGCGCTCCTCGAAAATCCAGATCAATTACAGTTATTAAAAGAAAATCCAAAATTAATTGATGCCGCTATTGAGGAAGGACTACGATATTATTCTCCAGTTGAGGTTACAACTTCAAGATGGGCAGATGAACCTTTTCAAATTCACGACCAAACAATTGAAAAAGGAGATATGGTTGTCATTGCCTTAGCTTCTGCAAACCGTGATGAAACTGTATTTGAAAACCCAGAAGTATTCGATATTACTCGGGAAAATAATCGTCATATTGCCTTTGGTCATGGTAGCCATTTCTGCTTAGGCGCTCCACTTGCTAGGTTGGAAGCAAAGATTGCTATTACTACTTTGTTTAATCGAATGCCTGAACTACAAATAAAAGGGAATCGTGAAGAAATTAAATGGCAAGGTAACTATTTAATGCGTTCTTTAGAGGAATTGCCTTTAACTTTCTAGAATAGTAAAAGGAGACATGCATACATCGAAAATGATTTACATAGAGTATGTATGTGTTATTTAAATTCGAAACGGAAGGGTGAAGACATCCCAATGATCAACTAATTCTATTTGTAAGAGATCTTCGTTAAAAAACGAAATATTCTTCTGAATAGGGTTAGTCTGTACATTTATAGAAAAGGGATGTATTTCGCTCTGCGAATATATAGTCTTTTTATATGATTTGTGCTGCCTCCTGTTCAGAACATGAAATAGGAGGCTTTTTTATGTCGACAAATGTAGTAACGAAACAAAACAATGGGGTATCACAAGTATTAAAAAATCGGTTTGTTCAAGGGATTTTAGCATCAGCATTATTTTTACAAATAGGAATATGGGTTCGAAACTTTGCGGTATTACTATATGTAATGGAAATGACAAAAGGTGATGCTTTTGCTATTTCGATGATTTCAGTTGCTGAATTCGCTCCAATTTTTATTTTTTCATTTATTGGCGGTACTTCTGCTGATAGGTGGAAGCCAAAGAAGACAATGATATGGTGTGAGACGTTAAGTTCCATTTCAGTATTCGCTGTATTAATTACGCTTATGTTTGGAACGTGGAAAATTGTGTTTTTTGTGACACTCATCTCTGCAATCCTTTCACAGTTTTCACAACCATCTGGAATGAAGTTGTTTAAACAACATTTATCAACGGAACAAATTCAATTAGCAATGTCTATATATCAAACGATATTTGCAATATTTATGGTATTAGGACCAATCCTAGGGACATTTATCTTTCATAGTTTTGGAATTTATATTTCAATCATCATAACAGGCATCTCGTTTGTACTTGCGGCAGTTGTATTGTTATTTCTTCCGAAAGATCTTGAAAACGACGTAGAAAAGAAAGATATCACTCTGTTGCAGGAGATGAAGGACGGTATTAAGTATGTCAAAAAGAAAAAAGCATTAACTTTGCTGGGGCTTTGTTTTATGGCTGCAGGACTAGGTATAGGATTAATTCAGCCATTAGGTATATTTATTGTGACTGAGCAGTTAGGATTATCAAAAGAGAGTTTACAGTGGCTACTAACAGTAAATGGTGCGGGAATGATTGTTGGCGGGGCATTAGCGATGGTATTTGCGAAAAACGTTGCTCCGCAAAAGATGTTAATTATCGGTATGCTTGGTCAAGCAATTGGTATTAGCATTATAGGGTATTCTACAAATTTATGGGTTACACTTACAGCGCAGCTTTTTAGTGGTTTAGCTCTTCCTTGTATCCAAATTGGTATTAATACGCTTATTATTCAAAATAGCGATACCGATTTTATAGGTCGTGTAAATGGTATTTTAAGTCCGCTATTTACCGGTTCAATGGTAGTAACGATGAGTATAGCTGGCTCATTAAAAGAGATGTTTTCATTAAGTATGATGTATGAAGGGACGGCTTTACTTTTTATAATTGGATTATTGTTTATTATACCTATATACAATTTAAAGCCAGTAATAGCGATAGAAAGTGAAATAAGTGGTAAAGGAAGTGCTGTACAGAATGAATCCTAATCCAAATATTAAATACCCTATTGAAGGAAATCAAAACGTTCAATTTATAAAAAATACAATAACAAAATCTAATATACTTGTTGGTGACTATTCTTATTATGATGCGAAAGATGGAGAAAAATTTGAAAATCGAGTATTACATCATTATGAATTTCTTGGAGATCGCCTTATTATTGGAAAGTTTTGTTGTATTGCATCTGGAGTTAACTTTATTATGAACGGAGCCAATCATCGGATGGATGGATTTTCGGCATATCCATTTAATATATTTGGAAATGGGTGGGAGAAGTATACACCTAGTTTGTCTGATTTACCTTACAAAGGTGATACAGTTATAGGAAATGACGTTTGGATTGGTATGGATACAACAATTATGCCCGGAATAAAAATAGGGGATGGTGCAATCATTGCAGCTAAATCTGTTGTGACTAGAGACGTCGCACCATATACAATTGTTGGTGGAAACCCTGCAAATAAAATAAAAGAGAGATTTTCAAATGAAACAATTCAAGAATTATTGCAAATTCAATGGTGGCATTTTGATATTGAAAAAATAACTGGAAATATTGATGCTATTGTACGCGGAGATATTGAACCATTAAGAAAGCTAAAAAGGGAATAAAAAATGGATGACGAATAGTATCATACCTCCGAATTTTGTTAATGATAATAGAACAAGGAGGTGTGATACTATGGCACAAGACGTTTTATGTGAAGTAAACAACTGTAAATTTTGGGCGAACGGTAATAAATGTAGTGCAGAGGCAATTTACGTAGTAAGTCATAAAGGTAAACATGCATCTACAACGGAAGAAACAGATTGCAAAACATTCGATCCAGAAGTGTAAATTGTTTAAGGGTAGCCAAATCGTGGTTGCCCTTTTATTAATGATAGTATTGATAATAAATATCATTTTCATTCATTGATTTTAGCTTTTTTTGTTATTTTTTCATATTTTCTTCATAAGTGATGTAATCCAACTCAATTCATGTTCAATTCGTGATTTACTAAATTCAATGACTTCAGTAATAAAGGGTGAGGTAACCTCTAGAGACTGGATAGCGGTAAGTTGATTATGTAGTACGTTTTGACGTACAGTCAAAATCTCTTTTCTAGCTTCATATTCAAGTTTTTCAAATAGTGCGATACGAACAAGAAATTCTGCATTATTTGTCGCAAGTTTTTCGGGAAACTCTCGTAACATTTCAGAAAAAATTTCTTCTCCTGTTTCTGTTATATCGTACATATTTCGATTTGGTTTTCCAACTTGTTTATGTATTTTTTTCGTTATAGCACCCATATTTTCAAAGCGCCGAAGGGCAGGGTAAAGCATGTTGTGATTTAATTCAAAATTCTCACCTAAACGATTTTGAACATTTTTTTTGATTTCATATCCATGTTTTGGTCCTGTCGTTAATTCTGCTAGTAGTAAAATGTCAACGTACATAAAAATCCCCCTTATATATTTCTCAAGTTCTCTAATGAAAAATCTCCTTTAGTATATGTTAAAATAACATATGATAGTTTATACAACTTTGAACTGCCGACCTATCACTTTTATTGTAAAAGAAAAGGGAGGAAAGAACTATGGCTTCACCTGAAAATGTTATTTTAGTTCATGAAATTTCAAAGCTGAAAACAAAAGAAGAATTATGGAATCCATATGAATGGTATCGTTTGATGAGGGATAATCACCCAGTTCATTATGATGAAGAGCAGGATGTATGGAATGTTTTTTTATATGATGATGTAAATCGTGTTTTATCAGATTATCGCTTATTTTCAAGTAGAAGGGAGCGCAGACAATTCTCAATCCCTCCATTAGAAACTAGAATAAATATAAACTCTACAGATCCACCAGAACATCGCAATGTACGTTCCATTGTTTCTAAGGCATTTACTCCAAGAAGTCTAGAACAGTGGAAACCTCGAATACAGGCTATCGCAGATGAACTTGTACAGCATATCGAAAAATATAGTGAAGTTAATATCGTTGAACAGTTTGCTGCCCTTTTACCTGTTACCGTTATTTCTGATTTATTAGGAGTCCCAACAACAGATCGTAAAAAAATTAAAGAATGGTCTGATATTTTATTTATGCCGTATAGTAAAGAAAAGTTTAATGATCTGGATGCGGAGAAAGAGATAGCATTAAATGAATTCAAAGCATATCTTCTACCGATCGTTCAGGAAAAGAGATATCATTTAACTGATGATATCATTTCCGATTTAATTCGAGCTGAATATGAAGGCGAAAGATTAACCGATGAAGAAATTGTAACCTTTTCATTAGGTTTACTAGCGGCTGGGAATGAAACCACTACAAATTTAATTATTAATAGCTTTTATTGCTTTTTAGTAGATTCACCTGGAATTTATGAAGATTTAAGAAAAACCCCTAGCTTAATTTCAAAAGCGATTGAGGAAGTATTACGCTATCGTTTTCCTGTTACATTGGCCCGGAGGATTACAGAGGATACAAATATATTTGGCCCTTTAATGAAAAAGGATCAGATGATTGTTGCGTGGGTTAGTGCAGCGAATTTAGATGAGAAAAAATTTTCACACCCCTCTCAATTTAATGTACATCGAATAGGAAATGAAAAGCATTTAACCTTTGGGAAAGGTCCTCACTTTTGCTTAGGAGCACCACTTGCACGTTTAGAAGCTGAGATTGCATTAACTACCTTTATAAATGCTTTTGAAAAAATAGAGCTATCTCCATCTTTCTGTTTAGAAAAATGTATATTGGAAAATGAACAAACATTAAAATACTTACCTATTCGATTGAAAGCCAAATAACAATCTCAACAAGGTGCATACATTTGCATCTTGTTTTTTGTTTCTCAATTGTGAGTTTCAGGTAATTACCTTAATATGGAGTTGTATAAAACGTAGAGGAGGATTCCTATGTTGACTTGTAATGGAAGTAAATCATTTCAAAAGTTTATTAAAGGTGTTACAGATCTTATGGAAAACGGTTTATTTGAAGAAGAAATAGTGTGTGGCATTGAAAAGTTACTAGAAGAACTTTTAGAAAAGAAAACATGGCTTCCGTTAGATAAACAGAAGGCGAATTCGACTCAATATGCACGACATTTATTGTATGAGGATCCGCTCAAACGTTTTGAAGTACTAGCTCTCGTATGGAAAGATGGACAATCTACACCTTTACATGATCATGACGGCACATGGGGGGTAGAAGGCGTCTTTTCAGGAAGGATAATGGTGCAGAACTTTATACAAACGAAACAACTTGGAAATTCACTTGTTTATTTAACACATACAGGAAATCTTTATTTGGGAGAAGGAGAAACCGATAAAGTCATTCCACCTGCGGATTGTCATATTCTTGAAATTAGCAAAAAGGAAAGCGTTATCACAATTCATATCTATGGAAAACGGTTAGAAAAGTTTAAAGTATATATCCCAACTGAAGAAAAAAATGTGTACATGTGTGAGACAAAATACATTAGTTATAATTCATAGTTTGAAATCCAAAGCTTTTTAAAAAGAAAAGCTTTGGATTTTATTTTTAATTATTTCTTGACCTGAAACGCTTTTCATAAATTATAAATAAGAAGTACCTCACGAGGATTGTATGAAAACGATACCTAATAATTAATTAGAACTCGTGTATTTATAGAAAGTGGTGAAGAAATAATGAAATTAATCGCAATTGATTTAGATGGAACTCTTCTTTCGGGGAATAAAATGATTAGTAAAGAAAATGCAGAAGCAATTCGAACATGTCAAGAAGCTGGCCATGTTGTAGCAATTTGTACTGGACGTTCTATTGTTGATATTGAACGATTATTGTTAGAAGTTGATTTAGAGTGTCCAATCATTGCGGAAAATGGTGCGCTTATATATAAAGATAAGAAAATGATGAAGAGATATCCAATTCAAAATATGCAGGCACTTGAAATTGTGGAATATCTTGAAGAGAATGGTTTATATTATCAGCTTTATACTGATAAAGGTGTGTATGTACCGGATTATGGAGTAGAGAGTGTACGTAATGAAATTGAGTATGTGAAGAATTCAAAAGAAAATTTCGACTTGAAAGAGTTAAAAACAATCGCAGCATTATATCTTGAGCATACAGCGTTTCATAGTGCGGAAAGTTGTAAGCCAATTGTAGAAACAGATATACATGTGCATAAACTATTACCATTTTCTTATGATATTGAGAAATTAAAAAAACTAAAAGAAACATTTATTCATAATACAGATTTAGCAATTACATCTTCATATTGGCACAATTTAGAGATTAATCATAGAGATGCTCAAAAAGGGAATGGATTATATACTTTAGCAGAATATCTTAATATTCCAGTTGAAAACACTGTAGCGATAGGTGATGGGCTAAACGACGTTTCTATGATGGAAAAAGCGAACATATCAATTGCGATGGGTAATGCAGTTGAAGAAATAAAAACAATCTGTAAATACGAAACGTTATCAAATGAAGAACATGGTGTGGCACATGCTTTATATAAATATGTAATGTAATTAAAAAAGAAAAAAGAATCCAAAGGGATTCTTTTTTCTTTTTTATTAGGGGTAAGGTATTCTATGAGATTCATAGAAGCCTTATTACATTTCATTATATAGAATATATTGGAATAAATGTTTATATTTTTCATGAAATTTGTGAATATTTTATGAATTTTATACTTGTTGCATTTTTATACCGTTATTAGTGACGCGTATGACCCTCAAGGAAAAATTCAGTGAATGTAAGGAGGAATGAACGAAATATCTACTAATTAAAGGTATATTCAGTATATACATTCTTTTCTTATTTTAATTGAAAAATAAAATTTGTGCGAATAATTATTCTACAGCTATATACCTACACTAGCTTTCTTCGTATAATGGAGAAGTATGAATTTTAGATTTGTATTAATTTTACATATTGAGGTGAAAAAGGAATGAATTCGCGGCTAATGGAACTTATTGATGTGAGTACAATAGAAACCATGGCAGAACAATTTTATAAATTAACTAACATATCACATCAACTTCTTGATGCTGAAAAAGAGTGTATTTTTTCATTCGGAATGAATGAGATAATTAAGAGTAAACTTCCAAAGATTGAAATCCCCATTTTCTTATACAATCAACATTTAGGATCTTTTGTTGTATGGTCCAAAAAAAGCGAAATTTTCAGTTGTCAAAAATACTTTGAAATGCTCTCAAGTTTAATTTTAGATGGCGCAATAAAAGTAATTCAAAGTAAAAAAACAACGTTGCTTTCTCAGAAAGAGGAGGAACTACATACGATTTTACAAAACATGCCTGTTATGGTCGATGCGCTTGATTATAATGGAGATTTTGTTTTGTGGAACCGAGAATGTGAAATTGTAACAGGTTATACCGCTGAAGAAATAATTGGAAATCCAAATGCACTTCAATTATTATATCCTGATCATAGTTATCGCCAGCAAATACAAAAGAAATTTTTAACTTGTGGAAAAAATTTCAGAGATTGGGAAATGCACTTAACATGTAAAAATGGTGAAATCAAAACAATAATGTGGTCTAATATATCAGAACAGTTTCCTGTAACAGGATATAGTTATTGGGCTGTTGGTGTAGATATTACACATTTAAAAGCGATAGAAGAGCAGTTAAAACAACAAACATCTGAACTGGAATTAATATTTAAAGCTTTACCAGATTTATGTTTCTTAACAGAAGATGATGGCACAATTATAGATTACAAAGCAGGATCTCCTACAAAGTTTTACGTACCCGCAGAAGCTTTTATGGGAAAAAAGTTTTACGAAGTATTACCATCTTCAGTAGCACAGCAGTTTCAGGAAGCCATTAATCAAGTGAAGAAAAAAGGAACGAATGTAATTGTAGAATATCCACTCACACTTAATGGAAGTATTGATTTCTTTGAAGCTAGGTGCTTACCATTATTACATGATAAAATTATGATTATTGTACGTGACATTACAGAGCGAAAAAAGACAGAAGAATTGCTAAACAAATCAGATACGCTTGCAGCAATTGGTCAATTAGCAGCTGGGGTAGCTCATGAAGTAAGAAATCCCTTAACTGTAATTAAAGGTTTTATACAGTTATTCCAAATTAATAAAGAAGATCAAGAAAGATATTTTGATCTTATGCTTTCTGAAATTGAAAGGATAGAAGCGATCCTGCAAGAATTTTTGTCAATTGCTAAAACAGATGAGATAAATACAGAAAAGAAAAATATTTATCAAATTTTTAAAAATGTCGTATCGTTAATGAATACAAAAGCAATTATGACAAATATTCAAGTTGAACTATTTACGGATGACAAAGATATAATTATTGAATGCTCGGAAAATCAATTGAAACAAGTATTTATTAATATTTTGCAAAATTCAATCGAAGCTATGCCAAATGGTGGGGAAATTTCAATTCACATAAAAGAAATAAATGATGATGGTGTCATCATTCATGTAATAGATGAAGGAATAGGAATACCTGAAGAAAGAATTAAGAGATTAGGTGAACCTTTTTATAGTACGAAAGAAAAAGGGACTGGTATTGGATTAATGTTAAGTTATAAAATTATTGAAAGTCATCAAGGGACAATTAGTATCATGAGCGAGGTTGGTGTCGGGACAACAGTAACAATTTACTTACCGAAAGTACAAAGTAAACAATCTTTTTCTAATTGTGACGATAAATGTATAGCAATACGCACTAGTAGTAATTCTTAAATCAATTAATACCCAATAACAAAGCGATTAGTGAAAGCTAATCTTTTTGTTATTGGGTATTTTTTATATTTAATTTAGTAAACTTTATCTTTTCTTTACATTTGTTTTAATTTCTATTAAGTTTTAAACATTATATTAATATTTGTACAAAGCAATGTATAAAAATTGTACATTACTTTTAATATAGAAAAGTGATTATTATTTGGAATATTGTAAGGAGGAGATTATGACAAGGTGAAAAAACAAGAGAAGAAGAGTGGTAGAGTAGTACCTCTCCGGTTAAATATTTTATTCCTTTGTGTTTTTTTATTATTTTCTGGCATCATTATTCAGTTAGGAAAAGTGCAAATCTTTGATGGAGAAACATATAAAAATGAAGTAGAGAAGAGAGAAAATACAACCGTGGGCCTTTCTGTACCACGTGGGAAAATATTTGATCGTGAAGGAAATCCAGTAGTTGATAATAAATCTTTACGTACGATTACATATACAAAGGTGAAAGGTGTAAAACAAGAAGAAATATTAAAATCAGCAAGACAACTTGCAGACATTATTGAAATGCCGCAAGAAGATATAGATAAGTTAACTGAGACTGATAAGAAAGACTTTTGGATGCAATTAAATCCAGAACTTACTCAAGACTTAGTATCAAAAAAAGAAATAGATAAGTTCCGAGATAAGGATATTACCGGAAAAGAGCTAGACAAAAAAATAGAAGATTTAAAAAGGAAGCGCGTTACAGATAAAAATCTTCAAGAACTAACGGCTAAAGATATAGAAGTGTTAGCTATTAAAAGTAAAATGACCTCAGGTTTTCAGATGGCACCTCAAATTATTAAAAAGGACGTTAGTGAACAGGAATATGCGGTGATTAGTGAAAATTTAGCGAAACTTCCAGGGGTAGACGCATCAGTTGATTGGGAGAGAATCTATGTAAATGATGGTCTATTTCGTTCCGTTCTTGGTAACGTTTCAAATGCTGATGAAGGATTGCCACGTGAAAGATTAGATTATTATTTAGTGCGTGATTATAGCCGAAATGATAGGGTCGGCAAAAGTTATATCGAACAGCAATACGAAGATGTACTTCATGGTACGAAAAAAGAAGTAAGAAGCATTGCTGATAAACAAGGCAATACAATGAGAACGGAAACGGTTTCGGAAGGAAAAAGCGGTAAAAATTTAACTTTAACCATAGATATGGAATTGCAAAAAAAAGTAGAGGAGAGTATAGAAAAAATATTAAAACAATATAAAGGATCAGAATCAATGTTAGACCGTGCTTTCGTAGTGATGATGAATCCTAAAAATGGCCAAGTATTATCAATGGCTGGGAAAAGGCTTGTAGAAAAAGATGGGAAAATGGAAGTAGAAGATTATGCTTTAGGCACGCTGACAAGTTCATATGAGCTTGGATCAACGGTTAAAGGTGCGACAGTGTTAACAGGGTTTGAAACAAATGCAATAACTCCTGGAACACATTTTTATGATGCACCTATGAAGTTTAAAGGAACTAAGGAAAAGAAGTCTTGGAAAAATTTTGGTGATATAGACGATCTAAGAGCGTTACAAGTTTCTTCAAACGTTTATATGTTTAATATAGCATTAAAAATTGCTGGTGTGGATTATGTGAAAAATAGTTCACTAGATATTAAACAAGAATATTTTGATAAAATGAGATATTATTTCAGGCAATTTGGACTAGGCGTACAAACTGGTATTGATTTACCGAATGAAACTGCAGGACAAATTGGAAGAAAAGATAATCAGCCTGGTTTCTTATTAGATTATTCTATTGGACAATATGATACATATACACCACTTCAGCTTGCACAATATATTTCGACTATCGCAAATGGAGGGTATCGAATGAAACCACAAATTGTTCAAGAGATTAGAGAACAAACCGTTCAAAAAGATGAGGTTGGTAAAGTAGTACAATCAATAGAACCCGTTGTTTTAAATAGAATCGATATGAAACAAGAATATATTAATCAAGTAAAAGAAGGATTTAGAAAAGTATTTCAAGAAGGAGATGGAACGGGAGTAAGAGCGTTCCAAAAAGCACCATATAAACCAGCTGGTAAAACAGGGACCGCACAAACTGTATATGGTGGAGAAAATGAAATTGGGCGAAATGCGAAAGGCGATCGTAGAGAATGTTATAACTTAACATTAGCTGGATATGCGCCATATGATGATCCAGAAGTAGCATTTTCTGTTGTAGTACCGTGGGTTGAAAATGATAAATCGGGCATTAACTCCGATATTGGAAAAGAAGTTTTAGATGCTTATTTTGATTTGAAAAATAAGCGATTAACTGGTGAAGCGCCAAAAACAGATGCCTCTAAAGAGAATTAAAATGGACGAAACGTCTCTAGCATTCATGTGAACTAGAGGCGTTTTTATCTGGGAATAGATTAGAAATGAGGTATATATGAAGCCGTTTATTCTAAAATATTGGAGGAACATATGTAGCTACATCTTAATTATAATAGGGGTTATTTTTATTAATAAGTCATTTTTATTTTGTATGGTAGAAGGAATTTCGATGCAACCTACTTTGAATGAAAAAGATTATATACTTGTTAATAAGGTAAACGTCTGTTTATCGTCTTTTCATCATGGAGATGTTGTCATTATAAAAAAAGAAGACGAGCCTACTTACTATGTGAAACGAATTATTGGATTATCGGGGGATAACATACAACTAAAAGAGGATGAGGTATTTATTAACGGTAAAAAGCGTGATGAATCGTATATACATTTAGATATGTCACAAGTATCCAATCGTTTTTCAAATTTGAGAGAAATAAAAGTTCCTACGCATAAATTATTTGTGTTAGGGGATAATCGTAATCATAGTAAAGATAGTAGGAATACACTTGGACTTATTGATGAGTCAAATATAATAGGTAAAGTAGAAATGGTATTTTATCCATTTGATCATATAAAATGGATAAAATAATTCTATTAACTATTCACGTTTTATAAAATAAATCATATATTGATAGCATAGGACAAGCAGAGAAGCTTGTTCTAACCTCACAGAACACTCCTTATCACGGTTAGGCATCTACATAGGTAGATGCTTTTTTTATGTTGATGACTGAAAATTATTTATCAACATAATGTAGCAAGCATTTTAGGACTATTAGGGGACGATTACATGTACAAATAACAGTATGCTTTAATTAAAACAGTGAAATGTAAGGAGTGAGGAATAAGTGCTAAATATTTTAGTAGTTAATTTTCCAGCAGAGGGACATGTAAACCCTACATTAAATTTAGTGAAAGCCTTTACTGAACGAGGGGATAACGTACATTATATTACAACTGCAAACTTTAAAGATAGGATTGAAGATTTAGGAGCTACTGTACATACACATCCGGATCTATTAAAGGAGATTTCTATTGATGCTGAAACCTCATCTGGGTTAAATGCTTTCTTTCATGTGCATGTTCAAACTTCTTTATATATATTAGAAATTACGAAACAATTAAGTGAAAGCATAAATTTTGATTTCGTAATTTATGATATATTTGGTGCGGGAGAGTTAGTAAAGGAGTATTTACAAGTTCCAGGTGTAGTGTCCTCGCCCATATTTTTAATTCCTTCAGAGTTTTTGAAGACATTACCTTTTCATTCAAATGCAGATATACCATTCCAACCAGAGGAGATCTCTGAAAAATTACTAAACCAGATGGAACATGAATTTGGAGTAAAACCAAAGAATAATCTTCAATTTATGAATAATAAGGGTGATGTTTGTCTCGTATACACAAGTCGTTATTTCCAACCTAATAGCGAATCGTTCGGAGAAAATAACATTTTTATTGGACCGAGTATTTCAAAGCGTAAAACAAATATAAAGTTTCCACTGGAATCACTTAAAGAGAAGAAAGTTATTTATATTTCAATGGGAACACTGCTTGAAGGACTCGAACCATTCTTTAATACTTGTATTGATACTTTTTCAGATTTTGATGGGATAGTTGTAATGGCAATTGGTGATAGAAATGATATTTCTAAAATTAAGAAAGCACCAGATAATTTTATAATTGCTCCATACGTACCTCAATCAGAAATATTAAATGAAGCGGATGTTTTTATTACACATGGCGGCATGAATAGCGTACACGATGCCATTCATTATAATGTCCCATTTGTAATAATACCGCATGATAAAGATCAGCCTATGATAGCGCAAAGATTAACTGAACTGGAAGCAGCGCGTAGACTATTGAAAGAACATGTTAATGTGCACACTTTAAAAGAGGCTGTAACAGATGTTCTTTCAAACGAAAAGTATAAGCATGGTATACGAAAACTTAATGATAGCTTTTTAGAATGTGGTGGTTCAAAAGAAGTAATTGCAGTTATTGAATCTCTTTTAAATAAAGTGAAACTTTAATCGTTGGGGGTTTTACTGCCCGTAAATAGCGGGGGAAATAGTCGTAACTATATACAAGCATAGAGGTTCGTACCTTTATGCTTGTATATTCTTATCCAGCAAATTGCACAGCAGTATTTGCATGTAAAAAAGCAGTATCAAAAACGGGAACAGTAAGATCATTTTGGGAGATGAGTAAAGGTATTTCAGTACAGCCTAATAGTATACCTTCAGCGCCGTTTTGAATTAATGACTTTGTAATTTGTAATAGCTTTTCTTTAGATGCTTCTGAAATGATCCCTTTACTTAATTCATCTAATATGACATGATGGATAACTGTTCTTTCCTCTTCATTTGGGATAATTGTCTCAATGTTATATTTCGCTAATCGTGATTTATAGAAATCTTGCTCCATCGTTTGTTTTGTTCCTAATAGTCCGATACGTTTTATATTTTGTTTTACCATTTCTTTAGCACTTACATCGCCAATGTGAAGAAGCGGGATAGAGATTGCTTGTTCTACTTCTTCGGCAAATAGATGTACAGTATTTGAACACATTAATAAACAGTCAGCCCCAGATTTTTCAACCTTCTTTGCAACCGTGACTAGTTCATTTTTTACTTCTTCATATTGATGGTTTTGTAATAAAGTAGTTACTTCTCCAAAGTCCATACTATATAAAACTAGCTTCGCATTTTGATCGTATTGAGAGAGTGTAAGTGTATTAATATGTTTATAGTATAATGATGTAGATTCCCAACTTAATCCCCCAATTAAACCAATAACTTTCATAATGCATTCCTCCCGAAACGATTTTGAATTTATTATTTCATAATTCCGATAAGAATACAATGATTTAAAAGTACTATTTAACGAAAAATAAAAATAGTTAGAAAAGTATTGAAATTTATGCTTTTTAGTGCCATAATACGAATTACAAATTAATACTTATCCAGAGAGGTGGAGGGAACGGCCCTAAGAAACCTCAGCAACCCCTATGCAATTTTATAGGAAGGTGCTAATTCCGCAGAGGACACGATGTGTTTTTTGAAAGATAAGAGGATTCTTGAACGTGAAAGAAAATGACCTCTTATGTAAGAGGTCATTTTTTTGTTGTATAGAAAGGAAGTGTCGATGCATAATTCATTTTTAAAATAAATATAGAATAATAAAAGTTGACCAATATGAGAGGGGAATTGTAATGAATAAATTATCAACAAAGTTAGTAGTAGCAATCGGGATTGGAGCAGCCTTATACGGGATATTAGGACTTTGGGGATTTTCTATTGCACCGAATACATTTATTAAACCAGCATTAGCTATATTAACTGTTTTTGGAGCATTATTTGGTCCAGTGGCAGGACTCTTAATCGGACTTATCGGTCATACCGTAACAGATACGATTGCTGGCTGGGGGATTTGGTGGGGCTGGGTTATTAGTTCAGGGATTATTGGTTTTTCAATGGGTCTTATTCAAAAAAGAGTTGGTTTTAGTGTGAAAAACGGTTCATTTAACAAGGGAGATATTTCTTATTTAGCAATTACTGGGTTAGTTGGTATTGTCATTGCTATTATATTTGCTGGGGCATTCGATATTATTGTGATGGGAGAACCATTTGACAAAATTGTTATACAAGTATTAGGAGCAACAATTTCCGATGTTATCGTATTCTTAGTTCTTGGATTGCCACTTACAATTGGCTTGGCGAAATCCAATAAGAAACATGCACATTTAAAAATTGAAAAGTAGGGATGTTAACATGCAACCAATTATTTCGTTTGAACAATTCACCTTTCAATACGGGCATGCTGCGCAGCCTACTTTAAGTGATATTACCTTTCATATATACCCTGGGGAAAAAGTGCTAATTGCTGGACGAAGTGGTTCAGGAAAGTCGACATTAGCTCATTGTATCAATGGGCTAATTCCATTTTCTTATGAAGGGATTAGTACAGGTAACGTATTAATTGCCGGTAAAGACCCGAGGGAAGGCAGTATTTTTGAACAGAGTAAACATGTGGGAACAATTTTGCAAGATCAAGATGCTCAATTTATTGGTATGACAGTAGAAGAAGATGTAGCTTTTTATTTAGAAAATGAATGTGTAAATCAAGAGGATATGAAAAAGATTGTTTCGGACTCATTAAGAAAGGTGAAGATGCATACGTTTCATAAACAAAGTCCACATGAATTATCAGGAGGTCAAAAACAAACAGTTTCTCTTGCTGGTTTATTAACAACAAATGCGGATATATTATTGTTCGATGAACCGTTAGCGAACTTAGATCCGCTAAGCGCCTTACATACGATAGAACTTATGAAAGATATACATGAGCAATATAATAAAACGATTGTTATTATCGAACATAGAATAGAAGAAATTTTAAAGCTGGATTTAGACAAAGTTATATTAATTGATGAAGGTAAAGTCATTGCAATAGGAACACCAAAAGAAATCTTAGCGTCAAATATATTACCATGTATTGGCTTAAGAGAGCCTATTTACATCGAAGCATTAAAGAGATTACATTTTGATAGTAATAATGACGTAATATATCCAATGGAAAACCTTCAAAAGGAAAAGGTAAGCAACGTTATAAGAGAGTGGATGGAGAAACAAGTCATATTAAAAGGTAATACTAAAAACAAGGAATTACTTAAAGTGGAGAATTTATCATTTTCATACCCTAATAAACAAAAAGTATTAGAAAATGTAAACCTTTCAATATATGAAGGAGAAATTGTGGCACTGTTGGGACATAATGGAGCAGGGAAATCAACATTAGCTCATAGTCTTATAGGCATAAACAAAATGAAAAATGGGGAAATCTTGTTAGAGGGTGAAGATATTAGTTCTTGGTCTATTCGTAAACGTGGGGAAACCATATCTTACGTGATGCAAAATCCAAATCATATGATTACACAGCCCACTGTTTTTGAAGAAGTTTCATTTACATTAAAATTAAATAATTTTTCTAAGGAAGAAATTAAGAATAGAGTAGAAGAAACTTTAAAAATTTGTGGTTTATATCCATTTCGTAATTGGCCAATTCAAGCGCTAAGCTATGGGCAAAAAAAGAGAGTAACAATCGCATCTGTATTAACAATAGATCCCAAGCTTATCATATTAGATGAACCGACAGCGGGACAAGATTATTATCATTATAAACAATTTATGTCGTTTATTAAAAAACTAGCTAAAAAGGGAATCTCATTTGTTTTTATCACTCACGATATGAATCTCGCACTAGAATATGCAGACCGTGCAGTAGTTCTACATGAAGGGAAAATTATTGCGGATAATACAGTGTCTAATGTATTTGGTGATCAAGAAACCTTACAAAGAGCCAACTTAAGAGAGAGTTCTTTAACCAAGCTTGTTAAATTTAGTGGGATTGTATGTCCAGAAAAATTTATGGAGCTTTATTTAGACAGTAATAGGAGGGAGGAAGGTGCATAGTACATATTTTCATCGTATGGATGGGGTAGTAAAATTGTTTTTATTTATTTTTTGTATGACGATTACTTTTTTGTTTTTTGATTTTAGGTTGTTGCTAATTTTATTTATTATTGGGTGTATTGGACTCGGAATTGCTAAAATTCCATTTCGTAAAATTTTAATTGTTTTTAGTGTCATATTTACATTTAGTTTATTAAACTCTGTCATGATTTTATTTATTACACCCACTCATGGATCTGAATTAACTGAATCATATACCTCGTTTTTACATATTGGATATGCAACAATTACATATGAAACATTATTTTATGCAGCTACACTTTCATTAAAGTATTTTACGTTATTACCATTTACACTTCTTTTTATTTACACGACAGATTCAAGTGAATTTGTAAGTAGTTTAAATAAATTTGGTATTCATTATAAGATTACATATGCAATAAATATTGCACTGCGTTATATTCCTGACATCCAGTCTGAGTATAAAATTATTAAACACGCGCAAGAAGCGAGAGGAGTGGCTTTTGAAAAAGGAGAAGCAAGTTTATGGGTTCGTATGAAGAACCGTGTTTT
This sequence comes from Bacillus cereus G9842, assembly GCF_000021305.1. Classification (GTDB taxonomy): domain Bacteria; phylum Bacillota; class Bacilli; order Bacillales; family Bacillaceae_G; genus Bacillus_A; species Bacillus_A thuringiensis_S. The sequence goes on from NC_011772.1 coordinate 2,539,410, forward strand.
AATTTTCTGGCCACTAATCATTCATTCTCTAGAAAGAATAGATACGGTTTCAAATGCAATGGATTTAAGAGGATTTGGAAAGAAGGATAAACGTACATGGTTTTATACAAGTAAGGCGAAACGTGAAGATTTCATCGCTTTATTTGCCGGTGTTTTCATATTCACTGTTGCCGTATATTTAAAATTAAACGTATTTCAAAACTTTTGGTATCCATTTTAAAGCACTCTTTAAACGAGTGCTTTTACTTATTTTTATGTAGACATGCTCAAAAAAGGGATATACACATAATGTATAATACGAACCAGTTAAAATGATCAACTACCTATTAGTTTTCAAACCAAAAGGAGGAGAAAATATGAGTTACGGTGGTTCTTGTGGTTTTGGTGGAGGTTTCGCTTTATTAGTTGTGTTATTCATTCTATTAATAATTGTAGGATGCAGCTGCTGGGGCGGAGGATACTAATTTTTAATTAGTCTTCACAAATGTAAACTAAAAAACATTGAAGATACTTATGTATCGAAACAAATAAAAAAGGAGCGACTATGCTCCTTTTTTATTTGTTTTAATGCGTATTCTTACTATATTTTGGGAACGTAATCGTTAAAGTCGTTCCTTTACTAACGATACTTCGGATTTTTAAATTTCCATACATCGTCTCAATAATCTTAACAGCAACCATCGTACCTAAACCGGTGCCTTTCGTTTTTGTACTAAAATACGGTTCACCGAATCGATGTATTTGCTCCTGTGACATTCCAACTCCACTATCTTCAATTCGTATTTCAACTTTACTATTATTGATAGATGAGGAAATATTTAAGGTACCACCATTAGGCATTGCTTCAATACTGTTTTTTATTAAGTTTAAAAAACATTGTTGAAAGTGTTGTTTATTACCAACAATGGTTGCCTCAGAAAAATCCTGTGTAATATGTATCGTATTCATATTACACAATGGCAATATCATATTAATAACTCGATTTAACTCTTGTTTTACTGAAATTTGATCTAATTTTTCTGGAGAAGGTTTGGCAAACGTTAAGTAATCATCGATAATTTCTTGGGCACGATTTAACTCTTCAAGTATATGTTTAATATATTCGTCTCTTGATTCAGGAGTTAAATTTGGTGTTTTTAAAAGCTGTGTAAATCCTTTTACAACCGTTAAAGGATTCCTTACTTCGTGCGATATACTTGCAGCGAGTTGGCTAACAATCTCCATTTTTTCCATTTTAATTAATTTTGAGCGCATTAATACAGCATCTTTTATAACTTCATTTATATAAACAATAAATAACATTAAAGTAGTCGGTAATACCATGAAATAAATAATATACAAATTATTCACTTCAAAATCTGATAAAGTTAATACAATTACAGTTGTAAATATTGCTAGGAAAAAGGTTAAAAACATGGAAAAAGCTACTTTAAGCTTTCTATTATATGTATTAAATTTTGAAGATGCGAGTGCTGTAACGATGAACATTATTACGTAAACAACGACTGTTAGCATATTAAAGCCATAAAATATAAATCTTGTAATTAATAAAATTGTAAACAATATGATACCGACAGGGAATCCACCATAAAGCGTACCTATTATGACCGGAATTTGTCTTAAATCATGAATACAACTTTCATCCATATAGATAGGGTATCGCATACATAAAATAAGCGGGATACTAGAACAAAGGGTAATCAGTAATATTTTGTATTTTTTCAAATAATGCCTGCTATCATATATGAAATAAAAAACAAATATACTACATAAAATGTATAGAAGGTTATTTAATACGTTTTGGTTAATATAAACAAAGTCCATAATATTTGCCTCGTTATTCTGAATTTACTTAACATATGTATTATACATGATAACATGTGTTAGGATGTATAAACCTTGTTCATACAAGATTTATTTAGCTTTTTTTATAAAATGCAAACATTAGCTATTCAAAGATACTTTTACCAAAACTTTTTACTGCTTCTTTCTGCATGTTCGGTAAAACATGGTGGGTTATGTTGCTACTATAAGAAACGTAGGTATTCTTTTCTAAACTCATCCTTTTAATTTCTAGCCACTGAACGAGATAGTCTTTTAAAGTAAGCTTAGACGGTTCCACAAAAGTCCCTTCATTTAAATCCGTAATCTTTTTGGCCACATTTTTTACTGCTTCTTTTTTGTCTTATAACCAGAAAAACACTAAGTACTTATTTCCTCTTTTTCGAATATGTCCTTTCACTTAAAACACTCCTTCATTTTGTTTTGAATTATATTGTATAAGTCTAGTTGTAATGTTGCTACTTTGAAAATTGCATAGTTGGACATATGAGCGATGGATATATTTTACCATATATGAACAAATTCAGTTATAGGATATGATATGTAAGTTACTGCTAATTTTATATTTACAATATACTGGAAATTAAGTAATGCAAAAAATGGAAATATAAAATAATGCAAGGGGGAAAGAAAATGAAAAAGGTTTTTGTAGTGTTTTTTGTACTAGCATTCGCATTTATGTCTATCAATTCTTCAAAAGTTATGGCTTACGGAAATCATAAAGCGGATCTTTATACAAGCGGCGGATCTCAATTATTGAATTATGTTGGATCTAAACAACCTTTATATAATGATCCTGGTAACCCAAATGTAGTAGGTTATGTTGCTTATCAACCTGTTAAAGTAAAACAAGCATGGTATTTAATTAATACATTGTTAGGACAAAAATGGATAGGTTATAACCTTTAAAAAGCACTCATAATGAGTGCTTTTTTATTTATATATAAGTCTAGTTATAATTTTGGTGCTATGAAAATTAAATATTTGGACATATGAGTGATGGATATATTTTATCATATTTAGATTGTTATTAAGGAATAAAAAAAGAGCCATAGGGCCTCTTTTTTTGCTGTATTCATGGAAATAAAATTAAAAGCGTTATTTTATTATAAAAAAATAGGTGACTCAACAATTGTGCTAGCCGAGTCACCTAGTACTATCGAACCAAATAATGTACTTTTTCTATATGTAGTTATGGGGAGTTCTTAGAGGCTAGCCCAATAGACAGTTAAGGGACAAATAAAATCATTTTAGAGAGTTTTACATTTTGTTATGTTAATGCTACAACAGCAAGAGTTAAGCCCAACGTATTTAATGTATTAGAATATGGTCCTACATTAACAGTAAGAGTACTTGTTATACCTGGAGGTGTTGTGAAAATTGCGGGTGCTGATACAGAAGTGAATCCGGCTGTATATCCTAGAGAAGTACCTGAGCCAATGATAGGATTATTATTCAGATACATAGTTATACCTGCCGAATTACCTCCTGGTTGAATAATAACTTGCACTTCATAGATTGCCAAATAGGTTCTTCCACCTTCAAGTAAAACAGTTGTTGGTGGTGTGAATGAGATTGCCGTACCATTAGAATTTACCACGGTATCTAGTGGAATCGCAGAGTTTACAGAAACTATTGATGGGGTAGTTTGAACAACATTTAAACTGTTAGCCGTGGGAGATGGACAAGAACAAGGTTTGTGAATGTTAGAGTTGTTATCATTTTGGTAATTCACAAATAATCAAGCTCCTTTGCGTAAGATAATTTTTTATCTTATATAAAACGTAGCCTTTTTGTATCTAAGTTATTTTTAATAAGTTTTTAAAGATAAGTCGAATATTGTTGGTCAGTCGACTTTTGAAATTATTTGAAACTCTGGGATTTTAAAGTGCGTTTGATAAATATATATGAAAAATTTTTTAAGGACATTACTGTAAGTTAGGAAACATAATAAAAAACGGTAAAATAAGGGGAGTAAAAGGAAAAGAAAAAGAACCCTTTATATAAAGGGTTTTTCTGGTGATTTAATATATCAATTACATTCGTGGTAATATTCATCACATGAATCGTTATTATCGTTACAGTATATACAAAATGTTTTTTGAACAAATAAACTAACTACACTAGTAGAACCTTCCTGCTTTGTAAGAGTAAGACTTTGAAAATCTTCAACTTGAAATATTTTTGTTTGAACAGGTTGTAATGTAGTAGTAATTGGTACGCTAGATCTTCTTGTTAGAATAGTTACTTGAACGGGTGCACTCATACCGACAACGAATAACTGAATTAATGTTTTATTATGATTGTTTGTAAAATCCTCAAATACAGTTTGTGGAGCGGTGGTTTCAAGGAAAACTGACACAGGTATATTTCCATTTGCATTTTCTGCAGAACCAGCTATCGTATGAGTTTCAATAAAACAGTTATTTTTTTGATTGTTGGAATGTGATTGGTTTTTATAATATTTTTTACCATCTTTATAAAAGTAATCAGCCATATGAATTTAAAGCTCCCTTCTTTTGGATATCTATATAGTCTATTTAATAAAGTGAAGTAGTGCTTGTACAACATAATAAAATCCGCTCTCGTAATTATCTAAAAATGTTATTTGGAAATTAAAGAGCGCCATTCAAGGCGCTCTCGGATAAACATTAATATTGAAAAAGAATACCACATTATATTTTATGCATGTTCTTAATAAATGTGTAGTTTTTTAGCAAAATCCTTATTTGAAAACAAGAAGCCCTAGAGTTAGGGCTCTAAGGCTTCTTATTTTGGTATTCTCACATGGTTTTTCAAAAAGAATAGAACATATTGAAGATAACATGTGAATGTTTCATAAATGTATCAAAAAAGTGAACAAAATTGCTAGTGGAGAAGAAGCAGAAATGAAGTTTCTAATACGTAAGTACGTGAAAGGTATTATTTCCGGTGAATAAAATGCGCATGGGACACCTAATCATTATTTTATCGGGGGAAAAGAATATGTTATGAACTTGGTTGAATGAAAAAATGAAAATTTTACTTTTAGAGTGAAACTAAACAAAAACGCTATTTTATTAGAAAAGGAGAATGAAAATGGAGGTCCAGTTAATTCACGAACAAACATATAAAAGTCAGTATGATTTAGAAAGTGCAGTAGAAAAATTCTACGATAGTCTCCGAGAAGAATTCGGAATGGTTGAGGACGAGGATATCAAGCAATTTGACCATATAAGCAGAGTATTTGAAGCGACGGCCGTAATGGAGAATGGTTTGAAATTGAAGGTAGAAATATTCTTTGCGGATGATGCAGACGAAGATGAATCATGGGTTTGTAAAGCTTATCAAGTAGCTTAATAAAAACTTCATTTGAAAGGAAAGTGATCAGGGTGGAAGTTCAATATGATGCGCAGGGCCGAATGAAGTATCATCCTGATTACGATCCGAATCATAAGAAGCCGTATACAACGAAAGAATTAGCCTACATATGTAAGTATTATGGATTCGGAAAGGTGAAGGGAATTGCTTTAGCATTAGGAAGAACGTAATTAACGATAAGGCAGCTAGTAAATACTCTCCGGAAGAATGGAATGTTTGAAAAATATAAAACTATGGGTGAGTAATTACAATAAAAATTTCATTTTATAGAAATAAAAACCCTAGTTTCCTAGGGTAATGGTATAACTGCCAAATATATTTTATTCGTTTATATCGTAACTTAATATTACGTTAAATACATCAGGTAAATGAAACCAATTGTAGAAAATAAGAGCAGTTAGCAAAAGCTAACTGCTCATCTCCAAGGGGGAACAAGGAGAAAATCTAATGTCATATATAGTATTGACGTAATATTTAGTTTTATTCGTGAAGAATTACATTTAACTTAATGCATAACCAACGATTAAAGTTAGTGTTAAAAACACTGATAATAACAATGTTAGCAGAACTGTTACTATGCTTCTAAGCATTGCTATCCAATTACCTGCTTTAGAGAATCCTTTAATACCAGCAAAAAATTTATATTATGCTTCATAGGTTGCTCCTTTGTTATCAAAATATTTCTATTAAATTTTAATGGAAAATATAAGAAAAAGATAGTGGTTATAAATTGGAATGAATCTTTTAACAAAATAATCCTTTTGTTTAAAGAAAAATAAGCTACCAAGTTACATTTATTAGAAATATTTTCTAAGGTATTCTTAAGAAGATGGGAATAGAAAGAATATCTTCGAGAGGAAAGGGATTAATTTATGTTAGGAAATTGGTTGGGTAAATTAAAAGAACCTAAATGTATACATAGATATAAACTTATTAATAGTCATGACAATGAAGATTTTAAAACTGGTAAGATGGGGATAGTTAGTTATTTCAAATGTGAAAAGTGTGGGAAAGAGAAGGAAATCAGCAAATATACTAATGATGTTAATAGTGACTATTGGGATATTTAAAACAACATTCGAATATCGTCCAGCTAGAAAACTAGAGGACACCAATTCATTAAAGCAGCAATTAAGGCTGCTTTAATGAATTGGTGTCCTTTTTATTTTGAAAAGGGAGATGGGGTAATGGAGGGGTTAAAAAATCAGTTACATGAATGGAAAAAGAAATCCAAGCAAGAAAAGAAGAAAAAACCAAAAGAGAAATTAAGTACTCGTGAAATTGAGGATTTAATGGGGATGCATAGACCTTGTTATGAACGAAGACGTGGAGCAATAAGACAAAAATAATCTAAAAATAAAAAGGAGCGGTCTTATATGACTAAACAATTATCTTTCTTACCAAAAATTGATAGAACAGCGAAACAAGAGGAATTAGAAGGCGTGTTGGAAAGTGTACGTATACATAGGAAATGTGAAAATTAGAAACAGATTCTTTCTTCTAGTAAAAATTGAAGTGGAAGTTGGAAATGTAGCCATAGAGGAATTTGTTTTTATTCGAATATCTGAGCAAGAAGCTAGAACATTGTTAGTAGGGGGTATTCAACGTTGTACTATTTCTAATTGTATTCCTAGGTCTCATGATGATTTAGAAGTAGAATTCATTTGTGTTTTAATCGTGGGTGGGGAAGCATTTGCGGTTTTTGATGTAGAAGACGATGTTGATGAAGCTGTACTTGTTCCAATTTCATTAAGAGAAGCCGAGCGTTTAATCTGTAGAGGAGCAAGACGATGTACAGTTATTAATAGATAAGAGTAAGCCTTTTTATGTTGTATATGTTGAAGATCTTTTAAATGAAAATACCCTAAATCACGGATACATAAATCATTTGGTGCTACAGTTGGAATACACAGAGAACCATAGGTTCGATTATGTTGTTTCCCTGGACCTGTATGGATATATAGGAATTGTCCGCTTAATAGGTCATATTCAAGTTGAATTTTCATCCCAGCAGTATGGCTACATCCTCCAGCCCAGGATAAATGGTTGAAAATATATCTGGAAGCTGAAATGCAGTGGAATCTAAAATGCGAATACGCTTGAAAACAGAGGTGTATGGAGAAGAAAGTGGTATAGATGAAGTTAATTTGTTATTTAGAAGGTTAGTCAATATATGTTGCAAAAACTGAACGGCTGATTTATTAAACCTTTGATTCAGTCCTTCCTGACTGATGAGTACTTCTGTGGATGATTCTAAACAGCTAGATAACTGAGCTAAAGAGGTTGTAGCGATATTTTGACTCATCCATATACATAAAGCGACTAAATCTTACTGGTTCGTTGCACGAAACCAACATCTCTAGCAAGATCCCGTAAGGTATTTGGAGATAAAAAACTTTGAATCTCTTGAGCAAATAGTTGTAATTCATCAGATACAGAAATAGACATACAAAAACGCCATCCTTTCCTATGATTCTACAAAAAGAATAGCGTATTTTTTCATTTTAGGGGAGATTTTGTTGAATTAGCTTGATAGCGATTAGTGGTACCCCTTATAGGATAATAGAAGTTTTGCATTTTCAATTTTTTTACACTCTATTAACAAGGCAGTTATAGCATCCTGGTTTAGCGTTAAGAATATGAATATATTCTACTTCTTTATTATCAAAAATTTCATCTATATTTTCTCTTAAATTTACACCTTCTGTAACCCTTGCTTCTACAATCATTGAGTCAGCATTGTAGCCGTGTACAGATAGATACCTATGATGTAACATATGCGGAATTTCATTTACATCTAGCTTAGCAGTAGTTGCTCCCTTTCGTATAAATATAGGACCACTTGCTTTATAAGGCGAATTAACACTATGATATTGGTAATTCAGTAAAATTACCTCTTCTCCTACCTCTGCATCCTTCAAACTTACCCTGCAAGGATATCCAGGATTTTTATTTGCTATTATTTTGACTGCCCCGATATTTTTTAATACTTCTTCATTCATTAGAAATAGGTTATTAAACTCCTTCTCTTGTAACGCAACGATTTGAAAGTTATTTCTCATATTCTACCCCTCCTTAATTAGTTGTTATAAAGCAATTCACTAATGATGCTACCACTAAAGTTCATAAAACTTGTTCAATAATGCTGCCCGTTTGTTGAGGATTGAATTAAAAAGCCTACAATTCTATAACAGAGAAAAAATTGCTTATTATTGTTCAATACAAAGTTGTTTACTTTTAATCAATCAGTAATGATTTATCGAAAAATACGATGAGTACAAAGCACTCTTGTTAATTCATGCTATCTTTTGTTAAAGAACGTGAATTCAGTCAAGTTCTTGGTTTACGGTATTTCCACTATGGAAAGCCCGGAATTGACTCGGTGAAAATCCTGTATTTCTTTTAAATGCATTATAAAAGCTAGATACACTTTGATAGCCTGTTTGATAACCAATCTCTGTACTATTAAAGACCGTTGTCAAGAGCAGTTCCTTTGCTTTCTTAACTCTGATCCTTTCTAGATATATTCGAGGAGTATACCCTGTTCTTTCTTTGAAACTCCGATTTAAATGAAAACGACTAACTCCTACCCTTGATGCAATTTCATTTAAAGACATGTTTTGAACATAATTATTTTTTATCAATCGCATAGTATCTTCTAAAACGCATTCGAACGGGTCGTATATTTTTATATTTAGATCTGATCGGCATCTTTTGCATGGGCGATAGCCTGCCCTTTGAGCTTCTTGCGCATTTGAAAAAAAGGATACATTTTCATAATTAGGAACCTTAGACTTGCAAGAAGGCCGGCAGAAAATTCCAGTTGTCTTGACTGCGTAAAAGAATATCCCGTCATACGCTGAATCACATGATACTGTTGCTTTCCACATGGTATCTCTAGAAAGGTTATTTTGATCTTTCATTAGATTTTAATCCTCCCTTGTAGGCGAAAATCTTATTACTTAAAATCATATAAATCACATATATAGCCACGACAATTAACGGAACAAATATATACAATTGAAAAAATGGAATCACCAGCAAACATAAAATGAAAGAGATTAACGATGCCCACCATGCCAGTGTGTTCTTCCTAAATAATTTAACGCCTGCCGCCATTGAAAGAACATAAACTAGAATCCCAAGAGAAGTCGGTATAAACAAAATATCATCAAACGTTAGTGACAAAGCTTTTGTCACTAACACACCTGCTACCGAAAAACAGATAACAAACAATACCATCTGTCTTGGAATTTGAGTAGTTGCATGCAGCCTTGAGAAAAATTTTGGGAAAGCACCATCTCTGCTTAATGAATATCCTAATTGCGTTAGGCTGGCTACAAAAGCATTCGCTGTCCCTGTACAAATAATTAAAGCTAAAACAGCTGTAACGACTTTGGCACCTCCGCCTACTGTACCTCCCATTATAACACCGATAGGAGACAGGTTGCTTTCTTGACTGCCATACGTGGCCGTTCCAATAGTGACAAGACTTAGCGCTAAAAATAATAATCCAATGACAACTGCACTAATAACTGCTCCTTTGACAATATCTTTTTCTGGCCTTTTAAAGTGCTCAGCCAGATTACAAATCGCCTCCCAACCGAAAAATGCCCAAAAGATAACCGTTATAGCGTTCCCGACAGAAAACCATCCATTTGGAACAAAGGGAGTAAAATTCCCCCATTGTATTCTTGGAAATGCCACAAATACAGCTGACGCTAAAAGAATCAGTAATAAGGAACTTAAAATCACTGCAACTTTACCACTAACATTTACGCCGTAATAATTGGAAACACCTGCAATTACCAAAATAAAGACGGCAATTATAATTGTTTCAAAATGCGAAAATCCAAATGCCTGACTGACGTAAAAAGCACCAGTTAAAGATACAATCGTTTGACCAACTGCTGCTGTTACAAAGTAAAACCACCCAACGATATTGCCAAGATGATATCCAAAAGAATTTCTAACAAAGGTTGCTGCTCCACCAGAATCAGGATATATCCGTGCCAAACTAGCAAAGGAATAAGCAAGCGGAAAACTAATTATAATAACGATAAACCAGGATACAATAGATGCAGGGCCCGCTATTGAGGCCGTTACCCCCGATAAAAAAAGGACACCTGATCCTAGAATAGCTGAAATGTATAACGCAATTCCTTGAAATAATCCAATGGCTTTATTGTTCATGATCTCCCCCCTTTTATAGGATTTAGTGTACTAGTAAAAAGGGGGGGATTCTTCTTGTTTTTTGCGGTTTAATTCGTTTAATAAAACAATCAAAAGCATTTTTATTATATTTCTTCTTCAACAATCGGGCCAGATTGTTGAAGAAAGTAGCCTGTTCCAATAAAGAACTTTATTATTCAGTAAACAACTTGTCATGAAACCATAAAACGAACCGAAATTTTTCTTAAGGGTAGAAAATTCGGCTCGCTTTATGTTGGGATTTGCTTAGCTTATATTTTCGTTAAAATGTGGGCGGGATCCCATGCCCATCAAGCTAACATTTTGAGACATCTCCATTACGAGAAATCTTCAAGAAAACAGACTTTGAAGTAAGGATACTATATACACGTATAGTACTCGCTAATTGGTGCTTTGGCTTTATGGATGCTTATAGTAATCTATATAAAATAATCTTTTTTTATAAATAAAAGGGCCTGATGTGAGAGAAAAGGCCTTTTCAAAAATTGCATATGAGGAAAATCAATGTCAATAGTTTAATACCAATAAATAAGAATTAATTCCAGGTATTAAGTATTGAGAAATAAAAAATATTTAACGCAACAAATTGGTTAACTTTATGAGCTAACCAATTGTTACACAAAAGAAAATTAGGCCCTCTAAGTAATAGATGTGTAACTTAAAGTTACAGTTATAGTGTAAGCGAGATTGAAAATGTTATACGAAAGTAATTCTGTTAAAAAGTTTCATTTTGTCATAAATAAAAGAGCAGTTAGCCCAGCCTAACTGCTCGATACAGAGGTAATAATCTAGCTACATAGATATTATATGCTGAGTTATTGATTTTATTTGTGTAAAAAACAAAAGAGCAGCTAACAAAACCTAGCCGCTCTAAACAGTGATGTGTCTCTAGATGTAGTTGTAGTATAAACAGAATGCTGAGTTTTATTCATGGGGAGATAGAAATGAGCTTGAAAATAGAATATAGTCCGGCTAGAAAACTAGAGGACACCAATTTTTAGAGCCGCGATAAAATTGTTTTAAGAAAGGGTGTTCTCTTTATTTTGAAAGGGGATTCGGGAAATGAAGGTATTAGAATAGAAATGTTTAAAAAACGCATAGATTGATAAAAAGTAAAGGGCGAATTCCTTATGAGAATAAGGAATATTATCATTTTTGTTACCATTTTCTTCTATCCTTATATATAATTGATTTGTATTTTATATATAAATTAGGAGGGAATTTATGACTACAAATAAGGACTACATTCGTTATATCCGGGGAAAAGTAGGGCATGATTTAATATTTCTTAATTTTGCTGGAGGTATTGTTTATAACGAACGAAATGAAATTCTTTTACAAAAACGGGGAGATAGAAATGAGTGGGGTCTACCAGGTGGTGCTATGGAACTTGGAGAATCTCTTGAAGAAACCGCTAAACGAGAAATATTTGAGGAGACAGGATTAAATGTTGAGGTTGAACATCTTATAGGTGTCTACTCTAAATATTCTGGTGAGTTTCCGAACGGAGATAAAGCTCAGACTATCACTCATTGTTTTCAATGTAAGCCAATTGGTGGAGAACTTACTGTAGATGGTATTGAGACTTTGGATTTAAAATACTTCCCAATAGACCAAATACCAAAATTATTCACAAAACTACACGAAGATGCCTTAGAAGATTGGCTTTCCAAAAGAAAAGGTGTATTTAGATAAAACACTTTCAAATTAATTATCCATAATCTTTAACTAACGGGCGCTTTAATTGAGTAAGAAAATAAAAACTTTTAACTTCCGCTAAAGATAATTATGTTAATGATTTAGTGATGGCAGTCCTGTTAAGGACAAGAAGAGGAACGTATAAAAATAGAGTTGTAGAAATAGAAAGAGTGGATTCCATGTGAGAGAATAGGGATCCACTTTTTTTCTTACAACTGATAAAGAGACACTATATCTGACTTACATAAATATCCTAGTTGTTCAAATTTGTCCTTGCTAATGGTACCATTAGAGTCATGGAGGGATATTATGTTTACTTTTAGATAATGCTTTAAGTTAAGTCTTTACAATTAAGCCCATTAAACGAAAGCCTTTAAATATAGAGCGTACAACTTTCATGAAGATGCGCCCTAAAAGAAATATTAAGTATGTATTATTTCTTTTCTTTAACTTCGTATTTAGCTTCAATAAAATTTAATAATTTACCTTTTTGATCATCATTTTCTTATATTTCCTTATCGTGTTGTATAATTGATTACGAGTTACTCTTTCTATTTTGATGTTCCTCTACTTTCTTATCATATACCTTAGAGAAATCATCCTTGTTTTCTTTAGCTAATTGGTAAACTGCTTCTTTCCACTGTTCTCTATCCATGCCTAACAGGTGGGGAGAACTATTCGCAATAACTACACTAACTTCTTTTACATCTTTACCTTTAGCTTCTAATATTGGTTTTGTACCTTTTCTTGCATCCTCTATCCCTTCTAAGATGAGTTTATGCGTGTCTTTATACTTATCAGGTACTTTTACGTTCTCCATTCGATCTAAAGCTTCATCCAAAATACTTGCCGTTTTGAATACCTCTTTATACTTTTCATCACCTTTTAGTGCATAACCTAAACCTATTATTATGTCATCCTTATTAAAGTTAAAATCTAGTAATTGTTCATACATGTAACTTGGATACTGTTCCTCAGATATTGTAGTTTTCAACATTGCTTTACTAGTTTCTTCAGTCTTAGGAGTAGAATCTTTATCTCCTAGCCCACAACCGAACAATAATAGAACTGGCATTGTCAACGCTATGAGTTTCGTTGCTTTCATTATGTATTCCCCTTTTAGAAAGTATTGTAATTAATTAACATATTGTACCATAACATAAATTATGAATATTAGATATACAAATTCCCTATCTTTACCGTGAAATGCATTTATTGTAATAATGAAGAATATGATACACATGCTTGGAATTGAAAAAATTTATAGCTCGTGAAATAAACATATACAAAGAAAAAGACATATTTATATTGTCCTCACCCTTACCGTCCATTTTGTCTAAAATATGGGTAGTCAAACCCACACATTAATACACAATTGGAAACATAATCAGTATATTAAGAAAAAATGTGTGAATTATTTAAACAAAAAAGTGTTAGCAAGTTTGCAAACGAACTTGCTAACACTTATACAGAATAGACATAACTTATTGCCGATATGTCGCCTTTGAAAATAGCTTTAATCAGTTACATCACACTTTATACGAAATACTCATAAAAACAGTCTTAATATACATGATAACAGTATAAACTCTATATTTCTTTTAATAATTTAAGGTTATATCCTTTCTGCATTCGCCGCGTTTAACCACGAATCATAGAATTCTGTAACTGATGCATACCGTTCTGCCCGATTTTCATTTACAGCACGATACGCTACCTCATATAATTCCTTACTTGCTTCCCATTTTATAAAGGAACGATCTTTTTCACCGCCTAGAAGTGAGAAAGCCATTGCTCCCATATTAAATACATTTGTTCTTTCATCAATTATAGCGTTTAGTTCAAATTCCTCTGGTGACATAAAACGGGAGGAACCCCATAGCCGGCCCATTTTATTTATGTAAGGTTTCTTACTGTATAAATCTATATCACAAATTTTTGTTTCGTTTGTATTAAAATTATATAAAATACTACCGTCATAAAAATCTATCGCTACATAGTTTTTCTTTTCTACATAAGTATGGAAAGAAAAAATGGAATGTAAGGAATGAATTCGTTTTATAGCAGACAAATGTCTAAATTTATAAAATGGAGAGTTTGGATTTTTATATTTCTCAGGAGGTGGGAAACGCCAATGCGAATGAAGACATTCACCATCAAACCAATCGAAAATTAATACATATCCAGATTGAACTGGAAAATGATCGATTAATCTTATAAGCGAGTCATGCTTTAAATCTTCATAGATAGTAACTGAATTTTTTAGCCTTTCAATAGCATCCCTTGTTGTTCCTTCATATGCAATTGTTTGTGCTCCTGCGTATTTAATAAATTTCTTATGACCATCTTTTTCTATACCAAAACTTATATTACCTGAATCTTGCTGGTCAAAAACTGCAAATACGGTCCCTAATTTAATAAGCCAATCAAAATTATGATATTCTTTCAATTGGAATGTTACGTTATTTAACTGAATTTCCACGGAATTATCTTTCATAGATTACCTCACATTTAATATAATTAAGTTGTACATTCCACTATTTCGACATATTTTATGGAAATCCTATGCTAATAATATAAAATTTTATAAATATAATGATAAACACTTATAAAGAGGTGAATATAATGGACCAACAAATTGTTATTAAAGCATATCAAAAAGACTGGGTTGAAGAGTATATAAAAGAAAAAGAGAAATTCTGTTCCTTGTTAGGACAAGAAATAATTGCTGTTGAACATATAGGAAGCACTGCAGTAAAAGGATTAGGAGCTAAACCTCTTATTGATATGATGATTGGCGTAACGGACTTGCAAATTACTGAAAACTGGATAGAAATTCTATCTGAAATTGGATATGAGTTTGTTCCAAAAGAAGCTACGAATTGGCGCTTTTTTAGAAAGGGAAAATGGAGAGCAGGTACTCATCATTTGCATGTTTATATTTATAATAGCGAAGAATGGAGAAACAATATTTTATTTCGGGACTTTCTAATAAGCCATGAATGGGCACGTGAAGAATATAGAGAATTAAAAGAGATGCTTGCTATTACATATACTTTTGATCGTGTGTCGTATACAAAGGCAAAAGCGCCGTTTATTCGAAAAATATTAGAATTAGCTAGAACTTAATAAATTTATAGATTCTTATCTAACTAGTTTTGAAACCTCTTCCTATACTTTTTATAGGGAGGGGATTTTTTGTTTTTTTCATGACAAAATATATAAGTTCTAATTATTGGAGGCAAACTATTTTATTTATTTTGATATTTCGAGTACATTGGAAATATTAAGGGGGAATTAAGCAATGAAAGCTATTGTACATCAATATAAAAAAGGATTAGAGGGATTAGAATATAAATTTTCACCTGAGATAAGTCCTAATGCAGGTGAAGTAAAAGTAAAGTTAAAAGCTGCAGGATTAAATCATAGGGATTTATTTATTATAAATAATAGAAAAGAAATGGATCTATCATTAGTAATAGGGTCAGATGGATCAGGAGTTGTTACAGAAATAGGAGAAGGAGTTTCAAATATTAAACTACATACAGAAGTTATTATTAATCCTAGTATTGGATGGGAACATGCTACTGAAGTACCGGAGTTACCGGAAGTGCTAGGTGGACCGAAAGATGGAACGTTTGCTGAATATGTAATTGTACCAGCTGAAAATGTAGTAGAAAAGCCTTCATATCTTACTTGGGAAGAATCAGGTGTTTTATCTTTATCCGCACTAACTGCATATAGAGCGCTTTTTACAAAAGGTAGACTGAAGTGCGGCGAACACGTTTTAATTCCGGGAATAGGCGGTGGTGTTGCTACATTTGCCATGTTATTCGCGAAAGCAATTGGCGCAAAAGTGAGTGTTACTTCTAGGGTAGAGAATAAAAGGGAACTTGCTGAGAAATATGGTGCAGATATTTCTTTTCATAGTGCTGGAAATTGGGAAGAGAGCTTACAAGGTGAAAAAGTAGATTTAATAATAGATAGTATAGGTCCGGCAACTTTTTTGAAATATTTTGATGTATTAAAACCAAATGGAAGAATCGTGAATTTTGGTGCAAGCTCAGGAGATAAAATTGAATTACCATTACGCGCGCTATTTTACAATCAAATTGATATTATGGGAACATCCATGGGTAGCGGTGAGGAATTTAATGAGATGATAAAATTTATAGAAAAACATCAAATTAAACCAATTATTGATAAAGTTTACTCGTTAGAAGAAGCAATTCGAGCACTAAGCCGTATGGAACATGGAGAACAATTCGGAAATATTGTACTTCAAATGAATTAAAAAATATGATTTTGCAATTAGTATATTTAAATGAATATGTTATGTATCCCAAACATGAAAAAATACGAACCGCCTTATTATAAAGGCTTACCAGCTTTATACATAAATTGCGTATAAAATTTGTTTTATAATTGTCATATGAATAATAGTAAAATGAGAATTAGATGAAAAAAGTTTAAGCCTATTTTCATAATGGTATTGTATACTGTGTAAATCAAGAACACTTGTATGTAAGGAGAGAGTTTAATGAATTACACAGTATTTCAGTGGTTTAATAATTTTGCTGATTCATCCAAACTATTAGATACGTTAATGGTTGCTATTACAAATAGCGCTGCATACGTAGCCATTTTATTTATGCTTATCTTATGGTTTAATAATGGAAAGAAAGATAAGGCAATTAGAAAACAATATACAGTTTTATATACGACGCTTTCGGTTATTTTTGCATTATTAGTAAATGTTCTTATACACGCAGTATATTACCATCCGCGTCCGTTCGTATCACATGATGTACATCAATTAGTACCACATGCAGCAGATTCATCATTCGTTAGCGATCATTCTGTACTTGTATTTTCAATCGTCTTCGTATTTATTCTTAGAGGAGAAAAACTGAAATATATCGCGCTATTATGGGCAGTATTAGTCGGTATATCACGTATGTACGTAGGTGTTCATTATCCTTTAGATATACTTGGTGCAGCATTCTTAACACTTATTATGAGCGCATTAGTAATGCAAAGTGCACGTATGTTTGAACCAATAGCGAAACTTGTATTCAAAATGTATGCATTAGTAGCGAGACGAATTCCTTTCTTAGCGAAATATAACCATATCGCATAATTGTATTATAAAAAAGTTCCCCTTTGGACATCCAGAGGGGAACTTTTTTATAGGAAATACGAAAAGAGTTTAGAGTGCTCTGTAATCAAGTTGTACTAATTAATATTTTGAAATTTCACGCACCGAATTTAAATTATATAAAATAATGACACAAAATAACAACAGTTAGTTTTGCATTGTTTTAAAGGAATTAAAAAGAAAACTTCGAAACATATAATATCGCAAACAAAAATTACAAATTTAAAAACGTATCTTCGTACGAATCCATTCCAAAAGAGAGGAGATAAGTATGCAAAAACTCCAAACGAATAAAGGCGCTCGATATATGATGATTGCTTTTATTGTTTTGTTTCTTATTATGATTTTGCGTATATTCTATATTCAGGCAGTAGGAGTCGTGCATAATGTGAATGTAAAGGATCTAGCGAATGAACAACATAATAAAAAAGGTGTTTTAGAAGCGAATCGTGGCACTATCTATGACCAAACCGGGAAGGTGTTAGTACAAGATTCTACAACGTATCGAGTTGTTGTGAATTTAAAAGGAAAAGATAAAGTGAAAAATAAAGATGAAACCGCACAACAATTAGCCGATGCGCTTGAAATTGATAAAGAAGAAGTATTGAAAAACTTGCATGAAGGGCGTACACAAGTTGAAATTGGAAAAATTGGTCGGAACTTATCTAGGGAAACGAAGGAAAAAATTAATGATTTAAAAATACCAGGTGTATCTTTTATGACGGAAAAAGCAAGAGTGTATCCGAATGAAGACTTTGCATCCTATATACTTGGTTTTGCTAGACCAGATGATAAAGGGAATACAGAAGGAAAGTTTGGGCTTGAAAAGAGTTTGGATAAATATTTGCGCTCTACAAACGGGAATATAGAATATGTGGGTACACGAAGGGGGATTCCGCTTACGAATGATATAGGTAAAGTAGAACCTGCTAAAAATGGGAATAACGTATATTTAACCCTTGATAAACAAATTAATAGCTTTTTAGAAGAAGCGATGAACAAAGCACAAGAGCATTATGATCCTTCTATGTTAATTGGAATTATTGCTGATCCAAAAACAGGAAAGGTTTTAGCAATGTCTAGTAAACCTAGTTACAATCCTAATGTAGGTGATATCGAATACTTTTTAAATGATCCGATTGCAAATGCATATGAACCAGGTTCAACAATGAAAGTTTTTACGTTAGCAGCTGCCATTAATGAAGGTGTATATAACGGAAAAGAATATTTTCAATCTGGAAAATATTCCGTGGGTTCATCTGATATAAAAGATCATAATGGTGGATTTGGATGGGGATCAATTACGTTTGATGAAGGTTTTGAAAGGTCATCAAACGTAGCTTTCTCTATTTTAGAAGATCAGTTACTGAAACCAAATAAATTTAAGCAATATATGAAAAAATTTGGATTCAATCAAAAAACAGGAATAGATTTACCTGGTGAAAGTAAAAATACTTTATTATTAAATACGCAAATTCAACAAGTTACAACTTCTTTCGGCCAAGGTTCTACAGTAACTCCTATTCAATTAATCCAAGCGGCTACTGCAATAGCAAATGACGGGAAAATGATGCAACCATATATCGTTGATAAAATTGTAAATCCAACAAACAAAGAAGTTATTATGGAAAATCAACCGAAAGAAATTGGGAATCCGATAAAAAAAGAAACAGCGGACAAGGTTAGAAGCTTAATGGAGCGTGTTATAACATCTTCAAAAGGAACTGGTACAATGTATAAAGTGGATGGTTATCCAATTGGAGGTAAGACAGGAACAGCACAAATCCCGAATCCTGAAAACGGCCGATATATGGAAGGGAAAGAGAATTACATTTTCTCCTTTTTAGGAATGGCTCCAATTGATGATCCGGAGTTAATCGTATACTTAGCTATTAAGCAGCCAAAGTTAAAAGGAGATGAGTATGGAGCTCAGCCTCTTGCTGAAATATTTAAACCTGTTATAAAAAACAGCCTTGAATATTTAAAAGTGAAACCGTATACAGAAAAACAAATAGCTGATGCAGCGAAACAATCTCAATTAAAAGTGCAAAATTATGTAAATAAATCGATGGATACAATAGAGAAAAGTGTAGAAAAAGAGAAGCTACAGCCGGTAATTTTAGGAGAAGGAAAAATAATAAAACAATACCCACAGTCTGGCGAGGTAATAAGTGAAGGAGATCGTATATTTTTATTAGGAAATAACGCACATATGCCAAATGTAAAAGGTTGGTCCATGCGTGATGTTATGTATTTCTCTAAGCTTTTGAAATTAGATTTGAAAACTTCTGGTACGGGTTATGTAACGAGCCAAAGTATTGAAAAAGGACAAGGTTTACAAGAAGGAGATACACTAGAAATAGAATTAGAACCGCCGTTACAACCGTTAACAGAGGCGAATACGAATTAATTCAGGTATTTGGAAGGAGCTATATGAAAATGGCTCTTTCTTTAGAGTTATAAGTAATTTCACGCACCGTAATTTTTAGAAAAAATAATAAATAAGTGAATTAATAATAATACGTTATTAAATATCTGATTATTTTTTATTTACAGTTAAAATAATTTGTGATAATATGGAAAAAATCAAATGCAGTGAAGAGAATAGTAAATAAAATGAATTTTTCACAGAGAGCTCCATTTAGCTGAAAAGGAGTAAAAATTCTTTATTGAATCAAGCCTCTGAGCAGCACACCGGAACCTGTTATGAAGGGGGTGGTGTGACGGGAGCTCCCGTTATAGAGCTATGGTATAAGCATGAATGAGAATGCAGTACCTGATAAGGTTAGTATGGTGACATATTAACAAACTAGGGTGGCACCGCGATGATAATCTCGTCCCTAAGATTAAAAGTCTTGGGGGTGGGATTTTTTTATTGTTGTAAAACAATTTGGAAAGCGGGGGCAAAAAATGAAAAACTTACTTAAAGATTGGAAATATCCTTTATTACTATTGTCCGGAGTTGGTATTGCGAATTTAGGGGCATGGATTTACTTAATAGCACTGAATGTACTTGTCTATAATATGGGTGGCTCAGCCTTAGCTGTTGCTACTTTATATGTAATAAAACCATTAGCCACTTTATTTACAAACGCTTGGTCTGGGAGTATGATTGATCGTTTAAATAAACGGAAGTTAATGATTCACCTCGATATATATCGTGCGTTATTTATCGCTATTTTACCTTTACTTCCGTCACTTTGGATTGTTTATGTATTCGTATTCTTTATAAGTATGGCCAGTGCAATTTATGAGTCAACTGCTATGACGTATATGACGAAATTAATTCCAGTAGAGCGAAGACAACGTTTCAACTCACTACGTAGTTTAATAGGATCTGGTGCATCACTAATTGGACCAGCAGTAGCGGGGGGATTATTAATTGCGGGTACACCAGAATTCGCTATATATATGAATGCTATAGCATTTCTCTTATCAGGATTAATTACATTACTTTTACCCAACCTTGATAAGAAAAAAGATTCGGATACAACTAGTAATACATTATCCCTTACAGTATTAAAAAAAGATTGGAGCACTGTTATAAATTTTAGTAGAAAACATGTGTATGTCGTATATGTGTATTTCTTATTTCAAAGTATGTTCGTATTAGCAACTGCTACTGATTCACTTGAACTATCGTTTGCGAAAGAGGTATTACTACTAACAGATAGTGAATACGGTTTTCTAGTTAGTATAGCTGGTGCAGGCTATATATTAGGTGCCATAACAAATACAATTTTGTCAAAGAAATTAGCACCTTCATTTCTAATTGGAATAGGATCATTATTCATCGCAATTGGTTATTTAATTTATGCCTTTTCAAATGTATTTTTAATAGCTGCTATTGGATTCTTTATTTTATCTTTTTCGATGGCATATGCAAATACAGGATTTTATACATTTTACCAAAATAACATCCCTGTTCATATGATGGGACGGATCGGGAGTATATATGGGCTTATTATTGCGTTAGTAACAATTTTTATTACAATATTATCTGGTGTTGCGACTCAGTTCATTTCTATACAACTTGTAGTTATTGTAGGGTCATTAATAATGTTATTTATCACTATCGTATTGTGTGTGTTTACTTTATTCCCATTGCAATCTAAGTTGTATTCTACTGAATCAATAAAGTGAAACTTTAATCAGTGGGGGTTTTGTTCATCCCCCGCTTAACTTCCACTGAATTTTGAGGTGGGGGTCTTACTGTCCGTTAATGCGGGATAAATTCGAAATAAACTTTGTGTTCTCATTAACAATTTATCGTATTCAATAAGAGGGTTCTTTCCCCTTTATATGGAAAAATTAATAAGGGGAAAGAACAATTTGGAAAGATAAGGGTGGTTGTCGTGATAAAAACAAAAGATGAGATTAATAAAATTGTAAAAGAAATACAAAAGGAAATAGATTTCTCTGGAGTAGTTTTAGTAAAAAAAGAAAAAAACCTAGTCTATGAAAAAGCATTGGGTTACGCAAACCAAAGTGAATGTATAAGCAATACGATACAAACAAGATTTGGCATTGCCTCAGGATGTAAAATTTTCACTGCAATTGGCATCTGTCAACTTGTTGAAAAAGGTGTTATTTCTTTTCATACAAAATTAAAAGATTGTCTAGAGATAAAATTTCCAAACTTTGATGAAGATATTACAATACATCAACTACTAACGCATAGCGCTGGTATACCAGATTATTTTGATGAAAGTATTATGGATAACTTCGAAGATCTTTGGAAACAAACACCTATGTATCTATTAAAGAGCTTAAAAGATTTTTTACCATTATTCCAAAACAGTAATATGATGTTTACACCTGGAAGTAAGTTTCACTACAACAATGCAGGTTTTATCATACTTGGATTAATAATAGAAGAACAGACGGGATTTAAATTTACGGAGTATATAGAAAAGAACATATTTAATCCAATTGGTATGAATGATTCTGGCTATTTTTCTTTAGATAGATTACCAAGACATACAGCACTAGGATATATAAAGGATGAAACTAACCAAAATTGGAGAACAAACGCCTACTCTATACCAATAAAAGGAGGAGCTGATGGAGGTGCATATGTTACTGCACCAGACATGCTGAAATTTTGGGCGGCACTATTTAATAATGAAATTTTAGGAAAGGAATATACAAAGTTACTTTTAACTCCCCACATTCAAGTAAATGATAAACAGTCTTACGGCTATGGAATATGGATTGAAACACGAGAAAACAAGGTATTCAAATATCATATAATGGGATATGATCCAGGCGTCAGTTTTCGCTCGTCTATATATCCAGAATTAGGAATCACTTTAGTTATTCCATCGAATAAAGGGGCAGGACCCGAAAAATTAATGACAGAAATAGAAAGAGCTTTTTAATTATATGGATATTAAAGAAGAGATACAAAAATAATTTAAACGGGTTCATGATAGTTTCTATTTTGAAAAATATTTTAGTTAACGAGAAACCCTTTATTTAGTAAATAAAGGGTTTTATAATTTCATAAAAATATATACAATTATATAGATTTTGGAATTCGAAAACATTACTATATAGTTGTAAATTTTAATTATTCATTCATATGAAAGGGCGTGTTAGCAATTTGTATATGATCAACGGTAGTTTGTTTATTATTTTAGGGGTTATTTGTTATTTAATTGTACGTGGAATATTAATTGGTACCAAAAATAAAAAACATGTGATTTGGTGGAAAGAAATAATAAGTTTTTTATTCGTGGTCTACATTTGTATGGTTGTTGCAGTAACTTTATTCCCTTTACCAATTGGTTTTCCTTCTAATGTTGAAAATCTGAATCGCTCGGTCAATATAATACCATTTGCATCAATTATTAAAGACATCAATCAAATTGGTAGTGCTTATGATGGGGATGCCCTGTTTATGATTGGTCTAATTGTAAGAAATGTAGGCGGGAATATTTTATTATTAATGCCTTTAGGATTTTCAGCACCAATCTTATGGGATAAATATACGAAATTCAAAAATAATATTTTATTAGGATTTGCTATATCAGTTAGTATTGAATTGCTACAATTAATTGAGTCTTTATTTAGTGGAGTGGGACGTATTACTGATATTGATGATGTGATCTGTAATGTTATAGGTTCTATTGTTGGATATTGTATTTATAATATCTTTTTAAAAGCTATTAATAAATTTAACATTCGATTGTTGGGTAAAACTAATTCTAAAGGTGTGGAATTAGTTGATAAATAGGAGTTTAAACGAGTTATTAAAAGCGTACGAGTAAAAAGTACGTCTTTTTATTTTTATAAATAATGCTTAAGGCTGATGAGAACTCACATTTTCCATCTTACACTTGAAAGTAGCTATTGTATTTCAATTATGGAATGAAAAGAGGAGAATATAATCTTTAAAGATAAACAAGTTTATAGGAGGATTCTAAATGGATATTTTACTTGTTGTTCTTATTATTGTTTTGATGCAAAGTAAAGAACGAAAAGTGAAAATAAACCGTATTTGGCTCATTCCGGCTTTGTTGTGCTTTGTAACAGTTCAGTCCATTATTCGTATGGGACAAATAACTTTGCTGCAAGGACTACTGTTTTTTGTAATGCTTGGAATTGGCTTAGGTATTGGAATTATACGGGGGAAAGCTTTAACATTTCGATTAGATAGTGAAACGGGTCATGTACTACGGAAAGGAAATTGGGTAAGTACAATAATTCTTCTTGTTATTTTAGGAGCAAAAATTATTATTAAACAAAGTATGTTTTCTGGTAGCACGCACCAGACACTAATGGTTGTAACAAATGCCTTTTTATGTATTACATTAGGCACCGTAATTAGTAGACGTTATTATATTTGGAAAAAATATAATGAATTAACACAAAAAGCGTAAATACATGCATCCCTTGTTTAACATTGTTGCGAACGGTAATACTAAATAACATTGAACTTTTACAACAAGGGATGATAATATGATATACATTTACACAGACTTCGGCGGTACACATACAACATCACTAGCTGCAGCATATCATTTAAATAAATTACCAACGGATCGTAAGTTAACAAAAGAAGAAATTTTGAATGTAGATTACTTTAATAAATTGAAAACAGAAGATATGGGAAAAATTATTTTTCATGGAATAGACGAAAACGGTCATCCTGTATATACGATTGGATGTGGCGCATCAAAAGTTGTTGTACCAGCGATGAAGCATTTAGGAGAAATCTTGCAAAAACATTATCAAAGTCATGAAAAAATTATTTTTTCTAATACATCACCAACCGTACCTTTACCAATGACTTTTGGTGGTCTGTTTTCTAGAAGGTTCCATATCGATTTTATTGGCGTACCGTTACTCGTATGGGGAGCAAAAATTTGCTGTGATAATATACAAAGGCTTGTTAGTTATACAAAAGAGGCAGGAAGATTAACGAATGATTATGTTGTAATTTTAGATAATGAAACTTTTAAATAGTATATGAATAAGAAGAAAATCGAGCAAATTCCTTGATTTTCTTTTTTATTTGTGGAATAGACAAGAAATAGTCACATTTAATATACATCTACTATAGCCAAAATAATAAAGTCCTGTTACTATTACAGGGATATTCTCTTTTTATAACATAAATATATAGAAAAATTAGAAAAGAGGAATTGAATTAAGGGAGGAACAACATGAAGCGTGTTGCTTGGATTACTGATAGTACAACTGCGAATTTTAAAACAGAAGGAGATAACTTTGTTATCCCAATCGAAGTTATTATTGATGGAACTTCGTACAAAGATTGTGAAGAAGGTGTACGTGAACGGGTTTATAATGCGTTAAACGAAGGTAAAACAGTCACTACTTCACAACCTAATATTGGGGAAATGGTAGAGTTGTTTACAAAATGCAAAGAAGAATATGAAGAAGGATTTGCAGTTGCTATTAGCGGAAAAGTAAGTGGAACCTATCAAAATATGAAGTTAGCTGCAGAAATGGCAGGTTTTCCATTAACTGTATTAGACAGTGAAACAACAAGTTATCCAATGGATGAATTAATTAGAAAAGCGAAATCGTTATACAATGATGGTATGACTTTACAAGATATACACAAAACATTAGTAGATGAAAAAAGAAGACCTTTTCATGTATTCCCAAAGAGTTTAAAAGGTTTATATGCGAGTGGTCGTGTAAAGGGTATTCAATTTTTACTTGGAAGTTTATTAAGTGTGAACTTAATACTAGAAGTAAAAGGTGGAGAGCTTTTACTTGAAAAGAAAGTTCGTAAAATCCAAAAATGTCGAGAATATATTAAAAATGAACTTGAAAAAGAATTACCAAAAGTACTTCATATGTTCCATGCTAACGATAAAGCTGGAGCGGAAGAATGGATTGCAGATATTAAACAAGCATTCCCCGAAATGGATTTCAAATTATATCCATTACCAATTTCATTTGCGGTTCATGCAGGTGAGGGAACAATAGCAATTAGTTATTAAAGTAAAACCCGTGAATCATTCACGGGTTTTTTCAGAGTGTTGGGAAAGACCTTATATACTATAAGGTCTTTTGTACCTCTTAAAATGACTTGAATAGCGTTTATTTGAGGTCATTAGGTAGTTAGAGATTGATGACTATCTTTAACGAAAAAAGTTGAAGTCATATTTTTAAATGCTAATAAATCAGAATATTCTACCTTTTATTTCTACAGTTACAATCTATTTACATATAAGATTATTAGGATTATATTGACAATGAAAGAGAAAACAATAGATGGAAGGGGATGTTTTTTATGTTTAAAAAAGCAGCACTAGGGATTTCATCGTTAGCAATCACAGCGTTCGTCGGATTAGGGATGGCAACAGAAGCTTCAGCTGGACCAGCAGCACCACTTACTTCACTAAACGTCGTACAAGTAGAGTCTGAGCTGGGCGGAGTAGAAACAATTAACCAAAACAGCTTTAGCACAACACGTAACCACGGGGGAAAATACTTATATATTACAACGAAAGAGATGGGATACGGTCAAAATCCGTTTACTAAAATGAATGGTTCTAATGTAAAAAGTATTGGATCCACAATAATCGGCGGAAAACCAATCGTTGGCTGGTATTACAAATGGGATGCGTCTGGACATCAACAAGGAACATTTGAATACCAAAAAACATCTATAAACGCGCCATTTAATACAATGCGTACGTCAATTTATATCCAATAATTTTTGAAAACGTTCGCACATATAGAATAGTTAAAAAGGTACTTCTAGGAGTACCTTTTTTTGATTTGAATCACGTTCATCTATATTTACAATTCCGATTCCATAGCAAGAACACTTCCCATAAAACAAAATCCTTAACGTCTATAAAATTTATATGAACGCGTAATACAAGTCCGCTACAGTTAAAGTACGTAACTTTACATATTTCAACTCAATGAAAAAGGAAGAAACTGCAGTACTTACGCCGCAGTTTTAAATTCATCCATGAACTCACAGTTTTTAGATATATAGACATAAACGTACTACCTGCTACTCTTTTTTAAATTCAAGATTAAAAAAGAGTAGCTAAACTTATATAAGCTTAGCTTAATGGGTATGTGGCGAAACTTTAAAATTAATTACATCTTTTTCATAGCATAAATAATTTTGTATAGGCAGATGAAAGGATTTTTTAAAATAATAAAGAAGTATGTATAAACAAATATATAAATGGTAGTGATTAGGATGAAAATCAGTAAGTTTGCAGAAGTAAATAATGTAAGTGTAGATACGATTAGACATTATATGGACCTCGGACTCGTTATTCCCGAGAAAAAAGGAAGTCACTATTTTTTTGACGAGTATTGTCAAAAGGATATAGAACTTATATTAGAGTACAAATGGCTAGGGTTTAGCTTGTATGAAATTAAAGAACTGTTTCTTTATAAAAATTTAGGGAAATCCTTAGACTATGAAAAGGATAATTTTTATCAATCTTTATTTAAAGTAAAATATGAAAAGATTGAACAAGAAATAAAAACTTTAGAGGAACGAAAATGCAAATTAAAGGAAGCGTTACATAATTTATCTATAGAAACTGAAATTTCGAGTTCAATTTTAGGGGTAGATTTAAAAGTACTTCATTTATTTAAATGTGTTAAGTGTAACGGAAATTTAATTCTTGAAGATGGCATTATTAATAAGAATCAAATTATTGAGGGAAAGTTAATTTGTAATTGTGGTGAAGAATACACGATTATTTCAGGGGTTTTAACAGCTGGCAACTCAGTGAAAGCGTATGAAAAGAAATCACTTGAAGATTCTATTTCGGATTATATTCATGAAACTGATACTGCTTTTTTGGAAAATGTTCAAAGAGGAGGAGAATGGGCGAAAAAGAAACTAATGCAATTAGATTTAAATGAAAAAATACTACTTGATTTAGGGTCTGGTATTGGGTTCTTTTTACGAAATATTTATGAAGAACTACCGGAAGAGTGTTTATATATTGCTGTTGATCGAGATTTGAATAAACTTTTACTTTTAAAAGATGTAATTGAGAGAAGAAATGTGAAAAGAAATATTGTATTTATCTGTGCCGACTTTCTAAACATACCTATTCAGAATAATTCTGTTGATATTGTAATCGATCAATCAGGTACAAGTAATTATAGTTTTGAATATGAGGAGTTCTTATTGTGTGAATTAAATTCCCTTTTTAAACACAATTGTTATTTATTAAGTTCATTTATTTTATTTAATAAATTTAGTATAAATAGCCAAATTGCACCTAGACTCAGAGAGAATTTTACATCTGCAAAAGTAACAAAAGAAATCGAAAATTTACAGTTTCAATCTATTGATGAAAGTACTTCAAATTATTTGATACGAGGGGGAAGGTACGAGGATTTCTTTGTTCAAGGAGAAGAAATTTATACATATTCATTTTTCGGAAAAAGATGGGGTTAACCCCATCTTTTATTTATTTTCCCTTAAAACTTTTCAAATAGTACATATTGCTATTGGGTTGACCCAAGAACTTACAATGTACGTAACACAAAGTTAGGCAGGGGGAAAAGTGATGGGAAGTTTACGATTACATATAGAAAATAAAAAAAGCAATCAAGAATTAAGAAATATTAGTTTATATTCAATTGCAAAAACAGTATCACTATTTGGTAGCTCTATTTATAGTTTTGCATTAGGATTGTATGTTTTACAAATAACCGGATCTGCGTTAAATTTTGCAATTTCGCTCATATTAGGAACGATTCCAATGATTGTTATGAATCCATTTGCCGGTGTCATTGCTGATAAGGTTGATAAAAAGAAACTGGTTATTTGTATGGATTTACTAAGCGGATTATTATTAATAACTGTTTATATATTAAGCAGCTATTATGGATTAAACTTATTCATCATTTATACTACTACCTTTCTTATGACAGTATTTACAACGTTTTTTGGAATAGGATTAGAGGCCGTAAAACCGAATATGGTTACTAAAGAACGGTTAATGAGTATTAATTCTATAAGTAAAATTATCGATTCTATATCTTTAATTTTAGGGCCTATGTTAGGGGGCATTGTTTTTGCAGTCTTTGATATGAAAACTTTTATAATTATTAACGGTATTTCATTTATCCTTTCGGCTATATCCATATTGTTTATAAACTTTAAATTGTGCGAGCAAAACATAAATGAGGAATGTTCAATTAGAGAAATTAATTTTATTGAAGATATAAAGGAGGGATACTCTTACTTATTGGAGCGGAAAAGCTTAAAAAATACTTTTAGTATTTTAATTTCACTTAATTTCTTTTTAGGCTTTGCTGTAACTGTTCCGTTGCCATACATTATTAACACAGTTCTCAATCTTAGTTCTAAGCAATTTGGTATGATTCAAGGGACTTTTCCGATAGGTATGATAGTTGGTGCAATATTAGTAAAAAAGATAACTGATTGTTTTTCTTATTCTTATCTATTGAAAAAAATAAGTTTTATGTTGGCAATTTTTATGATAGTTTCAGGAATACCTGTTTTATTTAAATCTATTGTAGTAAATAATTTGGTATATGTTACTACGTATTGCATGATTATGTTCTTTTTAGGGTTTATGATAGCACAAATTGATATTCCTTTAATGTATTTCATGCAAAATGAGATTCCTGAAGAATATAGAGGAAGAGTTCTTAGTATTGGATTAAGCTTAGGTAAAATAATGCAGCCAATAGCACTTGCAATATCAGGACTATTATTAAATTTCATTCCAGCCTACACGCTTCCCATTGCAGGGGGGATTGTATTTTTTACTTTGAATAAAATTTTAACAAATAAGTTAAATTTAGAAATTCATTCAAAAGATTATAGTGTTTAACGTAACTTAAAAAGCGCAGGATCAGCATCCTGCGCTTTTCTATCGTAATTCAGCTGTTTTTCTAATAACAATTTTATCAATATCATCTTCTTCATCACCAATAAATAATCCTCGTTCTTTTAAATACGCTTCAAAATATAAATCAGCTTCAGCGCGTTCATCATATGGCTTTACAGAGAGAACGAAACCTAATTTGTTTTGTTCTTCTAAATGAGAAGTGGAGATGTAAGCCGGTACATTATGGCGTAAAAAGAGTTCTTTAACCGGAATAATCATATCTTTCATTAATTTCGTTAGCATACCCATTTCAAACTCGAAATTAAAGCGATCTATACTAGACAAATCAGCGAATACTACACCGATAAAACCTGTATTAAATACTTCTTGATATTCTACATCTTCGTCATGGTCGCCGTAAAAATTCTTTTCGATTAAATAATTTACAAAATAAGCAACGCCATCACTTTGTTCAAATGGTTTCGTTGAAAGAACAAAACCAATTTTCTTTTGTTTATGTAAATACACACATGACATGTATGCTGAAATGTTATGTTCTTTAAATAAAGCACTTGTTGCTCCAGAGAGACCATCTAATACGTGATGAACAATTTGAAGTTTTTTACGAGCGAAATAATAGGATTTCTTTTGTAACTCCAATGTATCAATAAAGACAGAGCCGATAAAGCCTGTATTTGAAATAATAGGTGCTTGCTTTTTTCTTCCTCTGCGCTTTAATGGAGCCATTGTTAAAATCATCCCTTCATGTACGTTTAAAATAAAAAGAACATTTGTTCGCATGTTTATATTTTACTATTAAAACGCTATAAAGTAAAGGGTTTTTGATGAAAATATAACAAAAAAGACACCTTATAAAAGGTGCCTTAAACGCTGTAAGGAATAGGGTTTATCCTAACTATTTATATTATGATACAGAAACAATCTCTTCTGTATCTTCTACATCTAAATGACAGTCCATAGTACGAACATCTTGATCTTCATGACTTCCGAAATAAATAGTAATTTTCATATGTATCGCTCCTTTATTCTAGGAATACCTAAAATAATTACTAGTAATGTTAATATTTATTATATACCACTTTTTTCATTCCGACAACGTTATATCATTTTTAATTATTTTAAACTATAGAGCACAATTTAAAGAAGTACTTTTTATAGAAAAAGGTAAATTTCTAATATGTTATATTTAATATAGAAGGATTCGAGTAGTACTTTTTATGAAAAGGAGAACTATTGATGAATTATAAACAATTACTAATAGATAACTTTGTGTTTAAAACTTCATATGTTGCGCAATTTGTGCCCGGAATGAGTGTAAAAGAAACGAAAGATTATATTTCTGTTGATTGCGGATTACCTGCCGATACATTCAATGTTATTACTCTACTAAATAATAATTTAACGGAAGGGATTGAGAAATTATATAAGGAGGTATTCTACTATAATCAAAAAAAATTTCCAATGAGTATTTGGTTATGGGATGAGGAGCAAGAGCGAGATATAAAAAGCGAGTTAATTAAAATCGGTTTAAAAGAAGCGGAACAGAATATTGCGATGGTAGCAGACTTAGAAACAATTTCTCCACCAATAAACATGCCAGTAAGTTTTACAATTCAAGAAGCATCTTCATCTGGAAAAATAAAAAAATTTGGAGAAACATTAGCTAATCTATTCGGCACATCAGAAGAAGGTATACATGTACAAGCATTCTATAATCAAATTTCTAATCTTGATTTATGGAACAGTGAGAATATGAAACTATTTTTAGGATTTTATGAAGGTGAAGTCGTAACTGTTGGTTCATTGATATGTTCAAAAGATAGTATTGGTATTTATGACATAGCAACTAAAGAAGAAATGAGAGGACGAGGATTCGGATCTACTATGTTCAATTTCCTTCTGCAAGAAGCACAAAAATTTAAAAATACTTATTGTGTATTACAAGCTTCACACGATGGAATCAATATTTATAAAAAATCGGGATTTCAAGCTATCGGTAAAATGACTGTATTGGAAAATCGACATTTAATTGAGTAAATCATTCTAGTTAAATCGTCTTTATATAGGAGCTTATAAATCGTTATGAAAAAGATATATCTTGTTACAATAATTTGTGCCTTTATAGTAATAAGTATCTTTGTTTTTCAGAAAATAAATGAACATAAGTATACTAAAGCTATTAATCAATCAAATCATATAAAAAATATCGCACATAGAGGTGCTTCTGCGTACGCACCTGAACATACAATAGCAGCATATAAATTAGGACAACAAATGAATGGAGATTATATAGAAATTGACCTCCAAATGACAAAAGATGGACATTTAGTGGCTATGCATGACGAAACCTTAAATCGTACAACAAATGGTACTGGGCTAGTGAAAGAGCATACATTAGAAGAAATAAAGCAACTAAATGCAGGTTCTTTTTTTAATGAAAAATATCCGAACTTAGCAAAGAAAGAATTTGAAAATGCTAAAGTCCCAACATTAAAAGAAATTATTGAAACGTTTGGGCATAACGCGAACTATTATATCGAAACAAAATCACCTGATGAATATTTAGGAATGGAAGAAAAATTATTAGAAATTATTAATTACTACGAAATACAGGATAAAGTTATTATTCAATCGTTTAGTGAAGAAAGTCTACAAAAGATTCATAGCTTAAATAGTAATATATCCATAGTACAATTATTACCTTATAAAAAAGCAGTTCAATTAACAAAATTAGAGATAGAAAAGTATAAAATGTACTGCATAGGTCTTGGTATGAATTACAAATATATCGATTCAGATTATGTAAAGAAAATAAAGAAAAGTGGATTAGAAGTTCATCCATTTACAGTAGATAATGAAAATGATATGAAAAAGTTACTTGCATGGGGAGTCGACGGGATGTTTACCAATTATCCAGATCATTTACATTCAATATTGGATTTGAAAAATCATGAATAAGTAGTGTTATTCATAAAGGGAAAATTTACACAACCTGTATACTAGGATTATCAATGCAAGAAGGCATGTATCATATCAAAAGAAAATACCAAAAACCGCAACTGGAAGACCTAGGTTGTGGTTTTTTATTGCTTTGATTTCAGTTTACAAAGTTTGAAGCTAGAAGTGAAAACCTTTTTAGATGAATTGGCTTCTTATGTATTTGTACTTCATATCGTTCTAGGTATATGTACAACCCATGAGACGAATTTTGCATATGATAATAGAAAAGGAGATGTTGCATATTGAAATATCACAATAGAAATGTAAGTAATCTGAATAAATTAGCGGATAATACGAAAGCTGCCGCTTTTAAGTGGTATCAGTACTGCATTGACAATGGTATTGAAGTGTTAATTTACGAAACAATCCGTACGGTCGAGCGACAACGTGAATATGTTCGTAAAGGAGCATCGCAAACGATGCGCTCATATCACTTAGTAGGACAAGCATTAGATTTTGTTCCAATTCAGTCGAATGGTACAGAAGATTGGAATAGCTATAATAAAGAACCGTGGGCATCAGCAATTCGTTATGCTAAACAAATTGGCTTTGAATGGGGCGGTGACTGGAAAGGATTTGTGGATAGTCCGCATTTGCAATATAACTACAAAGGGTATGGAACGGATACTTTTGGAAAAGGTTCTCAAAACGTAGCGACTCCTCCTCCAACGAATGATGGTGTAGGGGTAGCTTATATTAACGGTAGCAATGTAAATTTACGAAAAGGACCTGGTACTGGATATGGTGTTATTCGCCAATTAGGGAAAGGAGAGTCCTACAAAGTATTTGGGCAATCAAATGGCTGGTTAAATTTAGGTGGCGATCAGTGGATTTATAACGATCCATCATATATTCGTTATACGGGAGGAAATGTACCCGCAACTTCACAATCATCAAACGATGGTGTAGGCGTAGTTACTATAATAGCGGATGTATTGCGTGTTCGTACCGGACCAGGAACAAATTACGGTATTGTGAAAAATGTGTACCAAGGTGCAAAATATCAATCGTTTGGATATAAAGATGGTTGGTATAATGTTGGTGGAAATCAATGGGTTTCTGGTGAATATGTTACATTTGTAAAGTAAAAATAAGAGCCGTCCTGTTGGGCGGCATTTTATTATAGATGTTCATAGGACGAGTGCTCATAATATCATTCGTAATATATAGAGTATAATTTTTCATTCTAATAATCAGAAAGTAATCAAAATGTAATTAATTTTAACTACGCTTTTTATATTTTTTTGATACACTGGCTACGAGGGGGATACCAATTAATGTGGGTAAAAACCAAAACCATATTGGCGGAAGTAAATTTATAATGGGAATATGGATGCCGACATTTACTAAAAGTGCGGTGACTGCACCTATATAAGAACCTAACATACCTCTAATGTGGTGATGGAGCCAATTTTTCCAACGTTTTTTTCGTGCGAGGTATCCATAAATTGCAAATGAATAAGAGAAGATTGCTACATAAAATAAATATGCGATTTTATCCCAGTTGATAATGGATAATATTATTGCCGTAAGGGTAATGACAACATAGGATGCATGATATATCTCGCCCCATTCAGTATGTTTTCCTTTCTTCTTTTGAGCAACCATCGCTACAATACCAGTGATTAAGCATATTGTTCCAAATAGTATGTGTATGGTTAAAAGAATGTTAAAAATGCTCATAATAATTCCTCCTTTTTTATTTTTATAGTATTGCAGTATAGGAGAAAAGTTGAAACATATTGTTTGTTGGCCTTAATATATTGAAATAAAGGTAATCCTAGAACAAATTTAAACGGACAAATTTTTCTTGATTTTAGTGAGCCACGTATTACGTGAAATGAAGGAGAGACTTCCATGTTTACATCTATTACATATTTACAATCAGGGAATGACAAACAACAAAAGGTATATGATGTTTTAAATAAACTAAACATAATGGAGGATTTAGCTTTGTATAGTCCCGTTCTTTGCGGGACAATCCCTATAAGAATTGATACTCTCCAATCTGACTTAGATATAGTAATGGAAGTACATAACTTTGATGTTTTTGAGCAGGAAATGAGATCTTTATATGGTTCTTATAGAGGGTTCAATATAAAAAAGAAAAAAATGAAAGGTACTGAATCGATAAAGGTAAATTTTGAATTCGAAGGTTTTGAATTTGAATTATTTGCTCAGCCTAAGCCAGTGCGTAACCAAAATGCATATAGACATATGATAGTAGAGCACATGCTATTAATGCAGCATCCACATATAAGGGAAGAAATTCTTCGCTTGAAAGAGAACGGTATAAAAACAGAACCTGCTTTTGCTCAAGTATTAAACATTGAAGGAGATCCTTATGAAGGACTTATTGTGTTGGGGCAGGAAATGCGGTTGTGGTAAATAAGATACATAAAAACTCCTCTATAGAAAAAGAGGAGTTTTTATTATGCCATTAGCTTACGGATTAATTCACTCAGCAATTTAACCCCGTGAGTCATTTGTTCTGGAGAAGCATATCCATATGATAAACGAATGTACGGTTCTGATTCTTCTTCATAAATACGTCCTGGATTTAAAAGAATTCCCTTTGATAGTGCCTCTGAAAATAATTTCTTCATCGGAATGCTAGGTACAACCTTAAGCCATATAAAGAATCCGCCGTTAGGAATATCCCAAGTGGCAATATCTGCACAATACTTATTTAAAGCCCGTATCATGATTTGTCTTCGTTCTTTTAGTTGAATTCTTACGTTTGCAACATGTTCTTCATAAAAACCTTTTTTTATCCATTCAGCAGCAACTCTTTGGGATAACGAACTCGATCCATAGTCTGTTTGCATTTTTATATCTGACAATCTTTCAATAACTGGTTCAGGTCCAATAATCCATCCAATTCTAAGTCCTGGGCTAAGTGTTTTAGATAGACTACCAACATATAATACATGTCCATGTTTATCTATTGATTTTAAAGGAGCTGGAGGGGGTTCATCAATCCATAACTCACGATAAATATCATCTTCAATAATAGGTAACTGTTCCTTTTCACATATCTTTATTATTTCTTTTCTTCGTTCTTGAGACATTAATATCCCAGTTGGGTTTTGAAAACTAGGAATAGAATATAAAATGTTTTTCTTTTGACTGTATTTAATGCGTTTTAATAATTCGTTAGGTAAAATACCGTGATGATCCATAGCTATACCAGATAAATTTATATTTGCTGATTGAAATACATGAAGTGAATATAAGTAAGAAGGTTGTTCAAGTAAAACAGTTGATTCTCTATGCAAAAGACCAATTGATATTAATTGCAATGCTTGTAATGCACCAGAGACGATTAATATAGAACCCGGTGATACATGTATTCCGAATGATTTTACGTAGTTACTTATTGCCTCACGTAACGGTAAAAAACCTTTTTGTTCTTCGTATCCGAAATAATCTAATTCGTCACTTACGTTTTTCATAATGGACTGCATCGTTTTTAGCGGGAAAATTTGAGGTGCAAGTTCACCTTTACTAAGATGGATAAGTGTTTTATTTGCTTCTGCTTCATTTATTTCTCGTACCATTAACTTGCTAGGTTTATGAATACCAGCTTTTACATATTCACTCCAATCAGGCGGGGGATTCGTCGCTAATAATGACCATGTATTATTTGTTACAACTGTTCCTGCTCCGATTTTCCCTTGAATTAAGCCATCTGCCATAAGTTCATCGAGCGCAGTTATTACAGTACTTCGATTTACATGAAATAATTTTGCTAACTGCCTTTGACTAGGGATCTTACTTCCGATCGGCCATTCTCCGTTTTCGATTTTTTCTTTCATATAATCTACTATCTGCCGATATTTAGGCAGTTTTTTATTCGTTGTCATAAAAAAACTCCCTCGTTCAATTTAAAAATGCCAAGTGGTTGGTTTTTACGATAAATAACTGGTTGAAGACATTGTATCAACTATTAAATATGATGAAAAGAAATAATTGGTAATTTAAAAATGGTTGGTTTATTAGAAAGGGAGAGAAAACATGCATAATAAAAAATGGGATTTACGCATTATATATGCACACGCGTTTACGATTCTTATATGGGGAACTGCTTTTCCGGCAATTCGTATGGGGCTTGAATCTTATACACCTGAGCATCTTACTTTACTACGCTTATTAATCGCTTCATTTATACTTCTGTTGTTTTCTTTTATCTACAAGTTACGGCT
The DNA here is from genome assembly GCF_000021305.1 of Bacillus cereus G9842. GTDB lineage: Bacteria > Bacillota > Bacilli > Bacillales > Bacillaceae_G > Bacillus_A > Bacillus_A thuringiensis_S. The sequence goes on from NC_011772.1 coordinate 2,576,234, forward strand.
ACCGGATTTAAAGGATATCCCAGCAATTTTTATGTTCGGTGCTTTAGGATTCACTTTTTATCACATTGCATTAAACTACGGCGAAAAAACAGTAAATGCTGGTTCTGCAAGTTTAATTGTTTCGGTCACACCTATAGTAACGGCAATTCTTGCTTCTATATTTTTAAACGAAAAAATGAAATTAAATGGTTGGATCGGTGGTGTAATTAGTTTTATAGGAATTGCTCTCATATCATTTAGTCAAGGAGATGCTATTCAATTGAATAGTGGGGGATTATTTATATTATTAGCAGCGATTTCAGAAAGCCTATATTTTGTTTTTCAAACTTCTTACTTAAAAAAGTACGGCTTCTTACCATTTACCATATATACAATTTTATCTAGTACTGTATGTATGCTTATTTTCTTACCGGGAATGTATCAAGAAATACTAGCAGCTCCTCTTGAAGTGAATGTGAGTGTTTTATATTTAGGCTTATTTCCAACAGTACTCCCATATATCGCATTGGCCTATATCATATCTCATGCTGGTGCTGCTGAGGCAACAAGCTCTCTATATTTAACCCCAGTAACTGCATGTTTTATTGCTTGGTTATGGTTAGGAGAAGTGCCAACTTTAGTTTCGATAATTGGCGGAGGGATTACTATACTTGGTATCGTGATTGCTCATATACCAGTATTAAGAAAAGAAAAACATAGGAATTTAGCAAATAATCAATCCGTATAACGTAATTCAATAATAATTTTATGATACTTTTTCATATAGTTTCTTTCTTATGTTGATAAATATAATATTTTGTATTTCAGTTAAATATTGTATGTTACATTTTATGTAGTAAGCATTTTAAAAGGAGATGACAACATAATGAATGGAAAAAGAAATATTTTCACATGTATTTCTATTATAGGAATCGGTCTAGCTAGTTTTTCTAGTTTTAGTTTCGCAGCAAATGTAACGGACAATTCAGTACAAAATTCTATTCCCGTAGTTAATCAACAAGTAGCTGCTGCAAAGGAAATGAAACCATTTCCCCAGCAAGTTAATTATGCAGGTGTTATAAAACCTACTCATGTTACACAGGAAAGTTTAAATGCTTCTGTAAGAAGTTACTACGATAATTGGAAAAAGAAATATTTGAAAAATGATTTATCTTCTTTACCTGGTGGTTATTACGTAAAAGGAGAGATTACGGGTGATGCGGATGGGTTTAAGCCACTTGGAACTTCAGAAGGTCAAGGGTATGGGATGATAATTACAGTATTAATGGCTGGTTACGATTCGAATGCCCAAAAAATCTATGATGGTTTATTTAAAACAGCAAGAACTTTTAAAAGCTCTCAAAATCCTAATTTAATGGGATGGGTTGTCGCAGATAGTAAAAAAGCACAAGGTCATTTTGATTCTGCTACTGATGGGGATTTAGATATTGCGTATTCTCTTCTTCTTGCTCATAAGCAGTGGGGATCAAATGGAACAGTTAATTATTTAAAAGAAGCACAAGACATGATTACAAAAGGTATTAAAGCTAGTAATGTTACAAATAATAGCCGACTAAATTTAGGAGATTGGGATTCTAAAAATTCACTTGATACGAGGCCATCTGATTGGATGATGTCACACCTTAGAGCATTTTATGAATTTACAGGTGATAAAACTTGGCTTACTGTTATTAATAATTTGTACGATGTTTATACGCAATTTAGTAATAAGTACTCTCCAAATACAGGACTTATTTCAGATTTCGTTGTAAAAAACCCACCACAACCCGCACCTAAAGACTTCTTAGAGGAGTCAGAATATACAAATGCATATTATTACAATGCTAGTCGGGTACCATTGAGAATTGTAATGGACTATGCGATGTACGGCGAGAAAAGAAGTAAAGTCATTTCTGATAAAGTCTCTTCATGGATTCAAAATAAAACGAATGGAAATCCTTCTAAAATTGTGGATGGTTATCAATTAAATGGATCTAATATTGGTAGTTATTCAACTGCTGTATTTGTTTCACCGTTTATTGCTGCAAGTATAACGAGTAGCAATAATCAAAAGTGGGTAAATAGCGGTTGGGATTGGATGAAGAATAAGAGAGAAAGCTATTTTAGTGATAGTTATAATTTATTAACTATGTTATTTATTACAGGAAATTGGTGGAAACCTGTACCTGATGATAAAAAAATACAAAATCAAATAAATGATGCAATTTATGAAGGATACGATAATTAATTAAATTTGAGAATGGTTACTTAAGAAAGGAATTAGCATACGCTAGTTCCTTTTTAATATTTTGTAAAACATTATCCATTCTAAAATTCGCATAGATATACTTGCTTTTTTCATATACATAGTTATTGATGACTCTATGTTTTTATGAGGGGAGAGTATTTCTTGGAAAAAGTATTATTTTTCGGAGACCCAGGTATTGATGACTCATTTGCCATTATGTATGGTTTACTGCATCCCGAAATTGAAATTGTAGGTATTGTAACTGGATACGGAAATGTTGAGCATATACATGCTGCACATAATGCAGCGTATATTTTACAGTTAGCAAATAGACAAGACATTCCTGTCATTAGTGGTGCAACAAAACCACTTACAGAAGAAATTACTACGTACTACCCTGAAATTCACGGAGCAGAAGGATTAGGGCCCATCCATGTTCCAGAAAGCGTATTATCTATTCCAATATACAATTTTGGTAGTATCGCTGCGATTCTTGTAAAGTACGGAAAAGATTTAACGATTGTTGATGTAGGAAGATCTACCTCGTTAGCAATTGCTTTTAATTTATGGAATGATTTAATGCTAGATGTAAAAGCAATATATTTCATGGGTGGTGTTTTTTTAGAAGTAGGAAACGTTACGCCGTTAGCAGAGGCAAATGTGTATGGAGATCCTATAGCAAGTAAAATTGTTTTCCATCAAGCAAAGAATTTATTAATATTCCCTTTAAATGTAACAAACAAAGCTGTGTTAACACCAAATGTATTTAGCTATATTCAAGCTAATACAAAGAATCCATTTCATATGATAATGAAACCAATGTATGACTACTATTTATCTGCATACCAAAAACTTAATCCATCTATCGAAGGACCTTTGCTACATGATGTGGTTGCAATAAGTGGATTAGTAAATCCAAGTTTTTTTGAATTTGTGCATCGTACAGTAAATGTAGATACATACGGAGATACGAAAGGACAAACATTTGCTGATTTCCGCCCTAGCTCTATACCTGAAGGGGCCCATATAGCATTAGAAATAGATGAACAAAAATTCATTCAAGATTTTATAAAAATCATGTTATAAGTTGTTGTCGAAAAAGGGAATTATTTCAATGCGTTGAATATAAAAATACATCCCTCTAGATAAAGGAGCTTACAATATTGAATGTCCAGTTAAAGGTTGTTACGAGAGAAAATTGGGAAGAAGCATTAAAGCTACAAGTTAAAGAAAATCAGTTGAAATTTGTTCCATCCGTAGCAGTTTCGCTTGCTAAAGTATATATAAAACCAGATGGTGACAATGTAGAGTACATACCATTCGCTATATACGTTGGTGACCTTATGGTTGGTTTTGTAATGCATGCAGTTGTAAGAAAGACATCAGATATGTATTGGATTAACGGATTTATTATTGATCAAAAGCAGCAAGGTAATGGATATGGAAAAGCAGCATTACAAGAAAGTATTAATATAATAAAAAATACTTTTAAATCGTGTAAAGAAATTAGATTAACCGTACATAAAGATAATATCTCTGCAAAGAAACTATATGAACGATACAGTTTCAAATCATTAGAACAGGAGTATGATGGCGAGCAAGTATATCGTTTATTTGTTTAACTATTAGGAAGTAAAGGCGTGAAATGAAATATGCAATTTACTGAAGTGAAAATTGAAGTGTTCATTCCTGAAGAATATATTGAAACATTAAGGGATGAATTAAATAAAATTGGAGCATGTAAAACGGGCGAATATGACCATTGTCTTTCCTATAGTTCAGTGAAAGGATATTGGAGACCGTTAGACGAGGCATCTCCTTTTAATGGAGAAATTGGTCGAATATGCGAAGGGCAAGAATGTAAAGTTGAAATAAAGTGTAAACGAGAACTTGTAAAAGATGCTCTTGAAGTTATTAATGATATTCATCCGTATGAAACACCTATGATTTATATTATACCAATACTAAATGACTATTTTGAGCAACTATACATTGAATAACTAGGAGGAATATCAATTGAAAAGTAAATTTCATCATATTGTACGAGCAGTCATGATAAAAGATGAAAAATTATTAGTTGCTGAATATATTGGCCATCATTATTTTTTACCTGGTGGCCATGTTGAAATTGGAGAATCAGCAGAGAATGCATTAATAAGAGAGTTAAGAGAAGAACTTGGAGTAAACTGTAGTATACAACAATTTTTAGGAGTCATAGAAAATCAATGGCAAGATAAAGAAGTGCTTCATCATGAAATTAACCACATTTTTGAAGTAGAGTCACAAGATTTACATACGGACTTACCACCGAAATCTAGCGAGTCTCATTTAGCATTTCAATGGATAGATTGTAATAAAGAAGCCTTAAATCATTATGAAATCATGCCAATGCCTTTAGTGAAGGAATTACTAGAAAGAAAGTTAAGTGATGAACTACTAAATTGTTGGATTAGTAATTTTTAAATCACTTTATTTATAGTAAATACGTCCATCGAATGAATATAAAGAAAATAGGCTGAAAAACAAGGTACATCACCTAGTGTAAGTTCATATTTTGTTGATGTACGCATTTAGTCTATAGTCTTGTTTCTACTTTGTTCACAAGAATTTATTAACTTTAATATTTGGGCGGAATTTATATTTATAAATGGAGGGGTTCTTAATGAATCAGTTTCAACATGAACTACAAACATTAAATCTTAATGATTATCAAACTGGTAATGTTGTGTATTGGGATCAACAACAAAGTCAATATCCATACTACTACATTCAAGACGATGCACGTCGTTGCGGAGGATGCGGAGGTTGTGGTGGACGCTGTGGCGGTTGTGGCGGCGGTAGATGTGGTGGCTGTGGTGGACGTTGCGTAGGTTGCGCTGGTTGTTTTGGTTGCTTTAATTGCTGGAACTGGTGGGTTATTTAAATATAGTACATCATTAATATTTTATATGAAAGAAAGGTGTAAATACTGTTTATACTTTTCTTTCATGCTGTAATTTTGTATTAGTGTTAAGGGGGATTTATTTGTATACATACGAAAAGTTGATTTCTTGGGTAGAAAATATAAAAGAAAAAAATCAAAGTTCTGCTGCAGCACTTTGTATTATAAAAGATAATAAAATCGTGCTAGAGCATTATAGTGGTTATCACTCAAATACATCTACAAGCAAGAAAGTAACAGCACCTTCACAATTTAACGTTGCTTCTGCTAGAAAAAGTTATTTAGGATTAATAATAGCGTATGCGCTTTATGAGGGGAAAATAAACTCTATTGATGATGAAGCGATAAAATATTTTAAAGACTTTGATCCTGTATTGCTTGGTAAAACGACGATAAGACATTTAGTAACACATTCGCACGGATTAGAAGAAACGAATGACGGGACAATTTTTCGTGAATTTGAACCGGGACAATCATGGGCGTATAGAGATATTAATGTAAGAATGATGACACGTCTTATTTATCAGCTATATAACAAAAGTTTTCCTGAATTGTTAAAAGAGCGTGTTTTTAAACCTGCTAAATTTCAAGAAACAGGATGGAGAATACAGCAAGATGAAAATTTGGTTGAAATTATTAATAATCCAAATGAAGACCCGATAAGTGGAATTGGTACAGTAAATGATGGTACTGAAAAAAATCTATTTGTCTCAGCTAGAGAATTTGCGCAGTGGGGCAATCTTCATCTAAATCAAGGCATGATACATGATAAACAAATCGTTCCAAAAGAAGTTATAAAAATTGCTACGAGTTTGCAGAGTCCAACATTTATAAACAAAGAGCTACCACAAAATGGGGTGTTTTGGTTCATCCAAAATGAGCCTGCACAATTAAGCGAACTTGGTGAACGTATTCCAAAAGGGTCGTATCAAATATTAGGGATTACTGGGCCGACTATTTTAGTAATACCTGAATATAATGTAGTTGTTGCAAAAATGTATAATAAAAGATATAACTACGGCGGTGATAATTACTTATATTATTTACATGAATTTAGTAATTTAGTCGCTGATACATTTAGTAACCGTATTAGGGCATAATTACTCCTATAACAAAAAGGGGTGATTGAAAGTGAAAGATAAAGTGAACAAAAATAAAAAGCAAAATATAAAAGATGTAAATACAGAGCAAAATGCAATTTATAGCAATCCTAAAGATGCAGCTAATATGCAAACTGTACCGCAGCCGAAAGATTTTGATGAAATCGAATATTAATTTTTCATCCGACTATATGATGAATGAAAAATACGTCTTAAGTCTCATAACATTTAAGAAATTATTTGATAACATATATACATAAGCATTTGAAAATGTCTTATCTTAACAAAGCTTTCTTTAGAAATATCTGATATAACCTGCAAAAGGCACTTCTTTATGAAGTGTCTTTTTGTGTATATGAACTTAATTACCATTTTCCGTACAGTATCTTGTAATTTATGATGGATATACTAACTGTGAAAATTCATGTCAAGATAAAAGAAGGGGACAAGTTAGTATGAAACAAAGTTCTATAAATCCGTTACTAATTGTTCTAGGTACAATCATTGTTCAAATTGGCCTTGGAACAATTTATACATGGAGTTTATTTAATCAACCCCTTGTAAGTAAGTTTGGATGGAATCTTAATTCAGTAGCGATAACTTTCTCCATAACAAGTTTTTCTTTATCATTCTCAACTTTATTTGCAGCAAAGTTGCAGAAAAAATTAGGACTTCGAAAACTTATTGCTACTGCAGGAATTGTTTTAGGACTCGGCTTAATACTTAGTTCACAAGTTTCTTCTTTACCACTATTATATTTATTAGCTGGTGTCGTTGTTGGTTATGCGGATGGAACAGCTTATATTACATCACTATCTAATTTAATTAAATGGTTTCCAAATCGGAAAGGGCTTATTTCAGGTATATCTGTATCAGCGTATGGAATGGGCAGCTTAATCTTTAGATATATAAACGGAAATCTTATCGATAACCTTGGTGTATCACAAGCATTCTTATATTGGGGTATTATCGTGTTACTTTTAGTGTTAATCGGATCGTTCTTCTTACGTGAGGCAATTGTAAGTAATGCTGTAACTGAAACATTACACAATGACTATACTCCGCGTGAAATGATGCGAACGAAACAAGTATATCTGCTATTTTTTATGTTATTCACCTCGTGTATGGGTGGTTTGTATTTAATCAGTATGGTAAAAGATATCGGCGTACAACTCGTTGGACTTAGCGCAGCAACTGCTGCAAACGCCGTTGCTATGATTGCAATCTTTAATACAGTAGGTAGAATCATTCTTGGGACGTTATCAGATAAAATCGGCCGAATGAAAATTGTCTCTGCTACGTTTATTATTATAGGATTGTCAGTCTTTACTTTAAGTTTTATCCCGCTAAATTACGGAATCTATTTTGCTTGTGTAGCAAGTGTCGCCTTTTGCTTCGGTGGTAATATAACTATATTCCCAGCTATTGTCGGAGATTTCTTTGGATTAAAAAACCATAGTACAAATTACGGCATTGTCTACCAAGGTTTCGGATTTGGTGCGCTTGCAGGATCATTTATTGGAGCGATACTCGGGGGATTTCAACCAACTTTCATTATAATCGGTGTTTTAAGTGTTATTTCCTTCATTATTTCAATATTAATCCGTCCACCAACTGCAGAGAAGACAAAGGAACTAAAACATCTACATCGGAAAGTTGCTTAATTTTAAAAAGAGTCCTCATGTTAGGGCTCTTTTTTATTCCATTAACTTTGCTTCTTTACTAACTCATTAAAGACAGGACAATATCATTATAAAATTGAATAGATAAGTAAAAAGGAGCGTGACACTTAAAATGAAAATAGTACAGCAGTGGGTACAAGAAGATAGTGATTACATAAGAGAGAAAGTAATTGAATATAATCAAAAATATCTCGCAGATGAAGAAAAAACACCTTCAGAAAAGGTTAGTTTCATAGTAAGAAATGAAAAAGAAGAAATCGTAGGTGGGGTAACAGCAATAATTTTTTGGCACCATGTACACGTTGACTTTCTATGGGTTTCTGAAGAATATAGACACGAAGGTTATGGAACCAAGTTAATAAAACTTATTGAAGAATTTGCAATTGAAAAAGAGTGTAGGTTAATCAATTTAGATACTTTTAGCTTTCAAGCACCTGCTTTTTATAAAAAACATGGATATAAAGTAATTGGAGTAAGTGAAGATCATCCGAAAGGACATAATCATTATTATTTAGAAAAACGGCTAAAAAGTATATAGAATTTGTTAACATTAGTATTTGGAATACAAATGTAATCAAGGCGAGGTTATTATTAATTTTAGTTTTAATTTAATCAATTTTCATGCTAAAACTTCAAGAACGTTCTTTGGATAATCTTCCTAAGATACGTTCTTTCTTTATATATCAGTGGCCCATTCTTATTAACTCCACCAATAGCGGTAAAGGCAAGACTTAACTAACTTATATATATTAAAAGGAGTTAATGGTAGAATGGATAGAAGACAGAAAATTCCTTTTATTAAAAATAGAGGAGGTACATATGAAAAAAGTTAATGTTACATACGCGATTTTGTACGATAAAACTAATGAAAAGATCTTAATGGTAAAAAACAAAGGGGAAAATGGTTCTTATTATACATTACCGGGTGGCGCAGTTAAATTAGGAGAAACCTTAGAAGAAGGAGTAATTCGGGAAGTAAAAGAAGAAACAGGGTTACATATAAACGTAAAAGGGATTTGTTCTATCAGCGAAGCCTTTTTCGAGGAAAGAGATCATCATGCAATTTTCTTTAATTTTCTAGGCGAAATAATCGGCGGGGAGACATATATATCAAGACCAAAAGAAATCGAAGAGATTACTTGGATGGAATTACATATAGCAGCACCGTATTTACGCATACCAGAACATTTACTAGATTTATTACAAAAGAAAGAAACAGTACCTTATTTTTTTAACGGAACAATCGTTCATCAATCTTCATAAAAATATTATCTCATGTAAGGCGGGGAAAACATGGAGTTCATCGTTAATCACAAACAATTTACTCAAGCACTTTCAGAAGTTAACAAAGCGATATCAACAAAATCTTTAATTCCTATATTATCTGGTATAAAAATAACTGCAGATCAATCTGGAATTACTTTAATTGCAAGTAACTCGAATATTTTTATTGAAAAATTCATTCCTGTTTCAATTGAAGATGAAAAAATTGCAACTATTTTAAAGGCAGGAACTATTGTTGTACCTGCAAAGTATTTCATTGAAATAATAAAGAAAATGCCAAGTGATATAGCAATAAAAAGTAAGAATGAGCAAATTATTAAGATACAATCAGAAGAAATCACATTAAGTTTAAATGGATTTCCTGCAGATGAGTTTCCGAATGTACCGCTTATAGACAATCATGCAGAAATCAAGGTAGAGACAGAGCAATTGATTGAAGTATTTAAACAAACAGTCTTTGCGGTAGCAAAAAATGAATCTAGACCTGTTCTTACTGGGGTGCATATAGAGTTATCTAATAATAAGTTTATTTGTGCTGCAACTGACTCACATAGACTAGCGATACGTGAAACGCGACTTTCCTCAGATGTAAAAGCAAATTGTATTGTACCAAGCGCAACCATTAGTGAACTTCTAAAATTAATGAACAGCAATTCGGAATTCGTATATATTTACCTTTCAGAGAGTCATATTATATTTACGCTTGGAACAACTACATTATATTCAAGACTAATTGAAGGGAAATATCCTAATATTTCTAACCTTATTCCAAATGACTTTAAAACGATTATTAACATAGATAGAAAAAAGATATTACAAGGTGTAGACCGATCAAGTTTATTAGCAAGTGAATGGGCCAATAACAATGTTAACTTAGAAATCATAAACGAATCTACAATTAAAATTTCTTCAAACGCTTCTCAAATTGGGCAAATATCCGAAACGCAACAAATAGATGCGATTCAAGGTGAAAAACAATTAAATATATCTTTCGATGGGCGTTTTATGGTTGATGCTTTAAGAGCAATAAAAGAAGAAACGATTACTTTAAGCTTTGGCGGTTCTATGAGACCGATATTGATTGAAGCAGGAGAGCAATCTGCAGCAATCCATCTTATATCTCCAGTAAGAGCTTATTAAAAACGGAGGAAGGAATCACATTATGTACAAGCACACTTTATGTTTTATAAAAAGAAATGAAGAGATACTTATGTTAAATAGAGAATATGATCCGGTAAAAGGATTATGGAATGGGGTAGGAGGAAAGATAGAAAAGGGAGAAACACCTTTAGAAAATGCGATTCGTGAAATAAAGGAAGAGACTAATATAAAAGTTACGTATGACCAAATTCAATTTAAAGGCATTATTAAATGGGAGGATTCTTCATATTCTGGCGGTATTTATGTTTATCTAGTAGAGTTACTTCATGAATTTACATATCGCACTCCAAAAAAAGTCGCAGAAGGAATTTTAGATTGGAAAGAGGTTTCTTGGATTCTTAGTGACTATAATTACGGTGTAGGAGAGATGATACCTAAATTTTTAGTTGAAGTGCTCCACAATGAATTAATATTAGAGCATAATTTTATTTTATCTAATCATAAATTAATAGATTATAGGAATAAAGAATTAGCTAAGCAGGACAACTCTATAGATAATATAATTCCATTATAAAAAGTAAGAATCGTAATCTATCATACACAGCAAAATAATTATCACCTAAATATAAAAGCCATAGATTATTCGAAGAGTAGCTAAGGAGAAAATTTATATGAGGATGAGTGTGATGAAGAAAATAGTTATTTTACTCATAGGTATCGTTTTAATTACTATTGCTTTTTATCAATACAACAAAAAAGAAGGTTTAGCTAAAAATGATAAGGTGTATGTAGAAGACTTTAAAGGTAAAAATGATTCAAACAAAATACAATCTGCTATTAATAAAGCAGAATCTAGTAAAATTAAAACAGTATTGCTTGATGATAAGAAGTATAAAATTACGTCACCAATCGTAGTGAAACAGGGTGTAAAGTTATTATTTGGTTATGGAACACAATTTGTTGTTGAAGGTAATTTTAGAGTTCTAGAATTAGAAAAAAACGCTTCTATTGAAGGAGCTTATATAGCTATAGATGATCCTAAATTTAATTCTGAAGTTATATATTTAGACGGAAAAAATAAGTATTATAACACTTGGCACAAAACACAAATAAAAGATATAAATATTATCAATTGGACAGAAACGAATAAAGGTACCGGCATTTCTTTGTATTCTGGTGGGAAGGAAAATGAAATTTCATTTATTAATTTTGAAAATATAAAAGTTGTAGGCATGGAAACTGGGGTGAAATTAGTAGCAAAGAAACCACAATCTGGACATGCATGGATAAATGCCAACCGTTTTATGAACTTCTCTCTCGAAGATTGTGTAAATATGATTTTTATGGATAGTAATGTAACAACGCCAAATGAAATTAGTGGTAACCTATTTACAAACCTTCAAATACAACCTACAAATAAAACGAAAAGTATTGTAAAGGTAAGTGGACAGCATAACGAGTTCCATGGAATGGTGTGGGATTTACAGAAAATCAATCACGAAAACGAACTCATTGAACTAACTGATAAAAGTATGAATACAGTGATTGAAATGTCCAGTGTACCAGCAAATAGAATTTTAGATAGCGGGAAATCAAATATAGTGAAATAAGTTTAAATACAGAAAAAGAGCGAATTCCTTATAAGAGAGTTCGCTCTTTTTCTATTTATAATTAAATTTCTCTCCACCAAGCTGTTGAAGGATAGTTTGTAGATTTTAACGTAATAGATTCGCCAATTTGGGGCGTTGTAATTTTAACTTCTAAACGGTTAGCTTCTTTCGTAACACGCTCTATCGGATCACTCCATTCGTGTAATGCTAATGTAAAAGCACCCCAATGAATCGGAAGAAGTAATTCTCCTTGTACATCAATATGAGCTTGTACAGTTTCTTCAGGCAACATATGAATTGCAGACCACCTCGGATCATATTGTCCGCATTCCATCAATGTAAGATCGAATGGACCATATTTATCACCAATTTCCTTAAAGTGAGGGGCATAACCGCTATCGCCACTAAAGAAAATTTTAGTCTCTTGACCAAGGATAAGCCATGAACACCATAATGAACAATCTCTATCTGTCATACTTCGTCCAGAGAAATGCCTTGCAGGCGCACATACTAACTTAATATTATCAAACGTAATTTCGTCCCACCAATTATGCTCACTAATTTTACTAGGCGAAACACCCCATTTAATAAGATATTGTGCAACTCCAGTTGGAACATAAAAGTGCTTTGCGCGATCTTTTAACTGCATAATACTTTTGTAATTCAAATGATCATAGTGATTATGAGAAATGATAATCGCATCAATTTCTTGAAGGTCATCACGTTCTAAAGAAAAAACACCACTATAGCGTTTACTATTAAACAAAGGAAATGGGGAAGAGGCATCTCCAAACATAGGGTCTAATAACAGTTTTTTACCTTCTATTTTCAAAAGAGAAGCAGAATGGCCAAACCATGTAACACTCTCTAACGGTTCATTATCTTTATTTGATAAAACGATAGGCAAACCCTTTATAGGACGCAGCTTTGATTTTATTTTAAAGTAATCCGTCATTAAACTTATAATATCTTTCGGTTTAAAACTCATATCAGTATGAATTTGATTTGTATATTTCTTATTCATTCGTTCTCCTTTTTACGATTAACAATTTACGTATGTTGTTATTGTAGCTATTTGTAGTTTAAACTATATTATTTTACCTTTCATCTAAAATGCCTTGTATTTCATAAATCCGTCAAATTCATTATTTGTATCTATAAAGTACAAATCGCACAGCAGCAGCTAAGACAAATATTAAGTACATGTAAATTGTTTTTATTTAGTAAATTCCTTCTTATACGCAACAAAGAACATATGTTTCTTTGTATGTTATAGAAGAAAATATGTCTCTAATAAAAGAAAGGAAGGAGAGGATATAAGTGCACATAGAGCGAAAAAAGAAATCAAAATGTAAACTATCAAAATCTGAAATCATGCATTTGTATACTGAAGGGAAGAGCACCTCAGAAATCGCTGTGCTTGCTAATGTGTCTGCAAGGTATATTCGTATGGTTTTATCAGACAATAACGTACCAAGGCGCGCTATAGGGAGTTGGAAGAGAAAGTATGACATAACAGAAGATTACTTTAAAACGTGGTCAAACAATATGGCTTATATTTTAGGGTTTATAGCAGCAGATGGTGTTATACAGAAAGAAAATCAATGTGTCAGTATATCTCAAAAAGAAAGTTATATTTTAGAAAATATAAAAAAAGAACTAAAAACAAACCAGCCACTTTATCAAAACAAAAAAACAAGCGTATACATGCTAAATATTAATAGCAAAACAATAAAAGACGACCTTATGAACATACACGGAATTATGCCATGTAAATCATTTAACATCGAATTTCCTTTTGTACCAGAAGAATATTTGCATCATTTTGTTCGTGGGTATTTTGATGGGGATGGTTACGTCAAGTATGAAACTTATACAGTTAATTTCATAGGTGGATCATATAACTTTATGAATTCTTTACATCAAATTCTTCAAAATCGCAATTTACGAGCCGATTTACTAAATCAAAACAAACATTATCGCGTTATTTTATCTGGAAGAAAATCAATACAACTATTTTCAAATTGGATTTATAAAGACAAAGATATTTATTTGCATAGAAAATATGAAGTGTTTCAGAGAGAAAGTCTGAGTTTAGATCAATTACAAGATCGAAAATTAAAACAAACTCAAACTGCCGTTAAACAAAGAAAACAAAATTTCCTTGAAGAATATATGAAAAATAAATGTAATGCTACAACTTGTTCAAATTTAGAAATAAGTGAATCGGCTTTCAAACGTTGGCTAAAAAATGATAATCAATTTAAAAGAGATTATGAAAAGATTAATTTAACAATGTCCACTAGCGATAACTAAATATAAAATCCTAAAAAACCTTAGAATAGGTATGAAGATAGCTATTCTAAGGTTTTTTATTTTTAAATCATAAAGGATTCTTAATTTTATTGATTGAATATAGTAAATACATAGATTTTACAATTTTCTTGATAAAAAAGGAGAGAGACACCTTGCAAAAGAAATTTATCAATCCAGAAACGATGCCACCAACTTTTGGATATTCACATGTAGTGGAAGTTAGTAACGCTAAACGAACAATTTACATATCTGGACAAGTAGCGATTAACACTGATGGTCAAATAGTTGGCATTGGTGATTTAGCTACACAAACGCGACAAGTTTTCGAAAATATTAAAAGTGCATTAGAAACTTCGGAATTAAGATTTAATGATGTAGTAAAATTAACATTTTTCCTAACAGATATTTCTCAAATGGCCATGGTTAGAGATATACGAGATCAATACGTTGATACTAAGAATCCACCAGCAAGTTCAGCTGTCGAAGTTAGAAAGTTAATTAACGATAACTTATTAATTGAAATTGAAGCAATTGCTATAGCAAACTAATTTTAAGAACTTATCCGTAATCATATCAATGCAATTCGTTTAATGCGTTCAGTTAAAACGAATTGCATTTTTTATTGTCTTAAATATAATTTATATCTGGAGACATTTTCATCAACAACTTATAAAACAAACAACTAAACAATCCATCACACAGAATGATTAAAAAGAACGAGGGGAGGCTAATCACAAAAACTGACTTATTTATAATAAGTTTATAATTTGAAGTTAGTTAACATAATATATATTATAGGTAGTTATAGAGACAAAGCGATTACAGGTATCAAAAACCAAGTAAACTATACTTAATGAGACGGAACGGAGATTTTTAGTGAGATTCATATGAAATCTTATCTAAACAAATTTCTTCGGTTTTTATCGTTTTTATTTGTTATAAATTCATCACAGCAAATCTTACTCAATAATCGCTTAAGATTTAACGAATCCAAATCATTTTTGATCGGCAAGAAATTTTTATACAGAAAAATTATTTCTATACAAAATATAAATTAGTAATTTTATTTTATGTTTTACTTAATGAACTTATTGCTATTTGCACACGTTTTACAACTTTACATTATTTGTTGTTATTTCTGTTATTTAGGCTTGCCTTTCATTACACTCATTGTTTTTTATTCTAGTTAACATAACGCTTATTTTTAACATAAAAAATCCTCCTCACCTTCAGGAAGATTTTTTGTTTGCTATTAATTTATTTATATCTTCTAGTAACAATCCCAATTGTAAATGACATTGGAAAAATCTAGATTTAACAGCTCTTCCTTACGTATAAAGAAATTAGCAACCCCAGAATCGCCCCACATAATATTTAATGAATCGTCTGTATCGATTTGCAGCAATAATATGTCATGCTGTTGGTATTTTTCTTCCCATTCTCTCGGATCTGTCTGTGTGAAAAATGGATATCCACCAATTTTATGTCCTTGATCTTTACATAAATCATCATACAGTTCGCCTAATTCTATATTATTTTCTTCATCAACAATCTCTTCCCAATCAATGTTATCACTAAAAATCATTTCAAATCGATAATCTCTTGGTGTTACTGGTTGATATGCCAACTCAAACTTTAGTTTTGCTGCTTCGGGTATGATAAAATTCTCTAAATGTAAAGTGTTGAAATAACTAAAATCAGTAATCACCTTAGTTAAATCCGCTGTGATTGTAGAATGATAAACAATTCGAAAGTCTTTTTGGCTTGTGGGATGATCAAAATCTGCTCCAAAAAGATCTTCTTCAGGACTTACGAAAAACTGTAACAATCCCTTTTGAGGCATATATTCAACATGCGGCATTTCTTCAAAGTTTAACTGCGCAAGTAGCATCATAGGTTGTCCATTTGAGTCTTTAGGATGCTCTTGATCTATAGGTAAATACGGATAACCACCAAACTTACTTTCAAAAAGCGTTGTCTCTGCTAATGTTCCAGACACTTTAACATACGGTTTCACACTTTCTTCTAAAATACTACGATACTGTTCTAGTTCTTTCGGAATTTGAAGTTGATACGTATTCTTCACTACATTTGCCTCCCTTTAGTAACGAATTGAAAATGCCTAACTTAATTATATAGTAAGCGATAGCTTAATTGAAAATCGTTAAAAATCCATTTTCACCCTCATTTTTTGCGCGCTTGTCGGACAAAGTAAATTATGCTCTAAAACCTTTTTATTGATAGTTCGAATTAATTCCGCTGCTTCTGCCGTATTTGTATTTTCTTTTAGTCTTTCTTTTAAATCTTCAATTTCTTTTGAAAGCTCAATCCACCTAGGCAAAATATGATTATTTGCTAAAGTTCTATAAAGTTGCTTTTCAGGATTGTAAGAAAGATCTTTATCGAGATTAAGAGGTTTACCTTTACCAGGTAAATTATCAAAAGCTCCTTTCTGTTCTGCTTGTTTAACGATAGAACTAATATGATCCTCATACGTATACGACCAAACTTTTTCATCTTTTACTAAAATCTCTTGTTTCTTTAATTTTTTATCGAGTTCTTCCTGATTCATAGATTTTCTCTCCTTTTTATTTTATAGTGTGGTTTTTATCTATTTCAAAGCTTTCAATCCATCAAATAACTTTTTTCACCCTCACACGCTATCATGACCGTCTTGAAACTCTTCATAAGTGGTTTTGTACCCTTTATCTTTTAAAGCTCTATACAAGTGATTATTGGCCGTTAAAAGAGGTTTGTTTTCAAGTTGTCCTGCTACCATATAAAAGTGAAGTTGAGTTGCATTAGAATTTATAGATGAAATTTGATTTTCAATGCGAGGAATATCGTTTTCAAAAGTTAGTTCTTCTAGCTGATTAACATGATCTACAGCAATACATGGCGGTATTCCATTTTCGTAAATTAAATAATTGAGTGTTTTTGCGATTGAAGATTACTTAATGCATGGATTTTTATTAAAGACAATGAAATGTTCTTGAAGATGTGAAGTTTGAGAATAATTATGAGGTAGATCAAGATGTTTTGCCTTTGCTGCAATGTGGCAGTAAGGATATTTAATTTTGATAGAATGATATAAGAGTCTTGCTACACTTTTGTAATAAGACTCTTTAAATAAGTTATTTACTAGAATAATTGTCTATTGCTTGAATAGAAAGTTCAAACGATTTTATTCTTCTTTCTAAAAGCGTTCTTTGAGGACTCCCAAGCTTTGACTTAACGTAAATCTTTTCAATTGATGGAAGCAAACCAATCAGAACATTACGAGCTTCTGCTAAATCTTCCTGAGTATAATGATGAGTTTCTTGCTTCCAAACACTTTCTAACATAGCTAAGCCGATACTAGCTGCTTTGAGTCTTTTTTTCACTAAAGTAGTATTTGATCCTTTTTGAGTCATCTGTGATAAGGCATTTTCAAGTTTACTAATTGTTGACTGTAAAGATTTTATTGATTCTACTTTATCTATATTTGATACGTTTTTCATGTTAATGTTATCCCTTCTACGTTGCTAACTTGTTTTGTTTAATGTTCAATGAAATCCTTAAAAGCTTGATTTCACTCGAAATATTTTAACATAAATAACTAACTGTATTCGAGTTGGACAATAACTTAAAGCAAAACAGCTATTCCTCTCTCCTCCCCTGTATCATTCTATTATATGTACTTCTTTCTTCTCATTAGAATTCCTATATAAACTAATTGTTAATATTGAATGTTTTATGAACAAAAAACGTACAAGTAATGTAACCTGTACGTTTTCGCTTTTATTCAGTAAGGTAATAAAGTAATAGCTTCCTGGTCTTCTCATAACTTATGAAATCTCTATACAAAATGGGATAATTCACAATTTCTGTTTCTAGAAAACGATATTGCGGAAACCACTCAAAAAACGATTTTCTTAACCACTTTATTTGTTGAAACGTAATGTTCTGTTCGTTTCCATTTAGTACAGAATTTAAAGTAGCTGCTGTATGCATCCAATGATGATTAAAATCAGCGTTTATACAATTATCTTCGGTAAATCTACTTTCTAAGTTTCGCTGCAATTTTGCTGTAGCGCGATAAGGAAACGGTTTGTACAGCGGACTAGGCATTTTCTGCAATTCATTAAAAATAACCCTTTTTCCTAACTTCAACTTTCTCCTCCTTTATTTCTCTATCCAATTTAATAAGTTTTCATAATGATATTGAGCATCTATATAGCCAAGGTTATATAAATTAACAAGTTTCTCTTTATTTCTTTCTATTCCGCTTATTGGAAGCTGTACGCTAGGCTGAATGACATAAAAGTTGTCTTTTTGTTCTATTTGATTCATATAAGATATCGTCTCATTATAAAAACGATAATGTTCTACTAAAGATTCTGCGATATTCGGATATTTTCTATATAAAATTTTAGCCAGTCTAAAAAATTTATTCCGCTGCTTTTCGTATCCTTCTGGTTTTGTCATGATAACTACATTCTTTTCATAACCATCAGTTTGAGCTTTTAGAACTGGAATAGGATCTATAATTCCTCCATCTAACAACTTACGATTATCGTATTCTACAGCAGGTGCTATAAACGGAACTGAGCTAGATGCACGGATGATTTTTAAAATATCATTTCCATGTTCTATTTTATTATAATAAACAGCTCGTCCTGATTCGCAATCAGTCGTCCCTATAACAAATTGTTCATTACAGTTTAAGAAAGTTTGAAAATCAAACGGGACAATTTTATTAGGTACTTCATCAAATAAAAAGTCCATCCCAAATAATTCACGTTTTCGAATTAAATTTCGATAAGATATATACCTGTAATCTGATACTAGTTCTGTATTTACTTTCTTATTTCTCCCTTTTTGACGTGACAAATAGGTTGCCCCCATACAGGCTCCAGCTGATACGCCGACTACATACGGAAAGAATAAGTTCTTTTCCATGAAATATTCGAGTACACCTGCAGTATATAAACCTTTCATTCCTCCGCCCTCTAATACTAAACCGATATTCTTCATGTTATATCCCTCTGCTTCTTTTTTCTTAATTTCATATTAGCACAAGATTTTAAGATGAGGTTATATAAACTAATTACAACAATAACCAGAAACTACCAAAGTAATGTCATAATATCTTTGTGAGTAACATGTTACAATATAAGTAATTCATTCCACATATATTAAAGGAGGAATTTAATATGGGTTTATTTAGCGGTATTTTAGGAAATGCATCAAATACGAGTTCTGAAAGTGTAGAACGTGATTTAGAGAAGATTATGCTAGACGATGAAAAAGTAGAGCATGCTTATAAATTAATTCGTGATCTAATCGTATTTACAAATCGTCGACTTATTTTAGTAGATAAACAAGGAGTAACCGGCAAAAAAACAGAATACCATTCTATTCCTTATAAAAGTATTACACAATATAGCATCGAAACGGCTGGGCATTTTGATTTAGATGCAGAACTTAAAATTTGGGTGTCTAGTATGGAGGATCCAATTACGAAAGAATTTAAAGGTGACGATAGTATTTTAAGCATTCAAAAAGCGTTAGTGACATATACGACAAAGTAGTGGTTTCTTGTATTTTTATTCATTTCAGAAATTACTAACCCGAGTATTTTGGAAGAAAATACATCATTTTTGTATATTTAATCTAAAATAACATAAAAAGGTAAAGCGTGTTTTATATGCTTTACCTTTCTTTTTTGTAATAAATAAGTGTAGTTTTATCATTTAATTTCTTTATAACTTCTGTTCTTTTATACTCCATCTTTTCATACAAAAAACAATTTTTCTCTTCTTCTAAAATAGTAGCAAGTTCCCAGCTCGTTGCTTCAGGAAACATTTCCTCAATTAATGTAATCACCTTTTGAGCAATTCCTTTTCCTTGATAACCCGGATGAATAAACATTGGACTGATCCAAAATTTAGAGGGTGTTTCTTTTTGTGAAATGCATATCGCTCCAACAAGATTCATATCCACTATTATTTTATAGAAGCCACCGTTTACTTGATTTATTCTACAAATAGTTTTTTCGATAGTTTCATTTGCTGGATTTGTTTCATAGTCTTTATATTATAGTCTTTATATTTATGTAATAAAGGGCTAAATGAGTCTATTTGCATTTGAAATATAACTTCTACATCAGTTTCTGTCGCCTTCTCTAATATAATATCCATGTTACCAATTTAGACGCTTTCTTAAAGAAGTAATATGAGCGGTATGATGACGACCATGCCATGCGTATAGTCCTATTGCAACAGCAAGTTTTGTTTCACCAGTTTCAGGATGGTTAAATGTCTTTTCTAAATCTTCAATTTCTAGAGAATATAAAAGGTTAACCCATCTTTTATGTAATGAATCTAGCATTACTAGTGAAACATCTACCGGTAATTTTGAATCGGGTAACTCTGCCCACTTCTCTTCTTTATACGGCTTAATAGTTGGATTCTTTTCTGTCAGTGCTAATTTAAAGCGTATGTAGCTATTCATATGGCTATCAACGACGTGATGAACTACTTGGCGTACAGTCCAACCTCCAACGCGATATGGTGTATCTAACTGCTTCTGATCTAAATCTTTAATTGCCTTTGTTAGTTCATGAGGTAAATCTTCAATTTCTTGAATCCATGTATCAATCATTTCTTCCGTTATAGGACGTTTGTATGTAAATTGGCCAATTGGATAACGCAAATCATTCATGAATAAGTCCTCCTTATTATAAGCGCGAAGTATTTCTCCAAATATAATGTACAAACTTCACATGTTCTCCATTTAATTCTACAGATGTTGTATCTGATTCGTTTTGATAAGAAGAAAATCCGCTTTTTTCTAGTACAATTTGTGATGCGAGATTATTAGTCGTTGTTTTAGCATAAATGTCAGTAATTTCATTATTTTTCGCTACATCTAAAATTAATTTTACGGCTGCTGTTGCAACTCCTTTTTTAGTAAATTTTTCTCCGACCCGATACCCTAGTGAACTAATTCGAGTTTCCGTATCTATATCTACTAAATTGATTCGCCCTACAATTTCTTTTTCTTCATTACGAATTAAATAAAAATAAGAATCTCCATCCGCTTGTTCTATTAATAAATCGTCTAGTAGTTTTTGGAAATATTCAAATTCAAAATATTTCGAGCCACGATTTGGTACCATTGTTTCAAAAAAAGATTTATTCGTAAGTTCAAACGTAAATAAATCCTTAACATCTTGTTTCTTTAGTTGCTCTATGTATATTTCCATCTCGTATTCTCCTTCTTGATTTACTAACTGTTATACATTCTTTTTTAATCAATTATATTCCTGCTATTTCTTTCGATTAAGCAATACAGATAGTAGCACTTTCGGATGAAAAAGATGAAATGGACTACGAATTAAATTCATCACTCGTACTAATCGAATATAAACATCAGAATTACTTGCGGATAGTCGATATATTTGTTTCGTATACCATAGCTGAAATTTTTGTTTTGTAGTTAATTCTCTCTTTAGCTGCGGGTGACGTGATATTTCTGTCGTTGTCATATCCCAAGGGGTTTCTATTATATTAGCTGTCTTTTTATAAAATTGTTGTGTAAATGTTTTATCAAGCTGTTTTCTGCCTTGCAGAAGTAATTGCAACTGGTGAGCCTCCATAGCAGCAACTGATACGCCTTGGCCGAAAACGGGATCAAAACGACATTGCGCATCTCCAACAACTAATAAGCCTTCTGGTACATTATTCACTAAATCAAATCGCCGGCGTACTTGATAAGGAATTTTGTATGTCTTTATATCAGTAATTCCCTCAGCCTTGTTTAGGAAGTCTGTAACATTAGAAATTGATAGGTTTTCAGCAAAATCATAAAACTCATCATCTGTTTGTGGTGCTTTCTCATTTGCGTATCCACTGAAAGTAACAAAATAACGATTATCTTCTATCGTTTGAATAAGAACGCCATAAGGGTTATCAGGGAAACTCGGAGACATTAGCATATTACAACAGTCTAACTCCTCATTTTCTTTAAGTTTGAACATTTTCGTTGCGTAAAATAAATCAATACGAACTTTCTCTTCTTTTACTTCAATTTCGTATTCTCGTAGCCATTCTATACTTTTTGAGCCAAATCCACTCGCATCAACTACAAGATCTGCATGAACTTCTTCTTGTGTGTCTGTCTCTAAATATTTAACTTTTACTCCACACACTTTGTTAAGCTTTGCATCTACCAATAACCCTTTAACCAATGTTTCATATTTAATAGTAATATTTGAAATTTGATGTATTCGTTTTTGAATATGCCATTCTAGCAAAGGACGACTTTGTTGAATCATATGTACTTCCCCTATGAACGGTTGTTTCCATAGACCGAATTGATGCCATTTCAAATCACGCGTAAAGTTGTTTATAATACTACCCGCTTCTATTAATTCGTTCGTAATATTAGGAAACAATTCTTCAATTGCGTTTTCTCCACCTTTTAATAACACGTGAGGATGATTACTTTGTGGAACTCTTTTTCTCGAAGACTTTCCATCCCATCTTTCACCAGCTTCTATAATGATTACTTCTTTAAAAGAAGTTGATAATGCTTTTGCTGCAAACTTTCCTGCCACACTTCCACCAATAACGATAGCCGTATTAAACATATTTTCCCCCTTAATAAAAAGAGATCCTGCCTTGTATGAATGAAACAGGATCTTAAACTAATTAACTTCTTTATCATTATACTTAAAATACATCAGTAAATTGCAACATTAAAATTAAAATACCTAATCCCCATACGTAATACGCGAATACTTTTAAGGATTGACGTTTTAAATATTGAATCATCCATGAAACGGCTATGTATCCAAAAAACGCTGCTGATAACGTTCCGACAATTAAAGATGTACTAGAAATAGATTCTGCTTTCCCTTGAAAAACGTCTACAAATTGCAAAATAATGGCTCCGACAATGGCTGGCGTTGATAATAAAAAAGAAAAGTAAGCAGCAGTTTCACGGTCTAACTGCCTCCATAATGCAGCGACGATTGTCATACCAGAACGAGAAATCGCTGGGAAAATAGCAGCCGCTTGAAATGAACCGATAATTAATGCGTCTTTATATGTGATGTCATCCATTTTTTTACGACCATTCTTTTGTTTATCTGCCATGTAGAGAAAGAATCCGGTCACTAAAAACTCCCAACCGATCGTGATTCCTGTTTTTGAAATATCTTCAAAGAAGTCTTTAAACAATAAACCAATAACAACTGCAGGTATCGTCCCAACAATAAGTAATAACATGAGCTTTGAAAATGGGTTTTTAATTAAATATATAAATTCTTTTTTGTAATAAATAAACACTGCAAGTAAAGTCCCAATATGCAACATCGTATCTAAAAATAAGCCTGCTTTATCTAATTGAAATAAATGCCTTCCTAAATAAAGATGTCCGGTACTACTGATTGGTAAAAATTCTGTTAAACCTTGAATTATACCTAATATGAAAGCTTCTAACCAATTCATGATGGTCTCCTTTCTCTTTTGCTTGTACCAATATATGAGGGTTAAATTTTCGATATGAAAAAAACTATATTTCTCTATGAATTTACTTTTAATTTATGGATATATATGTAAAGAGAATTAAGGAGGGTTATTATGTGGAAGCACACAAAATTTGGTAATGTATTACTTTGGGTAGGCCCTATCCTTGTATTTTTAGGACTATGTATGACAAATGTTATTTCAGATATTCCTTTCTTTGAGGGAAAACATAAAACGCTTGGTATTGTACTTATATTTATAGGGATATTCTGTTTTATTGTGGCTAATCATTTGAAAAAAGGAGAAAGATATGAAGAATAAATCTAAATAAAAAACAATCCTGGCATATTAGCTAGGATTGTTTTTTATTAATGTTCATTATTTGTAGAATACTTTATCAACGTTATATTTCGCTTTATATTCATTAATGATATATGTTTCGTAAATTTCTCTTTCTGTTGGATCTTCTACGATACATGCATCAATGCGGTATACTTCATCACGGTGATTTTTAATTGGTGAAACATTATCTTCAAAATGCTTCTTAATACGTTGTCTAATTTTACGAGCTTTACCTACGAAAAGAAGTTCGTCATTAATATTGTAAAACATAAAAATGCCGCCTTTATCTCTAGGGAACAAGTGAAAATCGATAAATCCATTAATTGGAGTAATGATTGGCTCGTCTCCTTTAATAACTTGTTTACGTTCAGTAATTGTAACATCAACTTCAGGGATACTAATTTTAATCAAGTTCATTCACGTCCTCTTTTATTATAAAGATAAATAATAGCATACATAAGTAAGAAAAGCTATGTTCAGAGGCATATTTCATTTTATAATTCAAATATTATAGGTGTATCATGTAAATTGTTCTTCCAAATCATATGATCACTGGATTCGCCCCAGTAATCTTTCAATACATAGCTAGGTTTTCCAAACTTTTTCGTCCATATACTTTGCGCATTTTTATATCCACTATCTAAACAATATTCTGTTATCCCTCTGCTAAGTAATGTAAGAAACATTGTATGTAGTAATAAACTCCCTATTCCCTTTCTTTGATACTCCGGAAGTATGAATACAGTTCCTATTTCATACAAATTTTTAAGTACACCACCTGTACAACTATTAATCAATGTACTTGCTGGACCAATTTCGATTGTTCCAATGATTTTATCGTTACTTGTATCAATTGCTAATAAAAAGTAACGACTTTCTCCGTTACTATCAAAATCACTTTTCAAATACTGCTTTTTTGAGTTAATTTCATTTTCTATGTCATCCAATAATTGTGACAATCCTTCATTTTTGTATGTATTCGTAATAACTATCCGGAAAAATAAATATAGTTCATCTACATCATTCAAATTTGGTCTTCTAACTGCAACGTTAGTCATGAATGCATTCTCCAATCTTCATTATGCCATTGTCAATACAACACTTTACATAATCTATTCATCATTATTCTGCAAAAACCTGCATAAATCCAGCAGTATAGAAAGCTCAGTATAAATATTGATAAAATAATTTTTATGTCCATATAAGTAGACAAGTCGCTGAAAAGGAAACAATCCAAATTCTCCTCTTGAATTTTAAAAAGGCTAGTCCTAAGGCTAGACCTAATAAGCCTGTAGTAAAAGGAAAGACAATTAGTTCACTTGGCTCAATAATAAATAATAGAAAAATAGTAAGAATATAAGAAAGTATTCCCTCACGAATAGAATAGAGAATAGCAAAAAAAATCGGCAATGTCGAAAATGGACTAATGAGCAAACCTATACCAGGAATTAAGTTCCCCGCTGCTTGAAACATGGTGGCCAATGCACTCATCAAAGCTGTAAGTACTAACTTATTCGCAAGGGACAAGTTTCTTTTATGAACAAAGCTTATATCATGCTCTATCATCAGTTGATACCAATAACGTACAAAACGATTCATTAAAATACCCCCTAAAGATACCTCATTCATTACTTTCTATATTATTCGTACACATATGGTTTATGAGTTACTTTCTCCAAGTTAATAGATGCTAATACATTGAAGATTTTTAGGGGGACAAGTTAAGTCTTGCGTTTTGGAAACAGAATAAATTCCTTATGTTTTTAGACTGAGCATTTGTATCGTATCAAGGAATAATTTCAAAAATGGTACCTTTGTTAAAATCAGTTACTTTCATAGAACCGTAAACTCCTAAATATAACCTAGTTTGAGCCGAATTTGTTCCTAAACTCATATAATAAGCTGCTTGCGTACCAAAATCATAATTGGTTTCAATAGCATGAAAGTCAGCATGTTTACCGTCTGTACCGGCTCTAGTATAAGCTAAAACACCCTTAACTGGCGGTCGAGAATCTTCTTTCTTAGCAAGGTCGGTAAAAACAACGCTACCCGTTAAATTTGAAATTGCATTTCCCATATATGGCTGAACTCCTGTAAGTGAAGTTCCTCCAAACTTATCGGTTCTAAAATCTTTATGAAAATAACTAAGTAGAGGCAGAATACGCTTCACTGAAGTTTGTATTGTTTCATCATAATAAACTATTGTTCTCTCATCCAAAGTCTGATTTTCGGAACAATATCGTATAAAAGAAGTAGGTAAATCCCCTTCCCATCCTCGCCACCCAAAATTGATAAAACCATCTTGATTGGGAGTTAACCTCATAAAATGCATTTGAACAAGTTCTGTAACTGGTATAGGTTTATATTGAACAATTGAAAAAATAGACTCTACAATATCCTGTCCGACATTTCCGGTGTATTTGATATATTGATTATAAAACCTTTGAAATGAAATGCCGGTTATATTACGTACTCCTTTTGCAATTACTGTAAGTGTTTCTTGTATAGATAAAGGAAGGTCATTAAAGCGTGTAACTACAGGAGGGTTATTTATAAATGTATTTTTATTTACATCGATTTCAATTATTTTTCCTGCTATTTCTAAATCATCTTGGCTTAAATTAAATGGATCATAACCTGATCCGCCATCTCCATTTGTAAAAACAAGTTTTCCAGTCTCAGGTGAAAAGTTTAAACTATTGACTCCGTTATGATTAAAAAATGGTCTTCTTACATTCAGTAATGTTCGTCGCTTTTGAGCTTGGCCGTTAGATTGTAAAGTCCATTCTTCCACTGTATCAATGTGATCATATTGCGTATTTCTATTAACCCACTTTAAATTTAACGTTTTAGGGTCACAAGGATTCGGTTTAAATTGTTCAGAAAGTGCACCTGGACCTTGAGTTCCGGCTACTGAATAATGAAGATAAAATAAACCGTTTTGATAAAATTGTGGATGAAATGCAAGTCCTAGTAATCCTCGTTCATCATAACCGCTACTAGAAACACCTTCTTCAGATGTACCTAATTTAATAATTAGGTGACGCATATCTAAAAATTTCTTTATAACTCCGTCCCCTATGTAAAAAATCTCTCCTAATTGAGTTGCGATAAATAGTCTTTCGGTCGATTCACCTGGAAGTATCGTTGTTTTCAATACGGTTGGTAAATTTACGTTATGAACAATGGGTCGTAAATTAACTTTAACTTTTGTCAATTAACTATACACCCCTTTTTCTTCTTTTTTATAGAAGAATATGATTAGAGTAGTTCTGTTAGTATTAAATAAGTCGCATTCCTTTTTATTACAATTTTGTATATAATATAAGTATCAATATACTGGGGGGACTAATTATGACACTCTTATTACAAATCATCGTACCACTTATATGTGCAATATACTTATTTACCCTCTATCATAACGGAACGTATGGATCAGCTTCATTTATTTTAGCAGTCATGATAGGAATTTTCGGTTTAGAGAATATTTTTCAATATGCTAGTCTAACAGATCATACTATTTATCCATATTGGGGAAGTTTGAAGGCTGTTGTTATCGTTTTATCAGTCGTATTTCTATTTAAAAAAGGTGGTTTAACAGGGAAATATTGATTTTTAATGAGGTACATGTTTTCTTGTTAAATTGCTTTTATTTTATAAAAGAAGAAATATTTATGTAAAAACAAGAAGGGATGTGATACATATGTCTATAAATATTATTTCAATAGTCTCTATCATAATATGGATTGTGTTAATTACAGAACTTATAAAACCTTCAAAAGAACAGAATGGACGAAAAATAGTAACTTTAGTAACTGCTGGTTCCGCATCAACACTAATTTTGACGGTTTCATTTATTCAAAATATCCCGTTTTGGAATTGATAGTGATATAACAACCAAAAATATGTATAAATAAAAAGATTAGGATTCACTCCTAATCTTTTTATTTTGGGGTAGCACCACATCGCTATCAAGCTAAAGAAGTAGGTCACCCCAAAAAAGAGAAAATACGCTAAATTCTCATAGATAACTATCTTATATTAATTACATAATCTAGTGTGATATAATGATATAAAAATATTATATTTAAAAGGGGGATTCAAATTGGTTAAAAACTTACCTTTACTAATAGTGATTTTACTACTAGGTATCAGTTCTTCAACATTAAGCACGAACGGATACTTTTCTCCAGTTATAGAATGGTCTTTAATGATTATAAGTATTATTTTGAACATTACTGCAGTGATAGGTTTATCATTACACGTCCTTGTATATCAACCTATGAAAAGATTTGATAAAAATTTAAAAGAGACCTTCAAATAAAATAATTATATTTGAGGTAACACCACATCGCTATCGAGCTAAAAAAATGTATCCATAAAAAGAAAAAAACGCTATTCTTTCTATAGAATCATAGGAAAGGATGGCGTTTTGTATGTCTATTTCTGTATCCGATGAATTACAACTATTTGCTCAAGAGATTCAAAGCTTTTTATCTCCAAATATCTTACGAGATCTTGCTAGAGATGTTGGTTTTGTACAACGAACCAGTAAATACCAAGAAAAAGATTTAGTCGCTTTATGTGTATGGATGAGCCAAAATGTCGCTACGACTTCTTTAACTCAGTTATCTAGCTGCTTGGAAGCATCGACAGAAGTGCTCATCAGTCCTGAGGGGCTGAATCAACGATTTAATCAAGCGGCTGTCCAATTTTTACAACACCTATTAGCTGAACTACTAACCCAAAAACTGGCCTCATCTATGCCAATTTCTTCTCCATACAACTCTGTTTTCAAGCGTATTCGTATTTTAGATTCAACCGCATTTCAACTCCCAGATCCCTTTACATTCGTTTATCCAGGTGCAGGAGGATGCAGCCATACAGCTGGGATAAAAATTCAACTTGAGTATGATTTGTTAAGTGGACAGTTCCTACATATTCATACTGGTCCAGGTAAACAACATGATCGAACCTACGGTTCTCTGTGTGTCCCAAATGTAGCAGCGAATGATTTATGTATCCGAGATTTAGGTTATTTTCATTTGAAAGATCTTCAATATATACAAGATAAAAAGGCTTATTATATCTCACGTATCAAATCAAATACACGTATTTATCAAAAGAATCCTAGCCCTGATTATTTTCAAGATGGCAGAATCAAGAAAAGTACAGAGTATATCCAGATAGATATGGAGGTTTTAATGAACTCTCTTCAGCCAGGACAAACATGCGAAATATCCAATGCTTATGTAGGAATGACTGATAAAGTCCCAACTCGTGTGATTGTTCATCGACTAACAAAAGAACAACAACAAAAACGATTACAAGATCAAGCTATAAGAGAAAAAAAGAAAGGAATGAAGTATTCTCCTCGTAGTAAACGACTCAGTGGTATCAATGTATATATGACAAACACCCCTACAGATATTGTCCCAATGGGACAGGTGCATGACTGGTATTCTTTGCGTTGGCAAATCGAAATTTTATTTAAAACGTGGAAATCATTCTTTCAAATTCATCATTGTAAAAAAATAAAACCAGAACGATTGGAGTGCCATTTATATGGTCAATTGATTGCCATTCTACTCTGTTCTTCTATCATGTTTCAAATGCGTCAATTGCTCCTCACGAAGAAAAAACGAGAGCTTAGTGAGTATAAAGCCATATATATGATTAAAGACTATTTTCTTCTTCTATTCCAAACTATACAAAAAAACACCCAAGAGCTATCAAGGGTGTTACTTCGCCTGTTCAACCTCCTACAGCAAAACGGGCGGAAATCTCATCGATATGAGAAAAAAACGGTCTTTGATATACTAGGTGTCGTTTACAATTGTACCCTGTCTGATAATCAAGCCGCTTAATTCAAAAAAGTGAAACCCGTTAGGGTTTATTTCGTATGCAAATCTTTCAATCACCTACACTTGCCCTTTAGAAAAAAGAAACAATCTCGTCTAAAATTAATTTTGCATAAGCTTACCTTGATAGCGATGGGGTAGCACCACACATCCATCAACTTAAGAATAAACGCCACCAAAACAAAAAAAGCCCCAAAGTTTTCTTGAAAATAAGTTGGGGCTTTTGAACCAGAAAAGTACATTTTCAACTATGAAAACTACGATAAATTTTTCCTTTTTTCCTACTTGCTAAATTCAGCAAGTAAAATATTTTTAAAAGGATTAGGACTGCCAGTTCTACCCAAACTATTCCAATTGACGACCAACGTATGATTGCCTCCAAGTGTACCTCCAACTAGAGTTGTAAACCCTAGAATGCCACCTGAGTGTCCCCATATCGAGACACCGCTTGGCAGCTTAGTTTCATAGATTCCAAGACCATATCCATCGATTCCTTCTTTTCCTGTAGGAACTGTAGTAAGCATTTGTTTTAGTTGCTGTTCCTTCAGTAATTTGCCACCGAGCAAGTAAGAGAAGAATTTGTTTAAGTCGTCAGCAGTAGAAATCATATCTCCAGCAGAGCTACCTGCACTTGGGTTATAATAAGTAACGTCTTTTAGCTCACTTGCTCCGTCTGGTTGGACATATCCACGGGCATGGTTAGTGCCTGGAATAACACTTGAGTTGCCTGGTAGGAATGTATTCGACAATTCAAGTGGTTCAATAATTCGATTTTCAACCTCTTCCGCATAGCTGTTTCCAGTTACTTTTTCAATAAGAATGCCCAGTAATACGTATCCTGTGTTTGAATAAGACCAGCCCTTTCCTGGAGCAAAGTCTGGAGGCAGAGAAACCCCCATCTTCACTAACTCTTCAGCCGTATACGATTTTTTTGTATCCGTAAAATCAGCGTCTTTTGACCTTGAGTATTCAGCGATACCACTTGTATGGTTCAATATGTGCCGGATAGTAATCTTGTTACCATCATATCCATTTCCTTGAATGACACCAGGCAACCAGTCTTCGATGTAGTCGTTTAGCTTCAGGCGATTCTCTCCAGCTAATTGAAGTACAACTGTTGCGGTGAACGTCTTCGTCACACTCCCAATGCGAAAGCGAAAATCTGTTTTCATTGGTTTCTTGGTTCTCAGATCCGCTATTCCAGCGGCATACCCCCACGTTTTTCCACCCTCAGAAGTTTTAGCAAGTATCCCCGGGTATCCAAGTTGCAATGTATCCCGCATTGCTTGCTTGACGGAAGTATGATCTCGTTGCGTATTTGTTTGTAACGAACTAGATACATTTTGAGTGGGCTCTGCTTTTATAATTGAGGTTGGTGTTGTATATAACAGGGAACTTCCAACTATTAAAAGGGCCAAACTTGCACATGTAATTTGACTACGTATTTTCATAAGGCATTCCTCTCCTCTATTCATATTGTATAAGTGTTTGCTTGCTGTTCCTTACTTCCTAACAAGACTTAGGAAAAGGCCCTCACGCATATAGATTAAAGCCCCAGTACAAAGGTATCTATCAATACCAACAATTTGAGCCATTTAAATCTCCATCCCTTCTATAACAAAATTATTCAAAGGTATGAAAGCATATTATGTACCCTTAGTTATTGTTAGGATTAACACAACATGAGACATAACCCTAACCCATATTTTACTTTATTTATCCATAATATGTATTGAGAAAGAATGTAAATTCGAATCCTTTCCGTAACCCAACTATTGATTGTTTTTTCACCTATTATAATTAGTTATTTTGAATTCCATAATAAAAAAACTGTAAAAAAATAACGATTCCCTTAACGTACAGGAAGCGGTTGAAAAATATGTCTATACGCACAATTTTCTTGTTTTGATATGGTGAACCCATCGCCATTAAGCTAAGGTTTTGAAGTACCCACTAAATGAAATTTTTCTTTCTCTACAGTTAGTTACTTTGAGAAGTCATCTCATTTTTTTGTTTTTGGGGTGTTTCTTTTTCTTAACTTGATGGATGTGGGGTCTCGCCACATCCATCAAGTTATCTAAATAAAATACCCTCTAAAAATTAAGAATATTCAAAAATTAAAATAGACATTTATTCACTTCGTTCGTTATAATTCAAACAAAATAAAAAATCGTTTACATTTTACGATATCAAATTTACTGGAGGGGATAAAGATGAAAAAAGCACTTTACATCAATATAGGTGGAGAAGGACACTTAAATCCAACATTAGGATTAGTACATGATTTAGTACAACGTGGAGACAACATTGTCTATTATTCATCAAATGATTTTGAAGAAAAAATCAAAAAAGCAGGTGCACAATTCCGTCCCATCAATCAAGAGGCACAAAGAGAGCTTTCGGAAACTATGAATCTTATGACTTCCCATCCTCAAGAGTACTTATTACACTTCCTTCATGCTATGGAAAGAATTACTGATTCCATTTTTGAAGAAACCTCCAAAGAAACATACGATTACATCCTCTATGATGCACAGTCTTTACCTGGAAAATGGGTTGCATATTTCTATGGGAACCATAATTAATAATCAGCCTGAATTCTATCAAAAATGTTTCGTCGGTTTAAAAGATCTCAATGCGAAAGCTTAGTATAGGCAAACAATTAACAGTGGAGCAGCTAGGAGATATACCTGATAATTTTATTGTTGGTAATTATCTTCCACAATTAGATATACTGCGCCAAGCGGATGTATTTATTAGTCATTGTGGAATGAATAGCACAAGTGAATCACTTTATGGCGCAGGATTTATGTTAAATATCCAGCAATTATTGGCTGAGGATTTAAAACATGCCGTTAATGAAGTGTTGCAGCATTCGATTTACAAAGAGAATGCCAAAAAAATTAGTCAATCATTCTGTGAGGCAGGTGGTTATATCAAAGCTGTTGATGAGATTGTTACATTTACTCGTTAATTCTGCTATTGTATGCCACTCAAGGCCTATTAACTTAAGAATTTTATAACACCCTACAACAAGAATATAGAAGATAGAAGAAATGCTGGCAGTATCCCATACTCATCAAGATAAGAAATTAAATACCCCATTACTATCAATTCTTAAGTTGATAGTAATGGGGTAGCACCACATCGCTATCAAGGTAAGCTTATGCAAAATTAATTTTAGACGAGATTGTTTCTTTTTTCTAAAGGGCAAGTGTAGGTGATTGAAAGATTTGCATACGAAATAAACCCTAACGGGTTTCACTTTTTTGAATTAAGCGGCTTGATTATCAGACAGGGTACAATTGTAAACGACACCTAGTATATCAAAGACCGTTTTTTTCTCATATCGATGAGATTTCCGCCCGTTTTGCTGTAGGAGGTTGAACAGGCGAAGTAACACCCTTGATAGCTCTTGGGTGTTTTTTTGTATAGTTTGGAATAGAAGAAGAAAATAGTCTTTAATCATATATATGGCTTTATACTCACTAAGCTCTCGTTTTTTCTTCGTGAGGAGCAATTGACGCATTTGAAACATGATAGAAGAACAGAGTAGAATGGCAATCAATTGACCATATAAATGGCACTCCAATCGTTCTGGTTTTATTTTTTTACAATGATGAATTTGAAAGAATGATTTCCACGTTTTAAATAAAATTTCGATTTGCCAACGCAAAGAATACCAGTCATGCACCTGTCCCATTGGGACAATATCTGTAGGGGTGTTTGTCATATATACATTGATACCACTGAGTCGTTTACTACGAGGAGAATACTTCATTCCTTTCTTTTTTTCTCTTATAGCTTGATCTTGTAATCGTTTTTGTTGTTGTTCTTTTGTTAGTCGATGAACAATCACACGAGTTGGGACTTTATCAGTCATTCCTACATAAGCATTGGATATTTCGCATGTTTGTCCTGGCTGAAGAGAGTTCATTAAAACCTCCATATCTATCTGGATATACTCTGTACTTTTCTTGATTCTGCCATCTTGAAAATAATCAGGGCTAGGATTCTTTTGATAAATACGTGTATTTGATTTGATACGTGAGATATAATAAGCCTTTTTATCTTGTATATATTGAAGATCTTTCAAATGAAAATAACCTAAATCTCGGATACATAAATCATTCGCTGCTACATTTGGGACACACAGAGAACCGTAGGTTCGATCATGTTGTTTACCTGGACCAGTATGAATATGTAGGAACTGTCCACTTAACAAATCATACTCAAGTTGAATTTTTATCCCAGCTGTATGGCTGCATCCTCCTGCACCTGGATAAACGAATGTAAAGGGATCTGGGAGTTGAAATGCGGTTGAATCTAAAATACGAATACGCTTGAAAACAGAGTTGTATGGAGAAGAAATTGGCATAGATGAGGCCAGTTTTTGGGTTAGTAGTTCAGCTAATAGGTGTTGTAAAAATTGGACAGCCGCTTGATTAAATCGTTGATTCAGCCCCTCAGGACTGATGAGCACTTCTGTCGATGCTTCCAAGCAGCTAGATAACTGAGTTAAAGAAGTCGTAGCGACATTTTGGCTCATCCATACACATAAAGCGACTAAATCTTTTTCTTGGTATTTACTGGTTCGTTGTACAAAACCAACATCTCTAGCAAGATCTCGTAAGATATTTGGAGATAAAAAGCTTTGAATCTCTTGAGCAAATAGTTGTAATTCATCGGATACAGAAATAGACATACAAAACGCCATCCTTTCCTATGATTCTATAGAAAGAATAGCGTTTTTTTCTTTTTATGGATACATTTTTTTAGCTCGATAGCGATGTGGTGTTACCTCAAATATAATTATTTTATTTGAAGGTCTCTTTTAAATTTTTATCAAATCTTTTCATAGGTTGATATACAAGGACGTGTAATGATAAACCTATCACTGCAGTAATGTTCAAAATAATACTTATAATCATTAAAGACCATTCTATAACTGGAGAAAAGTATCCGTTCGTGCTTAATGTTGAAGAACTGATACCTAGTAGTAAAATCACTATTAGTAAAGGTAAGTTTTTAACCAATTTGAATCCCCCTTTTAAATATAATATTTTTATATCATTATATCACACTAGATTATGTAATTAATATAAGATAGTTATCTATGAGAATTTAGCGTATTTTCTCTTTTTTGGGGTGACCTACTTCTTTAGCTTGATAGCGATGGGGTAGCACCATATACCCAGCAAGCTAAGGTCTTGAAGTAGCCCCTAAACAAAAATTTAAATTTTTCTACAGTAATTTATGTGAATTCAACTCGTTTTTGGGAACATATGTGGTCCTTTTATA
This sequence comes from Bacillus cereus G9842, assembly GCF_000021305.1. Taxonomy (GTDB): domain Bacteria; phylum Bacillota; class Bacilli; order Bacillales; family Bacillaceae_G; genus Bacillus_A; species Bacillus_A thuringiensis_S. The sequence goes on from NC_011772.1 coordinate 2,611,514, forward strand.
ATTTGAATTTCTTTTTAAGCTTCTTATATTTTCTGTACGAACGTCTAACAATGTTTAACATAAAATACGGTATTTTAACGGGGAAAGGCAATTTATAAATGAAAGGAAAATAAAAGGTGAAATATGCCTTTTCTAGGTCTCTCCACTTACTATCTTCTTTTGTTTTTAAGAAATCAGATACATCGACCACATATCCCCTTCCTTTTTCCATCATCACATTTTTCCCGTGAACATCACAAGGAGTTAACCCTTGTTCCCTCGCATACTCCAAAGCCTCATTGATATCAAGTATTACCTGCTTAGGAATTTTAATCCCCTTATGAATAGCATCGTATAAAGTAATTTCTTTTAAACGTTTCAATACTATGAAATTTTCTCCTTTATATATAAGCTTTGAATAAGAAGGATGATTTCCAATTCTTCGGTATGCTTCTGACTCTTTTTCAATTCCTTCTCCTTCTCGCACGTAAACTTTCACTACCCAATCTTTGTATTCTCTGTGCATGAATACTGCGGCATAATTACCTGTCCCTAAACACTTCCAAAGTCTAGGAATATCTTTAACTACTACAGGCTCGAATTCATCCTCACTTCGTATGCTTACCTCTTTTAATAATTCGTCCTTTATTAATCCCACAAAACTATTTATACTCATCATTCCCACTCCGGTTTTGCTAAAAGGGGCCCACCCACATTTTAACGAAAATATACACTAAGCGAATTTTAGCATAAAACGAGTCATCTTTCTTCTTAAAATAAAAAGATGACTCGTTCTATTTGAACTGTTGAATACTTAATATTTATTCCGCTATTCATAGCCAAAAACTGTACAACATAAAAATATTTCTAACTATTTTCATTTTTTCACAGGCAACTGTATAGGGCTTTTCTTAGTGCAAGTTCTCTTAGTTCATTACCCATACCAAATCTATATTACTCTATTTTATAATCTAAAACACTGTTTAGAAGTGTAGCAAAGGTTTGTTAATGGTTCCATTCTTGTTCCAATACTATCTTTGTTAGCTAAAACTTTTATTGTTTTAATAGTCTTTTGTTTAATTCCCACAATGCTGTTTTGTTGCTATCCCATTTCAAAAACGTTACTGCTTCCTCAAAGCATAACCATTTATAATTGAAGTGTTCTTTAGATAATGATATGTTTTTTGTAGGGACTTTAACTCCAAAAGAAAATTCTTTTATTACATAAACCTCTTCTCCCCAAAGGAATCCTCCAACTACATCTTCTACTGATAGTGAAGACACAGAATCTAATTGTATATATGGACATTCTCTTGTAATACCAGCCTCTTCAAATGCTTCCCGTTTTGCTGATTCAATAGGAATCTCACCGTCTTCTCCGCCACCAGCTATTCCTTGCCAATAACCATAATCACTTCGGTTAAAAATGGCATATTGAATAGAATCGACAGTTTTTATATAAGGAAATATCAATACTTGATATGGCGCTCTCATTACTTAACCTCCTCTCGAAAATAAGTTTTAAAGCAATATGAATAAAGAGCCGACATCACAATTCTACATTATTAATGCAGGTTTATAATGTCGGCCCTCTATTTTTAAATAATTTTATTTTTCATAAACAGGCTTACTCTTAACAGAGGAAAAACTGTTTATTTCTTGTCGAATTTGTTTAGCATGGTTTTTCCTAAATGTTAGCAGTACCCTATATTATTCAATTGCGCCAGCAACATCATAATCATTTAAATCTAATTCAATCGTTTGTCCGAGCGCTAGTTTAGCAAGTTCCGCTCCTAGATATGGACCAGCTGTTAAACCCGAAGCTCCTAATCCATTCGCAACGAGAATTCCTTCAAAGTTAGGTAGCGGTCCGATAACAGGTAAGAATCCTGGTGTAAATGGTCTGAATCCAACTCTCGTTTCAAGCATTGTAGCATTTTCTAAGCCAGGCGCAACTGTTAATGCCTTATGGAATACTTCATGTAAACCACCTGCTGTTACACGATGATCGAAACCAGTATCATTCTCATGTGTTGCACCAATTACGACATGCCCATTGTCAAACGTTAAAATATATTGATCGTTCGGTGGCATAACAACTGGCATATTTTCTGTTGCTGTATTTTCAATTTGCAGATGAACAATTTGTCCTTTTTGGAATGTAACTAAGAAATTAATTCCTAATGGGTTCAAGATTTCATTCGCCCATGCGCCTGCAGTTACAATAACCTTTTCTGCTAAAATTGTTTCATCGTTTACTGTAACTCCAGTAATATGATTTCCTTCACGGACTAATATGGCATCGCCTTTTATAAAAGTTGCACCATGTTTTTTCGCAGCACTTATTAACGCATTGCGTAATAATCTTCCATTTACTCGTGCAGCACCACTAATATGAACAGAACTATATTCGTCTGATAATGCTGGGAATAATTTTTTTGTTTCTTCAGCTGATAAGCGAGTTATTTCACCAATCTCTGGGGCATCTTCACGTCGTTTATAAGCTCGCTCTTCCATTTGATCTAACTTTTTCTCGTCAGTATGTAAACTAATTGCACCTACACGATTATATCCTGTGTCAGTTTCACCGTCTTCTTCTAATTGCTGAATTAACGAAGAATAGTAACGTGCACCGCCTTTAACGATTTTATACCATGCTTTATTACGACGCTGTGATAGCCATGGACATACAATACCTGCTCCTGCATCAGTTGCTTGCCCTAATTGTTGGCGATCCACGATAGTAACATTCGCACCTGCCTTAGCAAGATGATAAGCAGTAGACGCTCCTAAAATTCCAGATCCAACTACAATATACGATTTCATTTCAAACACCTTTTCTCTTTTGCTAATTATATAAATATAAGAACATTCCTTAGTATAATGGAAGGAATGCTTTTTTCAATGTACTCATCACAATTAATTGTTGCAGCATTGTGACTTTCTTAATCATTATTTTTTCTTCTTACGGAATAATTCAATTGTTTTATAACCTTGTGAAAGGATTTCTATCATTTTCTCTAGACGTTTTTCACGTGTTTTTTCTTGTTTTACAGAAAAAAGATTACGTGCCCAATCTTTCTGATATCCAGGCGTTAAACTTTGATAAAACTTAAGTTCATTCGGGTGATTTGTTAATAATGCTTCAACATCTTTAATTCGATCTGCATAATCGGCAACACATTGACTCATAGCAGATGTTTTCATTGTTTTTTTCTTTTCACGTTTTAAACCTACAACAGTAAAGACTTCATCCATACTTACCATTCGTGCAAATTTAATATTGCTTTCTCCCACATAACCATCTTCTCCAACGTTTAATGCCGGAAACATCTCATCACGGTGAATAAACGTACTATAACGAGCATTACCTTTTTTCGGATATGCGAAGAACACGTAACCTTTTTCAATTAGTAATTCTTCATTACTAATAATAAAATTCGTTTGTTTCACCATTTCATCAAGCGTTTCTACAAATATAAAGATAGCATCGTGTTCTTTTGAGAATACAGTTTCTTTACCTGTAAAAATGTCATAATTACTTGGTTCGTTAATTACGACCATATTTGTATACTTATTAAGTTTCAATTTATCAATAACTGACATAATAATCTTCCTTTACATTCAAAATTCATTGTACATACTTTTTCGTACTGTTCTAGTGTATTATATGTATTAAGAAAATCAAACTTTAAATCATATTATTCTGCTGCAAAAGAACCAGTTTTTCATACATATGAAGAAACTGAGGAAACATTAACTATACCGCAGTTTCCGAAACATATTAGACGAAAACCATTTACACCAAAAAATAATAAAGATAGCCGCCTCTGATTAAGTACCGGCTATCTTTATTATTCATAACTTAATAGCAAATAAAGTATATAAAAGCTCTCTATATTGCTCTTCTGTAACCTCACGCTTAGTATTTGCTCCATAAATAATTTCAGTTACACTATTATTCGTTAAAGAGACATGCCCAGAGTCCGTCAATTTCACTGCAATTGGTCCCTTATTAAAAATAGATTTCTCATCTTCTATTACTCTTCTTTGAACATCGTTTACTACTATCTCATCAATAATATGTTTATAAAAGGCATGACAAACTTTCCATTCTCCTTCAGCATCTATTCTTTCTAAAACATAATTTCCTTTACTCGTATCTTTTCGTCTCACCCGGTACGACCCATTCTTTGAAGAAACAGACTCATCAGTAAAAGGTACAGGAACAAGAGGTACTAATGAAGCTATACCTACATCAATTAAATACTGTACATTAGCATAAGTTAAAATAATTGTTATATGGCCATCCTCAAGTGCCCATGCATTTATATCATTTTTATAAACCGTACCTAATGCCAGTTGTACATCATAGCCACAGTCTTTTAAGAAATAGTAAAAAAGGGTGTTTAATTCGTAGCAAAGTCCACCACGGGAACTAGTTAAAATTTTCTCTCGTAAGTTTTCCAGAGAGATTTGATTCGTATTTTGTGCTATAACGTCTAAATTCTCAAATGGTATAGTATGTGCAAATGAAAAGAGTATAGTAGGTAATTCTTCAAACGTTACTTCATTACGTTTTTTAAGATTTAATCTTGCGAAAAGCTGATCTTGTAAACTTGTCATATTTAGCACCCCTTAAAATTTTATAAGTTTAAATAATATATGCTGATTGTAAGTTTTAAGGGGTACTGTAACAACGTACATTTTATGTAACTGTACCGGTACAAAAAGTCTAACCGACAAGATCACTAAAGATAAGAAGCTACAAATACAAATTTAATAGTTTGTCTATAGGTAAATTATTACAATCGCTTAAATCAACAAAATACTGAAGTTGCCACATTTGGCTCTTTTTAGCTTGATTGCTAACAGGCTTATCCCATATAGGATAAATCCTCATAGCCATCTTGCCTTTTTGATTTTGTGTTCTCAAGATTTTTTCCTTAAGAAGAATCTCTTTAGGCAAAATGAATTGTCCTAGTTTATGATCATCTATACAAGTAATAACTAATAAATCAGGAGCAGCGTCATAAGAAAATGCTTGATTTTGCATATTGTCATCTTTCTCCCAAAAAGAAACAAATTGACCAATTTTATTAGGAGTAACTTTTGATTTTCTAAAACGAATGGTTTTGTTATTTAAGTGGAATAAACATCCTGCATATTCTGCGTTTTGCTTTTCTTCTTTTAGATTCGTAATCATTAAATTGTTAGGTTGGTAAACTATATTATTTAAATTTCGGATCGTATCATTAAAATTGTTCAAAAAAACTCCCCCTTTATTCATCTCTTAGTTTACCACAAACATCAGTTCTTCTATATCGTATATAATCATGAACTAAGTGAAATGGGGGAATTTAGCAGGATATAATTTTTACTTTAATGTACTTAGTTTTTCAATTGCTTGTTGCTCAGTTGCTAAGTAAAAAATGTCATTCCCTTTATTACATTCATAAATAAAGTCTTTTAAGCTTTTACTAGTGTAAATAGAGAAATCCCCAATGATAGCAATCTTTACCTTGTAGTTTATAAACTTTTGAAGGATATCACCCGCAAGACGTGTTTTTAAATCAAAGAAGCTTTCACTTATTAATGACTTGTGGATAATAATATGCTTCGCATCTACCTCGTATTGAACTGTTGCCATAGTATCTAATGCAGACTGAACATCCGATATTAATACCTTATCGTTTCTAATGACCGCAATATTGATTCCATCGATTACTACTTTCTTTATGTCCATAGTCCCACCCCTTTATAATGTGCACCGTATGAGTAAAATTGTTTTACAAAACTTCGTATTAATCATAGATTAAATTAGCCGCAGCTATTAAAATCGCCTCTATTCTTTATTACTAATACGGTTAATGAAATTAATGATAGTTTCTCTTTTTTATATTTTTGAATATATATATGAAATTGCTTTTACTTGTTATAAAAATATTGTACTTGTTATAAAAATATTGTGGAGTAACATAACTTAACAAACTATCCAAAGTGTTAATCTCGGCATATGGTTGTATTTTGGTAGTATTCTTGATTTTTTGAGGGTTAAACCACACACCTTTTATATTTATATTTTGAGGACCAGCAATATCCTTTTCTAAGTCATCCCCAACAAATAAAGTATTTTCCGGCTGTAAATTTAGCTTATTTAACGCTAGTTCGAATATACGTTTATCAGGTTTACTAAATCCCACTTCTTCAGAAATAATGATTGTTTCAAAATACCTATTTAAATTCGTGTTAAATATTTTAGCTTTTTGCCTCTGAGTTGAGCCATTTGTTATAATTCCAACTTTAAAGTGCTTCTTTATTTGATTTAAGAAATGAATAGTATTTTGGTCTATTGAAAAACATCTAGGGAAATTATTATTCCAAAAATCTTGGATATAATTGCGTGGCAATCTATACTTCGGCGTGAATTCATCAAACAATGATTCTAAAACTGTCGTTTTATTACTTATGCCATATTCTCTTTTATCGTATTCTTTGAATTTCTGTAACATGTTGCTTTTAGCCGCACCATCTACATTTTCATAACACTTTTCTAAAACAATTAAAAATAATGCCGCTACTGCCTTATCCCTATCAAGTAAGGTATCATCTAAATCAAACAGCATACCTTTATAACACTTCAAATCATTTCACAACCTTTCTAACATTATATAAATCTCTCCAAGTTTGTACCTTTAAACTTTTGGTTTAGCCAGAACATTGTTATGTAGTGATTAACGATTAAATAGAAACTAGATGAGAGAAATCCAAAGTTCTTGGCACACACTCTAGTATTACTGTAGCTTCTTCTATATTAAAATTCCTTTCCCTCTTTTGGTAAAGAAGTACAAGTATATTTTCACAAATTTTAAGAAATTACATACAATTCACATTATTATACATTAGTTTTTCGTAAATATTATTCATACATCAATTCATACGATAAGTTTTTTAATCAATTATTTCTCCATAAAAAAGTAATATAGCTAATAATACTTTTTGGTAGTAAACGTCCTATGAAGTTTACTACTGTATCTCCACATAAACTCCAGATAGTACGGCTATAATGACTACCAGAGGTGATATTATGAAAAACTATCATATTCTCGTGGTAGAGGACGATCAAGAAATTCAGGAATTAATTAAACAATTTTTAATGACACAGCATTATACAGTGGTAGTCGCTTCAGATGGACTAGAGGGTATGACACAATTTAATAAGCAATCCTTTGATTTAATTCTCCTAGATGTCATGATGCCCAATCTTAATGGGTTTGAAGTTTCTAAAATGATTCGAAGTCAGTCAAACGTACCAATTATTATGCTAACTGCGTTGGAAGAAGAGGAAGATCAAATGAAAGGATTCGATCTTGGGATCGATGATTATATAACAAAACCCTTTTCATTTCATGTTTTGATTAGACGAGTCGAAGCTGTACTTAGAAGAAGTTATGATAAAAATGTAAATAATCATTTGATATTTAAAGAAGTTCGTATCGATGTGGATGCATATAGAGTCTATGTAAATGATGTTGAAATTATATTAACGACAAAAGAGTTTGAAATTCTACAACTACTATTTCAAAATGAGAGAAAAGTACTTACAAGAGAAAATATCGTAGAGAAGGTTTGGGGGTACGATTATTTTGGAGAAACACGAATAATTGATACACATATTAAAAACCTACGCAAAAAATTAGCTATCCCTTATATTAAAACAATAAAGGGTATTGGTTATAAAATTGATGAATAGTATTGTGAAACTCATGAAGATGAAGCAAATTACTTATAAACTCTTTATGACTACATCTCTCATTTTGTTATCCTTTGCAGTATTGATTTATTTAACTTTATACTTCTTTCTCCCTACGTTTTATGAGCAATATAAAACAGATCAACTTCAAACAGGGATAAACGAAATCATTGATAAGTCTAAAAATCTTACGTTTCAAGATGCGATACCACTTTTTGATGAATACGCAAAAAAAAATAATGCGATGCTTTACCTTCAAAATAAAGAAGGAGTAATTATTTACTCTCCTTCATTTTCTTTTATTCAAAGTGGTACGCAAAAAACAGTAGTTACTAAAGCAACACGATTCGAGAATGCAAGTACCCTTAGCAATTCATATAACGTTACGAAACCAATTCAATTCCAAGATGGTAGTTTAACACTTATAGTCTTTGCTACATTTCAACCGATTGATGAAGCTTCACAGGTTTTAGTACGATTTCTCCCCTATATTAGTATCATTGTGCTCATTATTGGTATAGGAAGTGCTTATTTTTATTCCAGGTTTATTACAAAGCCACTTATTTATATTAATGAAGGTGCACAAAAGATGGCAAATTTAGATTTCTCCGAAAAAATTGAGGTTCGCTCTACAGATGAGTTAGGAGAATTGTCTAATAGTTTGAATGACATGTCTATTAACTTACAACAAGCTATGTTTGATTTAAAAAAAGCAAATGAACAATTAAAAAATGATATTGAAAAAGAAAGAGAAATAGAAACAAAACGCAGAGAGTTTTTTGCGATTGTAGCACATGAATTAAAGTCCCCTCTTACTGTAATGAAAGGATACTTAGAAGGGATGATATACAATATTGGCCCTTATCAAAATCGTGATCAATATTTAAAGAAAAATCATCAAATTATTGAAAGTATGGAACAATTAGTTCGTGAAATTTTAAGCGTATCGAAATTAGAACAACACACCTTCAAACTAAAAGTAGAGGAAGTTAATCCTTCAAAGTTAATAGGTACAATCACAAAAGATCTCGAATTTTTTGCTTCTCAAAAAAGTATCGAAATAATAAAAGAATTTGATTCTGACCTTTCTATTTATACAGATTGTGCTCTTTTAGAAAAAGCATGCAAAAATATTATCCACAATGCGGTTATGTATTCACCACATAATGAAAAAGTCTATATAAAGTTAAGAGAGAATTCTAAACAAGATCAAATCGAAATGAAAATTATAAATACAGGTATCAATATTAAAGATGAAGATATTCAACAAATTTTCAAACCATTTTATCGAATTGAAAAATCAAGGAATCGAAATACTGGAGGAAGTGGTTTGGGGCTATATATTGTTAAACAAATTCTTGAAACGTTAGATATAAAGTATTCAATAAAAAATATGGAACATAGTGTGCAATTTTGCATGAGTATTCCGCTATCTAAACATAAAAACAAATAAACTCTCCTTTAAATAGGACGAGTTTATTTGTTTTTGTAGTAAGTATAAACTTATTAACAGGCTTTTCGTTTAATGACGTATGCTACTTTTTAAATGGCGATTGTCATAAGTAGTGACAAACTGTATTCAACTTAAATGTTTACCTATAACAGCAAAAAAAGCGAAATTACGCTTAGCAGCAAATTAGATTCTCTTATTTGAGATACATTTCATCTATGAAACTGAAAAGGAGGATGAAAAATGTTTATTCACCTCCATTTTTCAGATTAATTTGGAATTCTTTTATGATAAGCTATATGTAAAGATTAAACATAAAGGATGATTCGTATGGAAATAAGACCAAAGGTAAGTGAATATAACTCCTATTATGCAACGTATACCAACTTGGTATCAGACGGAAATATCATACATATTCTAGAACAACAAATGAAGGAAACGAATCTTTTATTAAAGGGAATTTCTAATAGTAAGGGACTTTTCCGGTATGCTCCTACTAAATGGAGTATAAAAGAAGTAATCGGTCATATAGCAGATACAGAACGTATTATGGCGTATCGATTGCTATCTATCGCTCGAGGCGAGACAGCAGAACTTCCAGGCTATAATGATGATATGTATGTTCTTAGAGCTGCTTTTGATAAGCAATCTATGCAAGATCTTCTTGAGAATTTAATAGTTGTTCGCCAATCTACCCTGTATTTACTTAGAAGCTTAGATAAAGAAGCCTGGTCACAAAGAGGAAATGCGAATAATTCTGAAGTTACAGTTCGTGCATTAGCATACATCATTGCCGGTCATGAGCTTCATCATCTTCAAATTATAAAAGAACGTTATCTTGGTTCTGATGCATATCCAGCAAGTTAATATTTGAAGAACAAGAGTCCTATTTATGTAGGGCTCTTGTTCAGTATTTATAACGTATTAGCACTTAGAATCATGGCAATTAAATGCATTTATTTATAAAATTCACCACATAATATATATGCTATCCTCTTTTATTCTGTACATAATTTTCTTTAGGTTGATATACTATAAACACAATAGTTCTGGAAAGGTGATGATATTATGTATGAACAACAAAATAATAGAGATAGAGATCAAAAAATGATGTTTTCGATGCAAGGAGTTCCCACAAATAAAATTAACATGAATCAATTACCTAAATGGATTAAAATTTTTGGATATTGTGCGTTTGGTTGGATGATAGTATTTAGTTTAATTATGATTGTAGGTTTAATTCTGCAATAACTATACAGATACATAGATAGGTAAACGGGACGATATTTAGATTATACATCTAGGTAATGTTCCGTTTTTTATGTATGATTATCCCATGATATAGGTAACCAATTATACTAAAAAGAACTTGTAGAATATCCTACAAGTTCTTTTTCAAATATTATTAAAACGGGAACAACAAACTATTTTAACATTCAGTACAGGGAGACCATTTTGATTATGGCTTGATTTTATTATAAAACAAATATAAGCTTTTGAAAGGTCTAGATTTTGAAAATTATGTGAATTGAACAGCTACGATGTTTATATTAGATTTCATTTACAACCAACTTCTTCTTACTTAAATACACTGCACGATCTGATTTTTTAGCAACCTCCTGTGAGTGCGTCACAACAATAATACATTTATTCTCTTTATGTGCAAGTTCTTGAAACAGTTCTATAATATCCATTGCGGTTTGCTCATCAAGGTTTCCTGTTGGCTCATCCGCAATCAATAAATCAACATTACAAGATAGTGCTCGAGCAATTGCTACACGCTGTTGTTGCCCACCGCTTAGTTGCAGGACGTTTCGTTTCGCTTCAGCTTCTGAGAGTCCTACCCTCTCTAATAACTGTAATGCTCTTGCTGTTTTATTTTGCACTTTAACACCTGTAATTTCCATTGCTGTTAAGACATTTTGAAGAGCTGTCATATAGGTTATTAAGTTATAAGATTGGAAAATTACAGATACATTTTGATTACGGTATCGATCCAAACCAATTTTTCTAATATCTTTGCCATTATACAGTACATAACCATTTTTAGGGACATCTAGTCCACAACCTAAGCTTAGAGTCGTAGTTTTACCAGATCCAGATGGTCCTAAAATCGTGTAGAAATGTCCTTTTTGAAAAGAAAAGTTAACATTTTCTAGTATCGCTACATTTTTTCCATTACTTTCATAATAATAATCTAAATTTTTAAACTGTAAAATTGTCTCCATATCGAGCCTCCTCATTCATCTTTTAAAAGAATTTGTTTTGGGTTTAAACGTAGAATAGATAATGCCGGAAGAAGCGTTGCTATTATAGCAATAGCTAGTCCAATTCCACCCATTTTTCCTACATCTTCTCCTGTTACACTTACATCAATTTTATTAATCGGATCTTCTTTTTGATTTTGTAGAGTACCACCAGGTCCAGCCATCATTACAGTACCATGTTGCGAGGTATCTGTTTCTTCGCTTGAAGTAGCAATTTCATTCGAAAGTAAATTATCCCCGATATATTGAGAAACTTTAGCTCCTGTTGTTATGGATAATCCAAATGCTAAAATAGCGACACACACTACTTCTACTACGAATTGCGCCATCAGCTTCCACTTTTTCTCTCCAATGGACAATAGAATTCCCATTTCTTTACGACGCCCTTTAATTGATAGCATTATGATTAATCCTAAAATGATCGCACCTGCAATCGATACAATATAAATAATCATTTGAGAAGTCGAAGAGATATTTTCGATAGGACCAATCATTTGCTTGTACAATGAATCATGCGCATCTAATTTATAATAATTAAAATCAATATTAAATTTTCTTGCTTCTTTTTTAAATGCATCAATATATTGTGGATCATTCAAGAAATACACGACTTGAACACTACTTATACCTTGGTCTACTTCTAATTTTTTCATAGTTGAATGCGGCATATATAGTTTATTAGCTGGATCCATAATAGGAGGAGCCTGTTGACCCATTGCTTGCTCATTTGTTTCGTAAATACCGATAATTTCAACCTCAAGGGTTTCCTTCTTATCCCCTGATTGCACTTTAACTTTGTCTCCTACTTTCAAATTGTTTAATTCCGCTAATCGTTTTTCCATTAAAGCTACATTCTGATCCTTCATTTGCTCTGTTATTGGTTTTCCATCAATGATTTTACTTTTTCCGTTTTTAAAGCTTTCTTGTAATGCAGTCTTGCGAACTCCCTCAATCATAAAAGAAGCGTTCATATCGATTTCTGTACCAGAGCTTGAACCGCCTCGCGCAGCCGCCATTCCCACTTTACCTTTTCCTTCTCCTTCTGAAGCTCCTACTAGTTTAAGCCCATCAGAAATACCGAAAGTGTTAGCTATGTAATTATAATCTTTTACATACTTGGACTTCGCTAATTGATCTGTTTCTTTTGCATCGAGCTGCGGCGGATTTGGCATTTCTCCAGTTTCCTTAGCTTTTTGACCTAATTTGTCGAAATCAAGACCTAAAGTAACATCTGCACCAAGTTTTTTTCTTGCAGCATCCGCTGCTTTTTTTGATGCATTTTGGATTGTGAAACCTGAAAGAACCAAATTTGTAACAATCAGAAAAACTGCCATCAAAATTAATGATGTTCCTATCCTTTTTTTCATACTGAGAATTGCTCGTTTCATAAAATTCATTTTTGCTTACCTCCTTGATAACTTGTATTCTATATAGGTTATCTAGAGTTTATATGGAGCTAATCGGTAGTTTAACTAGAGATATAAGGAGTTTATGTGTAGTTATTTACCTGTTTCAGAAAAGCTAGAACACAAATTCAAAAATGCAGCCGTTTTTGAATATTGATAAGGAGTTATTCCGTTTAATAAATTTATTAAAGGTTAAGATTAATTTAATGTATGTAGCACAAAAAATATTTACTGTGTAATTTCTATACAATAAATATAGAGAAACCTATTTGTAAATATTTATATGAGAATGTAAGTTCCTAATAGAAATTACATCTTTTAATAAGAAAAGAAACAATTTAATATTCTTTTATACGGATATGAACATTAACTTACTTCTTAAATTTTAGTATATATTTATAGTTTTATTTTATTGCAAGCTTTATAATATGATATACAAATTTATCACCTACTATTAGGAAAAGAGAATATTTTATAATTAATTTACAACATAAATTTTGTCCATGTTTTAAACAATATGTATTTTGGAGGAGGTTAATTTGATTTTTTCAAAACTCATTGATCGGTACGCCTTATATGATTTACATAAAAAAAGAAGTGTAGCATTTCAGTTTACTTCCCTTTCTAACACTTCATTAAATATAAAGGACATAGAATCTTTTTATAAAGTACAACCATCACATTTTCATTTTGACATTAAGCATTCAAAGCAGGAAAATGAATACATGGTTGGGCAATTCAACCATAAAAGTTCGGTTCAATCCGGTGATTCACGCAACGACTCTGTAACTGGGGAATTATTCTTACATAAAAATGAAAATGCACCTCATGTTATCTTTGTTCACGGTTGGAGAATGGATTCTAACGAACGTGTGAAAAAAATATTCCACGATCATATGACCAGCCTGAAGTGGAATATGTATTATTTCACTCTACCCTATCATTTTGAAAGAAAACCCGATCAATCCTTATTCAGTGGAGAGTATATGGTAAGTGCAAATATTGAACGAACATTACAAGCAACTAGACAAGCGGTAGCTGACTTACGAGCTTTGATTAAATGGATTAAAGCAAATAAAAATGGGCCCCTGATTCTAATAGGAATTAGTTTAGGCGGATTTATTACTAACTTAACCTCTCTTGTTGAAGAAGAAATTGATGTGTTAGCATCCATTTTCTATGCAAATCGACTTTCTTATTCTATTTGGAATACAACTCCAGGTAAATTTATTAGAGAAGACTTGGAACATCATGGTGTTACGTATGATGATTTAATAGATTATTGGAAAATCACTGAACCGAGTCAAGCATTGCCAAAAGTAAAAAAAGAAAATATTTTATTAATTTCAGGTAAGCATGATCTATATGTGCATTCTGAGGATACAGACTACTTGTGGGAATCTTGGGAAAGACCTCCACGATATATTTATAAATGTGGGCATGCCGGGATCGTTCTTAAACGTAAAAAAATTGCAACTGATACTATTGATTTTATTCAAAATCGATTGAACTCCCCGCACTTATCCAATGTCATGCCTTAAATCGCGAGATTACTAAGTACAAAATCTTATACTTATATTGTTATATTTTTTACTAGTCACCTTTGTAAATCTTCGCCCCTAGCCTTACACGATTGAAAATGAAATAAAATAAATAACTAAGGAACTAATTTACCATATGGAAAAACATTGCTCAACATTTTCACTAGTAGTCCCTGTATATGCAATATTACATATAAAAATCTTTATGTATTCCGTTATTAATTTAAAAGGAAATTATTTATCCATTAATCTATACCATCCGTATTTGCAGTTAAGGATACCCTAATTACATATGAAAAAGAGAGAAGAACATTGGTTAGTTCTTCTCTCTTTGTTTATTTTTAAGATAACTATCTATAAAATTTTGCTTTTCATAATTCTTCATGAGTCTAGAAAAGAATCTAATCCTTTTCTAGACTCAAAAAGAAATTTTTCTAATGTACATAATTACAACGACATTAAACCACTTTGCTCTTAAATCCAATACTTGTATTATTAATTGCATGAAAGTCCTTCTTGAGAAAGGTTTTAATTTCCGAATATTCTGTTGACCGTTATAACATATCCAATTTACAATTTAATTGTGGTGTTCTTTCACAATTAAACTACTTAGAATATACACTTCATTTATTTGAAAACAATTACAAATAGAGGTGCTAAAATGAAAACTAGAGTAAATCCAGAATTATTACAAGGGTTAGAGATGTTTCCGGATCTCGATTTACGCCCGGAAAACTTGCAATCAATCAGAGAAGGAATAGCTCAAATGAGACCACCTACCGTTGTTGATGACTCTCTTTCTTTAACAGATAAAGTCATTTTTGGGCCTGATGATAATCCGTTACCATTACGAATTTATCGTCCAAAATCAAATCATGAATCTTTACCTGTCTTATTATGGATACATGGTGGTGGTTATATCTTAGGTTCTATAGATGATAACGATGATACTTGTATGAGGTTTGCAAAAGAAGCTGGCTGTGTGGTTGTATCTGTAGACTACCGCTTAGCACCTGAACACCCTTACCCAGCACCAATTGAGGATTGTTATTCAGCTTTAAAATGGATTGCTGATAATGCAAAGTCATTAAACATTGATTCAAATCGTATTGGGGTTGCAGGAGTAAGTGCCGGCGGTGGACTAACAGCAGCATTATCATTATTAGCCCGAGATCGAAAATATCCTTCAATTTGTTTACAAATGCCACTATATCCAATGATTGATGACAGAAATGATACACCTTCAGCGAATGAAATTAAAGAGGGATTTGTTTGGAATCAAAAGGCAAATGAAGCTGGCTGGAAAATGTATTTAGGAGAAATGTATGGAACGGATCAAATCCCTGCCTATGCAGCACCTTCTCGAGCTGAGGATTATAGTGACTTACCGTATACTTACACATTTGTTGGTCAATTAGATCCATTCCGCAGCGAAACATTAACCTATGTAAGCAAACTAGCGCAAGCTGGTGTTGATGTGGAGTTTCATTTATATCCAAATGCCTATCACTGGTTTGAAGGGTTAAATCCAAATGCCGATGTATCTATTTATGCTGTGAACGAAATAGTACAAGCAATAAAGACTGGTTTCAAACGAGTATCCAAGGTTGAGGCTTAATCCCATTACAAGATAAATACTTATAAATAGTATATATGTTATCATTTAAACATAATAGCCGATTCTAAATGAGAATCGGCTATTAATATGTAAAATCCGCCTAATATATCAAGGTTGAGAAACAGATATAAGATGTTTAGGCGATGTGTTTATTTCCTCTGCCAATGCTTTTATGTTCATCATGATTTGAAGTATTTCTTCTTTTGTTGTCCTTGGGTTGATAGAGCAAAGTCGAATTACTACTTTTTCTTTTAATTTAGTAGTACTTAGCATAGCAAATCCTCTTTGATTAATTTCTTCCACTAATTTTTTGTTTATTTCATGAATTGTATCTGTAGATGTTAGCTCACATGGAATATAACGAAAAGTAACAATTCCTAATTGGGCGGGTGTTACTACTTCCCAATCTTTTTCTTTCCTTAAAAACTCTTCAACTTGTTCAGCTAGCATAATGCCATGATCAATTGCCTCACGAAAAGCTGTAACTCCGAATGCTTTAAAAGAAAGCCATACCTTTAATGCTCTAAATCTACGAGAAAGTTCAATTCCACGCTCCCCAAAATTCACTTTTTCTTCTATATTAGTTTCTGTATCCTTAATATACTCTGGGATCATACGGAATGTTTCACTTAAATATTGGCTATTTCGAATAAGTACACAACCAACATCATAAGGCTGAAAAAGCCATTTATGCGGGTCTAACGTTAAAGAATCGGCACGATGAATTCCACTTAATAACTCCCTTCCTTTTTCACTGAGAATTGCTGCAGCCCCATAAGCCCCATCCACGTGTAGCCATATATCTTCATCACCACATACATCAGCCAATTCATCGAGGGAGTCCACCGCTCCGCAATTCGTTGTCCCTGCATTAGCAATAACACAGAATGGTTTTTTCCCTTTTAATCGATCTTCTTTTATTTGTTTTCTTAAAGTACTAACTGAAATTTTTAAGTCTTCATCTGTCTCAATTCGGCAAATTTGATGCTGTTTAAAACCTAATACTTTAAGTGCTCGATCTACAGAAAAATGAGTTTGGTTAGAAAAATAAACAATCGCATTTTCTATGTCATTATTCAGCTTGACCTGTCTCGCTACAGTAAGTGCAGTCAAATTAGCCATGGAACCACCACTGACAAATAGTCCTTCAGCTGAATCAGGGAATCCTAGCATTGATTTTAACCAGTTAATTGTCGTTAATTCAATTTGTTCGGCACCTGCACCTACTATCCAAGCTGTAGGAAATACATTAAACCCACTTGCTAAAAAATCTGCTAATACACCAACATAATTATTAGGACCTGGCACAAAAGCCATAAAATGAGGATGATCCACATGAGTAATTTGATTAAACACATTGTTATTAAGAAAATGAAGTAATTCTTTTGGATTAGATCCGTTTTCCGGAATCGTTTCAATTAGCTTGTCTCTAAAAATATTACTATCAATCGTTTCTGAAACTGGTTTACTTTTTAAATGATTCATATGATCAACAATCAAGTCAACCGCTTGATATCCTAACTGACGCATTTCTTCGGCTGATAACTGTAATTTTTTTGTCATTTGATTTACTCCTATTCTATTTAAAAAGGCGAGTTCTTGCTCGCCTTTTCATTTTTTATAATTTGTAATCACAAATTGTTTGTATTGGATTTTGAAGAATCGTGTTGATTAACCCATGGATGTGATTTAATATTTCCTGTATTTTCTCTGCTTCATATACCGTTTGATCATATCCAAACTTTATTGTAAGTCTTTCTTCAGGGAAGCACATAATTCCATACTTTACATGTGGCTCATCAACAACTTCGTAATCCGTGATAGCAAAATGTCTGTTTTCATTTGAAGAAAAGATTGCTGGATTAGTTGGATAGTTTTCAAAAACCCAAAGATGGTCAGTCAACTCAGTTTTTAATTCACTTTGCTTTTGTATATCAACAAATGAATAGTATGCATACTCATTACATTTCAATGTCTCTAGTTGTACCTTTTGCAGAAAATCCACAAAAGATTGCGTTTCTGTCCATGCTAATCGGATAGGCAAAACATTTGTGAACAGACCGAACATATTTTCAATTCCTTCTACTTCGGGAGGTCTGACTGATACGAGATTAGGCAATACTACTTCTCTCGTTCCGTTGAATTTGCCAAGTAATATTCCCCATACAGCTAGTAGTGCTGTATTCATAGTTATATTGTTTTTAGTTACAAATGTCTGTAACTGATTAGTCAAATCCTTGTCTAATGTTAAATCCATAAAAGTGAAGTTTAACCCTTCACTTTTAGATGGGACTTTCTTTTTAGGAATACTAATTTTCTGATTGTATCCTGATAAATAATCTCGCCAAAAATGACGTGCTTTCTCATGATCTTGTGCCAAAGTCCAATCTATAAATGTTTCAAAAGGTTTTACCATAGGTAACTCCGCCGTAGTTCCCGCATTTGTAGTTTCGTAGAGCTGGAATAATTCGTCTATCAAAATGCTGACGCTCCAACCATCACATAATAGATGATGGGAACTCCAAATTACCTTATACTCGTTATTACCTAGTTGGAATATACAGAGACGGGTCATAAGTTCACCATTTTTAAATCCTTGACTTAAATTTTCATTCATCCACTGATCTAGGAATTCTTGCTGTTCTTGTTTCGTCATCTCAATCAAGTTTTTTATTTCTGAATTTATTTGAACATCATATAGAACAGCTTGCCAAGGTTTTGCTTGTTCATCTTGCACAATTATTGTTCTTAAAGAATCATGACGATCAACTAATTGTTGGAAACACTGAATAAAGAGTTTAATATCCAGCTCCCCCTCAAGTGCCCAAATTGTTTGTTCAAAATATGCATTTGTATCAGGTTCATTCGTAGCATGCTCATAAATAACTTCCTGGAAAGGTGCTAGCGGGTAAATACGTTCTATTTTTATATCCGGCATTTTTTCTTGTATTTTGGTAAGTGTATGTTGATTAAGTTGTTTATCTTTAACATTTAGTAATGTAGCTTTATTATCGTTCATTATATTTACATCATTTGTTTGTGAACTTGAAAACTGGTCTAGCTTTTTAACAAATTGAACCATATCTCTTAATATAGGAAATGAAAATAGATTTTTTGGTTCAAGCTCGAATCCTTGTCGATACAGTCTAACGGACACTTGAATTGCTTTTATCGAATCTCCACCTAAGGCGAAGAAATGATCATTTACTCCAACTTGATCTATTTTGAGTACTTCTTGCCAAATACTAGTTAATATTTTTTCCATTTCAGTTTTTGGGGCAATAAATACTTCATTTTTTTGTTTCTCCGGAGTAGGGAGCGCTTTTCTATCTAATTTCCCGTTTGGAGTCAGGGGTAATTGGTCCAAATAAACAAAATAAGAAGGAATCATATAATCTGGCAAGTGATCTCGCAAATGCTTTCGTAGTTCTGTTGTACTAATATTTTGCTCAGTTACCACATATGCAACTAAAAATTTTATCCCGTTCTCATCTGTTTGATCAATTACGACAGCATGTTCGACTTGTTTATAAGTTAGAAGACAATGAGAGATTTCTTCTAACTCTACTCGATATCCCTGAATTTTCACTTGGTAATCTTGGCGGCCTAAAAATTCAATATATCCCTCAGAATGCATTTTTCCACAATCTCCTGTTTTATATATAAGACCAAAATCAGGATGTGAAACAAACGCTTCATTTGTTTTCTTTTCATCATTTAAATATCCTTTAGCAAGGCCCACTCCCCCGATATATAAATCTCCAATTACACCAACAGGGCACATTTTCTTTTCATAGTTCAACACATAATACGTTTGGTTTGCCAAGGGCATCCCGTATGGAATACTATTCCAATGTGATTCCACCTGTTTGACCGGATAATAAATTGACCAAATCGATGCTTCTGTTGCCCCTCCTAGTGAAACTACTTCTGCAATCGGAAAATGTCGTTTTATTTTTTCTGGTAAAGAAAGCGGAATCCAATCTCCACTATGTAAAACTAAACGTAAAGAAGAATGTTCAAAATGAGAACCTACTTGATCCAATGCCAAATCCATGATTGCAGGCACTGTATTCCAAATTGTAATCCCTCTACGTTCGACAGTGCGGATTAATTCTTGCATGTCTCTCAGATCACGAATCATTACTAACATTGCACCTGTGCTTAAAGCTCCGAAAATATCGTATACAGATAGGTCAAAACACATGGAAGAGATACTAATAATACGATCATCTTCATTTACCTCATATTTTTGATTTATGTCTTGAATCGTATTTGTAACCGCTTGGTGAGTAATAATTACTCCTTTTGGTTTTCCTGTACTTCCTGAAGTGTATATAATATAGGCAATATCTTCTGGACCAGCAATAGCGGGCATGTCTTCTGTTGTATAAAATGACAAATCATTTTCTTCATAAAGACTAGGTTCTAATAAAAACTTGCATGAGCTATTTTTTAAAATATATGTTTGGCGATCTAAAGGATGATCGGGATCAATCGGAACATAAGCAGCACCTGCTTTTAAAATACCTAGCATATTAACAATTGTGTCAACTCGTCTTTTGGCTAAAAGACCCACTTTGTCACCAAGACCAATGCCCTGCTCTTTTAAGAAGTGGGCAATTTGATTGGAGCGTTTATGAAGTTCCGAGTATGTTAACCATTTTTGCTCAAATACCACCGCTACTTCATTCGGTGTACGTTTTACTTGGTCTGTAAATAATTGATACAGAGTAGTTGAAGGTATTTTTTCTGTTGTTTCATTATATTGTTCAATTAAAGTTTGATCCGACTCTTTCATCTGCAAAGATGTTATATCGCTTTGTTTCACCAATTGTTCCAATAAGTCAACAAATTGGGAAAACATTGCTTCTATCACATCAATATCAAACAACTCTTCAACATAATTCCAGCTAATTAATAACTCTCCATTTTTTTCAATTACTACATTATCCAAATACACTTGTGGAGTTCGAGCATGAATATAGCGAAGAGAACCAAGTTGTTCCCAAGAGAAAGCACCTGCACCTGCTAACATCGAGGTGAAAACGATCGGCATAACTGCTTTTGGCGTCATTTGATGATATCGAGTAAAATCTCGAATAAAGTTAACTCCATCGTAATGACGATGTTCAAGGCCATCTAATAAAGTAGATTGCGTTTCTTTTACTCTAGTAAAGAAAGTTTGCTCTGGTTTTACATCAACATCCAACAAAATAAGCGATGTGAAATCTCCTACAATCTGTTCTACTTCATCATGAACAGGATAACGGTTAAATACAGTCAAATTAATTGCTAATCGACGTTGATTACTCCAATATGCCAACACATCACCATATATTGTACAAAGTAGAGCGGAAGGCGTTACCTCTTTCTCTTGTGCTAACTTTCGTAGCTTTGTCCATTTTTCATTGTCCAGGATTTTTGTAAGTGATTGGAATTTAGGAGTAGCAATCTCTGCTGGATCCTTTTTTAACAGCAAAGAAGGTGCAAACGGAAAGTCAGGAAGCTTACTTGTCCAATAATCTTTTGCTGTTTTATATTCTCCGATTTGTTCCATTTCATCATAGATAAACATATAATCTTGAAAATCAAAAGATAAAGATTCTAATTTTTGATTTGGTTTATAATAATAATGCAACAAATCCTGTCCAACAATGTTCATGCTTGCTCCGTCCATTAATAAAGCATCGTATCGAAAACATAATAAATACGTGTCTTCTTTTAAAAGAAAAGCTTTCAATTCAAACAAAGGCCATTGCCCCAAAGGGAATACATGGTTAGTCATTCGAGAACGCTCTTCTTGCAAGCGAGCATTTTGATTCCTATCATCTAAATCTATGAGACTCACTATTTCAATCTGGTAATCAGGAACGCTTTGTAATATTTGCTGTTTTCCCTCTGGTAAAATTACAGCTCGCAACATTGGATGACGATGGATTACCTTTTGAAAACTTTTTGAAAGACGATTGATATCCAATGTTGTTTCATATTCAAAATATGTTTGAGGTGAAATACCACTTAATTCAAACTGTGAATTCCTTCCTAACATATACGCTGTCTGAACTTCTGTTAAGGAGAATGGATTAGACAAATCTTTAACATGAGTTGGTTTACTTTCAAAGTTTTCTTCTTTATGCTCTAACTTTACACAAGAACTCAGTTGAGCGATTGTAGGGTGCTTAAAAAAATCTGTTGTACTTATTTTTAAGCAGTCTTTTCTTAATAAATTAATTACCTGAAGTGCTTTAATGGATTCTCCTTTTAATGCAAAAAAATTATCATGAATACCGATTCCCTCAATCTCCATAACTTTTTCCCACGCACGCACCAATTTTTGTTCAATTTCATTGCGCGGGGCAACGTATGGAATTGATACATAATCCGTTTGGGTTATATCCAATAACCTTTTTCTATCCACTTTTCCATTTGGATTCAATGGAATCTCTTCTACCTGAATCATTTTTTCAGGAATCATAAACTCAGGTAATTTATCACTTAAATATTTTCTGATTTCACCAAAAGACACCTTGTTATCCGATACATAGTAGGCAGCTAATAATTTCCTATTTCCATACACTTGATCAACAACGATAGCCTGGTTTATTTCTGGATATTCCCTTAATTGAGTTTCGATTTCTCTTAATTCAATCCGATACCCTCGAATTTTCACTTGATGATCCATTCGACCTAAATACTCAAGTTCTCCATTAGGCAACCAACGAACGAGATCACCTGTATGATACATCATTTCCCCTGCCGCAAAAGGACTCTGTACAAATTTTTCATCTGTCAGTTTACTTTTACCAAGATACCCTCGTGCTACCGCTACTCCAGCAATGCAGAGTTCACCGGGAATTCCAAATGGTTTTAATTGGCCATACTTATTCAATATATAGGAATGATAATTCGGATTTGGTTTGCCGATCGTAACTTCTTTGGAAGTGCTCAAGTCTTTTATTGTTGCGCAAATGGTTGTTTCTGTGGGACCATAAATATTTAAAATTGTTGCTTCACTGATACAACGAATTTTTTCAACCAAATCAATGGAAAATGCTTCTCCTGCTAATAAAATAGATTTTAAATCTTTTAGAAAATTTGCCCCTTCTGGATCACTCAAAATCACTTCCATTCGCGATGGCGTTGATTCCCATAAATCCACCTTATGTTTTTTGACCAAATGAGCCAATTCTTTTGTTGCAAACTGTTCCTCTGTAGCAATTACTACTTTTGAACCTTGCGTTAAAGGAAGACATATTTCTAACAAGGAAATATCAAAAGATACACTAGCAAGAAACAAGAATGATTGATTAGCTTTTACTTTTTCTCTCATTACATTTAAAAAATGAACTAGCGATTTTTGTTCTATCATTACCCCTTTTGGATTTCCTGTCGATCCTGATGTGTAAATAACATAAGCCAAATCATTAGGATTATGTTCTCGTACTAAATTACTTTCTTCACCTTGGAAAAGATATTCTTTATCAAAATACAGTACTTCACCCGCAAATTGCGGCAATACTTCCTCTGTTCGCTTACTAAGTAAATATTTTGCTTGACTATCTTGTAACATATATTCAATTCGTTCAGTTGGGTAGTTAGGGTCGATTGGTAAATACGCTGCTCCTGCTTTTAAAATCCCCATCATACCAATAATCATTTCTAATGACCGATCTACCATAACGCCAATAATACTTTCTTTTGAAACACCTTTACTTTGAAGAATAGAAGCCAATTGATTCGCTTTCTTATTCAATTCTCTATATGTCAAAGATTGATCATTACAAACAACAGCAATTTGATCTGGAGTTTTTAATACTTGCGCTTCAAACAAATCTTGAAATGATTGAAACAAGTCTATGCCCGTTTGAAAAGTATTCAATCCTTCTAACAACTCTTTTTCTTCTTCTGCAATAATACAAATATCTTTCAATGCCAAATTCGGATTTTGTGAAACTTGCTTTAAAACATAACAATACGAATTGGCAAACTGTTGCAAAGAAGAGAATGAACGGGACTTGCAAGAAATTTGAAATTCAAATTCATTATGTATTTCATTCCATTTTCTTCGTATCCATAGGACTAAATTATTCTCTGCGTATTCTTCTAGTGAATTTTCATTATGTAATCCTTCCATCCCGATTACAATTTGAAAAGGAGTTAAATTGTGTTTAACTAATAATTCAGAGAGCGGATACTCCTGATTTTCATACCCGAATAAAGTCGTTTGTTCAATCTCATTTACTAATTGTTTAAAGGGGTGATGCGGATGGATTTCACTTCCTAAAGGAATCAACTTATTAAGATTCTCACTTTGTTCAAGATTCTTTTCAATTATAGGAATACCAATGGTAATTCTTTCTTGATCTGTATAATGTGCCAAACAAACCCTTAAAGCGGCTTGAAACCAGCTAAATAATAATAAATCTTGAGACTTACTTATTTTTTGTATACTTTTACTAAATTCTACATTCACTCTGACTTGAACGTACTCACAAGGTGTTTCTTTATTTAGTTGGTAATCGCTATTAAATTTAAATACAGAAAAATCGAGAATCTCGGAAGATAATTGCTCCTTCCAAAACGCTTCTACTTCTTTATTTTCATGAATTGAACTTCGATCTTTAATGTGCATTTTTATCTTTATCCCCCTAATATTCATTTCTTCTACTCGTTAATTTTTAAGCCAACTTCAAGCCCATGGAGAAACACTTGATGATTATCCAAACATAAAAATTGCTGAATATCTTCAAATTTCATATGACCAACTGAACAAACCCCTAAATTTAATGTTTCAGCAACCATATTTAAGGTAGCAGTGATAATGCCTGACTCAATACAAGCAAATAAATATCCATCTGAACCGTATTTCGGGATAGAAGCGTTCGCATTATAAATCAAATAAACTGAGAATGCAGATTGAGTAAATAAATCCTGATTAATTAACTCATGATCACTTTTGATCACTTGATCAATGTTGTTTACAATCACAAGACTGTTTTTTGATGGGTTATAATAATAAAATCCAGCTTTCATACCCTCTATACGTTTTGGTTTTATATAAACAAAGATATCAATGGGATAGAGCCCGCCTGCACTTGCGTAATGATAGTATATTTTTTCTTCCTTAACCTGTTTTAGAGTTGATAAGAATTGGGAAAATTCCGAAAAACTAATATGTTTTTCCGTATCAAATTGACGACAAGATCTACGTTCCTTAATTATAGTAGGTAGCTCATTTGTTGTTTCAAGTTGAATTTCGGTCGACCGTGCAGCAACGTGCGTGCGATTTAATTGTTCACTCATATACTTATCTAACTTTTCTTTAGAAAAGCGAATCTGGTTGCTATATGGATTTGAAAAAATCTTTTCTTGTGAAGAAAATACTTCTCTTGGGTGTAATATATTACTTACTAACACACGATTTTTTATCATGAGCTCTATGTTTTTTTGTGTCTCTTCTACATTTCCTAACGAAAAGCGCTCTACTAGTTCACTAATTTTCACACCTTTTTGAGCCATAAAATAAAAATCTGGAAACCACTCAGACAGAATACCTGTAAATCTCATTTCCCCTATCAAAACTTCATTATGCAACTTCTCCCAATGCTTAATCGGAGACCAGTAATAAATTTTCTCGCTCATATAACCCTCCATAAACATTTAACTTATTTTTGAAATGCAATTTTCTAATTTACAAAAATTTTTTTGGATTCTGCTCCTTGTCTCATAGTGATTATAAATACATGCACTTTAACGAAACTTGAAAATAATGAAATAACTTTTTCTTCATTAAAATTTTTTATTTCATCATAAAAAATGATTTCTTTTTGGATATTTCACATCCTTTCCCATAGTAATCCTATAAGGTATAAACCATTTGTAACATTGAGAATATTCATGTATTTCCAATGTGAAATTATTGTAATGGATTGGAGAGCGGTTGAATATAGTTATTAAATCAAATAATGTTGAGAAAGTTTTATTTATTATATCGATAAAATTTTATGATGTAATTTATTACAAATAGATTAAGAAAAGAGTTTTAAATTTTTCTTAATCAGTTAGTGTGAAAATATCACATACTATTACATACAATCGAGTTACTTACATTTCATATTCAAAATAGAGAAAAGACACCTTGAATGGTGTCTTTTCTCTATTTTAATTCCATATACTTTTTACGCCTTTGTTATTTTTAAACGATTTGTAGGAATTAATACAACTCGAACATCTAGTTCGTTATATGTTCGAATATATAATAAACATTATCTGAATTACGAATGTATTTCAGGTAATTTTATAAATAAACTCAAAGATATCTTCTTCTCCTACTGCCACAAAAGAAATAATCTATTGCTTATTTCTTTTATTAAATTGTAATATAATTACAGTATGTGAAATTATATTACATTAACTTTAAAAACGAAGTGAGAATAATCTTCACTTCGCTTTTTTTATTTGCAATCCTTGTTAAATTTGCTCAATGCAGTATTTATTTCCACATTCTTCGCTTTTATTTAATCGGTTTCTCTGTTTTTAAGACAAATGAACTTAATGCAGGAACTTTAATTTTATTGTCATGGACAACATAAAGTGGTTTACTTCCCGCCTGCTTCCCGTCTACTAGTACTTTCCAAGGACCTTTCGATGGAAGTGTTATATCAACAGCTTCTCTATTTGCATTGTGAGCCACTGTAAAGTATTCATTTTTATTCCCCTCTATTGTATAAGCTACCGTATTTTTCGGGGCATCAATAAATGATACGTGTGTTTTTATTTGCTCTGCAGATGTCATTCGAAAAGCTGAGTACTTTTTGCGTAATTCTATTAAACCCTTCATATAATCTACTTCATTATTAAACGTTGCACGGCGCAGCCAATCCATCTGGTTAATTGAATCTGGAGATTTGTAACTATTATGATCACCGTATTTCGTCCGCATAAACTCTTGCCCTGCATGTAAAAATGGAACTCCTTGTGATGTTAATAAAATTGAAGAAGACAATTTGTGCATTTGTTTTCGCACTTCTTCACTGTCACCTGAATTAGTTAACTCAAGTTTATCCCATAATGTATGATTGTCATGTGCTTCCACATAAGTTAATACCTGTTCCGGATCTTGATAGGTAGACGAATTTGTATCGTA
Organism: Bacillus cereus G9842; assembly: GCF_000021305.1. Taxonomy (GTDB): domain Bacteria; phylum Bacillota; class Bacilli; order Bacillales; family Bacillaceae_G; genus Bacillus_A; species Bacillus_A thuringiensis_S. The sequence continues at coordinate 2,638,677 of NC_011772.1, forward strand.
GTCAATACCTGCCGTAATACCTTTTTTAATACGATCTTCCATGTTTTCCTTTCCATTTATAAAACCATTTTCCTTTTCCTCAAATACACTACCTTTCAACCCATCACGTATATTATCGTTAAAATGAGCAATCCCTTTCATTTTCTCTGCATTTTTTTGATTTGCTTTCAGCTCAGCTGCAAGAGGTGTATTTAAATCCCATCCTTCTCCGTGTAGTATAATAGAAGGGTCAATTTGATTAACAGCTTTACGTATTTCATTCATCGTTTCATAATCATGAATACCCATTAAATCAAAACGGAATCCATCTAAATTGTATTCTTTTGCCCAATATGTGACGGAATCTATCATAAATTTCCTCATCATTTTTCTTTCTGAAGCAGTATCATTTCCTACTCCAGTTCCATTTGCAAATGTTCCATCTTCATTGTAACGATAATAATAACCTGGAACTAACTTATGGAAATTAGATTCAGCAGCGTTATACATATGGTTATATACTACATCCATCACTACTCGAAGATTATTGTCATGTAGTGTTTGAACCATTTGCTTCAATTCAGTTATTCGCACAGTCGGCTCATAAGGATTTGTAGAATAGGAGCCTTCTGGAACGTTGAAATTTTTAGGATCATATCCCCAGTTATATTGCGGTTCATTTAAAGTCTCTTCATTTACAGAAGCATAATCAAATATCGGTAAAAACTGAACGTGAGTAACACCTAGATCCTTTATATGATCAAGTCCTGTTTTTACACCTTCTGGCCCTTTTGTTCCTTTTTCTGTTACACCTAAATACTTCCCTTTCTGTTTAATACCACTTTCAGGTTGGATGGAAAGATCGCGTACATGTAACTCATAAATAATAGCATCTTCCGGATTTTTAAATTTTGGCTTTTTGTTTGCTTTCCATTTTTTCGGATTTGTTTCTTCTAAATTAACGACTGCACCTTTATCTCCATTTACAGAAGCAGCACGCACATATGGATCAACCGCTTCAGTCCATGTATCACCGATTTTGACCTTATACGTATAAAAGAGCCCTTTTTGATTCCCCTTTAGTTCTGCTGTCCAAGTTCCCTTTTCACCTTGTTGCATGTTTATTTCAGCACCTATTTTATCGTTCCAGTTTTTATATGTAACTAACTTCGCTTCGCTTGCAGTAGGAGCCCATAAACGGAACTTTGTATGTTGCGCGGTATATGTATTCCCTAAATCGTTACCACTATAATAAAATAAATTATCAAATTCCTCGCTACGAATGACTTTACCAATTTCAGTATTCGTATCAGCTAAGTTTTCTATTTTAACTTTGTATGTTTGTTTTAAATCAATTTTCTGTTCCGTAATTATTTTGACCTTATTAGTAATATCTCCACTATTTATATCATAAGGACTAATATTTTTAATTTTAATGCCTTCAATTTCAATTTTCTTTTCCCTAATATGAAACGGGACATTAGTCGTTACGGTAATTTCATGGAAACTATCAATAGTTGCTTTTTGAATTGAGAGATCTGAAGAAGGCTTAGAGTTATATACTTTTTCATCGCCCGAAAGAATCCATACTTCAGCACGACCGCCCTTTATATTTTCAATCCAACGATCCCCACCATCTTTTTCCCATTCATTTGTTCGAACTATAAATCCTACACGATTATAGTCACCGTCTATTTTTATCTTAGCGTATTTTCCAAATTCATCTTCACCAGTAAATTCATAAGATGTACCATTTGCATTTTCTCCCCATAACCAAAGATTCCAGTCTTTTGTATTTCCAAGCTTCTCTTTGTAATGAATGATAACTTCAGTTGTTTTCGAATTTGAAACTGCCTTCACACCCTGAAAGGAGAAAACAGATGATAACATAACGATTAAAGTAAGTAATAAAACTGTTTTGTTAATTAATCTTTTTATAATTTGCACCACATACACCCTTTCTTCAAATATTACTAGCGATTTATTATGCTTACACTGAATAACACTGCTTAAATTAATCTAGAAATCTCTTTTGCTTCACCTCCATATTGGCTATTTTCACGTATGTATTTCAATGACCTTTTAATACGGAAGCGTTTGCATAAATTGCTTAAAAAAATAGATTTGTGTATGCCCTCATATATTTGTAAATGCTAAAAGGTCAGGGAAATCATTTTAAAGCAATCGTTTGTTATCGTTTTCATTTTATAGACTTTCTATCAAGAGGTCAATATATTATTAATTTTCTGTTTTTATATACTTTAAACCTTATTTATTTGTCGCAACTTCTTACAGATAACGCGCCTAATTATTGCTTAGTCAGTTTATTTTCAACAATACATCGCTACGTAAAAAAGCTAATATCCTTAAAATGATATTAGCTTTTTTCATAATGTATTAATATATGAATGAGAACTATAATTCTAAATTACTTAATTTTTGCTGCATCAAATGCCTTTTGAACTGCTTGAACTTCAGCTGTATTCGCCCCATATTTATTAGTTGCCACTCGAATACATGCTGATTTCAATTCTTTGAAATTAGAAGTCATGTTTAACTCATCAGTATTTGCATAATAGAAAATATCAAACATTTTATCTTCACCAATTCCTTTAACAGTTACTCCGTTATGAGTTCCGCCTTTTGCAATGAGATACGCAACTTTATTAATAATACTTGAATTAAAATGAACACCGCCTTGATCCCATCCATTAAAATCGTTAAATTCACTGTAATCATCTGGATAAGGTACTCCGAGTGAAGATGGAACAGAAGCTGGGTTTTCCATATCACGGAAAACAGATCCCGTTTGTTCTCCCATTGTCCAATTAAAGTTTCCATTATTTACGTATTTCTCAATAGATGTTCCCATAATATCAGATAGCGCCTCATTAATCGCACCGGATTCACCGTAATATTCAAGATTAGATTCACTAGAAGTAACAGCATGTGTAAATTCATGTCCAGCTACGTCATATGCTTTAACAATAGGATCCCCATATACAAGCATACTTCCATTATTAGCACTTAATGCATTCTGCCAATTTTTCGGATCATTCGTCTCTTCAGAATCCCAAGCATGTACAACTGAAACTACCTTTTGTCCCTTATTATCAAAGCTATTACGTTTGTATTTATCTTTATAAAAATCAAATACTTTTGTTGCTAAGTAATGAGCACTTACTGCTTTTGGATCGTTAAATGTTGCCGAAGTACTAGTCGCTAATGTACCAGGATAATAGCTTTCTTCTTTAGTAATATCTCTGTAATTCACATCATATGTTTCAATTCCTTGCCCTCTTGTATAATCAGCAAGAGCATATTTGCCATTACTTTGTTTAGAGATACCAAATGAACGAGAAATACCTAAATCATCTTTTCCTGTTCCAGTTAATGATGTAAGACTGCTTTGTTTACTTTTCTTTAAAGCTCCAACTAGTTTGTCACTAGCTTTTAAGTTAGATTCTTGTACCATATTTTTTAACATATCACCATTTTGTGCATTTACTAAATAAGTACCAGAAACATAGTTTGGTGTTGCAGCTTCAAAGGTAACTTGGTATGCATTTTTAGCTTGTCCATTATTTTCATCAACAAAAATAACCTCTTTAACTTCTGGCTCAGTAATAAACTTGATATCGTTCCCGTACTTCGTATAAATAAATTGTTTTGCTTCATCTTTTGACAGATTAATAGGTTTTTTCAATTCTTCTTGTTTTAGATTTTGCGCGCTATCACCTGAAACACTTTTAATAACACCATTATTATCTACGTGTGCAGTTAATTGATGACCATATACTTCTTTTCCTTCGTATGTTTGCTGCATACGTACAAGTGTAGTTCCATCATACGAACCACGTTTTTGAAGGACTTTATAATCTACTCCTGCTTCTCCATTGACTTGTTTTTGGGAGAGAGCTTGCTCTGTTTTCTCCTTAAGTGCATCCTTTACTACATTTTCTGGTGCCTTTTGTGACGGTTGTGTAAGTTCACCCGAACGGAACGATTCCTCCTGAATTTGAACTTGTAACTGATCTGTTTCCTCTGCATGACCTACCCCATATGGTGCCACAGCTGTTAAAGCTAATCCTGTTGTTAATGCTACCTTAGTTAATGTCTTTGTGTTTTTCATTATTTCACCTCGTATAATTTTTGAAATAGAAAGCTTGTACAAAGTATACTGTCTATTTCTGTCGGAAAAAAGAGAAAATACACAATTTATGTAACATTATGCAAAATTACATAAATTGTGGTCAATATTATAAATAATGAACGGAACACATATGAACATTAATTTGAATAAAAAAGAGTCCTTTTAGGCGCTCATCCAATTGGTTAATTATCTATATTCATTCTAATAAAAGTGCACTTACATCTAAATAACAACATAAAAACCCACTCTTTACTATTGTAAGAGTGGGTTTAATGCTATTAAAATAACAATTACTATAAGAAACCTTATAATTTATATTTTTTTAGTAATCCTACTAAGTTTTTTGTAAAATTCACCTTTCGTTTTTATATGCTTAAACTGATTTGGATTAATATTTGCTTTTTGTGAGAGTGCTACAATCTCTTCTTTTGTAATTGAATCTTTCGTATTTATAGATGCTATATTTGTGTATTTTCCGTCTTCTGTTTTTGGAATTTCTAAAATCCCTTTATTCACAAGATCAACTACAGCCTTATGCTCTGAAGAATGTAAATCTACACCAGTAATTTTCCAATTACGCATAACTTTTGGTGTGTATACACCGTTCTTTACCTCTTTTAAATATGTAATAGCAAGGTTACGAATGGTTCCACCTGTTTCTCCAAATGCATTCTCTTGTTTAGATGACCAAATTTGTTCAAACTTACGCCCCTCTAAAGCTCCTCCTTTTGCCTGAAGAGCCTCCATTCTATATGCATTCATTCCCAGCGTCATAACATCGCTCATTTTGATTGGTTTGTTTGTACGAATAGAGCGTAAATTTGTAATTCTACTTCCGTATGGTTTTGTTAAGTCAATTTCGTATTTTACGCCTCCAAAGAAATCGTTCGTACTGTATTTAGATGCACGGCGGGTTTTATCAAAGCTAACGGTTACATCTCCGGCACGAGATGAGTTAAAATATCCTGCTGCCCATTCCATATAGTCTTTTAAATCTTTTCCAGAAATCTTATATACTGTAATTTCTCCCAAGGCATATTGGTAATTATACGCAATATCTTTTTTCTTAATAGGACCTGTATCCAAACGGGCATAATCATTATCAATTTGATGGGCTACTACATCTGCTTTACTGTAGTAGAGCATGACTTCATGAAAGAAATCTGATAAAGGTGTTTCTTGAATCTGAACACTTGGGATACCCTTTATTTCATTTTCAGGAACAAGATTTCTACCCTTTAATTGAGCGACTACAACATTTGCATCTCTTCTCGCATATTCGTGAAAAGGTGTTAGTGTTTCTTCAAGTGTAGGATCAGATATTATCGTTGTTCCATCAGCATTTTTTACAGGTATAGCGGTAGCAGTTTTATCTTTTAAAACCAACTTCCCATCTTGCTTTGTAAAAGTAAGGTCAATACGTGAAATATGTGTTCCATATTTATCTGGCTCTGTAATAATTACGCCATTTACAACTTCTTTTTTTACAAGTTTATGCATGTGAGCCGCAAAAATAGCGCTTAGTTCCGGACAAGCATTTGCAATATCTTGAACACCAGTACCAGGGATACCATTCTCATTTTCTAATCCCATATGCATAACTCCTACCATTACATCTACTTTACCTTCTAATTCCTTAATTGCCTTTTTCGTCTCTTCTACCGGATTTTTCACCACTAAACCATTTAAGTGATCTGTCCCTTTTTCAAAATCACTAATCATTGGTGTATTCATACCAATAATCCCAACTTTAATTCCACCTTTTTCTACAATTGTATATGCAGGAAGAAAGCGCTCTCCATTTTCCTTATAAATATTTCCTGCTAACGTTTTTCCCTTATATTGCTCACTAACTTTTTTCAATGTATCTAATCCAAAGTTGAATTCATGATTTCCAAATGCCCAGGCGTCATATCCCATTGTATTCATCGCTACCATCATTGGCGATTGTGGCTTATCGTTGAATAATTCTACTGAGTTTCCTTGAATTGTATCCCCGGCATCTACTAATATGGTATTTTGATTTTCTTGACGGACCTTCTTTATAACCGTATAAAGCTGCGTCAAACTTCCACTCATATTTGCTCCATCAAGCGCATAATCCCAAGGCATAAATCTGCCATGAATATCTGCAGTACCTAACAATGTAATATTAACTTCAGATTCCTCAGCCTTAGAGATAGGTGGTTTGACTATTACTGCTGTTCCGAGCAGTAATAGAATTACAAAGTAACATACATAGTTCTTCCATTTCATTTTTTGCATAATAATAATATTTCTCCCCTTTTTGTACTTTCGTAAAGTTGTTTGAACTTTAAAAATGTAACTTATTATTCGGGAAACTTCAACTACAAAAGATAATTTTGAAGGTGGTTCTGTTGCAAAAATAAAGAGAATAAATTGCATACATCCCCTAACAGAATTGTATTTTATCGTTTCCTGACAGAATACCCCTTCCTTAAGGGTGTGAAGTGTACTTTCAAAATAAGGATATATCATTCATTATCATTTCAATTTATTAAAACGTGCATATACAATATGTTATGATGATTAATTTTTTGAATTTCGTTGCTGATTTATTTCCTTCTAAATAAAAACACTTTCAAAAAAAATAACCCCGCTCTTCATTTAAGACGGGGTTATACTTATACAGAAAATCGGATAGTTTTATATTTTCTTAAGCTTATTGGTTACTTTCAACTAATTTCATTCTATTTTTGTTTTCTTCTGAATCAATATGAATCAATCGTTTCCCCTGTTTATAATACGCATCAATAAACAGGGAATGATTTTTACTTTTCAATTTCACAAAGCAATTTTATCTCTTTGATTTGTTCTATATGACGCTGTTCATGCAAATAGATTAATTCTATCCACTGATCAAGAAATAATTCTCCAAGAGCTGGATGCATCACTGATTTTTTTACTAATTTAGATTCATCTTCTATTGTACTCAGAAAACGCATCAATTCTTTTCTTGATTCGTTTAGCATATTGAGCATTTGCTCCACTTCAAATGGTTCTATACTTGGTTCAATCATTTCTGGAGCTATAAACTTTTTCGTTCTATCTAATAAAATAGTGTGAATTTCTTTACGCTCATTTTGGGTACTATCTAACTTTTTTAACCCTGAGGAAATAACTGTTATCACTCTTTCATCTAATAAAACTAAATGATGACAAACTTGTGCAATACTCCATTTATCCTTATCTGGTTTCCTATTAAATTGAGCATCACTCAACAAATTAATTTCCTCAACTAATTGATATCTCGTTTCATAAAACTTGTTATTTACAAATGTATCCATGTGGATTCTCCTTTCATTGCAACCTACATACTTAAATTCCTACGCTAGAAATATTATCTTCGAAAAAAGATTTTCTTTCACTACTATTCCAATTTCATTTTAAAGCCACAAATAAATCAACCTTTAACTTTCCTTCTAAATCCTCAGGAACATTATTTAAGCAAAACTCTAAATTATCTCTATCATAATCTGCATCATACTCACTATTTGGTAGCCACTCTGCATACATGTATTGATACGCTTCACTTAATTTATGAGGTTCACCATAGAACTGGTATAGACCATATGTACCTCCATCTAATCTTTTAAATTGCACATCATGATACTTTTCTTTATCGAAGTTTTCAGGAATCGTAACACATGCATCATGCCGGCACTTATGACTTGCAACGAGTTCAGGATTATCTAATGATATTCCGATAAATGATTGCTCTGGTGGATAAAGGTTATTTTCAATTGACCAGTTCAGTAACTTTCCCCAGTGATTTTGCGGTTCAAAGTAGCTACCAGTTCGTCTTATATACGCTACTTCTAATGGTGGTAATTTTTTTATAACAACTTTCATTTACATCTTCTCCCCTATAAATACGTACACTGTTTAATTAGCTTTTTTTAACATTTATTCCTTCTTAAATTAAAAGAATTCTCTAATCATATAAAGTGAACCTTTAATCAGCGGGGGATAAATTTCAATTGTAATATAATTGATTACTACTACTAAAGTAGTATGTACTTTCATACTTTTATTTGATTTTACATTCTTTTTAAATCGATATATTAATTGTAAGGAAATAAAAAGGTGGAGGATTTTAATTGATTAAAGGAATATACGAAGCACATTTACCAGTGAGTAATTTACAACAATCTATCGAATTTTATGAAAAACTAGGATTGAAGTTAGCCTGGAGCGATGAGTCAACAGCATTCTTTTGGATTGAGGATGGGAAAAGTTGGCTAGGATTATGGGCGGGCTCTGAATACGAAACAAAATATCATCCTTCTTTACGTCATATTGCATTTAGAGTTTCATATGAGGATTTAAAAGAATCATTACATTGGTTACACTCACTTCAAATTAAAACCGTTCCGTTTGGAAGTAATGAATCTATTGAACCCTTTGTCCGTCCACATCAAGGTAATGCATCTGTTTATTTTATTGATCCAGATGGTAATAGCTTAGAACTTATTTGTCATATTGTTGTACCTAATGCACTAAAACATATAACTAATAAATTATCATTTAAAGATTGGGAGACACTATTAGCTGACACATTTGAATGAATATAAGCTATAAATCATAGTGGCTCGCCTTTATTTTTATAACATGTATAACAATCGTGAATAATAATGTCCTATCAATTTATCATTAAATAAATGTAAAAAATGACCCTATTTATTCATTTTTCATGCGTATGTATGTACATTTGTGAATTTATTCGATATATTATGGGTATTGAATGATTACGAAAAGTGTATAGGTCGCTTATATAACACCTTATATTTTTATATCCGTGAAAACTACAAAGTGTATGAAAATCCATTTGTCAAATGAATTTAGTGCGGAAGGAGGTTTGTGGTTACTTCATAGGGTATAATAATCAGTTTTTTACTGATAAAAATATAGGAGGCGACATAATGTTTCGTACGATTTCAAATTTCATGAGAGTAGCTGAGATAAGAAGGAAAATCCTTTTTACACTAGCGATGTTAATCGTTTTTCGAATTGGCACGTTTATTCCAGTTCCTCATACTAACGCAGAGGTATTAAAAGTACAAGATCAAGCTAACGTTCTAGGTATGTTAAACGTATTTGGTGGAGGAGCACTGCAACACTTCTCAATCTTTGCTGTAGGTATTACACCATATATTACAGCTTCTATCATAGTACAATTACTTCAAATGGATGTTATACCTAAATTTTCGGAATGGGCAAAGCAAGGAGAAATGGGCCGTAAGAAATCAGCTCAATTCACTCGATACTTTACAATCATTCTCGCATTCATACAGGCCATCGGAATGTCTTATGGCTTTAATAATATAGCTGGTGGACAATTAATAACAGATCAAAGCTGGACTACATACTTATTTATTGCGACAGTTTTAACTGCAGGTACTGCATTTTTACTTTGGTTAGGCGAACAAATTACCGCTAACGGAGTTGGTAATGGTATTTCGATGATTATCTTCGCAGGTCTCGTTGCCGCGATTCCAAATGTTGCAAATCAAATTTATTTACAACAATTCCAAAATGCTGGCGATCAGCTATTCATGCACATAATAAAAATTGTTTTAATTGGACTCGTAATTTTAGCGATAGTTGTTGGCGTTATTTACATTCAACAAGCTGTACGTAAAATACCGATACAATATGCAAAAGCTGTTTCAGGAAACAATCAATATCAAGGAGCAAAAAACACTCATTTACCTCTTAAAGTAAATAGTGCTGGTGTTATACCAGTTATCTTTGCTTCTGCATTTTTAATGACGCCGCGTACAATTGCGCAGCTCTTCCCTGATTCAAGCATATCAAAATGGTTAGTTGCAAATCTTGATTTCGCACATCCAATTGGAATGACACTTTATGTCGGTCTTATCGTTGCTTTCACATACTTCTACGCATTTATTCAAGTAAATCCTGAACAAATGGCTGAGAATTTGAAAAAGCAAAATGGATATGTTCCTGGTATTCGTCCTGGTAAAGCAACTGAACAATATGTAACTAAAATTTTATACCGTTTAACATTTATCGGTGCAATTTTCTTAGGTGCAATTTCTATATTACCGCTCGTATTCACGAAAATTGCTACGTTACCACCTTCTGCCCAAATTGGTGGTACAAGCTTACTTATCATTGTCGGTGTAGCACTAGAAACTATGAAGACGTTAGAAAGCCAGCTTGTAAAACGTCATTATAAAGGTTTTATTAAAAAAGTGAATTAATTATAAAAAACACAGTTGGAAAAATAACCAACTGTGTTTTTTATTGTATCAGTCCTGTAATATACAGGGCTGTTGCTTTATTAAACTACATCTCCTTCTCTAATAACCGCCCTTTTTTGAAATAAGTCCGTAGTGTAGAACGATTGGCTAAAAATACACCAATCAATATAAAACAAGCCCCCATTCCCATTATAGGATTTAAAGGTTCTCCTAAAATGATATATCCCACAATTATTGCAATTAATGGTGATACATATAACCACGTCGATGGAAATACTGGATTTGTTTTTGATAAGAGCCAGTAATATAGTCCGTGTCCACCGATCGATCCGATAAATATGAGATATAAAATAGGCCATTGTACACTCCATGAAGTTAATACAGTTACATTTGGTTGTTCTACAATAATAGATGCGATTAGTAGTAAAATCCCTCCATAAAACATTTGAATACCGTTAATAAGAAATGGTGATACATTTGATAAATCTGAAAGTATTTCTTTCGAACGAATAGAGCCTATTCCGTAAAATAACTCTCCTATAACTAAAACAATACAAGCAATACTCCATATGAAACTTACTTGTTGATGCATTCCTGGTAAAGAAACAAATATAACACCTATTAGTGCGATAACTAAAGCAACGAGTTGCTCCTTTTGTAATTTCTCCCTATTCCTCTTTGCTTGTATTAATAAAATCATCATTGGTCCCGTAGCAGAAAGAACAGCAGCTAATCCCGAAGAAATATATTGTTCTGACCAATATAAACTTGCGAATGTCATAAATGTTAAACAAAATCCAGCATACATAATACGTTTTGAAAATATATGTGGCATAATTTCTTTTCGCTTTAATTTAAAAATAATCATAAGGATTATGCCCGCTAAAAAGAATCGAATTCCTGCTGAAAACAACGGTGGCGCCCCTGCTTCAATTCCAATTTTTATTGTTAAAAATGTTGTCCCGAAAATAATACATACTAAAATGTAATTAAAAATGACCATTTTTCTTCCTCCTTTTTACTCTTAAAATGAGTATAGAGGGTATGGTGTATAACAGTGTATCAATACATATAACAGTTACTTCAAGTTGTAGTTGATTCCCTATATATTTTTCGCTTTAATTAAATTAAAAAGAAAAATAGGTGAAACTATGAAGATTGTATTGCGTAAAGAATCAAACATACCGTATTACAAGCAAATATATATGCAAATTGTTGAAAGAGTACAAAGTGGTATGCTTTCACATGGTGAATCCCTTCCTTCTTTACGTTGTATGGCCACAGATTTACAAATCAATGTATTAACTGTTCGTAAAGCGTATAAACAGTTAGAAACGAAAGGGTATATACGCATCGAACAAGGAAAAGGTGCTTACATATATAAACGTGTAAAGAAAGATTTCAAACCGATACCGTATAAATGGCAACAATCAAGATCTATTAATGTTATGCGTTCTCAATATGCAATGAATAAGCACCGTAAATATTATGATTTTTCACAAGCAATTCTGTATCCTCGTCTGTTACCAAATCCATTTTTGGCAGACGAAATGCATAAATTGCTAGATAAAAATCCGATGTTGTTAGCAACTTATGGGCCAGTTCAAGGCGATTATGAACTGCGAGTTGAAATAGCAAATTACTTAAATGAACACCAGAAATTAGTGACGGACCCATCTCAATTATTAATTACAAGCGGAGCACAACAAGGAATTGATTTAATTGCTCAAACATTATTAAAACCTGGAGATATCGTATTAGTAGAAAGTCCATGTTACAGTGCTGCGCTTGACGTTTTCATCAATAAAGGTGTTCAAATCATTCCTATTTCTCTTGATAATCATGGAGTTCGCTCCGACTTAATTGATGATATTTGTCAAAGTAAAAATCCTGTTTTATTGTATACAAATCCCACCTTCCAGAACCCGACAGGTACAGTAATGAGTAAAGAACGAAGAATGGAACTTATAGAACTAGCGGAGCTATATCAATTTTTTATCATTGAAGATGATTCTTTCGGAGAAATATATTTTGAAGGTGCTATAGTCCCACCACCAATCAAAAGTTTTGATAAGGATGGCCACGTGATATATATAAAAGGATTTAGTAAAACGTTAGCACCAGGACTCCGTATCGCAGCACTTTTTGCCGATGGTCCTATTTTTGAATGGCTATATGCAGTGAAAGGTTCCATGGATATCGGTAGTCCTTTATTAACACAGAAGGCACTTCTACCTTTCTTACGTGCGGAACGTATGAAAAATCATTTAGAAAAATTACGTACAGCTTTACAAATGAGACGTGATTTAACAATTGATATACTATCGCCATTAAAAGGACTAAACTTTGAGATACCAAATGGCGGTTTTAATTTATGGGTGAAACTGCCTGATTCGATAGATCCCTTTACCTTATTACAAAAAGCAAATGAAGTAGATGTCTCTTTTTTACCAGGAACAGCTTGTCTATTAAACTACGAAACAAATGATAACCAATTAAGAATTAGCTATTCAATGTTAAACGAGAAAGATATGGCAATTGGATTAGAGAAATTACATGATACAATACGAAACAGTATTTGTTAGAAGTAATAACACAATAGCCAACAATAAATAATACCCGAAAATGACAATGTGTAGTATGGGCTATTATTTATTGTTGAGCTTTTTCGTTATTCTTAACAGCCGATTTTAAAACTTGTCTTTCTTTCAATTCTTCAACACTGCCATATCGATCAATAACAATTGCTTTCATTTCCTCTCCTCCTTGCTGTTTATTTTAATAACATACAATTATTTCTCAAAATTTTTTGCCTTGAATTACCATATACTTATTTTTGGGGGTAATTATGCAAAAAGCATTATAAAGTAAAACTTTAATCATTCCTCACCAATCGGGCTCTTACTGCCCGGCAAATAGCGGGATGAATTTCAAAAAGAATCTTACACACATCTTAGAATCATCCAAAACTGTTTTATTAATTAAATTCAAAAGAAATGAGGCTAACTATATGAGTGAAAAGATATTTAAAATAAACGGAATTGATATATGTACAGAAAGCTTTGGGAACCCTAAGAACCCTGCTATTTTATTAATTATGGGCGCTACATGTTCCATGGTTTATTGGGACGAAGAGTTTTGTGAGCTGTTGGCTAGTACGGGGAAATTTGTTATTCGCTTTGATAACCGTGATGTTGGACGCTCTGTTGCCTACGAACCTAGAACTTCCAATTATACAGTAACAGATATGGCTGAAGATGCAATTGGAGTACTAGATGCTTATCATATTGATAAAGCTCACCTATTTGGTATGTCATTAGGTGGTATGATTGCTCAAATTGCCGCTATAAAACATCCCGAAAGAATTTTGACGCTAACTTTACTAGCGACTAGTGTAATAGGATCTGATGACAATACTCGCGATTTACCTCCAATGGATGAAAGAATTTTAACACATCATGTAAATGGCACAAGTATAGATTGGACAAATAAAAACGATGTGGCAGAGTATTTAGTTTCAGGATCTCGTCTATTATGTGGATCAGAACGAATATTTGATGAAAATAGAGTTTATACACAAGTAAAACAAGAAATAGAACGCGCAAATAATTTATTAAGTATGTTTAATCATGCTTTACTTCAAGGTGATGATGCATATGAAGGTGTACTTCACTCCATACAAGCACCTACATTGGTTATTCACGGAACAGATGATACAGCACTCCCATTCGAACATGGCCTCGCACTAATTGATGAAATTCCAAACTCAGTACTATTAACTCTTAAAGGGGCAGGCCATGAAAACCATCCAGATGACTGGGAAAACATAATTACTGCTGTTTCTAAACATACATCTGAAATTTAGACAAACAAATAATTAACAAAAGGGGCACAAATTATATTGTGCCCCTTCTATTTACAAACAAAAACCCATCACTGTATTCGTATGTATAGTGATGGGACTTCTTATATTTTTCTATGTTTAAAAAAATGGACAATCTAATTGATCAACAGATTCCCATAATTTTTTTTTTGCATTTTCGGTGGATGTATTTGTTTCTAGTGTCATGTTTTTAAAAGGGTTTACTTCAACTTTTAATAAGGATGAAGGCTCCACATATAATGAGAAAACATGGCTGCTTGGTAAAGCTTTAGAAACGTCAATATCTCCTACTTGTTTAAATAGTTGCTGCGCAGCAAAAAAGAAGAAATTAGTTGGATTTGATTGTTTATTCAGCCACGCAAGCATTTCAGGTGATACCGATTTATGAATATTGATTTTTACTCGATCACCACGTTTATATCGCCTAGATCGCATACTTCCACCAACTAACTTATCGTTAAGTTTGTAAATCCTAACTCTTTTTGCTTATGCTCTCTATATTTTGGCGAACAAGTATAGACTAATAATCCTCGTGCATTGGTAAATAACGGATTATCTACAAAGATTACATTTTTGAGTCGTCCTTTTTGCTTTAAAATCATTTTTAAACTGTTTTTAATAATTACTGCACCACCGCCATAAATAAACACGTATGGATCGTCTTTCATATCATCAATTTTATTTATAATATCTGTTGCAACACGAGCTGCTAAACCTAATAGTGCCGGCTGTGATTCCTCAACTAATAAGGTATTTCTCGGATGCTTATCATTTAAATAAATTTGATTGAATTCTGTAATACTATCAATCGTCTTAGTTGGATACTTTCGGTTCCATCTCGTGATAATTTGTAATAACGTCTCTTTTACACCATAAGATAAACCTTTACTTAGTTGCGGACGGAAATTTACCCCTAATGAAACAACTTCTTCTGTCGTCCCTGCACCAATATCAAAAGAGAGTAGAGTCTTATCTACAAAATCAATTTCAGAAACTTGATTCGGCTCACATTCTATTTTATGTTTCACAACATTTCCTTCTTCATCGTATACAATGCCCCACGTCCCAGATGCGCCCTCAGGCAGGCATTTACAAAACTCAATTGAAACATTAATTGTCACATCGCGTCCGTTCGGATAATGGAAAATAACCTTATGATTTCCCATATAACGTTTTGCATTTTCAGCAGCTATTTCTTGTGTAATAAGCTGCATAGGAAGAGCGACAGATAAATCATAACGAATATTAATATGGCTAGAAGTTGGACTTTGTCGCATAGCGCTTACCGCCAAACCTGATAGTATTGTAATAACCATTAACTCATCCGTTGACTTATTCGATTTCTTCTCTACCTCAGTACCTTTTAATTGATCTTGAATGACTTTTTCTCCAACGATGTATCGTACATTATTTAGCATTAACGATGGCGAACTTATAGTCACATCAATGTGGTTTTCTAATTCAGATAATGAAACATCTACCTCATCTAAAAGTCCTGTAGGCTCACCTATATATAAAGAATAAATACTCGGAATAAAAATAGGGTCTTGCCCTTTCACCATTAACTTCAAACCGTTGTTTCCTGCATCTGCACCAGCTTTTAAAAGTATAGACATAACTACCCCCTAAATTAATCTGACATCCCTTCCAAATATATGCGAGCCCATTCTTTTACATTCAAATGTATTGTAATTTTTTATTTATCATAAAACCAAAATATTGCATACTTACATATTTTATGTAAAAAGTATTTGACATGATACTTTTCCAATTTTATACTTATATTTGTAAAGAGTTTTTTACAATCGAGGGGGGCAATTATTTATTGAATACTAAAAAAACTATTTTTATCATCATTGTTTTAGCATTAATTGCAATAATAGTACATGGCACATATAAATACATCACTGAAGGTTCTATTTTGGGTAGTACGATTTTTGCTATTTCGTTAATACTTAGTAATTTAATTAATCACATTACTTGGGGAGATCCCCACGGTGTATCAGAAGAAAGTCAAGATGAAATGGGCCAACAAATTACATATAAAAGCTTTAAAATTGCGTATTTTGTGCTTGTAGTTATAATGTTCCTTTTATTAATCTTCTCCGAAGGATTTTCTATGGGGGCTAATTTAGATGGCGTTAAAAACCTCCCTCTGTTCATCGCAATTTGCTCTTCATTCTTTATTTATCCTATTGTCGAACTCATAGTTGCAAAACAATATAAGTAAAAAGATGAGGTTTTCTACATGTAGAAAACCTCATCTTTTTATATTTACATACTCTCTACAATTGCTTTTAATTTATTCACAGTCCGCCAATTCCTAACTGTAGCTGGTGTATGTAACTTCTGAAACTGGTTCATTAATTTAGAATTTCGAATGCTATTTTTGAAAAACAAATAAGCAACCTTCTCATCTATATAGCAATCTTCAAGTTCACTTTTAAATGTAAGCAATTGACTACTCTCTTCTTCAGAAAGTACATTAGCTAAAAAAGCAACATGAACACTTTCTCCTTCTAACAATGAATGAACTTCATACGGACATTGTTTAATAATATTTATAAATTCATCATGTGTTCTTAGCATGACTGGAACATCGAAATCAAATTCATTTTTCATTTCAGATTGTATTCGGTCCTTTAGAAAGTTTATACCTTCCTCAGATTCGAACACGATATTACCACTTTGTATATATGTTTTCACATGTTTTAATTCTATTGATTCAAACAATCGTTTTAAATCAGCCATTTTGATTACTTTATGTCCACCGACATTGATTCCTCTTAGTAGTGCAACATAAATTGTCATATTATTCCCCCACAATAAAATGAATTTATCAACTGAATTGATTTTCCCACTCATATTTCTCGGATATTTGTTTTAATTCTTCTAACATATCATGAATAGATAATACCTCAAATAAAATAATAGATTCACTTGAGAAATGGTGATGATAATGATCTGGTTTATAATCTTTTAAATCATTTTTATAACTCCAAAATTGCTTGTCTAATTCAGCAATAAGTTTAAAATGTTCCTCATCAATTTCATTACAACGGTTTCTCAATATAGCAATTATAGAATAAGTTGTTTGTTGTAATATTTCCCTTTCACTTTGTGACCAGTCACAGGTCTCAATTGACACTCGAGCTAAATTATCTATATGGTAAATGATTTGCTGTAATAAATGCAATTGCTTTTGTACAAGTAAAAAGCTTCTCATTTCCTTCTTTGTATGGTGATGATATTTCCAATCTTTCTGCTCATATTGAACAAATTGTATCGCCTTATGCAATAATAAAGTCAATTTAGATAGATCCTGAGCTGTCTCCTTTTTCATACCTTTTCCTGCAAGTAATGCAGTAATCCATTCTTCCATAATATTTGCTGTTTTAGCAAATAGATCCTCTGTACATCCAAAAATCGTTTTCGTGTAGTGTGGTGGGAAAATGAAAAAATTCACTAAAGTAGATACTATAATACCAGTAGATGTAGTAGCTAAACGAATTAAAAATGCAGTAAAATAATGATCTGCCGTAATTGGAATCATAGCTACAGCAGTTAAAGTCGCGACTAATGTTCCCGCATGTAACCTTAGTTTTTGACATGTAACAATCGTAAACATCGCAGCTAATGCATAAGAAATTGCTTGATGGCCTAGGAAAAATGTGAAAGTCATGGCATATGCCGATCCAATTGTTGAGGCCGGAAAGCGAATAAACCCTTTTTTTATTGAGTCTGTTGCAGTTGGTTCAATTGTAACAATTGCTGTTATTACAGCAAAAATAGTTGGGATGTTAAAAAATTTACAAACTAACACTGTAAGAAAAACTGCAATCCCAGTTTTAATCACTCTTCCCCCAACAATATTCCATTGTCTATCTTGATTCATTTTTTATATCCTTCATTTCTGTTTCATTTTATATACATATATTATATATTGTTAAAATAAAAAAACCTACTACATGAATATTCAAGAGTAAGTTTTCTATCTCATTATTTCATTATAGGTAAATGCATTATTATTTGTTGGCCAATTGGTCCCATTCTTCTAAAACCTTTATCTTGGAAGCCGACTTTTGCATATAAATTTTGTGCAGGAATATTTCTTTCATTCACAGCAAGTACAACTTCATTTTTTATTGGAAAATAACGTTTTACAAACTCTTCTAATAATAACAATGACTTTTTAGCGTATCCCTTTCTTTGTCTATTGTGATTAATAGAAAATGATGTTAAAAGTAAAGCATCCTCATTATCCGTAAACTCCTTTACTCTATCTCCCGTTTGCAATGCGAAAAGACCAACCGGTACCCCATTGTAATCTAAAATAACAATCACATTTTTTGTACGATCACTTTTTGCTTTCTCCAGTAATGCGCTTGGATCTGATGTAAACTGAACTTGTTCACTTGGTAAAGTAAATGTTTGAATAACTTCTTTATATTTCTCCTTATACGGAACTAATTGAATTTCCCCTGTGTGTATGTTCATGCTAAACTCTCCCATTTTTTGCTTATTAACTTATACCTTGCTGTACTTTTGAATGCACTCTTCCATCTAAAAAGGTAATTTCAACAAATGAATTTGGATCGTTTCCTTTCCAAGCAAAAATTTGTTTAATTTGTGTAGAATGCTCTACCCCTTCTTCTATAAGTAAATCCCCTTCACAACCAATTAAATCTTTTACTTCTGTATAAGTCATTCCTTCATTTATGTTCGAGAAATGGTTTATATTGATAGACGCTTTCTGTTGCCTTTCCATCACAGTAGAAGAAGTTGCTGTTTGATTTTTCACTTCTTTTCTCTGTTCACACGCTGTCATACTGAAACCTAAGCAAAAACTAAACAATATACATGCGCTTTTTTTCATCATAACAGTTGTCCCTCCCATCATAATTAAACCATATATTCCCTTAAAAATAAACTGAATATTTAATATTATATTCAAAAACCTCGTACAATTAAGTACGAGGCTAATTTCATTTATTCAAATGATTATTTGATTGATCATCCTGTTCTTTTCTTAGCTCTTGTTTTTCATCTTTTGGTAATTGTTTATCATTATCTTTAATTGGATTCGTTTCTCTATTTTCAATCATATCATTTGGAACTTGTGGCATTACTCGGCCCACAATAGCCGCTAATTCATCTAGTATACCTTCACCTGTTTTTCCTTTTTTAATTTGCTTTCCAATTTGTTTGAGGCGTTCATACGTATCAACATCTGCTACAACGACTGCATTAGCACCGTCAGGATCATTTTTTAAACTTTCTGCAACAGAGTATTTAATTGATTCAACTCGAGTTCGATCAAGTTTTGCTTTTACGTCTATACCTACAATTGCATATTTGCCGACTACTACGGCTGTCGCATCATTCACACCTGGCACACTTGCAGCTAAAGATGCTAAATGATCTGCTGCTTTTTCATTTGGCTTATTTAATTTATTCGTATAATTAACATTTTTCATTGAGACATTTTTTTGTTCCGGCTTTTCGTTTGGATTGTCTTTTTTTCCAATACTGCATCCAGTTATAACGAAGCAAAGCATCAATATATATATTAGAGTTTTCATTATTTTCACCACTTCACTATTAAGGTTTAATCATAAATTTTTTCAACAGCTTGCATTTTCTTTACCTTTTCTTCGGCCCCACTATTAGCATTAATGAATATTTGGTACGTATCTTTTCCTAAAGTACCTACAAATTCATAGCAAAGTACTTCATTATGCAAATCATTGACTACTACAGCTTTACGTTCTTCCATTACTTTCACATCCGGATTGATTTTCTTTCTTGCTTCTGCTACAGTTAACTTTGCCGATGGAACTGTTCGTTTTTGATGCGACGCTAAATATTCTTTTGCGGAGAACCCTACGATAGAACCGTCATCTAAAGCAATTTTCATTTGGATTGCTTCTGGATAAATTCGTACTCCATTTTCATTTACTACATACGTAAACACACCAACATTATCATATTGAGAGCTATCATAAAGCTCCATATTATTAAACTTATGGTCCTTTAAAAATTTCAAACCTTTACTACCTGCATCGTTTAAACTAACTTTCTGTTCTTTAATTTCGCGGTTATTCATAACCCAAATTGGATATCCGCCTTTTCCCGTAATATCCATATAAAACTCATTGTTCGTTGCTTCATCTTTAATTTTCACACTATAGAAAGATTCTTTCGCACCTTTTCCGCTTTTCTCAACATCTACTTTTTCATTTCCTTTTAAATTCAAAAACGATTTTGCAATTTTCGCCGCTTCATCTTTAGAAATTGCCTTTCCTTGCGCTTCAAATCCGCCTTTTTTATTTTTTTGCGCACTTGTAAAGGTCGGTCCGAAGTTTGTAGAAGAATATGATGTTACGTTTTTCTCTACAGTTTTCAATCCATCAATAATTGTGTTATCTGCTGGATCGCGATTTGATGCAAGTGCCATTTCTACATCCATCCAGCGTAAATTATTTTTCAAAACAAGATGTTGTACTTTTCTTAGTTCATCTTGTATATTTCCTGCATTTGAATATAAAGTTTGCAACGTTTTATATTCTTGCTCATTTAAAGGCTCTTTTTCTAAATCACGAATGGCTGCACGGTAACTAAAATCACCGATATTCGCTAAAAATTCTTCCGTTTTATTAAATGGCATTAATGTTAAAGGAAGTTGCCCTACATCTGAGCGAGCTTCAGATGTTAAACGCCATACATCCGCTAATGCAGGTGATAAAGATGATCGTGAATTCATCGCAAGTGTTGTGCCAATTTTATCGTGTAATAAATCGACTTCGTATGCTAAATCATGGAATGCACGTTGATAGCTATTTTCCGCTCTAATTAAAACCGCATTTTTCTCTTGGTGCTCTTTATAGCCCCAGTATCCTGTTCCTACTACACCGACTGTTAATAATACAATGATAATACCTCGTAACATTGTCCCACCTCCGCTCTATTTACAGAAAATATGTTTACCGATTTTTTTAATTTGTGGACGAGTCCAAATCCATTTACTAGTCGCAGTATCTGGATTGAAATAATATAAAGCATTTCCTGTTGGATCCCATCCATTAATCGCATCTAATACAGCTTTTTTCGCTGTTTCATTTGGCGTTAAATATATTTGCCCATCCGCAACTGCCGTAAAGGCTCTTGGCTCAAATATTACTCCTGAAACGGTATTTGGAAATGATGCACTTGTAACACGATTTAAAATAACAGCAGCTACTGCAACTTGTCCTAAATACGGTTCACCACGTGATTCCCCGTATACTGCGTTTGCCATGAGTTGAATGTCATTTTGCGAATAACCATTCGGAACATTTGTCCCTTTATTTTGAGATGGTTTATTTTTTTGTGCAGTACTACCACTATTTCCTTTATTGGCAGTGGACTTGTCATACTTCGTTGCCTTCACGAGCATTTGCTTCGTTTTAGCTCCAGCTAAACCATCAACGGGTAATCCGAATTTCTCTTGAAAATTCCGAAGTGCCCAATATGTACCCCATCCGAAAACACCATCCACTTTTCCCGTATAAAATCCGTTATATTTCAAACGAGATTGCAGTTCAATGACATCTTCGCCAGATGCTCCTCTTTGAATGACTTGATTAGAAAAAGCTTCTACATTCTTTAGTTGTATACTACTGACCATTAAAGACAGTCCTATGAACGCAAGTAAAACTGCTATTTTAAAAATAGCTTTTTGGCGCATACTTTTCCCTCCTTAATTACAGAAATGATTTCTTGGTTATGTTTTGTAAAAGCCTCGCTTTTATGTAAAGAAGACAAAAAAATCCAAACTAATATCGTTGAAAAAATATGTAAACAATATAAAAAAAGGATAAAAGGAGTTCATCATGAAAAAATCGTTAAAACGTGTCGCACTCGTCATTCTGTTCCTAACAACATGTTCAAATATATATACAGGCTCATCAATTGTTCATGCGCAGCCGCCGTATGCCAAATGGGGTAAACTTGCCGTAGAAAAGACGAAAGAACAATACCCAAAAGCAGAAATTATTGATTATCTACATATAGGTAGAAAACCCAAAACAGTTCAAATAACTGTTGAAAAATTTAAATTGTGGTTACGTGAAGATGGAAAAGAATATGGTGTTTTTGTTGATGTAGAATTTGAAACGAAGACGGAGAAATTTATAAAGTTGTCGTTTCAGAAGACGAGTAGATAAAGTGAACCCCCACTGTTAAAAACAGAAACAGTGGGGGTTCTTGCATTTCTAAAATTCTTTCCTAAAATTTCGATTCCCTAAAAATCTTACCAATATACAAATAGCGCCAATTACAACAGCTATCCCTATACTATATAAAAGGACTCTACCATATCCTCCTATTCTCGGATCTAAAAAAGGATATGGATACCAATTTACGATTGGACCACGTAATAAGCTATATACAACGTAAAAAAACGGGAATAAGAGCCAACTTGCAGCTTTTTTCCAGGTGATTTTCTTATTTGGTGGATTTAAAATCCAATCTAAAAGCATGGTAATTGGCATGATATAATGCAGCACCGTATTTACCCATGGTATTGCAGTTTGAAGTGATTCTTCTAATCCTCTTAATAGTAAAAAATAAATTAGTCCTGTCGTAAGTATATATACCGTTGCCGCACCACGAAGTATACCAAACTGCTCTGATCGACCAAATGTAGCTGTTCCGATACTGCTTAAAAGGAGAATACATGCAACTAAAATGTTACTTTCGATCGTAAAGAAACTAAAAAAGTTAACTGGATTGAACGGTTTCACTTGTGCCCTGATTATGAATTGCGTAATAATGGCGCTACATGCTAGAAGACTTAAACATAATCTAAATAAAGATAAAGTTTTTTCACCCCTCATACATTCCCTCCTTTTCTTATAAATAATTAGAATTTCCCTGTACATGCTCAATAAATAATTTTAATGGAACGAGCCCACGCTTTGGCATATGACTACTTATAATAGCTACTACTTCTAACTGAGGAATGATAACGATGTATTGTCCGCCATATCCCATAGCGAAATATATACAATACGGTATGTGAAATCTTTCGTTATGTAATACCCACCAGTGATATCCATAGGCACCGACATGTTCATATGTTTCAAATTGCGCCCTGCTTGACTCTTCTAACCATTGTGCTGATACAATTTCTTTCCCATTCCAATATCCATTTTGTAAACATAATTTTCCTAATTTTAATAAATCTGTAGATTTCATTTTCATACCGAAGCCGCCAACATATATACCCTGCGGATCTTGTTGCCATTCGTATTCGTTAATTTCTAATGGATCAAATAAATATTTCTTTGCAAACCGCTCTGTCGACATTCCAGTAGCTTCTTGAATAATATAGCTCAGTAAATGAGAAGAACCTGAATTATAATTCATTTTTGTAGCAGGTTTTTCAATTATTGGCTTTTCTAATATGTACTGTACCCAGTTCTCTGATTCTACAAAGTCATTTGGGAATACTACTCCATTCCCAAACTCTTTCCAATCCTCACCAGTAGTCATTGTTAATAAGTGATAAAGCGTCAAATCATGTTTTTCCCCAGGTACATTTTCAATCCACTCTGTAATCGGTGTATGTATATCATTTATATAGCCCTTATCAATTGCAATACCAATTAATAAAGATACGATACTTTTTGTAATCGAATTTATTTTATATAAGTTATTTGCACATTCAGGTGTTTTATAATACTCAGTTGTTAATTCCCCTTTTTGATAAACAAGAAATGTATTCACTTTTTTCTTTTCGAATTTATTTTCTAGTTGCTTGAAATCCAAAAACTTTACCTCCATTTAAATAGTTACTCCATTTATTATATCTTGTTACTTCATTTTAAACATAATTGTGCTCAAATAAAAATAAACCTGTCAGCCATAATGAACTGACAGGTTTATTTTTATAATTTCGTACGAACATTCCAAAGCTCTGGGAAGAATCTTTGATCAAGTACTCGTTTTAAATAAGAAACACCGGAGGATCCACCTGTTCCCATTTTATGTCCAATAATTCTTTCTACTGTTTTCATATGACGGAAACGCCATTGTTGTAGCCAGTCTTCAATATCAATCAATTTTTCAGCAAGCTGATATAAATTCCAATATTTTTTCACATCCACATACACTTCTAACCACGCCGCTTCTACTGTTGCATCTTCTTCATAAGGCTGCGTAATATCACGGTTTAACACATCTTTATGAATAGGGAATCCTTCTTTTACTAATGCTTGAATCGCGACATCATATAGACTTGGTGCATGTAGCGCTTTATGAAGTCGTGCATGTAATTCTGGATCCTTTTCATAAATTTTTAATGCGTGCGGCGTTTTATAGCCAAGTGCATACTCAATCATACGATATTGATACGATTGAAAACCTGAAGCTTGACCGAGTGAATCACGAAACTCAATATATTCTGATGGTGTTAATGTCGCAAGAATATCCCAAGATTGAATAATTTGAGACTGAATTTTCGATACACGTGCTAACATTTTAAAAGCTGGTTGTAATTTATCTTGTTTAATAGATTCAATCGCCGCATTTAGCTCATGTAAAATGAGCTTCATCCAAAGCTCACTTGCTTGGTGGATAACGATAAATAACATTTCATCATGATGGTCCGATAATCTTTTTTGAGAAGATAGTAAACTATCTAATTGTAAATACTCCCCATACGTCATATTCTCTTTAAAATCCGTATGAATCCCTTTTTCAATAATTACTTTTTCATTTTCTTTCATATTAGCCAAACGCCCCTTTTATATAATTCTACTTATATTGGTCTAATAACGGCTCGAACTGGACTTCCATCTGCATCAGTTAATGCAAGTGGTAATGCAATAAGTTCATAATCACCGTCTGCTACATGATCTAGTACGACATTTTCTAAAATATGAATTCCATGTTTAAATAATTGATGATGCGTTGCTAATTCTTTATCATCTAACGGATCAACTGATGGTACATCTACTCCGATTAAACGAATACCTTTCTCTGATAGAAAAGGTGCTATGTCTGCACGTAAATGAGGGATCACATCTGGAAATTCTTCAGTTTTTCCATGTGAAGATGTACGTAATAATAATCGTTCTACACCTTCTAAATGAAAGCTTTCTAATTCCTTTTTCCCGATGCTTTCAAGATTAGAAACGTCAATAATCCGTGCTGGGCCAACATAAACTTGAACATCTAAATCCAATACTTTCTTTCCATCATTATCAAAATGAAATGGTGCATCAATATGAGTGCCTGTATGAATACTCATCGTTAACTTTCCGACATTTACCGAGCCACTTTCTTCTTTTGACCATGAAACTTCATACGAGAACGGTGTGTCTCCTGGCCACGTTGCAATATTATTATTTAGCGGTTGTGAAATATCAATCCACTCTGATGTTTTCATACTTATGCCACAACCTCTCGCTTATTTTCAAACTGCTTATACTTTTCTTCTTTCATAATTCCCTTTAATATTTGTACAGATTTCCACACTTCTTCGTATGTGTTATATAAAGCGACCGGCGCAAGTCTCACTCCATTTGGCGCTCTAAAATCTGGAATTACTCCATTTGCCTTTAGCGCTTTACATATACGTGCTGCTTCTGCATGCTCTAAATAAATGTGCCCGCCTCGACTTTCATCCTCTAACGGATTTCCAATTGTAAATCCGAAATCTTTTAATTCATGATCAATTAAATTCAGCATGTATCTCGTAATATGTAAAGATTTCTCACGTAAACGTTCAATACCAGCATCTTTGAAAATTTCAAGAGAACCAATTAATGGTGCTATACTTAATACGTGAGGTGTACCAATTTGATAAGCACCTGCATGATCAGCGGCTGTTAATGTATGCTCCATATCAAACTGCTTATCTTTTTTAGAACTAAACCATCCAGACAACCCTGGCAGTCTATTAAAATGTTTATTATTTACATAAAGTCCTGCAACACCACCCGGTCCTGCATTTAAATATTTATAATTGCACCAAACAGCAAAATCAACATCCCAATCTTTGAAATGATGCGGAATAGATCCTATTGAATGACATAAATCAAATCCGATATGAATGTCTCGTTTATGTGCTTCCGTTGTTAAACGTTTCATATCAAGAATTTGACCACTTCTATATAAAACAGAAGGTAATAAAATTAAAGCGATATCATCTTCCATCGCATGAATAATATCTTCTTCAGAAAGTGTTCTACCATCTCGGCTTTTCACTCTTACTAGATGCTCATCTGGGTCTAATCCTTTTAAACGTATTTGACTTTGAAGTGCATAAATATCTGACGGGAAAGTTAATTCATCCGCAAGTATTTTTGTACGTATTCCTTTCGGTTCATAAAACGTCGCAATAACTTGGTGTATATTTGTAGTCGTAGAACCGGTTACAATAGTTTCCTCCGGTAAAGCTCCAATAAGAGGGGCTGTAAGTTTACCTAATTTCTCTGAAAGGAAGAACCACGGGTGCTCACCTTCAGTCCAGCCGTCAATTCCATATTCTTTCCACGAATCTAGCAACGTAAGTAATGATTTCTCTGCTCTTTTTGAAAGTAGCCCTAATGAGTTTCCATCTAAATATATAGTACCTTCTTTTTTATAGAATTCAGTTTGAAAATCTTTCAGTTCATCATGTTTATCACATTCAAGCGCATACTCATAAGTTGGTTGAAATGGTTCTTTATACATGGTGTCACCTTCTCTTAATTTTCTTTTTATTCTAACTAATTGAAATATAGCACCTTAATTGATATAACGTCAATGATATTATGTCAGTTGACTTTATATATGAACTTCTTTTACAATACACTTATATTTTCAGATATTTCAGTATAAAGAGGTGATTCTTTGAAAAACTCTACTCTTTCATCAAGAAAACACCGCTCCTTAGAAACGAAGAAGAAACTACTACACTCTGGTTACACTATTTTTATACGTAACGGATTTCAAAAAACGACAATTACACAAATTATTAAACATGCAGAAACCGGTTACGGAACAGCATATGTATACTTCAAAAACAAAGACGATCTCCTAATTAGTTTAATGGAAGATGTTATGAATCAATTTCATAATATTTCCAAGCGCTCCTTTTTGCCTCAAACGAAGGAAGAAGCTCATAAAATGATTCGAAATCAAGTTAGAGCATTTCTCCAACTAGCAAAGAAAGAACGAGCTATTTTACAAGTTGTAGAAGAAGCAATCGGATTATCAAAAGAGATACGTAAAAAATGGGACGAGATACGGGAACGCTTCATAAACAATATTACGCAGGATATTACATACTCTCAAGAAAGTGGATTAGCACAGCCTGAATTAAATAAAGAAATTGTAGCACGTGCTTGGTTCGCAATGAATGAGATGTTTCTTTGGGCGATTGTGAAAAATGATAAAAAATTAGAGTTAGAAGAGATAGTACATACATTGACGGAAATGTATACGACGGGGTTATATAAATAGCACACCTGCAATAAATACGGTGTGCTATTTTACATTTATAAAAATATTTTATCTGGGTATGGCAATGCTAAAAGGGGCTTTTCAGATAAAGGGAAATATTTTAGTTTTAACGATTCACCATCTATCGATTTCAACTCGCCACCGCTAACTTCACACTCAAACACAACAATAATATATTCTACTTCATCACCATTCGGATATGTATGGCGGTACTTTTCTCCTCCAAATACTCCTTTTTGTTTTTTTACTTGTACTTTCAATCCTGTTTCTTCCAAAACTTCCCTAACTACTGCTTCTTCTGGAGTTTCCCCAAGTTCAATTGCTCCAGCTGGCAAACTCCAGTATTCCCCACCAGGATATTGAAATAAAGTGAAACTTTAATCAGTGGGGGTTTTATTATCCCCCACTGATTATTAGTTGAACCAATCGGGCTTTTACGGGCAGTTGATCCCCCACCTAACTTCTTTGCTTTCGCTGAATTTTGAGATGGGAGTCTTACTGCCCGTTAATGCGGGATAAAATATCCCCCTGTTTATTTTTTATAATAGCAGCTACACTCGGCATGAATATTAGTTCATGCCCTAATTGCTCACGGATTTTTTTATAATATAGTGACATTGATATACTATTCTCTCCTAATCTATTAATAACTGTATTTTCTGATATTTATTGCATAATATTCTTAATACAAACTTCTATATAGAAAGGATAAAAACATGTCGCAAAAAAAACTTGCAAACAAATTTCTATCATTTACTGAAAGTGGTACTCAATAGATTGAGTACCACTTTTACTTTACATGCTTTTCATTAGCGTACTTTTTCTTCAGTCACCCTACTCACAATTCCAACAATAAATTTATATTCAATCCTTCTCTTCTTATCTTTCTTAAAACCCTCTTTCGTATCAAAAATAAAACACGTTTTCCGAAACCAAATTCGTACGTATACAGACTCTAAGTAAATAGGTTTTATAATTCCTCGTTCTTCAAATTCAGTCCCATCTTTATTTTCAGTTTCCGTTCGAACGAACCACTTATTCCCGATTCCAATCTCAATATACTTCACATACTAACCTCCATTAGGAAATTTCCCTTCTAACAATTCTATTATTTCCCCGGTAAGCGCAGATTCCGACAGAACATGAGCCCACAAAGAAAAAGTAGATTACAAAAATCTACTTTATAACTTATATTTTTGCATTCGCTTATAAAATGTACTACGGGGTACATCTAATAGTTTTGCAGCTAATGAAACATTTCCGTTTGTCTTTTGTAATACTTCAATCATGCTATCACGCTGTATTTTTTCGCGAAAATTTAGTGGATGTTCTGTTTTATTTTCAACTTGTAACTCAAGTTGTTGTTGATTTCCCATCATTGTTTGTAGCAAACAAGCGACTTGCTTTTCGCATA
This sequence comes from Bacillus cereus G9842, assembly GCF_000021305.1. Taxonomy (GTDB): domain Bacteria; phylum Bacillota; class Bacilli; order Bacillales; family Bacillaceae_G; genus Bacillus_A; species Bacillus_A thuringiensis_S. Next base: position 2,667,845 of record NC_011772.1, read on the forward strand.
TTTCCCGTCCTTGCGACAAGATGTAAATGCGTTCTAATACATTTACTAGTTCTCGAATATTTCCGGGCCATGTATGTTGTAAAAATTGATTGCAAATACTCTTTGGAAATACAACATTCCAATTCTTCCGTTCGCAAAAGTGTTGTATAAAATATGAGATATCCTCTTTTCTTTCTATTAACGATGGAACATATAACGGATAAACGTGCAAACGATAATATAAATCTTGACGGAATTTCCCTTCTTCTACTAACCGTAGTAAATCTTTATGTGTGGCAGTAATAATACGAATATTTACTGGTACCTCTTTTGAACTTCCTATTGGAGTTATTGTACGTTCTTGTAAAACACGCAATAATGCTACTTGCATCTCTGGTGGTACTTCACCAATTTCATCTAAAAATAATGTTCCTCCATGCGCTTGTTCAAATTTCCCTTTATACCCTTGACGTCGCGCACCTGTAAACGCACCTTCAACGTAACCGAACAATTCACTTTCCATTAATTCTTTAGGCAGAGAACCGCAGTTAACAGCTATAAAGGGCCCATCTTTTCTTGGGCTATTTTCATGAATCGCTCTCGCAACATATTCCTTTCCTACTCCTGTCTCACCACATACATAAACACTAGCATCAGTCGGTGAAACAAGCTTAATTTCTTCTAGTGTGTGTTGAAATGCTTTGCTTGTCCCGGTAACTCCTGAAAAAGTAATTCCTTTTATAAATGCGAAAGCAGAATATGTATTTATTTGTTTGTTTTTCTTTAAATACATACATTTCCCAATCATTCTTTCATTACTATATACTGGTATCTCTAATTTAGTTTCCAATCCATGGTGCATTAACTCTTCAAGCTTCATTCTTGACCAATTATTTATTCGTTCACGAACACTCTTACTCGCAGAAACGATAACATCACGATGATTACAAATAACTACTTGTTCGTCACTATCAATGACATCCAAAAAACGATGAATTAAGTGTAATTCATTTTGATGAACTCTTATGCTACATTCACGTTCTATTGCATGTGCAATTGAAGTTACCATACCGAGCATATATGGATGCGAAAATTCAATTGGACAGGAGAAATCTAGAACACCAATTAATTTCCCGTCATCATTATGGATAGGAGCAGCCGCACAACTCCAGCTATGAGATGCCACGGAATAATGTTCAGTACCACTTATCATAATAGCTTCTTCAATTTCTAGCGCTGTTCCAATTGCATTTGTACCAACAGCTGCTTCTGTCCATTTTACACCTTCAATAAAATTAATATGTTTCGCTCGCTTTAACGTTTGTTTATTTCCACTTAACGATAGAACATAACCATCTGGATCGATTAATAATGCCATCATTTGTAGTTCATCAATGGTTTTTCTCATATTTTGTATTTGAGGTAATGCTATATCAAGAAAAATTTCACTCTTTTTCTTTTGTTCTTGAAAAACATTAGAAGACAAAATTTTCTGACCTTTATTCATATAAGGATTCACATTTGCTTGTCTACATCGATGCCATGACTCTGAAATTCTTTCGTTTATACGGTTCGAATCAAAGACTCCTTCATCAATAAACTTTTTCCATGTATGTAAGTAAAACGGTGAAGCTAACATTGTATCATCTCCCTTTTAATTGTTTTGGAGATTTATAAAACATACTTCTATTATAAAACTGAATAAAAGCGTTTTCAATACAACTAGAAAGATGACACAAATATGTTAATAATTTGAATATATTAATGCTCGTCTTTATTCTTTTTTAGTAGCACCATATTTTGTATAATGGACGCAAAGAAAATACATAACCAAAACCACTTTTGTGGATTACCATTTATAAAGAAAACAATCACGGCTATTGCAAATAAAATAGCGGCTGATAAACTAATATATAATTTCGTTCTGACCTGCATTAGTCTTCGCTCCTATTATTTTACAGTACATACTAACTCTTCATTTTTCATCTCTACTATGTACTTCTGTAAAACATATTCTCTTCCGCCATGTTTTTCATACCAATCATGTATTCTTTTTACATGAATCTCGTCACTTCTAATTTTCGATTCAATTTCTTTATACCTTTCAAAACTATCATATTCCCATATGGCGAATACTTCAGACGTACCATTCTTATTACCTTTCATCCAGCGTCCTATTAGCCTAGAGCCATGCTTTAACTGATTAGGTAAGTTCGTGTTATTGAAATGATCATTAAATACTTCTATGAATTCATTTTTCACTACATAGTACTTCCTTCTGTAAAACATACCTCTTCCCCTCTTTTATGAAAAGTATCAGTAAACCTTCCCATCACTACCGTATTATAATACTTTCCATCCGATAGTCTTTTGTCATTTTTCAAAATGCCTTCTACTTCAAAACCTAATTTTTTATACAGATGAATAGCTTTCTCGTTTGTCTCTAATACTTGTAAAGATATTTTATTTACTGCATTTTCATCAGCCCATTTAATAGATTGTTGCAATAGACTCTTACCCATTCTATATCCCCAAAACTCTTTTAAAATACAAACACCAAACTCCACTTTATGAGATAATCTCTTAAAATTTGACCCTTCACATCTTGAAAATCCAACGATTCGATTGTGCACTTCTACAACTAAAAAGAGATTCTTAGTCTCTTCACTATCTGTTTTTATTATTTTTTGAAATCCTAGATCATCTATAAATCCCTCTCCAGCATCTCTATCCATATTTTCAGTTTCTCCATCAATCTGAACTCTAATTTTCGATAACTGCTCTGCATCTTTCTCAGCTGCAGAACGAATTGTATAAGTTAATCCATTTATATGAAACTCTTGCTCTTTTACAATCATGTCAAACTCCTTTCAAATGAATATAATGGCGCTATTACAACTTGTTTACCTTGTTTCTCAAAGTCCTGAACAGTTTCTTTACTAGCCTCTTCGTCAGTTATAATAATGTCAATTTTTTTTAGAGACTCTCCTCTTATAAAACAATCTATTCCAAGTTTATTATGCGGAACTAAACAAATATTTCTTCTAGCAATTTCACTTACTCTTTTACTAAAATAAGCAACTTCAGGTGTTGCGGTACTAATACCTTGTAATGAAATGCCTCCACCTGTAGAGAAATACAGATCAATAGAAAATCTACTTATCAATTCAGAGGCAAGTGTATCAGTAATATTCCCTGAAGGTTTTACTTTTCCGCCAATTAAATACGTATCAATATTCTTATATTCTCGTAGATAACCAGCTATTTCTATAGAATTCGTAATAACCGTAAATGATACTTCCGGTAAATATTTCAGCATCGCATTATGAACGGAAGCCCCACCAATAAAAATTGAATCACCTTCTTGTATATAAGATACCGCAACTCTTGCAATTGTGTCCTCATATATTGAGCTATCACTATAACGTTTAGCTGGTTCCACAGCTAAGTTTCTCACTCGTGCAAGTTCAATTGCACCCCCATGGGTTCTTTTTAATAAACCTTCCTTCTCCATAATAGACAAATCTCTTCTTATAGAATCAATAGACATATCAAATCTTTCCGCAAGATCCTTTGCGATTACTCTTCCATCTGTATTAAGTAGTTCTAAAATTTTCTCTCGACGTTCTTCAGTAAACATGTTATCACCACCGTTATTGAAGATTCAGAAATTTGAACTTTATATTAATTATATGCACGTTTCTTCCGTTTCACAATATTTTCAATCCTTTTTCTTCCGTCTTTATGCAGTGTTTTCCTCTTTTTCTATTTTGTTAACTTTACATAAAATAAATGCAGATTTGCATATTTCACTAAAAGACTTCTATTTATTTCCTTATTCATGTAAAATTATTCCTATGTTTTACTTTTTAATACAGAAAGGGATTACTATGAAATCATTAATCAAAACGACATGTACAGCATTATTATTTACAGGAATATTAACAGGGTGCAATAGCAATACTACACCAAAACAAGAAAAGAGCGCTCTCGAAAAGAATGCAATGCACTATGGAGAAATAGTTAAAAACGAATACTATAGAGCGACAGTTGAAAATGCAAAGTTTGAAAAAATAGACGAAGAGCGGCGCCTTACTACTCGTGTTATGATTAATAATGTTCGAGACGATGGACAAACTATTGATCTTTCGGAAATAAAATATTTCATACAAGATGAAAAAACTGGTCAGAAATATGAAGGTAAAGCTCATCCGATAGGTGACGAGCACTATAAAAATGTTCCACACGAATTCTCTTTAACTACTGACGTTGTATTTGAACTGAAAACTTCACCAAAAGATTTAAATAATATGTATTTATACATAGATAGCAAAGCTGCGCCGTTAACAAATACATATTGGAAACTTGATAATTTAGTATCTAAATAGAAAGACCAGTCTTATACGACTGGTCTTTTTACATTCATACATTTAACTTTCATTAACACTTATATTAATTTTCTAATAACAACTTGAATAACATCAGCTAAACCAGTGTGCCCTTTCCCTTCAACTCGCTCTTGTTCTCCATTAAAGAAATGAATTACCTTATGTTCTTCACACCAAGTAAGGATATCAATTGGATCATACAGCATATCAACATCTTTTGGTCCACCAGTACTATAGTTTATTTGTTTTTTTGAGTAAACTTCAAACATAATTAATCCACCAGGTTTTATCGTTTGTATCATTTTATCTAATATCATTTTTTTATAATCATCATGAAAATGTCCAAATACCATAATTGCCGCATCATATTCATTTTCTGGCAAACTATCAGCTAATAAATCTACTTTTTTTGTATGCACGTTTACGTTATGCTTCTCTGCCAATTTTTTTGTCTTTTCTAATCCATCTTCCGAATAATCAATAGCTGTTACTTCGTTCCCTTGTCTTGCTAGAAATACAGCATTTCTACCTTCTCCCTCCGCAAATGCTATTACTTTATTGTGATTTGCTAAACGAAATGCTTGTTCTTTAATAAATGTATTAGGTTCTTCCCCGTAAAAATATTCATCTGATTTATATCGATCATTCCAAAAATTATTCATCATCTTCTCTCCTTCTTCATATCATTTTCTAACTACAATTAAAGATATTAAAGAGCCTTTTTATCCTTAATTAATTTAAAAATAAAAGCAGATTAAAAATCCACTTTTATTTTTTTCGCAAGATCTACGATTTTTTGATTTCTTAACTCTTCTTCCATTTTCTCTTCTGCTGCGAGCATTGCCTCATTAATTAAACATCCAGGTTTGTCATGTAAACAACAGTCAAACAATGATGTTTTGCCTTCAATTGCATGTATAATATCTAAAAATGAAATATCTTCCCAATTCTTACTAAGCGAGTAACCGCCCTTTGGACCAGATGATGAGTGTATCATCCCTTCCTTCGTCAACTTAGTTAGTATTTTAGACAAGTACGTTGGTGAAACATTTTGCATTTCTGCTAATTGGTAAACACTAACTAACTTATTTGGTGTGGCCTTTGCCAGAAAAAGCATTGTATGAAGAGCATAATTTGTAGCTTTAGAATATTTCATAGTACAGCTCCTATTGTAGACTCCATGTATCTACAATAACTTTATTTTTTTATTATGTCAAACGTTTGTAATACTCCATACAACATTATTTCTTCACAAGTAATACATTTGCTGCGCAAATCGTCACTTCTCTAAATGGAGAGTCAAATAAAACACCTAGTTCAAAACCATCTTCAGTAAGAGCTATTTCATGATATAGCCACCAAGCACTGTCAAAGTTTTCCTGCATAGAACACTTTGTTACTCCTATAAAGGTTACTTCAAGTTTATCAAATTCACTAAAAGTACCACTGCAATCTAATACGATAGACAAAGTATCTTCTGATTCTCTCTTTATTACTTTAATTACACTATCGTGTAGTGATGTCTTGTGTAACTGAGCGACATTTGACGGAAGTTTTTTCTCAATGGAATTAAAATATTCTACGTATGATTGATCTAATTGTGCCATTCTTTTCTCATAATCTGTTGTCCACTCTTGCATAAGTTTTTTCAGTTCACCTGATGGGTATTCTGAATTAATTGTTATGTTTTGTATAATTGAGTATATCGATTCAGGAAGGAATTTTAATAAATCTATTTTCCTTTCCTCTATTTCTTCCTTTAAACTTTGTATATCCATTTCCGACCATTCTTTTATAGACTCTATAAAACTTACAAATTCTAAAACTTGCATTTTTTTATACCATTCTCTTGTAAAATATTTCAATGACACCTCTCCTAAAATATCTTTACATCCAGTAAAAGCAATGCATCCACTTATTATATCATTCCAATAACCATTTTTTCTAAAGAAATAATGTAAAAATGTAAATATTCCGCCTATTATTTCTAAAACTTCAGAATATTTACAAAAGTATAAAATTAGAATACATTTTAGCTGTACAAGATTCACCTGTACAAAAATTCAAACAAAAAGGGATGGTTATATGTTGAAGAAATTAGTAGCAGGGACATTAGTAGCGGGTTTTGCATTAACTGGAGGACTAGGTGCAGTAAGTGCTGAGGAAAAAAGTAACACAATTAAGTCATTTGATTATTTAAAAGTGGATGAACAAAATGTTAATTCATTTGCAAAATTAAGTGATCAGGATAAGAAAGATATCCAAATTACTATGGTATTACCTAAGCAAAATGAAAATGGAGATTGGCTAGCTTATGGTTTTACTAGCCGCGAAACATTGGATGCGTATATTGCAAAGGATAAAAAAGCAATTAAAAATAATATTAATCCTTTAGGTAGTGGTGCTGGTAGTACTGATTTTTATGAACATAAAGATAAAGGTGGCCAATATATTTACTGGAGCAGTGGCTTTAAAAACTTACCATCTAGCTGGAATGACAGAATTTCTTCTGTAAGTACAGCGTCGCCTTCTGCAAGTTATTCAACAACACTTTGGGAACACACTTCAACACAAGGATATGGAAAAGGCGTTTTATTTAAACACGCTGATTGGTACGGTAAAACTGCTAATTTAGCTCCTGAATGGAACGATAAAACTTCAGCTATTGACATTAAAAAGTAATAGAGGATTTAATTTCTTCTATAAAAATTCAAACCACTATTCTCTCATTCATTTAGAGAATAGTGGTTTATTATAATTCGATTTAAGCATGTACAGCCTGTCCTACAGCTTGCAATAATGCTTCATGAATCGCTTCAGATAAGGTTGGATGCGCTGCAATATAATCTCTCATTATATCAGCGGTAACTTCTGTATGAATCATTACGGTCCCTTGACCAATAAGTTCAGTTGCATGAGGACCGATAATAGAAATCCCTACAATTTCTTGGTATTTAGGTTCCACAATGACTTTTACTTTACCCGTTTGTTCTCCTAAAATAAGAGCTTTTCCGTTCGCTGTAAAATGGAATTCTCCAATGAGAATATCACCATATTGTTCTCTTGCACCTTTTTCACTTAACCCGACACTAGCTATTTCTGGAGCTGTGTATATACAACGGGGAACAGCGTGATAATTTACTTTCACGTCTTCTCCGCTTGCGTGTAATGCTGCTGTCGTTCCTTCATGGAAGGCAACGTGAGCAAGCTGAATTCCACCGATCACATCACCAACTGCGTAAATATGTGATACGTTCGTTTGCATATGTTCATTCACAGCAATCCCTTTATTTGAAAACTGAACTCCTGCCTTTTCTAATCCTAATTGTTGTACTCGTGGTTTTCTTCCTACAGAAACAAGAACAAATTCTGGAGTTACTTCGTGAGTAATTCCCTCGTATTCAAATGAAGCTTGCTTCTTATAGTTATTTAATCCTTTTAAAACTGCTCCCGTAAAAATTTCCACACCATCTTTTTCTAATTTCTCTCTTAAAATATTCGCGATATCTTCATCTTCACCAGGTAGTAATTGCGGTGCCATCTCAACTATCGATACTTTTGTGCCGAGTCTACTATAAATACTTGCAAACTCACATCCTATTACACCACCGCCAACGATTAACAATGAAGATGGTACACTCTCAAGAGACATTGCATGGCTACTATTTAAAATCCATTTTCCATCGAACGGAGCGAATGGTAATTCTGTAGGTTCGGAACCAGCTGCAATAATAAAGCTCCCTCCATCAATTACTTCTTCTTTATTTCCTTGTACAACTCGCACACGATGATCCGTTTCGAATTTCGCTTTTCCTTTTACAACTTTAATTTTATTTTTCTTCATTAAATATTGTATTCCTTGGACGAGTTGCTTTACGATTTGTGATTTCCTCGCCTGTATTTGACCCCAATCAATTGAGATATTTTCTGTATTAATCGTAACTCCATAATCATTCGCTTTTCTCACAATGTCATGTACTTCAGCACTTTCTAACAGTGATTTCGTAGGCATACACCCAACATTTAAACATGTTCCGCCAAGGTCAGCTTCATCAATAAGAGTGACATCTTTGCCATTTTGAGCCGCGGTAATTGCTGCTACATAGCCAGCAGGTCCACCCCCAATAACAACTAATTTATCCATTCTCTCACCTTCTCTTTATAAAAGAATTGTTATAGGTTCTTCTAAATAATGTTTAATTGTGCGTAAAAATGCAGCTGCTGGTGCACCGTCTAATACACGATGATCGAATGTTAAACTTAAAGGTAACATACTTCCTTTTCTTAGTTTTTCCCCTTTATATACAGGAACATGTTCAATTGCACCTACACCTAAAATACCAGTTTCAGGTGTATTTAATACCGGCGTAAAATATTCAATACCAAAGCTACCTAAATTACTAATTGTAAATGTCGTTCCGTGCATATCATCACTACTTAAGCTACCTGCTCGTGCCTTTTGTGCCACATTCTTAATCTCTTTAGACAACTCTACTAAAGATAAATTATTTGCAAAGCGAATAGCCGAAACGACTAACCCTTTTTCTAATGCGACTGCCATGCCTAAATGAACATGTTCAAATTGATGAATTGCATCATCTATATAAGCGCTGTTCATTTCTTTATGCTCCCCAAGCGCTAATACAACAGCACGAGAGACGAAATCCGTAATGGTTAGTTTGTTATCATATCTTTTTTGTACAACTTCTGCTATTTCTTTATGTAAAGCAACTAAATCTGTTACATCTACTTTCATCGTTAACGTTAATTGTGCGCTATTTTGTAAGCTTGCGTGCATACGATTTGCGATTGCTTTACGCATACCAGTAACAGGAACCGCGTTACTTTCTTCTCGTTCAGATATTTCCGGAACGTTTCCTCTTACCTCAAGTGCTTTTAATACATCTGCCTTTGTAATCCTTCCGCCAGGACCTGTGCCAACTAATGCCTTGATATCCAGATTTTCAGACTTTGCAATTTTCTTCGCTACAGGTGAAATTTTGATTCGTTGCTTCGCCACTTCTTTCACATAAGGTTCTGGATGTTGTACATGTTGCGCTTCTATATTAGATGTTTTTTCTTCTATAACAGGTGTACTTTCCTTCATCTCTACTTTTTCATTCGGTTTACCGATGTAGCAAATTACAGTACCAGGCGGCACTCCTTCATCTTCACTTACAGCTATATCAAGTACCGTACCATCAGCGGGTGCTTCAATTTCCGTTTCAATTTTTTCTGAGTTAATACTAGCGATCAGTTCTCCTTTTGCTACATTATCGCCTGCTTTAATATTCCAGCTCGTAATAATACCTTCTTTCATCGCCATACCTAACTTCGGCATTACAACTTCTACAGCCATGTGTCTCTCTCCCTTCTCATCGTTTTATTACACATGTAATAAAGATTGGTCTCCGATCATTTCTGATACAGTTTCAATTACTTTTTCTGGCGTTGGCAAATACAACTTTTCAAGTGGCGGTGAGAATGGAACAGGTGTATGTGGTGCTGTAATTCGTTTAATAGGTGCATCTAACAAATCAAAACCTTTATCCGCCACAATTGCCGCAATATCTGTTGCAATACTACATCTAGGATTCGCTTCGTCAATGACGATAAGACGATTTGTTTTTTCAACAGATGATAAAATAGTATCTTCATCAAGCGGTGATAAAGATCGTGGATCAATTACTTCTACTTCAAGCCCCTTTTTCGATAATTGCTTTGCAGCTGCAAGCGCTGTATGAACTTGCTTTCCGATTGCGACAATTGTTAAATCAGAACCTTCCCGTTTAATATCTGCTTTTCCTAATGGAATTGTATAGTATCCTTCTGGCACTTCACCTTTCATATTGTAAAGTGTTTTATCTTCAAAGAAGATTACTGGGTCATCATCTTCAATTGCCGCTAATAATAAGCCTTTTGCGTCATATGGAGTGGAAGGAACGACAACTTTAATACCTGGAATGCTTGTAAATAATGCGTATAAACTTTGCGAATGCTGAGCTGCTGCGCTAAAACCAGCACCATGCATCGTACGTACTGTAACGGGTACTTTCGCTTTACCACCGAACATATAGCGGAATTTTGCACCTTGGTTTAATACTTGATCAAGACAACTGCCGATGAAATCATTAAACATTAACTCAGCTATCGGACGTAACCCAGTTGCAGCAGCTGCCATCGCAGCTCCCATATAACCCGCTTCAGAAATTGGTGTATCCAATATACGATTTCGACCAAACTCTTGTACAAGTCCTTTCGTAACACCAAGAACACCACCCCAAGCTTCATCATCTTGCAGGTGATCAACTTGTGCACCGCCTGCAACGTCTTCACCTATTAAAATTACATTTTCATCACGACGCATTGAGATTTTCATCGCTTCATTAATTGCAGTTGACATACTTACTGTTCTAGTCATAATTTTTCACCCTCCTCTTATTTGTAAGAAACGTATACATCTTTTAATAATTCTTCATCGTCTGGGTATGGACTATTTTCACTAAATTCAATGGATCTTTGTACTGCATCATCTACTGCTTTTTCCATATCAACAAGTTCAGATTCTGTTAATAAACCTTCATGAATTAAATGCTTACGGAAATTCACAATTGCATCTTTTTCATTTAAATGTTCTTCTTTTTCTTCTGTTGTTTTATATGTTTGCGCTTCACCTTCGAAATGACCATAATTACGATATGTCATACATTCAATAATTGTTGGACCATCACCATTACGCGCACGTTCCACTGCTTCTGCAGCAGCTTTATATACAGCGAGAAGATCTTTTCCATCTACTTGAACACCTGGAATATTATAAGCTTTTGCACGATTGGCAATAGAATCACAACTTGAAGCATATTCAAATGTAGTTGCTTCACCATAACCATTATTTTCTGCGATAAAAATAACCGGTAACTTCCAAATCGCTGCTAAATTAACCCCTTCATGAAATGTCCCTTCATTATTTGCTCCGTCACCGAAGAAGCAAACACTTACATCCTTTGTTCCTTTATATTTAGCTGTTAATGCTGAACCGCAAGCAAGTGGGAAACCGCCACCTACAATGCCATTTGCACCAAGCATTCCTTTATCTAAATCGGCAATATGCATGGAACCACCTTTGCCTTTACATAACCCTGTCGCTTTCCCGAAAAGCTCAGCCATCATACCATTTAAATCACAACCTTTTGCGATACAATGTCCATGACCTCTATGTGTACTTGTAATACTGTCACTATCCGTTAAGTGGGCACATACACCAACTGCTACCGCTTCTTCACCTGCGTATAAATGAACGAAACCTGGCAAAACGCCTTGCGCGAACAATTCATGCACCTTATCTTCAAATTTACGAATCTCTAACATTTTTTTATACATCCAACGAGCTTGTTCTTTCGTAATTTCATTCCCTTTACTTTCAGTTGTTTTTAACATGTCCAGCCCTCCTATTTTCTTGTTCGTCTGTTATATTGCAAGTACTATGCCAAATTCTAATCCTTGATTTCATGGGTTTTCTCATTTCTTTCATAATAAAAAAGTGGACAAAATGAGACAGATGTCTCGTTTTGTCCACTTTTGTTCACCTAATTTGAGAACTATTATCTTATTCATTCTCAAAGCTCTGCTGTAATTTTCGGATGTAAATAATTTGCCCAATATGATATGCATTATGAGTTGTTACATTCGCTAACACTTCCCACCACTTTGCAGAAACAGGAAATCCCACTACATCACTTTCAACCTTTTCTTCATTAATGAGATTTTGCCATTGTAACAGTTTTTCTAGTAGTTTTTCCCGTAATTCATCGAAAGTTTGATTATCTGAAAGCATAAAACTTTTGTTATTATCTCCTATAGCGGGTACTGCATTCACATTTGATTCTTTATACCTAGTTTGCCACGTAGAGTTCCAATACAGTAAATGTTGTACGATTTCAGCTATACTATTACTCTCTTCATTCGGTTTCCAGCAAGCTTCCCTCTCAGATAAATCCTTAACTGCATCGGAAAATGGCATATACCAACTAGGATCATTTGCATTCGCTAATAGCTGATCTGCTAATACATCTTTCACATGGACCATTTTTTTCCCTCATTTCATTATCATATTAATATACACTACTCTATATACGCTCATTCCCTATAATCCCCTTTTTTACATACAAATTGATTTCATACTAAATGTAAGAATAATAGATTTTCTTATCATAACTCGTTATGATAAAAGAAAAAGAAAGCTGGCGGAAAATGAATAAAAAAATCGCAATAATTACAGGAGCCTCAAGTGGATTTGGACTATTAACTACACTCGAACTCGCAAAAAAAGATTATTTAGTTATCGCTACAATGCGAAACCTTGAAAAACAAGTGAACTTACTATCTCAAGTTACTCAACTTAACTTACAGCACAATATAAAAGTTCAACAATTAGATGTAACCGATCAAAATTCTATACATAACTTCCAATTATTTTTAAAAGAAATACAAAAAGTAGACCTTCTTGTTAATAATGCAGGATATGCAAATGGCGGCTTTGTAGAAGAAATTCCAGTAGAGGAATACCGTAAACAATTTGAAACGAACCTATTTGGAGCTATATCAATTACCCAGCTTGTTTTACCATATATGAGAGAACAAAAAAGCGGAAAAATCATTAATATAAGCAGCATTAGCGGCCAAGTTGGATTTCCTGGTTTATCTCCTTATGTATCTTCAAAATATGCATTAGAAGGCTGGAGTGAATCGCTTCGCTTAGAATTAAAACCTTTCGGAATAGACGTCGCTTTAATTGAACCTGGTTCTTACAACACAAATATATGGGAGGTTGGTAAACAACTAGCTGAAAACCAATCTGATACAACATCTCCTTACAAAGAATATATGGATAAAATACAAAAACATATTAATAGCGGTAGTGATACATTTGGTCATCCGATAGAGGTTGCTAATAAAATTGTAGAAATTGCTGAATCTAAGCGTACAAATTTACGATATCCAATCGGTAAAGGTGTGAAATTTATGATCTTCGCGAAGAAAATTCTTCCTTGGAGATTGTGGGAACACCTTGTTTTGAGAAGCTTTAAGAAGATGTAATAAACTTTTTGAAAACTATTTTGAAAGAGGTGCTAATTAAATGTTAGGTTTACCGTATGGGAAAGTGTTTTTAGTGCCGTGGACTGAAGAATGGGAAATTGAGTTTATGAAAGAGAAACAAATCATTGAGGAACAAATTGGCGAACATATTTTAGCGATACACCATATTGGTAGTACTTCTATTCCATATTTAAGTGCAAAGCCAATTATTGATATAGCAATAGAACTAAAAGATAATGCAGTTGGCATACAATGTATCGCAAAGTTGGAACTACTAAATTATAAATACAGAAAAGATGTATTGCCTGAAAGATACTATTTTAATAAAGGAGAGCCACGAACTCATCAAATTCATATGTATGAACAAGGAAATAAATATTTAATAGAACAATTACAATTTCGAGATTACTTAATAGACAATAAAACATCTCGTATACAGTATGAACAATTAAAAATTCAACTTTCACAAGCTAATCCTACTGATAAACATAAGTATGCGGAGGACAAAACAAATTTCATTACATTCATACTAGCTAAAATAAATGATTGAATGAAAAAGACAGAATTTCATACACAGAATAAGAAACCGTTTATTCCTAAGTAAATGGTTTCTTATTCGTTAGTTATCTTATTATTTATACTATCAATTTTTTTATTATACAGCAGGTGGAAAGAAGTAAAATAGTATCGAAGTCATAAAAATAAACGTGAATACCCCAATTACCGAAAATATATATTCTTTCGACTCTCTATCATACTTCCATTCCATCAATGCTCTTAAGATTAACTTCCCACCTAAATAAGTAAAAATGACATAAGCAATATTAACACTTTCGAATTTAAAGATAAACATAAAGCTAGTTATTAAATAAATAAAAAGTAGTCCTATTTCCAATTTTTTATGTAAACTATTTACATGTTTCTTATATCCCCAAAAACCACCCTTGGGCATATTCAATTTTTTTCTTAAAAACTTATCGAGAAAATAGACAGCTATACAAAAAACAATAGTTATAATCCAAAAAGTAGAAGCTCCTATTTTCACCCCTCCTATTATTTCATTTAATTACTTGAAATAAATTGGACTATATTACGGTTATCCCCTTCTAAATAACTTATGATTCCTTCAGGATATGTCGGCTTCTCCTGTAATTCCTCTAGACTTTTCCAAATTAATATAATATCCTCATGCTCTTTATGCCTTATTTCATTTGTAATGATTTTTTCAACAGTCCCCCAATATATCAATGTACAATGATGACCTTTTTCGTTGTCCCACTCAAAAATGTGTTCATTTACAATTGCTAACTCTTGAACATGAACTTTCAAATCGTATTCTTCTATTAACTCTCGAATTATTGCTTCTTTTGACGTTTCACCAAATTCAATAGAGCCACCTGGAAAACGATAAAATGATTCGTTTTCATCACATTGTACTAGTACTTTTGAATGTTCGTCGTTTACAATCATTACTTCAGCCCGTAAATGTGGTCTTATCATTTTCTCACCCTTTATTTGTATGACCATCCATCACCAATACGTATTATAGAATACATTCAAAATAATACCTGTAATTATTAATAACGGAACAATTCCAAACGAAATAATATATTCTTTTGCTTTACTATCATATTTCCACTGCATATATCCTTGAAAAATGTACAACGTCATAAAAAAGAAAATTGGTATATAAGTCATGTATATTGGATTCCAAATTGAACCTATCATCATAAGTACTACATAAGAAATAATGATGATCCATTGTCCCCATTTATGTGATTGACTGACATATTTACTATTCCATCCTGTTTGTCTCGGTATATTTAACTTCTTCCTCACGATTTTTTCTAAAAAAATTAAAATTATAATCCATAACAATAAGACAATTAGTTTCAAAAGAAACAGAAAGGCCTCCTCCTTTACCTTTTCTCCGGCTGATCACTCGGATACGTAGCATTATCTTTATTTTCAACATCCCAACTAATAATGGTCGCACTATCTCGTCCGAATTGATGATGAACATGTTCTAAAACATTGTGAACATTTTCTTTAAGTTTAATATTATTTCTATTCATATTATTATACAGATTTAATGGCGTTTCATATCGGCGTTCCCCGCATTCTAATACCCCATCTGTCACCATTACAATTCGGTTCTTTCCAGTACGTAATTCACGAATACCTGATGAATAGCAAGGAACAGGTAAATCAAATGTGTTTACATTTCCAATCCATTCGTAAAAATGACGTTGATTTAATGCATATTGCCCTAACTTATGTAACTCTTCATGAAATACATACACTAAACAATCACCAATAGAAAGCCACCATATATAATTTTCTTTTCTTACACATAGTAAGCAAGCTGTTTCACCTTTAATTCTTTGGCATTTTTCTTTAAATGAAGAGGATTGAAAAATTGAAAGTATATGATTTTCAACAGATCGAAATACTGTATCAATTGGTTCATTCAAAATTATTCTTATATTTTCATATTCTTTTTCGATTGTATTTACTACTAAATCAACACTTTCCGCACTATTATGTCCATCTAAAATAGCTGTAAACTCCCAATCATCATTCGACCAAACTAACGCACCATCTTCATTCTTTTTCGCTCCAGCACTTATATTCCCGCCATATTTACCAAGTACAATATCACCATATTGCTTAACTGAAATTTCTCCTAAACACATTTCTATATTTCCAACCCATGAATATTGTGTATTATTTGTTGTATGCATACTCATTTACCATATACTTACGTATTCTTTCGCATAGTTTTTTTATTTTCTCTTCATCACCATATGGTGCACCAGTCCATTTCGCTACTTCGGTTGGTGACCAAAATTCTTTTGGTGTATTGGGATAACGTGGAATAATGTGCATATGCATATGTGGTACACCATTTCCTGAAACAAAAGTGTAAATATGCTCTGCACCTTCGCTTTCTTTTAGCGCTTTACTTACTCTACTTGTTATAAGTCCTAACGCTTTCGCTTCTTCATCTGTTAGTTCAGCAAGGCCAGGTACATGTCTTTTTATATCTATCATTACATAACCTAGGTATGTTTCTTCACTATCCCAGTAGACATGTCCAACGTAAACGAGTTCATCTTCGTAAATAGCTCCACCTGGAACTATAATATTTCCTTTATGTTTTTCGCAAATGAAGCAGTTTTGTTCTACTTGATTGTTTGTTGACATATCCATCACCATCCTTTTCATATATAATATCACAAAAAAAGGAAAAATAAGTTCCTTATTCCGAATTTTCATTCTCTTTATACAGCAATTTTTGAAATGAATTTACACCTCATTATTTCTTCAAAAACGCAATCCCAATTATAATCCCAATCACAATTCCGATTACTAAATTATTTGTAAAGTGCCCTTGAAATACACCGATTACAACCCCTATACCGACACCTATTGCCAAAGCATCATTTCTTTTTTTATTTTTAGCCAAAATTGCATCTCCTCCCATCATTTCTCCCTAAACAACATGCATTCACTTAAATGTATTAATATACGCACTATCTCGCTTGAATCTTTTCAAAAAAAGCACTTTAACTTCATATAATATTTTCCATTTTCTGTACATACTCCTTTTATAATGAAAAAATTTCAAGTAACCATTAAATATATATAGGCATTTACTATAAGAAAGATCCGTAATTTATTGACGGAGGAACGATTCAAATGCATCCTCATTGGAATCCAAATATAAATCAACAGTATGTTTATTCCCCCCATCCTGTAAGGAATACATTGCATCATGATTCACAATATATGATGCCGCGCATCGCTAGCCTTGAAAGTCAGTTAGCTAAATTAATCTCATTAATCGAAGAAAATAATCAATTAATTAAATCCATGGAACAACAGCAAAACCAAGTTTGTGCACCAGCTGGAGGTTCTGTTATCGTTCGTATGTAAACTGGATGCAATAAAAAACACACTTTGTAGTATAAAAGTGTGTTTTTTGGTCATTATTTTCTTTTCGTATGGAACCCTTGTGTAATTCGGTCTAATATAATTGCGATTACTACGATAGCTAATCCAGCTTCAAATCCCATTCCGATATTAACTTGTGTTACCGAGCGATATACATCAACTCCAAGCCCAGGAGCTCCTACAAGTGACGCTGTTACAACCATTGATAACGAAAGCATAATGCTTTGGTTCACACCAGCCATAATCGTTCCGGTTGCAAGTGGTAATTGTACTTTAAATAGTTTTTGTGATGCTGTGGATCCAAATGCATTCGCTGCTTCAATTAAATCTTCTGGAACTTGTCTAATTCCTAAGTCAGTAAAACGAATTGTAGGTGGCATTGCAAAGATTACCGATGCAATAATTCCAGGTACTACACCAACTCCGAAAAATGTAATCGCTGGAATGAGGTATACGAATGCCGGCATTGTTTGCATAAAATCTAATGTTGGTTTTAAAAATTTTGAAAAACGTTCATTTTGAGATGCTAATATTCCAATTGGAATTCCGACAATAATTGAAATAATAACAGACGTAAGTACGAGTGCTAATGTTTGCATCGTTTGTGCCCAGTAGTTAATATTTAAAATAAACAATAAGCCGATTAGTGTAAAAATAATTAATGATACTTTTCTCGTTGTGTACCAAATGAGGAAACAAAGGATAATAATCATCAATATGGCCGGTATTATTGTTAAAAAATTAGTGAGTAAATCAACGAATCCGCCGATAATATAAGAGAAACCTCGGAATATGCCTTCAAGGTGCTCATATAAACTTGCAACAAATGAGTCGACCCATTCTCCTAAAGGAATACGTGGTATATTATTCATCGTCTTTCACCTCTTCCTCAATGTTTCCTGCAAGAGCTTGAATGACACTTTCACGTTTAATAATTCCTCTTAGCCTTTTCTTCTCATCGATTACTGGTAACGGATATTTCATCTCCGCCATTTTTGCATATGTCTCTTCCAGTAAAGTATCTAAATACACATGCGGAATATCATTAAGTAATAAATCAGCAATCGGCCATTGTTTTTGAACTGCTTTACTCGCATCATCCGCGGTTAATATACCTAAAAACTCATACTTTTTATTGACAACATATACAGTTGAAACACCTGCATTCCTCATAATTTGAAGGGCTACACGTGGTCCACGATCAATTAATAAAGTTTCTGGTCGTTTTAATATAGATTCCGCTGTAATTACTTTTCCTAAATTCACATCCGCAACAAACTTTTCTACGAATTCATTAGCGGGGCTCATCATAATTTCTTCTGGCGTTCCAATTTGGACAATTTCTCCATCTTTCATTAATGCGATACGATCCCCAATTCGAAGCGCTTCATCTAAATCATGTGTAATAAATATAATCGTTTTTTCCATTTTATCTTGTAACTCTAACAATTCATCTTGCATTTCTTTTCGAATAAGTGGATCTAATGCACTGAATGACTCGTCCATTAGTAATACATCTGGATTATTCGTTAGTGCTCTTGCGATTCCAACGCGCTGCTGCATACCACCACTAAGTTGACTTGGATAATTATCTTTATGATGATCGAGTCCTACTAACTGTAGCGATTCTAACGCTTTTTTCTCTCGCTCTTCTACCGAAACCCCTTGTATTTCTAAACCATATGCAACATTTTGTATAACCGTACGATGCGGAAATAGAGCGAACTTCTGAAATACCATACTCATTTTCGTTCTTCTTACTCTCCGTAACTCTTCTTTTCCCATCGTTGCGATGTCTTCACCATCTATGTATATATGACCTGCAGTTGGTTTAATCAATTGATTTAACATACGAACTAGCGTAGATTTCCCGCTACCAGACAAACCCATAATAACGAAAATTTCTCCAGAGTATACCTCAAACGTTGCTTTTTTTACACCAACGTTCATTCCTGTCTCTTTTAAAATTTCCGATTTGCTTTTCCCCTCTTTTAATAAAGAAAGGGCTCTTTGCGGATGTTTCCCGAATACTTTTGTTACGTTTTCAACACGCACCTTTGTATTATCCATGTCACTACTCCTTTTCTACCCATCTATTCACATAGTGTTGCGATTTTGCAAAGAAATATTACATAAAAATGACATTCATAAGATTTCTTTAAAATTCTCGTTTCCGTTCATAATAAGAATGCTTACTTATACATTTATTTTATAAGGCAAACACTACTTAGGAGGTTTTCGATGCGAAAGAAAATTTGGTTTATATGCCTTGCATTATTTATTACTATGATTTTCACTTCATGTAATGCAACAAATGCAAATTCGAAAGGGAAAATTAAACTTGGTGTAACAAGTTGGAAAGAAAATATTGCAACTGCAAACATGTGGAAAGTTTTATTAGAAGAAAAAGGCTACAAAGTTGAGCTCATGTATTTAGAAAAAGCCGCAATTTGGACTGGTGTCGCTCGTGGTGATGTTGATGCGAATTTAGAAGTATGGCTACCCGTTACGGATAAGCCGCTAAACGATCGTTATAAAGATGATATTGTCTTAAAATCAAAATGGTACGAAGGTACTGGACTTGGTCTAGTCGTACCTTCCTATGTGAAAAATATTAACAGTATTGAAGACTTAAATGCTCATAAAGATGAATTAGATAATAAAATTGTCGGTATCGAACCTGGTAGTAGTCTTATGAATTTAACGAATAAAGCAATGAAAGAATATGATATAAAACTAAAACTTGTCCAATCCTCAGAAGCTGCGATGATGAGTGAATTAAAGAAAGCATATACGAAAAAGAAACCAATCGCTGTTACGCTTTGGAATCCGCATTGGGGTTTTTCAGAATTTGACTTAAAATATTTAAAAGACCCTAAGAAAGTATATGGTGAAAAAGATGACATTTATTACTCCGTTCGTAAAGGTTTCGAAAAAGATCACCCAGATGTTATAAAATACTTTGATAAATGGAAAATGACCGATGAACAACTTGGTACGTTAATGGTCATGTTAAATAAAACAAAAGATCCTGAAGAAGCTGCGCGAAAATGGATTAAAAAAAATCAAGCATTAGTTGATGAATGGGTAAAAGATTAATAAAAAGGCTAGAGAATTAACATATCCTCTAGCCTTTTCATCTTATTTTTTCGTAACAACATCATCTACAATTCCATATTCCTTAGCTTCTTCTGCGGTCATAAAATAATCTCTTTCTGTATCATGCGCTACTCTTTCAATCGGTTGGCCTGTTTTTTCTGCAATCATTTTATTAATATCATGCTTTAACTTTAATATCCTTTTTGCTGTTATTTCAATTTCTGTTGCTTGCCCCTGTGCACCACCAAGCGGCTGATGAATCATAATTTCACTGTTAGGGAGCGCAAACCGTTTTCCTTTTGCTCCTGATAATAATAACAATGCACCAAATGATGCCGCAAAGCCCATGCATAGCGTTTGTACATCTGGTTTAATTAAATTCATCGTATCTAATATTGCAAAACCTGCTGTCGTTGAACCTCCTGGGCTATTGATATATAAATATATATCTTTTTCTGCATCTTCTGCTTCTAAAAATAATAGTTGAGCTACGACACTACTCGCTACTTGATCATTAATTTCTGAACCGATAATAATAATGCGGTCTTTTAATAGCCTTGAATATATATCATAGGAACGTTCTCCTATTTTTGTTTGTTCTACTACATATGGAATTGCATTCATTTTAAATCCCCCCAATACTTGTTATGCAACGCAAAGCATACAACTGTAGGAAGAAGGTTCTTTTACACTAAATAATAAGACTGGCTGTTTAGATGGTAACTTAGTAAAATCTATTGTCGGAAGAAGTTTCGTTAACAATTCCGGTCTTTCCTCACGAATAGACGTTACAACAACTTCAATATCCTCTGTGAATTCGACTATCTCGATCCCTTCTTCACTTACAGTTTTCAGCCTATTTCTACTCCGAAATAAAGAAGCTTTCACTGCACCTTCTGATACAGAACACAATTTAGCAATATCAGCGATACTATATTGAAAAACATCTTTTAATAATAAAATTGCGGATTGCTGTACATTTAATGAAGACAATACTTTCCCTACCATTTCATGCAAATCTGCAATGTTCTCATGTGGTTCTTCAACAGTGATTTGTTCTCTTATTTTTTCATGAACAGACTTAGACTTCATCTGATCTAACCAACGATTTCTAGCTATTTTATAGACGAGTGTCATACAAATATCTTTATTTCTATATTTTTGAAGCACTTTACACACCGTTTCTTGGGCGAGATCTTCCCCATCCCATTTGTTTTTCGTTAAAAAAGTACAGTATCTTTTTAGCTCTCCATATTGTTCAATTAAAAAATTTATATTTGAATGATTCATATCGATATGATTCTTTAAAACATGAGTTACTTTTGTGCACAAAATAACCACTCCTTTTCAGCGCTTACTTAATAAACGATTCTACATTTAAAAAAGTTACGGGGGTATAAAAAAATAATGTTTATGTTCAAGAATTCGCGGTCATAAATATGTTATGTACAATTTTACGTGAGGAGGAACAAATTTGCCAAAATTAACAATTGAAGGTGCGGGAACTTTTGATGTGAAAGAAGGAACAAAGTTAGTATTAGCAATTGAAGATAGCGGTGTCAACATTCTCCATCGTTGCGGCGGGAATGCACGTTGCACGACTTGTAGAGTAGAAATACTAGCAGGTGATTTCTGTGAAGCGAGTGCGAATGAGAAACATGCAATGACGGAAAAAGGGATTGAAGATCATTTACGATTATCTTGTCAAATGCGTGTACATAAAGATATAGTCGTTCGTCCGGTACTTACAGTTGAAAATTCAAGTCTTGATGCTGGGCCACGTCCGGCGGAGTAAAGCGATGAATTTAAAACAACTCGCTGGCGAATATGCTGCTAACTTTGTAAATGATGGCATGAAGATTGGGCTTGGTACAGGTTCTACTGTATATTGGACAATACAAAAATTAGGTGAGTATGTAAAAGAAGGATTATCATTTCAAGCTGTACCGACATCAAAGGAAACTGAAGCATTAGCACAGCAACTAAATATCCCCCTAATTTCGTTAAACGACGTACAAAGTCTTGATCTTACAATTGATGGAGCGGATGAAATCGATTCAAATTTACAACTTATAAAAGGCGGTGGTGGTGCATTACTTCGTGAAAAAATCGTTGCCTCTTCCTCTAAAGAACTAATTATCATTGCTGATGAATCGAAACTTGTAACACATTTAGGTAATTTTCCATTACCTGTTGAAATCATCCCTTTTTCATGGAAACAAACCGAAAATAAAATTCAGTCTTTAGGGTGTCAAACAACATTACGTTTGAAAAATAATGAAACCTATATAACCGATAACAATAACATGATTATCGATTGTATATTCTCTAATCATATTTCTAATCCTGCCCATTTACACACCCAATTAAAAATGATTACTGGTGTAGTTGAAACAGGATTGTTTATAAGTATGACGAGTAAAGCAATTATCTGCACTAAAAATGGGATAAAGGAATTGTAATAAAAGCTGACTTTTTAAAGTTGGCTTTTTAGTATGTTCATCTTCTCTTAATAGCACTTTATTATGATATACTATGAAAACACAAGCTGATTACACTAGAAAGGACTGAACATTTTGCAATCCAAACTTATAACAGAACTTACTGATTTAGAAACTGCCTTTCACATTCGAAAAGAAGTATTTGTAAAAGAACAAGGTGTCCCTCTTGCAGATGAATTCGATATATTCGATGAAATCGGAGAGCAATGTAAACATATTTTAGTTTATTATCATGAGTTTCCTGTAGGCACAGGGCGTATACGATTTGTTGATGGTGTCGGAAAATTAGAACGTATTTGTATTTTAAAAGATTATCGTACATACGGATTAGGTAAAGTTATCATTCAAACGTTAGAAGAAATTGCTCGTAACGAACAAGTTACAAAAGTGAAGCTACACGGTCAAACACAAGCTGAAGGATTTTATAAAAAATTAGGCTATCAAACTTCTTCTGATATATTCATGGAAGATAGCATTCCACATATACTTATGACGAAAATGTTATCATAATAGAAAGGTGACTATATTGTTTATTCATATAGTCACCTCTCTGTATCTTATTCACTTGAAAGTCTCTTTAGTGAATATTCCAATGAAAGAACTTTTAACTTGAAAGCAAAGAACCTAGCATACATAGTCTTAAAACACCCTTAATGAAATTGGCATTCTCTAGTTTTCTATTCGCACTATATTCTGTTTGCTTTCACTTTAAAAAGAATATTTTATTAAACTCACTATGAATTGTTGTCTAAAATCTCTTGTCTTTCTTCTCTTATTTGACCGATTAATGAAACTACTGAACCAACCGCTTGAATCCAGCTCCCCGTAATCACTATAATCTGTCCATCCTCCTCATTTCCTTCCGAAATTTCTTCCACTTTATCCCGACTAGCTTTCAATTCATCTATTCCACCTATTGCCTGTAATGAATTTCCAGTCGCTTGTAACACATTCCCAACAATGTTATACGATTCATCTATGTCGGAACTATCCTCTAATTCACCACCTATTGATGTAATACCACCTAATGCTTGAATCCAATTCCCTGCAATCACTACTTTTTTTTGTGTATTATCTTCAAATTCTATAATGAGTCCTGTTAAAACCGTTACATTACCAATTGATTGGATTTCATTACCAATTTTTTCAAGAGATATTTCCCCTTGTCCATCAGCTTCTAGGCCGTTCCCTGTTGCCTGTAATACATTCCCCCATACGTTTAAATCTCTTCTTAATTCGTCATTCAATTTTTTAAAAGGTGTACTACCAACCGCAGCAATAATTGTCCCTATTGCAACAAACCAAGCACCAACTATCTCCTTAATCGGATCATCCATTTTCAACCTATCCCGTCATTAATTTACTACTTACAGGATATGAATTTATGCATCTCCATGTTAATAGCCTACTTCTCTCCATTTGAATAAAAATCAATATTTCTTTAATATTATAAATACATCTAGTGTGACATCCCTGTTTGCCGTTAGCTTTTGCTAACGGCTCATTTATTTTTTTCTTGCTTCTCGGAGAATTCTCTAAATACGTTTCCCAATACGTACACATTCTTTATTCCTCCTCGAATACAATACATAACTCAATATAATATCTATATATCGATTAGTTACACTTGGCTAACTGCTCCTTTATTTATAGTAAAATTAAATTTCTATAATTTTTTAAAAATCCATCTCGACATCCATAATTCCAAACATTTAAAATCAAAAATATAATTTTATCATCACAGGAAAATTTTCTGAATAACTTTCTTGTTAAAAAGTTTTCACCTTAAAATTTGACAAGCATATGTTATTGAATGGAGATTCTCCATTCATAAGATTCTTACCTTTCTTATCTAGAGCACACTTTAATGTGTGCTTATTTTTAGTTAGAAACTACAACATTCTCAAATAGTATGCATATCAAATTGTTTTTTCAATTATTTTCAAGAGCGGATATTATTCTTTAGTACAAGCACTCTTTCCTTTTAATTAATACTATATATTGATATTCCAAAGAAAGGAGAGCAAAATAATTATGGCTAATTATTTTTATAAAGATGGTAAAAAATATTATAAAAACCAATCGTATTCGAACGATCAAAAAAATAACTGTTTTATTGAAACTCATACGATAACTGGTTCTGAAGAAAATGCAAATGGAAATATACCTTTATCTGTTTTCCTTGAAACCACCGCTCCACAAACTGTATTTGAGGATTTCACAAACAATCATAATAAAACATTAATTCAGTTATTCGTTGTCGGGATGAGTGCACCCGTTCAAGTAACTATTCTAACAAGAAAATCTAGCCGCCCAATTACTACAACATTACAACCTGTTCAAACAAAAATATTTCAAGTTGAAGATTTTCAAAGTCTTACTTTTACGAAACAGGAAGGCCCTACTAGTATAGTTAGTTTATTTGTGCAAAAAACATTTTGTATTTGCTGTAACGATAATAAAGATTCGTGTGATGAATATCATCAAGATTGTAATTAATAGATTAACGCACCAAAAGAACCCGTTTTACAAAGGGTTCTTTTTATTTCACTCCATACATTTTCAAAAACATTTTAGAATCATACACAACGATTTTTCTATAAATCTCTCCTTTTCCCGCTATTTTATTAAAATAACACTTTAGTTTAATTAATTACGGGACTTATCATCATTGAATGAAGGGAAGTAAAATTTAGAAAAAAAGACGACGCTGAATACGTCGTCTTTATTATAAATAGAAAAGCGAATTCTCAAGATTCCCTTTTGCATCAAAGCCCATCATCTCTTAGTTCATGCCTAGGTAAAGCTTACACTGTTTTCCATAATGATAATGCATAAATCCAGTTTGGATCACCATTTCCTTGATAACTCTGGACTGCTTCATATACTTTTCCTTCGTGTAGAACTCTATCTCCCTTTTTATATGCTTTTTTTGCATCCCACGCTTCATATGAAGCGCTTTCAGCTTTTGTAGTAATTGTGAATATATCACTCTGTACGGATTCATTTCCAGCTACATCAACAGCTTTCACTACATATTTATAAGTAGTATTAGCAAGCAGATTTTTATCCATATAAGAAGTTGTATTGGATGTTGCAATCTTTTTCATTAATCCTTCTATTTCTCTATAAATATCATAATGGTCTACACCAATGTTATCGTCAGATGGACTCCACATTAAATCCACACTTGATGCTGTCGTTCCCATACTATGTAATCCTTTTGGTTGTGTTGGTGCTTCTGTATCAGGAGTCGCAACTGTTGTTTTTACTGTAAGCGCTGTACTTTCTTTCGATACATTTCCAGCTGCGTCAATTGCTTTTACAGTATAAGAGTATTCTGTGCTTGGTTGTAATTTCTTATCAATAAAATGAGTGCCTAGTATTGTATCTATCATCTCTCCGTTACGGAAGATTTGATATCCTTTTACCCCTACATTATCCGTAGAAGAGTTCCATGTTAGTTCTACACTATTCGCTGTTACTTTTTTCGTCTGAAGTCCATTTGGAATACTTGGCGCTTCTATGTCTGGTTTCACATCATTAATAAGATTAACATCAATTACATTATAGAATGCATTTGCTGTATCAGCTACATCCCATACTGCTAAAATCACATGATATCCACTACGATCAGTAGGTACATTAATTTTATGAGTTAAATTATTTGAAGCTGCAGAACCATCGTGTTGCACAGTTCCAATTGGTTCAAAATCTGCTCTTGTTAGCGCTTTATTTGGATTCCATCCTTTTTTAGTAATATAGTAATGCCACTTACTCGTTAAGTGAGGCGCAGTATACTTCCAAGTAAATGTATTTTCCCCACCAGTGATTGTATTTTTAAACCAACGATTTGCTGTTTGTTGATCTAAAATACCACCAAATTTTCCGCCTGCTGAAGCAATTTGTCCATCTACTGGACCACCTTGTGGGAACCCTTTTGGAGCTTCTAAACTTTGTGGTTCATACATAACACTTCCGCAGTTTACATTTAGCGCACCATAAGTTGGACTACATAAAGCGGATCGGCTACCGGGCTTTTCAACAAAACCGTGCGCATAAGCATTTTGAGGAATAAGTGTCGTACTAATAATTCCAGCTGTTAATGCTACAGCTCCTAAACTTTTTTTGTTCATTTTCATGTTTTGTAGTTGTTTTAAAAATCGATTATTCATGTTCATGTCTCCTTCTTGTTATACTTTGTAGTGGAATGTGGGCTTTGATGTAAAAGAATAACAAGAGACAAACTTGTACCGATGTATGTATTAATTATGCATACACCGCAGTGAAAATATATTTTTTCCTTGTGAAATATTTCACTTTATGAATATATCATGACATAGAACTCGCCTAAGCATGTGCAGAAGTTGTGCAGAAACAGTGAAATTATTACTAACATATAAAACCACATCCTGAAATCATAAAGTAAAACTTTAATTAGTTGGGGTTTTACGGTCGGTTAATACGGGATAAAATAAAAGTGTGCAGCAGAAATTGTAGACTTAGTTCTCAAAATTCACATTTAGTATTTTCATTTTTTCCATTTAAACAATTCTTCTCTTCTTACAACAGAAAAGTGTCTATATCATTTAATATAGACACTTTTTTCATGTATAACTTTATATTTATTACTGACCTACAAATGTGAAAATTTCATCAACAGCTTCCTTATATCCACCCGATGTTCGGAATGATTCCTTCAAATTCAAAGCAGCCTCTTTATATGAAGGGTTATTTAAAATTAACTCCACACTTTCACGCAATTTCTCCACGGTTAATTCATTCATATGTAATTGAACTCCTGCTCCAAGACTCTCCACTTGCTTTGCGATTGCTGGCTGATCTGCACTTTGCGGTATTACAACGAGCAGAACCCCGTTATATAGTCCTTCATGCGTACTGTTCATCCCGCCGTGTGTAATAAATAGTTTCGTATAAGTAAGCAGTTCGGTTTGAGGCACATAGTGTTTCACAATGAAGTTTTTAGGAATTTCGCCTAGATTACTTATTTTCGTTTTATTACCAATAGACATAACAATTGTATGCTCACTATTCTCAAAGGCCTTCATACACAGTTTATAAAAGTCAATCGCTTCATTAAAAACAGTACCTAATGAAATATAAATCAGACTTTTTTCTTCAATTGAAGTAAAATCAACGTCTCTGTTTTTCACGTGTGCAGAGATAGATGGTCCTACAAATTTATATGTTTCATCAAACGTATCACCAAAAGGCTGGAACTCCTTAATTGTATACACAATAGTAAGGGGTGCAGGATTACAGAAAACTTCATACTGTGATTTTATTTCAACACCATATTTTTCAGCAATTCCCTTCGTTAAGTTTTGAAAATCATTCTGTATTTTATCATGAATTTCTACTGGAATATTTTTTGACAGATGACCTAACATTTGTTCAAAAGATTTTTCATCCTGCGCAAAAGATGTACATGAATTTATGGATGGCAGTTTAAGAATTTGAGCAATTAAGTGCCCACAGCCAAACATAGAATCATGAATTATGTAATCAAAATGTTCACCTTCAATTTGTTCTAGAACACTAGGTATAACAATATCCGCTGTATGTAGAAGACCGTTTATTCTTTCCTGTAAATAATTTCTGCCTCCAGATAGAAACGCTTTTATAAATTTTTGATCATCAATCGTTCGTACAGTAGCACCTGTCTTTTCAATCCGCTCCCTGAAAGCTTCTATTGAGAAATAAACGACCTCTTCACCGCGAGAAATCAATTCTTCTACAACCGGTAAAGTTGGATTTATATGTCCTTCTGATCCAGCGTTAATACATAAAACACGCGCCATTATAAACACTCCTTACGTTAAATCATTTCTATGTTAGCGAGAGTATGGATTCTCTCCATACTCTTTTCTTTGTTGTTCGTATCATATTCCTGCTAAATTGACCTAGCAAGTCTAAAACCGAGATCTTCTATATGAAATGTGGGATGGCTTCGGCGACGACAAGTAGCGCCGCAACCTCTCGCTGCCTCCGCCCAACTACCTCCACGAAAAATGCGGTATGATCCGTATACTTTTTCATCATACAAATCATAGCACCATTCCCAAACGTTCCCTAGCATATCATAAAGTCCCCATGCATTCGGTTCCTTTTGGCCAACGTCATGAATTTGTCCATTTGAATTTTCATTATACCACGCTATATCAAGAAGTTTCCCGTATGTATATCCGGTTGTACTTGCTTTACATGCATATTGCCACTCTGCCTCAGATGGTAATCGGTAGCCATTCGAATCTAAATTAAATTTCACAATTTGACCAACATCACTAATAGAATAATATTCTTTTAATCCCGCTATTTTTGAAAGTACATTACAAAACGCAATGGCATCGTTCCATGAAATATTTACAACTGGTTTATGATTTTTTTCAAAATTATTTAATGTACTATTTGTAATAGCATCATATAGTTCCATTGTTACAGCATACTTTGCAAGAAGAAATGGTTGAATTTGTACTAGCCATTCTTTTTTTATTCGATCATCTCTTAATACTACCTCTCCAGCTGGAATATTGACCATTAATGAATCGATTAGTTGAATTAAATCGTTAGTCATTTTCTATTCCTCCAAACGTTCATTTTATATGAACTTATAGTCATATACTCATTACAAAATACAATTTTCAAAAAGCGTTAAATTTTTCATAATAAAAAACGATTAGTTTTATTAAACTAATCGGTAAGATCCACAAAGAATTTTTGTGTTACATTCTATTATTATATGTGCTCTAAAAATTTCCGAACCTCATTTGGAGATTTTAAAACAATAACCTTTTTCTCTTCGGGCAATTGCTCTAACTCTTTTAAAATTGTAGGTCGTTTAGCATTAGGATATTCCCATATCCATTTAAAAAATTGCAAATCAAATCTTTCTTCACACCCCGCGCCCATATCTGGTCTTGTTTTATTTCGGTATTTTACAATTCTTTTAAAAGCACGATAAATACAAATTGTTCTATGAATATCAAGGAAAATAATTGTATCAGCTGCATTCAGTCTGATACCCATCGTCCCGCCATAATTCCCATCAATAATCCACTTCTCATCTTTAATTAAGTTATTTTGAACTGTTATTTGTTCTTCTCTCGGAACACCTTCCCAATTCGGTTTCCAAAATAATACATCAAGATGATGCACCTTAATATTTAATTTATTTCCTAACTGTCTTGCTAGTGTAGATTTTCCTGAACCACCAGAACCAATTAATATTATTTTTTTCATACCTTTACGATACCTTCTATAACTTCTTCAATATCTTCCTTATTAGCAAAGATCCAGAAGAACATTTCTTCATTTAACTTTAATAAATCTGGTAACTGGACAAAATAAGCAATAAAGATAATTTGAATTGAAAGCATAACATACCAAATAGCTTTTAGTTCTTCTTTCGTTAAATCATTTTGTTTATAATAACCTTCAAAGACTTTGCTAACGATATGTAACCATTTTCCTCTTAATCTTTCATCACTAAATACCTCGCTTAATACACTTGTACAGCAATAACATATATCAAATATTTTTACATTATTTTCTAAAATATCGAAATCTATAAACCCTTCCAGTTTATCATCTTTAAAGATTACATTTGATAGATGCATATCACGATGAATAATTTGTCTCGGTAATGGATGGACCGTTTCCTTGAAATCTGTGTGCATTCGCTCCATCTTTTGAATTACCTCTCGATGAACATACTCATTCTTTTCTAAAATTGGTATAGCCCATTCAAATACCGTCTTATATAAATTTCTTTTTATTAACTCATGATCACTATTCACCGAATATAATGCTTTGTGCAGATTAGCTATTTCTTCTCCAATTGTACTTGCTAGCCTTTCCAGCTTATCCGTATCTTTTATTTCTAAAACACTTCCGGCAACATACTCATATAAGCAATAATATTTTTCTTTATATAATACATATTGTTCATCATTTTCTGTCTTTACTACTCTCTGTACTTTAATTCCCTTTTCATACAGTTGATCCAAAACATCGAATTCAACTAGAAGTTGGTCTATCGATCCCGTTCTCTTTAAAATATACTCTTTATTCTTGCATATAACCTTCGCTACTTTTGGTTGCATTACAGTAGCTGTGACATGTTCATTTTGAAACCAAAACTTTGCAATTTCCAGTGCTTGTTCCATTTACAAATACTCCTTTTACAATTCTTATTTCTTCCGAAAAATAACCTCACACAGTATTCCCACTCCAACACCAATTGTATAAGCCACTAAATCACTCCACAAAAAACCGTATCCCAACACGAGTCCACCCAAAGTCGTTGCACGCATGCTATCTATCCATTCAGCATGATACAATTGGCTCACTTCAATCCCGTAGCAAAACATTAAACTAATAAAAGACAACTTCTTCGTCTCTGTTTTAAGAAACAAAAATCCAAAGCCAGTGAAAATCATTAATGCCCATAAAGCATCGCCTAAGTAATCATTTAATAGATGTGGTAGTGCAAAAGAAAACTTCCTTGAGCTAAGACCTAAAATAATAACAACTATAGTAAATAGTGCATATAATACTCTATTTCGTTTCGTATTCATTTTAAAGTCTCCTAATATATAATGTATAACTGTAAATAGCTAGTAAAATAAAGTTATTTTACTAGCTACTTATTAGTTGCTTTTATGATAAGAAAATGT
Source organism: Bacillus cereus G9842 (assembly GCF_000021305.1). Lineage (GTDB taxonomy): Bacteria > Bacillota > Bacilli > Bacillales > Bacillaceae_G > Bacillus_A > Bacillus_A thuringiensis_S. The sequence goes on from NC_011772.1 coordinate 2,699,561, forward strand.
GGATTCATATTTAGATAATAATATGATTTTTCGTCTACTTCTTTCATCTTTTCAACTGCCTTCGGTTCCACTATCTCTTCTAATACAAAATAATTTGTAGTTTCATTTATTATGTCTTGTAGTGACCTTCTGAAAAACTTGACTTCAATAGTAATATTCGGTTTAACCCAAGTATCTATTAATAACTGTTTTTCAAAATAATTTTCACATGGAAACTTTGTGAAATCCATAAAAGGATGATGAATAGAATAAATAAGTTCTCCATCTGGCTTCAGTACACGACGAAATTCTTGAAATACTTGATTCCAATTTTCTAAGTAATGAAGAGTTAACGAACTTACAATCACATCATACGTACTATCTTCAAATGGCAATGTTTCTTGCAGATCATGACAAAGGAACGTTGCTTCTTCTCCTATATTTTCTTTTGCTGCTTTTACCATTTCAGGACTTATATCAATTGCTGTAACATTTGCTCTTCTTCCTATGAATTGAGAAGTATACCATCCAGCTGCACATCCAGCATCTAGTATCTTTTTTCCTTCTAGTTCCTTTGGAATAAGCTCCATCATCGCCGGTCTTTCATAATAACTGTTATATGGATTTGCGAAATCTAGATTTTCTTTATATGTACTCGCTAATTTATCATACGTATCTTTAATCGAATCTTTCATTACACACACTCCTAATACATATTAATTCATTAACTCCTGCTGCTTTTTCTTTGAAAATGATTGTAGTACTAAATCATACGACCAATCAATCATTTTATTTATTTGCTCCTGTTCTATACCCTTACGAATATAAACGGTATTCCAATGTTTTTTATTCATATGATACCCTGGAATAATTGTTTCTGGATAATCTTCTCTTATTCTTAATGCGACTTCTGGATCACACTTCAATGTAATCGCAGCTTTTTCACCTTCTTCATGATTTACTATCGCAAATATTTTATTATTAAGCCTCATACATGTTGCACTCCAACCATCTGGAGAATCTTCTGTCGCTTTTCTTTTCGATAAACAGTACGCTCTTGTTGCATTCATTTTAATTGGCACCTCTTATTCTTTCCCTGTTTGATTACGATGCATCACAATTTGCTTCGTTGCTTGAAATTGTTGCTCACCATAAAACTTTATTAGCTTCTCTCCGCAAAATAGACTAACAATATCAATATGAGATATTTCTCGAAGTAATATTGTAAGCATCTTCTCTCCAATACCTTTATTTCTTACACTCTCATGTATGACAACATCTTCAATGTATGCTCGAAAAACACCATCAGAAACGACTCTAGCAAATCCAATTAATTCATTTTCTTTCCATACTCCAATTGCTATACTATTCTTTAACATTATTTCAATATCGACTTCTTTTCTTTCTGGCCACCAACCGACAGAATCATAAAGTTTTTTTATTTTTTCTGCACAGACTGGTTGTTCTTGTTGCAATTTATACGTGTACATATGCTTTCTCCCATCAACCAGTATACATAATATTATTATCCCGCTATTTGCCGTGCAGTAAGACCCCACCTCAAAATTCAGCAAAAGCAAAGAAGTTTGGTGGGATCCGGCTACCCGTAAAACCCCCACTGATTAAAGTTTCACTTTATAATCTCTTTTCAAAAAAGTGCTGACTATGACCTTTCGGGTGATCTTCAACGACACCATACTCCCTGTAACCATGCTTTTTATAAAATTCTGGTGCTTGGAAACTAAATGAATCTAGCAATATTAATCTACACCCTTTTTCCTTCGCAATACCTTCAATTTCATGTAAAAGTTGGCTACCATAACCGTCATGACGAACTGATTCATCAACCCATAAAAAGTCGATATGAAGGTGATAAAAATACATCGTACCTGTTACGCCACCAAAAATTTTTCCTTCTTCATTTTTTACTACGAGGCTTACTTCTTCCATCGTCTGTCTTGCCTCATCTGTTAAGATGGACATATTATATTGAATAACTTTATTTTTAATATATTCTCCTTCAGTGCGTGTACCGTTCTTTATATGTTTCATATATATTGCTTCCTTTCAGCTCAGTAAGCTACATTTTATTTTTTCTCTTTAAAATACTAATACATACGAATCCACCATATGTAACAAAGCATGAAAAGCCAATTATCCCTGGTACAGAGACATAGCCTATCCTTATGTAACTTATAACTGCGAAACAAGTGATAGACAATAAAATAGATGGCCAAAATATAAGAGCTGTTTTTCTTCGCCCTCGTTTCGATTTACTTTCTTTTCAGAAACACGTGTACCAAAAAGCAATACAATACAAATAAGGATTGCTGCAAAGTAAATTGTATCTAATGACAAATTGTGATTAGATAGTGCGATTCCAACTTCAAGAGCAATAATTGTTAAAATTAAAATAATGATTGTTGAAGTCTTTAAGTTTCTTTTCAACCGCTCACTCCTAGCATGTTTTCACTATATTCTTTGTATATGTACTTTAAAACTACTGCAAAAGCTTCATCTACCTCTTTATTTTCACGTCGATTCGGTAAATCTTTTCCCCCAATCACATAAAGAAGCGGAAATTCGTTAAACATTCCTATTATACCAATATTTATTGTAGCTGTGAGCAATCCACCTGTCATATGAGCTAAATGATAATATGGGATTTCTTCATACTCTCCTTGTTGTCTTACCATGCCACTAATAATTGGTTCCCATAATTCTGGTTCTGATTTATAACCTTGAAAGGTTTGTATCAAAAGGGCAAGAACTTCATTTAAGTCTCCAATATTTTTCTCATCTCTAGCATTCTCTTGTATATGAATTTTTGAAAAGTACGTTTGTACATACATTTTCACAGCATCCCATCCACCACAGTGCATTACAACTGACTGTGCAACGTAACTATCATGACAAGCTATCATTACCTCGACCGCTTGACTAAGTGTTAAAGAAGTTCTTCCTTGTAAATGCGGATATAACTGCGTACTATCTTCATGCGGATTAAATTTAATGTGATGAAGTATATCATTCCAATTATGTTTATTTTCCTTCACCATTTGTGCTACTACAAATCCAATAACTAATTTTGCTGCTGATGCTAACGGAATATTTAATTCACTATTATATGAAGCAACTATACGATTGTTTTTTGTAGAATAAATTTCCATTCCCACATAATTAGATTGTACCTCTTTTATTTTATTTATGACAGTTTCCATTTCCATCCCTCTTTTTATATCGTTATATTAACTTCTAATAATTCAATATTGAATATAAAAAACCTTTTCATCAGCTATTAAAATAAGAAAAAGGTAGCATGAATTTTTTCTTGCTACCGAAAAATATTTATTCTTCTATAGGATTTTCAGGACCGTTAAGCTCCAGCTGATAAAAAGCTAAATCTAGCCATTTATTAAACTTATAACCAGCTTTTTTTATTGTCCCTGCATGAACAAATCCATAGTTTTGATGCAAGGCAATACTTTTCTCATTCTCTGCATCAATTCCAGCAATTAAGGTCATATACTCTCGTTCCTTCGCAATTTTAATTAATTCTTTCATGAATAAAGACCCAATGCCATTTTTTCTATATGTCTTATCTACATACACAGAATGTTCAACTGAATATTTATAAGCAGGCCACGCTCTAAATGGGCCGAATGTCGCAAATCCTACTACTTTATTATCTAATTCGTATATAAAAATTGGATACCCTTCGGCCTTTTTTTGTTCATACCAATCTATTCTATTTTCAAGGGTTACAGGTTTATACGCATATACAGCTGTTGTATAAAGTATCGCATCGTTATAAATATCTAAAATGTATGCTAAATCTCTTTTCGTTGCTTCCCTTATCATTGTTTTCTTCCTTTCATCATGTTCATCTTATTTCACTATCTTTTTAATAGTTTTATTTTACCGAAATTTCCGATTTTTATCTACGTACGAATACTATCTTTTCGGAAACCATCAAATATATTTATTGCAGCAGATAACGTATAGAAGAAAATTCCTCCCCCAATGAGCCACGTTTTAAACTCCTCTGTGGAAATAGTAAATGCATTTGCCAAATACGTAATAAATCCTGTGTTAAATAAATGTGGATTTACTACAATTACAATGAATACTATCGTCCCAGCTACTTGAAGAATAGCATTTCCAATCGCCAATCTTTGCGTCCATTTTCCTTGCACTAATTTATAAAGGGATATACCTATTTCAAAAACGATCATAATTACAACAATTGGCCAGTACTGCAGTAAAACATCTTGATTAAAAGTTGGCGAGACAAACTTCAGTCCATTTTCCGTACCATTGTATACGCCAACGAGATGATTCGCATAGAAGTAAAGTGTAGCCCATATTGCCGTCCACATTAGACCTCCAAACACTTCAAACTTTGAGATCGCCTTTTTCTTCGGGATATACGCAATATTTTTCAAATCATCTGGCGTCCATTTTTTTAAACTTGTTGTTAATGGTTGTGGGTCCTTTTCTTTATCCGTTCTTTCTATAACAGCAAACACAACTGTCAGCCAGAAAAATACTTGGAAACCTACTTCAAACGTTCTTCCAATGCCTTCACCTATCAATTTTAAAATAACATTTAATACAGCCTGATCACCACTATAACTAATAAAATTTTCTGCAACCATTGAAATAAGCGCAATTACAACTGCGATTGGTAAGATCATTTTTAATAATGTCATATATACATCAAAATAACGTGGTCCAATTAAATGCATTGGTCTATCCAAGTACCCATTAGCTAATGCAACTGGACTTCCCAATTTTTCAAGAACTCTTTTTTCATCATCTTCATTATAATCATCCGGTAACATATCCTCGATTGTTGACCGTAGTTCAAGAATAATATCTTCACGATTTTTTTCAGGTAATCTCTTCGCTACTTCCTCGACATAAATATCAATTAAATTCATTCTTGTCCTCCTTTAATAAGTTATAAAGTTCCTTCGAATCCTTTATCCATTCCTTTTTTAACTGCAAAAATATCTCTAATCCGTATTCACTTAAAACGTAATACTTACGCGGTCTACTCTCCGTTTTATCCCAACTACTCGTCACTAGCTCTTGCTTTTCTAATCGGCGAAGTAGTGGATATAAAGTACTTTGATCGATTGTGATCCCTGATTTCTCCAATAATTGGACAAGTGAATACCCATACTGCGGTGTTCTTAACTGGCTTAAAACCGCTAATGTTAATGTTCCTCTTCTTAGTTCAGTAATTAACGAATTTAATAAAGCATCCATTCACTCACCTCTTTTCCATTACTATATGTCATACAGTATATGTTTTATACTATGTATCGTACAGTATTAGTGTGATAAAAACAATATTTTTTACAAAAAAACGGATAATAAAACACACTAACTATATGATTTGCGCTTTTCTCACTAACATATATAACATACTTATCTTTTTTAATCAGTGGGGGTTTGGTTCATTCCCCACTGATTATCAGCCCTCACCAATCGAGCTGTCTGTTAATGCGGGATAAACTCTCCGTTTTCTTTATGCAATGGAACAACCTCTACAATCGCCTCAACATTAATTACTCCGTAAACATGCGGATATTCTTGACCGTTAGAAGCAAGTTCATATTTTACTTCTGCTTTTAATAGGGCTGGATCAATTGTAAGTAATAAAACATCTTCTTCATGCTTGAAATATTTTTCTGCAACTTTTAAAGCTTGATCTACTAATGAACAATGAATAAATCCCTCTTCTATAAGTGAATCTTCATTAATTTCTCCAATTATTTTTGCGATTTCCCAATTACTTTTCGTAATTACTTTTGTAATCATAGTAACTCTCCCTTTTTAATTTATGTAATGATATAATAACACTAAATTTTCAACACGTTCTTAATAGATTGGGGGACTTATAATACATAAACCTCACACTGCATTACAAACCATTATTATAAATATGAATACAAATGAACATTGGCATGATTTTATTTGTTACTGTCAGCATCGCGAAGCGGGACTTCGAAAATTAGCTTATAAACATTTAGAGACATTTATTTCAAATGCAAAGAAATGGGAATCAAAAGATCAAGAAGAGTTTGCCATTTCGCTGTTTACTATTTTAGATGCATTAAACGAAAAAGATGAGGTCTTAACTTTCTCACTAAATAGTTTTCTAATTGATATTCTATATAGATGGACAGAAAACAATCCGATTGATTCAAGACCTTTTAGATGGATAGGAATTTATATGGACTCTAGCAATAAAGAAGACGATTTAGAAAAATCCCTTCGAAAAGCGATTGAATTAGGTGGTTATACCGAACAAAAAGCCATGATATACCTAGTTTCTAATTACATCAATACTTTAGAATTTGGTACAAATGAATTCCCTTCAGGTTATTGCGGAGATTTAAGCGAATGTATAGAAAAACTTCCCTATATGCTGCAATTAATTAATAGAATTCAGAATAAGAACATAAAGAAGCTACACATTGGTCAAATACAAGTACAACTACAACTACACCTTATTCTAGATTGGTTAAAACATACACAAATTCCAGTAGATGCCGTTCGTATACGGGAAAAAGGACAAACTAAGGAATTAGAAAAGGTCATTGTATATTATTTATACAACAGCTCAAGTCGTTAATTCATCTTGTACAGAGATAATGAATTTGTTTAAAAAACGCCAGTCATGTTATTCAAAAATCGGGTTATATAACGGAATAAATTATTGTAAAAATTAGAAACATTTGAAATAATCGTTATTAAGTTGAAGCAGAGCGAATGCAGAAAAAGGTGATACGACTTTTTCTTACTTAAGAATCGCGAAACAGTTAAAAATTTTAATTAATTATATTCCGAAAGGGTGTGTGTAGTATCTTATCAACTAATGTTTTTACTTATAAATCTAAGGATGGAAAAACAGTAATAATTAGAGAAGCTAAAGAACAGGATGCAGAAAGAATACTAGATTCTGCTTCAAAAGCTTTAATAAACGCTCCATACACGCTAAGTACGGTTGAGGATGTAAAAAAGGTGCGTATCGATGCTATTCAAAAAACGTTAAAAGCTTATCATGAAAATCCAAATTATGTACAGTTTATTGCTGAAGTTGATGGTAAGTTAGTCGGTGCAATAGATTTTAAGAACGGAAACAAAGAAAAAATTAGTCATCAAGGGGCTTTTGCGATGACCATACTACCTGAATATCGAAATTATGGTATTGGAAGAGCTCTTCTAGAAACGTTAATCAATTGGGCTAAAAATAACAGTAAGATTGAAAAAGTTTGTCTTGAGGTAATGGAAGATAATCTAGGTGCAATCCAGTTATATAAGAATCTAGGCTTCTTTGAAGAGGGTAGAAAAGCAAAGGGTGTAAAATTGGATGATAGCTATCAAAATTTAATATTAATGGCTTTATTCGTTTAAAATTGAACATTATTCAACAATGGGCGATATTGTTGAATAAAACTTAGATTTTCAAACGACTTTATTGTTATATTTTTAAGTACAGTGAAGTATCTTATATCGAAAATTAAATAACTATGTTTTAACCCCGTCCTAAATTTAGAGCGGGGTTATACTTGTTTTAGGTTTTAAAATTAAATAACTTTATTGTCATTTTACACATCTACCATTTCAATATAAAAAAGAGGATTTTCATACAGTACTAGAAAATCCTCTTTTTATATTTATCCCACATTAGCTTGCAGTAAAACTCCCCACTGATTATAGTTTCACTTTATTTTAATCCTTTAATTAAAGGTGACGCTTCCCCACTATGGAAAATCCATAAATCATGAAGTGATCTCGTACATCCGACATATAGTAACTTTGCATCATGTTTTGTGTTTTTGTAATGTTCTTCATCCACATCAATTAAAAGCACCGCATCAAATTCTAAACCTTTCGCTAAATAGACAGGTACTACTGAAATACCACCTTCATATTTACTTTGATCTGCTTCAATAACGTTTACAGCCAATCCTGCTTTTGTTAATTTCTCATATATATCGCGGCATTCATCGTCTGTTCTTCCTATTACCGCAATGGTTTTCACATCTTCGTTTTGTAGATGTTTTAACGTCTTCATAATCTCATTAAATTGATCTTCTGCATGGATTACCTTAACATCTTCACCACTGCGAAAAACTGGTGTTGCGAGCCCAACTGGAATCTCTGCATTTTTAATTATTTCGTTCGCAAATTCTATAATTTCTTTTGTAGAACGATAACTTCTCGTCAGTTCATAATAACCTGTTTCTTGGAATACTTCTTTAAAAGCACTCCAATCTTCAATTCCTTGATAATCATAAATTGCTTGAGATAAATCACCTAATATAGTAAAAGAATTACCTAGTGTAATTTCTTTTAATACATAAACTTGGAATGGTGGAAAATCTTGCGCTTCATCAATAACGACGTGATGGAATTTCTGTCCGATTTCAATACCTGTTATGCGGTGATGTATGTAAATTAAAGCTGGTAAATCTTCTACATACACTTCTTTTTTACGACAACTCTTTTCAGTTTCTTTCACAAGTTCTTCAGGCAATACTTCGAGTATTTCTTTACTTTTCAATATTGAACTATATAGTGAAAGTGGGCTCATTTTCGGCCAAAACTTCATATAAGTGTTCAATCTCTTTGTCGCTTCTTTTTTTAATAATTTCTTCTCGTTTGTTTCTCCATACTTTTTCAGTTCAATTTCAATCCAGCGCTTCATTCGGCCGACTAATTTTTCTCTTCTTTTCTTTAATGGATAATGTTTATATTCAACTTGCATCCATTTTTTTATGTCTTCTACTGGAATAATAGCTTTGTCCCATGCCTCAAAATCACTTGTTGGTATTAATTCATTTTCAAATTGAATCATTCTCTCTTCAATAAAGAACTTAAATTCCAGTGTACCTTTCAATTTACCGAGCATAACCTTTTCTTCATCACGATTAATTGAAAATGCTTCTTTCAATTTTTCTTCTGTCTGCTTTAGTTTCACTGAATCATCTAACGTGCGTAATGCCCAATCCGGAAACGTTGTTTGACTAATATTCCCTACACCTAATTCAGGAAGTACACTCGAAATATAGTCTAAAAACAGACTATTCGGCGCAAATACGATCATTCTCTCAGCTTCTAGCTGCTCACGATATTCATAAATCAAAAAAGCAAGGCGATGTAAAGCAATTGTTGTCTTTCCGCTCCCTGCAACCCCTTGAATTAATAATGGCAAGTTTCTTTCCGCACGAATAATATCATTTTGTTCCGATTGAATCGTTGAAACAATATCCTTTAGTTTATTATCTTTATTCTCACCTAATCGATATAGAAGAAAATCATCGGCATGTGATACATCTTCATTTCCTTTTACATATGTATCAACGACACGTTCAAGTTCTCTTTTTCGAATAGAAATGTTTCGTTTTAAATACACATCACCTTCTACTAACCCATCTGGTGATTGATAAAATGCTAATTCTTCTCCACCGGTAAATGAATAAAACATACTTGCGACAGGTGCTCTCCAATCAATAATGATTGGTTTCATCGTGTCCATATCCGAAACCCCTACTTTTCCAATATAAATCGGCATAGCTGCTTCTTTACCATCTTCCTGAAAATCTAACCTTCCAAAGTACGGCTCTTGCACACCAATACGTAAATTTTGTCTATTAGACTCTCTCATACTTTCAAGAATTTGCTCCTTAAAATCTTCTCCATAATAAACTGGGATTTTTTCAAGCTTATCCAATTGCTCATCCATCGTATGCAAAGTATCCTTCATTTTTTGTAACTCATCTTCAAATATGTTGCTCATTTCGACGATTCCCTCCTGTCCGTTCTAATTTTTCAGTCGAAGTATCATTGTATTAAAAATCCAATCATAAAGTCAATAGTTTCTATTTAAATTTTCCGAAAAAACTTACTTTTCATCTTTCTAATTTAAAAAGAATATGCAACATTTAAATCACACAACTACACATATATTAAATTGATGTATACAAAAACGACAATTATTCACACAATAAAAGTAAAAAGAGTAAGGATTTAATCCCTACTCTTTTTTACTTTTATTCGATATGATAAACATTCATTTAAAGAGGATCGCTCTTTATATTTCCCAGCTTCAAAATCATGCGCTCCTCCTGGGAAAATCCCAACTATACTTAAATGAGCCTCGGCACATAAATTACTAATCTCACCTACAGCATAGCAGCGTAAAGATTGTGTCACGATATCATTTGAAGAATCTATTTCCCACCAATGGTCTAGCATTCTTGCATTTTCACTATCATATTCATACTTTCGCATTGCAGAACCTATCGGCATTTCTTGTCCATTGGCCTTTTCCCAATATAACGGTTGATAAATATCAATAAGTGCACATCCATCATCCATCATCCAATTTTTAATTCGTTTTAATAGAATCAATTGTTCCTCATCTGTTCCTACACCAAATCCGTCTAAATAAATAACAACATCAAACTTTTCTTTAAAGTTAATTTTATAAAAATCGGCGCAATGAACCTCAATATCATTAGTAGCATGTTCTTTTGCAAACATAGCTAACTCCGGTACAAGCTCAACAGTAGTCATTTTTACATTCAAATTAGACATCGCCCTTGCAAATCCGCCATTTCTAGCTCCTAGTTCTAACATCGTCTGAATTGGATATCCAACTTGTTCTTGCACTTCTTTAGCAACTTCCTGTAACCAATTTTCATTATTTATATCATAGCTTATTAGTTCAAATTGTTTTTTATAAAATTCTTTTACATTTAATTCGTTCATTATTATTCTCCTCCTGCAAATTATTTTTCTGTTACAGGTGAGAAACTAAATTTCTAATGCCCATGAAAAATCCTCCTTTTGATTTCCCTATATTTACAATTCATCAAAATAATAAGAATTTTGAAAGTGAAAGTATAAAAAATAGATAATGGATTATTCCACTATCTACTCTTTAGCTACTTTTATTTTTCTTTTTGATACTCCACCCAGTCACCAGAATCAATAACTTTCAATATCATCTTTTTATCTTGAGCGATATACACATATGCTTCTATTTCCCTATCAGCAACATATACTGTTTGCGTGATTCGATCATATAAATCGGTCTCCGCATTACCTGTATATTCTTCTAGTTCATCTAACTTACACAATATCTCATCATTTACTACATAAACTTCTCCATACACCTTTTCTTCAATCGAATAAGTCATAGCCGGATATCCTTCATTCGTATCAAATAATTTTCCATATGTCCAAGCTCTGTCTGCAATGCACGTTGCACCTAACATATAATGAGCATTCGTTTGTCCTCTTCTTAACGTGCCATAAACGAAAACATGATACATAAAATCTTATCCCCTTTATATGTCTCTACTTTCTTATTTGTAAATAAGCACGAATCATAAAGTAACTCACTTCATTCGGAAGCTGTTCTTTAATAGATTTCAGACCACCCTCAGCATTTTGAACGGCAGTTTCAATAAGAGATTCATACTCTGCTGGAACAAAACTTTGCCACTCTACTTCCATTCCATCCTCGTAGCAGCGAATTAAATGGTTTTCGATTGTTTGTCTTGATAAGTTACGTTCTTTTGCAATCTCATTCAAATCAATACCTTGTTTATACATTTCATACGTTTCTAAATGAGAATTTGCGGACGCTTTTCCTGACTTTTTACGCTCTGCAACTACTTCTGTCTTAATCGTTTCAGCGTAATTTGGATTTTCCTCAATAAAATGCTGAACTGCTTGTAAGAAGTGCGAGCCATATTTCACAAGTTTGTGTTCTCCGATACCTTTTACCGTCAACAATTCGGAATCACTTTGCGGCATTTTCACGCACATATCTTTTAATGTTTGGTCAGAGAAAATAACGAACGGAGGTACACCTTCTCCTTGTGCAATTTCTTTACGTACTTCACGAAGCACTTCAAATAAAGGATGGTCTTGTACAATTTGTCTTGTCTCTACTCGTTCTTTTCGTAAAACATTCTCTTTACCAAGTAATACTTCTTTCCCTTTTTCTGTTACTTTTAACGTCGGATAAGTGCCATGTTCAACTGCAATTAACTCATCTGAAATTAAAAACTCAATAAACTCACTGACCTCTTTTACACTACGGTTCGATAAAAGCCCATACGTTGGTAAAGTATGAAAATTAAATTCAATAACTTTCTTATTTTTCGACCCCGTTAATACTTGCGCTATCATTTGCTTCCCAAAGCGTTGGTTCGTTCTAATCATGCATGATAAAACCATTTGTGATTCCCTTGTCACATCAATGCTCTCGCGATCGTCTGTACAATTACCACAGCGTCCACAATCTTCTTTCGGTTCTTCTCCAAAGTATTGCAAAATGAATGATTGTAAACATTGTTCTGTATGACAGTAATCGGTCATATTTTGCAATTTTTCAAGTTCATTTGAAAAACGTGATTCTCCAGTTGATTGATCAATTAAAAAACGCTGTACTTGTACATCTTGAGAAGAATATAACAATATACATGTACTATCTAATCCGTCACGACCAGCACGTCCTGCTTCTTGATAGTAACTTTCCATATTTTTTGGAAGCTGATAATGAATTACGTAACGAATATTCGATTTATCAATACCCATCCCGAATGCAGATGTTGCTACCATTACACTTACTTCATCTCGTAAAAAGAGTTCTTGTTGCTCATTTCGATCACTATCACTCATACCAGCATGATATTTTGATACAGAAACTCCAGCCTTCATTAAATCTTCATATAACTGATCGACTACTTTTCTAGTAGCTGCATATATAATCCCAGATTCCTTTTGATTTTGACGAATATAATCCGCCAAATATGCATTTCGATCTTGCCCTTTAATGACAGAAAACGATAAGTTCTCACGCTCAAACGTTGTCATAATTGTATTTTCTTGATTAATTTCAAGTGTGTTACAAATGTCCTCACGTACTTGCGGTGTTGCTGTTGCTGTTAATGCTAATACGAGCGGTTTTTCTGGAAGATAATCTAATATGCGATGTATATGTAAATAACTTGGACGGAAATCATGTCCCCACTGTGAAATACAGTGTGCTTCATCAATCGCAATCATAGGGATTTTCATATCGATAAGTTGGTCAACAAACTCCATCGAATCAAGACGCTCAGGCGCGACATAAAGTAATTTGTAATGTCCTTGTTTCGCTAATTGAATTCGCTGATTTGCTTCGGCAATAGAAATAGAACTATTAATATATGTAGCTGAAATGCCATTCTGTACCAATGTATCTACTTGATCCTTCATAAGTGATATTAAAGGCGATATAACCAACGTCGTTCCTTCAAATACTAATGCCGGAATTTGATAACAAATCGACTTACCGCCACCCGTTGGCATAATACATACTGTATCTTTCCCATCTAGTACATTTTTAATTGTTTCATCTTGTCCTCTTCGAAACGAAGAATAACCAAAGTAGGACGCTAAAAGTTCTTGTGCTTTAGTAAACAAAAAAGAGTCACCTGCTTTTCTTTATCTTTCATCTACTTCTATTATATCAATCACTTATGCGACTTGAAAGAGATGAATAGATGCTTATTATTTTTTCATTATTCTATGTTTCTCCACCTATTTAATATGAATTAGCATCCATGTTTTATATGTTTTACAACATTTATAACGTAAATCCAGTAAACATGAAGAAAGAGTTTCAATTTAAATATTCATTTTATTTCCCTTTCTTGAATACTACTAATCGTATACATATAAATTCAGGAGGTTTCTATATGAAACATCATAATATGAGTTCCATCACGGCAAAAAAGAAAACAACACAACTCCAATTCTCTAATAATGATGCGTGGAAATATGAATCATACTATAAGTACCAACCATTATTCTCTTATAAAAAGCTTTTTAATTTTCTTTCTCAACTTTTTAGATGTTAATATATGCGCAAAAAATATATCATTCGCAGAATTTTTCTCAATATTAAATGTATAGACTTACTACAATTCAGTTGTTACCATATATAATAATCTGTTGGATAAACCCCTTAAGTTGATCTGCTTATATTAGCAGGTCTTTTTCATGATTACTTACTTCTACACCTCAATCTCACTTCCAAGTCTTTTTTCCATTTTATAACCATATTTAAATCCCAACAATTAATGATAATCATAAATTGTTGGGATTTTAATTGTTCACATATAATTATGCAATTCTTCTTTCTCAATACACAAAACACATTTTACTTGTTACTATGAAAGTACTCCAGATGAGTTTTTGCTCATCGACATTATCTAGTTAATGGGGCCTGCCGCGGGAAGCAGGTCTCTTTGACTTTATTAAGGTCCCAATTTCATTTGGACACATTTACCAGGTTTTTTCAAAAGAATTTTATGATAACATTACGTAGTCGAGTCCGACATCTCGGCAATACCCTTTTGAGGGTCTGTAACTTCCCTTGCAGACCCTCTTTTACTTTATATTCAATTTATTCATATATACCACAAGATCATTCACCTAATTTCTCCAATTCAAAATTCCCTAAAAATAATCTAGGACACGTAACTAAACATAAATCTATATCATACTTTGAGTTATACATGTTCAAAGGAGTGTTACTATTTATGTATTCTTATTGGCAATCGTATTACTCCCCCTACCATAACCCTTATGTAAACTATGATTTATCTGTACGTAACTACCGAATTAGTAAAAACGAGAATTTTTTAAAAGGGTATATGCGTTCTTTATGGGAACAACACGTCGCTTGGACGAGATTGGCTATTATAAGTATTGTATTTAATTTACCCGATGTTAACGTTACTGTTGGACGACTTCTACAAAACGCAACACATATGGGACTATCACTTGAACCATTTTACGGTGAAGATGCAGTAAAAAAATATAGTGCATTAATTAAGGATCACTTAGTCATTGCAGCAGATCTTGTTAAAGCCGCAAAAACTGGTGATCAAAATGCAGCTGCCGCTATAGAGAAAAAATGGTACGCTAATGGTGATGAAATCGTTGAGTTTCTTAATAACATCAACCCATATATAGGAAAAGAAGAATTCCGAAAAATGTTTTATGAACATTTAGCACTAACGAAAGCAGAAGCACTTACTTTCCTAAATAAAGATTATGAAGCAGGAGTACAACTTTACGATAAAATTGAAAAAGAAGCATTAGAAATGGCCGACATGATAACAAACGCAATCGTAAAACAATTCCCACAAGTATTTCAATAAAGTGAAATGTTAATCAGAGTAGGTATTACTACTAAGTAATACTTGATAAAATAAGTCGATTCCCAAACATAAATCGGCTTATTTAACTTTCTCTCCATGATATTTCACCTCTCCTCTTTACATTTAGCTTATATCGATATATTTTATTAATATCCGTTTTTTATAGGAGGAAATAGTTTGATTAACGCGATTGGGCTCGTTTTTATACTTACAAATAAACACGAGAAAAAAAAGAAAGTTTACCTAAATGAAAAATTTGCACTAATAGATATTATTGATTCTAAAGAAGTATTTGATGATGAAGGGAATCCTTTAGTAGAACTAACATGTAAATACAGTATATATTTAGATGAAAAATATTACTGTAAATCTCTCGATGATTATACTGGACAAGTATTTCCTTTCTTAAGTGCAAAAATAGGAAAAGGTCTTCTAAGAAACTTAAACTACTACTTTTCTTACGTTGATGCCTATGATAAGAAACCACCAGTTAAAGAAATAAGACCGCTGATGAAACAAGTAACTAACAGATAGCGAAACATACAAAAAAGGAAAGCATCTAGCTCTGGATGTTTTCTTTTTTATTGAAAACTCATTCATTCTCATCCTCTTCTAAAAGTATGTATCCAAGCATATTTTAAATTAAAAACATTGGAGGATTAGACTGAATGAAATACTCAGAAACAATTATAAGTAAACGACTTCGAATGCTTAAAATGACGGGTATGTTTTTCATGCTAGTATTAATAGCATGGATTGGATATACAAAATTACTTTATGAAAACGGATTTCTTCAAGAAAAAAAGAATTCAGTAGAAGTAATGAATACTAGCATTACAGGAGAAATAGAGCAGCTTTTTCATATAAACTTGCAAGGTTATCGAAAAACAAACCTTGATGCTGTTATAGAAGCAAGTAAAACCGATCCAAGCGAACTATCCCTAATTGAACTGGTCAACAAATCCTGCTCGCGAGATTGCATAGGTGAGCCAGTAACATATGTAAACTCAAACAATGGATATATCTTTTATAAGGAATCTAATGGAACTAATGTAGCTATAACGGTTAAAAAGAAAGACACATGGGTAATTGTAAAGAAATCTGTTCAAGATGGAATATAACCACCCTAAAAAAGAGTACGTATCGTACTCTTTTTTATTATTAATACCCTTCATCTTCATCTCTACAATGGCATTTCGGTTTTGTTTTACAATGACATTTTTCACACTCACATTTCGGTTTCTCTTTGCAACAACATTCGTGAAAATCACTGCGTTTACATCTACATCTCCCAAACATTAAATTATCCCAAAATTTATTACAATTTCGGGAATGCCCACAATGACAAGTATTCCCCATGGATATGCTTCCTCCTTAATAGAATTCATCATATTCTATGTTTGAAAGTATACAAAGGCTTGTTTATTAGTCTATTTTCTCCATATTATAACTAGATTTAGAAGATTACATAAAAATAAAAAGCCGTCACATGACGGCTTTTTATTTAGCAAACTACTCTTTTGTATAAAAAAATTTAATTCCTTTCGTATCTAACCAAGCCGTTACTTTGTCCAGTTCGTTCCCTTGACGATAATCTGTCTCGAAATACACAAGTCCTTGGTTATTTCCGAGAGATATTATTTTAGAAGTATATCCAAGCTTATCCATCATTTGAATCATGTCAGGAATTAAATTTACACCAAATTCATAAGTAACTACTTTGTTATATTTATTCACTATAATTCCAACCCCTTCTTGTTTCTTTATTGGCTCAACAGTTTGATTTATAAACCAAGCTAACGGTTTATTTCCAATTAGCTCATTTAAATCACATTTTCCGATACCAGCTACATTCCCTGTTTCTGTGTATTGCCAAATATCACATGGATACGCCGGTTTGTTACCACCATAACGAGGAATCCATACAAAATCAGAATTGACATTTGCCATTCCAAATGGAGCATACATATGATGAGCAATATATAAACCGACCTTCTTAGCTCCTAATCTACGTAATTCATCAATAAATGCTTGTGCACCCGCTCTCATATCATTCATTGTTTTTACTTCTACGTCAGCTACCCAAACTGTGGCATTTTTTTCACCACGGTTCCAAAAGTCTCTTGCTTCTATCCGTGCATCCTCTACTGAAACGAAACGACAGAACGCATAATTACCAAACGGAATATTTCTTACTTTCATTGCTTGTACATAATTATTATATAAAGGATCAACATAAGTTGAACCATCTTGCACACGTGCAATTACGAAATCTAATTGTGGGGCTGCGATATCCCAGTTAATATTGCCATTCCATTTTGAAATATCTACAATGTAACCCATTATTCATCATCTCCTTTTTTATTATCATATTCAGAGATTGTATTTTTTGCTCTTATCCCTTAAACAATCAAGTCAGTTTTTTAATTAGCAGTAGAGATTTTGTATTCATTGATAATGATTTAAAATTTAACTTATGTATCGAAAAATAGAATATTATTATAGATTTAAAAGATGATTATTCAAAAAAACTAAAGTATATAATTAAAACCACCTTTTTGATAGGTGGTTTTAATTATATACATTGTCCATATTTGTGGTTACATAGTATATTATCGTGAGCCATTAAAATAATAAAAGCCAACTTGTATTTTTAACCCACTGATTAAAGTTTTACTTTATCTCACATACTCATAGTACCACTTACGCGCATCTAACCAAGCTGTAAATTTATCGATATTTCCAGCTGGATAGCCATTCGTTATAGCATAACCAATGCCATCTTTCTGAACGACAATTTGTCCATCAATACCCGCATCAACCATCGCTTGAGCCAAAGCTTGTAAATTACTAAATGCTACACCGCCAGTTTTTACTTTGAGCAAATCCACTGTACCTCCTCCAGTTTGTCCTGTAAGAGCAAACACAATAGAATTAGCGATTTTATCAACATTCCATTTTGCCATGTCAGATTCATTATCAATAAATCCTAATTCTATAAGAATAGCAGGTGCTTTCGTCCCATTTAATACCGCTAAATCTGTACGCTGTTTTGCACCTCGATCACGCCATCCAATATCTTTTGCTAGTTGAGCTGAGATTTTAGCCGCCAAGTCTTTCTGATCATAATACAGAACCTCAACACCCTGTCCATTTCCATCGCTTGCATTAAGATGAAAAGAAATAACTAAATCCACAGCATGGGAATTGCTTTTACGAATGATATTATTTAAATTTTGTGATTGAGTTGTTCCTACCTCGTCCGTATCGTCATAAACCGTGTGTCCTAAGGCTCTTAACTTAGCCGCCACGGCATCTTTAACTTGCCTATCCAGAACGTGTTCTTTCCGATTCCCGAAATTAGCACCTTGAACAATACTATTATGTCCTCCGTGCAAACTATATCTAGCCATTATTCATCAACATCTCCTTTCTTAATATTCTATTCAAAACTTGTCTTATTGCTATTCCCACTTACAATCTTAACTGTACCCATACACCCTACATTTTCTAAAATTGACGGCACGAACAAAAAAGCATCACCCTTTCGGCGATGCCTAAGCTCCCTAAATAAATAGAGTTTAAAATCACTGAAACTTCACCTATATTTCCTCCCCTTCCTTCACAGCTTCTTTCAACCTCTGCAACATATACCCAATCCCTTTACACCCCTCTAGCGGATATGTAATCATTTCTTCTGGATATAACTTTGTCACTACTTTTTTATGCTTTTTTCCTGCTAGTAAGACGATTTCGTCAAACTGTAATAAACTTTTATCTACCAACTGTTTTTGTAATTGCTCTATACTTATTACCTCATCGCTTTTTGAATCAAATGCAAGATCATAGTTTTCTAATACAATATCATTTGGTCTTAAAAATCCATGTTTCGCTGATAATATAACCCAGTTTTCGAAAAACATAGTTGCGTATGCCTGACATGCTTTTCCGAACGGACTAATATATACATCTTTTGCTTCCATCGGTCCGTAGTTTGAATGCTTATCCCAAATTTTCTTTTTTCCACAAGGAATTATACATAGCCTTTTCATATATATTTCTACTCCCTTTACTTCTGTAAATAAAATTCGTTATTTTGTACATTTTTCTCTCGAAATACTATATAATAATTCCGAAAGCTAAAATTACACATTTTACCATATACGTACTATGGATCACTCTCATTGCAAATATTATAATACCATAAAAATTTTTGCTTTTTTTCTTCAAAATATTAAATATAAATTTTAACATAAGGATGTATAGATATAATTAAAAAGGAGGTTCATAAAAATGAAAAATATTATCCCTGCACTATTAGTCTATTTTATCGTTTGCGTTATTTCCGTTATCATCCCAGCATCTGAAGGCTATAATTATGTCGGCTGGAAGTTATTTGTTGGGCAAGTGTATGCGATACCTATTTTCTTCATTACTGCGATAATCACATTTTATATAAACAAGAAAAAATCTTACGAATAAACGATTATAAGGATAGCTAACGCTATCCTTATTTTAATTCGTTAATCAAATCTAAAATAGCCCTTGCAGTACTTTGTATCCTTTCTTCCGAAAAGTCAAACGCAACACCTGTATTTATATATATTTCCTGTATAGGTAAATTCCAATCTGAACTCGCTCCCTCTTTAAAGAAAGCAATCGCTTGTTCCTGATTCTCTCGATAAATTTGAAACAATTGCATCGCTCCTATTTGCGCAATTGCATATTCAATTTTATAAAAAGGAAACTGAACAAAGTGAAATGACTCGAACCAATTTCATTCTCTACTCCTGCAATATCAACTGATGAATATTGATACCTTTTACATAGTTCAATATATTTCTCATCTCGCTCTTCTGGTGAATGGTTTGGATTTGTATAAAGCCAGTGCTGGAATACATCTCCTGAAACTGACGATATTAATAACGATAAAGTACGATATAATTGAGCTTGCTGTACTTCTTTATAATCATCCTCTTGCGTATAAAAAATATTAAGCTTATCCATTAATAGTAATTCAAGACTAAGGGAATAAAGTTCCGCCACCTCTTCACGAAGGTATCTTTCCTGCATACTACTTTCATTGTTAAATTGTTTATAAAAGTGAAATGCATGCCCCAATTCATGTATTAATGCATGAATCGCATAAAATGAAAAACTAAAATTAGAATAAACAAAAACGTCTTTACTATGAGATAAGGTAAAGCAAGCAGCTCCTGGTGCTTTATTTTTCCGTTCTTGTACGTCAATTAATCCCGCTTTCCTTATATGAGTAAATTCCTCATGAAAACATGAATCTGTCTTCCGCAACATTTCTTCAATTCCATCCAATAAATTAATATAATTTTCAAATGAATATTTTTGCAAATTACAAGGAGCAAGATCCCAGGGACGATACGTTTTTACATCAAGATTCTTTTTAAGAAAACTTCCTAACTGTTTCCAAATTGGTACAACACACTTTTCTATCGACTCATGAAACTTAAAACAATCTTCAATACTGTAATCTCTATTTTTTTGTTTAAAGGCATACTCACTATAATTATTAAATCCTGCATTTAATTTTCTGTTTTTTAGAGATAAAAAAGGACAAGTAGCCAATCTGACTACTTGTCCTTGCTGTTTATGTGTACTCAATAAAATTAAGCTTGGAATGCTTCTGTTAATACTGGTACGATTTGTTTTTTACGAGATACAACACCTTTTAATGTAGCTGTGTTGTTTTCTAGTGATACGTTGTATGCTTTCTCAACAACGTTTGCTGCTTTACCGATCGCAAGACCGACAGAATCGTTAGTTAAGATATCAGTTACAACGAATAAGAATAGGTCTAAACCTTTTTCTTCTACTACTGCAGAAATTACTTTTTCAAGTTCCGCTTGGTGTACAAGAACGTCGTTTGTATCAACAGCGTTTACTTGTGCGATTTCAACTTTCGCATTACCCATTTGGAATTCTTTAGCGTCAAGAGAGATTAATTGCTCCATTGTTTTTCCGCTTAAGTCAGCACCAGCTTTTAACATTTCTAAGCCGTAGCTATCAGCATCTACACCAGCGATTTCCGCTAATTCACGAGCAGCTGCTACGTCTTGTTCTGTGCAAGTTGGAGATTTGAATAGTAAAGAATCTGAAATAATTGCAGATAACATTAAACCTGCAACTTCTTTACGAATTGTAACGCCATTTTCTTTGTACATTTTGTTTAAGATTGTAGCTGTACATCCAACTGGCTCACAACGATAGTATATAGGATCGCTTGTTTCAAAGTTAGCAATACGGTGATGGTCAATAACTTCTAACACACGAACTGATTCGATATCGTTAGCACTTTGTTGACGCTCGTTATGGTCAACTAAAATAACGTTGTCCACTTCGCTTGCTACTGTCTCAACAAAACGCGGTCCTTCTACTTTAAAATAGTCTAACGCAAATTGAGTTTCACCGCTGATTTCGCCTAAACGTACAGGCTCAGCATTCATTCCTAATTCTTTTTTCAATTCTGCATAAGCAATTGCAGAACAAATTGCATCTGTATCTGGGTTTTTATGCCCGAAAACTAGTACTTTTTCCATGTTTTCCACCTCTTCATGAAAAGGATATCTTAAAGAAGCAAATATGACAATATTTAAAGCATATTTTTTTATAAATAATTGCACTTTCTTCTATATTTTTCATCATTTTCATAAAAAAAATCATCTAAAATGAATTAGATGATCGAAATATATGTTTCAATTAAAATAGTGTAGGAGCTTGCACTACGTTGTTAAAAGCGAAATTTGAAGCTAAGCCATTATTCACAAGGTTTACATCTATAACTTGATAAAACGCATTTCCAGTGTCTGCAATTTCCCAAACAGCTAAAATAAGATGGTATCCACTACGATCAGTTGGTACATTTGCTTCATGCGTTACTGTTGTCCCTGGTCTAGCCCCACCGTCATTTTTCACATAGAATGGCACTAAATCTAAATCTGATCGCGTTAAAGGTTTATTTGGATTCCAGCCTTTTTTCGTAATATAATATTTCCACTCTTTTGTACTATGAGGAGCAGTTAGTTTCCACTTGAATGTATTCGTCCCGCCATTTAACGTAACTTTCTTCCACCTATCCACAGTTTGAACATCTAAAGCAGGAAAATGACCAGCCCCTGCAATTTGTCCATCAGAAGGTCCTAGTTGCGGAAATCCCCCTATCCCTTCTACACTTTGTGGTTCATATTGAATCGGTCCACAATTTACATTTACCCCTTGCTTACATAAATAAGATCGGCTCGCTGGTGATTCTACATAACCATGAGCTGAAGCCTTTTCTGAAAATCCAAATGTTAATAATCCCGTAAGTAATACGCCACCACTTAAAATAACTTTCTTCATCTTTTGTAAACTATTCTTTTTCATTCTTTCATCCCCTTCCGATAATAAAGCGAAAATAACTATAGTTGGCTAGTCATCTTCTCTACATTTATTATAAGACGAGAATCATTACTAAAAGAACCCTCTAAAAACTTTCTCAAATTCATTTAGTGCGTTAAATGGATTATATCAATAAATTTATTTAACACCGCCAGAAAAATATAGACGGTGTTAAAATAGTTTCTTATTATTCAGTATGATAACCTTTTAATCACAATTTATATGCATTTATAATAAAGAACCGTAGCATCTAACTTTCCATTCGGAGAAATTGCATACCCTGGTATTGTTCCAACTTCTTGGTAGTCTAGTGATTTGTACAATTTATTGGAAGGATCTCCTTCTCTAGTATCTAATACTAAAAGAGACCTGTTTTCTTGCTTCGCTCGTTCCTCTGCTTTTTGCATAAGCAATCGTCCAATACCGTTACGTCTAAAGTTTGGATGAGTCATTAATTTGCAAATCTCGGCTCTATGAATTCCGTTAGGCTTTGTAACTAATTGTAATTGAATACTCCCTGCTACTTCGTTGTTTATTTTAGCTACATACAATATCACTTCTGGCGCTATGACTGTTTGCCAATACTTTGTTGCGTCTTTTTGTTCCAGTGGAGGCAAAAAACCAATTGATGCCCCATCATTTACAACCGTTTTCAAAAGTTTCGAAAGTTCTTCCATATCATTTTCTAGTTGCTTAATTTCTTCAATTACTAAATTTCGCATTACTTTTCCCCCTTTTGTTTCATTGTAACAATTTTTAAAGAAGGAATAATGAAATAATAAGATGAATTTATATTAAGATATGATTTTTTGTGAAAGGATAACGATATGAAATATATATTAGATAGAACGTACGCAAAAGAACTACTCGAATGGGCATATGAACAAAACCCGGGCCCTTGGTTTGAACATTCACTACATGTTGCTCATGCAACTGAAAACATAATTATAGAACTTATAAAAAAAGGGTATGACCTAGATGCTGACATAGCATATAACGCTGCCCTTTTGCATGATATCGGAAGATACAAAGGTTTTACCAAATCGGTCATTCATTCCTATGATGGTTATATGTATATGAATGATTTAGGATATGCAGGAAACGCCATTATTTGTGTGACACACTCATTTCCCTGTAAAAATGAACATATAGATATCGCAGCGGAATGGCATCTCGTTCCTGACCATATGAAAAGCCGGTTGGTTGCAATATTGAATGAACATAGTAACTACGACTTATACAATAAAGTAATTACTCTTTGTGACGCTCTTGCTGACGCGGATGGCTTTACTACGCTGGAAAGAAGATTAATTTCCGTTGGTTTGCGTCATGGTACAACATCTCATACATCTTTACATTGGAAAGGGTTTTATGCAATTAAGAAAGAATTAGAAGCTTTAATCGGTAAGAGTATATACACAGTTCTTCCTGATGTAGAGAATTCGATTTATGAAGATATAGAATACTAAAGTGAATACAAATTTAATTTCACATAAAAAAACGTTTTAAACATAAAGTTTAAAACGTTTTTTTATTCAATGCTTTTGATTTTTCAGTTCTGTTAAACACTCTTGCACTAAAGTTACCGCTTGACTCATCGCAGCTCCGCCAGCAAATGCTGCTGAAACACCACATGCTTCCAGAATCTCTTTATCCGAACATCCTTGATCAAGACAACCTTTTGTATGATAAATTGTACAATACTCATCTTGCGTTGCTAAACTAATTCCTAATGCAATAAGTTGTTTTTCTCTTTTTGTTAAAGCACCCTCTTGAAAACAAGCTTGCGTAAACGCATTATATGTCTCAGCGATTTCAGGAATTTGATTTGTAAAACTACCTATACCTTCTTTATAATGATGTAGAATATCATTTATCGAACTATGTTGCTCATGTTCCATCTTATTCCCTCCAGTCATATTATCCATACCTATTGTAGTATGCGATGAAATGGAGGCAATATACCTTCTTTTAAATTAAGAATTTTCAGTTAATTTACGTTATAATTTTAAATTATCATCTACAATAACTTTTTCTCTAGAACTTTTTCTTTCAACCTCTTTACTTCTTTCTTCCCAAAATGTTAATCCTTCAATCCCCACATTTTTAGGATTAAATACTGGATCTTTCCCTTCTTTTTTCTGCGTTTCATAGTCTTTTAACACTTTTAATGCAATTTTACTTAATAATAGAATCGCGATTAAGTTTAACCATGCCATACTACCGATTCCTAAATCTCCGAGATTCCATAAAAGCGACGCTGATTCAACACTACCGATGTAAACCATAATTAAAAATCCAAATTTTAAAACTGGTTTTAACCAACCATACTTCAATTGACGATCTAAATAAGTAAGCGTCGTTTCAGCGATATAGTAATAAGCGAGTAACGTTGTAAATGCAAAAAAGAAAATTGCAATTGAAATAAATATTGGACCAAACCCTGTCATCACAGTTTCAACTGCTTGTTGCGTATAAATTGGACCTGCTTCCACATTTCCTATGTTTTTTACAATAGCGCGTTTCCCTTCAGGTATAACATTATACATACCTGTAATTAATATCATAAGAGCTGTCGCTGTACATACGACAATTGTATCGATATATACGGAAAACGCTTGAACTAATCCTTGTTTTGCAGGATGCGATACTTCAGCAGCAGCCGAACTATACGTCGCTTCTCCGACACCAGCAACGTTTGAAAATACAGCGCGTTTTACGCCCCATGCAATAGCTGCACCAACAATTCCACCAAACATTTCATTTACACCAAATGCGCTAGAGAAAATTAAAGCAAACATACTTGGAATCTCCGTTACATTCGCAATTAATATGATACATGTAACAATTACATAACCAATTGCCATAAATGGAACAAGCATTTGAGAAACGCCAGCAATTCTCTTTACACCACCAAAAATAATTGCTGCTAGTAACACGACTAAAAATATACCAGTTATATATTTGTTAATACCATTAGAGTTTTCAAATCCAACTGCGATACTACTAGATTGAATACCTGGTAATAACACGCCATATGAAAGTGTTACAACTACCGCTACAATGACTGCAAACCATTTCATTTTTAAACCTTTCTCAATGAAATATGGAGTACCGCCGCGATATTCATTCCCTACTTTACTTTTGTATACTTGAGATAATGTTGATTCAACAAACGCGCTCGCTGCCCCTAACAAAGCCATTACCCACATCCAAAATACAGCTCCAGGCCCGCCGAAAGCGATTGCTGTCGCTACCCCTGCGATATTACCAATTCCAACTCTTCCTGATAAGGCTAAACAAAATGCCTGAAAAGATGATATTCCCGTCTCTGAACTCTTTCCTTCAAATAATAGTTTAATCATCTCTTTAAAATAACGAATTTGCAAAAAGCGTGTTGCAATCGTGAAATATACGCCTGCCCCTAATGCAAAAACAACTAAACCGATACTCCACACTTGCCCTACTAACCATTCTACTAAATTCTCCATCCAAATCCCCCTTATCATTCTTTTGAAAAACAATTTTGTATATAAGAAAACGGACAACTATTATCAAACTTTCTAGTTGTCCGCATCTTTCATTATTTCATCCCTCAATTTTGTCAGTAAAACGCCCTATTACTTTATATTTACCCAAACACTTTTCACTTCTGTATAATTATCAAGCGCATATGAACCTAATTCGCGGCCAATACCAGATTGTTTGTATCCACCAAATGGTGCAGCTGCATTTTCTAAGTTATAATCATTAATCCACACTGTTCCTGCTTTTAATTTATTTGCCACTTGATGACCCGTTTTGATATTTTGCGTCCATACACCCGCAGCAAGGCCATAAGATGAGTTGTTCGCTCGTTCAATTACTTCTTCTGTCGAATCAAATGGAAGTACAACAACAACTGGTCCAAATATTTCTTCCTTAACGATTGTCATATCGTCTGTAACGTCTGTGAATACAGTTGGCTTAACGAAATAACCTTTTTCAAGCGCACGTTCACCACCAGCCGCAACTGTAGCACCTTCTTTCTTCCCTTGCTCAATGTAATTTAACACACGCTCTTGTTGTTTCTTAGATACGAGTGGACCCATCTCCGTTCCTTTCTCCATACCTGCTCCAAGTTTTACGTTGTTCGCCATTTTCACAAGTGCATCTACTACAGTTTCATAATGTTTACGATGAACAAATACACGTGATCCTGCGCTACAATTTTGACCGTGATTATACATAATACCTTGGAATGCACCACTAATTGCTTCTTCCAAGTCCGCATCTTCTAAAATGATATTTGGTGATTTGCCGCCAAGCTCTAACGTTACATGCTTAATCATTTCTGCAGACTGACGCATAATATACTTTCCTGTAACAGTAGATCCTGTAAAAGCAACTTTATCAATGTCATGATGATTTACAATTGCCGCTCCTGCTTCAGGACCAAAGCCTGGTACAAAGTTTACAACACCGTTTGGAAATCCAGCCTCTTTAAAGAGTTTTGCTGTATATAGTAAGGATAAAGGTGTTTGCTCTGCTGGTTTTAATACGATCGTACAACCTGTCGCCAGTGCAGCTCCCATTTTCCAAGAAGACATAACGAGCGGAAAGTTCCACGGAATAATCTGACCTACAACACCTACAGGTTCATGTCTCGTATAGTTTAAGTAATCTTTTGAAATCGGGATTGTTTGCCCAATAATTTTTGTAGCCCATCCTGCGTAATAACGATAATTTTCTACAGTCGCTGAAATATCATCCTCAAGTGCTACTTGATACGGCTTCCCATTATCTAAAGCTTCTAATTGCGCTAACTCTTCTCTATGTTCTTCAATTAAATCTGCTAATTTATAAATAAGATGCGATCTTTCAGCAGTAGTCATTTCTGCCCACGGACCAGATTTAAATGCAGATCTTGCTGCTTTTACTGCAGCATCAATATCCTCTTCTTGCGCTTCACATACGACTGCTAAAACATCTTCTGTTGCTGGATTGTACGTTTCAAACGTCTTTCCGCCAATAGCAGAAACAAATTCGCCATTAATAAACATTTTAATTTCTTCATTTAAAAACGCTTCCACTTTTGGTTTCAGCTCAATATTTGTCTTTAACATTATGTTCTCCTCCTTATTTAAACAGCTGCATGAGCTGCAATATTTGATAAAATCGTTTGAAGCTTTTGATCTTCGTTAACAGTTAATCCTAGTCTTGGATAGCGAGAAGGTCCTCCCGCTTGCCCATGTAATTCCATGGAACGTTTAACGATTTGAACATATTTCCCTGACCCTTCAAGAAATTCGCAAAGTGGTAAAATAGCATCGTTTATTTCCCATGCTTTTTCTAATTCACCATTTTGAAAATGCTCATACATTTTTGTAACGAGACCAGGAACGATATTTCCTGCTACTGAAACCCATCCCGAGGCACCAACTAAATATGATTCCATAACTAAATCTTCAGAACCACAGAAGACTTGGAAAGCCCCTTCACTTTGTCTTACTAAATCTCTTGCTTTTCGAATATCTCCGCTAGATTCTTTAATATGTGTAACATTTTCACACTCTTTTCCAATACGGAGCATTAGCTCTGTACTCATATCAACACCAGAAGTAAATGGATTATTGTATAACATAATTGGTATATTTACAGAGTTTGAGATTTCTTTAAAATGAAAATAGATCTCCTCTTCCTTCGGTTTACAATAGTAAGAGTTTATAATTAATGCACAATCCGCTCCGTGCGCTTCTGCATGTTTCGTATATTCAATTGTTTCTTTCGTCGTTTCCGCAGCAGTTCCAACAATGACTGGAATACGGCCATCAATTTCTTTCAAAACGGTTTCTACCATTTTAAATCGCTCTTCTTTTGATAAACTTACAAACTCTCCTGTACTTCCATTAATGATGATGCCTGCAACCTTTTGTTCGATAAAGTAATTTACATTTTGTTTTACCCCATCCCAATTAATTTCCTGAAATTCATCCATCGGTGTTATTAATACTGGAAATGCCCCTTTAATTTTTTGCATATTTATCTCTCCTTATCACATTTTATTTTAATAAGAACCCTGCCGGAAATGGATCCGTAGGGTCTAATAGAAACGTCTGCATTCCTGTAATAAATCCTCTACTTTCAAAACGGAAAATGTATCCTAGCTCCTCCTTCTTCACTTTTTCCACAGTTATAAAACTATTAAATATACTTTCATTTTTAAAAGGTTTATCCGCCATATAATCATTTTTAAATAACGCATGAACATAGGAAACGATAGTAGAAACAAAACCTGGCGAACGTACGATAAAGTTATCTTCATGAAATGTAATCGACTTTATATGGTTCTTTTCTTTTTGCGAAGGATCTACTAAAATAAGCCTTTTTATTAGCAACTGTTTTTGTATAGCCTGCAGTGTAGCTTCTCCCCATCTTTTCAATTCTGGAATGTTTTCAACACGAATTTCTGGCGAATACGCACCTTTTTCTACAACTGCATATACTTTATCTGCTTGTATGAGAGAATAACTTACATTACCAACCTGTAAATTTTCCTCAATCAAATAGCAAAGTTTGCTTTCAAACGAAACAGATACAACTTCATCATTCTCTACATACGCATGAACTAAAAATATTCCAGATAACGTTTCAATTTTGTATTGATTGGACTCTCTCTTTTTTAAATACCCACTTTCGAGTAACATCGTTATTACCGCAACAATGCCCCCATAATGAAGCGGAATCGAACCTTCATGATTAAAAAATAATACAGCTGCATCCACTTCATTATGGATAGATGGAACGACAATACACCCATTCAAACCGATAAAACCACGTGGTTCATTTAATAAAAGCTTCCTCTCTTCTGCTAATTCACCTGAAAATTGTTCATTTAATTGCTCCAAACTGTAGTAGTATTTGCATGGTACGTCTTTCATTACACGAAATGCCTCGCCATTTACATGTACGTCTACTGCTGTATACATTTTTTGAATGTTCATTTTATATCCTCCGTTTCATGTTCCATCGGCGGAATTAGCAAAAATCCTTCTTTGAGTGGATCCATTTCATTGTAAAAAAATTTATGCATACCCATAAGCCAAGCTGATCCCGTAATTTTCGTTATGACAGCTTCAATATTTTCAACATGTGTCGTATTCACGACATATCCTTTAAATAAAGAACCAACGATACTCTCATGAATGAACTCTTCACCAATTTTGATTTCTTTTTGAGCGTATAATACAGCTAGCTTCGCAGATGTTCCTGTACCGCATGGGGATCGATCTATTCCGCCTGGTGGTACAACAACTGTATTTTTCACATTCGCACATTCATGAGTAGCATCTGTATAAAATTCAACATGTGTTAATCCTCTAATAAACGAATACTCTGGATGAATGATTTCAAACTTCTCATTAATTGTGTTTCTTATATGAATCGCCTTATCGATGATTGTAGATGCATTTTCTGGTACTAATTCTAGGCCTACTGAATTCGCATCAATAATGGCATAAAAATTCCCTCCATACGCAATATCAGCCTCTACAGTTCCAATGTCTTTGACGTGTACAGTAATATTTTTCAATAAAAAAGCTGGTATGTTACAGAAAGATACCTCTTTTGCTTTTCCATCTTGAACAGCAATATCTACTTCCACTAAGCCAGCCGGGGTATCTAGTTTTAAAGAAGTAATCGGTTCAACTACTGGAATTAAACCTGATTCAACTAACGCTGTACATACACCGATTGTATCGTGACCGCACATCGGTAAGTATCCACCTGTCTCTATGTATATAACACCTATATCAGCCTCAGGATGACACGGGTCTGTTAATAATGCCCCTGACATTACATCATGACCACGCGGTTCATTCATTAACAATTTTCGAATCCAATCATATTCCTTTTTCATATGTAACATCTTCTCTGCCATCGTCTCTCCAATCAACTTTGGAAGTCCGCTAATTAATGTCCTCGTTGGATTCCCGCCCGTATGTGTATCAATAGTCGTAAAGACTCTTTGTGACCTCATCCGTTTAACACCCTTTCTGTAAAACGACTCAAACGAAGTGGTTCAATAGGAATAATTGTCTCTTTTTCATTTAATAACTCTTCAATTACTTTCCCAGTAACTGCTGCAAGACTAATCCCATCCCCTTCATGTCCAGCGGCAATGAAATAATTCGGAATATGTTCCACTCGTGAAATAATCGGCAAATGATCTTCTGTCCACGGACGTAAACCAGCGTAAGAACGAATTACCATCATATCTGCCATTTTCGGATAAAAGCGAATCGCTCTATTTGCGATACATTTAATGACTTCATTGTTTATTCTCGTATGAAACCCTACAAATTCACGACTACTTCCAATTAAGAAATTTTGACTTTCAGTAGGCTCAAATACGAGCGCAACCCCGTATTTTTCAGTTAAAGCATCTACTTTTCTTTTTCCGCCAAATTTAGAAATTAAATAACCGAATTCCATTACTTTACGGCATCCTACATGTTGTTGCCTTGATGCTACTATAATATGCCCTTTTCTCGGTTCAATTGGTATATTTACATTTAACATCTGACCAATCTTAGGAGCCCACACACCGGCTGCATTTACAACTTGTTTTGCTGTAAAAGTACCATTCGTAGTTTCTACAACAAATGAACCATTCGTCTCTATTTTCATACTCTTTACTTCGGTCTGCTTAAAGGCTTTTGCGCCAAACTTTTGTGCCTCTGACAGAAGCGAGAAAGCAAGGAGATATGGATTCACAGTTGAATCCGTCGCACATTCTAAACCGCCTAATAAATCATCAGCAAAAAAAGGCGACTCTTCTCTTATATCTTGCCTATCAAGCATTCGAAACGGTAATCCAGCTTCTTTTTGCCGATCTACCCATTGCTGCGCAGCTTCCATCTCTTCGTCTGACTCACATACGAGAATACTTCCTGGTGCCCTATATTCAAATGAATGCTCTAATTTTTCACTTAAATCAGTTACTAATTTTTGACTTACTAAAGACATTTGACTATCAAACCCTGGGTCTTTATCAATGGCCAAAATATTCCCATCACACCGTGAAGACGTCCCGCTGACAAATTCTCCTTTTTCAATGATTGTTACGTCTCTTCCGTATTTTGAAGTGTAATAAGCGATAGAACACCCTATTATTCCACCACCTATAATTAAAACGTCGCAGTGCCTCACAATATACTCCTCCTTTCCCTAAACCTCTCACTTTCTTTTATGCAATTGACGTGCCAATTCTGCACATATACAATTTCCATAAACAATATTTTTATTTGTAAAAATAATTCAAATTTATAGTAAATAGGTGTATTATTTTTTTATCACTGTCAAATTTTTTATACATAACGGGAGGATATTATGGCATTTTCATTTCCGACTATACAAGAGTTTTTGGAAAGTATTTTAATCGATCATACATGTAGCCTTAATCACATTAAGCAAGTAAACGGAAGGTTTTATTATCTCCCTTCTACTACAGAAGAATATAATTGCGCCATTATTTATGTAGATGACTCATTCACTGCATTAATTGACGCTTTTTCTTATGAATTAGCTGTTATCATCCTTAACGAAAACGATGAGCCGATATTCTGTATAACCTCTCAGCAAATGATTCCATTTCTTTATAAGTCCTACAATGAACTACAGTCATTTTATAACACCGTAATACAAACAACTGACTCTTCTGTTACAGTCATTGATAGTAAAGAATGCGTTCGAACTTGGACAGATGGTGCTGAAAAAATATTTTCAGTCAACCATAATGAGATTATTGGGCAACCGATTACTCGTTTTTTTGATTATAAAGACTTGGAAATTTTACAATCTTTACATGATGGAAAAAATATAGTCGCTCAGTTCCATCAGCCTCGTCCCGATTTATTCGTATTAATTAATTCAAATCCAGTTTATTGTAATGATGAAATTATAGGAGCAGTCGTTTCAGAAACAGATGTTACAAATCAAGTCGCTTTAAATGAAAAACTATTTAATATGTCACATGAAATGCACCGTTTAGAACAAGAAGTGGCAAAGTATAAAGATGAATCCGATCCATTCCTTGCGATGAATGGGAAAAGTCCTGTTATACAAAGAACGATACAATTAGCTAGAAAAGTTTGTTCGGTGAAATCAACTGTTTTAATACTTGGGGAAAGCGGAGTTGGAAAAGAAGTATTTGCGAAAGCAATTCATGAAGCAAGTGAAGCAGCGAAGGCGCCTTTCATTTCGATTAACTGCGGGGCAATTCCAGAAGCTTTATTTGAAAGTGAATTATTCGGTTACGAGCGTGGGGCCTTTTCTGGAGCGAATAGTAAAGGGAAAAAAGGTAAAATCGAACTCGCACAAGGCGGTACTTTATTCCTCGATGAGATTGGCGAAATGCCGCTCGATATGCAAGTAAAACTGTTACGTGTACTACAAGAACGAAAGTATTACCGAGTTGGCGGAGAAAAAGAAATTAATATTGATTTCCGCATTATCGCTGCTACAAATCGGGATTTACAAGAAGAAATGAGAAAAGGAACTTTCCGAGAAGATTTATATTATCGTTTAAATGTAGTTAGCCTGCATATTCCACCGCTGCGTGAAAGACGAGAGGATATTATCGAACTCACATACTCATTCTTAAACGATTTTTCGATCAACTATAACCGACCAATTCGTGACCTACCTTCAAGCATTATGCATGAACTGCTTCATTACAATTGGCCAGGTAATATTCGCGAACTTCGAAACGTTGTTGAACGGCTTGTGGTATTCGCAACAGACGGAATTATAAAACAAGAATATTTACCATTTCATACGACTGAAACTTTAGACAACCATACAGCTCATTCCCTATTACTCAGCAACAATAATACAATCCTTTCTTTACAAGAAGAGATGGATGAGCATGAGAAAAAAGTTATTGAAAAGGCTTTACGAATTTTAAATGGGAATAAATTAGAATGCGCAAAACAACTTGGCGTAACAAGGGCTACTTTATATAACCGTTTAAAGAAACTCGGACTTCAATAAAGAATCAGTATGCACCAATCAGGCGTTTATAGGTAGCCCTCTCCCCTCTATATTGGCATGATTTTTGCATATATAATTTGTGCAAACCGAACTAGAGGAGGAATACATATGACAAATAAAAACAACTTAATCGTTTGTCGTTGTGAAGAGGTTACATATGGACAACTTCAATCGACAATTGCTGAATATAACTGCTCGGCAAGAGAATTAAAACTAAGAACACGTGCTGGCATGGGATTTTGCGGTGGTCGCACATGCAGAATAATGATAGATCGAATGATAGAAAATGCGAATCCTGACGTAACTCTTAATGAACTACCGTTAAAATATCAACCACCAATACGTGCAGTTACTTTTGGATCGGTAGGTGAAAGTAAATGAATAGAATTACACATCACCCTATTTTAGGTACTTTACAAAGTAGTGAGCGTATTACTTTTCAATTTAACGGTCATCAATACGAAGCATATGAACATGAAACGATAGCTGCTGCCCTGTTAGCAAATGAAATACGGACATTAAGAGTTCATGAAGATAGCGGGACACCGCGAGGTATTTATTGTAATATCGGGCACTGTTCCGAATGCCGCGTGACAGTAAATAATCAAACAAATGTACGCGCATGCTTAACTGTTGTAGAAGAAAACATGGTTGTTGAAAGCGGGAAACAGCATCCGAATATCGTGAGAGAGATGGTGAAAAAACGATGAGTGATGTAATTATCATTGGTGCAGGACCAGCGGGATTATCTGCTTCTATCTCTTGTGCTCGTTTCGGACTAAAAGTGCTCGTTATTGATGAATTTATGAAGCCGGGCGGGAGATTGTTAGGACAGTTGCATCAAGAGCCTACTGGAGAATGGTGGAACGGAATAGAAGAATCGAAGCGACTTCATGAAGAAGCAGAATCACTTTCAGTACATATCAGGTGCGGTGTTTCGGTCTATAATTTAGATAAAGATGAAAACAATTGGTTTGTACATACTAATATCGGTACGTTAGAAGCACCGTTCGTACTACTTGCTACTGGTGCTGCGGAATATTCTATTCCCCTTCCAGGCTGGACACTTCCAGGAGTGATGTCAATTGGAGCAGCTCAAGTTATGACAAATGTTCATCGCGTGCAAGTTGGAAAAAAAGGAATCATTATTGGTGCTAACATTTTGTCTTTCGCCATTTTAAGTGAATTGCAATTAGCGGGAATTAAAGTAGATCATATTGTACTCCTTGAAAAAAGCGAGTTAAGTCAAAAAGCTGGTGAACCTGAAGAAGTTTTAAACTCTCTTTTAAATGCAGCACATCTCGCTCCTTCTGCTATTTTACGAATAGGTAGCCACTTTATGAAATATGATTGGATTCGAAAAGCTGGATTAACATTCTATCCAAACAGCGGAATGAAAATAAACGGAACGCCACTTCACCTTCGGAAAGCAGCTCTTGAAATTATCGGAACAGATCAAGTTGAAGGTGTACGTATTGCTAATATTGACTCTAAAGGAAATGTTATTAATGGATCAGAGAAAATATATGAAGCAGATTTTGTTTGTATTGCCGGGGGATTATACCCACTTGCCGAACTTGCAGCTGTAGCTGGTTGTCCCTTCCATTACATTTCAGAATTAGGCGGACACGTTCCTCTCCATTCCGAAACAATGGAAACCCCTCTTCCAGGTTTATTTGTAGCTGGCAATATTACAGGCATTGAAAGCGGAAAAATTGCGATGGCGCAAGGAACTGTTGCAGGTCTATCAATTGCTAAATATGCAGGTGAACAACATGATATAGTCGACCAACAATTATATCACGCCATTCAAAACGTTCACTCTGTTCGTCAGAAAGCTGCAATTCAGTTTAATCCGATGGTAGATATCGGTAGACGAAAGATGAATGAAATTTGGCGTGATTATTCTTCTACATATGCACATACTAAAAAGAGCTGCTGAGATTATTCTCAACAGCTCTTTTCTCTACTCATCCGAGTTATTAAATTTCGCTAATGCGTAAATACCTTCTTCATCATCTAATTCAAGCTGTAATCTCGCTGCGAATGAATTGACATTATATTCTCTTTCAAGCAATAAGCGTAATGCTTCGATTAAGTTTGCTTGAATTAAAATTTGCTGGCGACCATTTACCTCTACTTCCGCAGAGAAACCGTAGTCATCGTCATACATGAGTTCAACTAACACTTCTTCTGGACCCACTTGTCTTTTTTCAGCTATATATACGCAAAGCGCATTTATTAATTCTTGTTCAGAAATTTTTATTGTTTCCATGCTACTTCATCTGCCTTCTTTTTACGTTGGTCTTTGAAGTATTTAAATGCACGAACTGCTAACATTACGATACCAGCCATTACTAACATATTTACCATAAACGCTAATACAGAACCAAGAGCTCCCATATTTGCAAATAAGCTACCCATTAGTAAACCACCAAGACCACCTAGTAATAAACCTTTCATAAAGCTTCCTTTATTACTTTTTGGTGCTGTGTTTGTTGCTTTCGTTTTTGAATCTGGAGTCGTTTTTTGAGAATTTACATTTGAGTCTTTTTTGTTTAAATCAACTTTTGACTTTTGACCTGAACTTGGTGTAAATGATTTTTTACCAGATTTGTAACTTTTCGCTGCCGCATGATCTACGAACATAAAGCTGCTAGCCCCAAAGATAACCATAAATGCTGTCATTACTGCTACAAGTTTTTTCAACATATTATATCCATTCTCCTTTTATATAGATATATGTGAAATCTATCTTTCTAGTAAATTCAGAATGATAGATTTGTTTTTAAGAACATTTTAAAGGTTCTTATGAACTTATTATATGAACTTTTGTTGAAATATGCAAGTATTATTTACTTCCGACAGTTTGGTGACAAAGGAAAATTTAAGCAAAACAGAATTGACTTTAAATGAAACAAAACATATTATAAGTTCATAAGAACTTTTTATTATTTTGGAGGTGAAAAGATGGAAACATTTCATCTCACACGAAACGAAATGGCTACCCTTCTTCTATCACTAAGAGGATGGAATACGAAAAAGCCTCTCGGTATTTTACAAGAAGCTTGGGCAAAGTCACATAAAAAAGATATTGAAAGCGGACAAAGCGTTACAGCTTTTATTACTACCGCACTTTCACCTATTTTTGAAAAGCTGATTAAAATTGACGATACTGATGTCGGTTTTTCTTTAAATGAAATAGTTGCGCTTGGCAATCAGATTGAAAACACAAGTTTCTCTGTAACTGCTATGCAAAACTGGGTGAAACGAGATATAAAAGAAATGATTGGCTCTCCTCAAAAAGGGAAAAAATATTCAATTGAACAAGCAGCCTTACTATTTATTGTCGAAGATTTAAAAACAGCACTTGATTTTGAATCCATTCGTAAGCTATTACGCCTTATTGTAAATGACCCAGCCGATCGAAGTGATGATTTAATCAATCCTGTTCATTTATATGTAGCATACTCTTCTCTATTTGAAGAACTCAATCAAGGGAATTGCTTACAATTAAATGCAACAGATACCGTTCATACAATTGAAAACATTGTAAAAGAAAAAGCTGATAAAATCGCAAGCAAGTTCGATCAAATTAATAACGAACAACGCGAAGCAATTCGTAACGCTATTATCATTGCGACCCTTTCTGTACATACCGCTTATGTACAAATGTTAGCAAAGCGTTACGTAACAGCAACTTTATTTTTACAGAACTTAGATGTGAAGCCTTAAAAAATAGGAGCAGAAATGCTTCTATTTTTTTATAACGGAAACAAGCATCCACCTGTTATATATTTCGAACAGGTGGATGCTTGTTTTTCTAGGTATTAATTATGAAAAATTGTAAGCGCCTATTATTAATTCAAAAATGATTATTTCATTCTATTAAATTCCGGACAAATTTTCTCGATAAATTTAATTCCTTCATCTTTGTAACTCTTTACAAATTTCGATTTGAGCTTTTGAGCTATTAGCAAAACTTAACCAACCCTGTCTCACATTACTAATGTTTTCAGTTACCAAAAGCTCAACGATATCTAGATGTGAAACATTCGTTGTTATCGGTTTATTTATACCATTAACTTTAGCACCTGACATATATTTAGCAATCTCAGGGTTTAATTCAAAAGCAAAATCAATTACAGTAGAACCTTGCGGTAATTTCACGGAATCTAACTTAGGAGTAAATGCTACAATGTTATCTTGGAATAGTTCATATGATACTAAATCATAAAATTCAATCGCATCTTGAGTTACTAGATCATTTGTCTTAATAAAATGATCCATCAATTTATGAATTATATTTTGCATATCCTTATCAGTTATACTTTTTGTAAGAATATGAAATACCCCTTTATATCGTATCTCCTGATTTATTTTTGTTTCAATACATATCACTATTTCATGGTTATTGATCACCACTTTGGTCTTTAAGTATTTGTTTAATACATCACTTTCACTTTCAATTGCTATGTTATCTTCAAATTGATGAGGAATTGGTTTGTACAGTTGATGTATAATCCCTAATATTTTATAACAGTCTAAATTACTTGAGACTGTTATGATTATTTTTGACACCGCTGTAATGTCTTGAATATCTTGGAGACGAGAATAAGCTGTATAAATAGGGATTACTTCATAGTCCACTTCAAATATTAAAGTTCGATTCAGAAAATTTTTTATATCTAGCCTTATGTTTTGAGACAACTCCTCTAATAACTTAACATAATTTTGTAAAAGTATTTTCATTCCCTTATATTTAGAATGATTAAGATAATAAAAACCTAAATCTTCTAACTCGTGTTGAATATGAAATAGCCCCAGCCTTTTACAAATCGGAGCGAAAATTTTGAGTGTTTCATTTGCATAAGGAACTTGTTTCTTTACAGCTTTCACCTGTAAAGTCCTCATATTATGTAGACGATCTATCACTTTTATAATAGCCACTCTGATATCTCCATGTGTAGCTAACAATAATTTCTTTAAATTTATTGCTTCATACTCTTCTTTATTAGGGATTTGTTTTTTATCAATTTTAGTTAACCCTTCTACAATATCTGCCACTTTTTTACCGAATATATTACGTACATACTCAATTGTATAATCTGTATCCTCCACCACATCATGTAGTAATGCTGCAACTAAAGTTATAATATCTGCCTTACAATCTAACAAAATTTCTGTAACTGCAAATGGATGAGTAATATACGGCTCACCCGAAACGCGAAATTGCCCTTCATGAGCTTTCTCAGAAACTAATATAGCTTTAAGTAATTGTTCTAATTCTGCTTTATGTAGATATGAGGCCTTTTCTAATAATTTCTTTTTCATAATTTCATCTTCATCACGTTAATTTTCTATAAAAATTTTATTAACATTATAATTCGTTATTTGAAAGTGAAGTACCTGTCTAGGTGATAAGAGAATATTCATTTTGTCTATTCCCCACAAAGCATTTTGAAGTTTCAAAATCAACTCAAATTGAATATGCATATTCTTTTTTAGGTAACCTTACTATCGCTTGAATAAAAGGGGATTTTTCTATAATATCCTCTAACTGCCCCTCACTATAGACGTAAATACCACCTACATATGAACTGTACGCCTTTTTCTCAGTTATTACTGCTAAAGTGCTATTTTCCTTTTTAAAATCACCCTCTAGTCCTTTTTCAAAAGATAAACTTTTGGCTTCTGAAAAATAAAGCTGAATTAACGTCGCTAATTGTACGTCCTTTGATTTTGCAAAGTACTTTATTTCATTTAAAATGATTTCATCTTGTAACGGAAGAAAGTCCTCTACTTCTAACTTCTCTCCGTTATGAAAGAAGTTTTGAAGTTCAGGAGTATAGAACGAAAGATTTTTCTCCTCTATCATTTTAAAAATTGTTTGCAGCAATATGTCTTTTCCTATCACAAACGGGTGGCCAAATCCATTATTGTAAAGCCCTTCTTTCATTTTCATTAATTGTTCAATGAAGGGGATTCCCGATTCTTCAATAACAAGTTTACCGTCAATTAAACGCATGTTAGCAATCAATTCTTCTATCTGTAAACCTTCTAATTCAAGCGATGAGTAATATAAATCTCTATTCCAAAAATCTAATTGATCCATTCCTAATGAATTAAATAAGAGCTCATCTATAATTGGAAAAAATCCATCTTCTGTTAAAGCTTTCGTTACATCATCTAATAATCTAGGTGTTTGATTTAAAATCGTACGTATTTCTTCGTCCTCTTGAATGATTCGTACCGTCCAATCACCATGATCTTCACCCGATATTTGCTGAAAACAATGTGAATATGGCCCATGTCCAACATCGTGTAGAAGGGCTACAGTAGATACTAGCTTTCGTTCATATTTCGATAAATGTATGTCACCAATCTCAGTAAGATGTTCTATTACTTTATTTACTAGCACATATACACCTATCGAATGTTCTTCCCTCGTATGTATTGCGTTCTTATGTAAAAAATAAGTATGTCCTTGTTGTTTAATATTCGCCAACCTTTGAAATGCTTTTGTATCTATCAAACGAAGGATATCTCTATCACGAATAGAGATTGGTCCATAAATCGGATCTGTAATATACATACGTTTCCCTCCTATTTTTGTAAATGAAAGACTTATACCATTATACTTAATTTTCAGTTTATTATCATTGATATATAAGAAATTTTTAATAATCTTTTCATTAACCCTTCATGAAAACGTGGCTTATATCCTTTACTATAATACTTATGGGAGACATAAAAGAATTGAAATAGCAATCCCCTATATGAATAAGGTATAATATACATATAGTGAACCTTTTATATTATTAAGTAAAGGGGCATATATTCAAAAATCCATAAATTAGAAGGTGCAACAATGTTAAGTAGTTTTATTCATTCAGTATTAACGTTTTTTGAAGGATTAGGTTATTGGGGCATTATGCTTGGACTTATGATTGAGATTATCCCAAGTGAAATTGTCCTTGCTTATGCAGGATACTTAGTATTCAATGGTAGTATCTCATTTATAGGCGCAGTTGTATTCGGTACAATTGGCGGTGTTATTGCCCAAATCTTTATTTATTGGCTTGGACGATACGGCGGACGCCCTATATTAGAACGTTATGGAAAATATATTTTCATACATAAAAAACAAATAGATGCTGCAGAAGATTGGTTTAATCGTTACGGAACTGGCGTCATTTTTACAGCACGCTTCATTCCAGTAGTGCGTCATGCGATTTCAATTCCTGCTGGTATTACAAAAATGCCTTTACTACGTTTCACTACATTAACAGCACTTGCGATTATCCCTTGGTCTATTATTTTCATTTATTTAGGTGAAAAACTAGGTGAAAATTGGGAGAATATAAACGATATTGCTGGTCCGTATGTGAAATCATTTGCAATTGGTGGCGTCGTACTTATACTTTTATACTTCGTTATAAAAAAATGGACAAAAAAGCGCAAAAATCTTGCTTAAGAATATAATAAAAACCGCTATAAATTCATTCGAAGTTATAGCGGCTTTTTATTTATATATGAATTAATCTTCAAGAATTATATAACACCTTTCCATCTACATTTACATGGATAAGCAACCATTCGATCATTCTTTTCGTATATTATCTCAAAAAGGAGTGATTCCCCTATGCATTGGCAGCAAAAAATACCATACTTAATCGGACGCCCTATCGGTATTTCCTTCATAAATGGGCAAGGAACTTCCGGCGTATTATGTTCAGCGCATGATGGTCAATTATATGTGTATGAATACCTTTATCAAGCTCAGTTCGCAATGAAACATTATGATTATAGACAGGTTCAAGATATACATGCATTCCCAAATTGTCCTCACCAAAATCCTCTATACTAAAAAAATCGGAACGGCTCATAGCCATTCCGATTTCTATACTTTATTTCTCAGAATAAAATTTCTGCACTGCTTCATCAAAATAAATCCAACCTTTCCAGCCCAAATGAATCGTATCTTTTAAGAAATACTTATCATATTCATGGCCAGAGAAATCAACTACTGGATATCCTGCTTTCTCAACCTGTTCTCGAACTTTTTTATAATACACTTCACGGCGTTCTTTCGAGAATCCAGTATAATCATACCAAGGCCCATTTACAGGTACAGAAATAAAGAGCGGTTTGACATTTTTCTCTTTAAATAAATCTAAAATAATTTGTAAATCATTATATTCTGGTGATTCATCATATGTTTCATTTGCTCTAAAGTTTTTTAAACCTTTAAGTTTTTTCTTCAGATTATTCTTATGATAATACGGATTTTCAATTCCAAATGTATTTGTAGTAGACTCAGCTTTCC
The DNA here is from genome assembly GCF_000021305.1 of Bacillus cereus G9842. Taxonomy (GTDB): domain Bacteria; phylum Bacillota; class Bacilli; order Bacillales; family Bacillaceae_G; genus Bacillus_A; species Bacillus_A thuringiensis_S. The sequence continues at coordinate 2,741,558 of NC_011772.1, forward strand.
CTTCTTGTTCTGCGTGTTTACGTGCGTCTTCCCAAGAAATTGAACGAAGTCCGCTATTTGTTTTCTCTTTCATCGGTTCGATTTTAAATAAAGAGTTAAATAAATCTCTATGATCTAAAATATTTCGATGCATATAAGCAAGTGGTTTAACTAAACCTGCTTTTATGTTATGTTTCGTATCATTATATACAATACCTTCTAATGAATTTTTTAATATATCATCTTCTTGAACAACTTTATAATCTAATAGCCGTTTCGCGATTTGCTTCTTCATTTCTGGATTTATCTCATCATTAAAAATAAAATGATATGCTTGTTGTTTGGAGAAATTATTAGTGAAATCCCCTTGTGATACACCAGTCTTTGTAAACCATTGTGGTGAAAGAACAAAGACTACTTTTTTACCTTCTAATTCATCCATAGTAGATGTCATATTTAAAATATGAGCTAAACTTTGTGTACCGCCAGTTCCAATTAAAAACGGTGTAAAACCAGCTGGATTTACTTTGAAATAATTAGACGGATGATATGCATCCATTCGTAAAAATTCTGATGAACCGTACATCGGTAAATACTGTGAATTATCTAACATTTTTTGCTGTAAGAAAACACTTTGTAATTTCTCTTTTTGTAAAGAAGTAGCCGCATCTTCTACCTTCTTATCACTAATAAGCGATACTAAACTTTTCGATGGGATTAGAATGATAATGAAAAAAAGCACACACGCTAAAATTATAGGACCAAAAGCATGCTTCATTTTCATCTTCTGTCCCTCTTTCTATCGTTATTAACTTGTAACCCTTGTCTTTGACACGCCATCTTTTCTCTCCTTTTTCTCTATACATGATGTTCCATTCTATTTGTCTATTATATACATGTATGTGTTTCCTTCCTTGTTCTATTAAATCCTATAGAAATAGCGCAAGAAAATGTTTCCATAGAAACACGTTAATTATACAAGATTCTACATAAATTTCACACTGGAATTTTAGTAATAATTTTATTTTTAAGTCGTAAAAAAACATATGAAATGTCTATATTTCATTCGGAACTGTACAAAAAAACAGACTATCACATACGTGAAGTCTGTTTCCCCATTCTTTTATTTTTGTACATCTGCCCATTTTAAACTTGTAGCTGGACCAAATTGATGTACATATAAATCTTTCACATATGGTTTTTGTAAGTAAGATAATCCGCGCTGGAATACCGGTGCAATTACTGCATCATCAAGTAGCATTTTTTCAGCATCCTGCATTGCTTTCCAGCGAGCCTTTTCATCATTACCTAATTCTGTTTTAATCTTCTTAATTAACGCATCATATTCTGGGTTTGCATATTCTGTATTATTAACACTACTTCCAGAAAGGAATACTTCTAAGTAAGTCATTGGATCTGGATAATCCGGTAACCAGCGTGATAACGACATTTCATATTCTTTCTTCTTCTCTAGTGCTAATTTTTGCGTATGTGGTTGCAATTTCACATTCACTTTTAAACCTGGTAAATTTTTCTCAAGCTGCTCTTTAATGTACTCTCCAACTTTTTTAAAGTTTTCTAAGTCATAATTTAATAGTTCTAACGTCACTTCATCTGTACCTGTTTCTTGCTTTGCCTTTTCCCAATATTCTTTCGCTTTTTTTACATCAGTTTTATTAAACTCACCTGCCGTACTTCTAAAATCTTTTTTATCTGGTCCCTTTAAAAATCCTTTTGGTACGTAATAGTTTGCAGCAACCGAACCATCATTTAAAAATGAATCCGCAAGTCCTTTCTTATCAAAAACTGTACTTAGCGCAAGACGTGCATTTTTATTTTTAAGAATCGGTACATTTTCATTAAATCGGAAGAAGTACATAACTGGATCTGTATATTGTTTTAGCTCTTTATTATTTTTATATTTATCCACGAATTCTGTAGAAATAACAGCTCTATCAACTTTATCTGTTTCATATAAATTTACCGCAGTTGAAATTTCTTTTACAATTTGATAGTTTACTTCATCTAACTTCACTTCTTTTTTATCCCAATACTTATCGTTTTTCTTCATTGTAAAGCTAGCTTCATGCTTCCACTCTGATAATGTAAATGGTCCATTATATACCGCTTTATTTGCTTCTAATCCGTATTTATCACCTTGCTCTTTCGCATATTTTTCGTTAATTGGATAGAAGGATGGTAAAATTAATAATTTCGTAAAATACGGTACAGGATGTTCTAGCTCTACGACGAACGTTTTATCATCCTTCGCTTTTACTCCTAATTCATCTAGACCTAGTTGTTTTTTATTTATCTTCTCAGCGTTTTTCACATCGTACGCAATGTATGCATATTGAGAAGCGGTATCTGGATTAATCAATTGCTTCCAAGCGTATACGTAATCATGAGCGGTTACTGGATCTCCGTTTGACCATTTCGCATCACGCAAATGAAATGTATATGTCTTTCCATCTTTACTCACTTCATATTTTTGTGCGTCTGCCTCAATTACTTCATCATTTTTCGATAGACGGAATAGTCCTTCCATTACGTTATTCAAAACGTTAAACGAGACTGCATCTGTGACTTTCACTGAGTTTAACGACGGAATTTCACCCGTTTCTAGTAACTGTAATACTTTCTTTTCATCTTTCGGCTTTGTTGTAGTTTTTTCTTTTGCGCAGCCAACTAAAAATGAAGAAACTAATAGAGTACTAACTAATGAGTAACGAACAACTTTTTTCATTTAAAAACCCCCTCTATTTTTAAGGTAAGTAACGACGAGCACCAGCGTATTCTTCTATATATCCTGGTGTATTTAGTGGTATAATCTCTACCGACCTTTCAGCTCTTGGTGAGTGAATCATATTGCCATCACCAATATACATTGCAACGTGATGGACACTACCTTTCCCTTGATCATGTGCAAAGAAAATTAAATCTCCCTTTTGTAAGTTTTCTTTATCAACTGCAACCCCTGCTCTTGATTGCGGTCCAGAATCTCGCGGAATTGTAATGCCGTGCGATTTATAGATCGTATGCGTGAAGCCAGAGCAATCAAATCCAAAACCACTTGTACCAGCCCATATATACGGTAAACCTAAAAACATTTTCCCTGTGTTAATTAAATCATCAGCGGTCGGTTTTGGAATATCAGTTTGAGAGCGGTAAACTGTTCCATCATTTTTTCGTAGCCATGCTTTCTGACCATTTGGCAACAATACACGGTATGAAATTGTGTCTTCACTTAATAGCGGCAGTCTTGTATTATAACTGACTTCAAGTGATTTATGTTTTTCAGAAGGATTTATATATAAAATCGCTGTTGGCTTTGTTATTAACACAAAAGGTTCATTTGTTTTATCTGCAAATTCTTGATTATATGTTAATTGCTTTTCAGGCATCCAGCCCGGATAACCTTCTTCATTTCGTGGCGTTGGCTGTCCATGCACTAATACCTTCACCCACTCGCCTTTCTTATCAATAACAGTTACTTCTTGACCGAGTAACGCTTGTGTTTCTAATTTATTTGCATTTGTTAACCATAGTTTCTCGTCAAGTGTCATTGATTTCGTCCATTTCCATAGATCCACTGGATTTGTTGCACTCGGTGTATCGATTGGCCTTAATGCATCAGGTGCTGTCCATAACGTTGCAGCAGATACATCTATAAATGCTTTATTATCCTTCTTTTCTTCAGCATTTGCCGATGTAAACGATGAAAATATAAATAAAGTTGTTAAAAATGCAGTTCCTACTTTTTTCATATATATCCCCCTTAAAAAAATAGTTTACTAGTCTCTTCTCCTAAGACTTACTATTCACTGTCGATTGAAGGTTTACCTTTGATCCAGAATAAGTCATTCCTTCCGGCTCTTCCATTAACCAAAGCGGTGCATCAAGATCAAAATAATGAATATTAGGATGCGCTGCCGCTAAATGCGCAACAGCACTAACGGAAAGTGAAGATTCCATCATGCTTCCCACCATACACTTCACACCAGCTGTTTCTGCGATATCTGCAATACGCCATGCTTCACGTATGCCACCACATTTCATTAATTTAATATTAATTAAGTCTGCATATCTTCCTTGAACGAGCTTTAATGCATCACTTGCTGAAAATATACTTTCATCGGCCATAATTGGCGTTTGCACACGATCTTTGACGTACTTTAACCCATCCCAATCTTTCGCGTGTACTGGTTGTTCAATAAATTCTATATTTAAATTACGATTTTCCATCCCTTGAATGATAGAGACCGCTTCTTTTGGACTCCAACCTTGATTCGCATCTAAACGTAATGTCGTATTTCTTGGTACCACATTTCGAATTGCCTCAATACGTTCCAAATCTAAATGCGCCTCTTTACCCACTTTAATCTTTAATGTTTGAAATCCTTTTTCTATATGTTTCTTCGCTTCTTTTGCCATTAATACAGGCTCATCCACACTCACTGTAATATCCGTATAAATTTCTTTCTTCCCGCCTAACAATGCATATAACGGCACCTTTTGATATTGGCAATATACATCATATAAAGCGATATCTACCGCTGCTTTCGCACTTGAATTTCTAATACAACTCATTTGAATGCGCTGTAGTAACTGCTGAAACTGAATGATATCTTGACCAATTAAACATGAACGCATCGGTCCTAAAATCGCTTCTTCTATTCCACTGGTGAAATCACCCGTAATAACTGGCGTTGCGGCTGCAGCTCCCTTACCAATCACTCCTTCATCTGTATGAATATAAACATCTATACTTTCAATTTCTGTTACAGTACGAAGCGCGGTTTTAAACGGTGTATGAAGTTTTACACGTCTACGATTTACTTTTACATCTGTAATTTTCATTTTGTTCATCCTTTCGTTCTCCAATGAAGTGAAATTTTAATCCACCGGAGATTTATACCCACAGATTATTAAGTAAACCTATCGGGCATTTACTCTCCTATCTCTCTACTTTGTTTCCGTTTACTTTTGATGTAGGATGATAATGTGAAATAAAAAAATCCAGCCATAAGAATGATTCTTACGGCTGGATTTTGTCTATGATTGAGTAGACAAAGCAGCAATCTGATTATATTTTTTCTGTGCATCTTTTAGCGCTACAAGTAACGCTTTTTGAGAAGAGCCGAAATATCGGTTCTTTACTTCCATTACTAACGCCGGGTCATTTATATTTTTATGTAGAAATAAATATTTAACAAATTGAGATGTTAATGCAATTGTCGCTGAGCAGTCTACATCTACAATTTCCCCTGTATCCTTAACAAGTACAAATGCTACGAAATAGCTTTTAAACTTTTCAGTAATGGGATTATTTTGAGGTGCTTTCGCATCCCCTACGATATAAATTGTATTTGAAGCGTACAACAGCTATCTTCCTTTCGTATACGAGGATAACGGGTTTCTTAATAGTCGTATGAGCGAGGAACTCAACGTTGATTAAAAAATGTATCCGCTTCCCTTGTATTATAATATAATTGACAGAATTTTAACAACATTTATTTTAGTGCATATTCCATATCTATGAAAATAGCTTAAACTCTTCATTTTTACAATATGTGATTATTCCTTGTACCATTACATTCATACATAAAAAAAACAGTTAGCGACGGCTAACTATTTTTTTCATTACTTGGGCATCACAAATATAGTTTCATTTGACTTAGAAAATTGATACTCTTTTCTCGCAAACTTCAAAATTTCTTCCTCATCGTCTGTTAAATTTTCTATGTTAGTCTTTAAAGAATCTTTATCTTTCTTTAAAGATACTAATTGTTCCTTTTGATCCGTAATCGTACCTTTCTTCTTATCAATTACTTCTTGTTGTTTCGTTAAAATATATTGAACGTACAGAGTAGTTGCTGCAATAAAAAGGACCATTAAAATAAGTCGCCTTAACTTCTTTTTATTTATCCTACGCTTGTCACTAGGTTGTGATAACTGCTCTGGTATATTAGGAACATTTACTCGTTTGAGTTTCCTCATTCAAATCCCCCTAACCCATATTTTTCACTACCATCGGCACGTTTTCTTACTAAACTAAATTCTATTCTTATAAAATAAACTCCTTCACAAAAATATCCCATAAATTAACCAATTAAAGATAGCATTCGACGACATTTCCATATTTACACCGATTTTTTTTATACATGCTGCTATAAAATAGTAGTTTCTGTAATTCTTTTTCTACTATTGTAGAAGAGTTTTTTCACACACAAAATTCCTTCCCTACATATCCATGTTATAACATGCTTACAAGGAGGGGAAATATGCATTACCGCACATTAGGTAACACTGGAATAACTGTTTCTGAAATAGGTTTTGGGGCATGGGCAATCGGTGGTGATGAATGGGGACCTGTTAACGATAAACAATTTATAACTGCTATAAAAAAAGCCATTGAGTGTGGTGTGAATTTTATTGATACTGCGGATGTGTATGGTTTAGGACATAGTGAAAAGTTGGTGGCTACCGCGATTAAAGGACATCGTAATGATATTATACTATCAACGAAAGGTGGTTTAATCGGACATCACTACGACACTAATGGCGTTCCTGTATATGATACTCCTGAAAAAATCATCGCCGTATTTGAAACAAGTTTACAACGTCTTCAAACAGATTATATTGATCTTTATTTTTGTCATATTTGGTGGCATAATCGTAGAGAAACAGAAGCATTTCTACGTGCATTTGACATATTAAAACGTGATGGCAAAGTAAGAGCAGTCGGTGTTTCGACTCATGATTTACAATACATTCATCATTTCAATAACAACAACGAAATTGATATCGTACAACTTGATTACAATATATTAAATCGAAAACCAGAAAAAGATATATTACCATTCTTACAAGAGAAAAATCTAGGGGCTGTTATTCGTGGTCCATTAAAAATGGGCATTTTAACTGGAAAATTTACAAATAAAACAATTTTTCCAGATGGAGATTTACGCAAAGATTGGCCAAATGAAACTTGGTTTCAAGAAGACTTACAAACCGTAGAGAAACTTCGGTTGCTCTCAAAAAAAAATCAGACCCTAGGGCAACTTGCACTTCGCTATGTACTCTCTCATCCGGCAGTAAGTGTTGTAATTCCTGGTGCGAAGTCAGGAACGCAAGCACAAGAAAATGCAAATGCATCTGTTCGCCCTATTTTGAGTGATGAAGAGCTTAACTATATTCATTCAATATAAAAAGCCCAATCCGGGCTTTTTAATTTGGCAAACTAATATCATACTCCATTCGCTTCGCTGTGTCCTCCGCAACATGCACACCTAACAAGTTTTTCACAATATGAAATGCCATATTAATTCCAGCTGAAATTCCGGCAGATGTTATAATATGTCCTTCATCTACAAACTTTACATTTTCTATAACTTCAACATTTTGAAACTCATTTTTAAACTTTTCAATACTAGCCCAATGTGTTGTTGCTTTTAACCCTTCCAGTAAACCTGCTTTCGCCAGTAATAACGCTCCTGTACAAACTGAAGTCATCAGCTTTACTTCTTTCATTTGTTGGCGAATCCATTTTATTACTATTTCATTTTTTATTTCATATTTTCTAGCACCTAGCCCACCCGGAATTATTAAAATATCCACTGGTGGTAAATTTTCAATACTATAATCTGGCTGTACCTTCAATCCATTCCTTGCTGTAATCATTTCTCCATTCTCGCTAACTGTATAAACAGTAAATGGTTTTTCTTCATTCACCTCAGTTACAGAAAAAACTTCAAATGGTCCTGCAAAATCTAACACTTCTACTTCATTAAATAAAAATATACCAACACTCCATTTATTCATCATAAGTTCACTTCCTGTTTCAAATGATGTAAAAGGTGATCATATCCTTTTTCTAATGCAATATCATACGCTGTTTTCCCATCATTTTTCTTTATCATCTTATTAGCTCCATTTTTAAGGAGTAGCATAATTATTTCTTCATTTCCTAATAATGCCGCTTCGTGAAGTCCTGTCCAGCCACCACTTTGCATAATATTTACATTTGATCCTTTTTCAATTAAGAAAGCAACAAGTTCACTTTGCTTGTTCGCGATTGCTGCTTGCAAAGGCGTATTTTCATTTTCGTTTTTCGCTCTACTATGTATATCTGCACCGCTTTCTAAAAGAAAACTCGCTATTTCTTTTTGTCCAAAATAAGCTGCTAAATGAAGTGGTGTCCAGCCATCTTCACTACATTCGTTAACAATACTTGGACTCGCCTTTATAAACTTCACTACTTTTCCCTTATGACCACTTATAACAGCTTGTGCTATTGATTGTAAATGCTCCATAATAATCTCCCATCCTTCAAACTATTTAAGCATCTCCTTCTACATGTTCTATTAATTATTACATTTTCCTTTTAAAACCTTAAGTTTACATAATAATATTATATATCCCTTTTTGTGCTTAATGCTGAATAGCAATAATGTTAAAAATACTGCCTTTAAACAATGAAGACCATGATTTCATTAGAGTTACTGAAAAAGCAAGCAAAAAACTATACACATAGTTTTCATCATATTTGTTCAGTTGCATGAAATAAAACAGGTAATGTTTATTCTGCTATTCATGCTTTCAACATATCAAATAATATTATTCCAATAAAAAAACAATCCATTTTAAAAATGGATTGTTTTTTTATTTCTGTTTTATGCGGTTTATTTTTTTGTATTTTCAATGAAGAAATAATTACGTTTACAAAAATGAAACGCCACTATCTTCGTCCCTCTTATATTGAGTTTTTCGTTTGAAAACAAAAAACTTTTTTCACCTTACGTTTGAAAAAAACATATGTAAAATTCTCTAAAACAGCTGCCTTATCATACTAATCTATAGCAATTCTGTCTTCTTCCCTTACCTGTTTCCTTTAACACATACGATTTTAAAACAAGCGCCGTTAATGAATCTGTTAATGTTTTATATGATAAATTTGATAATGCCAATAGATCGTTCGTATATAACATTCTATGCTTCTCTAATAATAATAGCACTAATCGTTCAGACGGTTTTAATGCCTCATCACTTTCTAGTATAAAGTCTATATTTTTCATTTCTCTAATTATTACTCCTTATATAAAAAAATACTTTAGGTGCTAATTTAATATAAAAATAATACACAACAAAATTTGAAATATATTAAAATAACATTACTTTAGGACACTATTATACTATAACATATAAAAAGCATTTGCCGAAATAGGAAATGCTTTTTATATTGCTTATATAATTCTTCAAAAACCACATTTAAAAACGGTTAGTCATTCTCTAAATATGAATGACTAACCGTTTTCCAGCTTCTTCTCAATTAACATGTTTTACCTTAAATATTTATTGCAATATGCGGCTTACTGTAATGACTTGTTCCACCGCCACCTACTACTACTTTACCGCCTTTTTCAAAAATTAATAATTTACTTGAACCATCTGCAAGAAGCACTATTACTTCAGCATTATTACTTGTTGCTACATAAATTACATAACCACTCTTTGATATACAAGTTTCCCAATTCGCATCAAATTCTGATCTTACTACACGATTTGAATACACTTGATTTTCAATTCTATCTTGTTCTACGTTTTCCAAATTTATTCTCTCCTCTTCCCTGTATAGTTATATATATTAAAATAGCGACCGATTTTAACATAAATAGTATATGTAATTAGTAGGAGAATGCTTAGACAATGGAAACGAAATAGACTTCAAAAATTTTACAATTGAAACTTCTCTTTAATCATTTCCGCTACTTCTTTTGCACTCAAATACGTGTTATTAATTTTTATATACTCTTCTTTTTCAATTTCACCATGAAGAGAGTTTAATCTATGCTTTTTCATCGTCTCTTTCAAATTATTTTGAGACCACTCAATATCTCTTTTTTTCGGTTTATGTTCTAATCTATTCGGACTTTTATTCCGTTCTAATCTTTCATCTAATTCCGCTTCCAGCTCTATAAAATACACTGTCCCACCTTTTGATTCAAAAATACTTTCTACATAATGTATATAATCCCAATCCGATTGGAGGTCAAATGCCCATATATACGTAAAAATCATTCCAGATAAATCACTTTTAGATACTTCTTCAAATATTTCATTACGAAATAAACTTACTAGCCTTTTTGCTTCTGTCGTACTGTAATCAAAAATTGGACTTACTAAATCAATTGTCATGTGGTTATGAAAAAGTTTTAAACCGGTTAATGTTGCTAATTCTTGACCCACTGTCATTTTCCCAACTGCTTGTGGGCCAAATATTAATATAAGTTTCATTTATTTCCCTCCGATCTTTCTCTATAAACAATTACATAAAATTAAAAATAAGGCAGCCGATTTTTAATCGATTGCCTTATTTTTTTATTCATAGTATTAGTTCTATTCTTTTCGCACAGCTTCAAAAGTAAACATTTGATTTGCATTTGACGGTTCGTTTTTATAAGCATATTCAGCAGAGCAAGTAATATTAGAGAAACCTATACTTTCTAACAGAAGTTTAAACTCTTCTATTCCATACCAACGTACCGCAAAGCGTTGTAGTTCTGTTTGTACTAACTGTCCTTTACTCCACTTTTCATATTTCAAATATGATACAGTAACTTGGTTCAGCCAATCTATTTCAATTGATTTATTTTCTAATGTGATTCCGTCTCCGCTCGGCAAAGAAAAAGTCGATGTATGAATTTCCCCAGTCTTCCAGTCATACGGAAGCATAATATCTACGATTAATCGTCCGCCTGGATTAAGATGTTCATAAAAATATTTCAATGCGTTTATAGAATCGACACGATTTTCAATTAAACAAAAAGATCCAGTAGGAATGATAATTGCCTCATATTTATGCGGAAGTGATAATTGTTGCAAGCTTCCTTCATATAAATTAGGATGTAAGCCTCTCTCTTTACAGCGCTTACGGCAAGAATCTAGCATTTCAGGTGAATAATCTATCCCATCTACTGTAAAACCAGCCTCTAGAAGTGGAATGATGACACGCCCTGAACCTACTGCAGCTTCGAGGATTCTTCCTCTACAATCTTTTAAACGTTCTTTGTAATACTCAATATCACCATTCAAAGAATAACCGACTGGTTTTGTGTAATCATACAGTTCCGTACAAAGTGTACTATAAAAACTAAACATTTATTTTCTCCTCCGTTTTTACGTACGGAAGATTTCAATTCAACTAATCTTCCTGTACCTCGAATTTTAATGAGATTTTGAAAGAGCTGACTGTCATAATATATCACTCACTTTCCATAGAATATAATGATATTGTATTACATAACCTTCCAATTTGAAATATAAAAATTAAAAATTCAGACTGTAAATTAAAGAGCTTACTTTAGTAAGCTCTTTAGAAAAAATATTTATTTCACAATCGGCAATGTCACTTCACTTAATTTCACTGTAAGTTTCGTTCCAGCTTTCGGTCTAATTGTATAATCATAATCACTTGCAATTAAAACAACTCCGATTTGATGCCCCACTTTAAATACATAATCATCTGGCTGCATGTCCCATGTAAATGTATAATCTTTGCCCGGTTGAATCGCCGTTGAATTTTCTATACTCTTTAAGTTTTGTGGATCCATCCAGCCTCTCGTTACGATTTCCGGCTTCGCTCCTCCATAGTCAACAAGTAATGCTGTTAAATTTGATACAGATTGATCAATATTTCCTGTAATTGAAATCTTTGGTATACCACTTATACGCGTATCTTTTTGCAGTACAGGCATTGTATATACTAATCGATTGGCTACTTCTAATTCTGGGTTTGCTACTAATTGATTTGATTTTATTTGTGCATCATCTACGAATGAGAAAACTTTATTAACCGATCCCATACTTAGTCGCAAATTGACTGATTTATTACTTAAATACATACGGATTTTTGAAGGTACAGCCGCTGGATCTGGCCAATTTTTTATCTTTTGCCACGATTTATTTTCTCTTTGCACATCAACCATTGGTTCATCCATAATTCCATTTTCAATTCCGTACAACCAATAATCTAACCATTTATTTTGTGTTTGCTGCCAGTTATTACTTGATGTTCATTATATCAATAGCTACAAAAATTAATAATCAAAAGTATATTCTATATCTAGCTTCCCATCTTGATAAAACACTATTTTTTTTATTAGTTTCTGAAAAGCTTTATGTAAGTCCTGTTCCTCCTGCAACAGCATAAAAGCATCCTGTATATCCTTTGTTTCCCTGTTTTGAATATCTTTATCTTTTAATTTAAGTAATTGAAGTTCCTGAGCTGTCATCTCATCTTCTAATTTCCTGTTTCGATTAACGAAAGTTTCTTTATCAATGAACGAGTCCATGTAAAGTTCTAATAGTTTTTCTTTTTTACTCCCCAGCTGTTTAATCGTCTTTTTTGATTTTGCTATTTTTTCTTGCAGCTTGTCCTTAATTTGTGCAACTAATCTAGTTTCAATATACTCCTGCTTTTGTTTTAATCGTTCTAAGATTAAATTACGAAAATCTTCATATCGGACTGGTATATGATTTATACATGTCCCGTACGCCTTATACGTCGAACATTTCATATACACGCGCTCATATTTACTGCGTACTCCAGCATAAATTGCTCTTACTCTTTTACCACAGTGTGCACACCATACTATTCCCCGAAACTCATTACGATAATCTGATTTTGTTTTTTTATCCTTCACGCCACTTACTGGATTTATACGTTCCCATTGTTCTTTTGAAATTATAGCATCATGGTGATTTTCAAATACTAACCACTTCTCTTTAGGGTTTTTAACGGTTTTCTTTTTACCATCAACTTTTACTGTTTTATATTTGTGCATTACATGTTCACCGGTATATAAAGAGTTAGTGACTATTGTTTTTACAGATGCCTCAGACCATAAGTTTCCGAATCTTGTCCTGCATCCCTTTTTATTTAAGTTATTAGCAATCATACGATATCCTCGTCCGTCTTCATACCAGTCAAACATTTCCTTAACAAGGAGCGCTTCCTCCTCATTAATTATTAATTTTTTATCAATACGATCATAACCAAAAGGAATGGTTCCTGTATGCTCCCCACGTCTTACTTTAGCACTTAATGCTGCTGAGATGGATGTTGATAATGTCTTAGGGAGTTGCGCAGCAAACATCGCATATATCTCGAATTTCATATCATTATTACCCTCATAGTAACTATCGTAACCTTCCTCAATCGTTACTAAACGCACCCCATGACCAAGTAATATTTCTTTAATCTCTAGCGCATCTTTAAGGTCGCGGGCTAAGCGGTGTATCGATTTAAAAACTACCGTATCTAATTCATTTTTCCTAACTTTCTGTAATATAAGCTGCATCGCATGGCGCTCAAGCCATGCGGTACCCGAAATACCATCGTCAAAATACACAGCATTCTGATCCCATTCATAACCATTCTTCTCAATCCAGTATCGGCAAATATCAACCTGGTTTTCAACTGATGATACTTGTTCGTCCTTATCAGTTGATACACGTACATACACAGCATACCGCAATTTTTACACCCCCTCTCCTGTTTGTTGCTAAGAATAATCATGATTAAATTATATGATTAACCGCGAAAGCTGGCAATCTATTACCAATGTAAAAAGACGACTTTCTACAGTCGTCAAAATAAAAATATATAAATCTCAAAAATTTAGGAGGGGGTAAACAATACACAACAACATCTAGTAAAAACAAAAACAAAAAAGAACCCCCTCTATAAAAAATATACCTTATATATATAATATAAATATATAACTTATAAATATATATAATATATAAGTATTATTACTGTTAGGGTTCTAAGGTTTTAGTCTACATCTTCCTCTGTAATATCATTTCCCCATCTACCGTAATCATATGGAAATTCGTTCGCCATGTACTCATCGTGACATTCTTTATGAAAGATACCGTATTCAAAATTATTTTTTACCCATTCTCCTTTTTTTAGTGTACGTTTACACCATTCGCAAATCGCGCTTCCTTTTGGAGCTATATATTCACCGTTAACTTTGATAGAAGTCATATAATTCCCCTCCTCATTTCTACTTTGAATCCAATGCTTTTTTAGAATTCAATTCGCACCAATATTTATAAGCTTCCCTATTTGATTCCCAGTATAAGTGTTCATAGTGATCGCGCTGGAATTCAGTTGCTGCTAATCGTCTTTTCAAGTCATCAATTACAGCATCCTTATTGATTTGTGGAGGTGGTAATAAATTCATAGGTGAATCACCTCTTCCTTGTAATTAGACCGCTAAACAACTTTCTGTGCGTTTCAGGCTGTAAATCCAGTAACCTTATAACCTTTTCAGCACTATCCAGATCCGGTGCATCGATAATATTGTTTCGCCACATCCATCGTTTACTGTCTCTTTTACTTTGATAAACCGCACCACTTTCGCCGTTAATCCACAACCGGTTATTACACCCTAAAATGTTTACACGAGTCCAGTAATTTTTCATCATGAAACACATGGAACCACATAAACTTTCACATACACATCGTATTTAGCTGCAAGTTGCTCCAGCTTTTTTTGTCTGTATTCTGTCATGGTAAAGAAATGAATGAGCGGTATTTTTCCGTTGTATTTGTTTTTGTAGTATAACGAAAATTCCCTATACCTGCTCATCTTTTCAGCGTTCACATGCATCATTTGCGTACGATCTATTTCAACAGCATTTAAAATTCCTTCTTCATCTCGCAATTTTACGTCTGGAATAATTGTCTTCTTTTTATCATCTACTTTATAACGTATAGGTGTTTCTATCTGCCAGTCGTCGGGACAAAACAGATAGAGCCACGCTTCATTACGCATAAGGCTGTGAGCTAATCGGCTATTTGGTACAATCTTCTCTGTATCGTCGAACAGTTCACGGCCCTTTTTATTTAAATAATACACGTACTCTTTTTGGTACACTGTATTATTTACATAAGGACTGAGGTCTTTTAAAATACGATTTGCGTTACGAATCCCTCCCATATCGTGCACCGCCATTAGATGCCTACGTGTTGCGAATTTCAGCTTTCTAATCGAGGTCAGAATCGTCATCTGACGGTTTATTTTGATATGTGTCTGGATGTTCATCTTTTTTCACCTCGTATTGTTTAAGATGTTCCCACATCATTTCATCGCTAATAAACGGTACCTGCAGCTCAGTTAGTCGATCAGTTTTATAAATAGCTCTACCAGGTAAGGACGGCAATGTTTCTAGCCCCGATTCATCAAGAACAACCTCAGATGCCTTATATGTTGGTAACCGAAATCCTAACTTCGCGTCAGACATTTGCTTTACTACTGATGGGATTGAAGTAACCGTAGGATACTGGGTAGCCAGAATCAAACGAAATCCTAAACCTCCTGATACAGTTGCGATATAACTAAGCATATACTGACACTCTTCTCGGATTTTATTAACATGACGTGGTAATCCTTTGGCCGGAGCAAGCACGGCACCTTCGTCAACAATAACAAAATACCGACCTTTTTCTTTTGTTTCAACAATATTTTTGTAACCATTTTCCTTCATGAATTTTCCACGCTCTTCGATTTTTTTCATTATTTGTTTTAGTACATGATGTGCTTTCTCTACAGAGTCAGCCACTTCCACCACCTGTTTTAAGCCGCTAAACTCGCTAAATTCTAATCCCTTTTCTTTTAAATCAATTAAATATACGTGAGCATTTTCAGGGTTCGCCTCAATCAAAGTAGTAAGTAGCACTTTCATAAATACTGTTTTCCCCATTCGTGTAAGACCACCTAGTACCATATGAGGAGTTTTATCAAAGTCATGATAAATTAACTTCTCGATGCTTTGCCCCATCGGTACTTGCCATTCACCTTTTTTTACTAGCCCTTCATTCCAACACCACTTTTTTGGGATACGTTTACTGAATACCCGAATCATTATCTTGTAGTTATCGTATTTGATACGTACAGGCTTATTTAATCCTTCACTTACAACATCCTCAACCTTTTGTATTAATTTAGATGGCATCCCTAACGGAAGTTTATATACATAAGTCGTACTACGATCATCTTCTTTTCTTTCGAGAAAAACCGGATAATGTAATTTTTCACCCTTCCTAATTGCAATCCCACTTACTTCAAAGAATACTTGTATCTTCTTTCTATCATCCTCTTTTCCTTTTAAACTATCATTTAGCAAAGCGTACCCGAGCGAAACTGCAGGTATTAATAACAATTCAAGCATAGGGGTTCACTCCTTATATATCCTTAAAGGATATAGTTGCTCTTTACTGGAAGATTTACATACAAGTTATTTTTCTTATATAACAAAGTGTCCCATGATTCCAGGTTCCATTCCTTCAAAGAAACACCATTAGCACATAACGTAGAAGATACAAAAACGAGCCGGTAAGAGTTGTATACATCGTCATACGTGGAAGCCAATGTGGAACATGCATCCCCATTTTCTCAGCTACCTTCATCGCCACTACAGACAATCCTGTCGCTGTCCAAATTACTACAACTTCCCCAGCAAGTGTCATATCGAATCCCTCTTTCTCTTTAGTTGTAATCCTTTTGACGTGAGAATCGGTTGATACTGATTAACCATTTCATCCCATTCAAGAATTTCTTCCTCTTCCCCGTATAGATTCTCCATAATATCGTTAGATAAGCTGTAATAACCTCGGTATTCTTTATTGTTAAACACCTCATGTCTTTCCATATGCTTTACGATAGAATTAGCCTCTCCTTTTCCTCTGGACTCCTTATACATGTTTCTTAGCTCTTTTGATGAATACAAATACGGAGTGTCATTTAAGTAATCATATTGCCATCTCATTATTCATCCCTCCACTGTTTACAATCATCTAAATACGCATCAATCCTTTTCTGAATCCCTAATCCCTATCTCGTTATACGGTCCATAAGGTTCCTCTTCCCCTAACAAATCAACGATATCGATGTAATTTAAATTTTGTAGCATATCGTGTTTTGCAATGTGATCGTACACACAACGCACTTCATTTTCGTCGTCCGCTTCTGTGTACATGTTAAACAAGGTTTGTGACGGATACAGCTGCATACGAGGTAAATACTTATATCCAGGTCTCATTATTCCTCACCTTTCCCCTCTTGATGTCCTTAGTTCCACTTGGTATTCCTCGTGGTCTTAATATAGGTATATGACCTAGAGAACTATTTTTGCACGTCCACACCAATTTTTTTCTTTTTAGCCTGTACTATTTATAAAGGAGTTTATTTCTGTATATAGAAAGTAAATTCTTGAGGTGAGTGTATATGAAGTTTAAATGTAGACTTAAAGTAATCTTTGCAGAACTTGATATTAAACAGAGTGATTTTGCAAAACGTATTGGAGTTGACGACTCTACTCTTAGTGCAATTGTTCGTAATCGTACTAAACCTCGTTTTGATACGGCCTATCTAATCTGCAAAGAACTCGGTAAACCAATTGAGGATATCTGGACCATCGAGGAATAATTCCTCCCCCTCCAGCCTTAATAAGTTTTTATTTTTATTTTACACTTGACTTGTGCTTTCGACAGACAATCATGGGATGAGGGTATAGGACAACGGCTAGGGCAGAGAATGGCTACCTTACAACGCTTCAAAAATAAAAAGCGTCGTAAAAGTAGACGTTCTGTCAATCATGGTCTATCGGGTTAAGGAATCCGTATAGTAACACCCTGTTTAAACGCTGTAATTTCTTACACAGCTGACTTTTTACAGATAAAGCTTGTCCTATCTGCAGAAAGAATCAGGAAAGGAAATGCACTACTGGCGTATCCTTCATTACTCGTAACCTATAATTCTTTCATTATCAGCTGCTACCCGTGCCGTAGCACGCCAAGCAACCGCCGTACCGTTAATGGCCGTACTCGCCTAGACTCCTAACAACGTAAACAAGGAAACGCTATTCGTTAGGACGCTTAACTTTCTGACGTTGGCTTAGCTAACCTGTTCAAGTTTAACGAGTGTTAGGTCATTCCTCGTGTGGATTCTCCTCTTAGTTACCTAAAAAAGACAATAGAAAACTAGACCTCGTGTATATCTGTTTTTTCGAATAAGGATATACACGAGGCTGGAGGTTGTCCAATATTTAGTTAACGAAAGAGTTTATAGCACATGAGCTATAAGCATATTGATAAGGAATAAAACCGAAGCTACAGTATAAAAACCATAAAACCAAGTACCATCAGATTTTGTTTCTAAACCGAAGTAATCGCTTATTTTTTGCATCTATACTGTTCCACCCTTCATATTCATATAAAAGTATGACTTTAGGAGTAAAACTTTATTAGTATTAATATATTACTCCAGAAGTCATACGTCAATAGTCTACCGAAAAAAGTTTTACTTTGATATGTAAATTGTGTAAAATGAAAAGTAATAAATGATCGGAATGAACGGAGGTATTACCATGAGTTCTATGGTATTCACTTTAGGAGAAACGATGGAGGAAATTGGGATTACCAAAAACAAGTTAGCAGTGGAATCAAAAGTTCGCCCAGCCACTATTAGTAATCTAGTTAATGGTGAGGTTGGTCTTGTACGTTTCGATACACTAAAATCAATCCTGGACGCTTTAAACCAATTAGCTGAAGAAAACGGTGTCGATAAAACATACCGTATTGAAGACGTTGTACAGTACATAAAATAAATGTACTGTTTTTGTTTATAGAAATATTTCTTAATACTCTGATATACTTATTTAAAAATGGTAAAGGAGGAGAAATATGGAGACTAAAATAATTGCAGATGGTAATACGTTTATCATTGAAGTAGATCATAAAAAGAGTGCTGTAAAAGAAAAAGTCGGCCGTAAAACGTCATTTATTTTCGGAATTTTCGGTATCATATTTTCTGTTATTTTAGGTATTACAATAGTTGGGTTACTATTTGCAATTCCACTCTTCCTTTTTTCATTAGGCTTTATATATGCATCATTTGAAAAACAAGAGGTACAGTGTCCTAATTGTAATCACAAGCGTAGGATTTCAAAAGGATCAGGATACTTTGACTGCGGGAGTTGTAAGAAACGTACTTTAGTAGAATGGAAGAAATAAAAAAAGAACCGGTTTTATTTCCGGTTCTTTTTTCGTGTTAAAACAGTTTTTCTATCCAGTCTATGATATCTTTCCAAAAAGAAAAGAGTAAAATGAATCCTACTACTAATGAAACTAAAAACGAAATCAGAATAGGATGTCTTTCAACGAATGTCTTATTTTTATTTGGGGGCGGAGCATTATATTGATGGCCAATATTAGAGTTTTTAATTTTATTCTTATCTCCAATTTTTATACTCATTTTCCCCTCCCAAACCAATTACCTATTCCAGACCTACTTAGTTTATTCTTATCACCCAATTTTATAGACTCGTCAAAAATGATCTGCTCAATGTTAAGAATAACCTGTTCCTTTTTAGTTGTATCTTCATCTACTTGAGACTTTATATCCATCTCATCCAAGTTTTCGTATTGTTTCTCTAATTCCATAATAATATCAACTAATTTCGATTTGACCTTCGATACTATTCCACTAAGTAGATTAGAAGCACATTTTATTGTCATTCCAATTATTTGAAGATTATAATTGGATATACCATGGCATATACTAGTCGGTACAACTATACCGTAATTTTCTTTACTTTTACCATTTAGAATTTCTTCAAGAGTCTTAATGCTGTCTTTCACATTAACAGTAATCATGTTTTCTATCATCTCTTTATCCAACACAGCTTCTATAGGTACCTGAGCATTTGTATATTTCGCAGAACCGTTAACTAAATATGTACCCACCGGAGAACCTTTTAATACCCTATACGTAGGTAATTCCTCACCGGAGTCATAACCGTGTAGCTCTCCTTGAATCCAACTCATAATTAAATCATTATCTAGATCTGATAATATAACCTTCAACCTTAACAAAATGTTTTCAAGACTCGCTTGTCCACTTACTACATCTTTTAGCAATTGACTTCTTGCCATATTAACACTCCTTTTCTAATAAATTACTTTTCAGTCTACTAGATTCAATGATTATATGCAATTTTTTTGATATACAAAATAAAAGCCGACTTATTAGAGCCGTTTTTTTATCTTTATAAAGTTGCTTGGCTTGTACTATTTAAACACTTTATCTTATCTTCAAATTCATCAATTTTTTCTATTAGCTCTTTTAATGAAGCTAGTCTAAGCGTCATTTTATGATCATTAATCTCATCAATTAACTTACACTTAAGTATTAGTAAATTAGGAAGTTCTTTTAGTAATTCACTATTCCCACTAACTAATGTGATTCTCTGTTTTATTAACCATATAATGTCTCTGATTTCTAATGCTGATAATTTCATTATACTTTTATATAATTCATCCACATTACAATACGCAAAAAAAGGAACTGATGCATAGCTTTCTTTGACCCTTATATAAAATCTATAAGGCTCAATTTGCATTAGTTTAACTAGTTCTTTTACATTCTCTTGTTCTTTTTCTATTTTCAATTCATTATTTATTTTAATTATCTTATCTCTAAACTCCTCAAGATTTTCATCCTTTTCACCTTCTTCTATATAAATAAACTTTTCAATATTTTCAATGTAGTCCCCCTTGTATTCTTTTTTTTCCAATCCGTTCAACAATTCACTTTTTATATCAAAAATATCTTTGGTAATTATATTTTTGCTAGAGAAAAACCTGAACATTAAATACGCTTGGAAATAAAAAATAAAATGGAAATCCCCATTTATTAGTCTATTATATATAGTATTTGTAATTTCCAAAAATTTTTCATCATCAGTGAAATACCAATATCCTCCTTTAATAAACGTTTCGTGTGGATCTATTTGTTTTGCTCCATTTAGAACTGACTGGAAGTCATCCATTTCCTCTTTAAATAATTCTTTGTTAAATATTCCTTTTCTTATTAGTACCTCAGCGAATTTAAAAAATGTCCTTTCAGGCCCCCTAACTTTACCTTTGTAATACCTTCTGTAAAATCCCTCAAGAAATTCCTTCCCCTTTCCACCAAAAAATCCTCTATTCATTTCAAAATCCTCGTATGAAATGATTTCCTCTAGTATTTCGTTACCTGGCATATTATTTTTTATTGCGAATGAAGCTGCCATTACAAATTTTAAAACTGATTGAAGCATTACATTTGATTCATAACCACATTCTTCAAAACGTTTATAAATTAAGTCGAAATCTTCTAACCCTTGCTTCAAGACTCTAATATTTTTTGTTTCACTTTCTTTAAAGATTGTTTCAATAATATCTATATTATGATCTAAAAAACTATGTAATTTTAGTACCTTTGTTTTATTAATTATATCTTGGATTAGAGGTCCTTCATCTAATTGGATTGTTAACGTTTTTCCAATAAGCTTTTCCTTAATTCTTTTATATTCATTTTGTTTATGGAATAAATCATTTAATTTATTTGCGATTAAATCATTTTCTGATATTTCCTCTCCTTGTATTTCTTGAGGAGTTCTTTTACGTTCTTCTGCTTTTTTCAAATAAAAAAACGTAGTCAACATCTTAAGTTCACGATTTTGATCATTTAATTTATCGGCTATTTCTTCTTCATTTCCAATAATTATAACCTTCGTTCCATCATGTTCTACAAAGTTATTTATATATCCTAATACCTCGTCAACTCGCATATTCACTCGTTCTAAATCATCAAAACATAGAACAGTATCATTATAATTTAATAGATCCTCAAAATTCATATTAGTAAGCTGATCACTTACACCTGTAGGATCTAATTTTTTTATCACACCAAAAGCAACTTTTCCTATCTCAGAAATTCTTCCTCCTACTTTGCTATTCGAAATCTTTTCAACAAATTCCCACTTACCCAATACAATTTTTTTATCAATTTCTTCTATACTACTAATACCATATAAGGATACATAAATTACCCTCTTCCCCACATCTTCGATTTCCTTTTTTAATATATTCTTCCAAAAATAAGTTTTCCCACTTCCCCATTTCCCATTTAACAAAACAGCTGAAGTTGTATTATCCCTTTTAATATAATCTAATATACTTTCAACAATAGGCTTCGTAGATTCATCTAGTAATGTCGACATTGAGCACTCCTCCTAAATTACAACTAAATGTGTTTTCCTTTCACTTTACCATTATATCAATAAATTTAGAGATAAACTTATACTTGTTTATTCTTGCAGCAATATACCTTGTACAAAAGTAATACATTTAATTTAAATTTAAGTTTAATAAATTATTATGTTAACTAAATAAAAAAAGGTGGTCTACTCTTAATTAAGTAGACCACCTTTTCACTTCACATACACATAGGCTTCACTTGCTGTTACATAGTATGTTTTTCCTTTGCTATTGTGTACTTTATATTGCGTTGAACCATCTACATTTACTTTCGCATCAATTGTAAATCCTAATCCTGCATCTACAGAACCAGCCACATCTTTATCCTGCCAAGATGGAGCGTCATAGAAACGTAGATTGTTAACTTTTGAAACAACGCGCTTTCCAACAATAGAAGAATCTACTGTGCTTTTCTTATTAAACTTCACATAAGATGGATCGTTCTTAATCCACTGATCTCCACCAAGATTTAACCAACCATCCTTTTCCGCCCACACAATATAAGACTCTGGTTTGTTTAGTTGACAAATTTTAGAATAGCTTTTATCTGGTCCTTTACGTAAGTTAACGTTGTAACCTTCAATATAGGCGATACCGTCTGTTACTAATGTGGGTATTTCTGCTGGTTTAGATGGCTTTTCAGGGACAGAAACATCCACGCTAGAATTATTGTATGCTCGTTGTACGTCTGCTCTAAATTGAGCTTCTGAAACGCCGTGAGACTTTAAGTAATCAATTGGATCTTCATGATCTGTACCACCAAGGTAATGAGTTACATCACTATGTGTCCACAATCCTTTTTCTACAGATAACCCACGGTCACGTAAGATTTTAGCTAGTAACTTAACATATTTGTCATAGCTGCGTTTGAATTTTGTATAGTCCGCTGTTTCGCATAACTCTACATGTACAAATCGTTTATTAGCACCAGGACCGCCACCATAAGCAATGTATTTTGTATCAGCAATTTGGATTGTTTCGTCCCAATCGACTGCATAGTGAACAAATGCATTTCTCCATGTACGAGACTCATATTTTTGAATATTAATAGCTGGAGCTTCTGGAGTTGCTGTAGAATGTGCTACAACGCCCTCATAGGCACCTACACCATAACGGTATGGTTGTTTCGGTAAATCTGGAATAATAAGTGTTCGATCAGCAAAAGCACTTGTAGCAAAAGAAACAGCAAGTACTAGAATCATAAGTAACGAGGTAATGTGTTTCATTGTCTTTTTCATTTAGCATCAACATCCTTTTTCATAATTTTTGTATGGTCAAATAATCCACTTGCTGATAGTCCAATGATGATTCCCTGGAATACATTTGTTTTGATATCTCCGCCCATAAATAAAACGCCTAGCATAATGCCAAGCGTTAAATTTAGTAACGGAACATGTTTTGTTTGTAATCCAATTGTTTTTCCAATCTGTGAAAGACCTACTACAATTCCAATCATTACAGTAATTTCAAACATTACATACCACCTCCTTTCAAAAAGAAAGTGAGAGCTGCTCCAACAATTCCACCGACAATAAGTCGTAAAATCCAGGTAGTATTGGCGCTGATTTTATCTAACTGCTTGTTGATATTATCAATATCTTTCTCGTTACCTGTTGTTCGTATTTCTAACCCTTTAATCTCTAAACGAATGTCCTCGATCTCTTGCTTAATTTCTTGAACATCGTTTCTTACATCTTGTAACCCTTCCATTTTGACCACCCCTTTTTAGACAATAAAAAAAGACCAGCTTATGGCTGCTCTGGTTTCTCATCTATTAATTTTTGTACTAATTCTTTTAATGTGGACACATCGCTGGTTAATGTTGCAACCTGCTTTTTTAGTTGTTTATTCTCACCTGTAACAGTAGTTAACTCTTCATTAAATTCATGATACTGCTGTTGGAAGGCTGCAATAAGAATAGAAACTGTATTATATAAATTAATGGCCCGTTTCTCTTTATCTGTAAATATAGCATCTGTATCGTCTGCAATCATGCCAAAATATGTTTCAATTTCTTTTGTTGTATATGGTTCTGTTTGTTCTTCCGGCTTGTTCACACGCATTTGATACAGATCATACATATCATCTTTAAAGTTGTATTGTTTAATAGCCAAATTCATGATTTTTTCAAGAGCTGAGAAAGGGATATCTTTTATATTTTCTTTCATATTTCTAGCTGACGTAGGGTTAAATGCTTTCGCCCACATTTGACCAGTAGCACTAATATTCTCTTGCGCTCGTAATGTTCTTAATTCTATATCTTTCCATCCCTGACCCATCATATCTTTAATCTGCAAGCCATTGTTATAACCTTGTACAAAACTTGACCTTATCATTGCATTACCCATGATTAAATCATGATCGGTGGCGCCGTTTACGAAATGTATTTTATAGTCACTGCCTTTTCTTTTGAAAGTAAACTGCCCCGCGTTATTTGTAAAAATATGCGGCTCAGTTGTAGTTACAGAGAAGTAACCATATCCTGGAGCCCATCCTTCAGATTCAAAAATAATATTATTCAAGTTTTGAAAACGAAATTGTCCATCTGAATATACGCTCAGATGTCCACCGTCATTATGCATTTGAATATAGTTTGACCAAATATTAGTTCCTTCTGCATTTTCTCCTTTAGAAATCCCAAATTTTGCATATGCTTTAGAAGGTTGATCGACTCCATTAATTCGCGGCATGACTTGATAAATATAAAACGATCCTGTACCCCTGTATTTAATATTGTCAGAACCAAGGACGAGTGAAGGTTGAATACTTCCATCATTTGTTTCCATAAATCCTATATAGCCACGTGGCTTATCTGCATCGAAAATCTTCATGTTTTGCTTATTTATTTCAACAAATCTGTTTCCACTCGTTTTAAGTGTTACTCCTTCTAAAACTTTCCCTTTGATATGCTCAGCTGTTACATATCCTATAAGATTAATTCTGGACCCCTGAATTAGAATTTCCTCAGCTGATTGATTAATCTGGGATATAACATCGCCTTTTTTAACCCTAGAATTAATATTTTGATTTGTTAAACTAAAAGCCGCTTCCATTTCCAAAACATAAGCAAATTTTTTGTCAGCATCCGTCTTTGAGTACACTTCAGTCGCTTTAGCACGAAAACCTATTTCTTCGGTATTTTGATCGATAGATGTTTGCATTTTTTTTGTTACTGTATCAAAATCACTTTTGGCAATCTTATCTGCCACTAAATCCACCAGTTCTTTATAGTTGGTAATGTCTTTTGGGTTTGGCATGTATACAGATGGTTCTTTTCCTTGCTGTAGCTGTGGTTGAGATACCCACATTGTACCATTACGTCGTACCCATATATCTCCTTGCAAACGAGTTACAGGAACGTCAGGAGCTTTAATGGTTACACTAACTAGTATCCAGGAGCCATTAACTAATAACTCTTTTATTTCAGTTTGCTCATAACCTAATGCGGTTGAACCATTAAAGAATTGAAGCTTAACGCACGCTCCTTGGTCTAATAAGTTTTTATCTACTACATAAACCCATGCAGACAATACGTAGTCACCGCTATTTTGTGAGGCTCCAATACTTTGAGCAATACCAGTCCAGCTATTTGCTGCAACCCCCACATTTGCAATTCTGACCGAGTTATAACCGTCATGACGTCTGTCTGTTACTGGTGTTACTGTAGCACCTGATACAACTCCTGCTACTGTCCATTTATCGGTACTAGCAACTTCATTTGTTATATTGCCATTAGCATCAACTGTTTTTTTCTTAAACTCTGTATTGAAGAATTGATTTATACTACCAAGTGCCCCTACATAAGCTTTCATTTGCTTTTCCGAAATCTTTGAACTTAATGAGTCTTTTGTTTGCGTAATTTCATTCTTGTTTTCTTGAATGAGCTTTCCTTGATTTGTTTGTGTTTCTGTTAGCGTTTTAATATTAAGAGAATTCGAATTTGTGGTCTGCTTCACTTCATTTAGAGTTGTTTGCATGGTTCCTTGATCTTGTTGTACTTTCGAGATTGTTTTTGAGTTCGTATTTACTGTTTGTTGAATTTCATTAGTTGTTTGGGTAAAATCTGCTTTAGAAGTAACTTCATCGTTAGAAAGTTGCCATGTAGTTCGTATGTTACCTTCTTCAAATTTTGCATGGTGTGAGTTTAAATTCCCATCAATATTGCGCCCAGAGTAATAGAATTTAACTTGAGTTACATCTTTATCTTTTGTTCTAAATGTAACTGATAGTGGTTCGTCTTTATAATCTACATTAATCTTTAATTGCGATTCAGCACGTACAGATTGCCATTCTTGCTCTCCATCTGCATACGTTATCGCTGTTTCTACGCCAAACCAAGCATTTGTATTGAATTTTGTTATTTTACCAGTAAACAAAAATGAGATAGTAAAAATTTTATTTCTATAGTTGACCTTATCCGATAAAGTCATTTGTTTATTGTCTGACCAGGTTCCAGTCATGTTCTGTTTATTTAACCCTGTTTCTGAACCGCTAGCTAAATTGATTGAACCTACAGAAATATTATTTACAGTAGTTTTTAATTCTGTAATGGTGTTAGTGTTAGATTCGGCTGTCTGTTTAGCAGTATTAGCAGTTTGAGTTACTAGTTTAAGATTATCGGTTAGAGTTGTTATCTCCGTTTTCTCTGCTTTATTTTTAATTTCTTCAGCTGTGCGTTCAGCAGTCGTTTTTGTTTCATTTAATACTTTTATATCACCTTTACGGTTTGTTTCGTACACTTGCTTTCCAATAAGGTTTTCGTTTACCCAATCTTTTGTATAAACACCCTCTTTGTTGGCCTTTCCTTCAAGTTGCTGATTTAACCAAGTCTTATCAGGTATATCTTCAATTGTTTCTTTTAAAGTATCAATTTCTGTTTGTGCATTCTTTATATCTTTTTGTAATGGTCCCGTATCCGGAACAACCGATTCCCAAGCTGTACCTGTCCATATTTTTAAAATACCAGGCTTTCCATTACTAATATCACGCCATAGCGTTTTGTTTGGCTTAAGATCAGTAGTTGGTGGTTCTTTACTTTCTATAATGTTAACCATATTATTTTCAATTTTTTTTTTTAGTTGCTCTGATATATCTTTAGCCTCTTGTGATTCCTTTACAGCTTTTCCCGATTCTTTCTTTGCTTCTTCGGCCAACTTTTCTAGTTGTTCTAACAGTTCCTTGTTAGCCTTCCCCTCTAACCAAGCACGCATTTTGTTATATAATTTTCGTAATTCCTCGTTCGAATCTATAATCTCTCGATAGTCTCCAAATACATATTTATCTTGCGAAGGATCCGTATATGATTCATCACCAGCGATTGCCCTTGCTTCAAGGTATAACTTAGGTGTGAAGCCTGTATCTTTGATTCGGATTGTATCGCCTTCATTGATTAGTTCATGTGCTAGTCCGAAAATGCGACCGATTGATTGTGCCTCTACTTCATACGAAACTGAAGTATTGACACGCTTCTTTAATTCCGTCTTCATCAAAGTCATTAATCGTTTTGGTGTCATATTTTGGTCTTCTGTTTCTGGAGTGTAAAAACCAAATTTATGTTTACCATGTGCATTCCAACGTTGAAAGGCATCACTATCTGTAATATAAACAAGTCCGTTATTGATGCTCTCAACCGTGATAATTTCATCACCTTCACCTCGTACAAATCCGACTAAGGCGGTACAAATATCCCTGGAATGCTCAATGCGTCTAACGCCTACTAAGTCTTTTCCCAGGGTTACTTCCTTCCCTGTTTCTCTCCCTCGTTTATTTATCATATCGACGTACCATCCAGTAATTTGAGAACCAGATACTTCAACTCGATATTGGATTTCCAATTCAAACAAAGCTGCAATTTTCTTTAAAAAAGTAAGGGGATCGATGAATTCATCAATCGTCATCGTGTGGAACGAAGAATAATCCGTTATTCCACGTTGCCATTTTGAATCGGCAAGAGCGATATCAATAAACGTATTAACTGTTTCGCTCTCTATACGTTGAGGTTTAATAATCCCATCTTTGGCGATTTGAACCCAGGCACCAGAAGAGTGTACAGTTAATGATCTATCCTTTGAATCTTTTTCTACTTCATTATTAATAACATACGGAACAATTCGACCATCACGTACTTCCTTTAAAACCAAGTTCTGCTGTTGTAATGTAATTGCATGTGGAGTACCGTCAAAAATTTTGAACTCTAGCATATCAATGTTATTCTTGATTTCCCAATGACGCTTATCTTCCCAGTAGTCCTTTGGTTGAATAGCGGATAGAATTTGATCTGTTCTGAAATCAACAACATGAAGTAATCCGCTTGGTGTTCTCATCGAAATCGCTCCCTATATTTAACTTTTGCTGTTCCGATATTTGCTGGCATAATTTCAAGTTTATTCTGGCCCTTAGTAATTTTAGGATAATCACTGAATAATTCCTTTAGATTAATTGCACTTGAACCATTAATACTAACTAGACTTTTAGCTGTATCGATTTGCACTTTATCTCCTTTTCCAACAATATATGGAGGATTATTACTTGTATTTTGGTTAACTTTCCAAATCTTAATATCATCAACTGTCATAAGTACAGCCGGATTATTATTCCACCATTGACAGATAGAAATTTGTACCTGTGCAATTTTATTCATCAAAATCCCATCTTTGTCTACCCAACGAGCTTTTGCTCCAGCATCATCAATCTCAGTACCGTACGCAAATTTCGCAATATAAAACTCCCATTCATTCCCAATACGGTAAACACATAACTTTCCGTAAAAATTATTCCACGTCCAAGGATACATACCGCGCGTATGGATCATCATTTGTTCAGCTGGATGCCCTGGATAGGCAATCTTAGCAACACCAAAAGTTTCTTCAGCTTCCCAATATACATCGTTTAGCGACAATCGAACTACAGGTTTACTAGTCTCATCCAGTAGGGCCACTTCTACTTGTCCCATTTGTACATAACTACTGCAGTTGAACCTTACATAAGCATCCATTATAAAATCTTGTAATGGTCCGCTAGGAATGCTTTTTTTAGCAACCGCTCCATGATTCCCTTTGTAATTCTGATCACCATAATCTTCTACATAAAATTGATGTCCATTAGATTTGAATGTACCTCCACCTTTAGTGTTTTCAAACTGTGATACACTTGTCCATCCAACTGTAGTAGACATTTCATCCCACATTACACGTTGTTTCCACTCTACTGGAAGTTGGTTTACTTGTAACGGGTAACCAATCCGAAAATAATCTTCTTTGTTTGGAAGATATACGCTCTTATTCCGAACATCTAAAAATGTAGAAGGGTTTTCAACTTCAATTTCGATGATAGGTTCTGACTCCGCACTGCCTTTATTTTGAATGTTGGCTATTAACCCTCGACCGTCATTTTCAAAGTCAAACGTTTTCTCATTCCCTAACTTATACGGCATTGGACATATTAGTGTAATAGTTGCTTGATGAATATTAGATTTTTCTAAAGTCTCCTCTACAGATTCCTTAATCCCGTAATACACAATATCCGGTTCGTCTGTGAAGGTAATTTTTACAGGTTCTTCTGTATCTAATAGACCATTCAATTCATCTATCCGTTTCCTTAGTTCAAAAAGAGAGACTCCCTTAAGAGAGAAATCTACTTCTAATACTCTCTTGGGAGTCCTTTTACTTAAAAAATATGAACCTGGGCGGTGAGGTACGGTTAACTCATTAATTTCGTCACTTAAAATTCCGCGACCTCTTACATCGTTAACCATAAAAAATCCTTTTTCGTATTTTTGCTCAAAGTATTCTTCTAAATTAATTTCATTAAAAACTAACAATATACCGCCCTCCTTTAAAATACATCTTTCCGTTTTTTTACAGCCTCTTGCTCTCCAGTAATATCATCAACGAACCTATTAAACTCTTGTCTACCAAGCTGTATATTAATATACGCAGGTTGTCTTTCACTAGCTGTAGAATTTGAAGCAGTTCCGGCATCCGTATTTCCTGAGCTTGCTTGTGGTCTAGCTGTCTGGTATGCACCAAGTCCTCTTGGCATTCCGTATACAGTCTCTACTTGTAAAGCTTCCGGTTTCATCCATTCAGTCATTTGTTCGGTTGTTCTTTGTACAGCGCCTTTCATTGCATCAATACCATTAATCCACCCTTTCATCATATTGACACCAATGAAATCCCTGAACCAACGACTCGGTGAGTGAATCGATAAAAGTCCTGAAATTTTATCTTTAATTCCATTTCCGATGTCCGTAATTTTGTCCCAAATAGCCCCAGCCATAGAGCTTATACCGTTTAAAAGTCCCTGCATCATATTTTTTCCTATGTTTCCTAAATCGATTCCGCTTAGGAATGACTTTACATTGCCAAAAATTTGAGTCACTGTGTTATAGATAGAATTTAGGATGTTAGATGTCGCTGACTTAGCCGCATTCCAAATTGAAGAAATGATGCTACCTACTGCGTTCATAACAGATGAAATGACTGAACCTATACCTGAAAAAATTGAACTTACTATAGAACCTATCGCTGATAAAACACTAGAAAAAATAGATTTCACTAGATTTAGTCCACCAGTCACGACCGCGGAAATTAAATTTATCGCCCCTTGGATGATATTTCCGATTAATGACATTACACTCGACGTAATGCCTTTCACCGCGTTCCACGCTCCACTCCAATCTCCTTTTAAAACTGAAGTGAAAAGCTTTATTATGTTAGTGATTATCCCAATAGCAGAGGTTATTACACCCATAATAGCTGGAAAAACTGCCTGGACAATCGACAAAATAAATTGAATCGCCGGGATCACTACGCCTTTTATTATTGTCGCTAGACCTTCAAGTATCGCAGTCGCTACGGGAATCGCCGCTTGAATTATCGAAACTATCACCGGGAATACTGCCTGGACTATTTGCAAAATTAAAGGAATAACCGTAGTCGCTATGATAGAGATTACCTGACCTAATAATTGAATAATCGGAATCGCAACGGAAATCGCAGCAGCAATAATCCCAGCTATTACTGGGAAGACCGCTTGTACCGCCTGGAGAATAATCGGAATTACTGATGTCGCTATGATCGATAGGACCTCTCCAAATCCTTGAATCAGCATTCCTGCTATACTAAACACCGTCTGTATTACTTGTAATATAATAGGGAATACCGTTTGAAAAGCTTGAGCGAATATGGATAAAACTGTAGATGCTAGCTCAGTAAAAATTTGAGCTACTTGTTGTATAGCCTCCGTTATCACTGGCATAATTTCTATTGTCGTATCAGCAAACATCTGAATTAATTCAGTAATCATAGGCATCACTTCTTGTACCACTTGACCGAAAAGTTTGAATAAATCAGATGCTAAAGGTACTACAGCTTGTATTGTTTCTCCGAACAAACGGAATAAATCGAGTGCTATCGGTACTACAGCTTGTACTACTTCACTAAACAAACTAGCTATTGTAGAACCTAACTCACCAAAGGCTGCACCTAGCTCAGAAAGAGCAGGTCCAAGTGTAGCAAAGCTTTCTGCTATAACTTGTCCCGTTTTCGCAAATTCAGGAGCAAGTGGTGCAAATGCTTGTGTAATCCCCTGAGCTATTGACTGAACAACCGGCAAAATTGCAGACTTCACAGAACTAAAAATCGATTGTATAGACTGCCAAGCCGACATAAAAGCAGACTTCACTTGATCATTTGTATTTATCAATTTAAATATCGTAGCACCTAAAGAAGCTACAATAGCGATTACCCATCCTATGGGGCCTGAAACACCTAAAAACGATAAACCTAAACGTACAATTAATGGCGTTAAAGTGGCTATCGTATTTCCTATTGTGGAGAAAGACATTTTAATAAAATCAACTACTGGAGAAACGGCAGAACCAATTCCAGCAAATGCTGAACTAAGTCCTGATATTGCTGAACTAAACGCACCGCTTATCCCTTGACCAAACTCACTGAACTTTGATTTTATCGTAACTAGCGAAGTCTCTACAGCTGTTGCAAAACCAGAAAACACTTGACCCGCTTTAATTAACCCTGTCTCTAATGCTGTGCCAATTTCTGTACCCATTGCTGAAAATTTTCCCGGTATTGTCTCAAGATAAGAACCTAAAGAATCAATAGCAGATTTCATAGCTTCAACTGCCGCTACTGTCCCACTTTTTATAGATTCCCACGCACTGTTAACGGCATTTCGAAAAGTCTCGTTATGTTTGTAAAGTTGAACTAGCGCTACCCCCACTAAGCTTAAAATTGCAATAACCGCACCAACCGGTCCTAACAATAAAGCAAATCCGGCTCTTAATGCTGATAAAGCAGCCCGAAGCATTACTGCTGCTTTTGATGTTCCTGACATCCAAAGCATTAGTTTGCCGATAGTAATTATTGCTCCTCCAATTGCGTTAATAACAATACCCGCTACCGTTGCTATAACTAAAAAAGCCGTAGTAAATGCTACTACGGAAGCAATCACCGTCTGCACGGGAGCTGGTAATTTCATAAACGCGTTTGCCAAGGTTTCTACTACTCCAGCTACGGCCATTAATGCAGGAGCTAATGCATCAGTAAATGCACGTGCTGCAGCATCAAGAGAGGATTCCATTTTCGTCAGTGCTCCGGCCCATCCTTCAAGCATGGAGTCCGCAGCTTTTTTAGAAGCACCGTCCGAGTTCACTAAGGATTGTGTTAAAGCATCAATCTTTTCAGGCCCCGCTGCTACAAGTGCCATCATACCTGATACAGCTTCTGTCCCAAATATTGTTGCTAACGCCGCGCCTTTTTGTGCACTTGTCATACCTTCCATTCCCGTTTTTAATTCTCCAATAATTTGAGACAATGGTTTCATATTACCTTGTTGATCCGTAATAGATACGCCAAGCCGTTTTAACTCATTTGCTGCTGCTTTTGGTGGTTTAACTAAACGTAGTAAAGATGCACGTAATGCTGTACCAGCGGTCTCACCTTTAATACCGCTATTTGACATAATACCAACAGAAGCCGCTAGTTCTTCCATCGATATACCTAATTGAGCTGCTGGACCCGCCGCATATTTAAAAGCGTATTGCATATCCCCTACACCTGCAGCCGTTGCGTTTGCGGCTGTTGCTAGAACATCAGCAACATGTGTACTTTGACTTGCCTCCATACCAAATGAGTTTAAAGCTGACGTAATCGTATCAGCAACCATCCCCAGGTCTTCGCCTGACGCAGCCGCTGCACTCAACACACCAGGTAATGCGGACGTTGCCTGAGCCGAATCAAAACCTTTCGCACCCATTTCAGCAAAAGCCGCTGCTACCTGCCCTGTTGAATACACAGAATCCTTTGCCATATCAAGAATCGCTTTCTTTACTTGACCGTAGTCACCTGCAGTTAAAACTGCCGCTTTACGAGTTTGTGATTCAAATTCTCGTGACTTTTGAATCATACTCCCTAATGCAAAAGCCGACGCTGCAGCTGCAGGACCAAATGCATTTTGCATTGTTTGCCCTGTTTGCTGTACACGTCGGCCCATTTCAATTGCTTGATTACCTACTTCTTGAAATCTAGCACGCCACCCTGAATAATCAGGAGGCGGTGCTGGTGGCGCGGGTGGTAATGGTGGAGGTGACGGCGGTTGTGGTGCTGGTGGGATAGGAGGTGGTCTACTAATCTGTTGAAAAAATGTATTCCATGCTTGTGTAGCTTGTCCAAGGTTACTTATTAAATTAGATATGTCCGCGATCACCTGAGTTTCTACCTTGTTCTGGCTCATTCACCTCACCTACCCTTCCTCTTCTTTTATTTGACTTCTAATCATCGATTCTATTTGATCAAAGAACGATTCGTTCCTTTGAATTTTTTCAACTACTTCTTTCCGTTCATTTGCTTGTTTTTCAATATCACGAACACTTTCTGGACGGGTATATATATCCGCTAATGACTTGATTTTGTCACTTTGAGCATTTCGATTAAACAAAGCTTGTACACTTGCAAACTCGTACTTATCAAGTAGTTGTTCCTTATATCCGTTCAACATAAGGTGATACTCCTTGAGACTAATACGCCAAGATTGCAAGGTGGTCATATTAAAAAAACGAAAACACTCACCTTGCAATTCATCAATATTTATGCGTACAGGTTCTCGAACGATTTCTGTTGTTCCGCTGTCATTGTCCCTAGAAGTTTCTTCACTGTCTTCTGGAAGAAAAAACTATTTAGCACAACTGCTTTGTTGTACTTTAGAATTTCATCAAGGTCTAGTTTTTCAGCATTAAACATATTTTCAATCTCTTTCTGTACAGCTTCATACGTGATTCCCTCATTTGTATGAATCAGTGCGTAATAAACCACATCCGTGAAATTAGTAATTCCGCCCTGCATGGTTTGGGAAACGAATTGCATCGGCCCACCGTTTTCATCTAATAACCTCAGTGCCTGTAAACAGAATTTCAGTTCTTGTTCTTTACCATTAATTACGAAACGCGTATATGATTTTTCAGCCATAATAATTACCTCCAATTATTTTTTGTTCAAAATAAAAAAGCGTCTATATGAACGCTTATTCAAATCTTAATTATTTATTTTCCACAAATTCATCCATTGTTTTATTAAGCAAACTAATCATTGCTTCTCTTCGCTCGCGCGGGGTTGTATTATCGTATAACTCATTGTGAATATCACTTACTTTGGCCAACTTCTGAGGATCGACATAATTAGTTACCTCTTCATGCCCACCAAGCATCATAATTGTATTGCCTATAACGACCGCTTGCTCTTGTTTGCTTAATTTCATTTGTTATCACCTTCAATAGCGAGTTTATCGGCTCTAACCAAAACCCGTTCTACGTTTTGATCCACAACTGAAGTTTTACTATTGTTGTTAATGGTAGTTACTAGACTATGTTTCATCCCCTCTTCATTCCCTTGCATTTTTTCTGATAAACTATCAATAATTTTATTTAAAACACTAATTGTCGCTTCACCACATTGTCTCGCTGTTGAATTTCGAGTCGATTCCTCACATAATTCTGATAAGCGATTTAAATCAACGTGAGGAGCCAAAGCATCCTCTCCGAATGTTGAAAGAATTGAAGATGCGATTGCAATTTTTTCGATTTTAGATATATCCAAAAATCCCCACCCCCATAAACATTCTTAATTATTAATAAATAGACTTACTATTACGCTCCTGGTGTAGCTACATCACCAGAAGGCGCACCTTCAGGTACTTTATTAAGCGTCCCTTTAGAAATTTTCCCATTTAATTTTAAGCCAATAGAATACTTTGAGTACTCCTCATTTTCATGAGAAAGTTCCAAACTATTCAACATGTATATTCCTGATTTAACTTTAAACTCAGAAGCGGTTGCACTACGTAGGTTAACTTCATGAATTCTTACTAAAACTTTATTAAGAATTGCTTCTTCTACATAATCAAGTCCCTCGTCACCTTCAGTACAAATCCCTTCAATGCTAGCTGATTGTGTTACGTCACCGTAATCAGATCCACTCTTATCTTTTGTTTTCAACTCGATTTCTCCAGCCTCAATTGATCGTGAACCTGACGTTTGGTTAAAAAATCGAACTGTTTTTGTAGTTTTCCCATCAGGTTGCGGAATGTCAATCAAGTAAAGCGTTTCGGCACCTTTAAACTCAGGTGCATTACTTTTTTTCACTTCTGCCATTCTTACTCCCCCTCTAATTTCTGATTGTTATAGTAATAAAACTCAAATGTTTCGCTGTTAAAACCTCAACGTCTTTTTGAGATAACGGTTCAAAATTCTTTACTTCTGCATAAAAAAAGCCGATCCGCTCCGGATTCTTTTTGCTTGTGTCATACATGTCAATTGAACCCTTTTCGAATCGGTTAATTATTCTATCTTGCAAATCGTTCCTATCAAAAACTTTATCTGCATACACACCAACTTGAATCAGGTGATTACGCGAGAAATTCTCCTTTGAATACCTGCTAATTGTTCCTGACAAATCCTCAATGGTAATGAAGGGTTTGTCTTTTCCTGATACAGAAACACCATCGTATATCCATGTAGTAGGCGCAAAAACATCCAGCGATTTTTTTAATGAATACATTACATCATTCAACATAATTAATGCCCCTTTGCTACACGTTGAACAGTTTTGTTTATATCCTCAACAAATGGTTGATCACCTTCAAATGCTGTTTTACGCATAAAACCTTTTTTGGTTTTGTGCGTAAATTCTTGTACCGCCGCGTAAATAAGAGGAGATCCATACGTACCAATAATTCTCGCACCGACTACCATCTTTACACTTGCAGGAATACTTTCAGATAAAGGACCGTGTAATATCGGTGCTCGATTAGAGGCTTGATTAGCTTGTAAGCGTGTATGTTTTTCTACCGTTTGTTCAATTGGTGTTTTGTATCTACTGGGATTATGTGCTTTTAACACATTTGATTTTCCTTTAACAACAACTCTGATTCTCATCAAATCACCCTCTTTACAATGACCTCACGACGATTTACGCCACCAAGCCCTCGTTCATCGATAAGTTCGATAACGTAAAAAACACCTTTACGTTCAATTTTTTCAATGTTCTCTAAGTCCACATTAAGAGGAAATGTAACAAGCGCCTCTCCTTTTTTAACATCGAGATCAGCGAACTTCGTCTTTTCCACTGACGTGAATTTCTTCCAAACTAATTGAACAGTTTCTTTTCGGGGGTCACCTTGGATTTCTTCTCCTGTAATTGGATCCTTTTCAGAAACCCCTTTAATGTATAAAATCACCGGTTCTCTACGTCCCTGCTCAATCATTTCACGATTTTCTCGAATCTCTTTAATATCATCTTCAGTAAGCAATTGCTACACCTCCTCGCTTATTAAGTAGTTCAGCCGTGACGAACATTGTGGATGTGGGCTTATTAATTGATTCATAAGGCTTTCCGGAATATTTTTCGGATACTTTCCAGCCCCTAAACCGTACGCATCGCGTCTCGCTAGCTTGTAACACATGTGCTTTGAATGATATCTGTGACGATGACCATTATCAATAATTTGATAACCTGTCACAATTTCACTTTCTAAGCCATTCTGTATAGTAGCTGCTCGGTATGTGTTAGTACTCTCAGAAACTGCTACACGTTCAACCTTCCATTTCTCATTGTCGTGTACTTCCTTTATCTTTTGAGAAATCATTGTAATGCTCTCGCCCCTTAATACAGATGGACGAATGACACTACTTAATCGATCTCTCATATCTCCAGATAAATTCCATACACGATCAGACAGAATTAAGCCATCTTCACCAGGTCTTTTTATAACCCCTTGAATAATTTGCTTATTTACTGCAGTTATAGATTTCACGTCCAAACCTGCTTCTGATAATTTTGATGTGGTCCATTTCGACGTGTTTTCAATCAATGTATGGAATGACCGCTCTGCTTGTTTACGAAATTCTTTTTCGTATAAAGTAAGGTCTCGTAATAACGCATTTAACCTACTACGCTTCACGATTCCATCCTTTTGATAGTCATTCAATAAATCAACTAAAAACAAACGTATTAGGATAATGGCCGTTACAGTATCAGAAACTTGTTTTTCATACTCCTCTTTAAATTCTTCGGAAATGGTATCGAGCGCTGCATCCATCTCTTGTTGAGAACCGCTCATGTAATCACCTCCCATCTGCTCGCTTAGCAAATGTTTGATGAGTACCTTTTCCCCGTCGATACTTCCTGTACTTTTTAAGCGCGTCCGCTGATAACTTCTTATAGTTTGCAAAGATCATTGATTTATCAACCGATTCTTCACCATCTGTATAAGAAAAATAGCGCGCTGCGTCTGCCGCAATCGATTCATAAGCAAATGACAGGGCAAGATAAAAAACAGCATTTGCGTTTAACTCTTCGGTTAATTCTGACTCAGTTTCGGCTTCAGCTAGCCAATTTCCGATGTCTTCCGAAGTTACTTTTGGAACTTTTGCTAACCGACTCCCGAGTCTTTCCGACACCTTCATTTGGCGTCACCTCCGTCACTGTATTTTGTTAAGGCGTCATGATTCCTGCAGCTTTTAACTTTGCAATAAGGGCGTTTAAGTCTTTTACTATACCCGCTACGTCAGTCGCTGTACTATCTGGTTGTTTATCAACCTTTTTGGGTATTAGAGCTAATTTTTCTTCAAGACCTTTAATAATATTGCCAAGTGATGTGTCTTTCGCAATCGGCATCGATTTATTTAACCGTTGAGCTTGATTTTCCGAAATAGCCATGTATAAAACTCCTTTCAAAAATAAAAGAGCAGCTATTTAGCTGCTCTCTTTTAATGACAAACCTTTTGCCAGCCCCAAGGAGTTTGAACCCAATGACAATGAGGTGGCCAAGAACCTCCACCACCAGGAGGCGGCAAAGTTCCACCGCCACTGCCACCGCCTCCTGGTGGTGGTTGTGGAGCTGGACATTGAATACCTTGATAAGATAACCCCTGTATATCAACGCGATGAACAGTACCCGGTTGACCATTTTCAATGATTTCAACCGTCCCATCAACTCTTAAACCTATCAAAAGAAAAGTATGTTCTCTTCCTCCCCAAAACCCTTTAAAACAATGCCCTTTTCTACCAGCATTAAGATGGGATTGTATATCATCTTGAGTATGAAAATGATGTGTTCCTTGAGGTCTAGGGGTTTCATAAGGATTTTGGTACGGATACATATACTGGTTATACCCATATCCATAGTCATAGTAATTTGTCAAATAAATCACTCCTTTTTTACAAGATAATTTAGACTATGAACACGGACTTTTCATGGTTACGTCGAACAACCTCTTAAAAAGCCTATTTTACCTCCTCTCTATGCCATTGTTTTAGAGATATTTTCAAGAACAGCGATAGACTCTTTCGCATTCTTAACTTCAAATCCAAATTCCCCACGAATAACACGAGAGAAGTAGTCAGCACCATTTGGTGTAGCATCTTGATCATAAATTGGAGTTAAGTAACGTGCCTTTACTTTTTCTGTATCAAGAAGTAACGCACGATCTTTAGGCATATTTAAATCAACTACCACACTAGAAATCGCTCCACCTGGTAAATCCGATACAAACGATAAGATTTGGTAACCTGCCGCAGTATCTTGACGCGTAGTACGAATTGTATCGCCACCAAGTTTTGTAATTTGTCGCGCGATATTCGGTCCACATAGAATCGTATTTGCTGAACCGCCTCGAGTAAATACTTGTTCTACAGCGTCATTTAAAGGTTTTGCCGCAATTTCGTTTCCTTTAAAGTCTTGCTTATGAGAACCTTCAATACCTGCAAATGCAAATAAACCACCTGTAGTACGTGGTTGTGTTGGAGAGCCAACATTTCTACGACCATAGATTAGAGAAGTGTTAGCTTCACGAATCATCTCTTGTAAACGCAGGTTTACTTGATAATCTAATTCGTTTGATACGCCGTATGTGTTCACTTGTTGTTGTGTACGTGAAACAGATGCGTATCTTGAAAAGATTTGTGAGAAGTTATGTGACACTAAACGGTCATTGATCTCATTCTTACGGAAAGCATCTTCACCTTCTGGTCTCGGTCTTGCGATGACTTTTAATTCACCACCAGCTGTAATTGCCTCCGCTTTCGTACTATCATAACCACGTTGCACAGTGATTTTATCCGCGTTTTCATCGACACTTACTACACGTAGCACTTCTAAGCCGTTTTGTACCAGAGCATTTTCAGTGAATTTACGAGCCTCACTTTTTTCTAAAACTAGGTCCGTATCCCCAACAGCTGCGGCAGTTTTTACAATACCTGTATCAGAGTTTAAATAGTCGTTCTGCCATTCAAATTTAGTTTGTGTTAAAGCGTCTCCTACACCAATTAACCCGAAAAGAACTGGTGCTTTCGTGAGAATTAAATCCACATTGGCTT
Source organism: Bacillus cereus G9842 (assembly GCF_000021305.1). GTDB lineage: Bacteria > Bacillota > Bacilli > Bacillales > Bacillaceae_G > Bacillus_A > Bacillus_A thuringiensis_S. The sequence continues at coordinate 2,781,581 of NC_011772.1, forward strand.
GCATTTGTCTTACTTGTTGTTGAAATTCGTACGTAGTTGGTACTGGCATATTTGTAGCCCCCTCAAATTTTTAAAATTAAAAAAACGCTGACTTTTAATCAACGATCCTTTATTTCTTCGATTTTGCTTCTAACAACTTGTTATAAATACGTGTTACTTCGCCCGCAAATTTTGAATCTTTTAACGCTTTTGTTTTTGCTTCTTCCAACTCTTTTTCTAAAGCAAGAATTTCATTCGCTCTCGGATTTGTTCCTGGGTTCGCGCCACCAGCCGCATCTGCCCCCACAACTTTCTTGAACATCCAAGGTTTACTTTCCTTTAACGCAGTAACAGCCTCTTCAACTCCTTGATAATTACCATTCTCATCAAATTGAATAGTCGACTTATCTAAAAGCGCCAATACGTCACCTGGATCATTCGCATCTAAAGTACGGGCAATACTCTTAATTTCAGTGTTCAAAATGCGAGCATTTGCTTTTTCCTGCGCTTTTTGTGCTGCTTCGGAAGCTTCTAGTGCCTTTTTGTCAGCTTCTTCTTTTTCAGCCTGCAAACGTTCGATTTCCGTCATTTCTTGCTTTTTACGCTCTTCTTCAGCTTTTTCGTATTCTGCTAATTTTACTTTTACATTATCGTAGTCACCGTATTTCTCAGCGGATTTACTACGTTCACGTTCTAAGCGCTTCTTAACAATTTCGTCTAGTTCTTCTTGTGTAAAAGTTTTTGACGGGTCGTCAGTATCTCCAGATTTTTTGTCTGGATCATCTCCAGAACCGCCACCATCAGAGAAAAACTGAAGATTTAATCGAAGTGGGAACTTAGGTGTTTTTTGTACTTGTTCTACAAAAAATTTTAATGCTGTAGTTTGTTTTGCGTATTCCATTTGCAATTCCTCCATTTTGAGCCTGTCGGCTATAATTTCCGAAAGTTTATAGCGCCATTTCGTAAGGCAAGTATTACTTTTCGTTATACGGATCCTGAGATTGTCTTTTCAACATCCGCTCTTGCATAATCTCCATGAACTTTTGTTCCGCATTTTCTTTACCACTTCTCGTAATAGCACCTTTAATTGATTCGATTTCGTTAGAAATTTCATCCCCTAACTGTTCGATAAGTGCTTTTTGATCTTGTGGTAACGGTAAACCGAAAATAATCTTGCTAGCATAATAGTTATCTACTTTTGCTAACATCGCTTTATCGTATTTGAATTTTGGATCATACTGTCTTGCTTTCATATAACGCAAAATATACTCATTTAAGGTTTGGAGGCGTGATTGCCATATAACCCATGAGCGTTGTGTTTTTGAAATGATATTACTGAATAAAAGCTGCACGGCCATGTCATTTATACCACCTGTATTCATATCAGCCGTATTCACCATTGGTACCTCTGCTTTTTCATGTAGGCGTTTTTGCAATCGGTCCAGATACGCTTCAATAGTTTCTTTAAATCTAAATCCACTTTCCAGCTTTTTAGCGCTTGGTTCACCTACATCTTCAGCGCCGTCACCTAAATCCCATTTCGCACCTGGTGCAACTTGTAGTGGATTCTTTGGATCCTCGTCTACATTCGTTAGCAACGTAATAGCGAACATTTCAAAACGTAGCGCATCTGAGTAATCAGACATCTTTTTGTCGATTTCATCAGAAAGCTTAATCGTTTTTTCAAGTTCACTATAACCTGTAGTTCGCTTACTGAGCTTTTCAGTTGGCACAGGTACAACGGGAATAAAATCAATACCCATTGATGAACGCTCAACTCTATCCTCTTGCTTTTCTAAATCGCCATTGTAGACTGCTTCTTCAATTTCACAGTCGTACTCACCCGCTTCTTCATGCCAAACTAAGTAATAAGATAACTTCCACATTTTCGTTTGTTCTTCATCAAGCCATGCAATAAAATGAATCTCTTCCAGCTGATCTATATCCCAGTCGCTATACTTTGCGATAACTTCTGTGGATGGATGCCAAATAACCTTAAATTCACCGCGACGTTTATCATAATGAATCCGAGCATACACACCTGTTTTTGAAATAGCCCTATCTTTTGCTGCTGCTAATAACTTCTCATGCATTCGGTTGTCATCCCAAACCCATGTTAATAACCGTTCCTTTGCTTTCGCTCTACTGTTTTCTGCTTGTTGTTCCTCACTAGGTTCATATCCTGATTGAATCATAAGTGCCGGGTCATCTATTACATCAGGAGGAACTGTGACTTTTGGTTCTTTTTCAAATTGCCACGCTGCAATCATGTTTACGATTTTTTGAGGATAATTAAGTTGTATTTTCGTAGGTTCGTAGTCGAGATTGTCTGGTTTTTTATAATCAGACCATACGTTTAAGTCTCCGTCATAACGCTCATACAAGCGAACCTCAGACATAATGCGTGTCCACTCAGAATCGCCGAGTGCGGTACGAACTGGCATTACAATTTCCACTGGATTCATAAAATTACGATCACCTTGTACTCTCATTCAAGCCCCTCCTTTCTCAATATCTTGAATTTCCTGTAGTTCCCGCTTTACGTCTTGCACGTTTATATGCAATAGAAAAAGCCATTTGAACTGCATCCGGACCATCATCATGCGGATGCATTGGATACATTTCAAATTGCTCCAATAAAGCACGTAAATGTTTCATAAAACGTAATTTACCACTCTGTATATCAGGTAATAATGACTCAATACGTAGTGCTTTTCGTGTACGTTGCTTAATTTGTTTTAAGCGCGTCGATGAAGGATATCCTTTTTTCTGTAATGCTTCAGCAACCTTCTCCGCGAACCACTCCTGCGCTTGTTGCGCCTCTACTGCAATCGATTCATATTGATATGCCAGCGTGTATTCTACAGCCTTTTCTAACAATGTATTTGGATGCACACGCTCCATAAAAATATCGATAATGTAGCACGTGCCTGTTTCCACGTTTTTCGCAAGTGTAACTACTACGCTGTAGTCACCTTTTTCTTTTCCCATTGCGAAATCAACCGCACCGTAATACAAAAGTTTTTTATCTTTTAAATCATCTTCAGTACAGTACGTGAAATATTTAGGTTTAAATATCTGTCTTTCCTCATCAGTCGGGTTACATAAATACTCCTGGTTAAACGCTTTGGTACCGTCATCTTCTCTAATTTCCATCAAATCGATGTAAGGGAAATGTGATGGCCATAACGTTTTTATACCACGGAGCATTTCTTCTTTGTTCTGCTCATAAAATTCACGAGCTTTATCAGAAGCGCCCTCTTCATCCACCTGACGAATCTCACGCCATTCTTGCCATAAGTCTTCGCGCTCTGACCATTTCAGAATTGCTGGGAATGATCTTGATACAAAATCACGACGGTTTTTAATAACATGATGCAATAAACTGTCGTAACAAACGATGGTACCCATATAAATACAAGCACCTTCTTGACGACTCAAACCTGGAAGCAATTCTTCCTTGAACCAACGCTTATTTTTCGCGATTAAATCAACTGTCGCGGTATTTTCTTTACTCTCCAAGTCATCCAAAATATAGAGCTGAACCCTTTTGGAACCGTGGCGTAACCCACGTACCTGTGTCCCTATACCTTTTGCTTCGACTTTCGTGTTTGTTAAAGTCACAAACTCTTTATCGTTATCCACTTCATTTCGGCTTTTTTGTTCATGAAGTAAGATTCCGAAATCCCCACGTAATTTCTCGTTATACTTTAGCTGATCACGTGCCCAAGATATAAAGTCACCGGCTACATCGGATGTTTCAGAAATCAAAACAATATACTGCTTTAATCGATACACGACTTGATGACACAAATAACCGTTACTTAGATAAGCGGTTTTTGCATGACCACGTCCTACACTCCATGCTACTTTTTTCTTTTTCTCCCTACCTGTTGTGATGTCATCTAATAGCTCACATAACGTTTGGTGAAACTCTGCAGCATCATCCATCTTTACCCCAGCCGGAATTAAGTTATCAGGATTCCCGGGATTTCCTTCTTCAGAGAAATACTCATACATGAAATACAGCATGTCATGTTCCCCGCGGTGCACCCTTTTTAACTTTTCTAACTCATCGATGTCAGCAAGTAGTGTATCCATGTAATATTCTGTAGCCTCACCAGTTTCGTATAACTCCTGTAACTTCTTTGCTCTTTCCGCTACAAGATTGATACGCTCCTGACGTTCATGACGGGCTAACCATTTACCGTCTATATATGCCATGTAGCCCGCTCTCCTTTTACTCGCCCGTCAATTTTTTTAATTTCTGAAGCTGTTCTTCGATTTCCGCATTTGTACGGGTCGCATTTCCTAGATCACCCTCGATTACTTTCTTATCAGTCAGTAAACCAAATCGCTGCATATACAATTGCATAGCTTTTACACTCGGTTGCGGCCCTAAAATTAACTGCATTAACTTGCTATACACCTGCTCACGCTTCTCTGCGAGAAAACTATCGGCCACTTCACTCTTGAATGCGATGAAGTCCTGATTCTTAGTTCGCCACTCCCAAAGCGTCGTCCGGTTTATACCAAGCTCGTTCGCCATTTCGTCTTGAGTTCTTTTTTCCTCGTTATTCGATTCCATCAACTCATTTTCTACAAGCAAGTACGCCGCTTGAATTTGTTTAGCCGTAAGTTTCTGTTTTAACTCGTCTAACTTCGCCATTCTTTCGCTCCCCTTTCTTCGTGAAATAGAAAAAGGCAACCGATTTAGTATCGATTGCCTTTTTCTATCTAAAAATCCTCATCAATAATTGGAATTGATACAATAAAACCTTCTTCCCATAGAATATTATCTTTTTTCAACTCACCTACGAAACCTTCAACATCTTGGCGAGCCTTTTGAGGTGTTTTCTTCCAAGAAGATTCGAAGAGTTTATCTCCTTTTCTAAATTCACGTTCATCAGTATTTTCCACTGTTGCTTCATATGCAGTAACATGATAACGCACTTCTACAATATTTTGAAACCTGGCACGATATTCACACCATACTAACTGAACTGGACCTCCTAGGGCCTTGAAAACTACATCTTTATATTTAACTGTCATAATAAACCCTCCTTTTGAATTTACTTTCCTTTACAGTATCCACATCCTTGCTTTAAATAAACACGAATTTTTATACTCAATTAAGGGATTCTATAAAAGAAAGGAGATTACATTATGACAAACCAAAATAATACGGCATGGATTAATGAAAAAGGTAATATCGAAATGAGTAAACCGACTTTTAATAACATGGTACAAGCTATCGAAAATCATCTTAACGATGATAGTATGACTCTAGAAAGTTCTCATGTTTATTGTTGTACTGTAACCTGTGGTCCAAATGATGAAAAAAAGGTTCCTATTAAATTACCTAAAGCGCTGGCATTTCTCGACTGCTTACGTAGGGCTTTAGGTGGTTGTTCAGTACAGTTCGATGACAGAGGTCAAGGCTGTCAAGACGATTCTTAGAATTCTATTAAGAAATTTTATTCATTTAGAGAGTTGATGTTCGACACCTGAAATAGAAAAAGGCAATCGATTTAGTATCGATTGCCTTAAAATGAGTCTACAAGCAGCAGGAACAGCATAGGAAACTAACTATTATTGTCTAGGTTATGTGCATGCCCCCCGAGTTTAAAAATTCTGGCGGTACGTTACGAGCGCCTGCCAGCCCCTCACCAGATTTGACCTTCCCCCGGGGGATTAAATCAAAACTAAATGTTTAATAATCTAAAATCGCTATTTTGAATAACGATGAATATTGTATTAAAAATGACTGCCTATAACATTGGTTATGTAAACTACATTTAAACTTAATCCCTTGATATCAATGATTCTTTCTTTTTTCACTACGTAACCAATATGCATTTATTATACAACGTTGTTATATCAACGTTTATAAGCCATACATACAGCCTTTATTAATCTAATTAATGAATAAGCTTCACCTTATTAACTACCTATACATTGGATCATGACCCCCTGAGTTTCGAAGGGTCTTCTTCTCCAGGAGAGAGCGACTGGTGAAATTACCTCAAGGTTTCCCTTTCGTGTTGCCTACAGTTCATAGTATGCGGTACAGCTTCTCCTATTTCTTACCTACTATATATCCCACAAACAGTCCAATCCAACAGGCATAAAAATAGCCATGATACCCTAATGACGGGCCTCATGGCTACGTATATTATTTAGTACTGGAGTAAGACACAATTTCACCATCCTAACATAAATTGTACCTACTATGAACCCACCTTGTCAAGCCTCGTACAACTTTTTTATTATACTTCTCATACCAGTCATATCACCGTTAATATTCATGTGCAATAAATCTACGGCTTGTCTACAGCGTGCGTAATACAATTTTGCAGTGATATTCATGGTCCGTAATGTATTCCTTCTAGGAATCTTGTATACATACCGCGCAAGTACTATATATTTCATATTCTTCGGTAATTGTTTAATCGCCTGATCCAACACAATCTTATTCAATCGTCCATCGCTTTTCCCGTCCTGTGCACAAGGTCCAGTAAAGCTAGGCGGCGCCTCAGGGAACCGATCACCTACAGCTAGTGATTCGTAATTCTCCAGCCATAGTTGTATTGTCTTCTTTGAAACATAGCCATCAATTCTGGTCATCTCCGAACCTCCTGACTCAGAAAATCAAAAACCTAAATCGAAAACCTTAAACCATTAATAGTATTACATACTATATAACTATTAATAAATAATACTATATATATAATATATAATTATTAGTTTTATATTTATATTATATATAAGGTATATTTTTTTAAGGGGGGGCTTTTTTATTTTCTTCTTCTTTTTTTAGTACTGTAGTGTATTAGACCCCCACTTAAAGATTTTTCTTTTATATATTTTTATTCTCGATTAAATAGCTGTGACTCTTCGAATCTAGAAATATGCACCTAAACATAATTTATGAATTTAGTATCTCTTTCCCACATGTATCCTGTTTTAATAGCTTAACAAGTTGCTTTATCTTTCTTTTGCTATCAAAGTAAATGTAACTTGTTTAGTATTCTGTGAATCGTTGTATAGTGTAATAACCCATTGATCTAGTTGTCTATCATAACTCTCTATCGCAAACACTCGATCATTTGGTGAACTTATTTTCCATCCCCATTAATAACATTCATATCAGGCGCATTCAAAAAGGCAAGCAAATATTGACCAGGCTGAACTGTTTGAGGCTTCCAAGAAAATGACCAGAACTTATCCCCCAAGCGAGTTTGTTTAGCTTCACGAATATATAAATAAGTTTCTGGTTGTCTCTCATCCCGATAGCCATGGACATTACTTTGATTTAAATCATGAGAGAACTGATACCCCGAATCTTCACTTGAATTTGGATACATCATTTCATAATTCGGATCCATACTTGGACCAGCATTTGGATGCGTCATTCTATAATTCGGATCTTCAATCGGAATATAGTTTGGGTTATTCTCATAATTAGGATAAACATTTGGATACATGAGACCTTGATTTGGATTCCAATAATTATTATACATAATCATTCACTCTCTGATTTTGATTTACAATTTTCATGATATTAATTATCACTATCAAAGTGCTTAACCCACATCAAAAGAGGCTTAATTATGAAAATAAGGGCCCTCCAAACATTTTTCAATTTTCTCAACTATAGAGCATGTGCTATATTACTATCAGATTAAATCAGTTCTTTAACGAAAAATCGATATAGCTTTTTGACTGTTCAGAAATAACCTATTATACCTTCCATCTAAAAGCATTGCAAAAATATTCAAAATTATAATTTTGAATAAAGTATTACTGCATATAAAAATTAATATACAGTAATACTAATTAACATCTATTTTAATTTAAAATAAACATGAAGAATAATTTCTTACTCTCCTGATAATAAATATCTAGCTATTACTTCACCAACAACTCTTAAAGAAACAACAAACATATAGACCTGACCGTCTATTTCCCTTATTACAAATTCAAGTGCGTCAGTCCACCCCAGCGCATTGTATCGTACATGATGATCAAACTCACCTATGAATTTCCCTTGTTGACCATTATCATTTTTCCATACCTGAACATGAAAATTAGCTCTATTTCCAAAGTTATATGCTTCTCTTGTACTTGCTGTAATATTTTGCGCATGATTTAATTGACCAGGTCCCCAGTCCGCTTTATCCGTGACCTGTACATGAATATCCATACCTGTATGGTTTGAAAGGGTTAATTGTATATGTTTTTTAGGAAGTGGCCAGTCAAGCATTTCATTTTCTAGTTTATAACCAGCTCGTTCTGGCTTTAACACTGTCTGTAATGAATTAATATGTGATTCAATATACGGATCAATAATTTCAACACTATGTGTTACCATATTAACCACTGCCGCAAATGAAGGTCTAATCAAGCAAAAAACACCTGGTGGGCAATCAAAGTCAAAAATTACATATACCAATTCCCAGTTAGTAGTATGTTTTGAACAATGATGACCACGATAAATATCCCCATGATTTAACTTTTTTAATATAAGATCTATAACTTTCTGACTAGATACAGCAATTGATGTAGCTACTATACAAGGGTCGGTAGAGTAATTGGCAACTTCCTTAAGCTTTTCGATTTGTTCGTTTAAAAATTTTTCGTTTGTCATAGTAAACCCTCCTTTTTTTGAACAATCAAACCTTAATATTTCCTAACTTATTTTTTCTATACAGAGGTTTTGCTTTTTTCCATCTGATATATAAACTTTAATCTTTTCCATTATCAGTCGTAAAACGGAACATCTACCCCATCGATTTGTAAGTTACTTATTTCCTCAGATGTCATGTTCCTTACTCCTTACAGCCACACGTTCCACGAATCTCAGTTGTTGTTCAATATACGGGTCATCCTCTTTCCCGCCACTAACAATCCAATCCTTAATCCGGTTCATCACATCTTCAAAAACGACCGCCGGTACTTGTGGGGCTAATTCCGTGATACGATCTATATAATTCACTTGTTTCTCTCCTTTACCTCACTACTAAGAACATACATTCCCTAAAAACAAGACTTACGTAGTTACCATCTGTTATAATTATCAATGTTGTATTAAATACTAAATTCGAATGGAGATGAAGTAATGACACTAATTGCAGGTATCGTTTTACCTAACGGTATTCTTATTGCCAGTGATACACGTCATAGTATCGAAAAAACCGACGAAATAGATAACGATTATATACGTAAAATTACGATTGTAACCCCTAACTGTATATTAGGAACTTCGGGTTCTGAAAGTTCTTTTTACACCGCTAAAATCCTACGTAACTGCTTATATAATAATGCGCATGCTTTAGATAATATATCTTTACGTAGTTATATACTTAATTTTTATAATGATGTGAATGATTTCCACTCGAAAACTCATATAAATAATCATCCAATAGGTAGCGCTCTTCTAGCTAATTACGATGATGAGAGCAACAGTTTCACATTGTTTTCTGTAAAAAACTACATAGGTCTGACAGAACCCTTTACACATAGCAAAGTTGGAGCAATTGAGCTAATAGGTGCAAACGAAAAAATTCAGGATAAAGCTAAAATCCAAATACAAACTGTATTACAATCACTAACAGAAGATCAGTTAAACGCCACAAATGCGTATGAAAATATCGCACGTCAGTGCCAAACTATTTTTCAGCAAATTGCTAAGGAACACGTAGGAATCAGTGATAAACTTTACGTCGTTTATTTAACTACTTTACATAAAAAACCTGCCGTTGCTTGTTTTTTACTTGAGGAAAATGGAACGTTACACAATATTGACAGAGAACAAGATGGAGAGATTATAAGCTACACAAGATAACCGCTTATTTTACACACCCTTCTTAGCTAAAAACTGCCTTGCGCTATCCGTAAGCCGGTAGTAATAAACATGCTCATCATCTTTCGTGACTTGCTCCAGTAGTCCAAACTGAGAGAGTTGACCCAGCCACGTATCAAACTGCGTGGCTGGAATTTCTCCTCCTACCTGGTGCATCGCTCGTAAGATTGCTTCCGAACCTTTCACTCTATACCCACGTGATTTTACGATTTCCAGTGCTTGTTGTTCCGTAAAACCTTCCGAAACAAGTGCATCGAAACGTACTTTATATACTTTAGACATTTCACGTTGCATACGCATTTGCATCGGTAACGCCTTTACAAAGTTATCCAAAATCATTTCCAGTTCGATATTTGTATATTGCTTATTAGGTTCACTCATCTTATCGCCCCTTCAAATGCGCTTCAATTTCCGCTAATACCTGATCAATCCCTTCAGGACTCAGCACGAGTTTACCGCCAGCTATTTCAATGTTTTCTTCTGAAACCTCTCCTGTAATTTGGCAAGAGTTATTAGAGTTATATTTTTGTAGAATAATAGATTCACCATCTACGAAAATCTCCATCGAATCCTTTATCTGGATACCTAATGTGCGGCGTAATTCCATTGGAACCACAATTCGTCCTAATGGATCAATGTTACGAATAATACCTGTCGATTTCATTTCTCTTCAGCTCCTTTTCCTTACTTTTGAATTGTTTCTATAACGCTTGCTAAACCAAAAAATATTACACAGATGAACTACGTTGTCCAAATCAGATATTCATATATAAGTTCCATCCAACCACTCCTAGTCCTTATTAATAAGAATCACAACCGGACCCTCAACCGTAATACCGGCTACTTCAATCTTTTCATGGGGACTTACTTGCACTGTTGTGACACCTTCACGTGTCTCCAGTTCTTCACTTATGTTTTTTGTAGGTATATTCTTCATCTTTACTCACCATCCAAAATCATATTGTATTCATCATTAGCTACGTAAAAATTACCGAATGCATCGCGCTCAGGAAGCCCTTTTTTCGTTGCTGGTACTATCTTGAGTTTCGCGTTACATTTATGGCATTTCGTGAATTTATTTCCTTCATATTCGTATTGATTTCCGCGATTCCCGCACATGCAGCACTCGTAACGTGTACGATATCTCGGTTTACCTTCATCGTCATACTTAATACCTGTTTTCCAATGAGTCGAATCAGCTTCTTCTTTCTTTGTAATCTTTGCTATTTCTTCCATAGGGAACGAGCTACGATTCACTTCTACGATTGGTAGTTTACGAGTCGGCTTATCTTCGGTCGTCTTAATAGCCGACTCACGTAGTTGTTTATACGTACCCCTAGATCTAAAGCCTTATGAACTTCCGCTTCAGGTGGTTGTTGATTAATCATTTTCACAAGTTCTGTTGTAATGAAAGCCCTTGCTGCTCTTCTTTCTCTACTTTTTTCTCAGGAGACGTAGACACCAAGTATTCATAACCTACAAAGCTAGACACACCACCACGAATATTATTTTTAATAAAGTCGAAGAAGACTGTAGTCAGTGCATTTACATTCACTTCTTTATTTAAACGATCGAGTCCATATTCATACAGCATTGCGTGGATCGCTTCATGAAGTACGTTTTTCATTTGCCCTTCATGCTTCACTACATTGTCCGAAATCTTGATTTGTTGTTCATGATACGTTACTTCAGCAATTCTTACTTCTCCGTTTTCTCTTTCTTCAAGCCATCCTTTTACAACTTCCACATCGTACGGTACACTACCAATCATCAATTGTTTAGGTATATCCATATAACTTTACCCCCCTTTAATTTGGTAATTTATTTTCAATATCCGTTCGTAATTTATCTCGTAACCACTTAAACTCTAAATCCTTTTTATCGATTTTTGCCTGAATCACTTCTGCCTGTTCTTTCGTATAACATTTACGGAAACCGTTGTATAATTTTGAAATTTCTTTCTGCAGCTGTCTCATTTCACGGTTCGAATAATAACTTACAAATTCTGATTTACAGCTTGGACAAATGAAATAGTGCTTGTCCACACGATTTGATAATCTCGCTACGAGCATCTGGACACGAAACACGTGCTCACATACTTCACATTTCGCTTTTACGGGTTTCATTTTTCTCCCTCTTCTTTCGAATAAAACATAAAATTATGGATACAATATTTGTACATCAAGATTTTCATCCATGACTGTATTTCTCTCTAATTGAGCAGTTAGCTAGTTTGACTGCTCTTTTGTTGAATAAATTTCTAACAAATGTTAACAATATAGATACACCAAGGTTGAATACGAATAACCATTGTGTTCTTCTTATTCACCAGGGCAGTTAGCTTTTGCTAGCTGCTTTTTTGTTCTTATTTTTCTATTTGTTACATACATTTTTAACGTATTCATTTTGTTCACTGAGTTACCTCCTATCTGTAGGGCAACCTAAGTGGTTGCTCTTTATAATTTTCTCTGAATAAATCTTCAAATTATGTCCATACTATAAATACACTTGAGTTCTGAACTTCCTTCTTAATGCTTTTCTGGAGAGCGGTTAGCTTTTGCTAGCTGCTCTTTTTACGTTTTAAGTGAATAAAATTCTAAACATTGTCTAACACTGTAGACAAGACTTTAAAAAGTCGATTTCTCCCACTCTAGCTTTCTTGGTCGAGAGCCGAGCGGTTAGCAAAAGCTAACTGCTCTTTTTTTAATTGAAGGTTTTCTATAACATAATTTATCTGTTTTATGATTAAACTTTCATGATACTATCTATACTAAACTTGGGCTTTATAGCTCAAATAATCTTTCATTCACTTGGCGGACAGTTTATTTAATAAATTGTCTGCCTAAGCCATTTAATAATTCTGCTTTATATTAAAATGAAAGTTTTATTAAGATTATTATTTCCACATAATACTTTTAATTCTGCTAATACTATAGCTGTAACTTAAAGTTACATATCATTTACTTGTAGGGCCTAGTTTCTTTTGTACAACAGGTAGTTAGCTCATTAAGCTAGCTGCTTTGTTGTGCAAAATAGCATTTTTGTTTAGTTTCACTCTAAAAGTAAAATTTTCATTTTTTCATTCAACCAAGTTCATAACATATTCTTTTCCCCCGATAAAATAATGATTAGGTATCAAATTCTTCAACAACATGTAAAATTTACGTAAAGATTGCTATGACTCAACCTGTCCACCCCAGAAACGTTATATAATGAATTTGCAAACACCTGGTTTGCACACAAGTACCTTTCTGTACGACATAACTCTTTTGCTAGGAGAAATCCTAGCCTTTTTATGTCTTCAGACTAAAAACTCTTTAGGTGGTATCGGAACCTTCCCTTTAAACCTATATCCCATTCTTTCCATCTTCCCCCGAACACCTAATGCACTTTTTCCTAATCTCTCTGCAATTACATCGATGCTGTAACCTCGATCATATAAATTCACAATTTGTTTTACTTCTTGTTTTGTATATTTTGTATGATTATCTATACGTACAGGTCTAGATTTAATTTTCAACTCCATTAGTCTACGTTTCACAGATGTCCCACCGTGTCCACCTTAATATAGCCACATTTTACGAGGTACATCATTTTCTCCAAGAGCATCCCACCATTGTGCGAACTGTTTCGTTTTAACATTCCAATCGTTTAAACCATGAACAACAAATACACTCGCTTTTACATTTTTAGCATCTTTTACATAATTTCTTTTATCCCAAAAATCGTTATAATTACCCGTTTTCCGATCTTGTCCAGCAGTAAGTTCTGTCATTATCGGACCACAAACTTCTGGATTCTTTCTTGTCAGTACTGCTTCTGCCATATTATCTGTATCTTCTCCTTGATATCCGCCTGGAGCAATGACTGCACCATTTGCACGATAATAATCATACCAACTACTAATTGCTGCGATTGGAATAATTGTTTTTAAACCTTCAACTCCAGTAGTCGCAACAGCATTTGGTAATGTACCATTATAAGAAACTCCAGTCATACCTACATTTCCTGTAGACCAATTTGCCTGAACTTCCTCACCCTGTTCTGTAAATGCTTTCGCGCGACCGTTTACCCAATCAATAACAGACTTTGTACCGAGTATTTCTTGTTCATCTCCAGTTGTAGGGCATCCATCTGATTTTCCAGTACCGATACTTTCGCCTAGAATAACTGCATAACCTCTTGGCACGTAATAGTTCCCATACGAACCAAGATTAACTGCTCCATACGGTTTTCCTTCATACGCATACAATTCTTCATCTACATTATATACAGGAACATCTTTTAATCCAGATCGATATGGACTCATTTCATAAATAACAGGAACCTTCACATTCGGATCTGTCTTTGGGCGCATAACTTTTATCGATACTCTGTCTTTCTTACCGTCGCGATCACTATCAACTTCTGTCTCTACATATAAATTTTCGATAATAGCTTCATCGAGAGAATAAATCGGCTTTGTCATCCCATTTTCTAATTCAATTTTCGTATTTTTAGTCTCTTCCTTCTTCTCTGCATGCACATCCATAGTAAAGCTAGGTATAATTGTTGCAGATAGCATTGCTGACAGTGTAATTGCCATTTTCTTTTTACTCAAAATGTTCCCTCCCCTTATTCGTTCTCTTTTACTATATAAAAAATAACTGAAAATTCAGTTTTATTTTTATATAAAAGTTGAGAAACTCAAAGATTTCTTATTAAGTAAAATTTAATGCAGGTGTGAAAGTATTTTCCCACTCCCCCCTTCTTTATAAAGTGAAACTGTAATCAGCACTCACCAATCGGGCGTTTACGAGCAGCAGGGCCCCCGTCTAACTTCTTTGCTTCCACTGAATTTTGAAGTGGGGGTCTTACTGCCCGGCAAATAGCGGGATAAATAGAGGAAAAGACAACCGATATTTCTATCGATTGTCTTACATTCCATTTATTATTTTTCTAACTCTTTAAAGGTATCTTTCAAGTCTTTATCAGATACCTTTATATCTGCATTTTTAAGCAGATCTCTAGTAACTTGTTGATGGAATTGAGGATCTTGTATACGTTGCTGTTCTAATTCTTTACGAATATTCTCTTTCTCTTCCTCATACGATTTAAGCTCTTTTTTATCCGTTAACTTAATAATATGATATCCGAAGGAAGATTTAACAGGTTCACTCAATTGACCAACTTCTAACTTATATGCAGCATCCTCAAATTCTTTCACCATCATACCTGGTCCAAATTCAGATAGTTCTCCACCTTTCTCTTTAGAACCTGGATCCTCTGAATATTGTTTAGCCAATGCCGCGAAATCTTCGCCACTATTTAATTTTTCTTTAATTTCTTTTGCTGTCTTTTCATCTTTCACTAAAATATGGCTAACTTGAAGCTTTGGCTTATAGTGATCTTTAAAATCTTTTTCCGTTACGGTTGCTTTAATAGCTTTTTCAAAAGCGAAAGTAAGCTTTAATTTCTCTTTCAACTGATCTTCATTTTTCACACCATTAGATTCCATATATGTATTAAAATTATCGCCCATCTTGTCTTTTAATTCTTTTAGTTGTTTCGTTACCTCTTCATCCGTAACTTTATATTTATCATCTAATACTTTCTCTACTACCATTTCAGATAAATTCTGTTTACCGTAGTTTTCTTTTAATTTTTTGTTAAAATCACTTTCTGAAATGCTTCCTGATTTTGTAGTTACAATATTATCTGATGAACCACATGCGGATAAAGATAACGTCATCCCCATTAAAATGCTACCTATTACTAATTTCTTTCTTTTCAAATCCGAATACCTCACTTCATTAAATTCAAATGTAACTATGTAAATGTAACGTTTCCCTGTGAACTTCACGTGAATTTAATGAAAGTAGAACATTTGCTAATTCTCCATTTAATACATCAATTTTGAAAATTATGGTGATTCATCCTGTATCGCTAACCTCTAAAGCTGCAAAAAGGACTAATATTTTCATTAATCCTTTTTCACATTTATATAAAATTGAATTTCTCCATCTATAGAGGAAACTCCATATTCAAAACCATGTCTTTCTAAAATACTTTTCACTATCGCTAGTCCTAATCCTGTACCTGATTTTTCTTTACTACGAGAAAATTCTAGTACGTAAAAAGGCTCCCAAATTTTATCGATATCTTTAATTTTTTCCGTATGAATGCCATTTTTTATTTGAAAATATATACTTTTATTTCTATCTTCTAAAGTAATTATTATGTTTTGATTTGCTGAATATTTTATTGCATTAGAAATTAAATTTTGAAATACCATTCTCATTTTATTTAAATCTGCATAAACGATTGTATCGCTCGTATTACAGTTTACTTGCAAGTTAATTTCTTTCGAATCCAGTTCAATCTGATGCTTATCTAATATACTCTGGACCAGTGGTTCAATAGGGAATTCTTCTTTTTGTAAAATATCTCTTTCTAGTTTAGAAAATCGTAATAGTTCTTCAATTAAGTTTGATATTTGATCTGTTTGTTTAATAATTGTATCTACGTAAGTCCCATCATCTAGTCCATCTTTAATCCCCATAGAGTATGCTTTTACTAATGCGATCGGTGTCTTTAATTCATGCGTCACATCACCCATAAATCGTTTTAAATGTTCATTACGATCAGTTAAATCTTGATGTGCTTCATGTAGTTTTTCGCTCATGATATTAATACTATTGGCCAACTCTCCTATTTCATCATTCGTTTTCACTTTCGTTCTTTTAAACTGCAAATGTGAAATATCCTGAGCTACATCACTTAGCTCTTTCAGTGGCGTCGTTATTATTTTTGAAAGTATCCACACAAGTAAAATAATAAGAAGCAGCGAGAAACATACGATGTATAAGTAAAATGTATTTAACGTACTTATAATTTCATTTGAATTCGCAATAGAAGTCCCAATTAAAATTATCGTATCATCTTTCGCAATATATTTAGCAAAAAAACTCGCTTTTACCTTTCCTTGATCGTACAGTTTATTCGATTGCCCTTCCGTCTTCACTTTCATGACTTCGTCTTTCGTAATCCAAAGCTTATTTAACGTCACTTTCTTTTTCGTAAGTTGCATGCGTAATGCTTCGTTCATAGCATCTTCTGACTGATTAATTGGCGTATACGCAATTGTAACGTTGTTTTCACTTTCAATTGTATGAATAACATCCTCTATATTTTCCACTGTTGTATTTTGTATTTGTGTTGTAAATTTATTTAAGCTTTCACGTGTTTTATAAATATTATAGTTCGGTAAGAGATTGTTAATGAATAATAACGAAATCATAAAGATGAGAATAACAGTTGCAGAAATACTGAAAAATAACTTTTTTCCAAGTTTATTCACTTTGTTCCTCCAAACTATAGCCCAGCCCGCGATGCGTCTTAATAATATTTTCTCCAATTTTTTTACGCAGCCTTCTTACATGTGTATCAACAGTTCTCTCTTCTCCAAAATAGTCAAATCCCCATACAATATCTAGCAATTTTTTACGAGTTAAAATCGTTCCTTTATGATTTAAAAAGCATTTTATTAATTCGAGCTCTGTTTTTGTAATTTCTAACTCTATATCATTTTTATATACTTTATTTTTGGCGAAATTTATCTTTACATCTTGTACTTGAATAATATCATCATGCTGAATAAGCTTTTTCGCTCGTGTAATTAGTACTCCTGGATGAAATGGTTTTTTTACGTACTCATCTGCCCCACTTTGAAGCGCTGCTAATTCATCTTCGCTTTCACTTTTCGCCGTAAGCATTAACACTTTTACGCTTGAATTCTTTTTTATTTCCTGACAGACAGTAATACCACTATGTTTCGGCATCATCCAATCCAAAATTGCTAAATCAATTTTTTCATCATAAAACATTTGAAGTGCTTCCTCTCCGTCTTTCGCTAATAAAACTTCGAAGCCTTCTTTTTCAAAATAAGCTTTTAAAATTCTTAACATATCTTGTTCGTCATCTGCAATTAAAACTTTCATATTTTTTCCTCCATTGCTTTTAAACAAAAACCAATTGTATCATACAACATCTTTGTTACATGAATGTGACAGAAAAATATTTAAAGCTTTTGAGGGGATAGTAATGGTGAGGTGTTGTATTATGATAAAAAAAATCGGGGTCATTTCTCTTCTTTTATTTCTATTATCAACAAATGCGTTCGCAAAAACCAATCAACAAATTGAAGTATTTGATTGTCAAAAAGAAATGGTCATTCAAAAACAATCTTTAGATCCAGTAATCCAAAAAGAAGCAGTTCAATACGCTAAAGCAATAACCGGTCCATTTAAAAACTTAAATGTCGTTCCAAAAGATGGCTATATGATAAAAATCCCATTATCTAAGCCGGTTTCTATTACTAATCAATGGTTACACACTACAATAGACGAAGTACTTATACTGCTCCCACTAAATGAAAAGCCTTATATTATGCTTTATGATGATGAAAATAATCCGCATTTTTATTATGTAAAAGGTAAACCAGGATTATTATTGAAACAAATGAACGTTAAAACGTAATTGACTGAAAAGGAGTCACCTTATAAGCTAAATTTTAAAAGCTAAGGTGCTCTTTTTTATATAAGGGTCGCAACTTCATATATATCAGCGATTTTTAAGATATATCGATTTACCAACAAAAACCCTGTCCGTAGCTATTCTTTGGATAGCAATCTCTATAATAGTTTGTAGTGACTCGATCCCTTATATAATCCCCCTTTTACAAATCCATTTGCAGTATAAAACACATCCCCTTGCTTCGTGTCAGCATGTAAAACAATCACTTCAAAATACTTTTCCGCATGACATAATAGTTGGTTTAATAATAAGTTCCCTAACCCTATACGCCGATAATCCCTTGAAATATAAAATCTCCTTAACCGCCCAATCTTATTGTCTTTTGTGTACGGATCCTCATTTAAACCGCCAACTCCAATTAACATATCACCTTGGAAAACACCATATAAACATTCTCCAGTTTTATTGAATACATTTATTTTGTTTTTATATTCATTTATTAGTCTTATAAGGAAATTAAAACCTTCTTATTCACTGTCTTGAACGAGATGACTGAATTCATATTCCATTAAATTTTCTATTTGTTGAATATGTATATCTTTCAAGTCCATTCCCCCTAAGTACGAAAATACATAAAAATGCTCGAGAATCATTTATTCTGTGCATTTTTATGGTTGTTACTTTATGTAATTCATAGCGTGCGTATTCTTCACTTCAGATAATATCCCCTTCAACTCCATTAAATCATCTATTACTATATCAGCCTGAGCAAGTTCATCTTCTTGCGCAAAATCAAAATTACATCCAATCGCAAGTAAACCGTTGTCTTTCGCTGCATTTATATCAGATAGCCTGTCACCAACTACCGCTGCCTCTTTTATATCATATTTGTTCATAATACTTTTAACTAAGTCACCTTTATTTAGCGATTGTATTTGTTCAATACTAAACGTTTCAGTCACCCACTTGTCTAAAGCATAATAAGTTACGATTGCTCGTAAATATTCAGTTAAACCATTACTAGCAATGTAAATTGAACAATTATTTTCTTTTATATATGTAAATATTTCTTTTACATTTGAATATAAAGCGCCTTTTCCGCTTTTTATGTTTTCAATTAGTCTATCTAAAAAATATGCATCTGTTTGTTCTCTTACTTCAATAGAATGGTCCGGTAATAAAGCTTCCCAAACTTGCGGTAACGGCACACCCATAATTTCTCTATATTTATTAATTGGTGTTACTGTATCCCATAGTTGTAGTGATCTTAAGTGATTGAAAGTATCATCTAACGATAATTCTAAAATTTTATCTGTTTGAAATAACGTTCCGTCCATATCAAAAATTAACGCTTGTAACATGTCATTCTCCCCTTTTGAACTATAAGTATTACTCGATATATTTTTCAGCATCTCAACGATAATTTCTGAACAATAATTTGCGGCAGTTTTCGCGAAATCATCATAAGAAACTTGAGCTTCATCATCTGCACTGTCAGAAATACATCTTATAACAAGAAACGGTATATCATTTATGTAGGCGACATGTCCAATTGCTGCTCCTTCCATTTCTGTACAATGAGGTGCGTATTCGTCTATTAATTTCGCCTTTAACTTTGAATCTTCAACAAAACATTCACCGCTGACGATTCTTCCTTCATGAACCCTAGTACGTAAACTACTACTATTACATGCTTTACGTGCTAACTCTACCAATTCCTTACTTGCGATAAATTCTTCCTTGAACGGAAATAAGTTTTTCATTTGATTTTTACTTACATCATGATGGGTTACGTTAGTTGAAATAACTAAATCGCCAACTTTTACATCTGGATGTAACCCACCAGCAACGCCTGTATTAATGATAGAGTCTACATCAAATTTATGAATTAATGTTTGCGCGCATGCAGCTGCATTTACTTTCCCTACACCAGAACGTGTAATAATTACTTCTATCCCCATGAATTCTCCAATATAAAAAGGCATTCCCGCTATTGTCTGTTCCTCTTGTATAACTAGTTTTTCTAAAAGTAAATCTATTTCAATTTGCATTGCTCCAATAATGCCGATTCTGTTCATGTATGTAGTCTCCTTTATTAATTAATCCCTTTAATCCTCTCAGACATAACCGACAATAAAAATTTCGGAAGTACAAGTTGTCTCTTTAACCTTTTCGGCTGTGAGAGTAACCTATACAGCCATTCAGTTCCGGTATCCCTCATCATTTTCGGTGCTCTTTTTACAGTACCAGATATTATATCAATCATGCCTCCGATACCAATAGATAGCGGAACGTTTAATGTTTGTATGTTTTCATAGATGAACTCTTCTTGTTTTGGTGAACCTAGTCCTACTAGTAGTAAATGCGGCTTGAATTGCTTAATTTTCATTTTTATTTCTTCTATTTCTTCACCATTTACAAATCCATGCTGTCCTTTAAACTGCGCTCCTGGGAACTGCTCATTTAATTTTTCTAATGCCTTTTTATTACTTTCTGGAGCGGCTCCAAAAAGAAAGACACGATATTCATTGTCGTTACAATATTTTATTAAATCGTGAGTTAAATCCGCTCCAGTAACACGTTCTTTCAAAGTTCCTTTTAATATTTTCGAGCCAATTATGACACCAATCCCATCCGCTGTTATTAAATCCGCAGATAGTAACATCTTTTTAAACTGCTTTGATTTTTCCGTATTTTCCTTTGCAGACATAACAATTTCAGGATTTGCAGTTACTACAAACCTTGGTTTCTCTTGTTGTTCATGTAGCCAACCTTTTAATAAACTTATAGCTTTTGCATATTCTAAAGTTGAAAAAGGTATACCTTTTATAAACTGCTGATCCACTATACTCTCCCCTTACATAAGCTGCAAATATTCATCAATATCTTTAGAAATTTGAATAAAAGCCTTATTCCAAAATTCATAATTTCTTATATCTATTTCAAAATATTTTTTCATAAGCTCCTCTACTGGAACCTTTCCTGTTTCTCGTAAAAACTCTTTATATTTCGAATGAAAAGTACCTTTACTTTCTTGAGCGATTTCTAATAAACTAAAACTTACTAAATATCCAAATGTGTATGGATAATTGTAAAAAGGAACATCTGCTATATAAAATTGAATATATTTCATCCATACAAACGGTTGGTATTCACTTAAAGCATTTCCATAAGCTTCTTTCTGTGCCATTATAGATAATTTCTCAATTTCATCAGCACTTAAAGGACCCTCTTTACATTTTTCATAAAATGTTTTTTCAAACTGATACGATGCTCGTATTGCCATTACATAATTAAAACTATTTCTTATTTTCCAGCTAAGTAATGACTTTTTCATATCTTTACTATCCGTTGTTTCAATTAGATAATTTAAGAGTACCGTTTCAAAGAAAATAGATGCTGATTCAGCCGTACTCATTGGCAAATTATCATCTAAAAAAGATATAGATTGTTCGAAACTCATATTATAAAAATGCCAAGCGTGTCCTAATTCATGAGCGAGCACTCTTACACTATCTATACTCCCATCATAGCGCATTGAAATTCGTGATTCTTTCTCACTGAAAAATGGAGCACAAAACCCACCTGGTGGTTTATTCTCTCTCGGTTCAGCATCTACCCATCCACTTTCTATCGCATTACGTGCAAATTCTGCTAATTCTTCATCAATATTCTTACATGCATCATAAACGTTTTGTACTGCTACTGAAAAAGGAATTATAACCTCATTACTTTCCTTTACTATCATAAGTTCATGCCATGTAATTGACTCTTTTCCCTTCTTATACACGTTTAAAGCACTTACTAATTTATCAAGGTTTTCTTCTGTCGCATTCCACATTTGGAATAATACAGCTTCTGAAATGCCATTCGCATGAAAAGATTGTGTTAAAATCTCTCTATCTTCTATTTCATTACTCTTTGCATTACGCAATCTCCCTATTTGATTTAATACAGTAGCAAAGATTTCTTTTTCCTTATGTAAAGTACTTGTAAGTAACTCGAATACTTCTAATCTTTCCTTTTCATTTTCACTATTCATTGCAATATTATTTGCTTGTCCAAAGGATAATTGTTTATTATTGTGCTCTATTTCTATCCTATCCCGTAATTGTATGTACATATCTTCCCACGCACTAAGTTCATTTTTTATAAACTTAATATTAATATTATCGGAAGTTTCTACTTCACTATGTTTTATTATTTGCTGTACTTCACTTTTTAGTTCCTTCACTTTCACATTCAATTTAGTAAGGTCAGATGAAACACTTTCTTCAACCCATTGACAATACAAATAGTATTCTGCTTTTTCAATAGCTTGTATAAGCTTTGAAAGAACCTCTACATCTTTTGTTACAAAATATTGCTCTTTCAACTCTAAAATCGGAAATAGAATATCCTCATTCAAATACAATCGATTTAAATCCCATCTAGCAATTTCTTGCATTTTTATAGCCGCCTCCTATTTTTACAAATAGTTACAGATATTTCTTCCTACACAATTATATATGAAATAAAAAAATTTCGATATCCTTAAATATTCAGATTCCTATAAATGCATTCTTATTTATATCTTTTCTTCTACCATAAAGTATCATTTCACATATAAAAAATACTCCCTCTACAGGATTGCATTTGATATAGGCTAACTTCAAAGGTTTCATCTTCATCCATACCATATCGACCGATTATCACAGATTAAAAAATAAAAAAGGATTGATCAAAAGATCAATCCTTTACTCTACTTCATTTAAGAAAAATAACGTTATAACGCCAGGACCTGTATGTGCACCGATTGCTGCACCAATTGTATTTACGATAAATACTTCACAGCCAAATCTTTCAGTAATTAATGCTTTTAACGCTTCAGCTGTTTCTAAGTCGTCACCGTGAGTCATAGCGATTGTTTGACCTTTAAGGTATTTTCCACGTTCTTCCATAATATCAACAATACGGCTTAATACTTTCTTTTTCCCTCGTACTTTTTCAAGTGGGACAAGTTTTCCTTCTTCCACGTTCAAAATCGGCTTAATGTTTAATAAACCACCGATAAATCCTGCTACTTTACTTAAGCGCCCGCCTCTAACAAGGTACTGTAAGTCAGCTACAGTGAAGATATGTTCCATATGGTTCATTAGAAAAGCGACACGGTTTAATATGTCTTCTTTTGATGCGCCGTTTTTTGCCATTTTAGCAGCTTCTAATACGACAAGCCCTTGACCAAGCGAAGCACATTTCGTATCAATAATTTCTAAATCTAAATCTGCATATGTTTCTTTTACTTCCTCTTTAATGACAACTGATGATTGATATGTACCAGACAGTTCAGATGAAAAAGCTAAATATATACAAGGATTACCTTCTTTTGCATAAGAAACAAATTTTTCTTGGAAAGTTTCAAGTGAAGGCAATGACGTTTTATAAACAGCGCCTTCTCTCATTTTTTGCAGTAATGTAACTGACTCTAATGTTACTCCATCTAAATACTCTGTTTCTACTTCATCATATACACGGAGTGGAATTAAATCAATATCATATGCTTGCAGCAATTCTACTGGTAAATCCGCCGCACTATCCGTAATGATTTTAACACCCATTTTTAAACCTCTATTCTGTTATAAATATAAAATAATAAAATAAAAATAGTACTTTTAAATTATATACGTAAAACTTAAATGAAGAAAGGAAAACACTTTATATTGTATGCACTATTCTTCAAAACTTGAACTATTAATGAAAATGGTTCTATTTTAAACACCTTTTTCTTATCATTTTTCAATAACACGAATAATTTTATAAGTATTTTGTATCATCATATTTTAATTCTTTATCTTAATATAATCTTTTAAAATTTATACTGTTTAAAATTTATACTGTTTAAAATTTAAAAGCCACATCCAATAAAGGAAATGGCTTTTAAATTTCCATAAAACAACCAAACTTTATTTCCCATCACATTGTTCTCATTATTATTTTGGCGATGTTAATGATTAATATTTATAGCCTGTACTATATTCACCTGTAAGAATCACTATATAAAAAAACAGGTTAAACATTTTATAAAATATTTAATTTTACTAGTAAAGCTAATAAAATTTGGAGAAGAATTTGAACATTTACTGCTATGTCTGTATCCGTAGTCGTAACTGTAACATTTCTAGAATTTCTAATAACAGTTTCTTGTTTATTAATTTGTTTAATAGATGATTTTTGAAACAATTCTTGTGCTACACGATCAGCTTTTTCACTATCTGCTATAGAAATACTTATTATAACCACAATAGCTGCTTGTAAAGCTGCTTGAATAGATAACGCAGCTTTTGTATCAGTAGTAGTAACTTCTACATCTGCTGAATCAACTATTGTAATAGATTCTTCAGAAATTTGATAAGTTTTACTTTCTTGCGCAGCTGCTTCTGAAACGCTAGCATTTTTAAAAGACGGATGAGGATTTGAAGAATCTAATGCACTCCACTTTTTATTTCCATCTGAATGACATGTTTTTTCCATAAGTTCACCCCCTTTCAATCTAAATAATTATTAACCTGTGATTGTATTTCAGAAATAATACTTTTAATTTGCTGCTTTTTTTCTGGCGATAAATTTTTTAGTTTTTCTTCATTTATCCCATGCCTATTAAAAATATCTGAGAGTAAAAGGTCTATAATTATATTCTTTTGACCTTTATCAAACTTAAAGGAAGAAAATTTATTTAAATCATCCATTTACAATGTTCACTCCTATCAGTTTTCTATAAAAATTTCAAATAACTACCAGCATTATATGTATTTAAATAACAATTGCTTGGACAAGTAACTTAATCTTCTATTTTCCCTTCTTTTTACTAATAAAATCAAAAGGCTGTCTTCTAATGCGAAGACAGCCTCCCGTTACTTAACATATATAAGTTTTAATTACTGTTAAATAATAAGTTCACCTTTGCTATTGTATAGTTATCCCCACTTACCTTCCCATCAATCTTGAATTTTAATTTAGTCATAATAAGAAGTCCAAGCTTGTACCACATATTACAACAAAAAAATATTTACTTTGAGTGAACCATTATAGCTAAATATAAATGGGATAGACACTTTATAAAATGTTTAGTTTAACTAGTAACGCTAATAAAATTTGAAGGAGAATTTGAATATTCACTGCAATATCTGTATCAGTAGTTGTTACGGTTACGTTTCTGGAATTTTTAATAAATGTTTTTTGTCTATTAATTTGTTTAATAGATGATTTTTGAAACAATTCTTGTGTTATTTTATCTGCCTTTTCACTATCTGCTATAGAAATACTTACTACAACCACAATAGCTGCTTGTAACGCAGCTTGGATGGATAGCGCAGCTTTTGTATCTGTAGTAGTAACTTGTACATCTGCTGAATCTACTATTTCAATATATTCCTCAGAAACTTGATCGATTTCATCTGTTTGTATAGCTTCTTCTAAAAAATTTGCATTTTTACTATATGAATAAGAATTTACTGATTCGGAATCCTGATTTATTGGCTCAGAAACCTGTTTTTTTGGTTCACAATCCTTTTTTATTGGCTCAGAATCCACTTTTTTTCGTTCAGAATCCCGATTTAATGGATCCCGGTTTTTCTTTCGTCTACAAACTTCACAATCACACATAAAATCACCCCTTTTAAACTAAAAAATTAGCAATATTAAAATATTGGCTAACTACTAGCATTTTATGTATTTTTTAATAATTTGTTTGGACAAGTAACTTGAATTTATATTTTACTTCTAATTCTTTTTTGTAATAACAAAAAATAGCCTTCTAACAAGAAGACAACCATCTTTTATTTCACATTTATATAAAAGACCCATACTTAAATACACTTAACTTCATATAATATTTTTAGAATGAGTAGTCGTTACTGAAGGGCACTTTTCGAAGTGCTCTTATCTTTAATCTCCCTCTTTTTCAGGAAGAGTTTTTTTACTAAATCCTAATATGATTTGTATCACTAAGGCTGGCGATTACCACATTTCCTTAATAGCTTCAATGAATACAGTAGCTACTAATTAAAATATCCCTATGATTTTCTCTACACTAAAAAAATCGTGCGTTATCGAACACATGAACTATTTTTTATTTTGACTATGTAACACTAAATTCACAACATTATTATCCTATATTTGGTGAAGCCTACATTTCAATGCCAGCAACCCCACACTTTTAACTAATAACTTAAACAAATGTGCTATCTCAAGGTTCCTTTGATATAGTATCTTATGTTCTATATAATGAAGAGAGCGCTAGTATTCGGAAGGAGCATGTATATGAGTATTCAACTAGCTACATCTAACGATTTAAAATGGATTAATAGTCAATATGAATCAATAGGATTTGTACGAAGTGATTTAAAGAGAGATAAAGTTGCAATTATTACATATAACAACGAGTATGCAGGTGTTGGACGATTAGTCCAAATAGATGCAGATACTATAGAAATGGGCGGGATTTTTATTCTCCCTAAATTTAGAGGGCTACAATTAGCTGGTGAGCTTGTTTCATTTTTAGTAGAAACTGTAAAAAAATCACAAATACAAGATGTATATTGTCTTCCTTTTGAGGAATTAGAAAACTTTTATAAGAAATATGGCTATACTGAAGTCGATACTACGAAAGAAGCAGTCCATCCAATTATTCTAAAAAAATATAATTGGTGTTTGGAGAACTACGATAAACACGTTCTACTATTTAAATTGTAAATATAATAAAAAGTATATTCTCAATCGTTTTTCTATCACTACTCCTAATCGGAGCCTAAGGATTAATCAAAGATATTTTATCTCTCCTTTTATAAATGGCTGATTAAAACTCAATGTTCCGTCAATACTATAGGTAACATGATTGTATTTCTCCATTCTCCCTTGGAGAGGAGCAGTTAGCTTTTGCTAGCTGCTCTTTTATTTTTTCAAAAAGTCACATAAATATCTTTAATTCCAAACATTCAAAAGATAAAATGTGATAAGATTGTTATGAAGATATTTACCAACTAATAAATGCGCCCTAGACTTACGTACTAGGGCGTATTTATTTTTTAGTATGTAATTTCCTTCACTCATCTATTATCCACAAAATAAGTATCATACGCTTTATCAAAAACATATCCTAACTTTTCTGCTAGGTTAGCAGATGTAGTATTCGCTGCGTCCCAGTTTGGATACTTTCCATTTTCTAAGCAATCCAATATAAGAGCTGCACTAACTACAGTTGCCAAGCCTTTTCTTCTATGATTGTGATCAGTCGCAACTTCAATTTCAATTCCATCATTATAAATACTATACGAGGATGCACCACATACAACTTCTCCGTTATATAAAATGCTATAACCTATACCACGGTTTATATAATCTTCTACCGACTGAAATTGACTTATAAAATCTTCAGAGATTTTATGTAATGTAGGGCTATTTGCGATATGCTCATCTATTCTTTTTAACTCATATCCTTTTGGAAGTATTGATATAAAAGACTGTAATTTTGAACGATTAAAACCTTCTGAATTTCGTTTGAACTTATAGCGTAAAAACTTATCTATTTTTCTTTCATGGAATGTTTCTAAGCGTTGTTTCCACTCTTCACTATTTACGATAACTAAAATTCTTTCAGGAATGTTACGTAATAACTCTTCTGTTTCTTGCACATTTGGGTCTCCAGCGTAAAATGTGAAAATTCCTACCGTAACTTGTGCTACTGTTGGATTTTCAAGATCATTTACCCAAGCAGTCCCCATATGCCCTTGTAAATAAGAAAGTAAAATAACGTTATTGAAATCATCAAACATAGAAACTAGTTTTTTTCTTGTATGTATATTCGCTTCATGTATCATTTACATTCCCGCCTTCTATAAAATCAATCTTATTCTAAATCTTTTAGAATAAACTTATATAATTTTTCAATCAACCATTTACCATATAAGAAAACACCTATTAAACTAAATTTTTATATAATTATAAATCATTCACAAATATAAAATTATTATAACATCTAATAAAAAAAGAGTATCTCACTTTTTAAACTTTAGAATATACATCGTGTATGTATAAACCCTCAACATAATGTATGAGGATTTATCAAAAAATGCGTTATAACTCCTTCTTAGAAATAAAAGATTCCATTTCACCATTTTTATATACTTTAGTCAATTTAACAACTGACTTGTACGTGTTAACGTCATCCTTTATCATTTTTTTCAGCTCTTCTATTTCGATATTACCAGTTCCACTCTCTACCTTTAAACAATTTGAAATGTTTAAGTATCCACTAGATGCGAAAAGAATAACGAATGTAATATCAGGAAAATTAATGAACAGCATTCCAAACTTCAAAGGGTTCGCAGCAGTATCCGATAAAACTAATCGAAAATCTAACAGTTCAGGTACTTGAACAAAATCCTTAGAAACAATCGCTTCACCTACAATTGCAAATTGCTTTACTACATTCCCAAGTTCATCTGTAAATTCAGTACATATAGGTGCATCAATTGTTTTCGCTTGTAAAGATAAATTTAATTCTGGATTATGAAAATCAAAAAAGATTGTACTCCCCTCTGTTAAACATTGCGGGCACACATTTCCTAGCAAGCTAAAGTCCTCTTCAATATATTTAACTTTCGATTTGCAACTACAAACTTTTCCTATTCGGATTACATCAATTTTTGAGCAATCTACAAAAATAACCTCACTGTCTTCTTGTACGAATGATACAATCCCTTTCATCGCATTAAATGAAAGAAAATAAGATACAACGATTTCGTTTCCTACTATTACAATACTTTCAACTTTAGTATACGGTTCTAGACTTTGTAAAAATTCACATATACTATTTTGGCAACACCCACAATCACGTTTCGGCTCACAATCCACTTACACTCCATCCCTTCTCTATATAGAATAGCTAATACATATATATGAAAGGAAAACAAAAAAGCTTGGACAATATAACTTTAACGTAGGAATATCGTTATCTATTCATAATATTAGTACGGGAATTACACCAATAATGAGTAATAACACATAATTTTTACTATAAATACATATAACAATTTCATCTTTCATGAAAAAAACGTTATAATGAAGTGTAGCCTCTACGATTACGTTATAAAGGAGATTAAAACAATGGCTAAAATTAAAGTATACCAAGTAAAAGAAGAAAATATGGAAGCAGTAAAAAACATCATTGATGTTGAGGAACAAAACCCAACTGCTGAAAACTTACAAAATCTATATGCATGTGTATTAGAAACTGAAGATATGGCATTGCCTGAATCATACATTGAAGAAGATATCTTAATCGATTCTATGGAAGTTATGGTTAACGCTTCTCAAAGCAAAGTAAGAGACTTAGGTGCATACGATGTAATTGAAGTTCAAAACAAAGGTAAGAAAACACAAATTTTATTACTTGCAGACGAAGAATACGAAATTATTGAAGGCTAATCTAACACCATACATACGAAAAAGCTCCTTTCCAATTGGAAAGGAGCTTTTTCATTACGCTTTTGATGTTTCACTTTTTTTATTTGTTTGTTCTTTCTTTCTTAATTACCATGCGCTCATTTCCCATAAAGAAAATGAATATGAATGCTAATCCAGCTGGTACCAATACCCACATGAATGTTTGAACAATTGAACTAGAAAGAGCATCAATAACCTTATCTAATATTTGCGGAGGGATTTGAGATCTTGCCGATTCTGATAAAATGGCTCTTGAATCCCCTAATGTGTTTGTATTCATTCCCCCGCTCATGCCTTTAAATACTTCTTCTAATTGATCTTGGAAACCTGTTCTTTGGATCATTCCGAAGATTGTAATACCAAGTGTCATACCTAATGAACGAATGAAATTACTCGTCGAAGTCGCAGATCCGCGCTGTTCCATACCGAAGTTGTGAATAGCTGCCATACTTAGTACAGAGAATGAGAAGCCGACTCCAAATCCGATAATAATCATATACACTGTTAATAATACACGACTTGTTTCTGGCGTTAATGTGCTTAATAAAAATAGTCCAATTAGCATAATAACCGCAGAAATGATCATAATGTTTCGGTAGCTAAGCTTTGTCGTTAAAAACCCACCTAACTGCGCTGTTACGACTGAGCCTAACATCATTGGTAAAAGTAATAATCCCGAGTTTGTTGCAGTGCCACCGTATACACCTTGAATGAATAATGGAATGTATACAGTTGCTGACATAAACGCAGCTCCGTAACATAAAGCAATAATTGTACTCATTCCGAACAAACGTTGTTTAAACATCTCAAATGAAATGATCGGTTCTTCTACTTTACGTTCAATAAAAATGAATGCAATAATTAAAATAGCGAATCCACCAAATAAACTTAAAATAAAGTTAGAATCCCAATCATACTTTTGTCCGCCAAGTTCAAGCGCAAACATTAAAGAAACTACTGCTCCAACTAAAGTAATTGCGCCAAACCAATCAATTTTTTGCTTTCTATGAACTCTTGACTCTTTATAAAAGAATGTAATAAAAATAAGTGCTAAAACGCCAAGCGGTAAGTTAATATAAAATACCCAGTGCCAGCTTATGTAATCTGTAATATACGCACCAAGCAACGGACCAAAAATACTTGATAAACCAAATACTGCTCCGAATAAACCACCCATTTTCCCACGCTTTTCAGGAGGGAAAATATCAAAAACGATAGTAAACGCGATCGGCACTAATGCCCCGCCGCCAATACCTTGAATGGCACGATAAATCCCTAACTGTGTAATATTTTCAGCAGTACCACAAAGTGCCGAACCAATCATAAAGACGATTAAACCGAAAATAAAGAACCTCTTTCTACCATACATATCTGATAGTTTTCCGAATATCGGCATACCTGCCATTTCTGCGACCATATAGGCAGAAACGACCCATACAAAGTTTTCAAGGCCTCCTAAATCACCAACGATTGTTCCCATCGCTGTAACGACAATGGTATTATCCATTGATGCCATTAAAATACCTAGCAATAAGCCCGCTACAACAAAGCCGAGCTTATTATTCTTCTCAACCATAACCTTGCTCTCCCTCATACTACTTATATTTGTTTATGTTCTTTTACGACTGCATTACTTTTTTGGTTAAAACTAGTATGATATTCTACAATACTAATTTCACATCCAGGACCAATTGTAACGTTGTTTCCTCTTACAACTTCAGCAATCGTATGTTCTAAATAGATATCATCTCCTTCAATGATAGACGTTTGGAGGCTTCCAGCATGATTGGTAAATGGAATAAATCTCGCTTTTTTACGAACGGTAATCTTCTGACCGCCAATTTCTCTTACTTTGCTACCTTCATAACGAAGTGAAATTTCAATATTTTCAGCATTAAGTAATCCATCACTTTCAAGGCCACCAGTTAGTGATAGTTCTTCAACTTCAATATCTCCTTTTACATTTAAAGCGCCTTTCACATCTACGAAATCACCAGTTAATTTCCCCTTAACTTCTATCATACCTCTTACTTTTATTTTTTCAATATGAGCATCACTATGCATTTGTGTATTTCCGTATACTTTTACAGATTCCGCATCTACATTTCCTTGTACTTCACTATCTCCATACACGACATAACTTTTCACTTTCATATTACCGCACACTTCACTCGTGCCGTACGTTTTAAATTCATTACAGCTCATATCATTAGAAATCGTTCCTTCACCGCGAATCTTTACTTTATTATAATCTCCGCCCGCTGAACTACCAGAACCATTAACAGTAAGACTGTGTTGATGTTCCATATCATTTTCTCCCTTCCATTAAATCTGCTTAATTTCTTTTACATTTGCGCTTTTATCAACAGTAAGAACACCCGTATATTCGATTAGTTCAATCTCACAGTTCGGTCCTACCGTAACATTATTTCCTCTTACCGTTCTTATGTGAGCATAATCAATATCGATATTGTCACCTTCTAATAGTTCAGCCTCTAATTGCATACCAAATACTGATTTAAACAGCCTACTAAAAGTACTTAGTCTATGCTTTACTTTAATCGTTTGACCACCAATTTCTTTCGCTCGACATGTACCGTGAATATTAATATTTATTTCATCAGCGCTTAATAATCCGCCAATTGTAAATTGTCCTTCTGAAGAAAAAGTATCCACTTCACAATTACCGTCAATTGTAGCTTGACCATTGACCTTAAATTCTTCACCAGTGACATTTCCACCTATCGTACCTTTTCCTGCAATTTTCAAACTGTTTGCCTTTACATCTTGCGTAATTGTTGCTTTCCCATCAATTCGCATCGTTTCAGCATGAACTGTGCCATCGACTTTACCAGATCCGCTAATTCGTGCACTGCTACTTTTCAAATCGCCAGTAACTGCACCGTAACCGTTACATTCAAATTGCTCACATTCAACATTTCCATTCACAGTTCCTTTTCCGTTTAATTGTACTTTATGAAACTCGCCGCCATTGGATGAACCGTAACCATTTATAATCAAATTATCTGTACGCATACTTTCTCCTCCACTACAACAATTTAGTTTTTAATGCTTCGGTATATTTCATAATCGCTTCGCGTAAAACGATTTTAGTGCCTTTTTCAAAAATTAAATCGTCCACGTTTGAAACTAATAAACATGTAGAAATCCCTAATTTTCGGACAACGATTAAATCACAAGTTTTATGTTTAATTGTTTCATAATTTTCACGTAAAACTTGCAAGACCATTTTTCCTTCTTCTAAACTAATCTCTCCCGATTGTAGTAATTCTTCTAACATGTACACATAAAGAATATCTACAAATTGAAACTCTGCTGTTTTATTCGTTTGTTCTATGAAAAATTGTAAAACTGGTTCTGATGCAATCTCCTTACGTAAAATGTCTTCCTTTGTTAAAAGAATTTCTCTCACACTCGGTGAAAACATATTCGCTAGTTCATCAAGTGATAAATCCTCTTTCATCGTTTGGATCTTATCGATGCGCTCTAATATCTTTTCTTTCGGAAAAAATGTCTCTTGACCCGTGAATGTTGACTTTCGTACAAACCAATCTTCCGGTATTAAATTTTTTCTCTTCCACCTATATAACTGTCCGTATGAAATACCAGTTAGTTCTAATAAATCTTTTTTTGAAATTAAATCTGTACTCAACTGTATAACACCCCTTCCTGATAACAATGTAACATAACACTGTTACGCTGTAAATAGACTTTTATCACAAGTAGGGTAACAATGTGTAAAACAAACCTATTCCCACATACAAAAAAAGGCTCTTACACATCTTATGAAAATGCGCAAAAGCCCTTATATATCAAGATTTAAACCAAATATTATAAAAATCAATCCAACCTTGTGAATTAATCATTATATTTTGGACTTTTTCATGTGTACTTACCTCTTGTTTATTACGATATAAAGGAATAATATGAATTTGACGTAACAAAGTATCCTCAATATCGCGTAACAGTGTAACTCTTTTCTCTAATTCTTCTTGTTTAAAATAAGGAGACAACTTTTCATGAAAGTCCATGCTGCTTTGTCCATGAATAAAACTATTTTTTGTAAGAAACATATATAATAGACTATCTTCTATTCGTTCACTTATTGTGGCACTATCATGCATCATATCGGCCTTTTGTATCGTACTTACTTCCAATAGCTCTTCTATGTCAAGAAAATTATTTTCTACACGAATCCCGTACTTCACACACTCTTTTTGTATCCATTGTGCATCTTCAACATGATCTCGTCCTGTAAATGTGTAGAGTTGTAGCACTTCATTATGATAAGTACTCCTTTTAATTAAACTTTCTACATCTTCCTCAATCTCTACAATGCTTTCACCTGCTAATATTAGTTTCTGTGCCACTTCTCCACGTTCTCCGCCGAGTTCTTGAACGATTGTATAACCATGAATGATTTTATATAATGCTTTCCGAAATAACTCATCTTGCATTGGTCCTTCTTTCGTATGATTACATGTTATATATGTCACGTTCGACTCAAGCCGAGACAATTCTTTATTATGTTTTTCTTTATCTTTATACTGCGCCTTTACTAAAACATCGTATGTACTTACACCTTGTTCTACATTCCACAACTCAACACGATCTAAAAAAGGTCTTTCACGAAAATATAAAGGATGACCTTCTAAAATGAACAAATTTTCATTACTTTTATATAATTGAAAAGGCCCTGTTCCAATTAGCTCTCCTGCTTCATCTTTATTCACGATAGAACACTGTTCTGCACTTAGCATATGTAAAAACATTCGATTTTCCGTATGTAATTGAATTTCGACAACGTAGTCATCCACTGAACGAATACTTTCAACGTGTTGTAACATCCATGCGTGTGCATTATTTTCCAGCTTCATAAATCGATTCAATGAGTATATAACATCATGTGCAGTAAGTTGTTTTCCATTATGAAAGTGAACTCCTTTTCGTAAATAAAACGTCCATATTTTTTCAGCATCATTATATTCCCAGTGAAATGCAAGTCTTGGCTCTATAATGTTTGTATTACCGTCTACATACACGAGTGTATCGAATATATGTTTTACCATATGGCATTCTGAACGCATTGTAGCGTATACAGGATCTAATGTGATATCTAAATTCATTTGTACTTGCAACCGGAGTACATCTCTTCTCCCTTCAGATGTCATTTCAATCTTATGACCAAATATTGAATCCACCCAGGAGTGATATTCTTCCTTTACTAATGGAAAATGTGAGCTATAGCGTTCCACAAATATGCTCCCGCTTTTCACATCCCCTTTTTTCGTTATTTCTTTTCCTCTATCTAAAATTAAAGATATCGGGTCCTTTTGAAATATTAACTTAGAACGATTTCCTCTGCCGCGACCTGGAAACCACTTGATCCAATTTAACTCATCTAATTTTTTTATAATTAATTTACTATTACGCTCTGTACAAAATAATGTTTCAGATATATTTTGCACTGTTACTTCCAATTGTTCTCCCTCTTTTTCCCCTTTTCCATAAGCACTCCATAGTTCAATGTATTGATCTAAAATAAACATCATAATCCCCCTAAAAGGTGAAAAATACTCCCTATTGTTTCTACACTTTTTCCAATTCTTCTTTCATCTTATCATTTCAATATAGAAAGGAGGAATTAATATTGAATTATCTCTTACTTCGTTACAATAAACCTATTTTTATTAGACTGTGTGGTGAATTATTAACCAGAACGACTGAATCTATGTTAGCTATCATTATGATTATTTACGTCAATAAAATGTTAAACGGCAATGTAATAATAACTATGCTGATTTTCGGATTACAGCCACTTTCAGACATTTTATTTACACTTATTGCTGGAGGAATTACTGATAAATATGGCCGGAAAAAGATTATGTTACTCGGCTTATTGCTACAAAGTGTTGCAATCGGTAGTTTCGTTTTCGCTCAATCCGTTTTTATATTTGCACTGTTATATGTCATTAATGGCATTGGCCGTTCCTTATATATTCCGGCTCAACGTGCACAAATTGCTGATTTAACAAAAAAAGAGCAGCAAGCAGAAATTTTTGCTCTCCTACAAACGATGGG
This sequence comes from Bacillus cereus G9842, assembly GCF_000021305.1. Classification (GTDB taxonomy): domain Bacteria; phylum Bacillota; class Bacilli; order Bacillales; family Bacillaceae_G; genus Bacillus_A; species Bacillus_A thuringiensis_S. Next base: position 2,817,522 of record NC_011772.1, read on the forward strand.
AGCAATTGGATCCGTAGTCGGCCCTTTAATCGGTGCAAGTTTTTATAATACTCACCCAGAATATTTATTTATCGTGCAAAGTGTAACCCTTACGATATATGCCGTTGTTGTTTGGACCCAGCTCCCAGAAACCGTTCCACCAATAAGTATGTCAAAACAAACAGTTGAGGCAAGTTCACCAAAGCAATTTATTTTTAAACATTACGCCATATTCGGTCTTATGGTTTCTACACTTCCTATTAGCTTTTTTTATGCACAAACTGAGACGAATTATCGTATTTTCGCAGAACATGTATTTCTTAATCTCGTATTCATACTCGCATTTATTTCAACATGTAAAGCCATTTTGGAAATCATTCTACAAATCTTCCTCGTAAAATGGTCTGAACGATTTTCTATGGCGAAAATCATTCTTATTTCTTACGCCTGCTATACAATAGCTGCAGTTGGCTTTAGTTATTCAACGACGATATTGTCGTTATTCTTCACCTTACTCTTTTTAGTCATTGGAGAAAGTATTGCTCTAAACCATTTATTACGATTCGTTTCAGAAATTGCACCTCATGATAAACGTGGTTTATATTTTTCAATTTACGGTATACACTGGGATATATCTCGAACGTGTGGACCAGTTATTGGTGCAGTTTTATTAAGTAAGTTAAATGGAAGTATGCTGTTTTATATTTGCGCTAGTTTCTTATTAGTTGGAGGTATTGTACAAGCGTTATTTGTTCAAAATTTGGAACGAAAAAAAATCGCAAACCAGCCTACACATAATTTATAAGTTACTACTTTTTCAGTAGATCAACATTTCTTATTGGATGCATGCTAAAAAACAAAAGTGAAGTATTTCGCATATGAAATGAGACGTTCCTTGTTTACAACTAAAACACCTCACTTAAAGAGCGAGGTGTTTTTGAAATCACTTAATTTCTTATCCTGCCATTTTATTAATACTATCCTCTGGTGAAAACACGGAAATATGATCTACATTACCAGTCGATTTTGGAATGACAAATTTTAACTCATACTGGTTATTTACTTTGTATACATATATTTTGTCTCCACCATTCCCTTTAACTGAAGATGGTTTTCCTAACACTTTTTCAATTTCTTGTAATGTAATCGATTTTAGTTCTGCATGATATGAGCGTACATCAAAAACTTGTGACCCTTTATTAAATCCAAAAACAACATTTTTATTTGTAAAAGTTGCGTACATTCCGTTCCCTGCTTGTTCGGTTTTATTCGCTTTCCCCCATGCTTTTTCTATTTCTTCAATATCCCCTGTATGGGCTCCAAATGGTACATTAGGTACTTTTCCTTCTTTTGCTAATTCAAACAAATCTTTAATGTGGTTAATTGATTTTTGATTAAATGTTCTATTTTTCGAATCTGGCTCAGTTGATGGTTTTGTTGTTTTTTCATTACTTGGTTTTGTTTCAAGATTTTTCTGTTCTTCTGAAGAATTACTTTGTTTATTTTTATTATTTTCCAAAGTTGGATTTGTTTCGTTTTTTTCGTCTGTCTCTTTACATGCGGCTAGCGCAAACATACATGTAAACACCAAAAATAACATAACTATTTTTAAATATATTTTCATCATTTTTACCCCCTATTGCATCTTATTTATTTCGTTAACCAACCCATTACACTACTTTTCAAATTATGTTTGTTCCAAAAAGTCAGTACTTCACTCTCTCAAAAAGCTTGTACAAAATATATTACAAAAGCTGTTTCTAAAAAGTAACCAAGTCTGTTATATCCGAAGTAACTACCTCCTGATAAACGAAACCATTTTCATCTCCTTATTTAACCCTTCTCTTCTCAATGACAATATCCTCTATCTATCACTTAAAACATGTTGTCACAACAGCTCCTTCAAACAGAAAAAAAACCAGTAGGAAGTGATTACTCTTTTCCTACTGGTTGAAATGAAATTAAATGGTAAATCTTAGCTTCTTAAAAAGTGTAGCGATAGTGTTTTTTACAGTTTCAAAATTATAAACAAACGTGTTATCTCCACTTAATGATGAAATACATGTTAAACCTGCAGCTTTAATAAAAGCTTTTACATCTACAAGCATAGAATTAGCCTCCATGAATTTAATTACAATCATTATAACAGGTGTTTTACGATGCTAACATGAAAGTAATAAATAAATTTCTATTATGAATTTATCCTGCTATTTGCCGGGCAGTAAAATCTCCACCTCAAAATTCAGCAGAAGCAAAGAAGTTAGATGGGCAGGGCTGCCCGTAAAAGCCTTATTGGTTCAACTAATAATACACCAATTCAATGTCATATAAAAAAGCTGCCCCAAAAGGACAGCTTCAAATATGTATATTATACTTCGATTGATTTACCATCTTCAACAATATGATAAAGTAAGTGCGCTAAATGATGAATTGGACCGTATTCTTCCTCTTCCTCATCTGTTTCGCCTTGGAATTCAAGATCGTTTAAGTATAGCGCTAAAAATTGATAATATAGTTTTAAATCAAATCCGTAGCACGCAGTTGGTTCTTCATGATCCCCTTCATATTGTAACATTAAGTATTGATCATTTCCTTCTGCATCTTCTGCATCAAAGAATACGAAGAAGCCAACGTTTGTATCTAAATCAAATAAATGACGAGTACCTTTTTCAGTTGCTTTATTGAAGTCCTCTTCACTTAATTTATGTACTGTTGTCGCTTTTGCATTATCTTCTTGATGGAAATTTACTGTAAATGATTTCAATGCTGACACCTCCTGATTGTATAATACTAGCATAACATATAAAAAGGACTGCTTACAAATGTAAACAGTCCTGCTACATTCATTTCCGCATTGCTCGTAGTAAAAAACTCACAATGAAAATCAAAATAACCGCACCAATTAAAGCAGGAATGATTGCAAATCCGCCTATTACAGGACCGAAACTACCAAGTAATTTCGTACCAATCCAAGAACCGATAATACCAGCAATAATATTACCAATTACACCACCTGGTACATCCCTTCCAGTAATTAAGCTTGCAAACCATCCTAATAAACCACCAACGATTAAAGACCAAATCATATAATAACCTCCTTTATATTTAACCAATCAAAATATAATTAGAAACAATTGCTTACCATTAGTTATGTGACATTTTTCATAAGTTATTCATGCTGCTCAACTATAAGACTTTTGAGAATAATACAGACTGATAAACCATTTTTCGGACTAACGATTTATCCGACTTATTATTAACACATTAAGGACAATCTGGCTTCAATATTGTTCGCATAAACTCTTCTTTAAAAGCAGGATAGTTAAAACCAACAGCAATTCTTTGAATCGGCCGACCATCAAACCTTGTTGGTTCAGCTATTTTTCTAAAGTCAGCTACACTTTGGCCCCTAGTCACATCATTTGTCGTACTAATCCACACTGCCGATTTTTTATATTCAAAAATACTATCATTTATAAACGAGACAAACGGTAGTAAATCGTGTATAGGGCTTCCACCAATACCCGGATATTCTTTTTTATAGAAGTTCTCATAATAAAAATCAATCATTGGTTTAATGAGTTTCGCCTGTCCAGTTCCTTGTTTATCTATTATATTGGCCATTTCAGGCGTAATAAGCGCGCCCTGTGTTACATTTAACGGGTATATACTAGCGTTTTTCGCATATTTCATAACAATATTTGCTGCAATTGGATCACCATAAAAATTCGCTTCAGATACTGGTGTAACATTACCTGGAAATAGGAAAGCACCGCCCATTATATAATACGAACAAATACGATCCATTATATTGGGATACAATAAAAATAACGTAGCAAGCGTCGTTAGTCTTCCTGTCGCCACAATTATAATATCTTCTGGACAAGGTTCGATTAATTTGATTAATTCACAAAAATTTTCTCGTTTACAAATTCTCATCTCAGGTGGATTAATAGGACCTAAACCGTGATCCCCATGGATTTCAGGGAAAAACAAAGGTTCTTCAGCTGTCATCGGCCTACTCGCACCTTCAATAATTTTTACATGTGTAGCATAGTACCTTTCTAAAAAATAAACATTTTCCGTAACGATTTCTCGTGATACATTCCCGTACTCTGCAACAATACCTAGAATATCTAATTTACATGTTTTATTTGCATAAATTAACGCTACGGCGTCATCAATACCAAAGTCTCCAAAAAAGATGATTTTCTTATTAACTATTCTCACCCCTCTTCAGCATAATCTACTATTATTATTATGTGAAAAAGACAAGGCGGTGAAACAGCGCAAACTAAAAAAGCCGCCTATTTATTGGCGACTTCAATCTTTTTATAAGACAAATATGCTAGTACATTTTTACTCGAATCGTATTTCGGGTTATTTCCTTTTCTCGGCTCTCTCATATGTGTCTTTTCAAATCCAGGAATGTCCGGCATTTTCCCCATAAATTCAAGCATTTCTTCCTCAGTACCTTCAATGCGTACACGAATCATTATAACTATTCCTCAATTCTCAGTTTCTCTGTACTAAGTATATCGTACTTCAGAAAGACTGCAACACATTTATCTTTTTAATGTTGTACTTTTTTTACATATAAACATAGCCATTTCAGTATAGAATGAATCTACTTTATTATTTTTAAATTGAATATTAAAATATCCCTTCATTTCGTTTGGCGCTTTCATCATACATTCTGTTAATTTTTCACGCTTTTGTACAGGGACATTCATCATATTACACCACCAGTCAAAATCAAACTTCTTATCAAAAGTAAGACATGACTGCATTTGCAAACCGTTTTTTTCTAATAAAGTAAGCCATTCTGTCTTTTTTAGAGCTCGTTCATGACTTGGGTCCCGCTTTTTTTCTATAAAATTATAAAATGTATCATATTCATTATTTTCTGGCGAAACATTATCTATTAAGATGAATAATCCATTATTCTCCAACGTACGATTTACTTCAAAAATAAATTGAGCCGGATTCGTAAAATGATGGGCTGCAATCCGGCATGTAATTGTATCAAAAAAATGGTCTGCAAATGGTAAATCCTCTGCGTTTCCTACTACAAAAGACACATTTCCATGACCATTCTGCTTTATAAAACCTTTTGCTTCTTCTAACATCTGTTCTGTTAAATCAAGTGCAACTACTTCTTCAAACATAGGTGCTAACATATTCGCAACATGTCCGCCACCAGTAGCAACATCAAGAAGACGATTATTATGGCGAGACGCAACTTGTTGAACTACATATTGTAAGTCCTGTCCTTTAGCATGTATTTTACTATTCACATACTTATCGGCATTACTACCAAACTGTTTTTTCACAAGCTCTTCCTTACTCATTTTATCATCTTCTTTCTATTGTTATTTACATATACGATTCATATAATTATTACAATTCTCTTCATGTATTTTCAAATCCTCTTTTCATCTCACTTCTCATCAAGTTTACCTATAATCAAAATAATATAATTTTACGTTTTACCATTAAACAAAAAAGGCTACGGGAACTTGTCCCCTAACCTGACTAAATATTTACTACATTTTTATTTCTTCGTATATATCTATATAATATAAATCCTCTTTCAACTTCATAATAACATCTACTTCGTTATAAGTAGCCTCACGAGCATGTAAACCAAATTGATCCATACCAATCCATATCCACCCAGGTGTATGATATAAAACATCTAAGTTAAAATAATCTAATTTAGTAAGCTCCGATGTAATAAATTTATCTTTATTAGCGATTTGTTTATCTAGTAAACCATATTCTTTACCATTTTCAAATAGCGATATAACTTTCCCTACAATCGGATGTTCACGAACAATAAAATGATATTCCTTTTCCTCTACATTTGCCACAATCAAACGAGAAACAGATAAATCAGCCCCCGAATTCGACATATTTGTTTATTCACCTCCTTATATAGGTTTCTTCAATATAATAACAAATGAATATTCAAATTAAGTTAATATAATGTAAAAAATAAAAAGCTGACTTCCCTTTAGAAATCAACCTTTACAATTTGATCAACTTTATACTTTTACAAATTATTATAATGTTTCTTTTTCCTCATCATTTCCGGAAACTAAACTTCCTATAGCATCCGCTGTTACTTCTACTACAAATTCACAAATACCTGCTACAACTTCTCCAATTACTTCATCCATCTTTTTACCCCCTTATTTTATGCAACTTATTTGTAGTATAGAAGAAATTGGTGAATGTAAACTATCGAAAAAGGTGACATAAACCTTACAAAATTGTAAGCTCTTTCATCCCTTTACTTACTTCCTTTGAAACTCCAAGTATTTTTAGCAGACATATAGGCCATCATAATATGAAGAAAGTAATAATCTAGTGTCAGGAGGCGTTTAATATATATTATGTAAAATTAATTAAAGGTCAATCTTTCTACGCTTTTGACCATCGTTTCTTAGTGTCTGAAGAAGAAGAGGTTTCTGAGAGAATTTATAATTACTTACGACGTAATGAATTTTTTGAAGTACGTAAAGAAGAATATTCTGCTTAATTACAAAAAGCATTAAGAAAAATATCATCTTATTATGATATATTCTTGATGCTTTTATGTAAATTGCTTCTTTTCAACAATTGTTGTGGACTCTATTATAATATTCTAGTATTTGTCCAAGATAATTCATCCCTATTTCCGTATTTCAGTATATGAAGAGGTTGTGAATATGACTCATATCATTGATTATTAAGCTACTCAACCTATAAGTAAAACTGATGCAACAACTTTTGCAATCCCCTCTTCTCCAAACAAAGTAATTCTAGCAAATTTGAAATTGAGAATTTCAAGTAGAGATTCACGTAATAATCGAGTAGAATTAATAGCTACAGTTGGTGTAGAAGGTATAACTGAGATTTCACAAGTTTTATTCCGAATTTTCCTTGATAACATTGAAATTTTCAATACACAAGTAGGTATTGAATCAACAAATTCTGAACAATTTTACGTACAAACATTCCAAGCTACAGACCAAAACATTAGCAGTGGAACACACGAATATTCATTAACTGTAGAAAACCTTATTAGTAGTGCAAGTGCAGAAGTTGCTGGTCCTCTATCTTTTAGCGCTTTAGCTATTGGACAAGAGCGTAAATATTGCTAATTGAAATTAATGTTTAATTTTGTACTTTGGAAAAGCAAGACGTAGTTATACGTTCTTGCTTTTTTATATTTATCCTTACTTTCTATTAGCTTTAATCATGAATTTTTTACGTTTTGCTTCATTTATTTCATCAATTAATACATCAAATTTTTTACAAATCAAAAAGATTGAAATCCAATTATGAAACACGTAATATAGACTCTGACTCTAAAAAAGTTCGTATAAAAATACTACATAAATAAGGAGGTTTTATATACGAGTTTTTTCATTTTAAAAGACGGAGAGGTTTTATGTTATGTGGCGTAATAAAAATGTTTGGATTGTTTTAATTGGGGAGTTTATTGCAGGTCTAGGATTATGGCTTGGTATTCTTGGCAACCTTGAGTTTATGCAAAAATATGTCCCTTCTGATTTCATGAAATCAGTTATATTATTTATCGGACTATTAGCCGGTGTTCTAGTTGGCCCTATGGCCGGTCGTGTCATCGATCAGTATGAAAAGAAAAAAGTTCTTCTTTACGCTGGATTTGGTCGAGTTTTAAGTGTTATTTTCATGTTTTTCGCTATTCAATTTGAAAGTATCGCATTTATGATTGCATTTATGGTTGCTCTTCAAATTTCAGCAGCATTTTATTTCCCTGCATTACAATCTGTAATTCCACTCATCGTACGTGAGAATGAGTTATTACAAATGAACGGTGTACATATGAATGTTGGTACAATCGCTCGTATTGCAGGTACTTCACTAGGTGGAATTCTTTTAGTTGTAATGAGTTTACAGTATATGTACGCCTTTTCAATGGCAGCATACGCCTTATTATTCCTCTCGACGTTCTTCCTACAATTCGAAGACAAGAAATCAACAACACCAAGTAAACAAGCTGCAAAAGACAATAGCTTTATGGAAGTATTTCGTATTTTAAAAGGAATTCCTATTGCTTTTACAGCACTTATATTAAGTATCATCCCTCTATTATTTATAGCAGGGTTTAATTTAATGGTTATTAACATTAGCGAAATGCAACATGATCCTACGATTAAAGGGTTCATATATACAATTGAAGGTGTCGCATTTATGTTAGGTGCCTTCGTAATTAAACGTCTATCTGATCATTTCAAACCCGAAAAATTACTATATTTCTTCGCAATTTGTACTGCTTTTGCACACCTGTCATTGTTCTTTAGCGATATAAAATGGATGGCTCTTACATCATTTGGTTTGTTTGGGTTTAGTGTTGGCTGCTTCTTCCCTATTATGTCGACAATTTTCCAAACGAAAGTGGAAAAAAGTTATCACGGTCGCCTCTTCTCATTCCGTAATATGTTTGAGAGGGTTATGTTCCAAATCGTCTTACTTGGCACAGGGTTCTTCTTAGATACAATTGGGTTACAATATATGGTTCTCATCTTCGGAGTCGTTTCATTATTGATTATTTCTATTTCCCTTTCTAAGCAGAAACATTATGAAAAACAGCATTCACAATCTGCGAATTTATAAAATAAACAAAGAAGTATGGATATAATATTGAATCCATACTTCTTTGTTCTATAATACGCCTATTTATTACGTTTATTGAAATTACCTAAAGGAGTATCCCCCTTTTATTTCGAATAGATTATAAAGAGTACTCTTTATAAAAGGAGTGGTAAAATGTCTGATGGCATTGAAGTATTTATTGTCCTGCTCTTTGCAATTGCTCTGTTTAGCATCCTAAACTTTTTAGCCATTTCCTTATCTGGACATAGTTTTAAAAAAAGAATCATGGCAGGTTTCATATTTTTACTACTGACTCCCATTGTCTTTTTGACTATCGCAACATTTGCTTCTATATTCGATAAAGCAGGATTTGGCGCAGGTACGTTAGCCTTTATGATCGCAAGCGTATATATATTAAATGGAATAGTGCTTCTGCTTTCCTCTTTATTTATCCTCAAAAAAGATATAACATAGGCTATGGTACTAGCATGAATCTGACTTTACACTAGATTCATGCTTCTTTAATTTCTCCTAAATTTTTATATGAAATTAAATAATTCTTTAAAAAAATTTAAACTTTATTTATTATAATATCCCTATCGTATTCGCACGTTTATTCAAATTTAAAAGAAAGGAGCACAAAATGAAAAAGGTTCTACTTACAATTCCTATACTAATCATCCTACTTAGTGGATGCAGCAATAACGATATATACGGTTCTTGGGAAGTCGTTGACAATAAAAATGGTGAATGCCCTGTATATTATAAATTTGAAACAGTTGTCAAAAAAGAAAATAAAGAGGAAATTGTGCAAAATTTAGTAGAAATGCAAACCACAAAGAATAAAGACGATTTATATAAAGGCTCATTTGTCAAAAATTCTAATGTATATCACATTGATTATGGTAATTCATTTACATCAGAGCAAACTTTAAAAGTTGCCGACGGTACATTAAATGTATACTTTTTGACAGCTGAAAAATTATGCACGTATAAAAAGAAATGATTACATTTCAGAGGAAACGCAGAAAATATTTTCTGCGTTATTTCACTTTAGAAATCTTCCACAAATACTTAATAAAAACTATCAAATAACTTAAGTTATATAAAATGAATCCTATAATAGACATTTCAATTAACACGTCTACGCTATTTACATCGATACTTTTCAAAATAGGCTAATACTTCCTCTAAATTTGTCAATCGTTTTAATTTTCATAAAAAAATGATAAAATATAAACATGTGTTTTCAGAATAATTAAAAACGCAGAATGAAAGCACTGTTTTAGGAGGGGTTTTGATGACTTACACGTTAGCAACTAGAATGAAAGCATTCCAATCTTCTATATTTAGTGAATTAGGAGCCTATAAAAAAGAAAAAATTGCAGCAGGTCATAACATGATTGATTTGAGCATCGGAAATCCTGATATGCCGCCCGCTGATTTTGTAAGAGAAACAATGGTACATACAGCGAGTGAGAAAGAGAGCTACGGGTATACATTATCAGGTATTCAAGAATTTCACGAAGCTGTAACTGAATATTACATCAACACTCATAACGTTTTATTAAATGCAGATAAAGAAGTTTTATTATTAATGGGTTCACAAGACGGGCTCGTTCATTTACCTATGGTTTATGCAAATCCAGGTGATATTATATTAGTTCCTGATCCAGGATATACAGCTTATGAAACAGGTATTCAAATGGCTGGTGCAACATCTTACTACATGCCTTTAAAGAAAGAGAATGATTTCTTACCAGACTTAGAAGTCATCCCTGAAGAAATTGCCGATCAAGCGAAGATGATGATTTTAAACTTCCCAGGGAATCCCGTTCCAGCAATGGCCCATGAAGATTTCTTTAAAGAAGTAATCGCATTCGCGAAAAAGCATAATATTATCGTTGTCCATGATTTTGCTTATGCTGAATTTTATTTCGATGGTAATAAGCCAATTAGCTTCCTCTCTGTACATGGTGCTAAAGAAGTTGGCGTAGAAATCAATTCTTTGTCAAAAAGTTATAGTTTAGCAGGTAGCCGTATTGGATATATGATTGGAAACGAAGAAATTGTTCGTGCACTTACTCAATTTAAATCTAATACCGACTACGGTGTATTTTTACCAATTCAAAAAGCGGCATCTGCAGCACTAAGAAATGGCGCGGCATTTTGTGAGAAAAACCGCGATATTTATCAAGAACGGAGAGATACTTTAGTCGATGGATTCCGAACATTTGGTTGGAATGTCGATAAGCCAGCCGGTAGTATGTTTGTCTGGGCTGAAATTCCACAAGGATGGACTTCTCTAGACTTCGCTTATGCATTAATGGATCGTGCGAATGTCGTTGTTACACCTGGTCATGCATTTGGACCTCACGGAGAAGGCTTCGTACGTATTGCACTCGTTCAAGATAAAGAAGTGTTGCAACAAGTTGTTGAAAACATTAGAAATAGCGGCATTTTCGTCCTTGAAAAAGTAAATGAATTAGTTAAAAATTAGTTCCCACTCCCCTGCTTAACTTTAGCAGGGGTATTATTAATTGGAGGTACTTTCATATGCATATTAAAGACACACTTCCCCATCGTTATCCATTTTTAATGATTGATAAAGTAATAAATGTAAAACAAGATGAATTCGTTACAGGATATAAACTCATTACAAATAACGAATGGTTTATAAATGATAATCAAAAACATATGCCTCATATGTTAATTGTAGAAGCACTTGCTCAGCTTAGTGCATTTGTACATACAAGTGATTCTGAAGGACTAGGATTCCTCTCCTCTTTAGATGGAGTTGAATTCCAAGGAAAAGCATATCCCGGTGATAAACTTGATTTACATTATGAACTAACGCGCAATCGCCGAGGTTTTGTTCTTGGTAAAGGTATTGCAACTGTAAACGACCAGCCTATTGTAACTATAGAAAAACTATTAATATATCAAGCAGATTAAATTGTTCCTTATATCAGTTGGGAATATCTATTCTCAACCAATTAAAAATAAATAGGAAAACATATTACGTAGTTAGGAGCAGGAAAATGGAACGTACTATCGGTATCGATGCTGGAGGCACATTAACGAAAATAGCTTATTTTAACGAAAAAAGGCTATTAACTTTTGAAAAATTTTATTCACATGAACAACATAAAATAATAGATTGGATTAAAAACAACAATGGCATAAAACAAATATGTATTACGGGTGGTAAATCGAAACTATTACAGCAACTGCTTACAGGTTCATATAAAATAATAGAGCTAAACGAATTTGAAGCTACTCTTGCAGGTGTCCAATACATATTAAAAGAAGAAAAACATGCTATACGCAATTTTATTTTAACCAATATCGGTACAGGTACTTCTATCCATTACGTTTATAATGAACAATATATTCGCGCTGGTGGAACCGGAGTTGGCGGTGGGACTATTATGGGACTTTCAAAATTGTTAACAAATATAGATCATTTTGAAGATGTAATCCCTCTAACAAAAGTAGGATCTAGAAAAGAACTAGATATTACGGTTGGAGATATTTATGGTGGTATTCTTTCCCCTATCGATAATAACTTAACTGCTAGTAACTTCGGAAAAGCAGCCATTACAGAATCAAATAATAGTAGCTCCGATATACTAGCTACTGTACAAGGACTTGTCGGTGAAGTCGTTACTGCATTAAGCCTTCAATTCGCTGAAACAAAAAACATTGAACATATTATTTATATTGGTTCGACTTTATGTAATAACGTACAACTTCAACATATTATTAGTAGCTACACCGAATATCAAAATAAAACACCAATCTTTTTACAAGATGGTGGTAATAGCGGTGCAATTGGTGCATTACTTCATGCTACGAAATAAAAAGCTGACTTTTGTCAGCTTTTTAGAAATGGCACTTCAAATTCAATAATTGATTCCCCGTTCTCTCCAATTCGCTCCACGCTTATTCTATCAATCACACAATTTAACTTCCCATGAAAACTAGGAATCTCCTTCACTACTTCAGCAGCTAACGCGACACTTTCTTTTCTTCCGACTGTTACATGCGGGATGTACGGAATGTCTTCTTTCAAAAATTGTAATAAAGGTCCTGTATATAGAATATTATGTAGTTCCTCTATTTGTTCTTTCCCCTTTTCAACTCGTAAAAACAAATATTCTCTTTCACTTGTAATTTGATTCTTAAATTCAATTTCTATATTCTGTATCGGTTTTGATACATTTATAATATGTAATTTCAGCTCATCATTTGAAATCGAACTTTCAAATGGGAATACAATTGTAATATGCGGTGGAATTAATCCAAATAAAGGATCATGTTTTTGCCTAATGTCCTCGATTTCGCTAATGAACATGTTGTTTAGAAAAAGTAAAATTGTACGCATTTTTATCCCCTCAACTTTTCCTCATTATAATATGTATCATATTCTATGACAGCCTGCCCTTCAACAACTTGTTTTGCTTACCTGTAAAAATAAAAAAACTTCTCAAATGAGAAGTTTTCATATAGCATGATTATTATTTTCCGGCCAAACTTTCCTAAACTTTATATAATAGGCAATTCTCCAAGGAAAAATATACGATACTGCAACAACGTAAAATAATAAACCAATCGTTTGTTGATCTAAATCAACGATAAATTGTCTTGAACCATATCTTAAAAAGACAAGTACAATAAAAGTAATTAAAAAAGCTGCACTTTTTTTCGTATAAATATTCCCATCATCTCTTCGTTCATAATTTGTTAATACTATAAGCGGTACAGCAAAAAGTACACCAATGAATACCGCTATAATTACTTGTAATATAGCTGGATGTACGGGACCTAAAAACCATACAATACCTGGTGTTAAAAATAGTAATGGCCATAAAATACGTTTTCCTGATCCCTTTATTGGCTTATGCATGGAGCGATAACGACGCCAAAATATTAGTAGTGCAATGCATAAAAAGACGGTTATTAGTGAGGACGTGTCTCCCATATATTTTCCTTCTCCCTAAAAGAATAATCTATCACTATTTTAAACTGTTCGTTCAAATGATACTTTACGAATAAATATACTACTAGTTATGATATAAAGAATTGTTAATCCAATTGAAATAACAATAAAATAAGGGATATCTATTAAAGATACATCATTTGTAAATAACAATCCTTTTATCCCTACTTCTCCATACAGCACACTATTTGTTGAAAGGAAAAGCGACCCACCAATCATGAGACCAATCCATTGAAATCTTTGCTTAAAAATTACTACTACTTGAAAGAAACATGCTATCGTAACATAAAATAAAAATTGTAAAATAAACTGTTGTATTAATTGCTCTCCAAAGTTAACATTTACTAAGTTATATTTTATATCTTGTAAAAACAGTATTTGAAGGAATGAAAACAATGCGGATTGCAACACGATATAGCAAATCGCTCCGATAAAATATTGTATTCTCGTTATACCAAATGAAACTGCTAAACGAAATACATCATCTTGAACAATGAAAACACTCCCTACTATAAAAATCATAATTGCAATTGAAGGATTATTGATAATTTCGAGTAAATAACCAACTTTCGCTTCATTTAAATGAGCAGCATATAAAGCTCCTTTTATTAATAAAGCTACAATCCAAAATATTAAAATTGCTTTATAATGAAAATTTATATGTAACCTCAATTGTTTCATTAACGTCGTCATTCCACTTCACCACCAGTCATGTGAATAAATAGTTTTTGTAATGTAATTCTATCAATTACTAAACCTTCTTTTTCAAGAGAGTAACAATCTTCATTAGAAAGCTCTTCCCATATAACAGCAATACCTTTATTCCCATAAATTTCTTTATTTATAACTTTTTTATTAATCAAGAACTCCTCCACTTTACCTTTTTGCCCTGAAATAATATGACCTTGTTGCAATAAATCTTCCACTGTTGATTGAACAACAAGTGCACCTTCTTTTATGATAATTACTTCTTCAATAACATGGGTTACTTCTTCTACCAGATGTGTTGATAATATAATTGTTCTGGGATACTCCCCGTAATCTTCTAGTAGTAAACTATAAAATAACTCACGATGTGCTGCGTCTAATCCTGTAGTTGGTTCATCAAAAATAGTAATTGTCGCTCTGCTTGCTAACCCTTTAATAATTCCTATAACTGTTTGCATGCCATGAGATAGTTTATGGTATTTCTCTGTTATATTAAGCTGAAATTTACCCGCCAGTTCTTCAGCAAACTTCTGATCCCAATTTTTATAAAACATGTTACATATCTTAAAAATTTCTTTTACGCTATAACTTAAATGAGACTCTTCTTTTACTCTAACGAAACAAATATTTTGCATCGCTTTACTATTTTCAAAAACATCTTCACCAAATATTGATACACTTCCACTACTTGAAGTAATTTGTCCTGCTAGTAAATTTAATAAAGTCGTTTTCCCTGCTCCGTTCCTTCCAAGCAAACCATATATTTTATTCTCTTCCAATGAAATCGTTACTTCATTTACAGCTATTTTCTTTTTATACTTTTTCGTTACATCTTTCGTTTCAAGTGCAATCATCCCTCTTTCCCCTCCTTCGTAATCTTTTGAATCATATCCATCAATTCATCTTTTGATATTTCTAGTACTTTCGCTTCTTCCCACACTTTAGGTAAATATTCAGTCATAAAAGTATTTTGTCTTTTTTTTAGTACGACTTCTTTCGCTCCCTTTGCAACAAACATTCCGATCCCTCTCTTTTTATATAAAATCCCCTCATCCACTAATACATTCACCCCTTTAGCTGCGGTAGCCGGATTTATTTGTAACATCTTCGCAAATTGATTTGTCGATGGAACTTGTTCTTCTTCAAGCAATATGTCTTTTAAAATATCAGATTCAATCGTTTCTGCAATTTGTATGTATATTAATTTATTTTGTTCTAGAGTCGGCTTCACATTTTCACCACCTTAGGTTCATAGGTTCATTACTTATGTAATTAACTATATCACATAGAATTATTTTTTTCCATAAATTTCTTTTACAAAAAAAGAGAGTCATTCAATTAAGAATGTCTCTCTTTCTAAAAATTCGAAGTTTCAACTCTTGTTCTCAAATTCTTTTCATTTATACCATTTTGACAAAAATTAAACTGTTGTCCCTCAATACATTTTGTACGATCTACTACTTGCCCTAAATGATAGCTTGTATGCTCAACCAAATGTAATAGACTTTGAAGATCAATATGCCTTTTTTCTTCCCAGACCTGTATATATGCTTTGCCCCACTCATCAAATATTTCTTCAACAGTTTTTAACAAAGCTTCAGATCTTATTTGTTTCACTGGAAAATATTCTTCAATTCCATTTTCAAAAACTATATTTGGATCCTTATAACGCCTTGTATTTCTCTGTAAATGTTCACAAATATGTAGTACGATTCCACCAATTGAATTAACAGAGGTCTCTTTTTTCCACAAATCTTCTTCACTAACGAGCCTAATTGCCTGTACTAATTTAGGTAAATAATGATCCTGCATTCTATGATAAGAAATTTTGTATACTAACTCCATCTTCTCCCCTCCATTATTTCAACTGGCTCACTGGATATTTAGCAAATAAAGATTTCCGAAAATCTTTATCTTCCACAAGCATTTTAATTTTTTCATTATGATCGTTAAGAAACTTTACTACTTTCTTTTTATCCCATATATCATCTTCTTTTGGAAAATCATCAAATTTCCCATGCAAGATTGATAGGATTTCCTCCCTTTTCATCATAAATTTTATATTCTCTACCTGAAACTCGTAACTGTTTGCATTTGGCACTAAAACTACAAGATAAATAATGTTAAAGAGAAAATTCTTCTTCATCGTATCTTTCTCATCAAACCAATACGTCTCAATCATTTCTTCTGTAAGAGCCCCACTCTCTTTTGCGCCATAGTTCACTTTTATATTTTCATTTTCTAAACTTATACTTTGAACTGTTCCACCACCGGGTAAATGATTAATAATTGCAACCACATCTGAATTTTTACCAACGTATGTCCCAGTATATTTCTTAAAATCATCTGAACTAACATCATATATATCTTTTATTCTTTCTCCATTAGAACAAGCCGTAATAAATAAAAAAATTGTTAGCATAACGATTATGTTATGATGCATATATTTCATTTAGCATCCCCCATTTTTATCGATATTTCGTTAATTACAATATTTACTTTCAAATCCCTTTTTAAATATACGCATTTTAATCAAAATTAAAAATTTTCATTTTTTATGTTTACAATTATCCATTAATTGTATATACTTACTAACGTAAGAAAAAAATTCTAAAAGGAGGTCGAAGGAAATGATGAAATTACAATTACATGCATTAACTTTAGCGTTAACTGCACCTGTGTTTTCTGGACAATTAAATATGAATTCGACCACCCTAATGGAGAATTGAAAATCGTACTTTATTTCATTTAATTCATAAATTCGCCACAGGAGGTCGTATACTTTCCTGTGGCTTTTTCACGCCCCGCCATAGGAGAACTGTATCTTCCTGTGGTTTTTTTGCGCGGTTTTTTTAGTCTCTTACATTATTTTTCTAAGAAAGGAGCAACATTCAATGACTATTAGCGTATTGTTTTTAAGTATTACGATTCAAAGAAATACAATTTCCAAAGATGAAATTCTTCATAATGAGCAAATTGAAAAAGCTATGAATGATGTTAAGGAGCGCCAAGCACTTTACTGTGATCACCTGTAATTCCTTTTCGAAAGGAGGAATTCATTTATGACTTTTCATATTTTCTTTTTTACGACTGTGCTTCAAAAAAATACTTTATCTGAAACTGAAATCATTCGTAAACAACAGTTAAAACAACTGACTGATAAAATAACTGACATTAAAAGTTCATACTACACTCAAATGTATTAAAAATATATTTTAAAGGGGTAATATATTCATGAAATTTAAAGCATTCTTTTTAACAATCACCATTCAAAAACGTAAGCTTTCACAGAAAGAGATTTTACGTGAGCAACACATCCAAAACATTATGGACGAAGTAAAAGAGCGCCAATCTTCTTATTACACTCGTCTTTTCTAAATCACTTATAAAGGGGTAATTATCCAATGAAATTTAAAGTATTCTTTTTAACCATTACCATTCAAAAAAATAAATTTTCTGAGTCTGAAATGCTTCATGAACGACAAATTAATCAAGCTATGGATTCTGTAAAAGAAAGACAAAGTCATTACTGTAGTCATCTGTAATTCCAATTCGAAAGGAGGAATTCACATATGAAGTTTCACCTTTTCTTTTTAACGATTACGATTCAAAAAGAAACAATATCTCAAAATGAATTAAAACAAGAAAGACAATATAAACAAGTTATTAATGAAATTCGAGATCGTAGAAGCAAATACTACACTCACCTTTAATCGTTTAACTATATAGAATTGAAAGGAGTCGATTTTGATGTTGATAGCGTGCTGTAAGGAAATGATTTGGATAGTTCAGAGGGATTCCACATAGTTTTATAGAGCCTTATATCACACAAGTTCATCACTGAATTTGATGTATAAAAAATATATAATAAAATCAAATCAACCCACTTTTAATTATTTTTTATAAACAAAAGATACACCACTTAAAAAGCGGTGTATCTTTCTCAGGTTTTACTATTTCCGATTACTTCTCTTCGTCTTAAACAATCTCACTAAGTTCGAAACAACTGTTTTTGTTACTGCATAAACTGGTACTGCTAAAATCATTCCGATGATTCCAGCAAAGTTACCTACCCCTAAAATTAGGATAATAATTGTTAATGGGTGGATGTTTAATTTCGAGCTCATAATACGTGGTGAAATAATATTACTTTCAAACTGTTGTACAATTGTTACGATAATAATTACGTATAAGGCTTGCATCGGAGATACGAACAGTCCTACAATAACAGCTGGCGCTGCCCCAATAAATGGACCTAAGTTAGGAATGATGTTTGTAAATGCTGCAATAATTCCTAAAACGAAAGCGTACGGTAAATCGATAATTAAATAACCGATAAATGTAAACGCACCTACAAATATACAAACGAGCGCTTGTCCTTGAATATATGCAGATAATGTTTCGTTCGTTTCCTTAATGATACGAAGCCCCTCTTCACGGTAAGACTCTGGTAATAAACTTACCGCTTTTCCTGGAAAGGCATGTCCATCTTTAAACATGTAAAATAAAATGAACGGTACAGTAAATACAACTAATGCAACGTTCGTGATAATACCAAATAAAGCCGTTGCACTCGACGTAATTGTATTTGGTATATCTTTTAAGTATTCAATTGCATTTTTTTCAATTGTTTCAATGGAAACGTAGTTTTGTGTAGATAACCATTCAAACAACCTATGATGTGATAATTCTTGTATGTATACTTTTCCCTCTTTTATGTAGCCTGGCATATTTTTTACTAAGTCCATTAGCTGTTGTGAAATCGTAGGAACAACTACTCCAACGCCAACCGCAGTTAATGTTATGATAAAAAGATATAACAGTAATATCGCTAAATTTCTAGGTACTTTTTTATTCTCCAAAAAGATTAATACAGGATTAAATATGAAGTATAAAAAAAGCGCGATTAAGATTGGGAAAAATAATGTTGATATGAAGATACCAATCGGTTGAAATAAAAATGATATTTTTGTGCAAATAAATATGATTCCTACAACCATTAGCACTTCTAATGTCCAAAAGTGCACTTTTGATTTCAAAAAAACGGCCTCCTTTAAACTAGCACTTCTCTTCATTGTACCAAAATAAGTATGAATTTCACATAATATTTTCCTTTACAATATTCCAAAATACCGATAAATACACTACAATGAGATTACATACAAATTTGCAGGTAAAGGTGATAAAAATGACACAATGCATCATTTGCAGAAAAGATACGAAAGAACTTAGTGAACAATATGTCATTCCAGAAATATTATGTGGATATTATTTCACAAACTCAATTTGTGATACTTGTCATGAACAAATGACAACAAATATCGATCGCCCTTTAATTAGGCATAAATTGAGTCAATTTAAGATTGAACAAATGAAAAGACAAATTGATTCCCCACTCTATACGAATGAGCACGGTGAGGAACTTGCGGCTGCTGAGACTGATGTTGTCGAAGTAAGCGACGAGATTCTTTATTCTAATGCATTAATTATGAAACTATGTAAAAAGCACGATATTTCCTTACATAATGAAATTTGGAAAGAGGAACGTGTAACGAAAGTAGCGAGTTCTATTCAACGTGAATTACTATTAGATAACCGTAAATATAAAATGAGTGTATTAAAAATGGCTTATACATTCGCTGTACAAGCAGTTGACGGCTACTTTGAAGATCAAGATGCAATTGATATTTCTACCATTCTCTCCAATGCAGATTTCGTGGAACTAAAAGAAAAAAGCATTGTACGTGATTTAAGCAAAAGTTCTTTATGGAATACGCTAAATACAAGTAGTGAAAATCATTACTTTATTTTACTTAGCGATAAAGACGGCCTGTTTTGCTTCATTCGTTTGTTTGATATCTTTGATGTTGTCGTTCATTTATCAGAAAAAAGATTTGACCTTCCATCGCCGATTGTCGGTGTAAATAATGTGAATACGCAGAAATTTTATGTCCAAAGTTTAAAACAGTATATGGATGGGCTGTTTAAAGAAAAAGCACCTACTATATAACAGAAACCAGAACATACGGTCTCCTTTCTTGATGAAAAGACACTGTGTTATAATGAGTATGAAAAGAACAATACAATCACATAAACCAATTATAAATTGTATATAAATAAAAAAGACTAGTGTGCGGCTACACACTAGTCCACGTAACTTAGCAGATTGGATTGTTCATTTATCCTATTTGTTTCTTACAAACAAAACAACCCACATTCTATAAGCATAGGTGGGTTGTTATTTTTTGAGCTTGTCTATTAAAACGACGACGAACGTTAACAATGCAACGAGAAACAGTCCACCTTGCAGTAGCAACGCTATTTCACTCACGTATTATCACCCCCCTCCTACTCGGAGAAGTGATAATTGAACAACCAACCGCACCTTAAGTTACCCTTTAATTTTACCATATTTTCTAATAATTTACGATGAAAACCCGCAAGCGAATAACTTGCGGGTTTTTTATCCCGTATTAACAGGCAGTAAACAAAATAAAGCAATAAATAGGTGAAACTTTATTTCTCACTATTTTTTTAATGCATATGCATCAGCAATCATTTCACCAACCATTTTATTTTCTTCTTTCTTCTCGTTTTTCAATAATGGGAATAACAATTCTGCCACTTCATACGCTTCTTCTAAATGCGGATATCCTGATAAAACAAACGTATCAATTCCTAACGATTCATATTCTTTTATCCTTTCTGCTACTGTATGTGGATTGCCTACAAGTGCAGTACCTGCCCCACCTCTTACAAGTCCGATTCCAGCCCATAAATTAGGGCTTATCTCTAACGACTCTCTCGTACCTTTATTTAAATGTGTCATCCTCTTTTGACCAACCGAATCATATCTTGCAAATGTCTTTTGAGCAAGCTCAATTGTTTCATTATCCACATATTGAATTAAACGTTCTGCCTCTTCCCACGCTTCTTCTTCTGTTTCTCTTACAATTACGTGTAATCTAATGCCAAATCGTACTGTACGCCCCTTCTCTTCTGCAAGTTTTCTTACTTCTTCTATTTTCTCTTTCACTTGCTCTGGTGGCTCTCCCCACGTTAAATATACATCACTATGTTCAGCTGCTACTTCTTTTCCAGCAGCTGATGATCCTCCGAAATATATAGGAGGATATGGTGTTTGAACTGGCGGGAATACAACTTTACTATCTGTAACTTGAATATGTTTTCCTTCTAAAGAGATCGTTTCACCTTGCAATGTCGATTTCCAAACTTTTAAAAATTCATCCGCTGCTTCATATCTTTCATCATGCTCAAGATATAATCCATCTCCTTGTAGTTCAACTGGATCTCCTCCAGCTACTACATTAATAAGTAGTCTCCCATCTGAAATTCTATCAAATGTAGATGCCATCCTCGCTGCAACTGTAGGTGACATTAGTCCTGGTCTCACTGCTACTAAAAATTTTAGTTTTTCTGTTTCAGCAGCAAGAGCTGAAGCTAACACCCAAGGGTCTTCACATCCTTGACCAGTTGGAAGT
Organism: Bacillus cereus G9842; assembly: GCF_000021305.1. GTDB lineage: Bacteria > Bacillota > Bacilli > Bacillales > Bacillaceae_G > Bacillus_A > Bacillus_A thuringiensis_S. The sequence goes on from NC_011772.1 coordinate 2,839,338, forward strand.
AAAACACCCGTATATCCTAAATAATCAGCTGCCACAGCAACTTGCTTATAATAACCATATTCAGCTGCTCTTCCTCGTTTTGTCGTTCCTAAATATCGACCATCTCCATAAGCCGGAATAAACCATAATAATTCCATACCTTTACACACCCCTTATTTATTTTGAAACGTATACTAACAAATTCTATATAAATTACCCCTAATAATTTATATGTTAATTCCTAGTCTCACCTTTAAAATTATCTCGCCATCTTAAAAACTTCACTTCTAGTAAACGTACTAGAGAGTCAGAAAACTTCCCAACAAATGCAAAGATAATTATGCCGACAAATACAATATCTGTATTTGAAAATTGCCTTGCATCCATAATCATATAACCAATACCTTCTGTAGATCCCATAAGTTCTGCTACTACTAAACTCACCCATGCAACACCTAACGATAACCTTGCTCCTAGTAAAAGGTTAGGCAATGCAGATGGTAAAATTAGTTTCGTAATTAGTTTTCTTTTGCTAAACTCTAACACTCTCGCAACATCAAATAACTTTGAATCCACACCTCTAATACCTAAAAATGCGTTTACGTATAAAGGAAAAAATGCACCATCTGCAATTAATAGCACTTTCGATGTTTCACCAAAACCGAACCATAATACGAAAAGCGGCGCAACAGCTAAATGAGGTACAGTTCTTAACATTTGCACAGATGGGTCTAAATATTGCTCACTTCTCGTTGAAAATCCAACAATCGTTCCTAAAATGATTCCTAAGCCCCCACCAATAAAGAAACCAGCCGCAGCCCTGAATACACTAATACTTAAATGGCCGAATAACTCTCCTGTTTTAATAAGCTCTTGGAAAGCTAGAAAAATATCTAATGGTGTTGGTAAAACTGTTTTAGAAACAAGACCGAATACGCCAGCCAACTGCCAAATTATTAATATAATAACCGGTATAGTAATCGCCCTTACTAAAACTTTTACATTTAACTTTCGTACCTTCTTTATGCCATTTTTCTTAATCGTTATACTCGCTGGTTTCATAACAGCTTTCGTATTTTCCACTTTACAAAACCTCTTTTCACTTCGCTTTCAATGCTTTTTCTACGAAAGAATTATCTACAACTTTTTCCGTCTTAATTTCTTTCTTTATAGAACCGAGCTTATATTGAAAATCCGCTGTCTTTTGTTGTTCTGCTATTATTTCCTTCGTTACCGGAACTAAAATTGGTTTGTCGTGATTAAACACTTCTTTTACAATCTCTGCATCTATCTTTTTTACAGAAGTGTATACTTTTATTGCTTCATCTAAGTTAGCATCTTGCCATACACGTGCTTTCTCATAAACTTTGAGGAATTTCTCAACTAATTCTGGATGTTCTTTCGCAAATTTTGTCCTCGTAATTAAAAATTCTGGTGAAGAGACATTTAATGTTTCACCGTCTGCAATCACCTTCGCACCTTTATTTAACGTATGTAATGATATGAAAGGGTCCCAAATCGCCCATGCATCTACTGATCCTGATTCGAATGCAGGCTGCGCTTCATCTGGTTGTAATTGAATGACATTTACATCTTTTGCATCAATACCTTCTTTATCAAGTGCTCGATACAATAAATTAAAGGCACTACTTCCTTTTGCTACTGCAATTTTTTTACCTTTTAAATCCTTTACACTCGCAATCTTGCTATCTTTTTGAACGAGAATTCCAGTTCCTTTTCTCGCATAACTTGTATTGGCGATTTCGGTAAATCCAATACCTGCTGCTTGCGCTGAAATGACTGGAGAATTCCCTACTTCACCAAAGTCTAACCGGTTTGATGCGATTGCTTCAAAATAAGGAGGTCCACTTTGGAACTCTGTCCATTTCACTTTAACTCCTTCTTTTTTAAACTCCTCTTCAAACCATCCCTTTTTCTTTGCTAGTAATAGCGGGCTTAATCCTTGCTGTATACCAATTTGTATTGTTACATCTTCTTTCTTACTACTTGCTGTACTTTTTTCGCATCCTAATAAACATACTGATATAGCTAAAGCAAAAGAAAGAACTTTAAATTTTTTATACATATAAAATCACCCTTTTCCTATATACTTGTTTGAATCAACCCTCCATATTCAAACTGCTGTAATACTTTCGTTCGAAGTTGTTGGAACGATTGAGAAGTTTTATTTCGCGGATAAGGCAAATTATTTTCAATCACTTTATGTATTTTCCCTGGTTTTGCACTCATAATGATAATTCGGTTTGAAAGATATATCGCTTCGTCTATATCATGTGTAACGAATATCATTGTTGTTTTCTTCTGCTCCCAAATATTCAGCAATACTTCTTGTAAATGACTTCGAGTAAAAGCATCCAGCGCTCCAAAAGGTTCATCAAGTAATAATACATTCGGATCTCTTAATAACGCTCTCGCTATCGCAACACGTTGTGACATCCCGCCTGAAATTTCTTTCGGATACGATTTTTCAAAGCCATCTAACCGAACGATTTCAACCCATTCTCTCACCTTATCTTTCACATACTTATCTTTTAACGACAAATCTGCCGCTATATTTTCTTCAACTGTTAACCATGGAAAAAGCCTATGCTCTTGAAAAATAAAACCTTGTTTCTTGCTCGTTTTTAAGATAGGCTCCCCGTCAATAATAACTTCACCTTCAAAATCATTATCTAGACCTGCAACAATTTTTAGTAATGTACTTTTTCCGCACCCACTCGGACCAATTACTGTAACAAAATCCCCTTTCTCTAATTGAAAATTAATATTCTCTAATACTTGAACAGTACCAGTTTGTTTCAAAAAATATTTTGATACCCCATCAATTGAAACAGTCATTTCTTCCCCTCCTTAAAATGATTCATATAAATGAACAGATTCAGTATTTGTGCAATAAAAAAACCAAAGGCATTTTATCAACAGATAAAATGCCTTTGGTTTCTCCAATCAGCAATACGTTATGGAATTAAGTACATATTATACAAATATTTCCGATAAGTCAACTGGGTTTTAGCGAACATTATTTATTTTTAAAGATATCAGCAGTCCCTTTTATTATTTTTGGAAGGAACGTTTTAATTGTATCCATTAATATATAAAGAGCTTCCTTCACATAACCACCTTCGAAATTTCCTAATGGTTCTGGTAATTCATCCTCATCTAATATGAAGTATTCTCCATTTGGAAGTACCATAATATCAATGATTAAATCTTCGAAGGAAACCACTTCGTCTTTTATTTGTGTATTTTTTACGATATTAAAATAGGAACCTAAATACTTCCCTTTTATATCTCTCCATACGTATAAATTGTACGGACAATCTTTCCAGTAATATGCGATTGTATAACTCCCTTTTGGGATTGTTAACTTAGTATCATTTGCAGTCATTGTAAATGAATACTGCACCTCGTGAAATAAAACAATACTTTGTGATTGCTTTTCAAGTAATAAACACTTGTGATCTACTATTGTTGAGTTATATCGGATTTTTCTTTCTATAATTTCAATTTTCGATGTAAGTAACTTATTCATTATTTTGTTTCCCCTTACACTAGTTCTATCCTCAATTATATCCATTTATATAGTGATAAAGAAGTATATAGTTTTTTATATAATGATTTATACAAGAAAAACTCCTTCTTATTTAGAAAGAGTTTTTCACTTCTAACGGAAGTTTATTTGTTTTTATGTAACTAACAGCACTATTACTCATGTTTTAACTTTTCCTTAACCGCATCATAAAATTTTCGTTCTTCATCAACATTTAAGTGCACACGACTTACTGTTTTAGAAAATCCATATAACAACTGTGCTTTCACTGGCTCTTTTAATGTTATTTCAAAAGTAGCAGGTTCTTTTATGAACTCCATAACAGTTGCATCCAATACCTGTTTCCCTTCTTTTGCCGTTAGCAATTCATCCTTGTAGAACGCAATATTATCAATTTGTGTAAATGATATAACAATTTTCTTTCCTAATCCAATTTGAATGATTACTTGTTCTTCTGTTACGATAAGTGGATTTTTACGCATCGCTTGTATTTCAGCTATAAAATAAATCATCGCGTATACATTTAAAATAAGTAAAATCCATGCTATTACTGGATTCCACTGGTGTAGCAAATAATGAAAACCAATACTTTCTATTAAGGTCGCATGGATGATCATGATATATACACCTATTGCACCAGTCTTTTTGTGATATGAGTATACGTATTCACCTTCTGGTACTTTTTCACGCCACGATAAAAATGCATAATAGATTAACTTACACTCCGTTACAATGATATCTATTAATTTATTTCTTTTCATAGTAGCGTCAAACGCAGCATCAATTGCATAAGAAAATGAAGAGTACTCACTTTTATATTCTTTATATTTTTTTATTATGGTAGGAAGCTTTCTAACAATTTTATATAGAAGGAATAACTCTAAACATACAAAAGCAATTTCTCCTGCAACTATAATATAAGAAACGTATGAAAAATCTTGTAAATAGTCACTTGGAATAATAAATCTTGCAAAAATATAACCAGCTATTACAACAGGAACTATATACGTTAACGAGTACCTTTTTCGAATAATGAAGAAATACGTGATGATTGGAATGACAAACATGCAATCTAATAATGACCCAAGTACAACTTCTTTCGGCGCAGCTGGTACTATTGGAAGAGCATACAATAAATAGTTTGATAGCATAATTAAAGAGACGAGTCCAATCCAAATACCTTTTCGCCTTCGCGATAGTGTAACATTCATACGTTCACTCCTTTATTTAAAAACCTCATTTAAGTGGTCTTTATAAAATGAAATGGCACGTTCAAATTCTTTTACTTCCTCTACTTTCACGACAGTTTCAAGTAATAATTTCATCGCTGACTCGTGATCGTTTACGTTATATTTTGCTAATGATAAAAATACTTTCATCGGATCGTTCTCTGGGAATTTTTTCACCCCAGCTTCTAATACTGTAATTGCCTTTTCATATTCCCCTATACAACGGTATGTACTTCCTAGACCAATATAAGCACCGCAAAGGGATTCGCCATCAAGTCCATTTGCGATTGCCTGCTCATAATACGGAACTGCTTCTGTTTCTAGCCCCATTACATCATGTATCCACGCACACTGATACAGTACTTCTGCATCCTTTGTAAAGTTTGTTAATCCTATAAGCATCTCTTTAGACTGCGCATATTTCTTTTCGTTTCTAAGTTTAATAGCTTGCTTTAATAAATGTTCCATAGAATCCACTCCTCACCAATTATTCTGTGTATAGCTCTTGATTGATATACGCTTCACATTCGTGTAAAAGTAAAATTCCCACCAATTAAAGTTTCGCTTACTTATTACTATGCGGATTCATTCTTATCTAAAAACTTAATTTTAAAAAGCAGTGACACGATTACATAATACCTCTAAGCTTTTGACAATTTCTTTCGCTGTTTCATCTTTCCCATTACACAACTTCCCTTTACCATCTTGTCCAATTACATAATGCACAGCTCCGCGCGAATATAAAGAATGTGGTGAATTCGCAATCATTACATTCGCCCTTGCTTCTTTCATTCTATTTTTCGCTCTTTCAAACAGTTCTTCTTCATTTAAATCACTTTCAAGTTTAAAACCAATAAGTACTGTTTCTGGGTCCCATTCTTTTATTTGTTTTAATACTTTTGGAGCCTTTTGAAAGTGAATAATCGGTGCAATATCACTTGAAATTTTTCCGTTCATATTAAGAACATTACCATCTTGATCACAGATCTTCTCCACAATCCAATCTGATCCAGCCGCTGCCATAATAACCGCATCAACCTTTTCATGTGTGATGATACTTTTCATTTTATCTTGTAAATCAACAATCCCTTCAAATGGATGTAATTCTAACCCTCTATGTACATCGCTCGGTTTCTCCGCAAAATAACCGTGTAAATATATAACATGTGCCCCTTTAGCTAGAAGTTCTTCTGCGATTATCCTTCCGATTGTACCTTTAGCCATATTCGTATGCCCGCGTACTTGATCCCATTTTTCTAGACAACCACCGCTCGTAATTAATACCTTTTTCCCTTTCATTGTAACCATCCCTTACTAATTTTTCTTACGAAACCATTCTGTTCCAAAGTCAACTATATCACGCTGTTTCATTAGACGACACGTTGCATTCCCTATCTTCCCATTTTTTACAGTTCCTTTTCGCTCAAACTCAACACCAATTTCAACAAACTTCTCAGATTCGTAATCCATTTCAACAAACTCTTTCCACACTCTCTCACCGTTTTCTATAATAGGTGCTCCTACTTGTATTAACTCACATGCACCAGTACGCACCTCGGATAAATGAACAGACGTATTGGAATCATATCCAACACCAATTAATAATACGTACCCGTCTAAATCATATATTTTTCTTAATGGAGATTCTTCTCCAAAGCTCATTGATAACGAATGGTTCATTGTTATTTCTACTGCATGTTTTCCCCATGCAGCAAAACTTCCTAACGGATGATTACTACGTACTACATTCGGATATGTACGAAAACATTCAACTATTTCACCCATTCCCCTTGTTGGGGTTATACGTGAATCAAATGCCGGGACGTTATCTCGGATAATTTGCCACCAGTCTTCCGGTACAGGTGGTCTTGACCAATGTTTCGGATCGGATAAATCCGAAGATTGCGTTGGCATTATTATCGTTCCTTCTTCCGTAACAACTTTCATTAATGCTTCTACTACGGCAACCGCACCACCAGATATCCACCCGATAGAACTTAGTGATGAATGAACGATAATTGTCATTCCTTTTTCGATTCCTAATGCTTTTAAATCTTTTGTTATTGTTTCGATTGTATTTGGAAATTTTGTACTTGCTACTATATCATTCATTTTCATATTGGTTCCCCCACTAGCCATGTAAATTTAAACTTTTATATAAATATATTATCATATTTTTCTTAATTTTTAACTTAATCATATTCATTACTACAAAAATATGTATATTATTATACTGAAGACTCAAAACTCTATTAAAATCGTAGATAATGATGAACGAGAGTTTTTTGAAATGAAGAAAAATGTAGATCTTATTTTTTCAGACTATACTCCATATGCATATTTTTATACTATTTTTCCAAATAACAATGAAATCTTTCGATTTCCTTATATTTTTCTCCTAAACTTTTAACTCGAAAACCAATTCTTTTATAAAATTCTACCGCCCCATCGTCTGTCTCTGCTTCTATATAAGTCAATTGATATATTCTTACAACCTCTTTAATCATTTGCAGTGCAATTCCTTTTTGACGATAATCTGGATCCACTGCTATATGACATACTCGTGCTTTAGTTGCTCCGATTACTTCTATACCTATACAAGCTTTTTCTTCATATTTGTACAAAGTCCCTTTATTATTTTGATAAAGTAATACTGCTTTCTTTAAGCTTATTTCATTTGGACCGACGGCATATTGTAGCACATTTAATATTGAATCTTTTTCAAGTTGTTCAACAAGTTGTAAATTCATACTTTCATCCCTTTCTACGAAAAAATACTAGCTCTTAATAAAAAGAGCTAGTCTCATTACGCCGTTATTTTTTCTTCTTTTTTTACAACGACAGCTACATAACTATGAAGTATCATCCCAATAATAACGAGACTCATACCAATCCAAGATAATGATGACGGAATTGGTGCAGATAACCAGATCAGCTCTCCTACTAGCGCAAATAAAACTTCACCAGACTGCGTCGCTTCCACTGTTGCTAGTTTTTGTGGATCATCTTTCACAAGATCTGTTGCAAAGAAAAATAATACTGTCGCGATTAACCCCGAACTAACTGCTACAATAAAACATTGAAAAACTTGGCTACTTGACGGTAATCCGCCAGTTGATACTTCGTAACCAGATAATAAAAACCAAAATGGTAAACTTGCTAATGTCATACCGAGTACTCGCTGAAATACATCTAATTCCCCTTTACAAACTTGCATCATTTTTCGATTTCCAAGAGGATACGCAAATGCTGCAATAAGTACAGGAACTACACATAAAACGGTTTCACGAATACCTAATGAAGAAGCATGTTCTACTTGCATGAGAACAACACCAAATAAAATAATACCCGACATAACTAATTCCTTCATCGGAAGTTTTTTATGTAGTGGATCCACCGCAAAAAATGGTGTTAACAAAATCCCTGCAACGATTGTAATTTGCCATGTTGATGCAACAAGCCAACCTGGTCCGAACGCTCCAGCAAAACTAAGCGGTGCATAAAAGAGACCAAATCCAACGATACTCCATACTAACCATTCTTTCGGATTGTTTTTCATATATTGAAAGAGTTGCTTTAAGTTCCCTCTATACATAACAATAAGTAATAGCATTGGAACCATAAAATAATACCGTAATGATGCACTCCAAATCCAGCTTCCACCTTCTAAGTCCATTGCCCGGTTTAAAACAAAGGTAAAGGCAAAGAAAAATGATGCCAGTATCCCTATAACAATTGCTTTCATTGTAAAACCCCTTGTTTAGTTTCTCCCTAATACTATACAACAAAATAAATATAATTAAAATTCACAATCTTTAACTTGTATGTAATCTAGCTCTATATAATTTCCTCAATCGACTTATATGTGCTTGATGATATCGATTATGATCTGCTATAGCCAAATTCCCCATCTTCTAGTCGCAGTTTCCCCTTTTTCATACAAAACTTCCCGCGTTAAATCAGTTTCTGTTAGTTTCATACATTCTTCATGAAACAATTTTTGCACTGCTTCATAATCTTGCATTAACTCTTGCAACGTGTATTTTCTTAAACTCGGCATTTCTCCTACTTCATTCAACATGGGACCATATTTATTTTCAAATGTTGTTGGAACATCTTCTCCCTTGAAACGATACACCCAATGTAAATCGACAACTGCTAAATGCTGAAGTAACTGCCCAATACTATTTTCATTATTTTCAGACCCTTTATAGGATAGTTCGTTCTCTTCAGTACCTTCTACTAACCTTTGCAATCTATTAAACGTATCAGCAACCGTCGCATACAAAATCGCTACTTGAAGGTCCATATTTCTTTCTAAATGGAGATCTTTCATGCTAAACTTCCTCTCTTAAAAGAACAACACCATATGTTCATCATCACTATACACACCATTCATTTTTATAGCCCTTTTTTCAATTCCGTACGTTTTAAATCCCATTGATTCATATAATCGTTTGGCTGGTTCGTTCGTTGACACAACCCCTAAATTCAATTGTTCTAGCTTCATCTCTTTTGCTCTTTCAATTGCTTTACGTATTAAATCACGTGCAAAGCCACTTTTTCGATTTTCAGTATCTACATACATTGCAACGATATGCCCTTTATGCTTATATGCATCCTTTTCTTCTGTTAATAAAGTAACAACCCCAACTAAACGATTTTCATTATTAAAAGCACCAAATGTAAAACTACTGTTAGATGAAAGATTACTAGCAACGCGTTCAAGAGGGTTTTCTTGACGTACTGCTTCTTCATAAGTCGTTACAAATGCTTCTGGGTTTACTTGTAGTGCTTGTAAACGTAACTCCCAATATTGTTTTGCATCCGCTTTTGTAAGTAATCGAATCATTTTATCTTCCCCTTTTTCATTTACATAATATTTTTATAGGTTATTATTTTTTAATTCATACTCTTCTTTTAATATACTGTAACGATAGCGATGAATGAACTTCCCCTGTCTCAATCGATCATTTCTCATTAACCCTTCACATACAAATCCGGCATGTTCATAACTCTTTTTAGCTTGTGTATTATCTTCATCTACACGTAACCAAATTTTCTCCAATTCAAACTGGGAAAAACCTATATGTAACATGCTGTTTAGAGCTGCCATTCCAAATCCTTTACCCCAATAGTCTTTATTTCCAATCGCAATTCCTAGTTCTGCATTTTTATTTGTTTTATCAAAATTTTTAAGGTCTACCCATCCAATATGTATACCTTTCTCAGTAACAATTGCCCTTTGTTCATAACCATTTTTTCGGCTTATACAAGCTTCAATCCAGTTTCTCGTATCTTCACGAGTGAACGGAGGATATTGATCTGGTACGACTAAATGCTTTGTTACATCTCTATCTAATGACCATTGATAGCGATCTTCTACATCATCTAATGTCAATTCTCTTAATTGAACATATGGTACATTCATTTTTCTCTCCCGTTTTATAAAAATGATCAAAAGCGGCTACAAATTTGTTTGCATATTGCTCATCATACCTTCTTAGCACTCTAATGAACCATTTTGAACTCCCAAGCCACCTACCATTTACTCTTAATACATATTCATGTACTAAATCCGCTAATAGATTAGCGATAAACAATTCTTCTTCTCTTTTCGTTGCACCAATAAAGTCATCTAAAGTATCCGTAATAAAATATCGCTTCTGCTTAATCGTTTCTTCCGTCCATTTATCTGGTCCTTTATGTAGTAAACCATTCGCTTCTTTTTTTAATTTCTCAACAATTTCCTTTTCCCCTTTTAATGCAATCCCTTCTGAAACTAATTGTGGTAACGACGGTCTCCCTCGATCACAATCCATTTTGAAAAAGGTTTTATATGTTTCAAAATTATGAACAAACACCTCAACAGGCCATCCATTACTATAGAAAGATTCTCTATAACAAGAAGTTAAACTTTGATCGACTATTACAATATCAAGGTCAGATGTTTTCGTCGCTTCTCCTCGTGCAACGCTTCCGCCGAGTAAAGCTACATCACAATTCGGAAATTGTGATGTAATTATGTTTTGTGCTGCTTCAATTGGTTTCATAACCGTTCCTCTTTTCTTATTTCACTTTCTTTTTTTCAGCTCTTTCTCTCGCTTTTTTTATATAGCTTTCTGCATCTGGTGTTTTACATGATGTCGCACCGTGATCAACCTCTACTTTTCCAATTTCACGCGCAATTTCAATCGTTTGTCGCTCTAAGTCTTCATTACGAATTCCTATTGCGATTAAAGCACTATTCATCGCTTCTTTTTTTCTATTTTTTTCATTATGTATATTTTCTTTAATCTCTTCTAAGTACGGAGAGAAGAAATCATCATGTAACGCTTTATTTTTAATCGCTATATTTGCTAATAAAGACCAGCCAGCTCTTCCAATCCATTCATCATTAAACTTTGTCCACTCTTCCATTCTTTCTATTGCAATTGGCGAAGTACATATAGATGTCATAAGAACATCCATTAAACAGTAATAATCAACATCCTGAACCCAACTATTAAGCTGTTCTGTCGTTATTTTCTTCGGATCTAAAATATAAGTTGCTAATGTCATTGCGTCCATATTTTTTGTTTCCCACAATTCAACTGCTAAATCATGATCTTTTTTTAGCTTCTTTTTTAACAATTTTAAATTCGCAAAACTAACTCCGAATAGTGGCTCTTTCGCTCCGTGGTTTTTATACGTTTTACGATTTTGTTCTGTTCCATATTTCTCTAGTTGCTGCATTACTTCCTCAAGAAACATATACCCACCTCTTTATCTTTTATGTTGACTTTATACATGTATGCACGATATATTCTACATTACTTTTTGGTTTTCCTATATTTATTTTTAAAATACGGTATGTGAAATTTCTAAACATTACACAGCCACACCATCAAAAAACTGTACCAGTTAAACATACAGTTTTTTGATGGTCCTCTCTATCATTTGGTCTATCCCCTATTTTTCAACTAATTTTTTTACATCTGACCACTCTTCTATTGACCCTGCGTCCGGAAAAACTGTAACTACATTAAAATTCGCACCTTTTTCTTTCCCAATTTGTTTAGCAGCTAATAAATTCGCTGCCGCAGAAGTTCCTATTTTTATACCAGTATCTTTGTAAAAACGTGCCATTTCATACAGGGTATCTTCATATGAATAAGTCCATTGTTTTTCTATCAAATTTTCTTCCTGTTCTATGAAACGTTGTTTCCTTCCTAAGCCGAACCCACCTGATCCAGCATATTTCTTTAAATCATTTGGTGGTTGTTCCGAAGCATAAGGCAATTCAGCAGGCATTACTAAATGTAGTTCAACATTTTTTGTATAATTCTTTATTGCTGTATAGCCTCCCATTAGAGTTCCACCAGTACCAGCAGATGCTACCCATGCATGTATTGGTTTTCCAATCATTTGTGCAATAATTTCTCGTCCTGTACCTTCAATATGACTTACTATATTTGCATTATTATAATGTTGGAATAAAAAGTATAATTCTGGATTTTGTTTGCTAATCTCTATTGCCTTCTCAATTACTGCGTAAAACCCCTTACATTTATCAACTAAGATTACGTTAGCACCATAATATTTGAGTTTATTTAATAGAGATTGACCAGTTGCAGAACTTAACACTAACGTGCATTCAATCCCTAAACAATTACAAATACACCCAATTGACCTCGCTAAGCTTCCACCACTATACTCTAAAATATTTTGTTTTTTGTCCGCTTCTTGTAAATATTTATTAATCATTCCAAGTGCGGCCCTATCCTTAATTGATCCTGTAGGATTATGCCATTCACATTTAGCATAGATAGAAAGGTTCTTCGTTTCTTCGCATTCTAATTTCATGAGAGGTGTATTTCCAACATGTTTAGAAAACTCTTTAAAATGTTTTACTATCATACTTTTATACCTCCTTCATAAATTATGTTTATTACATTTGCTCTTAGCCAAAATCTTTCTACATTTTAATAACTCTCTCAATAAGATTTTCTTATATAAAAATCCCTACAAACACTGTAGGGATTTATGTCTAAATCATTTTGTTACACTCTATTTCATATAATAATAGTTTCTTTATTCAGATGCATTCATAAGCACAATTCTCCAACCATCTGGATCCTCTATTGTGGTTCCTTTCTCTATCCAATACGGGTTTTCTGGTTCCACCTCATGATAGCCCATATTACTTAATCGATTCACTATCTTTTCAATTTCACCTTTATTAGGCATATAAAAAACTAGTAAATTATCTTTTGTCGGTGCCGGACATGGACTTCCATTAACATGTGTAGTAAACTCCAAATGATATTCTTCATCTGGTAAACCAAACATAACCCCGTCATATCCTTCATGATTGTGAAATTCCCCTATACGTTTTAATCCTAATCCTGTTTCATAAAAACTTATCACTTCTTCAAATCTATCTGTTGGTCTTGCAATTCTAAATTGAACCCAATTCTTCATGCAAATCTCCTCCTTTTCATTTTCCAAAGCTTTATAGTAATTAGTATAGGTTACATATATTCCCTTTAACATCCCTCATTAGTGTGAGCTTCCTAAGTTGAAAGACCTATAAGTTAATAAACAATAGGACTTTCGTATAAAATTCATATAAAATTAGTTATATAAATGTAGAGATGAAATACAAGCTATTACGTATGAAATAGTTCTCCTTGCAGGGCCTTTATATACCGATCAGCAGATCTTTGTACAGCTTTATTTGCATCTTCCACCACACCATGAAATGCATTATATAGTCGACTAAATTGGATATCTTTTACTTTCTCTGCCATATCTCTAACTTTATTCGCTGGTAATGGAATAAGATTGGGATAACTATACATAAAACTTACCCATTTTTGATCCGAAACTACTTGTATAATATCACCTGATAACAAAATACCTTTCCCTTCATTACCGTCTTTCCAATGTATAACAGTCCCGCCCTTAAAATGGCCTCCTAAGCGATGTAATATAAGTTCTTCCGATAACAAAAGATGCTCCCCAGACCAAAATTTAATTTGCTTACTCGGACGAACCACCCACTCTTTATCATCTTCATGAATATAAATAGGTACATTGAATGTTTCTGCCCATTTAACTTGTGTAGAATAATAATGTGGATGAGAAAGTGCTATTGCTTGAATACCACCTAAATCATATATACGTTGTATCGTTTTATCATCTAAATAACTAATGCAATCCCACATAACATTTAGAGTTTTACTTTGTATTAAAAATGCTGTTTGTCCAATCGCAAATTTAGGTTTAGTAGTAATGCTATACAAACCGCTTTCTTCTTTTATTATTTCGTTTTTGTATAAATTGCTATTTTGCATTGTTTCTAATGTTGTCCATGACTGCCCAATTGGATTAACATATTGTCTTTCCTCATTACAAATTTTACAACGAGAAGGTGCTTCTTCATTTTCGGGATACTGTACTCCACATGTAGTACAAATATAATTATTCATATTCCCACTCCTTTTTTTTATATAATTATTTCTTTACCAATATTTTAATAAAAAACAAAAATATTCGAATCAATAATTGGAACGAAAATGAAGTGATACGAAAGTATGATTAGTCTCCTTTCGTTTTAAGACTTTAGTCTAATTCCTATAAATTTTTTATTTCCTACTTCCAAGAAAATAGAGTTTTAATTTTATTAAAACTTTCTAATATATTTAATCCTTTAATCGTTAAAAGAAGGAGCAAATCTTCATAAAATAAACGAATAAATTAATAGTTTTTGTCAAAATTTTAACACAACAATACTTACTAACACACATCAGGGGGATATTAGGCTTAAATTAAGGAAAGATTTTAATAAAAAGCATTATAATGCTTTATGAAGGAATTACTGCATTAGGTGCTATTATGTTGTACGAGGTATTTAATATAGAAGTTTGTTGATAGAAATATCGGATCAATTAAATTTGATGATTGAAGAGTTTGTAACGAGAGATGAATATTGATTTCAAGCTTCATTTTAGGGGAAATAAACATCACAAACTACATGAATTAAAAAGTAGCCTTAAAGCAAAAGTCATATCCATGAAATGTTTAAATTCATATACAATTTTATACAACCACTTTTTTATAAAGCAAGAAAAGTGGTTGTATGTTTTAAAAAGTATTTTTTGTTACAAAATCATGCTACACATTTCATTAAACTACAACTACTCATTTTCTTTTTTCTTCTTTTGTTCCTCAGATGGCTCTTCTGTTGGATCTGGTTCTTGCTCATCCTTTTTGTTTAATTCATTATTTTTTTCCTCCTGTCTTTGTTCAGAAGGTTCCTCCGTTGGATCTGGCTCCTTTTCATCTTTTGGAGCTGGATTACAGCCAATTAATAATCCTACTGTAAATATGCTTGTCATTAATATTGAAAGTATTTTTTTATAATTCAATTAAAGCACCTCCTAAAATTAATATCCCTTGTATTGTTTCCAATTCACCATTCAATTTATCCAATCATTTGTGATGTTTCTTCCAAAATGACATTCCTTTAAAATCTTGCATACTTTTTGCCAAACTTTTTTACACTTGTAAAAAAGTTTTTTTGCATTTCCCTACCTATAATTGCTAATATAGTAGAGTAGAACTTTTATAGAGAGAAGGAAAATTATGCACAATGGAATTCGAATGACAACTTTGGTAAAAAGGGCTATGTTGGTTTGTGCGGGGGTATTATTTACATACGAAGCCGCTTTAGGATCAGTACATACTGCTTTAGCTAGTACAGAGGATGAAGCAAAATCTGTTCAACTTGTAAGTGAGATTCAAACATCTCTTGCTCCGAAAGAGGCTCCAAAGCATTATAACGGACAAGTTAGAAAAGTCGCTTACTTAACATTTGATGACGGTCCCGGAAAATACACAGCTGAGCTTTTAGATATGTTAAAGAAAGAAAATGCAAAAGCAACATTCTTCCTAATTGGTTCAAACGTAAAAGCTTTCCCTGATCTTGTAAAACGCGAAGATGCTGAAGGCCACTACGTTGGGATGCACAGTATGACTCATAACTACAAGAAACTTTACACTGAAGGTCATTATGTAGATGAAATGAAGGAAGATCAAGGCTTAATCGCTGGTGTTTTAGGTAAATCACCAGTATTAACTCGCCCATCTTACGGATCAATGCCAGGATTAAACGAAGCTCTTCGCAACAAAGTTGTAGAAAATGGCTTAAAGGTTTGGGATTGGACAATTGATTCTTTAGACTGGAAATATAACAAAATGCAAGTTGATGCTGCATCTGCTAAAATTGTAGAGAACGTACTACATGGTGCTACAAATCCAACAGAAGTTATCCTTATGCATGATATTCATCCACAATCGGTAAAAGCAGTACCTGGAATTATTAAAGGACTGAAAGAAAAAGGATATGAATTAGAAGCATATAATGAGAACGAACACTTCCCATTAAACTTCTGGCATGATAATCGTATGTAATGAAAAGACTTGATTCCCTCTAGTAGGTTATCAAGTCTTTTTTATCGTTTTGGGAAATTTCTTTGTTGCTCTTCAATAAAAAGAATAATCTTTTCTCTGTCCTCTTGTGTAATACTTATAGAAAATTCGTACTCCTCTTCCTTACACCATGAAGGGGTAAGTTCCTGAGATAATCGGACTACAATTTGAAACTCATCTTCATTTTCCCCCATTAATTCAAACGCTATATTAGGCTCTATGAAATCTAGTTCGGTATATGTAGGATTCGGTAATGATTGAAACCATTTTTTCATACGCTGTAAGTCGAACGTTTGTAGAAAAGGATCCATCGTTTCAAAAACTTTATTTCCTTCTGACAGTTTCGCTTTTACTATTAGCCAATTTCTATCACACTCCTCTTTTGCATCTTTAAATTGGTATTTCACCACCTCTAAATGTAATACTATTTTTTTATTTTGAAAATTCATAAATTCCTCCTCTTCTTGCTATAAAACTTTTACTTTATAAATTTGAAATTTATACGCCTTTCTTAACTTGTAAGACACTTTCTATCTCCCATTAATTTCAACTCTTAGATATAATGATTTTTATTTACTAATACATATGACTGATTTTAACATATCATCCTTTATACATTAAATAAATTTGATTTGCAATATAATCTGAACTAAAGTGAAGTCCATTCCTTATCCACCACATGATAATCCCTACCAAAGAGGCTGTTTTAATATCAACTGCAACGTAATCATCAGGTAAATTCTTTTTCGTATTCTCTCTTCTCGTTTCTATTAATTGCTTTAAAAATAAAAACAATTGCTCCTCAAATTGATTCATTTTAAATAATATAAATAAAAAATTTCGGTGAATATATAAATAATCTAGCAATTGTGTTAGCTTTTGTTTTTCTGATAAATCTTTTGCATGTATTAAATCAACAATTTTATTTGAATGCTCATTTAAAATTTCGCTAGTGATTTGGTCTAGTAAATCTTGAATATCTTGATAATGCAAATAAAATGTTGTTCGATTTAACCCTGCTTTTGTTGCGATTTTCTGAACCGTTAAGCTTGAAATAGTAGGATTCGCCAATTAGCAGGTGCTATTGGAACAGCAGTTATTATCACGGTGTATACAATTCAATCCACTTCACACATTTCACAGTTATCTAGTGAGAATGGAAATATATCAGCTATGCAAGTAACAAACTTATCTTCTATCTATAGCTCAAGTGATGCGTACGTATTTATGTTAGTCTTATCTATTGTGGCTTTAATTATTGCATGTTTCACGCCTAAAAAAGTAATAATCAAAGATACGAAAGTAAATCTTCAAACAAAAAATGATAATTAAAAATTAAGCACTTAAAAGATGGTTCCAGAATTGTACCGTATCCATCTTTTTAAGTGTTTATGCACCATAATTATAATCCTTAATTACTATTTGAAGAGATTGTATTTTAATAAATAATCCTTAGAATTCTTAATACGGAATAGCTTATAAGTACATATTAATTATAAGGAGTGATATATTTATGGATTTTCTTTCACCTGAATATTTGTCTGCCTTATTAGCAATTATCGTAATCGATTTAGTGTTAGCCGGAGATAACGCCATTGTAATTGGATTAGCAGCAAGACGATTACCGAAAGATCAACAAAAGAAAGTTATCATTTGGGGAACCGTTGGAGCAATTGCTATAAGAGCTCTTGCTACTTTAGTTGTCGTTTGGTTATTAAAAATACCAGGATTACTTTTAATTGGTGGTGTACTTCTTATATGGATTGCTTACAAATTAATTGCTGAAGGCAAAGACCATGATATTAAGGCAGAAGAAGGATTTTGGTCTGCTATTAAAACCATTATCATTGCTGATGCGTTAATGGGTATTGATAATGTACTCGCTGTTGCAGGAGCTGCGCATGGTAACTTTTCTTTAGTAATCATCGGGCTATTAGTTTCTATTCCTGTAGTCGTATGGGGCAGTACATTGATTTTAAAATGGGTAGATCGTTTTCCTGTCATCATTACGATTGGAGCAGCGGTTTTAGCTTATACTGCTGCAAAAATGATTGTAGATGAGAAATGGTTCGCTGGATTTTTCGAAAGTAACCCTTTCATTAAATGGGCATTTATCATTATGATCATTGTTGGTGTAGTGTTCTTCGGAAAAGCAAAACAAAAAGCAACAGCTAGTTCTGTCTAATAATGATGGTATATTTACAAATAAAAAGCGCTATTCATATGAATAGCGCCTTTTATTATTTAGCTTCCCCTTCCGGAGTCGTTTTTACCTTCGTTTTGTTTTTATCACGATTGTTATAGTTATACTTCGAACGATCTACTGGAGTGAATCCTTCCGGTGTGTAGAATCGTAATAAGTCACCATTTACGACTTGGTCAGAGTATTTTAGTGAGTTTTGAACCATTTGTTCATTTTTCTTTATTTCATCTGTAAATTCTACAGGTTTTCCAGTTGTTGTATCATAGTATTTGCCGTTTAGTGCAGTAACAGTTGGGCTTACGTAGTTACCGTTACGGAACGCAACGACTTGTTTATGCTCTGGTGATAATAAATCTGAACCGAATTGAACATAGTTTTTCGTATCTGTACCTAGTAAGTGTAATAACGTAGGAAGAACGTCAATTTCACCGCCATATTGATGTTGTACGCCACCTTTCACTCCTGGTACACGAACGATTAAAGGCACACGTTGTAACTGTGCATTTTCAAATGAGTTCATTTCTTTACCCATTACTTTTGACATTGCTGCGTTATGATTATCTGAAATACCGTAATGGTCTCCGTACATAACGATAATTGAGTTATCATATAAACCAGATTGTTTCAAGTAATCGATGAAGCCTTTTACAGATTCATCTAAATAGCGTGCTGTTTGGAAGTACGTATCTACTGATGAATCACCTGTTGTTGCTGGTTCAATCGTTGCTTCTGCCTTATCAATTGGATAAGGGAAATGGTTCGATAACGTAATAAACTTCGTATAGAACGGTTGTTTCAACGTTTGTAATAACGGAATAGATTCATTAAAGAACGGTTTATCTTTTAATCCGTAGTTTACTACGTCTTTTTCATTCATATCGTAGTATGACGCATCAAAGAATTTATTAAAACCAAATGATTTATAAATATCGTCACGGTTCCAGAATGTTTTGTAGTTACCATGGAATACTGCTGATGTGTATCCTTGTTGTCCTAAAATAGCTGGTGCTGATTGATACGTATTATGAGATTTCGTTGTAAAGACAGAACCTTGCGGTAAACCAAACATTGAATTCTCTAACATAAACTCCGCATCAGATGTTTTCCCTTGTCCTGTTTGATGGAAGAAGTTATCAAAGTATAGCGTATTCGCATCTTTTGTAAATGAGTTTAAGAACGGTGTAACTTCTTGACCATTTAATTTGTAATCAATTAAGAAGTTTTGGAATGACTCTAAATGAATATAAATTACGTTCATTCCCTTTCCTTTACCGAAATACTCAGGATTTGGACTTGCATAAGTTGATGTTAAATAATTTCGTACTTCTGTCATATTATCGCCATCAGCTAATGCTCGTTCTGTCGATGCTTTCGCACTTTGAATTCCATCATAAATTGTGTAGTTGTATGCCCCTAAATATTTCACAATATAATTACGGTCAAACGTTCTTGTTAATAATTCCGGACGGTCAGACTCTGCAAGACCTAAATTAACACTGAATAATAAAATACCTGCTACAAATACTAGAGATACTTTATGCTTCGCAACACGAATTGGTTTTGGATTTGCAAATTTTGTTGCAACTAACACAATTAATATAATCGTGTCTAAGAAGTATAGTGGATCATAAAGATGTAGCAACGCAAGAATACTACCACCTAAATCTCCAAAGTTATTCGTTTGTGTTAATGTTGGGAACGTAATAAAGTCACTGAAAAAGCGATAGTAAACTACGTTTGCATATAAAAGAATCGACAATAACAAGTTGATAACAATTAACCAAATATAAGATCGCTTCCCTTTTGCAAATAATGCAAGTCCTAAAAATAGAACTGCTGAACTAAGCGGGTTAAAAAACAGCAAGAATTTTTGGATTGTGTTTGAAATTCCTAAATTAAATTCCGTTACATAGGCTGCATACGTTTTGAGCCACAATAAAATAACGGCAAACAGAAAGAATCCAAAATGATTGCTTAACACACTTTTGCTCTTTAATAAGAACTGTTTCATTTCTCCACCTCTTTTGATCATCCAAGGCTTATTTTTTATAAGTCTGTCTCTCTATTCGATTTTTCTTCTTCAAATAGATTTTTTTATTTAACTATATGAAGAATATTAGTAATTATAATTTGAAGCTTGTATTTATTCAACTATTTCTTTTTAAACATTTTGACCTTGGTTTCTATTTAATAAAATAAATTTGTAACATTTCCTGTTTTCTCCCAAGATTCATCCACTAATTATGACATCCCATACTATATACCTTTATAAACTCATTCGCAAACTATTCTATCTCCAATTTTGGTACATATTTCACATGACAAAATAATGTTATTTAATTATATTGCTCACCTTACATTCCCCTGCTTCAACTAAATCTTAAAGTCATTACATCTCTTCCATACATGAAAAATCCTCATGTTCACTAATATTATATTTGAATAATTATTCATTTGCCCCCACCAATGGTGTTATGTTTTCTCGACAAAAAAACTCGCTCTAAAAAGAGCGAGTTTTTTCATTATATATTATTGACCTTTGTACATTGCATCTACTTGTTTTTGAAGTTCTTCATTTTCTAAGTACTCATCGTAAGTTGCTTCTTTATCGATTACACCGTTTGGCGTTACTTCGATAATGCGGTTTGCAATTGTTTGTACGAACTGATGGTCATGAGATGTGAATAACATTGTACCTTTGAAAGCAATTAAACCGTTGTTTAATGCAGTGATAGACTCAAGGTCTAAGTGGTTCGTTGGATCGTCAAGTGTGATTACGTTCGCACCACTTAACATCATTTTAGATAACATACAACGAACTTTTTCGCCTCCAGATAATACAGAAACGTTCTTCTTAACTTCTTCACCTGAGAATAACATACGGCCTAAGAAACCACGTAAGAAGCTTTCTGACTCATCTTGTGGAGAGAATTGGCGTAACCAATCAACTAAGTTATAGTCACTGTTCTCAAAGTATTTAGAGTTATCTCTTGGGAAGTAAGATTGAGATGTTGTAACACCCCATTTGAATGAACCGCTATCTGGCTCCATTTCACCCATAAGGATTTTAAATAATGTTGTCATCGCGATATCGTTACGACCGATAAATGCAACTTTATCACCTTTATTTAAAGTGAAGTACACATTATCTAACACTTTTTCGCCATCAATTGTTTTAGAAAGGCCTTCAACAGTTAATAAGTCATTTCCTATTTCACGCTCAGGTGTGAAGCCAACGAATGGGTAACGACGTGATGATGGTCTAATATCATCTAATGTAATTTTATCTAATAATTTTTTACGAGAAGTTGCTTGTTTCGCTTTAGATGCGTTTGAGCTAAAGCGTGCAATGAAGTTTTGTAACTCTTTTACTTTCTCTTCTTTTTTCTTATTAGCATCTTGTGTTAATTTTAAAGCTAATTGGCTTGACTCATACCAGAAGTCATAGTTACCAACATAAAGTTGAATTTTACCGAAATCAAGATCAGCCATGTGCGTACATACTTTATTTAAGAAGTGACGGTCATGGGATACAACGATTACTGTATTTTCAAAGTTCATTAAGAAGTTTTCTAACCATTGAATCGCTTTTAAGTCCAAGTGGTTGGTAGGCTCATCTAGTAATAGAATATCAGGTTTACCGAATAATGCTTGAGCAAGTAATACTTTTACTTTCTCTGCACCAGTCAATTCTGATAATTTTTTGTCATGAAGATCTTCACCAATACCAAGACCTTTTAGAAGGATTGCAGCTTCTGACTCAGCTTCCCAACCGTTAAGCTCAGCGAACTCACCTTCAAGTTCTGCAGCACGCATTCCATCTTCATCACTAAAGTCTTCTTTCATGTAAATAGCATTTTTCTCTTGCATTACTTTGTAAAGTTGCGTGTGACCCATAATTACTGTTTCTAATACTGGGAACTCTTCATATTCGAAGTGGTTCTGTTTTAATACTGCTAGACGCTCACCTGGCGTAATATGTATATCACCTGTTGATGGTTCAATTTCTCCAGATAAAATCTTTAGAAATGTTGATTTACCAGCACCGTTTGCTCCGATTAAACCGTAGCAGTTACCTGGCGTGAATTTTATGTTAACATCTTCAAATAATTTGCGATCCGCGAAACGCAAACTAACGTTACTTACTGTAATCATTTGTGTCCTCCTACTAATACCGCTTATTTCAGCGTTTTCTCACCGATTGTCTTAAAAAATCGCATATTACGACTCAATTATTGTAGACTATAGCTATTATATAGTAGAAGCTGGATGAATAGCAACGGTTGATTACCTTTCTACAATGAAATCGGATAGTTTTTATCCATTCCCTTAGCTATGGTATGTATATCATCGACCTCTTTCTCATGTTACCATTCACTTCTCGTTGTGTAATACATTGGATTCATTTTCCATTTAAGATTTTATATATAGAAAAACTGTAGAGAAATCATCCCCTACAGTCTTCACTTATTTCGTATTTATTATTTTTTCTTTATAACTCTTCAATTTACTCGTTAACCCCATTAAAGCAGGTAACAATATCGGCATCACGATTAAAGCTAATAGTAATAGTGCAACGCCAACAACTGATGCAACTTGTATAAGTGTTAACACACCTGATGGAATTAATGCTGCAAACGTCCCTACTAAAATTAGCGCCGCCGATAATACAACTCCTCCTATATGACGAGATGCAGTTACAATTTTTGTTACCGAATCCCCTTCGATCTCGTTATAGCGCATCATTACGAAAATACTATAATCCACTCCTAAAGCGACAATCATAATGAAGCTAAAGAATGGAACATTCCAGCTTAATGTATCTACATGTAATACATGTGCACTAATTTGTTCGCTTATACCAAGTGATGCGAAGTACGCTAATAGTAATGAGCCAATAATAAATATTGTGTTTAGTAGTGAGCGTGTAATTACGATTAATACAATGGCAATTCCAATTAACATAATTGTAGCTGTACGTAAAAAATCTTGACCTGTTACTTCTTTTAAATCAACGTTTCTAGATGTTGTTCCGCCGATCGCTGTTTTCGCATCATGTAATTCCGTTCCCTTTACAGTGCCATCGATTGTTTTATTAATTTCTTGAATAATTGGCATCGCTTCTTTGGAATACGGATTTACATCTAAAATGATGGTCATTTTAGCAATTTTTCTATCCTGTGACATGTACGTGTTCAATGCTTTTTGGAAATCTTCTCCCTCTAGCACTTCTTTTGGAATATAAAATTTCTCAGAGCTTTTTGATTCATTCAATTCTCCTAAATATTTCTGAGCATCCCCTAGTCCGTTACTTACCTTTTCGAGCCCTTCTGTACTTTTAGATAATCCTGATTGTAATTGCCTCATCTGTTCTTGCAAGTCTTTCAGCCCGGTTAATAACTGGCCTTGCCCATCATTTATTTTTGTTAATCCGGTTTGTAACTCAGATGACTTGTTCGCAATTTGTTTAGAACCTGAAGCACCTTCATCTAATCCATTTTTAAGATCAGCTGCTCCTTTTTGTAATTTAGTAACTCCATTGTTCATTTCTTTTAAACCGTTATCCACTTTCAATAACGATTGATTCGCTTCTTTAAATGAGCCCATCGCCGCTTTATGATGCGTTGCTAATTGATTTAATTCATTTGAAAGCACACCTAATTGCTTCTGAGCCTCTTTAGCAATTCCTATCGTTTGTAGTATGTTCGGATCATTTGCTAATTCTGGTTTCGTTTGAATAAAATTGGTCATTAACACTTCAATTTGTTCATAACCTTTTTTCGCACCATCAATTGCTTGAGAAATACTTCCGAAGTATTGATCGTAAGAGCTTAAACCTTTTTCTAACTGTGCATAACCAGCATGAAGTTGTGAAGTTGCATTAGATAAAACATTTATATTTTCATTTACTGAAGTTAATCCACCCTCAATTTGTTGCGCACCTTGTGCTCCGTCATTTATACCACTTGATAGTTGATGTAAAGCTGTTCCTAATGCCGTTACACCGTTTTTCGCTTCGTTTGTTCCATCAATTAACTTTTGAACGTTTGCAAGACTATTTGAGTCTTTACTACCCATTTTATCTTTCGCAGCAGTTAACCCATCATTAATGTCCTTTATACCACCATTGGCATCTCCTAACCCCGTATTTAGTTCTCCAGCTTGTTTATTTATATATAGTTCTTTTATCCTTTCCCCAGTTGGACGCGTCGGTGAATATACTTCTGACACACCTTTCACTTTCAAAATCTTATCAGTTAGTTCATCTAAAGTTTGAAGAGAACTCGCCTCGTCTAACTTGTTATCCGATTGAATGACTAACGTACTTGGTGAAGAAAAACCAGGTGGAAAATGTTCTTCTATTACGTTAATCCCCTTTTTCGATTCATATTTATTATCTACTTCAAATAAATCATTGTAATTTAGTGTGTTAGAATATTTCATTAGGAAAGGAATCGATATCACAAATACAATGATTAAAGCTGCGAATGGTCTTACTACTGAGTTTTTCGCAAGAAATCCCCATAAACGACTATCCTCATGACCTTTAAATGTTTTTACTGGATAAAACATTCCTTTTCCTAAAAGCACCATAAAAAATGGATTTAACGTAGTTAATACGAGTAATAATACTGCGACACCAATTGCTACGGCTGAAGTAGACTGATATAATTTAAAACTCGCTAAAGCAAGAGATGCAAAACCAATTAGTACTGCTATCCCACTATATAAAACGGTTTTCCCTGCCGATTTAAACGTTTCTTTCGTAGCTAAAAATGCATTTTCTTGTTTACTTAATTCTTCCTTAAACCTTGTATATAATAAAATGTTATAGTCTGTTCCAACCCCAAACAGGACAACAACTACAAACACTTGTGTAAAGTTAGAAAACGGAAAATTAAATTGATCTACTAGATGGGCAATAATCCCCATTGAAACTAAATATGATACACCCACTGTAAGCAGAGAAACGATTGGAACAATTGGTGAACGAAATACAATGATTAATACAACTAAAATGAAAATGATAGAAATAACTTCTGTCTTTTTCACTCCCTCTTGAGAGGATGTAAGAAAATCACCCGCTATTAAATCACTTCCTGTTAAGTACGTTTTAACTCCCTTCGGTTTAATTTTATTATGAAGCCCATTTGCAATTTTTGATATTTCACCATGTTTTTTATCTACAGAAATTTGCGTTAAAATGGTCGTATTGTCTTTAGATATCAATTGTTTTTCCAAGTCTTTATTATCTAAATGTGAAACAACTTCCTTAATTCCTAATTGCTCTTTTTCATTTTGTAAAGCGTTGATTGTTTTTATTATTTCATCTTTTTGCTCAGTTGTTAAAGCTGCTTTACTTCCACTATTAAAAACAGCTATAACATCATATTTTTCTGTCCCGTCTTTATCCATCTCTCTTATCATTTTGTCAGCGATACTACTTTGCTCTGTATTCGGAATCGTAATATGCCCTTTTTCTTTCACTAATTTATCCATATTAGGCATCGTTACGATCATTGTAATAGTAATAACTATCCATAATAGAAAAGATAAACTTCTCCAATTTTTTAGCTTACTCATTTTAATCATCTCCCGTTTTGAAAGTATAATGTTAGTTCCGGAATGAATATTCATTCTTATTATTTTGAAACTTTTTTTAGGAATGAACGTTCATTCCTATCATTCTATTGATTTATTCTATAGACCCTATTAAACTAATCTTTTCCGGAATGAATGTTCATTCCTTTGGTTGCACAAATACCCTCTCCTACTTTCATTTTTTAAATCTATTTAGGAATGAATATTCATTCCTGTCCTTATAAAGCTATAGAATCAAATGATTCTAATAGCATTCCAAGAGCTTTCTTCCAATTCTTTTACTAACTCTTTCGAGTATTCTAATTGCCCTGTTGCAATTACTTTCGTTAATGCTTCTAGCGGCTGATATACAATAATAATTAAAGCAACTGGAGGCAATGGACGAAGAAAACCTTTTGCGATTCCATCTTCAATAATATTCATAAAGAAGCCTATAAAATCGTCAAATATTTTCTTACTTTGTTCATCAAGAAAATAACTGTCACAGTGAGAATTTGTAAATAAAAAAGCGTCCACATTGTTTCTCGCAAATTCAAATAAACGGTTGTACGTATGACTAAACTGTTCACGAATATTTGCTTCAACAGGAAAATCTGTTTTTATCATTTCAGAAAGCTCTAACATACTTTTTGAAAATAATGAGTTAACTAGTGCCTCTTTATTTTCAAAATAGCGATAAATAGTACCCGCACCGACTTTTGCCTTTTCAGCGATCATTGGAATTGTCGTACCATCGTAACCACGCTCTGCAAAAAGTTGCATCGCAGCATCAAAAATATCCTCTTGTTTGTTTTTAGCCATTTTTTCCACCTCTATTTTTAGGAATGAAAATTCATTCCGTTTTTAATTATAAATTACAAGGACTAAAAGTCAAGTGCGTAACTACGTATAGTTGCAATTTTAATCCCTTGTTTGTGAATCAATTTATATCAGCGGTTTTTAGAATACATCGACTTACCGACAAAAACGAGAACCAAAGAGAAAACCGTCCCAAATTTTGTTTGGGACAGCTCCATTTCCTATTTAAAGCTTAAAAGAAATCATAAATAAAAGCTTTACGTACTGGAACTATATTCTCAAATGCTTGTATTTCCTCTTCGCTTCCGCTAATGAATTCTAGTTCATTAAGTTCTAACGGACGCTTGTAGCCAAACATTATTGTAGATAATGCGTTAATATCCAGCTTAATTCCTTTATCTATTGTTTCCTCTTTCATAATTGTTATTTCATGATTCGCAAGCCTCACTGATACGTTGTTCCACGGAGCAAATGCGTCTGTAATGTGTAGAATCACTTCTTGCTGTACATTGTTCCAGCTCAACTCATATTGTTTTAAAAACTGCTCTACATCTACAATTCTTCCCATAAAATATGGTTTTATTTCTGTCTTCACGCGTGGCTCTTGCAATGAATATAGCAACGGTTCGTTTTCACTTACTGTCATTTCAAGTTCTTTAATCATAGAATCATGCTGGCAAATAAAGTTCCACAGACCATTTCGTGCTTCATTACGTAGTGGTACAAATTCTTCTACTGTCATTTTATAGTTTTCTATTTTGTATAACATGTAACCTGCTGCCTTTTTATTTTCATCATAGTAAATCGCTAATGTTAAATCATCATAAACTGCTTGTAACCACCAGTTCTTCTCTCGAACTAACATACCTGAAAAACGTTCTGCAAATACTTCATAGAGCTTCTCGACTTCTTCTGGATGATTTTCTTTATTGAAACGTTTCACAGTGCCATTTACTTGTTTTTTCATCACTAAATCGCTCTTAGTCATATGACATGTGACTAAATTCGCACAAAGTTCCCAGCCGTATTTACGGTAAAATGAAACAGCAAATGGATGTAACATAGAGACTGTATAGCCATCTTTTTTCATTATTTGAAGTGAATGTTGAAGTAGCTCTTTTACATACCCACTTCTTCTGTACTCTGGATACGTCGCTACTCCTGCAACGCCACCCATTTTAAATTTTTCTTTACCTATGTAAATATGAAACGGAATAAGATGTAGTTTTGCTGCTAAGTCTTCCCCTTCCATAATGCCGTATATTTCATGACTTTCCTTCATCTTTGTAAGTTGCTGCTGTAATCGTTCCTCATCTACTTTATATTGAAAAGCGTATTCTGATAAACGTAATGCTTCTCTGAACTTATCTTCTTTTAATTGCATGACATTCATATAATTCTCCTCCATTCCCTGTTTGAATTGTATCACAATTCTTACTTTTATAGTTCGGTAAGTGAAATTACAAGGACGTTTTAACAAAAAAAGCAGATACATCACGTATCTGCTTTCCATCTTTATTATTTAGCTAACTTTTGAAGTTCATCAAAGAATGTAGGATATGATACACCTACTGCTTCTGCATCTTCAATAATTATTTTCCCTTCTGCCAGGCAGCCAGCAATCGCAAGCATCATTCCGATGCGGTGATCACCGTAACTATTTACTGTATTGCCTTTTAAAGCTGATTTTCCGTAAATGATCATGCCGTCATCAGTTGCTTCTATGCGAGCTCCTAGTTTCGTTAACTCCGCAACGACTGTATCAATACGATTTGTTTCTTTTACTTTTAATTCGTGTGCATCTCTAATAACTGTAATACCTTCTGCTTGTGTTGCCGCTAAAGCGATAACTGGAATTTCATCGATTAGTCTTGGAATAATATCCCCACCAATTTCAATTCCTTTTAATGAAGATGTTTCAATCGTAATGTTTGCAGCTGGTTCTGATGCGCCTTCGTTAATCGGCTCTATAGTAAATGTAGCACCCATTTTCTCTAAAACATCAATAATACCTGTACGAGTTGGATTCATTCCTACATTTTGTAATATTAGTTTACTATTTGGGATGATTGCACCTGCTACTAAGAAAAATGCTGCTGATGATACGTCACCTGGCACTTGAATGTCTGTTGCTGTTAATTTTTGTCCACCTGAAAGCTTCACTGTCTTTCCTTCTCGAGTTACTTTAACACCAAATGCTTCAAGCATTCTTTCCGTATGATCGCGGGAAATATGTGGTTCTGTAACAGCTGTTACACCTTCTGCGCGAAGCCCTGCAAGTAAAATAGCTGACTTTACTTGTGCACTTGCAACAGGAGAAATATATTCAATTGCTTTTAAATCTCCACCACGTATTGTTAGCGGTGTAAATGTTCCTTCTTCTCTGCCGTCAATGTTTGCACCCATTTGTTTTAATGGGTTTGTTACACGCTTCATCGGTCTTTTTGCGATAGATTCATCACCTTGTACGCAAGAGAAAAATGGTGTGTTAGCTAATATACCTGACATTAATCGAATTGTTGTACCAGAATTACCAACATCTAATACAGCTTTCGGTTCTTGTAAACCTTCTAATCCTTTACCAACTACAGTAACTTCATCACCGTTTTGCGTAATTTCTACTCCCATTTCTTTAAAACATGAAATAGTACTTAAACAGTCTGCACCGGACAAGAAACCTTTAATTGTTGTTTTCCCTTCTGCAATCGAACCGAACATAACAGCACGGTGTGAAATGGATTTATCACCTGGGATTGTAATATTGCCATTCAATCCGTTATTAACAGGTTGTATTGTTCTTTCTTTCACGTTTTTCACCTTCTCATTTAAATTGTTTCATAAGTTTGGTATTCTTCTTCTCCAAGCGCTAGCTTTGCTTTCATACGATCTTCTTCCCTTTGGAAGCTAATACGTAATACCCCAAGCAGTCCTTCACGCGCTTCTAATATTTGCAAGTTCGTAATACTAATTTCCTCGCGCGCTAAAATACTCGTAATATGAGCCAATGCCCCCACCTTATCTAATACATCAACGTATAAGTCGTGATAAGCAGGAATTGCACCACTCTTTCTTACTGGTAAAGAATCACGGTATTCTTTCGCATCTGCAAAATAGTTTTGAATCTCGCCTGCATCTCCAGTAGAAACTGTCTTATATAAACCTTCCATTTCAGAGATCCACTCTTTTAATAATACCATTAAATGCTCTCGATTTTGCTTTACAATATCACTCCACATTTTCGGACTACTAGATGCGATACGTGTAATATCTTTGAAACCTCCAGCAGCTAGCTGATGAATGAGCGGATTATCTCCTGCATGCTTCTCAACTTGCTTTACTAAACCTGCTGCGATAAGATGCGGGAAATGACTAACGATCCCTGTTACATAATCATGTTCTTCTGTATTTAAAACAAGAAAATGTGATCCTGTTCCTTTTAACCATACTTTAAGGTCTTCCACTTGTTCATTTGGTACATGATTCATCGGTGTTAAAATGTAAAATGCATTTTCAAATAAATGCGCCTTTGCGCTTTCAACTCCCGTTTTATGAGAACCCGCCATCGGATGTCCCCCAATGAAAGAAACTTCCTTTGAAAATAAAGCTTCCGCTTCGTTCATAATAGACCCTTTTGTACTACCAACATCAGTCACTATAACATCTTCTCGTAAACGGAATGACGCAAGTTTGTGTAATAACTTCTTCGTTTCTTCAACTGGAGAAGCAAAAACAATTAAATGTGCCTCTTCACATGCATGTTGTAAATCAACTGCTATTTCATCTACTACGTGTAATTCTTTTGCACGCTCTACTTGCTCTTTAAATATATCATAACCTGTTATCATTACATCGTGCTCTTTCTTAATTGCTAATGCGAGAGAGCCTCCTATTAAACCTGTTCCAATTAATACTACCTTTTTACGCATTTGCCTCATCTCGAGACTTACTTTTTTTATTTTCAAAGTGTTGTTTTAACACTGAAATCACTCCTTCATTTTGCTCCCTTGTTCCAACTGTAATACGGACACCATTTGGGAATGGACGAATAATAAACCCTGCATGTGCGCAAGCTTCATAAATCTCTCCAGCATTATCTACCGGTAAGAAGATGAAATTAGTTTGTGACGAATAAAATGGTATACCGTTTTCCTTACAGAAACTCTCGTATTGCTGTAATCCTTCTGTATTCACGCGAACTATTTCTTTAATAAACTCGTCATCACTAAAAGCAATTGTAGCTGCTTTTTGCGCTAATGAAGATACGTTAAATGGTAAACGTACAACATTTAATTTCTCAATTAGCTCTTCCTGTCCGATCGCATATCCAACGCGGAAAGAAGCTAATCCGTATGCTTTAGAAAACGTTCTAAGTACAAGAATGTTTTTATGTTTTTCTAAAAGCGATAATGTCTCAGGGAAGTCTTTTGCTGTTACGTATTCATAGTACGCTTCATCAATGACAATTAACGTATTTTCACTAATGCCTTCAATAAATTGAGTTAATTTTTGCTCATTCACATATGTGCCCGTCGGGTTGTTCGGATTACAAATCCATACGATTTTCGTATTATTATTTACCGCTGACGAAATTTCGTCTAAATCGTATACACCTTTATTTAAAGGAATTTCTTTCACTTCACAGCCTTCAATAATCGCATGATGACGGTACTGCGGGAATGTTGCACCTGCTGTTACAATGTTATCTCCCGCTCGTAATACGGCGCGGCTTATTATTTGAATGATTTCATCTAAACCACTACCACAAAGTACTTGTTCCATTTGCACATGCAACTTATCTGCGATTGTTTGACGGAGCGTTGTAGCACCTCCGTCAGGATATAAAGAATGTTCCAACCAAGATTTTTGCAACTCTTCTAAAACTCTCGGTGAACAACCGAATGGATTTTCATTCGATGCTAATTTCACAAACGAATGATCTCCGTACACTTCTTTCATTTGTTCTGGTGATTTACCTGGTTTATATGGTTGTAATGATGATAGTTGATCCTTTACTTGCACGTTAAACCCACCTTTTTATTAAAATTCTTTTGCGTAGTTATTGTGTTGCATAATGTTTTGTTTTAATAATTCCATACGATCTTTTCCGAATTGTTCGACTAGTGCATCTGCAAGTTCCCATGCCACAACAGATTCAGCTACTACACCCGCTGCTGGTACTGCGCAACTATCAGATCTTTCAATACTCGCTTGGAATTCTTCTTTCGTATCAATATCAACGCTTGCTAACGGTTTGTATAAAGTAGGAATTGGCTTCATAACGCCTCTTACGACAATTGGCATACCTGTTGTCATACCGCCTTCTAAACCGCCGGCATTATTCGTTTTTCTCGTGTATCCTTTTTCTTTATCCCACAGAATTTCATCATGCACTTTGCTTCCAGGTTGTCGTGCCGCTTCAAAACCTACGCCAATTTCAGCACCTTTAAATGCATTTATACTCATAATTGCACCAGCAAGTTTTGCATCTAATTTACGATCGTAATGAACGTAACTACCAACGCCAATTGGCATACCTTCTGCAATGACTTCCACGATGCCACCGATTGAATCTCCACTACTTTTTGCGTTGTCAATCGCATTCATCATTTCTTGCTCTACTTCTTTATCTAAACATCGAACTGGTGAGTTTTCAGTAATTGTTTGAATTTCTTCAATTGATAAGTTTGAAATATGTTTTGCTTTTACTCCACCAATTTCAAGAACATGTCCTGCAATTTCCACGCCTAATTCGCTTAAAATTTGTTTTGCAACTGCACCAGCAGCTACACGAACTGTCGTTTCTCTTGCAGATGAGCGCTCTAATACGTTTCTTATATCACGATGACCATATTTAATTGCTCCATTTAAATCCGCATGTCCGGGACGTGGTTTTGTAATTGTACGTTTCATGTCTTTACTTTCTTTTTCCGAAATTGGCTCGGCACCCATTACTTTCGTCCAATGTTTGAAATCATCATTTTTTACGATTAACGTAATCGGTGATCCAAGTGTCATCCCGTGACGAACACCACTTACAATTTCAACTGTATCTGTTTCAATTTGCATGCGTCTTCCGCGTCCATGACCTTTTTGTCTTCTTAATAATTCTTTATTAATATGTTCCGCCGTAAGTGTCAAACCTGCTGGTACACCTTCTAAAATAACTGTTAACTGCGGTCCATGTGATTCTCCAGCTGTAATGTATCTCATTTCTCTTGCCCCTTTACTATTTTTTTGTACAAAAAAGTCCCTACTGAGCGCTCAGTAGGGACGATGTTTATCGCGGTACCACCCTAGTTGTAGACAACTGTCGTCTACCTCTCTTCTTCTTTAACGATCGTTTGACCGTCTTCCCCTCCATAAGTTGTCGGGAAAGATGCTCCAAGGCTGTAATTCATGCTTACCTTTGTACTGATTCACACCGACCATCAGCTCTCTTTAACAGTGAGATAAGCACTACTGTTTCCTCTTCAATGCATATATGATATGAAATTAAGATAATTTATTTTTGAAACCTTTTAACTCATCCATGAATCTATGGAATTCTGGAATGTCCATTTGTTGTGCAGAATCTGATAATGCAACTGCTGGATCTGGATGCACTTCAGCCATTACTGCATCTGCGCCAATTGCAAGTGCCGCTTTCGCTGTTGGTAATAATAAATCTCTGCGTCCAGTTGAATGTGTTACATCAACGATAACTGGTAAATGTGTTTCTTTCTTTAAAATTGGTACTGCAGAAATGTCTAATGTGTTACGTGTTGCTCTTTCGTATGTGCGGATACCACGCTCACAAAGAATAATTTGATCGTTGCCTTGCGCAATGATGTATTCCGCTGCGTTAATGAACTCATCAATTGTTGCTGCTAATCCACGTTTTAATAATACTGGTTTGTTAACTTTACCTACAGCACGTAATAAATCGAAGTTTTGCATGTTACGTGCACCAACTTGAATTACATCAACGTAGTCTAATGCCATTTCAACATCGTTCGGATTTAAAATTTCACTAATAATTGCTAAGTCGAACTCGTCTGCTACTTGACGTAAAATTTGAAGTCCTTCTACTCCTAAACCTTGGAAATCGTATGGAGATGTTCTCGGTTTGAATGCACCGCCGCGCATTAATTTTAAGCCTTGATCTTTCATCGCTTGCCCTACTTGACGAACTTGCTCTAAGCTTTCTACTGCACAAGGTCCCATGATGAACGTTTGTGCTCCGTTTCCAATCAATTCACCTTTTACATCAACGATTGTATTTTCTTGTTTCTTTTTACGTGATACTAGTAACGCTTTGCGGTTATCATCTTCTTGTAACTCTAAGCTTGCTTTGAAAATCGTTTTGAAAATATGTTGAACAGTTGATGTTTCGAATGGTCCTTCGTTATGCTCTGCGATCATATCAAGTACTTCACGCTCACGTACTGGATCAAAGCGTTTCGTACCTTGTACTTGCTTTTGCTCTCCAATTTTTTGAACAATTTCACCACGTTTGTTTAAAAGGTGTAATAGTTGTAAGTTAATTTCATCTACCTGTTTACGTAATTGATCTAATTCATGATTTGCCATTTGGAAATCCTCCTCTAATGTTTTAAAAGTATAGTAAGAGAATAAAAGATTCTCTATTTTCTGAACTGGTTAATTATACAAATTTATAGTGGAATCGATACCTCTTCTTATTTTAAACTAATAATTCGTACAAAGACATGAACTACTAGTTAAAAACCCACTTTTTTGTACAAAAAAGCCCTACTGATGCAATCAGTAGGGACGATATTTATCGCGGTACCACCCTAGTTGTAGACTTCTTTCGTCTACCTCTCTTCATTGTTAACGATCATCTGACCGTCTTTCCCTTCATAAAGACAAATACTATCTTTACTACGAAAAAGATGCTCCAGGACTGTAATTCGCTCTTGTTTTTGTACTGGTTCGCACCAACCACCAGCTCTCTGTTACAGGGAAACAACAACTACTGCTTTTCCTTTCAATGCATGACTATTTTATTTTCAAGTTGGACCACTAAAATACAAAAAGTCCCTACTGAATAAATCAGTAGGGACGATATTTATCGCGGTACCACCCTAGTTGTAGACTAACTTTCCGTCTACCTCTCTTCACTGTTAACGATCAATTGACCGCTTTTTCCTCATAAAGACAAACTATCTTTATTCCGAAAAAGATGCTCCAAGACTGTAATTCATGATTATCCCTGTACTGGTTCACACCAACCACCAGCTCTCTGTTACAGTAAGACTAACCACTACTGTGATCTCTTCATTGCACTTTGTTTATTCAAATGTTTTTGAAATTGAATAAGTATGATTCGTATTATAGAACGCTTTTTAAAACACTGTCAACAACTTTTTATATATTTTTTTAAAATTCCACTTTCATCCTATAATTCTTTTTGTAAATCACCCATTACAATTCCTATGCGAATTATTTCATTTTCTAGTAAATGTAAAACATATTCCTCTACTTCATACTGAACTAATAATTCTTTTATTTGTATGATTTCTTTTTCAAATAAAACGGCTTCGTGACATGTTTGTAGTAAAATAAAAAACACATTTGCAAACATTTCTTTATGCGCTTTCATACTTTCTTTTTTATGAAGCATTTCAATCAATAACTGCTTCATTTCCTCACCTGTACATTTACCATGTACACTTGAAAATGCACGAGACATAATACATAATCCTTTTTCTAATATTTCATCCATGTATAAGATAATACGTAAAAGCATTACATATTCTCTCGCAGTTATCTCACCCATTTTTGGTCGTTCTCGTAAAAATACACTGAGCCAAGCTGTCCAAAATTTTTGTTGTTCTTTTACGCTTAATGTTTTGACGTAATAGCATAAAAACTGCATAAATTTAATTTTATTTTCTTCATTTTCTAGTATGAGTAAAGGGTATAACCACTCTGTTTTTTGCTCCCAATATAGTACACATTTAATAAATACAAAGCTAAGCCACTTCAAGAAAGCTTCCCTCGTATGCGGATGTAATACTTCCAAATGTTCTATCGCATACTTAATAAAACGCTTCATTTCTGTAAATAAAGGTAAATTTATTTGCGTGTAACATAAACCAGCCCATGCATATTCCGTAATTTCATTTTGTTTTTTTAAATCTAAGTATGGTAACAAATATTTTCGGCACCATTGCTTTTCAATATGATATAGAAATGTAATATCTGCTATTAAACGAGCAAACATAAAGTTTGTTCGTTCCAAATTAACTCTTACTTGTTCTTCAAATAAAAATAAATATTCATATACATTACGATCGTATAAATGATCATATGATAACAACTTTAATAATACAGCCGTCATTTTCCCAACAGGATGCTGAATTGATTCATTGTAAAAATCTTGTTTTCCAAGCTTAAAATCCGTATCACTCTTCATAACTTGAGGAAACACTGAAAAAGCAAAGCGTTTTACAACACGTATACTATTCTCTTCTAACTCTTCTAGTCGATTACTAATTTCATATAGAAAACTACTAATTAACCAATGATAAGCAGTATTTCTAACAAATTTCTGCAATAGCGGAATAATTTTTTGGATTTGATCATTTGTCAATCCTCGGTTATTTCGCCATTCTCTAATACAAACAAACCATACTTCATTACTTATTTCTTGCACTCCTACTAATTGATATGCGAATGAAATACTCCACTCTGTATTCAATTTACATGCTTTTGATAACATCTCTAAAAAATGGCGTTGTTCAAAAACACCATCTTGCGAAAATTGCCGAACTTGCTTCATAATTTCAACATCTTTCAGCTGCAATAATCCGTCAGCTGTTACATTACAAGTAATGCTTTGCGCTGTATCCTCTTTCTTTTGTACACTGTATCGTTCAGAATGAAAATGAGGATGCTTTTGCTTCATTAACTCATACCCATTTGCCGTAGATGGACTATTTGAATCACACTTGAATAATAAGTCTAATACGAGACATGCATCAAATACCCTCTCTTCTGTAAGATGCTTTATTACAGTTCGAGTGACTTCTTCTTTTGTTTCTTCTAAACAATGTGCATAATGCCTTTTTAAAAGTTGAAAAACTTCGTGTTTATAAGTGAAATCTAAAAGAAGTCCTTCATGTAACAACCATTTCATTTTGTCATCTACACGAACAAAAATATTTTTATTCATCGCGTCAATTGCAATTCGCTTTTGAAGTACACTATTTGCTTCTATCATTTCTGTAATATAATAATCCGCTTTTTTCTCATTGTTTTCACATAAATAAGTTAGACACTCTTTTACAATTTGTATTAAAAATGCAAGATCATTTTGATGAAAATCTTTTTCTACATCTTCCTTATTTCTTTTTTTCAGTGCCGTTTGTCTTAACGACAACATTCTCAATTTTTCTAATCCGATCATCATAATTGGAACAGCATAATGGGTGATATATGGCCTCATCTTTTCGTTCCAAATTTGCTCCACATGAGAAAATGTAGATACTGGTAAGCGACTCGATTCCTCGAGTTCTATTGATTCTTGCGTATCATTTCCCCATTTTCTTACACGTTTCAACTTCAGTTTTCCATCTAAAATAAAAGTTAGTAACAATAAGGCAATTTCCTTATGCTCAGGAAAAGAACATTTTTGCAGTAACTTAGAAATCTTTTCTATAGAGCTACTATCTTTTTCAGCTGTTTCTAATAAAAAGAGTGTCCATCTTGCAAACAACAACGGATCCATCTTACTCTTCGTTTCGTTTAAGTAGTTACAAATCGTTCTCCATAATAACGGTGATATTTTAGAATAGTTTTTATAAATTAATTGAAATAATTCTTTCTGATGACTAAAAAGAAATTGTTCCACTAACCATTCTGCAAGTAATTCATCTACTTCATTATAGTTTGGCGTAAGCATAAACAAATTTTGTAATTTACCTTCTGCTTCTAACCATTCGACCCATTCATAATCATGAGCAAATTCCACAAAGTAACGAACTGTTTCAATTTTTTTAATTGATTGCTTTATGTATGATAATTGTTCCTGTTCTACTGACGGGGGAACCGTTACAATATCCCGAATACGCATTCTTTTCGTAATATAATTATCGCCCATTAATTCCGCCCAGCGTTTTACCGCTTTTACGAGGGATTGATGATTATTCACTTTATTCGGATACACAATTGGTCTTATCCCTAAATGTTCCCAGTGGTACGTATTTTCCCCTTGTGCGACAAAAGCAAATCGTCTTGTACTTGGTGGTAAACCAGTTGCTAAATATTTCATTACTGGGTCATTATGACTATATCCAACGAATAAAACGGTGTAATTCGAGAATAGATCGACTAAAAATCTTCTCGCCCACCCTTCGGTTAAGTAAGCCCTTCCAAAATCACCGTCTGTTAAAATTAAAGCCTCTTTCTCCTGTTCTACATTACCATGTATATAAGCAAGACCTTTAAATGCTCTCCCAGTCGGTAAAGCTGGAGCATAATAAACATTGATATCTCTATTTATTTCCTTAATTGCAGTTGTAAAATGTTGATCAAAATTTGTTGTTACAATGCGGATATCTGTATCTAAAGGAAATAACCTTGGAATTGCAAAATGCAATGGATTCGGTTTTGATTTCTCTATATGAACAAGATCTCTTGCAACTTGATGTACATCTTTTGTTTTTGCAATTTTACCAAGATAATAATCATGTGGTTCTGTTATTTCACGTTTTTCGACATATAACGTTTTTGCAATTGCATCAACTAAATCATCAAAATTCGGTAAGTTTGATTTCCCTTTCATAGAAACTCCCGCTCCAACAAATAACACTAACTTTCCTTGCTCAAGGTGATCGATTAACTCATCTGGAATTTCTACTTCTGAAGTAATCCACATCCTGGATTCCCCCTTACCTAAAAATGTCATACACTCTCATTTTACTATAACATTTTTCCGTTGTTTTTATAATATTTAGACTAAATTCCGAACATGAAAAAGTTTTACGTAAATAAATCCGTTACAATGTATGAACTCCAGAATTTATTGAAAAACTATGTATAAATCGGAGGTGTGAATTTTGAATGATTTCACAGTAGTGCTTATCAAGTTTATATCGTGCATTATCGCATTTAGCATTGGGCTTGCTTTATTTTTCCCTGCAACGTTTGTTCAAATTATTTCATTCAGTCTCTTTGTTACAATCGTATCCTACATGTTCGTTGATAAAATCATTTTAAATCGAATTGGCAATACTGGTGCCATTATGTCGGATTTCTTATTAACATATTTAAGCGTATGGATTTTCGGTAATATTTTATTAGACAACTATATGCAAATTGCATGGGGCAGTATCCTTTCTGCCATCGTCTTCACTTTATCTGAAGTAATCGTTCATCGCTTCTCTAACTCTCATACAAGGCACAACAATGATAACATTCGTATTAATCGCCGCTTTGCATATGGTACGGAATTTGCTGAAGAACAAAATATATTGGATAAAGACAAGAAGAAGTAACATTTTAATGCAGGAGCACCCTTTTTAATTATGTGGTGCTCCTTTTTTGTATATTTTCATTATGGTACGTGAAATTATATAAACGATTATTTCAAAATATCGACTTACCGACAATATTTGACGCTTTTTTCTAATAAAAAAACTACCTCTTATTTAGAGGCAGCCACTTTCAAGTCTTTTAATGCAACAACATCCGCAAACGCTCCCAATACTGCGTTATGATGTTGCACAATATCTTCAGCACGTAACACTTCTGTATTAAATGTACTATGCGCATCACTCACTAACGTTACTTTATATCCTTCACTACATGCTCTGCGCGTTGTCGTATCTACACAATACTCTGATTGCATTCCCGAAAGAATAACGTGTTCAATTCCTTTCTCTTGTAACACTTCGCTTAAGTTTGTCTTATGGAATGAATCTGGCGTCGTCTTTTCAACAATATTATCTCCTTCTTGCGGAGCGATGGCCGCATGGATTCGCCATCCATCCGTACCTTTTTCTAACGGATGGTCTTTAGGACCGTTATGTTGGACATAAATAATTGGGATATCATTTGAACGACATTCCCCAATAAGCTCTTGCAGTGTTTGTAAAAACTTTCCCCCATTATGTACTGGCATTCCAGCTGTATACATACCCGCTTGCACATCAATTACGATTAACGCTTTTTTCATTTCGCACAGCTCCCTTCGTTTATATAAGCCATTGCATATTCATTATAATTGTTTGTATTCCATCATCCAACAATCTTCTAATTTCCCCTCATGCAGCTCATGTTCCTTTAAAATCTTTACTTTTTTAAATCCGCATTTTTCATAACACTTTATCGCTCGTTCATTATTTACTTTCGGATCCATTGCAATTGCTTCTGCTCTCATTTCACCCATAATATATGTAATTGCTGCCTGAACGAGTTTTTGTCCAATTCCTTTTCCCCAATAGGCTGGTTCACCGATAAATTGGTCCATTCCCCATACATTTTGTGATTCTTTATAGCCATATAACGCTTTCCACTCTGAATCAACTGGGTACATTTGTATGTAACCAATCGGAACGGTATCAAATTCTATTAAACATCTTTTTTCATTATTGTTTGGATTATGTATAAAATGATCAAGCACCTTTTCTACAGACTGCGGATTATCTCGTCCTTCGTAATACCGCAGGACTGCTGGGTCCGTTAACCATTTAGAAACGATAGATGCATCATCTTCCATTACGTATCTAATCAATAAACCTTCTTTTTGAAAAAGCA
This sequence comes from Bacillus cereus G9842, assembly GCF_000021305.1. Classification (GTDB taxonomy): domain Bacteria; phylum Bacillota; class Bacilli; order Bacillales; family Bacillaceae_G; genus Bacillus_A; species Bacillus_A thuringiensis_S. The sequence continues at coordinate 2,879,956 of NC_011772.1, forward strand.
TATTATACCTCTATTATTCCTTTATATTTTTTCTTGATGTTATATCTTTCATTGCACCTACTAATGCATATGGTAGTAATGTAATCGCAAAAAATGCTGTAAATACGTTAAATTGCGGGATTGTATAGAGTGTGAACCATTCAGTGAAAAATTGAGAATTTAATATTCTATTAAAAAACTCTCCGCCTGGCCTAAAGTTTGGTGCCCACGCAGTTATTTCACACAAAATAAAGTGAAACTTTAATCAGTGGGGGTTTTGTTCATCCCCCACTGATTATTAGTTGAACCATTCGGGCTTTTACGGGCAGTTGATCCCCCACCTAACTTCTTCGCTTTCGCTGAATTTTGAGGTGGGGGTCTTACTGCCCGTTAATGCGGGATAAACAGTAACTGAACAATAAAAAATGCCCCTAGATAACGAAACCAAGTCCGTTTCCATATAGGTCGTGCATTTTTTAATATATCCCCCATCTAACCCCCTCCTTAAATATCCGTCATATTAATTATACACTTTCCTCACTTTATTTGTTAAAATTTTCTATATAATTAATACTGTTGGGGGGAATACATTATGTCTAATCCTATATTTACATCCACTTTAATCATTCTTAGAGGAAACTCCGCAAGTGGTAAAACAACGATTGCAAAGCAACTACAAGAACATTTCGGACAAGGTACACTTTTAGTATCACAGGATGTTGTGCGTAGAGATATGCTTAGAGTACACGACACAATGGGGAATTTATCACATGATTTACTATTTGAAATTACAAAGTACGGAAAAGGAAAATGTGAATTTGTTATTTTAGAAGGTATATTGAACAGTCGTAGGTATGGTGAGATGTTAAAAGAATTAATTCGTTATTTTGATAAAAATGCATTTACATATTACTTTGATTTATCATTAGAGGAAACTATTAGACGACATAACACAAGGGACAAACGACATGAATTTGGTGAAGATTCCCTACAAAAATGGTATAATCCGCACGATACAATTGAGGTTTCCAGAGAAACTATTTTTACAGATAACTTTACGCAAAAAGATATATTTGATGCGATTCTTAATGATGTTGCGATACAAAAACAAGACTAATATAATATGTTAGTCTTGTTATGTACTTTGTGTTTCCGTTTTTATAATTGAACAATCTTTACATAAATAATAGTATATATTCATTTCCCCAAACTGGAAATCAACTACTGAAATAAGTTCACGTTCCTCGATATCTTGTGTAATTGTAGCAACATACTATTCTTCTCTACTTCTCAATAACCTTCTGTTCTACTTCCTTACCTCATTCTTAATAGTTTTTCTAAACATGATACAATTTTTATGTTTTATTACAGTTTTATTAATAAGTCATTTAAGAATCCTATTATACTTCCACTAAAAAAATAAAAGCCAGCCTCAATAAAGAGAACTGACTTCTATTTAGATCATTATAGTTACTATAAAATTTTTACTTTAACAGTTTTTCTTCCCCAATTCATAGCTTTACTTTTTGACCCCATTAATACATCAATACGATTACCTTTAATTGCACTTCCAGTATCACCAGCGATAGCTTCTCCATAACCTTCTACCCATACTTTAGATCCTAATGGGATTACTTTCGGGTCAACTGCGATAATTCTCATATTCGGATTTGCCGTTAAATCATGCCCCATCGCAGTTAAAACGCGTCCACCATATGTACCATTTTCACTTGGATCAGCAGTATACGCTGTCGCTACTACCGTTAATTCACGTTTAGCAGACTGTATATTGTTTTTGGATACTTCTTTCGCTCTCTCTTCTTCTTTAGCTTTTGCTATTTCTCTTGCTCTCTCTTCTTCTTTAGCTCTTGCTATTTCTCTTGCTTTCTCTTCTTCTTTAGCTTTTGCTATTTCTCTTGCTTTTTCTTCTTCTTTAGCTTTTGCTATTTCTTGCGCTTTCTCTTCTTCTTTAGCTTTTGCTATTTCTCTTGCTTTTTCTTCTTCTTTAGCTTTTGCTATTTCTCTTGCTTTTTCTTCTTCTTTAGCTTTTGTTATTTCTTGCTCTTTTTCTTCTTCTTTAACTTTTACTTCTTCTTTGACTTTTGCCTCTTCTTTAGGCTTTACTATTTCTTGCGCTTTCGGTTCTTCTTTAACTTTTACTTCTTCTTTGATTTTTGCCTCTTCTTTAGGCTTTACTATTTCTTGCGCTTTCGGTTCTTCTTTAACTTTTACTTCTTCTTTGACTTTTGCCTCTTCTTTAGGCTTTACTATTTCTTGCACTTTCGGTTCTTCCTTAACTTTTACTTCTTCTTTGACTTTTGCCTCTTCTTTAGGCTTTACTATTTCTTGTGCTTTCGGTTCTTCTTTAACTTTTACTTCTTCTTTGACTTTTGCCTCTTCTTTAGGCTTTACTATTTCTTGTGCTTTCGTTGTTTCTTTCGCTTTTGCTACTTTCTGCGTCTTTACTTCTTTCTTTTCTTTAACTGATTTTTGTACTTTCGCTACTTGCTTCATTTTCTCTTCAGTTTTCTTTTCAGTTGGTGCTGTACTTGATAGGAAAGAAACGTTTGCATAAGCTGTTTTTCCTTTATACTCAAATTGCAGCCATCCGTCTTTTACTTGATGCGTTGATTCAATTACATCATCTTTTTTCAGTCTGCCAAGAATTTCTGATTCTGTGTTTGCTTCGGTACGTACATTTAACAAATTCGCCGTTACATGATACACATCTTTTGTAAACTCCGAACTTACAAACACTTCTTTACCGTTCAATTCAATTTTTGACCAACCATCTTCGGTATTGATGACTTTTAACTCTTGCCCATTCTTTACTTTTTCGACCACTTTTGATTCTGTAGTCGGTTTTTCACGTACGTTAAGTACATCTGCTGTTACGATTGTTTCTGCGGTAGCAGTTGTGGTAAATGCCCCCAATCCAAAAATAGTTGCTGTTGCTGCGCCAATTACTTTTTTCATATTAGCCTCCATTATATTTTTTGAATTTTATCAAATGCCTCTGTAAAATTGTATAATTTTACATAATATCAAAACATTTGCAACAGTATATTAATATTGTTTAATATACTGTTATTAAAACTCCTTACTCCAATACTATCAAATTCTTATTTCTAATTCTATATATTATAAATATCCTTATCTTTTATAAAAGCTTCATGCCCTTCTTCACACTAAATAGTTGTTGCAATTCCCGCCAAAAATAAACTTACGATTGCTAAAATTTTAGTAGCGACTATAGCACCTCTTAAATGAAACTTATAATCTTTATATCCCTTCATTCCTTCTGTACTAGGAATCACAACAAACCTTGGAGTAATCCAGCAAAAAATTAGCCAATCAATTATAAGTAAATCTACTAAATTGAAAATCATTAAAATACCAAAAGTGTGTAAATAAGCATCAATATATAATAATTTTTCATGCTTATGTAATATATATGTAGAAACGAAAGGACAACTGAAAAGAATAGCATTATATACAATATTAAAGTAAATGGTTTGCTTTTTTTCATGAATCGATTTTGGAAAAACTACTTTTTGAATATCTTTCGGATAATCAGTTAATGAAAGTCGAGGATTATAATATAAGGACCCTAAAATCATAACGGATAGTACAATAGACATGATGACACCAACGTACATCATTTGCTCAAATTGATTCATATGCTTCATTCACCCTTTTCTGTAATTACTATGTTGATCATTCACTTAATTACATATTGTATGTACGTACATAATCAAAAATTAACAACTAGCTTTAACACCAAAGCAAAATTGTTGCAATGCAAATGCAAACTTAATACAGTGGAAGCCTAATTGCTACAGATAGGATGGATGAAACCTATGAAAATTGAACATATCGCAATTTGGGTAAATGACTTAGAATGAATGCGTGATTTTTATATGAAATACTTTAACAGTAAAGTAAACTCTATAGCCATTCTTTCAATTTTACTTCATCCAACATTACAACCCCTTCTCATGATCTTTCACAATATATTCGCTCGTTTTTCACAAAAGGTTCATTTCACATGAAAATTTATTTATTACAATAAAAAGATAAAGTATATTTTTAAGAAAAGGAGGATTTCAAGAATGAATAAAGAGGATAAAATTCACGCTGAAAAAGTGTTGAAAAATCTATTCATCGGATCACAAGTTGATGGATTACAATTTGGTATTTCTCCAGGCGCTATAAAGATTCATTTCACAAACTTTCACGACTCAGTTGATTATGACGGACAATTATATATCAATATCGAATCAAAATGGTGTTTATTTAATAAACCTCAAAAAAGATACCCATTAAATGAAGATGAATTTGAAGTTTATTCTGGGGAAGAAGAATATGAAAGAATATTTAAGATAAGAAGACAAAAAGTTACCGATATACAACTTGGCTTAGAAAGCCCTCATTTAATTATTACATTAGATAGTGGACAAATTATTTTTGTAAATGGTTTTCATGATTATTATGAATGTTGGCAAGCTGGTGTCCTATGTCAGCAATGGCTTGTAGTAGCTGCACCTGGGAATGAAATCGCCACTTGGGCTCCTGATGAGTTTATTAATAATTAAACTGTTTTTACGAAGAAGAACCGAAGATATTTTATGAACTACATAACTATTTCTATTACACTTAAACGAATGACCATTTTACTTTAATAGAACTCACTTTATTAAAATTGAAAGGATGATAATGATGGCATGTGTCCATGATTTTGGAATAATTGACGATTTTACTTCTCAAAAAAATTACGAAGATTATACACCAGAGAAATATCATTGTATTTCTGTTGATGATGATATTATCAGTAGCTTAAATCGAAATTTATCAATTATGAAAACCTACTTTCATACAGTCAAAAATCAGGAATACGGTTTAGCTTATTACGGTATTACAATTATCCCGCCTGAATCATTAGCAATATTCTATGAAACAGTTACATCTTCAAAGTTCTTCAAAAATTCTGATGAGCTGATTGAGTTAGCTTCAAAAATTGAACAAGCTACAGCAGAACAGAAGTACATGATCCATTATGGGGTTTAAATGTAATACAAAAAATGCTTAGGATTTCTCCGAAGCATTTTTTGTATGTTACTAATAAATTTATTCCTTAACCATTTAGTCCATGATTGAGCCTATGGCCCCACCTTTTACAAGTGAGGGCGCCCCTATTAATCTAAATAGGCGTCTCATTTCCAATCTTCCAGCTAAACCATTTCCCATGCCCTTCTGTTTCTCCAACCGTTTCACGATATTCGTTTCCGTTAATATAATAATCAATATGAAGGTCACGATCCCACATGTTGTTATAAAGGTGGAATACATCACGTTTTGCGCCAATTTCTTGTATTTGTTTTTCTAACTTATGTTTTACTTGTTCTGGTATTTGATTTGCAACGTGTGTATGGAAAATACAAATAACAGCTTCTTCACTTATTTGTTCAATAATAGATGATAATAGCTCTACACCGTCTCCTTCTATGAATTGGACAGATTCATTTTTCACTAAAGATGCAGCTTGATCAAACATCTCAAGCCTTTCTTTATGTTCTGGCCAAATTAAAGCACGTAACCATAAATAATCTTCCTCATTATGTAAATCATTCACATGTAAGTCCAGTCCGATTCTTTCTACGACAGATGGGCTTTCTTTTAGAAAATGCGGTACATTCTCCCCTCTTATTTCAGAAGTTACATGCACATTTGAATTTATATTTCCGTACATTTCATCCGTCCCGTACGAATAACTATATTGGTCCCAGAACAGTTGCAACCCAGAACTTGTCCCAATTTCAATTAACGCTAACGGCTTCTTCACTTTGTTAAATATGTAGCAGAAACTTGGGTATAAGTATGCGCACCGTCTTACTTCATTTGTTTGAACGAGTTTCGTTTGTAACAAAGTAATGATTTCTTCTCGGTACTCTTTACAGAAATCTTTAAAATGATTAAAAGCTTTATCTAAATTTGTATCAGCATTTTCAACTAAACTACTATAATACGTTTTAAATGATGTTCTTTCCCTGCTAGCAATAAATAATGTACTGCACCTAATAGTAAGTTTGGGACTGGTTGACCTACCTGAGCATAGGACGATAGTGTAAGTACTTCCTCATCTTCAGCAATTTTCATTGATAAATATTCATATAAATCACTTGACCCTTTACATTCCTTTATTGAAAAGTTTCGAAATAAGTTTGAAATTTGTTCTTTTGTACACATTAGAGTCCCTCCTTTTTTTCAGAATAATCTTACCATTACAGAAAGAATAATCCCATAAAAAGGTACTCGATTTAGTCACTTAAGGATACGTAAGCTTTTTCGAGATAATTTCAAACTGTAATTTTTTTCTATTTACCACCTTAAAAGAGCTTGTTAAATAAGATTTTTAGCGAATAAAACGTTAAATAGTTTAAAATTATCAGATAACACTAGATATTTTAGTCTATTAATTATTATAATAGAGTATGAGATGGTTATATAATTGAGACAAAAAAGGTATACACCTAGGTGGGGCCTAGGCGGTGTTTCTCTTTTACGGCTTAGACATAGAAAACACCTACACTTTTTTGCCAATATAGGGGATGGAGAGATTATCATGAGCAACATGCAGCAAAAAACAGACGTTATCTTAATTGGTGCAGGAATTATGAGTGCAACGTTAGGCTCATTACTAAAAGAATTAGCACCTGAATGGGAAATTAAAGTTTTTGAAAAACTCGCAAGTGCCGGGGAAGAAAGCTCTAACGAATGGAATAATGCAGGTACAGGGCATTCTGCGCTATGCGAACTGAACTATACTTCCGAAAAATCTGACGGATCTATAGATATTGGTAAGGCTGTAAAAGTGAATGAGCAATTCCAGCTTTCAAGACAATTTTGGGCATATCTTGTAAAAAGCAAATTAATTCGTAATCCACAAGATTTTATTATGCCACTACCTCATATGAGTTTAGTACAAGGGGAAAAAAATGTTGAGTTTCTAAAAAACCGTTTTGAAGCGCTTTCAAAAAATCCACTGTTTCAAGGAATGGAATTTTCCGACGCTCCTGAAACATTAAAAAAATGGCTTCCACTCATTATGGAAGGCCGTACATCTAATGAACCGATGGCGGCAACGAAGATTGACTCTGGAACAGATGTTAACTTCGGTGCATTAACACGTATGTTGTTTGATTACTTAAAAACGAAAAATGTCGAGCTAAACTACAAGCATAGTGTTGAAAATATTAAGCGCACGAAAAATGGTTTGTGGGAAGTGAAAGTACACGATATGAATAGTGGTAAAATTGAGCATCATACTGCTAAATTCGTCTTTATTGGCGGTGGTGGCGGTAGTCTACCTCTACTTCAAAAGACTGGTATCCCTGAATCAAAGCATATCGGTGGATTCCCAGTAAGTGGACTATTTATGGTATGTAAAAACCAAAAAGTTGTAGAGCAACATCATGCGAAAGTATACGGTAAAGCTAAAGTTGGCGCTCCGCCAATGTCTGTACCTCACCTTGATACGAGATATATAGATAATAAAAAAGCTTTATTATTCGGACCATTCGCAGGGTTCTCACCTAAATTCTTAAAAACTGGCTCAAATCTTGACTTAATCGGTTCTGTAAAACCGAATAACGTCTTAACGATGTTAGCTGCTGGTGTAAAAGAAATGGGACTTACAAAATACTTAATTCAGCAAGTTATGTTATCGCACGAAAAACGCATGGAAGAATTACGCGAATTCATTCCGAACGCGAAAAGTGAAGATTGGGATATTGTAGTTGCTGGACAACGTGTACAAGTAATTAAAGATACTGATGCTGGCGGTAAAGGAACACTTCAATTTGGTACAGAAGTAGTAAGTGCAGCTGACGGCTCAATCGCCGCATTACTAGGCGCATCACCAGGTGCTTCTACTGCTGTTCACGTCATGCTTGAAGTATTAGAAAAATGTTTCCCAAGCCGCATGGTAGAATGGGAAGAAAAAATAAAAGAAATGATTCCTTCATATGGCATTTCACTAACTGAAAATCCAAGGTTGTTCCAAGACCTACACACTTCTACAGGTCGTACGCTTGGATTAAATGAAAAAGAAACAGTTCATAACTAATGAAGAAATAAAAAACGTCCGATATATTCGGACGTTTTTTCGTTACTAGAAATTATATTTATCAATATTCTCTTTCGTAAATACAACCCGCTCTGGCAATACAATAATTCCATTTCCTTCTGCCTCATAATCATAACCTTGGATGGAGTTTGGCTCTACTTTCACTTTTCCGATTCCTTTTACTTCAAAACTATCCCCTACTTTTAACTTCTTCCCTTTTACTACTATTTCATTTGCTACATACGTTGCGAGTGCACCTTGTTGTTTTACATCCCATAATCCAAATTGTTGTACTGTTCCTCGTTTTACGTAATCACGCATAACGTTTGGTGTAGAGAAGCCAGTTACAACAACTTTTTTATCCATTTTCAAGTTTTCAGCTGCTTGTGCCATCGCTGGTAGTGCCGTTGCATCCGGGCAAATGACTGCATTAATATCTGGATACGTTTTTAATATGTTCTCCCCTACTGATAACGATTTTTGCGCATTATTTTCACCGTACTGCGTCGTTACAATTTCCCAGTTCGGATATTTCTTTTTAATAATTTCTTTCGCTTTCGTTACCCATTGGTTTTGATCCGTTACTGTTGGACTAGAATAAAAGAAAGCTACTTTTCCTTTATCTCCAATTTGCTTGGAAGTCATTTCAATTAATAAGTTAGCAAGTTGGTCTGGTGTCCCTTGACTTATATAAAAAGAACGGTCTTTCGGATTCACATCAGAATCCCACGTTAAGACAGTCATTCCTTTTTTCTTAGCACGCTGCAGTGATTGCGATAAACCATCAACTGATGTAGAGGAAACCATAAGTGCATCATAGTTTTGATTAATGAAATTATTTATATACTTTACTTGCCCTGATACACTCGCTTCAGACGGCCCATCATATTTCACTTGTACGCCTAGCTTATCTCCCATCTCCTTTGCTCCTTCACCGCCCGATGTAAAGAAGCCAACTCCAGTTAATTTCGGGATAAATGCAAATTTCACATCATCTGCTTTTTTCTTATCTGCCGTTTGACTGGAACAAGCGATTAAACCAATTAAACAAATACATACGATCAATACAATCCCTAGTTTTCTCTTCATGACATTTCCCCCTTATGCAAATTCCGTCTTTTCCCTGCTAAGAATTGATGTAATTTGAAATGTCTCATAATAACTGAAAGAATAAGGATAATACCTATTACTACATTTGATTGTTCATTTGTTAAACCTGTCATTTGTAGGCCATATTGCATAAGGCCTATAAAAATACTCGCTAGTACAGTACCAATAATACTTCCTTTTCCTCCCGTAATAAGTGTCCCGCCTAATACGACTGCTGTAATGATTGGTAATATTGTTTCACTTCCCATATCAGCACGTGCGGAACCGAAATATGCAGTTAAGAAAGCACCCCCTAATCCACCTCCTAACCCAGAAAGTATGTAAGCAATGATTACTACTTTCTTCGTCTGAATCCCGGTGTATTTTGCTGTATTTTCGTTCGCTCCTGTTAATTGTACGTGGCGTCCATATATCGTTCGGTGAAACAAAATCGTGCATACAATTGTTAATGCGATAAGAAGCCATAATAAGTTAGGTATTCCTATAAAACTACCATTTGCTAGTTGTACATAAGCATCAGGTAAACCACTTATCCCTTCATATCCAGAAGCACCCGCCCCTCCTGAAATGACGAGTGCAATTCCTCCATATAAAAACATCGTTCCGAGTGTAACAACTAGTGGTTCTACATCTGTCATTTTTATAATGAATCCATTTAAAGCTCCTGCTAAGCAACTGACTATAAGTGCCATTATTACTGCTAATAAAATATGAATCCCATTCATCCAAAGTACACCAATTAAAATCGAAGTTAGCCCCATAATAGATCCTACAGATACGTCAATTCCTCCTGTTACAATAACGAAAGTCATTGGAATCGCTGCGATTGCTATAAACAGAAAATCATTTGTACTAAAAAGGAGATTACTAATATTTAAAAAATCACGATTTATAAAACTAAAGAGAATGAATTCTATAAGAAGTAATACGATTAGAACACCTTCCCATCTGTAAAAATACTTCATAGATTCATCCTCCTCTCTACTTTCCACTTCTTCATGACACTATCTAGTATGATAATAAGTAATAGTAAAAAACCCGAAATAGCATTATTCCAAAATGCTGGTATTTTTAAAAAGACGAGTGAACTGCTTATTGCTTCTAAAAATAATGCTCCTAATGCGGCTCCAAATATAGAACCGGTTCCTCCTTTTAGATGAATTCCTCCTAGCACAGCAGCTGCGATCACCTGTAGTTCTATTCCTGTACCAGTTTGATTTGGAACGAACCCGATATTCATAACAAATATGCAACCAGCGATTGCCGCACTTATGCCCGATATAATAAACGCATTTATCTTTACTTTATTAACAGGTATCCCAATGAGCCTCGCACCATCTTCATTGTCACCTACCGCATAGAAGTATCTTCCGTATGGTACCTTCCTTAAAAAGAAGTATAGTAGTAATAAAATAATAAGAACACCCCATACAATTATCGGCAGACCAAGTATGACGATAGATGAAAGTTTCTTAAAATTATTTGGAGTATCTTCAATCCACTTCCCGCCTGTGAAGATTAACATTGCACCTCTAACAATTCCTAACATCCCTAATGTCATAATAATGGCTGGTACCCGAAACTTTGCAACTCCAATCCCGTTTATGAAACCGATAATAGCACCAAGCATTATAGCAGCAAGTATCGACAAGACTGCACTATATCCGTTCGTTAATAACATCCCGCAAACTGCCGCGCTTAATCCCATAATTGAGCCAACTGATACGTCTATATTTTTCGTAAATAAAACGAACGATTGGCCAATTGCTAGAACGACTAAAATAACGCTTGATTTCATCATTAACGATAACGAGTTAAACTGAACAAAACTAGGATTTATTATCCCGACCATGGCTATATAAATTAGTAGTAACAGTATGATAGACGTTTCGTGCATTTTATACATGCGTTTCATTCCGTTACACCTCCGTATGCAAGACGTGTAACTTCTTCTACATTTATTTTTTCTTTCTCCAAATGAGAAACAAATTGACCATTTCGCATGACGTATACACGGTTAGCTAATTGGACGATTTCCTCAACATCTGAAGAAATGAATAATATGGCGAGTCCTTCTCTTTTCATTTTTTCTATCGTTTCATACACTTCAAGCCTTGCTTTTGCATCAATTCCGCGAGTTGGTTCATCAAGAATAATGATTTTGGGATTACATGCAAGATATTTCGCAAGCACGACTTTTTGCTGATTACCTCCCGATAAAGATGTAAGTTCTTCATTCATACTTGGTACAACAATTCGGAACTTTTCTATAAACGACTTTACTAAAGCGCTTTCTTTTTCTCGGTTAATAAAAAAGCGATTATTTTGCAGTAAACATGCTGCAGTAATATTTTCTTTGACAGATACAATGGAGAAAATTCCATTCCTCGCCCTATCTTCCGGCACATAAACGAGCCCTTCGCTTAATCTTTTATGCAAAGGACATGTATCAATTAGTTTTCCTTCTAATAAAATAGAGCCTGATTTTATAGCTTCCAATCCAAATATTGCTTCCGCTAATTCCGTTCTACCTGATCCAACAATGCCAGCAATCCCCACAATCTCTCCAGCATGTACAGTGAATGATATATTCTCGAATGTGTGACTAGTCACATTCGCTACTTCTAATACTTTTTTCGTTCTTTCTGTCTCTTGAACTATTTCTCTTTTTTCTTCCTGTTTATATCCTTTTGGCAATAACCCCTCCATCAGCGTGTCATATGTATAGTCACATATATCCCCTTGACTCGCGATTGTTCCATCACGTAATATCGCTACTTTATTGGAGATTTCAAAGATTTCCGGAAAACGATGTGTAATGTATATCATTCCAATTCCTTTTTCTTGCAAACTTTTCATCAGCACAAAAAGACTCTTGATTTCATGAGTTGTTAACGTCGATGTTGGCTCATCTAAAATAAGAATCTCAGCGTCTCGTATTAATCCTCTAATGATTTCTACTAACTGTTGCTGCGCAATGGATAATGATGCTCCTAACTCATAAAGGTCAATATCCCACCCTAGACTGTTAATCAATTGCTGAATCTGTACTCTTAGTTTCTTTTTCTTTTCTTTTAACCCGATACATATATTTTCTTCAATAGTCATATGCGGAAAAATGAGTGGTTCTTGCGGTATTAAATAAATACCTTTTCTATGTGCTTCTGACGGATTTGAAAACTGTTGCTTCATTCCTTTTACATACATCTCTCCATCATCATACGAATATAACCCCGTTAATATTTTCATTAATGTTGATTTCCCGGCGCCATTTCCCCCCACTAAAGCGTATATATCTCCACGCTCTACTTGTAAGTTCACTTCTTTTAATACAAGTTGATTTAAAAACGCCTTACTCATTTTCTTTATTTGTAATAAAGGTACGTTCTCCACATGATGTCACCTGCCTTTATCCAGAACATTTTTTGAGAAAATGATTATTTGTTCTACTTGTTTTGTAGCATTGTATATTCCTTTTTTTATATCTAGAACACTTTTTTCTACGTACAATTAATCGTTTCAACTGGAATAAACAAAATATGTGGCACATATGTTTAAGGAGTGGTCAATTGTTGAAAGGGATGAAGAGTATGACACAGCTGAACTTTGAAGAGAATTTATTAACTAAAGTAGCTTGGTACTATTATAAAGACCAATTAACACAACAGGAAATTGCTTCACTTCTTCACATTTCAAGAAATAAAGTTGTCCGGTTATTAGATAAGGCACGCAGTGAAGGTATCGTTACATTTCACGTAAAAGGAACTGGTTTACACTGTTTAAGTATTGAGCGTGACCTAATGAAAAAATTCCACTTAAAAGATGCTTTCATTATCCCTACTCCAATAGACAATTATCACGCTTCTCTCGGAAAAGCCGCTGCACAATATTTAGAGACTCATCTCCAACAAGGTGATTTACTCGGCATCGGCTGGGGTGAAACAATAAGTAAAATGCTAGAAAACATTCATTTTGAAAGTTCTATTAATCTTTCATTCGTAACGCTAACAGGCGGAGTAAACCACTATCTCCCAAGAAAACAAAACTATTTACACTACATGCAAGGTGATCTTCATATTATTCCTACTCCTTTTCTAGCATCTTCTACTGAAATGGCACAAAGTATTTTATCAGAACCAAGCGTGAAAGATATGCTTCATGTCGCTTCACTTGCACATACGGCAGTTGTCGGTATTGGCGGGTTATCTCAAGACGCTACGATTGTAAAAGAAGAAAAATTAACGCTACGTGAAATGACATATATTCGAAGTCAAAACGGGGCGGGCGATATTTTAGGACAGTTTTATAATACGAATGGTGATTTATTAGAGCTCTCGCATCATAATCGTCTAATTGGCACACCACTTACGATTCTTCGCAGTATGAAGCATGTCATTGGTGTGGCTGGAGGTACTCAAAAGATAGATGCCATTTATGGGGCTTTAAAAGGGAAATTTATTCATACATTAATTACTGATGAAGAAACTGCGCTCTCCTTATTAAGAAAGGAAGGTGATTCTTAATGTCTACTTTATTAGCTTTCGATGCTGGTACAGGAAGCATTCGAGCTGTTCTTTTTGATTTACAAGGCAATCAAATTGCAGTAAGCCAAAAAGAATGGGTTCATAAAACTGATCCTCGTTACCCCGGTTCTATGAATTTTGATGTAAAAGCAAACTGGCAACTCGTACAACAGTGTACGAAAGAAGTTCTACAAAAAAGTAATATACTTCCTTCTTCTATTCAAGCTATTAGCGCTACAAGTATGCGAGAAGGTTTTGTTTTATATGATAAAAATGGGCAAGAAATATGGGCATGTGCAAATGTTGATGGCCGTGCATCCGCTGAAGTTAGTGAGCTAAAAGAAATCCGCTCACATCTTGAAGAAGATTTATACAGAAAATCTGGGCAAACTTTTTCATTAGGTGCTTTACCACGTCTACTTTGGATTAAAAAACATGAACCAGAAATCTATTGTAATATCCACTCCTTTACGATGTTAAACGATTGGATTTTGTATAAATTAAGCGATGTACTGCAAATCGACCCTTCCAACGGTTGTACGTCTGGAATCTTTGATTTACAAAATAGAAATTGGGATAACGATGTCGCTAAAGAGTGTGGTATAACTTTGCCATTTTCACCAAAAGTAAATGAGGCTGGTACAGTAATCGGAAACGTTACAAAAGAGTGTGCAGCATTAACTGGATTACTGGCAGGAATTCCTGTCGTCGCTGGCGGCGGAGATGCTCAAATGGCATCACTCGGAACTGGAGTCGTGAAACCAAATCAAACATTAATATGCGGAGGCAGCTTTTGGCAACAAGAAGTAAATATTACAGAACCAATTACAGATCCATATGCTGCGATTCGTGTAAATTGCCATGTCATTTCGAATCTATGGCAATATGAAACAATCGCTTTTTTCCCTGGTCTTGTTATGCGCTGGTTTCGAGACGCTTTTTGCCAAGAAGAAAAAAAGCTCGCTGAAAAACTCGGTGTAGACGCTTATGAATTATTAGAAGAACAAGCGAAAGACGTACCTGTCGGTTCATATGGTATTATCCCTACTTTTTCAAACGTTATGAACTACATTTCTTGGCGTCATGCCGCACCTTCATTCTTAAATTTAAGTTTAGACGCTGACAAATGCGGAAAAAAGGAACTGTTCCGTGCTATTGAAGAAAATGCGGCCTTCGTTACACTTGGAAACTTAAAACTAATTGAAAATCTTACTGATACATTCCCTTCTGAAGTTGTTTTTGCTGGCGGTGCCGCTAAAGGGAAACTATGGCCACAAATTCTATCAGACGTACTCGGCATTCCTGTAAAAGTACCAGTTGTGAAAGAAGCAGCTGCTTTAGGAACTGCGATTGCTGCTGGAGTTGGCGCTGGAATATATACATCTATGGAAGAGGCTGCCGAACAATTTTTACAGTGGGAAAATACATTTGAACCAATCACGGAAAATCACGAGCTATACAAGGAATTCTATGAAACATGGAAAACCGTGTATAACAGTCAGCTCACTTTAGCTGATAAAGGACTTACAACACATATGTGGATTGCGCCAGGTGCACTGTAACTCATTTACATAAAGGAGTGAACTGTATGTTAAAAGCGAATGAAAATGATTTCTCCTATCGCTTCGGTGATAACGGGCCGAAATATTTAATACAAGGCCCGAATATTGATCTTGGTCTTGTTGTCATTCAGCCTGGGCAAGAGTTTCAAAATCACTATCATACAACATGTGAAGAAGTTTTTTATGCGTTAGAAGGTGAAATAGACTTCTATGTAAATAACGAAAGAGTTCCGATTAAACAAGGTGATGTCCTGCAAGTTCGCCCTCATGAATCTCACTATCTGATTAACCATTCTGATAAACCTTTTAAAGCTGTTTTTATAAAGTCACCACATTTACCAAATAAAGATACGGTACAAACGGAAAATCCAACATTAACGAAGGAGTGATTTCGAATGACTTGGGGATTTAAAAATCGATTAAATACAATTTTACCTGATGGTAGAGCGGTTATGTTAGCAATAGATCACGGATATTTCTTAGGACCAATTCACGGACTAGAACAACCACTTGAAACAGTAAAAAACTTACTTCCTTATACAGACTCCCTCTTTTTAACGCGCGGTGTACTTAGCTCCTGTATTCCTGAAAACTGCAGTACACCGATGGTTATGCGTGTATCTGGCGGCGCTACTGTCGTTGGTAAAGATTTAGCGAATGAAACAATTGTTACACCTGTAAAAGAAGCAGTGAAGCAAAACGCAATTGGCGTTGGCGTTTCTGTTTTTGTCGGATCAGACTATGAAACACAAACTGTTTCGAATCTCGCAAATGTAGTTTCTGAAGCTCACGATTACGGCCTACCAGTACTCGGTATTACCGCAGTCGCAAAGGAATTACAAAAACGTGAAGCTCGCTTTCTAGCACTTGCTTCCCGCGTATGTGTTGAAATGGGTGCTGATATTATTAAAACGTATTACTGCGAAGGATTCGAAAAAATAACGAGCACATGCCCTGCCCCAGTTGTCATCGCGGGTGGCCCAAAACTAGATTCAATCGAAGACGCATTAAACATTACGTACAATGCACTGCAAGAAGGCGCGATCGGAGTAGACATGGGCCGAAACATATGGCAATCTGAGCACCCAGCTGCGATGATTCAAGCAATACATGGTATTGTGAAGAATAGATTGAATGTGAAAGAGGCGCTTGAACTTTATGATGATGTGAAGAATTAATGTAAAAAGACAGACTATTTATTAGTCTGTCTTTTTTGTTAAAATAAAGTAAAGGAGGAATGATTATGCGAAGAATGACTTTCGAACGTCCTACCGATCATTACGATGAACGCTTATACTCTATTGATGAAAAAATTTGCGCCCTATTAAAAGAACGAAAAGAACTTTCAGGTGATGACCCAGGTTTTCCACATGATGAAGCGATTTATAAATGGGCTAAGCAATACGAATTTTATCCAGACTATCTAAACTCATTATTCTCTTCCATGATGGATGAAGAAGAATTTAAACCTCGCGTTGAACCAACTGGCTTCAAAAAACATGTACCTGTTTTTAAAACTTATGAACATAATGGCGTCATGTATACTGTAACTTTTATTCGGCAATATGCAAATGCTAGTGTAGTTTATTTATATAGCGATTGGGATTCCACGGATGAAGATTTTATTGAAAATAAGCCTCATAGTTTCTTCCAATTATCAATAGATGATACATACGATTGCTGGTCAGAAGGTGGTGGTGGCACCGATGGACATATGAATCATCAATTCGTTATATCTCCTGTCCTTCCTGATAATTTGTCTGGAATAAGCTTACGATTTAAAGAACTCAGTATCCCGTTTAGGAAAGATCAAGCTGTGCTTGAATTTGAAATTCAGATAGACAAATAAGGTGAGACTATAATCAATCCACAAATAGTAAGATAAATAAGGTAATAAAATAAACAAGCCCCTTTCCAAACTGGATAAGGGGCTAAATATACACCTTCAAATGATTACTCTTGGTGATTACTATTAAGCTTTGAAATTTTCTTACCTTCTCTATAATCAAGACAAGACACTTCAATTAATAAGCCATTAAATACTGTAAAATAAAAACCATAACTACTACCTCGCATCGAATAAGGTTCCTTATCTATTTCAATGCCGCCTGCTACTAAACGATTATACGCTTGATCCACTTCATTTGTAGTTTCCACTAAAAAACCAATATGAAAAGCTTCCGGATACGTAACTTCCTTATTCCCTTTAAATGCTTTTGGATCACTTAGCACAAGTATAAATCCACTCTCATCACTCATAACTACAAGTGCTTTCCCTTTTTGTTCCAAAAATTGAAAATCAAAAAATGTTTCAAAGAAATGTCTCGCTTCTGATAAGTCATCAACACATAAATTTAAATGATTCAGCTTCATGTACTCATCTCCTTTTAAACAGAAGGGATATAGACTCATTTTCATAACCCTTAAATATGTAAGGCAAGATATTCAAGCGTTCCATCTAAGACTATGCTTTATAAGTCTAATATTTTTTTCTATATCCTAGAACATTTTTTTAATGAATGAAAGATTTCCTATCATTTACATCCCCCATTAATAAAAAAGAGGATACATGTTTGCTTCTACAACATGTATCCTCTGCTTGTATATTAAGACTGTTGATAAGCCGATTTCGATGATTTCACATAATAAACTGCGTGATCCACATTAATAATATGATCTGGTTTTGGTTTACCACGGCCTGCTCTATGTCCAGCTAAGTGTTCTTCACTTGTTTCCCAGTTTTTCCATGCTTCTTCAGATTCCCAGCGAATCATTACGACAACTTCTTCGTCGCCGCGTCTTACTTTTTTCACGAGAACACTTAAATCGATAAAGCCTTCAAATTTTTCAATAATACCTTCTCCAGTGAAACGTTCTACAACTATATTTGATGTACCTTCTTTTACTGTAAATGTTTTCGTTTCGATAAACATATATCCCACTCCCTCTTTGTAATACGAATACTAGTATGCTTCTATTATAATTGATTATGATAATTATTTTCAATTGTAAAGTTTTAATTTTTTGAATTATGCTGATTTCTTTTCTATCGCCTCATCTAAAAATTTGAAATATGGAAGTAACATCCCTATTAAAGATGTAACACATATAATTGCACCGATGATTACATATAGCGCTCTTACTCCCCACATTTCACTCAATATTCCCCCTACTAACACACCTAATGGCATAGCGGATCGTATAAAAAATAAACGCACTGAAAATACTTGTCCTATCATATTATTTGGGACGGTTTGTTGGCATATTGTCGTGTTATGAACATTGAAAAATGCAATACAAATCCCTGCTATTACTTCAATTATTATTGCAATGATAATACTATGATTGAATCCTAATGAAATGTATGTGAGTCCCCCTATAAACAATCCTCCGAGCATAAGTATACGCCGGCTTTTATATGTTACTTTTCCGACTAATACTGAGCCAATTACGTAGCCAAGTGGAAAACCTGCCATGAAATAACCGTACTCTGCATATCCCGCTGACAGCTCGTCTTTTATATAAGGAAGATTTGTGACCATCGTTACCCCTACTCCAAACTGCACGAAAGTAAGAAATATACCGAGCCAAACGATGATTGGTTTTGTGAAAAAATATGTAAAACCGTGAAGAAATTGTTCTAGCCACGTTTTCCGAATAGGTTGCGACGTTCTATTTTCTTTTATATAAAATAAGAAAGTGCCACTAACAAATAAACATATGCATACGAAAGATAATGTAAGTTCTGTTCCAATCAAATGAATGACTACTCCGCCTAATACTGGCGCAAGAAACATCATAAGGCGAGTCATCCCATCAATATACGCATTTGCATCTTGAAGTTGTTCTTTCCCTACAATGCTCGGTGTAATTGCTTGACTTGCAGGTGTATAAAGTGGTGTAATAAGTCCCACTACAATTTGAACAACATAAATGTGCCAAACTTCTATACTACCCGAAACTAGCATCACCAAAGGTAATAAAAATACGGACGCTCGTATCCATTGTGAAAATATCATAATCCACTTCCGGCTCCATTTATCAATAAATGGGCCACTTATTAATTGCAATATGAGTGATGGGATGAAATATAATAGCCACATACTACTTAAAGCCATTTCCGATCCTGTTAATTCATATACTAGAATTGAATTACATAACGTTCCGAAAGCCCCTCCTAATTCTGAGATTGCACTACCAATCCACATAAAAAAGAAAGAACGATTTTTCAATACACTCTTCACTATAGCTCACCAACTTTTCTCTTAAATTCCTCCCTTTATGTACATTCTTGTTGCATATTATCTATTCAAAAACGCTTCTAATTCTTTTGCTAACGACTGTACTGCTTTCTTCCTTAATACATACTTTCCGTCATGTATATCAACTAACTTCGCTGCACGTAACAATTTCAAATGATGGTGTACTGTCGATTTACCAAGCTGCAATCTTTCCGTTATTTCCTGTAATGTACGTTCTTTTTCAAACAACATTTTTACAATTCGCAATCTCGCCTCATCCCCAAGAGCCTTATGTTTTTGAACTAAAAAATAATTCGGTCCATACGGATCTTCAGGATGAATGCTTTCATTCGCAACTGGATAATGAAATACTTTCGTATCTTCAATATCTGCTTCAATATTCCACGGTCTGTACGTCATTTGCGGAATAAGAAGTACGTGATGAACACTTGGCTCTGGCATATAGTTCACTCCGCCAGTCGCCCACTCGACAAACTCTTCCGGTTTCATCTTTTTATTCATTTCATTTTTTGCTTCATAATCTCGTTTTAATATAGAAAGTATTTCTTCTTCCTCTTTCTTAATTATGCTCTCATACCAACCTGTCATTACAGTGATTAAATGAGATTTTAGCACTTGTACATCTACATCACATATAAAGCTAATATAAGTAGAAAAAAACGGATGATCCTGCGTTAATTCCTTTAGTTCATGTATTGCAGTTACATCTCTACTTGCGGCTAAACGTCTTTTCTCTTCATACTTCTCCCCTAAAAACGGTAAACATATAAATTTCAAATCTTCTTCTGAAAGTAAATCAATTTTAAAATTAAACTGCGATAAATCTTGAAAATCCTCTTTATACAATAACTGAAGCAATGCTTTCCACGTATTATGTTCTTCTACAAACTGCAAGTGTTCTCTCATCTCATTTGTTAATGATTGTCTAATTCCTTTCCATTCACTTTCAGTCTTTTCAAGAGTATCAATTAACCTTTTATGAGTAATTGCTGCAATACCAAGTGCACATTCGAAAAGTATCGAATATTTCACCTGAACGTTGTATGTTTCCCTCTTTTTACTCTTTATGTGATAGACCTCCATTTTTATCTCCTCCTTGTTTGCTATGTATTAAATTCTATTTTTATCGAATTTACCCTTCTATATTTTTAGAATTTACAAAAATATAAATTAAACCACATTCATTCTAAATTAAGAAGAATAAGAGCTTTTTTATATACAAATAATAAAGCTCAAGGAGTGGTTGACATGCATTTCATATTAAATATGTTAGGGATTTTCGTTGTCATATTAATCGTTTTCTTATGTTCGCCTAATAAAAAACATATAAAATGGAGACCAATTGTAATTCTCATCATATTGGAGCTTTTTATTACGTGGTTTATGTTAGGCACGAAACTCGGCAGTATTATCATTAATAAAATTGCGTCATTTTTCAGTTGGCTACTGGCATGCGCGAACGAAGGTATTCGCTTTGCATTTCCTTCCGCTATGGACAGTCCACACATTGATTTCTTCTTTAGTGCATTACTTCCTATCATTTTTGTTATTACTTTTTTCGATATTCTATCTTATTTCGGAATCTTAACTTGGATTATTGATAAAGTAGGTGCAGTTATTTCAAAGATTTCTCGTTTGCCAAAGTTAGAAAGTTTCTTTTCCATTCAAATGATGTTTTTAGGGAACACCGAAGCACTTGCAGTTGTTCGTGATCAATTATCTGTTTTAAAAGAAAATCGATTATTAACTTTTGGAATTATGAGTATGAGTAGCGTTAGCGGATCCATTCTTGGTGCTTATTTATCAATGGTTCCAGCAACATATATTTTCAGCGCAATCCCATTAAACTGTATTAACGCATTAATTTTAGCCAATATATTAAATCCTGTGGAAGTTTCGAAAGAAGAAGACGTTGTTTACACACCTTCAAAACATGAAAAAAAGGATTTCTTTTCTACTATTTCAAACAGTATGTTAGTTGGGATGAATATGGTTATCGTTATTTTAGCTATGGTAATTGGTTATGTAGCTTTAACAGCATGTTTAAATGGGATTTTAGGATTTTTTGTAACGGGGTTAACAATTCAAAAAATCTTCTCCATTATCTTTAGTCCTTTTGCATTTTTACTCGGTTTATCAGGCAGTGATGCTATGTATGTAGCTGAATTAATGGGGATCAAAATAACGACGAATGAATTTGTTGCTATGATGGATTTAAAATCAAACTTAAAGTCGCTACAACCGCATACGGTTGCGGTTGCAACAACATTTCTAGCTTCTTTTGCTAACTTTAGTACAGTAGGTATGATTTACGGAACTTACAATTCATTATTTGGCGGGGAAAAATCATCAGTCATCGGTAAAAATGTTTGGAAGCTTCTTGTTAGCGGGATGGCTGTTTCTTTATTAAGCGCTATGCTTGTAGGGCTTTTTGTATGGTAAATGGATATTATAATAACAAAAGACATCTCAATTAAATTGGATGTCTTTTGTTATTCTTAGCTCCGAATTTGTCCATTTCCACGAATTACATATTTTGTGGAAGTTAATGCTGGAAGCCCCATTGGTCCTCTTACGTGTAATTTTTGCGTACTGATACCAATTTCCGCTCCGAATCCAAATTCGGATCCATCTGTAAAACGAGTCGATGCATTATGATAAAGTGCCGCGGCATCTACAGAAGTAAAAAACTTGCTGACGTTTTCCTCGTTTTCAGTAATAATCGCTTCAGAATGCATAGATCCATACGTATTTATATGATGAATCGCTTCTTCAACAGTGGCAACCACTTTCACTGCTAGTGTGAGAGATAAAAACTCTGTTTCCCAGTCTTCTTCTGTCGCAAGTAAGATAGAAGTATCAATCGCCACTGCTTTATTATCACCGCGTAGCTCTACTCCTCTTTCCTTCAAAGAAGAAAACAACTCGCTACCATATTGCTCTGCCCAATTCTCATGAAGTACAATCGTCTCAATTGCATTACATACAGATGGGCGCTGTGTTTTTGCATTTATAATAATATTAAATGCCATTTGTTTATCCGCTGTTTCATCAATGAATATATGACAATTTCCCGCACCTGTTTCAAGTACTGGAACAGACGCTTCTCTCACTACTGTATCAATTAATTGTTTACCGCCTCTTGGTATAAGAACATCCAAGTACTCATTCAATGTAAACAGCTGTTTTGCACTATCTCTCGTTGTATCTTCTATGAGCTGTACACTTTCTGAAGGCAAGCTAGTTTGCTTAAGCGCCCGGTGAATAACGCTAACGATGGCTTTGTTAGAATGGATAGCAGAAGAACTACCACGTAGTATTACTGCGTTTCCTGTTTTTAAACAAATTGTAGCAGCATCAACAGTTACATTCGGTCTTGCCTCATAAATCATTCCGACAACACCAAGTGGTACGCGCATCTCCTGAATAGATAGTCCATTTGGTCGTTCCCATGCACTTACACATTCTCCAATAGGATCACGTAATTCAATTAACTGCTTAATACCCTCTGTCATATCAACAATTCGCTGTTCATTCAGCAAAAGGCGATCAAGGAGTGAATCAGAAAATCCTTTCTCCTTACCTTCTTCAATATCCCGTTTGTTTTCTTCTAAAATATAAGCTGTTTCTACTATCAACTGATTAGCAATTGCAGCAAGTGCTTCATTTTTTTGATCTGTAGTTTTAAGCACAAGTTCTCTAGCAACCTCTTTTGCTTTTATCCCCTTTGCCAACACTTCATTCATTTTCATTTCCTCCTTTTTAAAGTGAAACCCAATGATCTCTATGAATGACTTCATAACTATGTCTCTCGCCTCTTACTTGAATATCTTGGCTTTGCATACCTTTTACATCTCTTAGTTCCTCTGCACTATATGTGCATTGTCCTTTTCCTATTACGCGCCCTTGTTGCGTTACAACCTCTACAACTTCACCCACTTGGAAAAATCCTGATACATTCGTAACACCAGCTGGAAGTAAACTCTTACCATGCTGAATGATGGCAGTAGCCGCCCCAGCATCTACTTCAATTTGTCCGCTAACAAGCGAATGCAGGGCAATCCATTGCTTGTTCATCTTCATTTCTTTTTGAGGAGCATTACCAACATACGTTCCATCACCCTTACCCTTCAAAACATCTACAAACTTTTCCTGTCCACGTCCTGTCCCGATAAATACACTCACACCAAGAGAGAGTGCTGTCTTTGCAGCATCGATTTTTGATTTCATACCACCAGTCCCAAGTTTTGAGCCAGCATCTCCTGCAAGAGAAGAAATTTCTTCCGTAACTTCAGGAAGAAAATAATATTTTTTTGCATCCGCATTTTTCTGAGGATTTTTGTCATATAACCCGTTCACATCCGTAAAGATCATAAGCATATCCGCCGAAACAAGCCCGCTTACTAAAGCTGACAGCATATCATTATCACCGAACGTCAGCTCCTCTAAAGAGATGGAATCATTTTCATTAATAATTGGAAGAGCGGAACGGTTTAGTAATTCTCCTAACGTAGCGTAAGCATTACTATATTGTTCTTTTCTAGAAAAATCACTTCTCGTCAGCAAAAGTTGCGCAGTAACGATGCCATATTTACGGAATTCCTCCGTGTACGCCTGCATTAACAAACTTTGTCCGACAGCTGCTGCAGCCTGTTTCCCTTTAATCGTTACAGGTCTACTAGGATATCCTAGCGCTGAAAAACCTGCAGCGACGGCTCCAGATGTAATTAACACAACCTCGTGCCCTTCCTCTTTCAACCGAGCCAATGCGGCAACGTGATCTGAAAGCTGTTCTGTAGAGATGCCTCCGTGACTATCTGCCAAGGAACTACTTCCAATCTTTACAACAATTCGTTGTTTTTTCACCTTTTTATCCCCCAAGTCTAAAATCAAAGTTTTTATAGTTTACACTTCATTCACTTTGCAACTATATCTATTCTCATCAATGCTGCATTGAAGTATTTAAGAGCAAAATAAAAATGACCGCTTCGCCCTTAATAAAATAAAAAGGACGAAACGGTCATTGTTCCGCGGTACCACCTTAATTGATATACATAGATATCCACTTGGTGCCTATAACGCAGGCGAACGCCTAAACTTTCATTTAAGACTCGGGGATAGGTTCGATACATTCTATACGAGGAATCTTTCAGCCGGTGAATTCCACTCTCTTTCGCAAGAAGACATATGTACTAATTCCCTTCAACGATTTTCAATCTAATTTTTTTATATTATGCGATATAGTTCAATTCGGTGTCAAGAGGTATTTTTAAAAATAAATAGTGCCACAAGTGACTTGTATGAAATTATTGCCCTACTGAATGAAAATACAAATTGATATAAGTTTAACTCATATTCATAAACATAAAACCTTACATTATAGTGTATATATTTACATAATGTCGAATATAATTAATTTTTATCTTTTAGTGTTGCAAAAAGGAATATATTCTCTTAGAATGTTTCTTTATATTGCACAGGGATATTATTATTATTCTAAGATAACAATATCAAACCGATATAATTGATTATAAAAGGAGCAAGATTGAGTTATTATGGATAAACAAATTGGATTCATCGGTTGCGGAAATATGGGAATGGCTATGATTGGCGGGATGCTAAACAAAAAGATAGTGTCTTCAAATCATATTATTTGTTCAGATTTAAACACTGCTAATTTAAAAAATGCTAGTGAAAAATATGGGCTAACTACAACTACCGACAACAATAAAGTAGCTAAAAATGCTGATATTTTAATTTTATCAATTAAACCAGACCTATACGCATCAATAATTAATGAAATAAAAGAAGTAATCAAAAACGATGCTATCATCGTTACGATCGCTGCTGGTAAAAGTATTGAAAGTACTGAAAATGCCTTTAATAAAAAATTAAAAGTTGTAAGAGTAATGCCTAATACTCCTGCTCTTGTTGGAGAAGGAATGTCTGCATTATGCCCTAATGAAATGGTGACAGAAAAAGATTTAGAAGATGTACTAAACATTTTCAATAGTTTTGGTCAAACAGAGATCGTAAGTGAAAAATTAATGGATGTTGTAACATCTGTAAGTGGTTCTTCACCAGCATATGTATATATGATTATAGAAGCGATGGCAGATGCTGCTGTACTAGATGGTATGCCTAGAAATCAAGCATATAAATTCGCTGCTCAAGCTGTGTTAGGCTCTGCAAAAATGGTACTAGAAACAGGAATACATCCAGGTGAATTGAAAGATATGGTTTGTTCTCCTGGTGGAACGACAATAGAAGCTGTAGCAACATTAGAGGAAAAAGGATTACGAACAGCGATTATTTCAGCTATGCAGCGTTGTACGCAAAAGTCTGTTGAACTATCTGGTCAAACTAAAAAATAAAACTATAAAAGAGATTACGTTAGCTATGAATTCACATAATTTTAATTAAAAATTCACTACATGATAAACGGCCAAACTCATATAAAATTGAGCTTGGCCGTTCCGTTTTTAATTATATTAAAATAATTTCATTCGAATTTTCTTTAAAGGTTCTGTTTTATCCCTTACCTATTCCCTACTATGATTGTGTAATTTTATTAGAAACTAATAATTTTTCAATGCATTTCGGTAACATATCTAATAGTGTTTCAAATGCGTAGTTTACATCTAGACGTTCTGTCCATTGATGTGCATCTTTTCCTACCGGCCCCATATTTAATACTGGAACATCAAACTCTTCTAATTCCTGAAGCGGAATTGAATAACCTTTATCCCATAATGGCATATTGTCTACAAGCGAACTCATTGAATCCAGTGGATACTGCAAGCCTACATAGCTTAAATCTGAAATCCCCCCAAAATAATTTTGGTTTTCAAATGTAATCTTATGATTGTAGTGTGCATACTTTTCCATTTCTACAACCACCTCTTTTATTAAAGGATTGTTGCGTGAACTCACAGCTGGATAGTACGGCGGAGCGAAGAAAAGTACAATCATCGGTGCCTTTTCTTTACATAAAATCGCTAATTTATCTACTAAATCAATCGTTACCGCACGATCATCTTTATCTTCTCTATTTTTTATAATATTAGATTGAATATGATTTATTTTTTCTTGTCCATGTTGCTCAATTGCATATGTGATAAGCTCTTCATACGTTAATACATTTACTTTGAGATTAGGTGGTATAAATGGATTATATTTAGAAAAACGATATGCATGTTTTTCATACGACTCTTCTATTTTCTCTGCAACTTTCGTTACTTTTTGATGTAACAATGAAACTACATCTGTCATTGATTTTTCTAATAAAAACAAATTAAATAATGTGACTGCACGATGCGGAATTTGTACAGAATAATCCTCTTTTAAGTCCCTTTGAAGTAAGTTAGTTGGCGGAGGACTCGCTTCCCCTTCTACAATATCACAAAGGTCTGTGTTTAACTCTAATTCTGCCGTTATTAATGAAGCCATATAACTCCCATTTAAGCCTGCAAAAGGTTCACCTACATGTGTCTCTTTTCCGTAGCAAAGAAATCCAGGTAACACTTTACCAATAGAGCCAGTGTAAATATACTTATTTTGGTCACCAGGATGTCTTGAAAACATAGGCTCTGAGTTTAAGACCGTTTTATAATCTAAGTTATGCTCTCTTGCTAAATCTAACAGTCTCGGAACAGCGGCCCTCATCCCTACAGAATTCACTTCTTCATCTGGTACAGCCAATAAAAGAACATTCCCATCGAATCTTCCTTCACATGCTTGTTCAATCATTGCCATTTGTAATGCTAGACCGCATTTCATATCCATTGTTCCTCTACCAAACAGCCATTCTCCTTGTTCTATATCTTCACGTACATGGTCTGGAAGTTCATCTTTATGAGAATAAAACATAGATGTTAACTTTTTAGGATTAAATGCATCTTCTTTCCACACTCCGTAATCCTGTACATCTACAACATCAAAGTGACTTACTAGAATTACAGTATTTTTTGTACTATCGCTTTTCTTTACTAGTGCTGTAACAAAATATCGTCCGTCCCCTGTCGGATTTTTTTGTAAATGATGCGGGTTTTCTTTGAAATACTGTAATTCAGATAATTGTTCCACAACAAAGTCTGGCAATATTACTTCAGCTTCTGAACCGGTAATACTAGGAATTTCAACAAGACTGCTTAATAATTGAATCAATTGTTCTTTTGATTGCCACTTTGACATATAAATCCCCCTATTTTTCCGCATTATGAAAACGAATTCCAGTATATGAATAAAAAATGACGACAGCTATCAAAATTATAGTTCTGATGTACTGCCGATTTTTATTGATATTTCATGAGCTGCTTGTTTTACCTTGCTAATAAGAAAAGATAGTCGATCATCATTAATACGATGACTAATTAACCCAACACTTAATGCTCCTACTACTTTATGATTAAATCCGATAATAGGTGCAGCTACTGAAGCTGTCCCTTCTGTTTTTTCACCATAACTGACAGCATATCCTTCATTTTTTATTTGCTTTATTTGATTAAGAAGAATTTGCTTTTGTTCTGGTAATGAAGAAAGTAAATGTTCTACAATATGTTCCATTTCATTCGTTTTCATATTGGCAAGCATCGTTTTATTTGCGGCACCAATTGAAAGTGGAATTTGTTCCCCTAGATTATCGATAACTCGAATTTTTAAAGGACTATCCATTCTTTCAATGATAATAGAATGTGTTCCGTTTGGAATATTTAAATAGACACTTTCTTCGACTTCAAAGGCCAACCGCTTCATCACTTCTCTTGCAACTGATCTGTAGTCTACCTTCTCCAATTGACGTAACCCTATTTCCATCCACATTGGTCCAATTTTGTACTGTTTTGTCTCTGGTATTTGTGTAACTAACCCATGCTCCATTAGAGAGTTAAGTAATCTATGTACTGTACTAACTGGGAGATGTGTTCCATCTGCTATATCAGAAATAGCCCAATACTCTTTTTCATTTGTAGAATTCAATAATTTAATAATACTTATCGCTCGATCAATGGACTGTACCATAACTCGCCTCAACTTTACTCGTAATATGTTAGTACGTTTAATTAACTATCAATTTAGCAAACATTCGAAATGAAATCAATCTATTTATTTAATTTTCTAACAATAAAAATATATCACTAATAACAAATTGAAAACGCAAACAAAAAAATATTGACTTTTATTTTTAATTATCTGAAAATTATAACAAGATTTCACATCACGGAATACATTCCATAATACGGAAAAACATCAAACTTTATTCTATCAACTACGAAAGTGAGGAAAACAATGGCCCAAGTAAGTAATACAAACAATGAATTAAAACGAACGATGAAAAGTAGACACTTATTCATGATTGCACTCGGTGGTGTGATTGGAACGGGGTTATTTAACGGATCTGGCTTTATAATAAGTCAAGCTGGACCTGGTGGATCCGTACTTGCCTTTATGGCCGGTGGATTATTAATGTATTTCGTTATGCTATGTCTTGGTGAACTCGCTGTAGCCATGCCTGTCTCAGGTTCATTCCAAGAATATGCCACTAAATTCATCAATCCTGCAACTGGCTTTACAATCGGATGGTTGTATTGGTTAAGCTGGGCGAATACGACCGGTCTTGAATTTACAACTGCCGGCATTACAATGCAGCGCTGGTTTCCTGATATTCCTGTCTGGGTTTGGTGCTTAATATTCGGAGTTACAATCTTCACTATTAACGCATTATCTGCTCGTAGTTATGCAGAAACAGAATTTTGGTTTTCAAGTATAAAAGTATCTGCCATTATAGCTTTTATTATTCTTGGCGGCGCCGCTATGTTCGGTTTTATTGATTTAAAAGGCGACGAACCAGCTCCGCTATTATCAAATTTCGTAAATCATGGTGGTTTATTCCCAAATGGACTTGCCGCTATTCTTTTAACAATGGTTACAGTCAACTATTCCTTCCAAGGTACAGAACTTGTTGGAATCGCAGCAGGTGAAAGTGAAGATCCAGCAAAAACTTTACCTCGTTCTATTAGAAATATTATATGGCGCACGATGTTTTTCTTCGTCTTAGCAATCTTTGTTCTTGTTGCTTTAATTCCTTGGGAAGAAGCTGGATTAACAAAGAGCCCATTCGTTGCTGTTTTTGATAATATCGGTATTCCATATGCAGCTGATATTATGAACTTTGTTATTCTTACTGCTGTTCTTTCTGTTGCAAACTCAGGACTATACGCTGCTACTCGAATGCTTTGGTCTTTATCAAAAAACGAAATGGCTCCAGCCTTTTTAAAGAAATTATCATCACGTGGGATTCCTCTCAACGCTTTAATCATGACGATAGCTATTTCTGCTTTTTCTCTTTTGACAAGCGTAGTAGCTGCTGAAACGGTTTACTTATGGCTCATTTCAATTTCCGGAGTCATTACCATTATTGTTTGGATGTCAATTTGTGTTTCTCAATTCTTTTTCCGCAAACATTATTTAGCAGACGGTGGAAAATTAGAAGACTTAAAATTTAAAACACCACTTTATCCACTCGTACCAATTCTTGGTTTTGGATTGTATGGCATTATATTAATCAGTCTTATTTTTATCCCAGAACAACGACTTGGAATCTATTGCACTGTACCATTTATCATCTTTTGCTATACCTACTATCACTTTAAAGTTAAGAAAAGAATATCTACTAACACTCATAGTGAAAGTAAAATTAGCGAGACTATGTAATATTTGACGATACATAAAAGACCACACGTGGCGCTTCACTTCATGTATGGTCTTTTATCGTTCCTTCTTTCATTTCTCCCTACTATTGAAAGGATTATTTATAACACTTTAAGTTCTGAATTTCTCAGATGAACTATGGGTTGAAAAGTGAGCATTTCAATACCTTCCCCCCAGATTTCAAGTTTTGCCAATGATGATGTTGAAAGTGTTAATGTAGTAAATGCTACAATACTAGCAATTATGATTTTTACTGTTCATAAGTTGATGATTCAGCTTACTATTACTGTTTTGTTTTGATATATTTAATATATATTTAAAGACAGACAGGAGTTAGATACGATGATAAAAGGTTTCGGAGGAATATTTTGGAGAACTAAGAATCTTGATGTTATAAAAAAATGGTACAGTGAAGTGTTGAAACTTGATATAGAAGATTGGAATGGGACTGTGATTAAACCCCAGTTAGGAAATGAGACCATCTTTTCTTTCTTTACTGAGAATGACAATTATTTTCCAACAGAACAACAAGTAATGTTAAATTTCCAAGTATATAATCTAAACAAGACTATAAAGCATCTTGAGAATATTGGTGTACCTCTTGAAAAGAAAGAAGAAATGAGTGAATTTGGAAAGTTTATTTGGATTAAGGATCCTGAAGGTCGATTGATTGAACTTTGGGAGAAATAGGTGATTATACTTATCTACTATTAAGTTAACAGCCGCGTTAATACAACAAGGTAAATAAAAAGTCGATTCCTTTAACTCCACAGGAAATCGATTTTTTTGTGGAGTTAAAATTCTTAGCTTTGTAATTTCGCATTTTTCAAATTCTGCCCTATGGCCATCAACTTAAGAACATTAAAAACGATGCTATTCTTACGAAAAGAATAGTGTTTTTCATTATTTTAATATGATTTCATCTGAATTTAATGAATATATCCCCTCTCCTACAAAAGTAGTAGAATATTCATTTAAACTTGCTACCTCAGTTGGATTTATCTTATTTCAATTTCAATATAATAGTAAGTAGGTATATCGGATATAGATGTACATTACTAGGCTTATACATATTTCAACTTTAGAATTACATTCACTATTCAATTGGTAGTTACCAATAAAGAAAGGAATGATCATAATAATACAGAACATATACGAAACTCATTTACATGTAAAAAATTTAGAAAAAGCGATAAATTTCTATCAAAACAAGATAGGATTAACGTTAGCAAGAAAACTCTCCAAAAGAAGAGTGGCTTTCTTTTGGGTCGGAGAAAATAAAAAACAAATGCTTGGACTATGGGAAGTAAATAATATCGAAGACTTTGAGCCGAGACATTTTGCTTTTGGTGTAAATTTAGAATCTTTAATGACTTCTAAATCTTGGTTAGAGGAACGTGGAATAGAAGTGATAGGAAGTCAAGGAAAAGGAAATCAAGAGCCAATTGTCCAAAGGTGGATGCCCGCTGCAAGTGTATACTTTCTAGATTGTGATGGAAATAAATTAGAATTCATTTCTATGTTACATGAGAATCCAGATGAATTAGAATATGCATCTTATTTAAGTGTATGGAATGCGGAACACCAAGAAAAATGAATGAAATTTCCATTCAAGTCTTTTCTTATTTTTAGATATAATGTTGTACTATCCCCTTTTTGCTATTAATTTCCGTCGGATTTATGAACAGTTATCATAATGGAGAATTCATGACAACTCCACTTATTAACATAATGTATTTACTGTCACCTTATATTTGTACTTACGTACGAGCAATTCCTAATCTGCTTCAATTATAATTTGAATCATTTAATTTTTCTTCTTATCTGGCATCTACTCTTTAAACAAAAACTCCCCTTAAATCGAAAATGATTAAGGGGAGTTTTATATGCGATGCAATTATAGTTCAGATTTCACCCGAACAGAAACATTATTTTTAATTATATTTTTGACATCTTTAAAGCTAACAAAATTGTTACTTTTCTCATCCCAAAGACGGAAACGTAGTGATTGTAAGCTTGTAGCAAGCGTAATCGTTGGTACATTTTTTAAAGGAAGCGTATTATTGTGTGCCTCTTCTAGTTTATAGTTAGGTACTCTTGGGCTTAAATGGTGAACATGATGGAATCCAATATTACCCGTTAGAAATTGCAAAATTTTGGGAAGCTTATAAAAAGAACTTCCTTCCACTGCCGCTTTCACATATTCCCAATCTTTATCCTCTTCAAAATAAGAATCCTCAAATGTGTGCTGTACGTAAAACAGCCAAATCCCTACTGAACCTGCTATTAAGAATATAGTACCATGTACTAACAGAAACGATTGCCACCCAATCGCCCAGCAAAGTATAGCTACTACAGCAACGATTAAAACATTTGTTAAATAAGTGTTCATACGTTCTTTTTTTCTAGCACCTTTTCGGTTAAATCTATTTTTAAGCAGGAAAACATAAATTGGGCCTAACCCAAACATAACGAATGGATTGCGATATAAACGATATGCTAAACGGAGTCTAAATGGTGCTGCTACATATTCATCTACTGTAAGCGTCCAAATATCCCCTGTACCCCTCTTATCCAAATTACCACTCGTAGCGTGGTGAATAGAATGCTCATGCCCCCACTGATCAAATGGGAATAATGTTAAAACACCCATACACGTTCCAACTATTCTATTTGCACGTCGACTTTTAAAGAATGAATAATGGGTACAATCATGAAAAATAATGAAAATCCTTGTCATAAATCCAGCGGCTAACAGTGCTGGAACTAATGTTAACCAATAAGAAACTGACAAACTTTTATAAGCAAGGTACCATAAAATAATAAATGGCACGATTGTGTTGATCAGTTGCCAAACACTTTTTTTAATCGTTGATTTTTCAAAAGGAGCAACTTGTTTTTTTAAATTTTTAGTATTTTCTAAGGTCATTGTTCTAATTCCTTTCCTTTTTGTTGCTAATTCATATTATAGCACACTATTAGTATCAGGTGTTAAAAGTAGCTATAATAAATATTTTATACTATGAAAATCTCTTTTTTCTTACTCATTACTTACAAATTTCTTACGTCCAAAATAGCTTCTATAATTGGACAGACGGAGCATTTTATGTATCAAAAAAACTTCATATTTTTCCAATAAGTACATAAAAAACAGCGAGTTTTTTCACAAGAAGAAAAAAGCTGCAATCAGTCAGTTTCACCGACTTATCGCAGCTTCTCTTCTTTTTACCTTATTTTATCGATGAAGCCAAACTGCACCTGCAGACTTGTCTTCAGCTTGGCCTACTACTTCAAACTTCAGTCCTAGCTTCGGTAACTTACGTCCTGCATCAGGAATAACGCTGTTGATGTATTGCTTAGAATCATCAAATTTTGCCACTCCTGGTAATCCTTTATAATCAAAGATACCGCGTGTTGGTGAATTTACTTTCCATGCTGGTGTTTGATCAAATGAGAATGCCGCATCAGCAATTTGATAACGCGTACTGCTCTTCACAGTAGGTTGTCCGTTTAATGTCCCTACAATTGCCTCTGGATGAGAATCTACTACTCCTAAGAACCCTTCACCTGGATGAACGCCTACCCAGTTATCTGTAAAGCTTTGATCCGCATACCATACAACCATTCCTGTATTAAATACTGGGCCACGTGCATGTTGTAACGCAGTGTCAGAACCAGCGTAATTTCTCCACTCTACATAGTAATTATGTTTTTTCTGTTCAAATCCGTTAGACACAGTAAAGCCTTTTAACGTCATTGCTGGCTGACCTTCTGCATCATCAGAGAAAACAACTTTTCCATCTACAGTTAAGGCTGCATTATCTAACGCAAATCCTTTATAAGCTACTGCAATATCTGTTAAGTACTCAAATTGCAGTTTTACTTTTTTCCCTTTGAATTGGCTTAAATCGTATGATTTATCAACCCATTTACCATCAGTTGTATCCGCGCCGCCTTTTACATCTTTTTCGCCCATTCTATCAATGCGTGTCTTCGTTCCATCTTCTGCAATCGCATATACGTCAAGGAAATCATACTTCGCTTCAAGTTCGTAAAATGCCTTATAATCGAACTTAGCATCCTTTGCATTTGTTAAGTCAAATACTGGTGTCTCAAGTGTTGTATGAATGTCATTTCCTTTTGTACTGTAATAGAACTTCTTACCAAACGCCGATTCGATATTTTTTATATCTTTGTCCGGCAAGTTAACACGAACAATTCCAGGTCGTTTAGATTTTGTAGTACTTTGATCTACATATGTTGCAACACCGATTCCTTTGCTAAGTTTGTCATAATCTACTTCAAGAATATTCGCCCAGTTCCCCTTCATATTCTTTTGGAAAAACTCTTTATTTTGTGGCGAGAAACTCGTTGGCTCTGTTCCTGCAATTTTTCCAGCCCAGCTACCACCACTCATAATAGACCATGACTCAACAGGTTCACCTTGTCCTGAGTACTTTGTATCATATTCATCTGGTAAGCCTAAATCATGGCCATACTCATGTGCAAACACACCAACTGCTCCGTCTTCAGGCTCGATTGTATAATCATATGCAGCCATCTTTCCGCCCCAGTTCGAAACAGAAGATTTCGTGCCATCAATTGCATATGGTTTTGAACCTAGTTTTGAACGATGTGACCAAATCGCATCATCTTTCAATTTACCGCCGCCAGCTTCTTGACCAACGCCAGCATGTACAACCATTAAATGATCAATAATGCCATCTGGCTCATTTTTATTTCCATCACCATCTTGATCGTATTGATCAAATTGGTCATAGTCTGCTAAATTGATTCCTTTTGCTACCGCTGCTTTTAATGCTTCTTTCACAAAATCTTTTGGTCCTAAAGGCCCCTTGTTATCATGCCCAGTACCCGCATCAGCACCATAATCTGATGCTTTTCCTGGAACAGTAAGCCACTCTGTTACAGTCCCATCAACTGTATAGCTACCACCAGATTGTTCTTCATAATATTGCTTAAATGTGTTAATCTTCGATCCATCAAATAAAGTGAATGGTTCATCACCAAATAACATTTTTTGATAATGTTCACGATTAAAGTCCTTAGAATACATGTATCCTGGCTCTTGATCAATATTGTTATGCTTAAAATCGCTAAATTCTACAAGTAAAACAAGTACTTTATCTTTTCGAACAGCTCCATTGTATTCTTCTTGCTTCGCTGATGTAGTAGGTACTTTTCCATTTAATTTCCCTGGATTCAATGCTGCACCTTGTCCAGCTACTGGGCCTACTTCAGGCTGCTGTGCCTGTTCATTTTCCTTCATTTTTGTATCTTTTACTTTTTTCATAAAATCAGAAGCTTCTTGTGTAAGACTATCTCCTGTTAAGATTTCTTTCCCAGGGTTTTCCCCTTTCTTTTTCTCAACATATTTTTCGACAGCCTTTGACGTCTCAGCTTGTGATGCAGATTGATCAATTACCCCCCGTTGTTTTAGCGCTTCTGCCAAACGCTCCTCCGGTATTAAGTGCTCATCTATTGGTAGAGATGATGTTGGTGTCTCAGCATAAGCTGCGTGACCTCCAAAAGCAAACGTACTACTTAGTACTGCTGCTGTTGTTAATACCGCTAATGGTTTTAATTTCTTTTTCTTTTTCAATGTATTTCCTCCCCAGTGTCTGCAAATTATCGTTTTTTGCCGATAACAACATAATATTCGTTATAATACGAATATTCAATCTTTTTCAACAAATAAAATGTTGAGAAATATTTTTTTATGCAGGGTGAAATACATAAGATATAAAAACAAACAGACTCTCCTATAAATAACAGTGAACTTTTATATGTTCTTAGTTACAATTAAAATCCAGTAAATCTGGGATTCATACTTTTTTAATAAAAATAAGAATTAAATATTTTCTATACTATTTAATCTATGGATTACCATATTACTCACTATTCTCATTATTACAAGCTAATAGTGGTTCGTACATCATTATAGCGTGATTCTCTGTTACATATTGATCTTCTATTAACTGTTTCTGTTGATTATATACTTTACGTTGAATCACATTATGTCGTATATAACCACCCCAGTATGCAGGTTGAATTGAATGTTCTTTCTCATACACTTCATATTGATAAAGTTGCGGATAGACTGTTCTCCATTCACCAACTAAATATTCATCTGTCATATAAAGATGAAGTTGATACGGTTGGTCCGTTTCATTTTTAATTTGTAAATCCAAATAGTTATAGGAACAAGTTGCTCCACTCCCAAACGGTTGAGTTCGCCTAGAATCAGGAAAGACATCAAAGCTATGACGATATCGTTCTGTTACTGTCAGTGGTGTATGTAAAGTCATCCAATATATTAAATTCGAAAGCTGACAAAGACCTCCTCCAATACCTGTTTGAAAAGATCCGTAATGTAATACCATACCTTCTACATACCCTTTTTTCCTCGTAGGCTTACCTATTAAACGCCAGTAAGAAAATGTTTCTCCTGGTCTAATGACGATACCATTTAGTTTTTTAACAGCAATTTTCAAATTAACAACCTTATTCTGTTGATACCACATATCTACATCTTTGAGCTTACGGAGTAATATCGTTCGGTGCTGAATTGCTGTACAAGGTAGCTTTTCTTGTTGGAACCTTTTTGCATATGTTTTTCCGTCTGATAACCACTGAATATACCTCTTTGTAGAGTAATACCACGTCCCTAGCATAATTCGATACTTAGAACGCTGTTTAGGACGTAAGTGCACTATATTCATTTTATTCCCTCTCTCTTTCTTCAAATAAATTCTAATATATCTCTAATTCAATAAACTACAGTTTTCTTAGCGGCATAATAATTTTTGTAAATAAAAAACGCAAAAAAATAATAAATTTACTCTAGTGGAGATTTTATTTTGAGGATTGCTTTCTAATTATATGAAACTGCGCTACAATACGATAAATTGAAATAAACACATTATAAATATAACGGATAACCTTAAATAAAAAATAATGAAAATTAAAGAAATTCTAAAGTATTAATATATTTTTCGTAAATATTAATTGATAATACATTAGACTTTACTATATGTATAAATTCTCTATTCTACAAAACGAAATTTTTTAATGTAAGAAAAGAATATAATTCCCCTTTAACATTTATACAAGTCTCCTCTGAAAAACTTTACAAAACAATCCGAGCCCTTATATTTAGAATGAACACAAAAAATTGCCACCAGTTAGCTTAACTGGTTGGCAATTTTTTAACGAGAATGCTTTACAAATAGTTGAATTGCTTCTTGTGGTACATAGCACTTTCCATTACTCTCTACAATAATACTTCCTAATTCATACCCTTTACCATTGATACGAATTATATTTTTGTTACCAAATAGTTGTGCTTCTACTTTATTATGTTTTACCACAAGTAACGGGTTTACTCCTTCGGTTTTGTCGGCTGTTACAGTTGCACCGATTTTCTTAAAGGCTTGCTCACTCTCTAAAAATATTTTATTCGTTACTTCTTCTAAGTTAAAGCCCATCGCTTTGGCCATCGTCTTCGCAATGTCTGTATTCTGGATTAAGCCTTCTGGTTTTTGAGGTCCATAAGAATATAAGAATACATCCTCACCTGTATGTCCTCCTGTCGTAAAGCCGATATTTGCACGATTAGCCAATAATGTAGTAAGGATTCGTCCTACATCCATTTTCTTTTTTTCCGCTTTTAATTTTTCTTTTTCATCATGAGTTAGATTATCCAAACCGTATAGTTTAGCTACATCTTCTACATTTGATAAATCAGATTTCAGTTTATTTATAGTTCCTTCAAGTGTCATTTTCGCCTTTTTCAATGGATCAATGTATGCAGAAACCGGTGTAGTATTGTATCCTTTTGTCGTATTCCTATTCCCTATAGAGATGCCGCTGTTACCATGATCAGTTAAAGCGATAAGCATCGTATCCCCATCTTTCTTCGCAAATTGTAACGCCTTTGCTACCGCTTCATCAAATGCCAATACATCGCTAATAATCCCAATCGGATCATTAGCATGAGCTGCCCAATCTGGCTTACTACCTTCTACGAATAAAAAAAAGCCATCTTTATCTTTTGATAATGTTTGAATTGCTTTTTCTGTCATTTGAGAAAGTGTCGGTTGTTCTGGATTTGTTGCTATACGATCCATATCAAACGCAAGAGCATGATGTGAGAAAGAGCCCCAAATTTTATTAGATTTGGAGTTCAATAACGCATCTTTCGTTTCAACAAAATCGTATCCTTTGTCTTGAATCACCTTTACTAAATTTTCACCATCTTTTCGGATTCCATTACTTTTTATAGGTAGAAGCGCCGCTTTTCCCCCGCCTAATACGACATCTATATTTTGATATACTTGCTGCTTCGCAATTACGTTAAATTGCTTGCGATTGACATGGTGAGCTGAGAATCCCGCCGGAGTAGCATGCTGAATTTCAGATGTAGCAACAATTCCCGTTGCACGACCAGTACGTTTTGCACCTTCTAATACGTTTGCGACCGGCCGTAACTTGTCCTCTTCTTTTATTGGCTTTAAGCTAGGTGAATTTACAATAGAAGGTAGTACACCTACATATCCTGAATTCGATTTATTTCCAGTTGCTAATGCTGTTGCTGCTGGCGCTGAGTCTGTAATAGCTGATTCCGCCGAAAACGTACGAACACCTCCTGTTACAATTTGATCTAACGTAAGCGGTGCCCCTTTATACCAGCGAGCCAATGTTGTCGCCGTTGAACTAGTCCCGTC
This sequence comes from Bacillus cereus G9842, assembly GCF_000021305.1. Lineage (GTDB taxonomy): Bacteria > Bacillota > Bacilli > Bacillales > Bacillaceae_G > Bacillus_A > Bacillus_A thuringiensis_S. The sequence continues at coordinate 2,918,971 of NC_011772.1, forward strand.
CATAACCATCATAATTATATTTTTAGGCTGATGTTCTACTTTTTTCACCTTAGCTTTGGCCGCATGATAATTCATCATACTTTCCGTACTTAATACGCTTACTATTATAGCTGCCACTAATAGCAACTTTTTTATCTTCACACCATAATTCAACATGATTGTTCCTCCATAAACTTTGCATTCATTTAAATACACCTTATTTCCTTTTCCATTCCAAAACCTACATATGTTTTATTAGTTCCCAATTCTCATAAAGCTAACAATAGTTACCTTCTCTTTCTTTAATTAAATATCGGTATGTTTCATCTATCTTATAAAAAAGATTTAGCATTCTTTTCATTAATTACTTGTTTAACAATAAATCCTCGATTAAAAGAAATAAAAATTTATTGTTAAACAATAAATTTCATGTTAAATTAATAAGATATTAAATAAATGAGGTGCTTTTTATGAAACAAGGATCCACACTCTTTTTAAAGACCGTTGTGATTCTGATCGGAATCCCTGTTCTTGCTATGTGCATTTTTTTAGTCCCTAAAATAGGAAATTTCGCCGCAGAATTATATCCAGATATTGCATATATTAAATATCTTGTATTTATCAACTTATACGCAACAGCACTACCTTATTACTTCGCACTGTACCAAACATTTAAGCTTTTAAACTATATTGATAAAAACAACGCATTTTCAGAGTTATCTGTTAAATCTTTAAAAAATATTAAGTACAGCGCATTGGCAATTAGTGTATTATATGTATTAGGTATGCCACTTTTCTATCTTGTGGCAGAGAGAGATGACGCCCCTGGCATTATTATTATCGGAATGATTATGATTTTTGCTTCAATGGTAATCGCGGTCTTTGCTGCCGTTCTCCAAAGACTATTAAAAGATGCTATAGATATAAAATCAGAAAATGATTTAACGGTCTGAGGTGAATAATATGGCAATTATCATTAATATTGATGTAATGTTAGCGAAAAGAAAAATGAGTGTAACAGAGCTTTCGGAGAAGGTTGGAATTACAATGGCTAACCTTTCTATTTTGAAAAACGGAAAAGCAAAAGCAGTTCGGTTTTCAACTTTAGAAGCAATATGTAAAGCATTAGAATGCCAACCGGGTGATATTTTAGAATATCAACCTGAAGAAACCGAATAAAAAGAGTCCTTCATACGAGAAGGACTCTTTTTATTACACATTACGGCGCAAAACTAATTTGACCAGTAAACAATAGGATAATTGCTATGATCCAAAATATAAAAAATGATGAGGACAGTATTAATGAAAGAATAGCAATTCCCTTCTTCTCTGTTCTTTTCGTCATTGTGATTATTGAAAGCATGATACCTACACCTGTCAGGGCAATTGTAATATAATCTCCAACTATATTACCTGCATTCGCTATCCTTGTTGGCGTTATAAACACGAATAGAAAACACAAAATACCGATGAGTAAAGATATATAGCTTATTATACTGTACTTCTTTTTAGGAACTATTTCTGTTTTCATACTAACCCCACCCCTTCTATATAGCTATGAGTTCATATTAACACGAATAACCATAATTTGGTTAAAACATAAAAAAGATAAAGTGGACGCTATCACTTTATCCTTCAGTTTATTTCTATCTAACAATTAACCTGGCTACTTCTTTAATAAAGATGGACGGACATTCTTTAACTCCTAGCAATTTTTATATACAGAAAATAAAATGAAATAGTTCTAAAAAATAAAGACTGTACCTTTAAAATGAAATATACAGTCTTAAATACTAACTTATTTTATAAAGAAAACTCTCTATTTATCACTACCTTAAAAAACTCCGAGTGATGTGATAAAGAATAATCCGCTACATCACAATTACCTTGAAACATACATGTTGAAATACCTAATTCTTTTGCAGGTAATAAATCTAATTCTCTATCTCCAATAGCTAAATCAATATTGTATTTTTTATGCAGATGATTATAAGCCAAAGAGTTCGGCTTTCGAGGAAAGCCATCGTCAATTGTAACCATATCTACGAAGTATTTTTCCCAGCCGTAATATTTTAAAATGGCCATAACCCCTTTCCTATGTTTATGGGTCATAATCACATTTTTATTTGCAAATTTCAAAACCTCTTCGACACCCGCAAAAGGTTCCATATCTTTTGGAGTAAATTTCCCCTTCAAAACTTTAATTTTTTCTTCCTGCTCGCATGAAATATTATAATATTGAATTGCATGAGAGTATGATATTTTTAAGTTTTTGTATATTTCTTGTTTTTCTACTGAATCACCTAATATTTCAGAAAGCATCATTGTATATGCAGGATACGTATCAAATAACGTCCCATCAAAATCCCATAAAATATTCATTCTATTCACCTTCTATTTTCAAATCATTCAATGACTAAATCCGCCCTATCCTTCGGCAATTCCATTTCTAAGTAATAATCCTCTGCTTTCCAATACCTATTTTCAAACTTTGAAAGGTTTTTCTGCGTTTTTTCACTCTCACGTAGAAACCTTGTCTCTCTTGGACAGTCCAAATAGACCATATAATGAAAGAAATCTCTCCATTCTTTTCGCTGTAGAAAGACTCCTTCAATAACAATTACGCCTACAATAGGAATCTGTACTTTTTTCATTTCACATGAGTCTGTTTCCTCTTGATAAAAAGGCAAAGTCAGTTTTGTCTCATGTTGTAACTTCTGAAAAAACTTCTGCCTCAAGTATGGAATATCCCACTGTAAACAATAATACTCATACCATTCTTCATATCCTGTATGATAGCGTTTATTACGCTCCACTATGTGATCATCAATATGAAAAATATGAAACGGAATGCCTTCTTGTTTCATATTTTCTTTTAAATTTGCTACGAATGTTGTTTTTCCAGATCGACTTAAACCATCTATACCTAAAATGAATCTATTTTCCCTATGCTTCTTCATAATCTTTATAAGTTCGTTTGTGCTCATTACTTCTTCCACTCTTCTTTTAATAAAGAATATAAAATAGTATCATGAGCAACTCCATTTTGAATCATATGTTTTCGAAGTAATCCTTCTTCTTGAAACCCTGCTTTACTTAATAATTTTTGAGAAGCTTTATTTTCTACATATACAACAGCAGCAATTCTTATAAGTTGCAATGTTTCAAACCCGTAAGCTAAAATCGCCTGTAACGCTTCCGTTGCGTACCCTTGTCCCCAATATGTATCATCTAATTCATAACCAATTTCAGCTCGTCTATGATGATTGTTAATTAAATGAAATCCACACGTCCCAATTAATTGGCCCGTCCCTTTTTTCTCGATTCCCCAGCGAAATACACTTCCTTCTTCATAACGATTTTTAAACGTTTGAATCGTTGTTTTCGCTTGCTCAATATTTTGGAAAGAATCCATTCCGAAATAACGTATAACAGATTCTTTCGAAAAATAACGGAACATCGTTTCCGCATCTAATAGTGTAAGTTCTCTTAAGAATAAACGTTCTGTTTCTAGTTTCGGAAATCCCATCTCTCTTTCTCCCTCTATTCTAATGAACTACAAATTTCAATATAATTTCCATCTGGATCAGCAATGTAAGAAATTGTTTGTCCCCACGGTTTTACAATAGGTTCAACTAAAATCTTAATACCTTGTTCTCTAAATTGCTCAATCGTTTCTTGTACATTCTCAACAACGAATCCTAATTCGAAATGAGAAGACTGTAATTCACCTTCTGTAAGCGGTAGTCCTGTTAATTCTTTCACATCTTGCCGCGTATTCATCGCTAAAATGGTAGTTCCAGTATTAAATTCAATATATGTACCGTGCTCTGCTTTTATAGGTAACTGTAAAATATCTTTATAGAATTTTAAACATTCCTCAAACTTTTCTACATATAAAATGATGTACTTCATTTTCAAATCCATTTTACATCCCCCTTTATATCTACCCCTAAAATTTCGACAAAAGTCTCATAAAAACCTTGTTCTTTGTAGTAATGAGCAAAAAAAATGAGGCCGATTTCTCGGCCCCCCAGCTTATTGGCATAAAACAGGAGATTTGGTTTGGACATAACCAGTTCGTACTTTTATTATATTTTATTTTTTCTGAATTTTAAATACATTAAACACCTATTTATATTGAGAAAGTTTTTTGCTTGCATAAAATTAAAGAGTTTAAGAAATGATACAAATGGAGGTGTATACATATGGAACCAATGCTATGTCCAAGTTGTAAAACGAACCGTACTCGCTTTAATATTCTTGAGCAACAAGTAAAACCAGTCAAATTAAATCCACAAACTGGTCAAGTAGAAGAAGAATATACAAATGACACGATGAATGCTTTTCATATGGCCTATCAAGGACCTACTTATCGCGTCCAATGCGCTGTATGTGGGCTTGTTGAAAACCCAGAACAATTTATTAAACCTGCTCAAAATCAGTCTTTCTAATAAAAACATTATTATCCCTTATAGAAATAGATTTTTCTATAAGGGATTTTTCCGTTTAATAACTTAATTAAAAATGTGTTTCTTCCTTATTATATGTTAAACTTCGCACTCTTTTAGAAATGTTTACATAAGAGAGGTAAAACAAACAATAAAAAGATAACGCTTCCATCAATATTTCTACTATTAACTTGTCATATAGTCATCTTTTACTTTTGGATCTTCGATTGGGAGAAAATAACGATTCCTTACGATCTAACAATATGGATTGTTTCTACTATTTGTAGTCTTTTACTTTACTACCATTTTTAAAATCAAAAATCTAATAAATTAATATTAATTGCTAGTTCGTTATTGTTGATTATTTCTTCTTCATTTATGATTTTTTTAGGTGTTGTTACTGATATTATCTTTGTAACTGTTAGTTCTATGAATTAAAAAGTTGGTCTTTTATTATATAAAAAAGAATGAACAAAAAATATATATATAGAAATTAGAGAAGTTGATTCCCATCAATATATATCTTCTCTAAGAATATCACTCTTTGTTAAAATATTTCCTTTTTTAACTTTTTAATCTTCCTAAATAAATTAATAAACGCATATAAATATATACAAACTAAAAACCCTACCATACCTTTATATAATCCTGATTCTGATACTCCAAGAAAACATAAGTAAAGCACTGGAATTAACATTACAAACATAATTGCAACGAACTGTATCAATTCAACAAGTTTTTGTATCTTCGTTTCTTTGTCTGAATAAATATCAGGTAACTCATTTTCCTCTTCTACTTCTTTACAAAAGTAATTCCACTTCGCAAAACTCGTTACATGTTTCCAACCACACATTTCATATATTTCGATATATTCTTTTTGTTTTTCTGTCGAATCCTTATACTCTAATCTAAAGTCTGCTTTATATACTACATCTTTCGGCTCAGTTTTCTTAAACCTATACATTACGTTATACTTTTGTAACGCCCAGCCTTGTTGATGCATTTTACGTAAATACGCTTCTTCTTTTTCTAAGCTCCATACTGCGAAAGGTTTGAATATCTTCTTTGTCTCCATCTTCCATTCACTCCCCTAATATACTGTTTCCATTCTTTACAGACCGCTGTAATCTGTTGTACTCCAGTTCCAGCACTTCTCTCCCAAACGGCGTTAACTCATAGCACTTCTTTCTATCTGTAGAGGCAACTTCAACAATTAACTTCTCTTTTAGTAACTTCGTCGTATTCCCGTATAAAGTACCAGGACCAAGCTTTACTTCCCCATTTGTCATCTCTTCTACCATTTGCATAATTCCATATCCGTGCATTGGTTTCACTAGTGATAACAGTATGTAATATGTCGCCTCAGTTAACGGAATATATTTTTGCGCCTTCGCATTCATTATAACTACCTCCGATGCATCGCCTTATGATATATCGACTTGCGATACATCATATATCGATATTGTATAATCATATTCCAAAATATGCAAGAGTAATTTAATAATTAAATATCCATTTCTTTGAATTAAAAAACCATACAAATTTTCTGAATAATTTGTTAAAATATAGAAATATTAGCTCTTTTATAATGAAAGGAATGGTACATATGATACATAAATTGAAAGAAAACATCGGATCTGTGTTTGTTGGGAAAGAAAATGTTATTGATCTACTGCTCGTTTCACTTCTTGCTGATGGACATGCACTACTCGAAGACGTGCCTGGTACTGGGAAAACGTTACTGGCGAAAACCATTTCCAAAAGTATTGGTGGTAGTTTTTCTCGCGTTCAATTCACCCCTGATGTACTTCCAAGTGATGTAACAGGTATTGAATACTTCAACCCAAAAACAAGCGAATTCGAATTAAGAATTGGACCGGTTATGACAAACATTTTGCTAGCAGATGAAATTAACCGTGCAATGCCGAGAACGCAGTCGAGTTTGTTAGAAGCGATGGAAGAACGACAAGTGACGCTCGAAAAAAAATCTACGCCTCTGCCGAAACCGTTCTTTGTTATTGCGACGCAAAACCCAATCGAATCACAAGGGACTTTCCCTCTTCCAGATGCACAGCTTGATCGCTTTTTAATGACGATTTCAATTGGTTATCCAACTCCTAAAGATGAGTTACAAATGATGCGACGTTTTCGGAACGATTTACCATTAGAAAGTGTCACATCTGTCATCTCATTAGAAGATATTTTAGAAGCTCAAAAACGAGTAAAAGAAATATTTGTTTCGGAACCGTTAGAACATTACATTATTAAACTTGCTCATGCTACAAGAAATCATGATTATATCGCTAACGGTGTAAGCCCACGTGCCACATTAGCTTTAGTACGTGCTGTTCAAGCTTTAGCCTTTTTACATGGGAGAGAATATTGCACACCAGAAGATATACAATTGTTAGTTCCTTCTGTTTGGAATCACCGTATCGTCTTATCAATGGAAGGTGCATTACGTACGACAAAAAATGATATTATGCAAAGTATTTTAAAAGAAGTTGATGTACCCGTGGAGATTGAGCAAGCATGAATGGACAGCGCGTTGTAACTGTACCTTTATTTTTTCAACTTCATATTATTCAACTAACCGTTCCAATCGCGTTACTTTTCACATTCTTTTTCCCGCAACGAATGCTTATGTTTCTCTTTTTCTTCTATTATATATTTGCGATTTTTATTTATAAATATGTCGCTTTCATAGAGAAGAAGTTTCAAATCATAAATGAGAAACAAACTACACGGCTTTTTCCTGAGGAATCTGGACAGTTTTTTATTCATTTAAAAAATGGAGCCAGCATACCGCTCGTTAATGGTGTTTGTTACTTTCATTTAAATTCGTCCCTTATACCGCATAAAGAGCAAGGCATTGAACAAATATCAAAAACGTTATTCTCTTTCCCATTTTCACAACCTGCACATTCGGCACAAAAATGGGATTTAACATTAACCGCTACGAAGCGTGGGGTGTTTCAAATTGAACAGTTTGAATGTGTATTAAAAGATCCATTTCATCTATTAACTGTACATTTACCTGTTTTTGATAAATTAAGGACTGAAATTATTGTGTATCCTTCTCCTAAAGAAGTAGCAGGTTTGCAAGAACTTCAGCAACTTTTAATCGGATCCTATCAAACGAATTTTTCTTTTTACAATGACGAAACATCTATTATAGGTGTAAAACGCTATGAACGTGAATCATTCCGTTCTATTCATTGGAAGGCATCTGCTAAAATGCAGGAATTACAAGCGAAGCAATATGAACCTGTAAAAAATTATAGTTGGACGATTTGTCTTTCTTTAGCTGCCGATCGTGGATTTGGTTGGAAAGATAATGTTGAAGATTTAATTTCATTCGCAACATACATTTGCCAATATGCAACGAAGCATCAAATACCGTTTGAATTATTTATTAGTGTATTAGCAGAAGGTGGTGCATTACATTTATCGTTACATGAAGGGCAAACGCAATATGCAAAAGCTTTAGAAGAATTAGCCCGTATTTCAGATGATAGTACGTTACTTCCGAAACAAGGATTCCTTCATTATGTAACGAGAAAGAGAGAACGATCGTCTACAATGATATACATTGGTTTACAAAGAAATGAACTCCCTCTTCTCTCGCAGCCAACGTTTCTCATTACTAGTGAAGGGATGGTGGAATCGGTTGAAAACTTGGCTATATCACATTCATGATTTCATTCTGCTCCTCCTGCTTTCATTATTAACAGAAAGAGATGAACTAATTAGTATTGCAATATTTTTAACAACAGGCTATATTGGAGTATTTCTTATTCATAAATTTATGCAGAAAAAAACAACAGGATTTGTAATACTTTTAGTTCTTCAAATCGTTCTTTTCTCTTTATTTTTACCTTTTTCTCTTTTTGGCACAATCATATTACCACTATTTTTCTTTATCGTACATGTGGTCGGACCTGGATATCCAGTTCAAAAATCTTTAGGTGGTATTGTATGGTTTGTCGTTTCAGTTATATTTTATGCACCCTTTCCACCGTTGTGGAAACTATTAATGTTAGCCTTGCATCTTATGATTACATTTTGGTTAACCGGGGCAAATCGCAAACAACAACTATTACGTTTTGCTTCTATCATTACGATTGGCTTAATGAGTATATTAATTGTTCAAATATTTCCTTTCATTCGACTTATTTTTGGTTTTATAACGGAAGTAGTCGCATTAGGCGTCGGCTATGCTTTAATGCCATTAATTAAAGCAGCGGAATTAAAAGATACTGAAGATGTTTGGGCAAATAAAGGACATCTCTTAAAACCAAAAATTGAAGACGGAAAAAAAATTCCTGATTTTGATCCAATACTCATAAATAGCGCTACAATAATAGTCTGTACAGCTATCGCTATTTACGTCGTTTGGAAAATAGTAAAAAAACGAAAACATTTAAGTTTACCAAATATGCACGTCTTCGAATCTACTATCATTACTGATAAAGAAGGAATGAGCCAAAATCGTTTTAAACGAAATAAACCGCCACATAACGAAATTCGGAAGGAAATTTTCAAGCTAGAGAGTAAGTTAACCCCTCCTTTAAATAGAAAACGGGGAGAAACTGTTGAGGCTTGGCTAGAAAGAATACATGATGAAGAAGATGTAAATATTCAAAGTGATATTATTATAGATGCTTATAATACGGTGCGTTATTCAAATGGTAAAAGCATTGTACTTCTGCATGAATTTAAGGAAGAGATTCATAAGCTTTATGCATATCAAAAACATTTGAAGAAAAGAAAGAAATAAGACAACAAAAGACTCCTATTTTTTCATTCATGTGCTCAGTTTAGGGAGAGAAAAATGCTAATAACCATTAGAAATAACACAATAATTTGTATGTATTTCGCATTATAAATAGCAAACTAAAACGCTCAGAAAATATTCTGAGCGTTTTCATTTCCTTCTTCAACTAAAGTACCAGTTAGTACAAAAAGCTATTTCACCATTTGTATTGTTAACTTATCTTTTAACATTGAGCTATATGAGTCAATTTCATATTTTGTATTATTGATTTTTTCTTTTTTCATTTTTAACATATCGAATATTTCTAATTCTAAATTCCTTCTAGCTTCAAGAACTTTTATCGCTCCTTCTACACCTGAATGGTTATGTTCTTTCCCATAGCCTTGGTTAGTGTAATAGTCAACGATTCCTGTGGACCATTCTGGAGTTCTTTCTTTTAGTGCCTTCCTAAATGAAAATTCAAGATTATCTTGTTCTACATACAATAACATTGGATTTAAATTCTCTATAATTTTTGCAACTTTCATTACATAATTTATTATTTTTTCTTTTTGTTCACCATATTTAATCATCCCAATAGTTAATGAGTTTTGTATGAAACAACATTCAAAGATATAAACCTTATTGTCTTCTAGAGCACTTTCAGTAAAGTCATTCCATTTGTCAGCAATTAATTCAACATTTTTATCGAATGACAATTCATATATATCGTTTTTTGAAATATCGTTAAATAATTCGTCCGAAAACTGATCACCAAACTCATTTTTTATCTTTCTGTATGGTAATAAATAATTGCTTCCTTTTTTTAGAACTCTTTTAAGAAGCACTTCTTTAAAATCTCCACTGTTAGATAATAATCTATCAAATTCAAATTTATTAAAACAAGATACACCATCATAGTCGGCTGGATGGTTCAAATTTCCCTCTAAAAATAGTTCAACTTCAATTTTATTTTGGCTTAGAATTTCATTTATTAGCTTTGCAGTGGTTGATTTTCCAAATCCAGGTAAACCTTCTACTATTATTAGTTTTGTGTTCATAATTATAAATCCCTTTCTTCAAAGTATTTAACCAAGATAAAAAAATCACTTACTTCACTGCAATCACCCCTTCAAAATATGATATTCACCATTTCCTTTGAAAAATCCTGCTTAAAGTAACCTGACCGTTAGTTTAAGAACATTTTTTCACAATCTCTATAATTATTTTAACGTAATTTTCCATTTACCTTTTAAAAAATATAGTCCACCATTATTTGAGTGAACTATCTAAATTAAATTATATCTTTTAAATCAAACAATTTTCCAGTAATACCCAATCGTTATACTGGTGTTTTTACTGTTTTCTTTTTCCCTTCGTTTGTGGTAAATGGCATACAAAAGTTATAATGGGTTCGAATTATCGTTAGAGCCATTTGTGCGTATTTTGGATTAAAATTAGAATAGATATAACTTTTACCATCTCCACGAGCTATCATTAAAGGTCTTTCTAGACAACCAATTTAGCAATGGTTTTAGTATATAAAATAGCAAGAGTACATAAAAGTGCTTAAACATTTTAATAACAATATAAAAAGGGATGCTAAATCATATGTGATTTACATCCCTTTTTTGTTTGTTATTTTATATTTTCTCTCCCGTAACTGAACCCGTTATTTATTCATAGGAGTCTTTTTATACTTCTACGTTGCTTTTTAAATGGAAGCATTCTTCCCTGCTTCAATTTCTAATGACTCTTCATGCCACCAAAGTGTTTCTTCAGGGTCTTCTTTAGCGATTAGGTGTGCTTCTTTTTTCGTTTCTACTGTAGGATATGAACCTTTTAGCGCACGCCCTGAAGTCGTAACAAATAGTACACTAAATACAACTAATCCAATAATACTTACACCTGCTAAATAAAATGCCGGTGCGAGCGGGTTACCAGTTGCATGAACTAAGTATGAACATACGAGCGGTGTTGTTCCACCGAATATCGATACAGAAATATTAAATGAGATCGAAAGTGCTCGATAACGTACATCGGTGAAAAAGAGTGATGGTAATAATGAAGGTAATGTTCCTTCATATACACTTAAGAAGAAACCTAGTACGAAAATACCTGCAAATATAGCTGCAATATGTCCGTTACCTATTAGTAAAAATGCTGGAATTGCAAATACAGTTAAACCAAGTAAACCAATTTGCACAACGCGTTTATTACCAATTTTATCACTTAACTTACCGAAATATAGTGCTAGTGGAATCATAAGTGCCATCGTAATAGAAATAATTAATAAGCCTGTTGTTTCTTCGACTTTAAGTACTTGAGTTAGATAAGAAGGAATATACGAAAGAATCATATAATTTGTAATATTAAAGAAGGCGACAATTACTGTGCTTAATAAGAAGTCTTTTTTGTGATATTTAATAATATCCATAAATGAAAATTGTTCATTGTCTTCAGATTCCTCTTGTGCTTTTTCCATCTCTTCAAAGATTGGAGATTCATCTAGATGACGGCGTAAGTATAAACCGACCAAACCAATTGGTGCAGCTACTAAGAACGGAATACGCCATCCCCAGCTGAGCATTTGCTCATCTGTTAACAATAACGTCAAAATGGTAACAATTACCGATGCAGCAATGTAACCTGAGAGTGTTCCAATTTCAAGACCACTACCGAGTATACCACGCTTTTTATCTGGAGAAGATTCTGCGATATAAACCATTGCACCTGAATATTCGCCGCCTGTAGAGAAGCCTTGAATCATTCGGGCAACTAAAAGTAGTATTGGTGCCCATACACCAATTTGTTCATAGGTTGGTAGTAATGCGATGAATAATGTAGAAAGTGCCATTAAAATAATAGTAGTACTTAACACGATTTTTCGGCCGTACTTATCTCCTATTCTACCAAAGAATACACCTCCGATTGGTCGAACGAGAAAGGCTGCTGCAAATGTACCGAATGTAAGTACAAGCTGCAATCCACTATTATCAACACCTGAGAAGAATAATTGACTTAAAATAACCGCTAAATACGCGTATAATCCGAAGTCAAACCACTCCATTGCGTTTCCTATACCAGTAGCAATTACTGCTTTCCTGGCTTGTTTAGGATTGACAATATTAACGTCTTGAGGTTCAAAATTTAAATCATTATTTTGTTGCATATAATAAAACAGCTCCTTATTTAATTTAACTTCTTTAAGCACACCTTCTCTTATTGAATAAAATTAATTCGAAGCACTTAAGGAAAATTAACGTCTCCTTATCTGTTATTATTGTTTCACATAATTAATTATTTGTCCAATGAGATGCTCTCTATGTTAAGTAATTTACTATTTTAAAAAGCTAAAGAAGCCGCTAAAATAGCGGCTTCTTTAGCTTTTTATATTTTTTTATATTTTTTTAAATACTTGCTGTAGCAGCTATGTTATGAACACAGGAAATAAATTCATAAGTGAATGCGTCAATTTCCTCTTTCGTAATAATATACGGCGGAAGTAATCGAATAATATTCCCTTGTGTTACATCGACTAACATCCCTTTATTCATTAACTCAATCTGTAATTTCTTCACATTTTCATTCGTGTCATTCACACTTATCCCAAACATCATCCCCGCATGACGCACTTCCTGAATATAATAAGAATTTTCTTTCTGAATGTCTTGCAGTTTGTCATTTAAATATAGTGACGTTTCATAAGCTTCTTGCATTAACCCATCATCAAGTAATGTATTTAATACAGTTAAACCTAATGCTGTTCCCATTGATGAGTGAGCAAACGTTGTCCCGTGATCTCCTGGTGAAAATACATCACATAACTTTTCACCTACAATAATTCCCCCTAGCGGTATCCCGCCTCCTGCTCCTTTACCGATTTGAATAATGTCCGGTGTAATATTAAAATTTTGATAAGCAAATAGTTTTCCCGTTCGACCCATTCCACTTTGAACTTCATCAACGACAAGAAGTACATTATATTTTTTACATAAATTTTGAACACCATGTAAATATTCACTTGATAAAGGATAAATCCCCCCGCTACCTAAAACAGGCTCTAGCATAATCGCAATTGGATTTTCTTTAATAATGGTTTCTTCTAATTGGTCTATATTCTCGCGCTCTACTTCATATACAGGAATAGATGTTTTAGGAAAATTTTGATATACTTTTTCTTGTCTCGTAAAATGTAGTGCCCCTAACGTCCTCCCGTGAAAACTATCTTTTAACACAACTACTCCATCACGCTCTTCATTCGCAATAGATCTATATTTATCAATTAATTTTAATGTCGTTTCTGTCGCTTCCGTACCAGAGTTTGTAAAAAAGACTTTTCCGCTTTTTAAAGTACAACCTACTAATTTCTTTGCATACTCAATTGCAACTGGGTTTAAAAAATGAAACGGTAAATGCAACGATTTCGCAACTTGCTCCATTGTCGTTTGTACAATTTTAGGATGATTATATCCTAATACATTTACTCCTACGCCAGAAAATAAATCTAAATACTCTTTACCATCTACATCATACAGTTTACACCCTTCTCCCCTTTCCATTGCAACCTCTGTACGACAATATGTAGACATCATATATTCTTTATCTAATTGAAACCAATCCGACATGCTAAATTCCTCCTAGTTATTTTCCCTTTTTTAACGTTCATTCTCTATATAATCGTTTATAAATTAAGTTTTAAGATTGAAATTTTAATAGTGGTTTTCTTCCACATTTTTAGTAAAACGTGTGCTTTCTCTCCCCGATATTCATTTTTCCATAATTTCTTCTATTTCAACAGGTCCACTACATATGTGTTTTTTTCATCTAGCGGTATGTTACTGCTTTGAACTGTGCGTGTCATACATAATTAAGGCTATAAAATCATATTTAGTAACAATGGACAAAAAAGATTTGGAGGCTATATCGATGGATGAAAACTATGATAAACAGGGGCAATCTATACTAGGGAAAGACTTTAATGAAAATGACGAACGTAATGAACAAGCTAAACTTCACTCTCAAACAGTTGGTTCACGTGGACCCGTACTAGAGCAAGATAGTGTACTGCATGAGTCATTACAAGAATTTATTCATGAAAAAATTTTAGAAAGACCTGTTCATGTAAAAGGATTTGGTGCGTTCGGTTATTTTCAAACGATATATTCGATGTCTGAACATACTAAATTAAGTTTTTTACAAAATTCTAATGAGAAAGTTCCTGTTATGGTGCGATTTTCGTTAGCTGTTAGTACGAAAGGAACACCGGATACTTCTAGAAATGTACGCGGTTTTTCCACAAAATTTTATACGAAAGAAGGCATTTTTGACCTTTTATGCAATCACATCCCTGTTTTTTCTGTTCGTGATCCTATGCGTTTCCCTGAAACAATTAAAGCATTATTGCCTTCACCTAAAAATAACTTAATAGACCCTAATAGATTTTGGAGTTTTGTCGCTAAAGCACCTGAATCTATTCATTTTGTTGTCCGTTTATACTCTAATAATGGTACAGTCAAAAGTCTTCGCCACATACCAGGACATAGTGTAAATACATACATTTGGAGAAATGCGGAAGGTAATCGAAAGTATGTAAAGTATCATTGGTACCCATTTGAAGGTGTACAGTACATTACTAGTAAAGAAGCAATTAAACTAGCTGCCGAAAATCCTGATTATAGCGGGAAAGATTTATATGATGCAATTGAAAATGGTAAACCAGTGGAGTATGGCTTATACGTCCAGCTCATGGATCCGAAAGATGAAGCGCACCTATCTTATGATCCTTTAGATGACACAAAAGTATGGGATGAACAGACGTATCCTCTCATACCAGTCGGGAAAATGGTATTAAATAAAAATCCTGAAAATTTTATGGAACAAGTAGAAAAAGTCGCATTTTCCCCTTCTAATTTACTGGATGGTGCAGAACTATCAGATGATAAAATGCTGCAAGGGCGCGCTAATATTTACAGTGATTCACAACGAAGAAGAATTGGTCCCGAATTTCGCAAATTAACGATTAACCAGCAGCAAGATTGGACACCGACTAAGCAAATAACGAGCGGTGACGGAAGATACGTTG
The DNA here is from genome assembly GCF_000021305.1 of Bacillus cereus G9842. GTDB lineage: Bacteria > Bacillota > Bacilli > Bacillales > Bacillaceae_G > Bacillus_A > Bacillus_A thuringiensis_S. Next base: position 2,934,242 of record NC_011772.1, read on the forward strand.
AAGGTAAACTTGAAAGAACTTCTATAACAAAACAAAATGACTTTACGCAGGCTGGTGAATTTTATACGAAGTTACAGCCGATAGAAAAAGAACATCTCGCTGAAAACTTAGCTAGTGATTTGAAAGTTATATCCGATGATATTCGAAAGGTAGTTTTGGGGTATTTTCATAAAGTGTCAGCTGATTTGGTGAATAAAATTGAGAGTGCAATACAAAAGCTTTGAGAATAAAAAAAACGTCATTTTTAATCTATAAAATGACGTTTTTTTTATGGCGAAATTACTAGGAATTTCTACCGCCTCATTTACAAGTATTAACGAAATTTTTCTCCTTCAAAATTTCCGTTATTTCATTTGGGATTATGATACTCATATCTCTTTTTCAAATAATCTTTTTCACATTGCAACGGTTTGTATTCCACTATTTTCCCTTGCTTCTTTTGCGTTTCAGTAACAACCCATTCCCCTTTTTCAAGTTCAAGGTGTTTTATCACATTTGTATCGTCTATTTCTTTATAGAGTAAAAATGCTTCAAGCGGCTTTACAAACAATCTTGGCTCTCCTCTATATCCACCACTTTCAAAAACTTTAGTTAACGAATTATAATACGTATCATCAATCCGACCACCATACATTAAATGTGCAGCTTCTAAATCTCTTTTATTAACTTCCCAAAAGCCACCTTCATCAAAATCCAAATGAAATACGGATTTAATGTCCTTCATAATATTTTCCACATACTTTTCATCCCGAATTTTACTTTCTTCGAGACAATCTGAAGTTAACTTTGGTGCATCTGTTTGAGAATGTACAACGTGTTGTATCGATACACACAAAATAAATATGCTTAAGATGTACAATATTTTTTTCATAATTACATATCACCTCAAATGATTTAGATACTATATTATTTGAGGCTTACAATATTCTTATGCTAGAAATGAGAAAGGTCCTATAAAATAAATTTTTTATAGGACCTTTCCTTTTAATATTGCTTTATCAAATTCACGGGCGGGGCAACTACCTTACTACTTTTCACATCATATAATCCTATAGGTGTTACTCGTATAAAAGGCAAGTGCGTCGCAGAAAAGAATAAAATCGTAAATGCTGGATCGTTATAAGCATATCCTCGCGCTTGCAGTAAGTTCACCATCTTTTTCTCTTCTTGTATTAATTCACTCATCTTTACATCCGACATAATCCCGAGCAATGGTAATGCAATTTCGTGCAATACTTCATTCTTTTCAGCAATTACAATCCCTCCGCCAAGCTCTTTTACTCTATGAAAAGCTGTAAGCATATCTTCTTTACTCTTTCCAATAAGAATGATATCGCTTGTACCTGAATAAGAACTAGCAAGGCCACCTAATTCATTCGCAAAACCTTTCACAACTGTATTCACTCGCCAACTGCCATCACGGGCAATCATCATGAGGAAACATTCATCATGAACAATAGACAGTTCATTAAGGCCTAAGTCGATTTCGCTAACGTATGGTTTTGTTATAACGTTATTCAATAAGTGTATACCTGCTTTATTAGAAAAAACCATATCCTCTTTTTCTATGGTCCAGTCTAACAGTAGTGGAGTTACTTTGAAGTTACTCCATTCTATAAGTAACGATTCATTTTTGTTTACTCTATCACGCTTTACCCATTGTCCTTTTGCGATTACACTCGTTGGCACCGGATTTTCTTTACTTTCTAAAATATTGACATTGGCGATTCTACCTGTCGCAATTGAACCATGCACATGCTCCATATTATAATAGCGAGCAATATTATAACTTGCCATATGGTATGCATCTATTACTGGCACTCCTTGTTTTATCGCGGTAGAAATCATAACGTTTGTCATTCCATTTGCATAAAACGAAGGATGTGAGCCGTCTGTAGTAAGAATAAATCTATCAAACTGCTTTACGCCTAGTTCCAACAATTCTTTCAGTAAAACTTCTAAATCTGGACGGATTGAAGAATTTCTTAGGGAAACAGTGTAACCTTGCATAAGACGAGCGAAAGCTTCCTGCCCTGTCATCGCCTCATGATCACAATCTGTACCTAACAGTTTTAACTTCGCTAAAGTCGTTTCAGATGCACCTGGAAAATGTCCTTCTACTTTTTTATGTAATCGTTTCGTTTCCTGCACCCAATGTAACATTTCATCATCACCATGTAATAATTTGGGCCATGCTGTTAGCTCGCCGCCTTGAATCACCGCTTCATGCTGTAGCCACTCTACTATTTCTTCACTATTAAACAAAGATTCCCCGTTTTGTAATTCAGTCTGTCCATCAAAACGGCACCACCAATACATACTTGCTGGAATCTTATTGAATTCATCTAATAAACGAAATGCTTCTTCACGCTTTAATGTGAAAAATAAAGTTAAATTATCATTAATAAAAGTTGTTGTCCCAAACTGCATCGCATGATTCGCTAGCGTCTCTGGGTTATACAACTGATATGGATGTGCATGGGGTTCTATGTAACCGGGTACGACATACTTTCCTTCACAATCAACAACTTCACACTCCGTTAATTGCTTTGGCAGCTGCTCCCCTACATATACAATTCGATCATTATATATCCAAATGTGCGCTGTCATCCACTCGCGTATATAGGAATTTAAATATGTTACATTCTTTAATAATATGTGTGGACTTCTTGTGCCGTCTAGTACTTCAACATGTTCTCGTAATTGCTTATTACTCCATTTAAAATGATTTTGTCCCATTGTATTCAACTCCACTGTTATATTAGTTAATATTAGAAATAATTAACAAACTAAAGTATCATCTATTCATAACTCCCCTTTATACCCCCTATTACTTTCATTATATGAAAAGATTATAAAAATAACAATTTTCAGAAATAAACACATTTCTTTTCTTCAAAATAAAAAGAATGCCATGCAACTGACATCCTTTTTATTTTTATCGTAAGCATTAAGATTGATTTTCACTTTGAAATACACTTGATGCCATATCATAAATGCAACTACTGTCCATAGTTGCGAACTTAAAAAAGCACCTCTTTTAAATATAACTATAAAAAAATTCCATTCACTTTCTTTTCATCTATTTATTAAATTCAATTTGCATCATTTTATTAAACTGTGGAACAATATCGACCCCACCTATAGAGTTGAGACTGATAGCCAATGTATGTTTGCCTCCAATTACTCCCCCAGCAAAAGTTGTAAATCCAGGAATTCCTCCTCCATGCCCCCAAACTGAAACACCGTTTGGAAGTTTAGTCTCATAGATTCCAAGACCGTATGCGTCACCAACCCCTTTTCCTTCTATAGGAACTGTAGTAAGCATTTCTTTTAGCTCGCGTTCCTTCAGTAACTTACCACCGAGTAAAGATGAAAAGAACTTATTTAAATCATTTGCATTAGAAATCATATCTCCAGCTGCATTAGCTAAACTCGGATTATAATAAGTAATATCTTTCAACTCGCCTGTTCCTTCCATTTTTACATATCCACGAGCATGATTCTTTCCTGGGATGACGGGTGAATTTCCTGGTAAAAACGTATTTGATAGGTCCAAAGGTTCAATAATTCGCTTTTCGATTTCTTCCGCATAACTATTTCCAGTTATTTTTTCAATAAGCATTCCTAGTATTACGTATCCTGTGTTTGAATACAACCAGTCTTTACCCGGCGAGAAATCTGGAGGCAGCGAAAGGCCTATTTTCACTATTTCTTCTGCTGTATACGTTTTTTTCGAATTCATTATGTCCGCGTCTTTTGACTTTAAGTATTCAGCGATACCACTCGTATGATTCAAAAGTTGTCGTATCGTAATTTGATTACCATTATACCCATTTCCTTGCACGAGACCCGGTAGCCACTTTTCAATTGGATCGTCAAGTTGTAAGCGCTTTTCTCCTACTAATTGAAGAATAGTCGTGGCAGTAAACGACTTCGTCACACTACCAATCCGAAAGCGATAATCCGAATTCACCGGTTTCTTTGTACTTAAGTCCGCCAAGCCAGCAGTAAAACTACTAGTTTTTCCGTTATTAGACGCCTTAGCTAATATTCCTACAGCACCAAGCTGTACTGTTTCCTGCATTACTTGTTTCCAGCCATTACGATTCTTTTGATCATGTACTTGTGACGAACTAGAAATATTTTGAGTTGACTCTGCAGTCACAGTAAAACCAGGTGTGAATAGAGCAGTACCCGCTAATAAAACTGCAAAACTTGCTAACTTAATTGAATTACATTTTTTCATAAAGCTTTCTCTCCTCCATTAATATCGGATTGATTCAAGCTATACTTTCATCCTATATGATAAATCTCTCTTTTTTCTTATCCATTCCTTACGAAATACTTACGTTTAAATTTAAATACGGTAAACTGAGGAAGAGTTATGCATGCAAATAAAAAGAGAACATGTTTTCATTTTTTATGTAAACATGTTCTCATAAACATTTAAAATTCTATATCAACTTGTCATCCTATTCTTTGCACAACTAATCTAAATTCCTTTTTACCAGCCCGCACTAGCATTCATACCATTTCCAATAATAGAAAGTAATAGCGGCCATAATACTGGTCCCAATGTAAGAAATACATTTAGAAGTATGAGCATTTTATATCCAACGGTGAAATTGTGATTTTTACGATTAACAAATACTAAACTGATTAATGATATTATAGTCGTTAAAAATAATACTAACATTAGCAACCAATACCACACCATTAAACTAAGACTCCATGGTGTTAATAGCTCATGTATGATACAAAATGAGATTCCTAATACAGCAAAACTAAAACTAGTCACCGATGTTTTTATAAGCCATTTATTTATTTTTTTATCGTATGTATTTTTACAATATAAATCTATTAAAGTATATAAAGATAAATATGCCATTAATACACCTATCCAAGACAATAACCAGTCTCCGTCCCCTTTGAATAATACGTACAGTAACCAACACATACCTACTGCAGAAAAAACAAAGGAAATAAGTATGCTTTTTAATACCGATTTCATTACATTTTCACACCCTTAAAAAATCAAAAATTAATTATATTTTATAAAAATTAAGTATAGGTTAACATGTAATAAAGTATAAGTAAATAAAGTTAATTTTGTTTACCTATTTGAAGACGGTTTCATATAAAAAAATAATTCATGTTAATCAAATTTCCGTATAAAAAAAGAAAAGGTGGATATTTATGTATCCACCTTCCCATCTTCCTCTACCCACTTCATTATTTCTTCCACATCTAAATCCGTATACGTCTTTTCACCATAACGAACAGACTCATATAACGGAATAATATCTCTCGTTCTACAAATTCTCTTTTGCCATTGTTACATCGTTTCAGAGAATCTTCTCTGTTCATGGTCTCATCTCACCTAAACTCGTACTTCTTTTTCTATTCTATAATTGCACATAGTACTCCATAATGGTTCAACCATCATAGAATACGTATTTTCAAACACCCTGTCACTTTCCTATCTCACTTAAAGATTCTCTTTTCACTCTTGATCATCATAAGCATCACCCAGTGATTCAAATTCACTCTTTAGCCAATAACAATATTGTCCATTATTCTTAATAAGTTTTTCAAGTAAGTCAGTGAATGAAGTGGCAATAATTTGCGACTCCCCAACTATTCCATGCCGATCAAAGAAACTATCATAACATCTACCTAGTCTTTCTTCACTAAGATCTATTGTTAAATATTCATCCTTGCCATCATTGCATATAATATACCAAGTTGATGAAATATCTTCTTCACATAACTCTCCTACAATTACGGGATTAGCCAAAATAAACCCCTTTGGGGTAACAATATGAATAGGATATTCCTCATTTTCAAATAAAGTTAGACCACCACAAAGACTATAAAATTCTTTTAAATCACCTGGTAGCATATGCTTATTCTTATCAATTAACGGTAATTCTGTAGGCTCCTGAACTCGACAATTAGGTAATGATTTTACTTTTTTAATCAACTGATTAATATTTTCCATCTGAATTACTCCCTAAAATTATATTGATTAAAAGCCCTATAATACTCTTGCTTAGCTAAACGTGGTACATTCGCAGCATCAAACATTTTTTCCGTCAATTCTTGTATTTCCTTTGTTGAAACAGATTTCCACTCTACTTTACCTCCAACCTTTTTCCCTGTTTTATCAAAGAGCCATTGTCTATAAACAGCTTTAGTATCATTGTGTTGCTCTTTAGTTAAAGCTATATTTGGAGTATTCGCCCCTCTACTAACATAATCAGGGACATTATGTTCAGCCCATACATCCATAACGCCATGATGATTTTCTAATGGTGAATTGCTTGGTCTATACGGTACTACATCGTATGGTTCTGTAGTCTTACCCTTACCACCATCTTTAGACTTCGCAAACTTATAAAAAGCTTCTAATAATTCGCCTTGAGGTATTTTGTTTACAATAGTTCCACCAACACTAGAGAATGCATAGGAAGCATTTCTCTTAAATGATTGTAACATTTCAAGCGTAGGCTTCAATTCTTTTGCTAGTGTTATTGCATTAGCAATTGTACTTACTCCACTTGATGCTTTTGCTCCTTTTGTGATATGGCCTATTGAAGATTTAGCTAAACTCTTAAATCAATTTATATATATAAAAATACATTATGATAACAACATGTTGATGAATTTACTAACAGTCAATTAGATATTATGGATATTTAGATAAAAAAACAGTGATAATTCCTAATTAGTTCTGCATCAATCTTACTTCTAGCTCACTAGATCCCTTACCAACATTACCCTTATAGCTACTTTAACACAAACTAAAAAATCCACAGTGTAAAAAGTTGAACACTGTGGATTATTACATTTATTTTCCTTGATAATGCACCATATCATAAGGGTAGTATAAAGTATTTTTTAAACTTGAATCATCTAATTTTAAAATCTTTACGATTGCTCCGCTTTCGTAACTCCAATAACCATTGTAGATATCATTTTTATTTTCATGTGAATCATACCAGCCTGTATCACTATGCCCCTTATACCATTTTCCCTCTAAATATTCTTTCAATTCCTTTACTGATACTGATTCTTCTTTATTCTTTGCATTGACCACACGATAAATTGATTTATATGGGTCTGCAAAGATAAATTCTGTGGTATTCCCTTCCCAATTTTCATCTTTATAACTAAATAAAAAATCAATCAAATAATCATTCAGTTTCTCTTTTTCTACCAACTTTTCTAATTCAATTATATAATCTTTTGAAACATCTAGCATTATCCCAATAGAAAGAACCCACAATAAATCTATATATCTATATTTGCCACTCCACCCCTTTTTCATCGCCTCAATTATTTCGGGGTAAAAATCTCTTAGTACTTCCATAGGTCTTCCCATTGAATATAAACAATTAAATTTATCAATACAAATTGATTCAATATATCCATAAGCTCTTTTAATACTACCTAAATCATTTGGTCTTTCATTTTTTACTTTCATTGCTAATTCTTTATACTTTTCTATTCTATTATTCTGTCTATTTAAATAATCCTCGAAATAATCTTCATTTTTTAAAATATCTCTCATTTCATTCTCCTTACTCAATTATTTTCTTCCCAGAAGAATCCAAAATGCTTTTAACCACATTACCATCCTTATCAACATTAATTAGTATATTTTGTACATTTTCAGGATTCAAAAGCATTTCTTCTCGAATTTTATCTGCCATTTCTTCTCCAACAGTTGATTCCAAACGTCTAGAACCATCTATCCATGTTTCGCTCATTTGCTTTCCATCTTTTGTATTTGAAAGTTGCGCAGTATTATACTTAGCCTCCGCTATTACATACTTAGGCGGCGGAGATGAATTTTCATATATACCATCTATTCCCTTAACAATTTTTTGATCTAATGTTAATACACGATCATCACTAATTCTAGTATATGTTTGACTTTCAAAAAAGTCATCCATCTTCATTTCACCATAATTTCCTTTACGCTTCGTTGTTTTTAAAGCTACTTCGCCACTTTCTACTGATTCTATTACCGTACGTTGTTGTGCTCTAGCTGCTTCTAATGTTTGGGCTACTTTTCTAGATTCCTTAGCTATTTCACCAGTTTTACCCTTACTACCATCTTTAGATTTCGCAAACTTATAATAAGCTTCTATTAATTCACCTTGAGGTATTTTGGTTACAACAGTTCCACCAACACTAGAGAATGCATAGGAAGCCTCTTTCTTAAATGATTGTAACATTTCAAGCGTAGGCTGCAATTCTTTTGCTAGTTTTTCTGCATTAGCAATTGTACTTATTCCACTTGATGTCTTTGCGATATGACCGATTTTATTTAGCGCCTTTAACTTATTTACTTCTCCTACATAATATATATACTCTGAAATACTCTACTTAATTTACAGAACCATTCGTAAACACAAAAATAGTGGCAGTTGGATTCTCCAAACTACCACTATTTTTAAATTCTTCATTCATTAAATTACGTATAAATTAGTTTTTTAACGTTACTCATGATGCGTATATTTCGATTTGTTCATTATAGAACTTCCTCTACATCGACACTCTCAATCTTCACTTCATACATATTTGGGATGCTTGCTTCTTTTGGTACCCATGCATAATAATTTTGATCATTCTCTAACATAAATTGAACTAACTTTGTTTCTGAAACATTCCAGAAATTTTTAAGATTATCGATGTAGTCCTCTAAATCTTCTTTATAGTCCAATTGTAATATATAATCTCTTACCGTCAGGGCAAACACAATTAAACTTCCTAATAGATTTTTTTGTTCATTTTCTTCTTCATACTCTTGTGGTAAGAACCACACTTGACCTATTCCTATCGTTTTTTTGTATTTTTCATAAAAACTACTATCATCCATATTCTTATAATCATGTATTAATTCATTGACCAATGAATGCCATTTTGGAGGAATAATATTTTCCAATGCAGGATTATTTTCAATTCCTTCTACTATATCCTCGATTTCTTCTGTCTCATCTTCATAGTGATATTCACTTAGGTCTATATGCTTAAATTTCATTTCATTTTTATAATGTGCCAAATCATATGGATAATGATTATTATCTTTTAAACTTATATCATCCAGTTCCAAAATTTTCGCAAGCGCTGCCGTTTCAAAGCTCCAATATCCTACATATCCAGGTTCTTTATGCGCATTTTTCCACTCATAATCATAATGGCCTCTAAACCATTCTTTCTCCATGTACGTTTGTAATCTTTTAGACGCTTCTTTTTTATCTGTTTGTGCAAGTTCTATAATTTCTCTCGTTTTTGCATATGGATTTTCTTTATAATATCTATTCATCATTTTTGTGTATCCGATATCACTAGCGCATAAGAGGAAATCAATTACTGCGTCATTCACATTTTTTTTATCAACTATCTTTTTTAATCTTTCTATATTCTTTTTATCCGTTTCTAACAAAATCCCTAAGGAAATCATCCAAATCAGACTTAAATATCCAATTTCCCTACTTCCTGTATTCTCTAAATCATAAATTGCATTATGAAAATCTTCTTCTATTACACTAACATCTTCCCCTAAAGAATACTTTGCCCTAATATCCTCCATCTCATATCTAAAATTGGCTAGATATGTCCCTTCTATAATACTCTTATTATCTTTAGAATATCTTTGAATTCCATTTTTAGTATCTTCTTCTAAACTTTTAATATCTTCTCTATTTTCCTCTATAAACTCTTTATGATATTCAATTCCTTCTCTACACTTTTCTTCTATACATAAATAATCTCTCATACCATTCAATTCCTCCTAGCTTCTAAATTATGGCCATTCTCCAACGATGTTACCCTTTGCATCTATCTTAAATGTTTTAACCTTTCCGCTACTATCGACTTTTGATAATACTCTTTCTACCTTATCTCTCTCCAACGCTTTTGTAATCTTATCTGCTAATTTGTTATCTCCATCAACAGCTTTCAATATTCTACTTTTTTCAGTATTCACACCTGTCAACCAACCATCTGACATTTGTCGTCCATCTTTAGTTTTTCCTAATTGTGAACTACCAAACTTTGCTTCATCAATAACATATTTAATATTTGAATTTGGATTTGCATTTTCGTATAATCCATCAATCCCTTTTACTATTTTATCATTTATGCCTGATGGTGCACTTTTTCCGACTGGCTTTAAATCAAATCCAGCTTCTTTTAAACTTTGATTATTCAATAAATTGTCACTAGATTTTATTTCACCATAATTACCTTTTTGCTTATTTGTAGCTGTTTTTGCGTCAAAATTGTCTACATTTGTATTTTTGTTACTGCTAGGTTTACCCTTACCACCATCTTTAGACTTCGCAAACTTATAAAAAGCTTCTAATAATTCGCCTTGTGGTATTTTGGTTATAATAGTTCCACCAACACTAGAGAATGTATAAGAAGCCTCTTTCTTAAATGATTGTAACATTTCAAGCGTAGGCTTCAATTCTTTTGCTAGTTTTACTGCATTAGCAAATGTACTTACTCCACTTGATGCTTTTGCTCCTTTTGTGATATGGCCTACTTTATTTAGTGCCCTATCGCCTAATATTGTGGTAGCTATTTGTGTTAATCCATAGGTAGTCAATTCTGTACGACTCTCTGCATCTCCCTCTATCATATCTCGTTTTATTTTATTTGAAAATGCATGCCACATATTTTTTGCAGTTTCATCCAAATGGAAAAGTGCATAGGTTACATTAATAAAAGTTCCTATGTCCATATTACTTAAAGCTATTGCGGACTCGATTTCATCACCAATAGCTTTCCCCGATCCTCTTTGAATAGCTTCCCACATCTTTTTCGCTGTTTCAAACGTACCAACTATACTGTCTGCCGCATCGTCCCAAGCATTTCTAACCGGAGATTTCTCCTCAATTATGTTATTTGTTTCTATATCTTTAATTGACTGATCATTTTTTCGGGCTGTTTCTTCTATAATCCCCTGAATAGAACTCACCCAATCCATATTCAACCCTTGTGTACTAAACGTCCCACTCACAGGACTAAATCCTTTCCCGCTTTGCACTTCAGCGAGTCCGGCTGTGATGCTAGCGGCTAATTGGAGGGCGGTGCTGTAGTTGTTGCTGGACGAATGATTGAATTCATATAGACGCTCTAGTTTTTCTTCTAGTTTTTTTCTCATTGCAATTAAGACTGCAATAATTGCGTCTACTCCAGGCATTGGTGTAAGCACTTCTATTGCTTCTATACTTGCAATGGATTGATTGATTTCTTGTATTTGTTGTCTTATTTCATGTTCGATAACATCTGTTGAAGTAACTTTTGCTTGAAAATCGTTTGGAAATGCTTCGTTTTGGCGAATTAATTCTTCACATAAGCATATGATTCCTTGCGCTAATGGCCGGAATGTTTGGACAAGGTAGGCTTTTGCACTACTGTATGTTTGTCCTTGTAATACTGTGTCTATCGCAAAGGCATCAATAGATTGAATAGCTTGTTCCATACTTTGAATCGTAGCATTACATATAGCGTTCATACTTTGAGTTTGACTTTGTACTTCTCCCAAATACATGTTTAAACTCATGTATCGGCCTCCCTTTGTAGTTGCTGCTGTTCATAGGAAAGGTCGTTTTCTTTCTCACTGAAATGCCGTTTTTCTTTAAGCAACGTCTCTTTTTCATTTTCTAATTCGAATGTAAGTTTTCTTTCATACTGTCCGATTTCTTGCCGCATATTCGTAAAAAGGTGAAACACTTCTTTGTCGTCGTGCCAAGTTTCTAGTATTCGGTTAAATAAACGATTGCTTCTATTTTTCCATTCATGAAAACTAGCCTCAGCTCGTTCTTGATTTTGCAGCGTGATTCGGTTTTCATTTTGTTCTTCAAATATAATTCGTAATTTTTGATTACATTGACTGATTCTCGTTTCAATTTCTTGACTCATCTTTTCTCCCTACCTTTTCCCCTTTACGTAGGTTGTTACATTATTGAAAAGTCTTTTGAAGTCCAGTATCCATTTTCTCAAATTCATTTGCTACGGAATGGATATTATCAATCGTTTGTTGAAAAGTAGCGCAAAATTGTTTCGTGATTTGTAAATTTTGTTGATTTGCTTCTTGTGCTTTGAAGTTCACAGATAGTGTCGTACGCGTTGCCTTATTTATAGAGCGACTAGTAGCACTTTGCATCCTATCTGAAGCATTTCTCATTTTCGTTGCAAGTTGCGTTGCCGTATGCAAATTACTTTGAAATTCTCCCATTACTTACTCCCCTCTACCTTTTATTTACAAGAAAATTATAACACGGAAAAATATCCCAATAAACCGAATGTTCGAATTTAACATACAATTCACCACTGTTACTGAGGGTGCGAGCAACGCTTATCTATCAACATAACTGAGTCCAAGATGGATTCTACTTATACAAAAAAGATGACTTCAGCCATATGCTAAAGTCATCTTTTTCTACCTTATTATTTTACTAATTCTCCATTATAAGCTTTTATATTAAGCGGAGCAGTTAAAAATTGTGCTGCTTTACTAACGAAAGATGTGAAGTGTGCACTCGTATTATGGCTCGCAACTGCTGCTTCATCTTTCCATACTTCTACCATCGTATAAACACTTTCTTTTTCTGTATCTTTATATAAGTCATAAGATACATTTCCACTTTCTTCTCTTGAACCATGAATAAGCGGACGAATTTCTTCTAAAAATGCTTGTTGTTTCGTTGGATCTACTTGAAATATTGCGTGAATAATAATCATGGTGCTTCCCCTCTCATCTTTTACTTATTGAAGTTCTTTTATAAAATTATTTCCACTCTGCAACTTTTTCAATTGGAAGACGTACTGATTGGTAACCACTGTCTGCAGCTTTCCCGATTGAAATTAACATAACTGGTACGTAGCGTTCTTTATCTAGTCCAAATGCTTCTGCAATTTGGTCTTTTTCAAATCCACCAATTGGACAAGTATCATAACCGTGCGCACGAGCTGCTAGCATAAACTGCATCGCTACAAGACCACCGTCAATTAATACAGTGTCTTTCATTACTTCTGGTGTAACCATTGAGAAGTAAGCTGAAAGTTTTTTCATTTGGTCTTCTTTTACTTCTGCTGGCATTAAACCACGCTCTACTGCTGTACCGTAAATTTCTTCTGCGTTATCAAAGTTGTTTAAATCACCAAATAAAGCAATCATTGCTGAAGATGTTTCTACTTGAGATTGATTGAATTTCGCAAGTGGCGCAAGTGTTGCTTTCGCTTCGTCACTTTCAATCACTACGAATCTCCATGGTTGCATGTTTACTGAAGATGGTGCAAGTGTTGCTTCTGTAAGAATTTCTGTCATTTCTTCTTTGCTAATTTTCACTGAAGGGTCGTACTTACGAATTGAACGACGTCCTGTTAAAATTTCGTTAAAATCATTTGTTTTTACTGAGTTAGTCATAGTTGTATTCTCCCTTTTTTATAATTCTTTTATATTTTCTTGAATGTGATTTAACATATTTAAAAGATTATCGCGTTCTTCCTCACTTAATCCTTTAAATGCAGATGCTGCAAAACGTTCTTTTTCCTCTTGAAATGCTTGAATTTTATTTCGTCCCTCTTCAGTAAGAGAAACTAACGTAATTCTGTTATCATCTGGATTTTTACGTCTTACAATCATTTCATTGGCCTCAAGCTGCTTTAAATGCCTTGTTATCGCAGCATTATCAATATTCACTTCTTGTTGAAGTGCTTTTTGACTAATTTCACCTACTTCATATAACTGAAGTATAAGCTCTAATCGAGACTGGCTCATACCCGTACACCCTTCAAATTTCGAACTTACTTCTTTATTTAGAAAGTGTAATTTATATAAAATAATCGCTTCTTTTGAGCATGAACTTGTCAAATTAACCCTCCTTTACAATCAAAATAAAAATGTTTGATGCATCAATAGTTGATATGTCAATTAATATAATCTATATCGATTTAGAATGCAAGCATTTTGTTTTTATTTTATTTTTTCCAAATTAAGGCGCTTTGTAGCGTTACAAATAATGTTAATTGCACTATAATAATACTAATTTAAAGAACTGGAGAGTGATTGATAATGCGGCAATACACAAATAGAAATGAGGAAATGAAAATGGAAAATGAAATGAGGATATTCACAAATGACAACAATAAATATAGGGATTGTCGCGCACGTAGACGCTGGCAAGACGAGTTTGACTGAGCGTATTCTTTATGAAACGAATGTGATTAAAGAAATTGGCCGAGTAGATAGTGGTAATACACAAACTGACTCAATGGAATTAGAAAGACAACGCGGAATTACGATTAAAGCATCTGTCGTTTCTTTCTTTATTGATGATGTAAAAGTAAATGTCATTGATACACCTGGACACGCTGATTTTATCGCTGAAGTGGAGCGATCATTCCGCGTTCTAGACGGTGCGATTTTAGTTATCTCTGCCGTTGAAGGTGTGCAAGCACAAACAAAAATTTTAATGCGAACATTACAGAAACTAAACATACCGACAATTTTATTCGTTAATAAAATTGATCGTAGTGGAGCAAACACTGAAAAAGTTATGAAACAAATAAAAGAGGTTCTTTCAAATGAAGCATTCCCCTTCTACTCTGTTCTAAACGAAGGAACGAAAGAAGCCCGGATCATTGAATATAAATCATATGATGATTGTATGGAACTGTTAGCACCATTTAATGAATCATTACTTGAGTCATATGTAAATAACGAAATAATACCGGACGCACTATTAAGAGAAAAACTAGAACAGCAAATACAGCAAGCAAGTGTGTATCCAATCTTTTTCGGTTCAGCCATGACAGGTATAGGTGTAACTGAACTGCTCGAAAATATTTCAACCTTATTTCCAGCTAATAAGTCGGCAGAAAACGAAACATTATCCGGTGTTGTGTTTAAAATTGAACGTGAACCTTCTGGAGAAAAGGTTGCTTATATAAGAGTTTTTTCAGGTAGCTTACATGTTAGAAAATATGTTGATATACAGCGCGATGAGTCTCTACCACATAAAGAAAAGATTAAAAAAATGTATATGTTTCATAGCGGAAATGCTGTTCAATCTCCTATCGTTCCTAGCGGAGAATTTTGCAAAGTGTGGGGACTGAATGATATAAAAATTGGTGATATTATTGGTGAACGTACGGATTATATAAAAGATATTCACTTTGCCGAACCACAAATGGAAGCGGCCATTGATGCAGTATCAAAAGAAAGAATTCATGATTTATACGCTGCACTTATGGAGCTATGTGAAGAAGATCCACTTATTAAAGTGTGGAAAGATGATGTTCATAATGAACTATATATTCGCCTTTTCGGTGAGGTACAAAAAGAAGTAATTGAAACAACACTTTATGAGAAATATAATTTGCAGGTTACTTTTTCAAATACGCGAGTTGTATGTATCGAGAAACCAATTGGCGTAGGCAATTCTGTTGAAGTAATGGGTGAAAAAGAGAATCCATTTTACGCAACAGTCGGATTCAAAGTTGAACGTGGTGAACTTAATTGCGGCATAACATATAAATTAGGTGTTGAGCTCGGCTCACTACCTTTAGCATTCCATAAAGCGATTGAAGATACGGTATTTCAAACGTTAAAACAAGGATTATATGGATGGGAAGTTACAGATATTATCGTCACGTTAACACATACTGGTTATGCTAGTCCTGTTACAACAGCAAGTGACTTTAGAAATTTAACACCACTCGTTTTAATGAATGCTTTAAAGCAAGCTGAAACACATGTATATGAGCCAATAAACGAGTTTGAATTAACTGTACCGGAGCACGCAATTAGTACCGCGATGTATAAGCTCGCTGCCGTTCCAGCAACTTTTGCAGAGCCTATATTATATAATGATTCTTACCAATTAACAGGATCATTACCTGTTGCAAAAACAGAGAATTTTAAACGAATGCTACATTCATTTACAGAAGGAGACGGCATATTTACAACGAAGCCAGCTGGTTTCACAAAGCTTATGGCTCCCTTCCCTACTCGAAAACGTGTTGATTATAATCCGCTGAACCGGAAAGATTATTTGCTTCATGTGCTGAAGGCTTATTAAAGTAAAAGAGGTGCAATTCGCACCTCTTTTTGCATGTATTGATGAGTTAGTTTTTCCTAACAACTTCTTTAAGCTTTTCTATTATATTTGCTATCGCTTCAATTGAATTCTTTGTTTCATATTCCCCAACATTTACAGAATGATTTGCATTTTTAACAACATCGATCATTAAATTCGTTTTATGTAACTGATCAATTTGAGCTGCATTGTATTGGTGATCTTTATCCCCAATAACTAAAAGCCCTTCGTGTCGACTATGTAAGATAGAATCAAAAATTGTATCAAACGTCAGTAAAGGTGTAAGTAGTATCATTTTTGACTGCGCGAATTCGTCTCTCTTCATTAAATCATTTGCAATCGGAATTGTTCCGAGTGATTTCCCTAAAAACATAATATAGTTGTATTGCTCATCTTTTAATACTTCATTCATTACAGGATTAATATCGTCCATCATTACTTTCGTTACTTCTTCCATTGGTTTATTCATTAATTGTCCATCATAAGAATAATGAATATGTACAACATCTATTTTATGTTCAAGCATTAACATCATTGCATAATAAAATAACGGCTTATCATAATTGTATCCTGAACCTGAAAACATAAAGCAAACCCTACTAGAACCTTTTTCGATATGTGTGTAATAAATTACTTTGTCATTTATATGTACCTCTTTTTTAGTTCCCTTCACCATTTCCCCCTCCGAATACATTTAATCTTTTAAAACGATATGTTCTATATGAACTGCTATATCATTTACTTTTTCTTTTATAAACGCAGGCTGTAAATTATATGCCTCTAACTCTTCTACTGGCACCCACCTAAACAAATACGTTCTATCCTCTTCTTCCAAAATATATTGATCCACTCCATTTGCAGGTAACTCATGTAGCTCTACTTCATAATAAAAACTAATTTCATGAAACTTTCGCTCAGAAAGTGTAAAGAAATTTTCTACTGACCATATTAATCTTTTCCCTTTCATAGGAACACCTAATTCTTCTGCAAGCTCTCGTTTTAACGCATCCTCACTATTCTCTAACATTTTCACTCTTCCGCCTGGTACGTACCAAAAATCTTCACCGTCACATTGCTGAATAAGTAGTTTATTACCTTGTTTACAAATTGCTCCGACTCGGTAATTAAAACATGTTTCCTCTACTTTAAACGTAAGATCCATCCGTAACGCCCCCTTATATAAATATCGAATTATTACAAAACAATTATGTAATTACTGTACAAATAAGGTTACCAAATTTATCCACTCTATTCAATCGTTTTCGAATTTTCCGAACTCTTATTTTTCATCATTACAAGTGTATATACATATGTTACAATCACATTGCACACTAGAAAACATTATGGGGGTACGGATGGAAACGTTATTAATCCAGCAAACTGAGAAATCAAATAAGTTTTGGAAAATCGTTGTGAAAGAAAAAGACTATGTTGTGTTTTACGGAAAAATTGGCACAGCTGGCAGTGTGAAAGCGAAAGAGTTTGAAACAGAAGAAGAATGTATGAAAGAAGCTAATAAACTAGTTGCTTCCAAACGTAAAAAAGGATATACAGACCCGTTGCCTGGGGAAGATTACATAAAAGAAAAAACGATAACCGAAGAAGAATTTTGGGAGCTACTTCATCGTGCAAAAACGAAAGGTGAGGACCAAGAAGAACAAATAGAATGGCTTACTTCTCACCTTGCTAAACGTACAGTACATGAAATTGTAGCTTTTGATACGCATATGCATCGCCTTTTGAAAGACTCCTATACCTCCCGTTTATGGGCAGCAGCCTATATTATTATGGGTGGCTGTTCAGATGATACTTTCGATTACTTCCGCGGATGGTTATTATATCAAGGAAAAGAGACATACGAAGCTTGTATTGAAGATCCAGAACGATTAATTCCTGTATTAGAAAATTTGAGTGAGTATGACGTCCCAGAAATAGAAGAACTTTCTTTATATTTCGGTTTCACTGTATATGCAGAAAAAACTGGTGACGAAGATGATACTTACTTTACACTTTACCATGTCTTATCTAATGAAGAATTCGACGATGTAGATTTTGAATTTGACTGGAATGAAGACGATGAAGAAGGTTTAAAAAAGATGTTTCCTAAGCTATGGGAACTGTATGGAGAAGAACCGTTTGAGTGGTAGATTCATATTAGGACTCTGTTTAAGCAATAAACAGAGTCCTTTTTTCACAAGATTCTTATTTAAACTCTCTTTATTTCATACCACTTATCCAATAACATCTTTTCTCTTTTCCTTGAAATACCTGCTTTTAATTCCCATTCGTCCACACTCTTCATCCACTCATACACATCTGTAACTGTATGTTCTAACCTTCTAAAAGTAAGTCCTTCTTTAATAGCTCTTTCAATACAAATAGAAAAACCACCTTTCCACGGCTTCGTTTCACCTTCTAATGAAAAAGTTTCTGGAAGCCATAAAGGCATCTCTGTCCAAGGCTGCACTTTATGTTCATTCATAAACGATTCCTCTATCCAAACGAATTCAGCATCACTATTCGTAACTTTTTTACACGTATTTAATAGCTCTTCCATCGTCAAATCATAATTCGGACCTGTTACATTGAATGTACCTGCATTTTTGTTTTCTGCCATGTTTAGTCCCCAGTTTGCGACATCTTTTATATCAACTATTTGCACTGGACGGTCTTTTCTTCCTGGAACTAACACTTTACCTCCTTTTGCTACACGCCCGATCCAGTATGGAAGTCGATCTGTATAATCGAACATTCCTGAAAGAAGTCCTGCTCTTACGTGTAAAACACGCCCCGGCCAATACTTCTCTGCTTCTTTTTCACATAATACTTTCAGCGCACCATAATGCTCATAAGGAGAAACTTCACCATTCTCTACAGCCTTTATTTGCTCTTCCGTTGGTTCAGGTTGTAATATATAGTCTTCTTTTATGTCATGCGGGATCCAATCTTTATATACGGAAAGGCTTGAGATGAATATATAATGTTTTATATTATCTTTTAAGACATCTCCAGTATTCCGAATGTGATGCGGAGAAAACCCACATGTATCCACGACAACATCCCATTTTCGATTTTCTAAACTTGATACATCACCATTTCTGTCACCGATAAGCTGCTCCACTTCAGGAAAAATTTCTTTGTTTGTTCCGCGGTTAAATAATGTAACTTCATGCCCTCTGTTCAAAGCCTCTTCTACAACAGCTCTTCCCAAAAATCGTGTACCACCTAGTATTAAAATTTTCATGGTTCTCCCCCATTCATCATTAAAAATCCTTTCTTTTGTTAAACGATTTTTTGCTCTTAAAAGTTACGGGTGGAATGCAGATTTTCACTATAATCTTAGTTCTATAAAATAAAAAGTAATTATTAGCGCCCATTCTTTACCTTTACACAATCTCCCCATCAATTAACTCAATAATTCTATTACACTTATTCGCTACCTCAATATCATGCGTTACAATAATAATCGTTCGTCCTTCTTCATTCAGTTGTAATAGTAGATCCATAATTTCTTCTCCTGTTTTTCTATCTAAATTCCCTGTCGGTTCATCAGCCAAAATTATTTCTGGTTCGCCTACTAACGCTCTAGCAATTACGACGCGCTGCTGTTGTCCACCTGATAACTCGTCCGGTGTTTTATGCATATGTTCTTTTAAACCTACTTTTTCTAAATAGAACTTCGCCTTATTTTCTCTTTCTCGTTGCTTTAACTTTCTATATGTGAGTGGTAGTGCTACATTATCCAGTACAGTATGTTCTTTTAACAATGCAAAATATTGAAAAATAAATCCAATCATTTCATTTCTTGTTTTATGAACTTTATTCGCTCTAATTTCATTTAATGGTTTTCCATTTAACGTATATTCACCCTCATTTGGCATATCAATTAACCCTATAACATTTAATAGCGTACTTTTCCCCGACCCTGATCGACCCATTATCGCTATAATTTCGCCCTTATTTATCGTTAAGTTTATACCATTTAACGCGAACGTATTATGGTTCTTGTTACTATACACCTTCTTAATGTCTTTCAATTCAATTAAACTCATTATTCCATCCCACCTATTAATGTTTTCGGTTCAAGTTTTCTAATAAACAAGAAGACAATGAGATTTGAAATAATGATGATCACTAATAAGAATAGGAATACAAATAATAAAATAGGCATATTTAAATTTATTTCGCGTACAGATGCCATATCAAAGTCCTTCGAAACTTGCAGATGATCCTCATATCTCCATAAAAAGTAAACTATCGATAAAAACTTACCAACTATCGCAATACATATGTTTTCTAATACAATTTGAATGAACATCCCAAACTTACTTTCTCCAAGGACCATCTTAATACCAAATTCCCTCTTTCTCATCATGATGGAAACAATTGTCGTTACGACAATTCCCGCTATTATAAATAAAATAAATAGACTTCCTACTATAAGATCGATATTTTCCGTATCCATACTACTAGTAACGGCTTCATTTATTTCTTCTCCTAAATTTTTCAAGTACAACGTAACGTCGCTTCCCTTCAGTTGAATCATTTCTTGTAGTTTGTTTACATCTGCGTCTCTTTTTAAATTCATAATTGTACTTTGATGTAATCTTGAAAACATTATTTCATAATGTTCATATCTATCAATTGGCATGGGTGATAGCATAGCCTTATCTAATTTCTGGTATATATTCGCTCCGTTACCATTTATAATGAATTTATTTCCCGGCAAAAATCCAATAATCGTATATTGATTATTGATTGTATCCCCTATTTGAAAATATTTCTTAAAGTAAGGACCTAGTAAAACATTCGTTTTCTCTTCACTATTTTTTTGGAAGTCTTGATAAGAAAAGCCTGTTCCAGCTTTTATAGGTATATTCAGTAATTTATAATAATTTTCATCTATTGTAATTATAAGAATAGTAGGGTTTTTATCGCGAAAAGTTTTATTTTTCAATTCTTCTAACATAATTTCTTGGAGCAGTCGATTGCTTGATTCTAGTTCGATTATGCTCTCTTCGTATGTACCATACGAAATCACATCTTTATTTTGCTGCATTTTTTTATAAACTTCTTCGATTTGCCCTTTATTAAATTGATCTGCCTTCAACCTATCAGTAGTCATCTCATCATAAGTGATAAAATATGTACTTTCTAAATCTAGCAACGAGTTGGAACTGTTTCCAAGATAGTGAAAATTACAAAGCATATTAATGGAAAGGGTTATTGCCGCTAATCCAAACGTGAATTGTATTAAGAGAAATATGGAAATGAGCAATCTATTTTTCAAAGCCATAAGAGCACTTTTTAGTCTCATCTTATTTACTCCTTTAACGCTTTAGCAGGTTCAATTTTAAGTATTTTGAAAAATGGTATTACAGCGGTGATGAACGAAATAAACAAGGAAATTACTACACTCATCACAACTTTGAAAACATCTATATGAATAGTAAAACCCATTACATATACTATACTTTTATTCATTGTACTTAAAATCCACTGCATACATATCGCACAAATGACTGCAACGATTGCGCATATGAATAATTGGCTAAATATAAATACAAATAAATTCAAATTGCTTGCTCCCAACGTTTTCCTTAAGGAAATACTCTTCTTCTTCGTGTAAATCCAAAAATAACTCGCAATTATACAGTTCATTACAGCAATAAAAAGTAGACTGTACGGAAGAGTAAGTTGTGCTCTCATAGCTTTATTCGAGCTTTTTTCGTTCTCATAATTCTCTTTTTCATTTATCACTTTCGCATTTGTATCAGTTCTATTTTGCTTAACATACCGAATAAATGTATCTATTTCTTGTTTAGGATTTTCGTTAGACCTTACTATCATTTCAAATGTATTTTCATTTTGCATACGTCGCTTTATCTCATCAGGCATGTCACTTAAGCCGACAAAAACATTGTAGTCATATGCGTATCCGGTATTCGCAGCGCTCACGCCTTTAACTCTATATTCTCTACTAAACAGTTTTATTGTTTCAGATTCTTTATAAATTCTCTTTCCGACAATTACACTATTTTCTTCCCCATCTTCCATATGAGAACCCTTTATTAAAGGCGGAGACCAATTTTTATTTATAAGACCAACCATCGTTACTTCACCTATGCCTGGCAGTTTGGTTCTCATATCATTTGTAATAACACTTGAATTCTTAAAACTAGTTTCTGTTATCGCTTGGATTGCTTTAAAATCCAATTCCCCAAAACTAGTAAGCTGAATAGCATAGTAATATTTAAAATAACCATTTTTATACTCATAAAATTTTTCATCGTAATAATCTCGAATCGACATCGCTATAAGTATGGGCAGAATTGTTAAAGTAAATCCAATAAATAGCATAATGAATATTTTTATGTTCACTGCTATTTCTTTTAATATTAGATTCATATACCCTCCAAACGTCAAAAAGATAAATATCCTTTTTGACAAATTCCATATAAACGCTGTACTTATCAAAAAAGCTTAAAATATTATTCTGTTTCCTTAAGCCATCAAGAAATGCACATTAGCTTTTAATTCGTTTTTCATACACACTTCATCCCCTTTCTTTAAAAGATTTTTAGTATGCGGCTTCATTATACATAGAAAAATAAAGGTTAAAATCAAGCCTTCGAAATCTTAACATTTTTTTACGCTATATTTATTTTCCAGTTAACTTAATGACATTAAGTTATTTTCCCATCTCCCTTTCTATGTAAAATGCCATATATAAAGGCGGTATGAGATCTCATACCGCCTTTATATCTTAAATTTAATTGTTTTGTAAGTAAGGAAGAATATATTTCACAATCAATTCCCATCTATCCCGTGCATTCGGTATAATTTCAGAAGCAATTACTACAACCAAATCCTGCTTCGGAATACAACAAATCATATTCCCACCATCACCCATAGCACAGTATGAAAAGATTCCATCTTCTTCTCGTAACCACCATAAGTAACCATATTGATTTGAATTCATCGCTATTGATTCTATTATCCATGATTTTGATAGTATTTGTTTTCCATTATGAATACCTTCATTCAAATACATCTGTGCAAACTTCGCCATATCCCTAACCGTTAACGTTAGTCCCCAACCGCCTGTTGAAATACCATTTGGATCGTGAACCCATCCTTTCACATCTTTTCCGAATAGGTCATCAAATCCAAATGCTTTCATATTATAGTTTGGAATTTCTCTCATATCGAGTGGTTGAAATAAGTATTTGTTTGCAAATTCACGAGCACTTTTTCCTGTTGTGCTCGTAATAATTGCTGATAGTAAATGAGCTCCTGCAGATGAGTATTTAAAAGATCCGATTTCTCCGCCGTTCCCCATTCTATTAAGTGTATACTGTACCCAATCCTCTTGTGTACATAGTTCTTCTAACGGTTCCTGCCAATCCGTAAAAGGATATGGTGCTGTCATTGTAAGGAGGTGTCGCACTGTTATGTCAGATGCCTTAAGTGTATATTCAGGGAAAAACTCTATTACTTTTTGATCAACGCTTTTTATATAGCCCTTATCTATACATATCCCAATTAACGCAGAGATTATCGTTTTTGTAACTGACGCTACATGAAACGCATTATCTGGACTGTAACCATTATAATAATTTTCAAAAACAACATTATCTTTCTGCACTACTAACATACCATTAATATTTTTGCATTCTTCTTTTATAATACAGTCTAGCTTTTCAGCAGTTTGCATTGTTCTTCCCCCTTAATCAACGATTAAAAAGGTTCGATAGGTACATATATATCAACTATATGTTTCTTTTCCGGGTGCTGCCTTGGGTCATTTTTATACATTTCAAAAGGATATGAATCTCTCGGTTTATATCCGCTATTTGGAAGCCACTCACCGTATAAGAAATCCCATGCTCCTTTATATTCATCTTGGAATATTTCAAAATGACCTACCGCATACTTTCCAGAAGGTATAACCATTATTCCAATGTCGTTCGTTTCTACTGCGGACTCATTTGGAATTGTTATGCATAAACTAGTTCTTAAATGATTGTCCTCAGTAAATTCATGATGATCGTGGTAAATGGTTAATACTTTCGTATCCTCAAATACATAATAGTTTTCCACCGCTGCGTAATGAAATAATTTCTCTATCATTTTTGGAAAAGCTATCGTTAACTCTTCATATGTACCGATATGTCTTTTGTATGCGACGTTTATATTATCCGCTGTTACAATTTCAACATTTCCTCGAACCTTCTTACACTCATTGTATTGAGAAGTTTCGCTTACGTCTTTGCAATTCTTGCTATTATCGTTTCGATATTGAGATGGACTTATTCCGTAATGACTTTTAAATGTGCGGGAGAAAACTGCTGAATCTGTAAACCCGAAGTGATACGCAATATGTGTAATCGTCATATCTGTGCGATATGTAAGTAGATTTGTTGCCCTTTCTAACTTCAATCGGTTTACATACCGTGATAATGGCTCGTCTACTATCCCCTTGAAAATCCGATGAAAATGAAACTTTGAAAATCCTGCTATATCCGCTAGCTCTTCAATGGATAGTGAATCATTTATGTGTGATTCTATATAATCTTGCACTTTATAAATGCGTCGTAAGTATTCATTTCTACTTTGTTTACTCTCCATATTTTTATCTCCTCACAACAAAAAGGCTACCGTTAAGCTAGCCTACTTTTACACATTTTTCAAAAACAAAACTCTACTACCGCCGTTCCCATCATAATTTGTATGTACCGATACACCCTCTACCTCATCATCCCCGGCCTCAATTCGAAAACCGATTTCTTGATGAAACTGTATCGACTTTTTGTTAATTGGTGACGTAATTGCTTTTACAACTTTACGATTATTTGCACGAGCGATATCAAAGAAATAAGAATACAATGTCGATGCGATTCCTCTTCTTCTATACTTCGGATTGACACCGATAAAATGAACATATGCTTCATCTTTATATGTTTGTGAAAAGAATCCACATAAGAAACCTAACGTTTCGCCATCTTCTTCAATGATAAAACTCGTTTCTTGAAAATGAACGAAGAACAGTTTTGGCAACATAGCAGCCATATCTCTACCGCCCCACCAATCATTTAAAACAGAATGAATCTTTACATAATCTTCCCCTTGGATGTTTCTTACTTGCATATGTTTCTCCCTTTCACTCACTTCATTTTTTCATAAATTTTAATAACCGTTTCTACTAAAAGGATGAATACCCATATTCCACAAAATACAAGAACAGACTGAAATATCGATCCAATTATCATAACACCAACTGCACCTGTTATTGAAAAAGATATTCCACCAAGCCCTGGATCCTGTATAAATGCTCCAGCAGAAAAAGCGGTTATAATTGATACTATTAAATAAATAACACTCATTATTTTTAATATTTTTATAGAAAGATACGAAGTTTGTTCTTTCTCCACTTGTGATAATTCGATTTCCCCGCTCGCAATTCCTTTTTGCAAACAGTCCTCACATAAAAATTCTTCCTTAATTTTTTTACCCCCATGTATTGTACCCGTTATCTCTTTACACCTTGAACATTTTCGATTTATCATGTTGTTACCACTCCAATCTATTAAGATTATACTTATATCATTCCGCATTTACCTTAATATCCCTTTTATGTATTTTATAGAGAAAGGTCGTGTTTTATGATTTCAAAACTTACGTTTGGCTCGAAAAAGCGTACCGTTCATTATGTATTAAGACCTAGTTGTTATGCAGTTATTTTCCATTCATCTTCTTCAATGATTGCTGTTATCCAAAAAGGTGACCGTTACTTTTTACCTGGTGGCGGTATGGAAGGTAATGAAACAAAAGAAGAATGCTTGCACCGTGAACTACTAGAGGAATTAGGATGGGCAATTAAAATTGATCAGTATATCGGTAATGCGGCTCGATATTTTTATGCAGAAAAGGAAGATACATATTATTTGAATGATGGATTCTTTTATATTGCGAACATGGTGCAGAAACAAACTGAAAACTGTGGGGAGGATCATGTTTTACGATGGATGTCTCCATTACTTGCTGTTAAGCTTCTCATTCACGATCATCAAAAATGGGCGGTTGAACAAGCACTTTTATTACGAAAACAAAAATGATCTCCTTCTATATGAAAGAGATCATTTTTACTATTAACTGACTTTTTTCAAATTGAAAGCAGGCTTTTTGATTCCGCCTTTTTTTACAACATATAAGCCGATGAAGATAATAAGTCCGCCAACGAGTTGCATCATATTAATTTGCTCTCCAATTGTAACTGCCGCAAAGATAACTGCGAACAATGGTACGAGATACATATAAACCATTACTTTCGTTGAGCCTATTTGACTAATACCGACATACCACATTGCTAGTCCGAAGATGGTCGCAAAGATGATTGAATATGCTAGTGAACCCCAGCTTGGCGTATCTACTGGCCATGTTAAAGAGTTTACGTTGAATAAACAGTATATAACAAGTGGTACAATTCCAATTAAAGTAGACCATGATGTAACTCTCATTGCGGAGTATTTTGTAATAAGAGGTTGCGCTAATATTGGATACCATCCCCACGCAATTGCTGCGACTAATCCAATTACATTTCCGAGCCACGCATATTCGTAAGTAGCTCCTCCTGTATGTCCTGTTAATAAAACAAATGCTGCACCAATAAACGCTACTATTGAACCAATTTGTACTTTCATCGAAAAACGTTCTTGTTTGTGCAATACTGCTAATATCCCTGTAAATATAGGTGACATCGCAATTAATAATGAGGCGTTCGTTGCTGAAGTATATTTCACAGATAACATAAACATCGTTTGATACATTGCCGTACCAACGATACCGACTACTACTAATCGTAACCAATCTTTTCTTTCAATACGTAATGAGCGTTCCATCATAAATGTAATAAGTAATAAGACCGGTGATGCTACTAAAAATCGTAAACTATTAAATTGAATGGATGACATATATGCCACGCCATACTTTCCTATTGTATAATTTGCTCCCCATACTAACGCTACTGATACTAGGAGCCATTCCATTTGCCATCTTTTCATCCGAATCTCCCCTTCCATATTTAGCATAGTAAAATTGGCTGGATATAGCACCGTCCAATTGGCTGTTTTTTTACCCAGCCAATTTGTTATACTTAATGTATATAAGAGATACGGAGGCGTTTGTATGGAATGGAAGCTAGATAGTGACAGTAAAATCCCTATTTATCAGCAAGTGGTTGACTTTATTGAAAAACGTATTACATATGGAGAACTTCCTCCAGGAAGCTTCCTCCCTTCAGAACGGAAATTAGCTACGCAGTTAAATGTAAACAGAAGTACAGTAACGACTGCTTATAATGAACTTCGTGCTATGGGAATTGTAGAAAGTACGACTGGTAAAGGTACACGTGTGAGTACACATATGTGGGGCGTTTCTCCAACATTAACGCCGAACTGGAGAAATTTCGTAGAAGGTGGTACTTTTTTACCAAACTTACCACTACTTCGCCATATTCGGGCAGAAGTACAACAAAATGAAAATATTATAGATTTCGCTAATGGAGAACTCGGTTGTAATCTTTATCCTCACGATCAACTACAAACGATTTTACGTGAACAACCGTTAACGCATTCATTAAGTTACGATCATCCGCAAGGCTATCTCCCGCTAAGACAAGCGGTCGTAAAATATATGAAGGAATATTTAAAAGTTGAGGCGACTGAACAATCCATTATGATTACATCGGGCGCTCAACAAGCACTGCACCTTATCGTGCAATGTTTATTAAATCCAGGTGATGCTGTTGCTTTCGAAAGTCCTTCACACTGTTATTCCCTGCCGTTATTCCAATCAGCAGGTATTCGTATTTTCCCATTACCTGTCGATGAACACGGCATTAATCCAGACGATCTACAAGAGCTATACAGAAAGCACCGCATTAAAATGATTTTTTTAAATCCAAATTTCCAAAACCCTACGGGGACGATGCTTCATCCAAACCGTAGAAAAAAACTATTATCACTTTGCGCAGATTTACGAATTGCAATCGTTGAAGATGATCCATCTAGTTTGCTGACGCTAGAAAAGAAACAACCTTGTCCTACTTTGAAATCAATAGATGAAAATGGAACTGTCATTTATGTACATTCTTTATCAAAAATGATTGCGCCAGGATTACGAGTCGGTTGGCTTGTCGCCCCGCAGTCTGTCGTAGAGCGATTATCAGATGCACGGCACCAAATGGAATTAGGAATGAGTATTTTCCCGCAGTGGCTTATGCAACAATTTTTTGAAACTGTACCATTTCAGTCTCATATCGTACCGTTACGAAAACAACTAGCAGAAAAAAGAGACGTTATCGTTCGTGCCCTAAACGAGCAACTTCATGATAAAATCTCTTTTTCAAACCCTACTGGTGGTATATACATTTGGGGGAAATTAAAAGAACCTATAAACGAAAAACAAATCATTATGCAAAGTTTAAAACAAGAAATTGCTTTTATGCCAGGTAGTATTTTCGGTGCGAAAGATGGTTATATACGTTTATCTTATGGAAAAGTGGATATTGATCAAATTGAGGAAGGTATTTCTCGTTTACGCGAGGCTATTTTGGTATGTGAAAATAACTTTAAATAAAGCTTTCTCGTTTGACAAAACCTAAATCTACCATTATTATCAACTCGAACCTATTTATAGGAGTGATAAAATGAAGATTTACGTTGATGCAGATGCTTGTCCTGTAAAAGATGTAATTATTTTTGAGGCTACGAATGTGGAAATTCCTGTTACCCTCGTTACTAGCTTTTCACATTATTCTAATGCAGAGCAGCCAAAAGGTGTCGAAACAATTTATGTTGATTCTGGAGCAGATGCTGCGGATTACCGGATTATGCAGTTAGCAAAAAAAGAAGATTTAATCGTAACGCAAGATTACGGTCTTGCTTCACTCGCTTTAGCAAAAGGCTGTATCGTACTACACCATAAAGGCTATAAGTATACGAATGACAACATTGAACAATTGTTACAAACACGGTATTTAAGTGCAATGGTTCGAAAAAGCGGTAAGCGTACAAAGGGACCGAAACCATTTACAGCAGAAGATAAAGAGAAATTTAGAGCGCTCTTTAAAAGTATGATCGCTCATTAAAGATGAACCTTCTTTTCGCAAGGAAAACTTCGCAACACAAAGAAGAGAATATCCAAATGAACATTCTCTTCTTGAGGTTTACCCGTTTAAAATGAAGGTAAATTATCTAAGTTATTTTCCTTTATTCCATCAGGTTCACTACGTATAATATCTCTGCCATACTTATGAAATACGTCTACATGAGCTAACTTCCCTGATTTTGCTTCTTCAAGGGCAGTCATATAATCTAACTCTCTCCCGCTACTTGTTTTAAACGCAATTAAATCACCATCATCATTTTTACGAACAGCAACAATTTGTTCTGCTCCTGAATTAACTTCATGGTCTACTTCAAATTGAGCTTGTTCTTCTCCTTGATGTAAGTAATCATTATAAACTTTTTCAAAGTCTTTATTGTCCATAACATTCACCTCCAACACATTTTTTAGTATGGTTGGGAGGTGTTGGTTTTATGTACCTTTTTATTAACTTAACAAGACTTTACTACTCCAAATATATAATGCAAATCATAATTTTATCCTAATATAAATTTATTTTATAAACCCTCTACTTATTAATTTAAGGTAAATTTAAGTGTTAATATTTTCCTAACAACCTTATAATTTAATATATCGAAACAAAATTTGAAATGGGGAATGGTTAAGATGAATATAGATTTTAATCGTTTAACTAATATTTGTTTAGAGTTTCAACAATCTAGATTTTATGTTACTAGAATTCCTAAAGATTTCTTATCAATTGCTCAAAAACGTTTTTCTATACCAACGGAAGATCAAATTGTCGCTTTTTTAAGTTGTAATTTATTAGGATCAGGCAAGTATGGTGTTTACTTTACGAGTTCGGGTTTATACTGGAAAAATTGGTTATTAGGTAAAGGAAATTTGAAATGGGAACAATTAAATAAAGTGCAACAAATTGAAATTGATAAAGATGGTTTCTTATCTTTTGATGCACAAAAAAGTTTCAATATTAACGGGAGTGACTATCCCCCACTATTATTTAAAGAATTGCTAATAGCTCTTACGAATTCATTCCAAAATTCAAAACAACAGGATATACATCCAATTATAAAAATGGATGAGATAAAATCTATTTGCTCTTTATTTGAAACGCACAATGAATTATTAGAACCTGATAACGGATTATTTGTAGACACTCATATTTCAGAAAAAAAGTTAAAAGCAATTGAGGCACGATTTATCATTCCAAAAGAAGAACAGATCATCGCTTTTTTAGATACATCTGTTCTTGGGAATATGGGGAAAGGATCGGATGGGGTATTAATTTGTCAATCAGGTATATATTTTAGAGAAGCTTTTGTACACTTATATTTCCCATGGCATGTTTTTAAAAACATCCCTATTACTTTAACTTCGGATGAATTTGAAATTGGGAAAGGAAATATATTTCATCTTCTACATGCTAGAATGCCTAGTCAAGATATTCTATTATTCATCAAGAATTTAAAACAGTACGTGAATAGTTTATATGAAGAACAACCACAATTACATATTTAATACACTCGTGTATAGTTAAGTCTAAAATTTCAATTCAACTAAAAAACCGATTATTTTTGTAGAGGGCCTACAAGTATAATCGGTTTTTTACTCTTATTCTTTTCTTATATTCCTATTTTTAATACCTACGCAACCCTTTCAAAGTCTCCAATATATCCTCTGTAAAGGCTGTACTACCCTCTGTCTCTAAAACTCTAAAATATAAACTTCTTAAGAAAGCTCTAATATTTTGTACTAAAATATCATATTGAGGATGCGGGATGTCTTCAACAATTGCTATACTATGTAACCAGTTGCTCCACTCTTCTTCAGTTAAAAGATTTTGGTTACGTAACGACATAATTGGTGCTACTAATCTCTCATCCTCAAAGTGAATGTATACGTAGTCATGTAAGCGTACCTTCTGGCGAACAGCAGCTAGTATTGCATATGAGAACTCACGATTTTGGATTGTACGTGCTAAAGCATCGAGCGCATCTGCTGCATGTGCAGTAGAGTGTGCCCAGCCTTTTCCTTCTACGTAGCCTCTTACATCTTCTTCTAAATATACATATTCCAGCACTTGTTCTGCCACACTGTACAGTTGTTCTTCAGATAACAATGGTTCTCTTTCATGAACAGATAAAATAAGTGGTGGAATTAATACAGAAAATGCACGTTTAAAGACAGAATCTGTTCCCTTTTCACCAATTTTATAAAATAAATAATCAGGGCTAATTGCTTGCAGCATTAATCCTCGTAATTCTTTTTGTCTAAACACATCATTTGTAATCCATTTGTGAAGCGTACTATAAATTAAATCATCGCGTAATTCAGCATCAGTTGACCCGATATAATCTAACATCCACTGTGCATATGGATAAGCATCTACGTCTTCTGGTACAGCATAATTATTATTTTTAATTTGTAGTAGTTCTTCTTTTAGTTCTAGTACTTCATTCATTATATTTCTTGTCCCCTTTTTGCGTTTTTTATTGTCTTATCCCCTTTTATTTGCTTCATAAAATTAATTTAATTATAACAATAAACAAAAGGCTATACATATATTTCTGATTATGTAATACGCTCATTCATGAAATATAACTTCTGGATTTCCTAAATCACTATTCTGAAATACAACATCCGCACAACTTTTCGGATTATGCTCATCTATATACATCTTACAGGCCGCATGATATCTGTTTAAAAACATTTTCTCAGCTTCTTCATAACTTCCAAAAGCCTCAGTCTCGCGCTTTGCACCACGTTTTCTCGCAATCTCAAAATCTGTATCTACAAAGATTTTGTAATCAAATAAATACTCAACGTCTTTTTTCAATAGAAATGTTCCATCTACTATGAGTACCATATTGGGTTGAGCCATTAACGGCTCATTATGTACAGGAATATCCGTTTTTAAATTATGAGAGATCGTTTCATACTGTAAATTCCCATTAGGTCCTAAAGGTTTTAATAACCTTTCTTTGAAAGCTGTATAATCGTGTGCATCTTCATAATACCCTCTTGCAGATTCTTTACCTTGTGTATAACGAATCACTTTTGAGTTATGAAAATCGTCAATGCTAGCGCACGTTACTGGTAACCCTCGTTTTTTTATTTCTTCCGCTAATTCGTTTGCAAATGTTGTTTTTCCTGATGCTGTAATACCGCTTACTCCAACTCTTGTTGGGTGCGTTAAATTTAACATTAAAATATGATTAGCAATTTCTTTTATACATTGTTTTCGGTTCATGATATTTCTCCCTTCATTTAGTTTACATAACAAAATTATAATTAACTTTTATGTCACTATTTGTCGGTAAGTCGATATCCTTTGTCGAATCGTTGATATATTGAAAAAATCGTTGATATATTTTAAGTTATGATAGATATATTTGAAAAATCGTTGATATATTTTAAGTTATGATAGATATATTTGAAAAATCGTTGATATATTATGATTGGCTTACTTTCCCTTAAACCCTCGATATAAAGCAGTCCGTAATTCTTGTTTGTATTCTTCAATTTCTGGCATATCGAGTTCTTCTGCTAGTCTGATGGCTAGTTCAATATCATACGGTACTCGTACGAGTTGAATAGAAAAGCTCGCTGCTTCTTTTTCATTGTAAGTTCCTTCAAATATTAAATAGGAAGCTTGTGTTATTTCAAGTGGGTTTCCTACGCTACCGGCATTACATAACGTTTTCCCTCTGAAATTTTGAACGAACGCTTGGTGAACGTCACCGTAACAAACGACATCTGGTTTTCTTTCCCCTTCTATATTCTCTGTGAGCTCACTATTTTCGAACATACTAATACGCTCTTCTCTTGAGGCATGTGGTTGAATTCTTTCATATAAACTTCTCGGTGAAGCGTGGAACATACGGATCAGTTTGCCGCTCATAAAAAATTCGATTGAAAATGGTAAGCTTCTTAAATAGTCATTTTGTTCTTCCGATAATTGTTTTTGATGCCATTTTAACGTTTCAAATTCAGTCGGTTTTGTAATGAAATCATCCCAGTTCCCCATTACAACTCCTTCACATTCTTTACGAATGATTTCAATCACTTCGCTAGAATGAGGACCTTTTCCGACTAAATCTCCAAGACACACGACGCGCTCGATTCCTCTTAATTTAATATCTTGCAGTACAGATTCTAATGCTGGAATATTACCATGTATATCTGAAATTACCGCTATTTTATCCAAATGAATCCCTCCATTACTTATAGTTTATTATATCCTCATGTTGTGATTGATACCATTTTGGAATATAGGATGAAAAATGATTATGATCTTCTAAAATTCCGTTCAATCTTTCCTTCATATCATTTACTAAATGTGGCGTGCTTCGGTTTGTCCATACGATATCAGCTGGGAATGTCATTGCTGCATATAATGAGTACAGTTTCCAAAAATGAAGCGACGGTTCGCCTCCGCAATATCCGTGAACTTGTCCAACCGCAAATGGTTTACTTATTCTTGTAGTAAAAATCGCTACGTTATAAAAATCATGTATTGGATCACCAAAATCATATCCACCAAAATCGATAACGATAAACTCCTTATTATGAATCATACTATTTGCTGGATGGAAGTCATCGTGTAAAAAGGTAATAGGGCGATTTTTCAATAATTGTTTATGCTCCCCTACAAATCTTAATACTGGCTTCAAATCAAGGAAGTCTATTTCATAATTTGCTAACGCTTCTACGTATCTTTCGTATTTATTCCATCGAACTGTTTCCCATTTATTACTTGCACTTTCTCTTTCAATTGAGTGAATCCTCTTTAGTACTTCTCCTGCTTTTCTTCCTGCATGGTACTGTTCTTCCACGGATAGCTTCCCTAAACCTTCTTCACCATTTATACCTTGGATCCATTCAAATACTTGAACACATTTATTTATTTGTTCAAGTTTTATAAAATGAATTAACTTAGGCGTTGGAATATGTAATGACTCTAATTGTTTCATATACATATATTCTTCTTGTTTACGTTCAAAATGAACAGCATCACATACTTTCACAAAATATGTTACTCTGTTTTCTAATTCTATTTTATATTTCTCTTCATGTGAAAAACCTTTTGAAATAACTGTACACTTTACAATACGAGGCCATTCTAGTTTACTCTCTATCTCTCTAAGCATTTCCTTCACAACGTTCACCTCTATCAATATATGTACAAACTATGTAACACTTCATGCTCTCGTTTATTTTCACCTTTAAACTCCACTGCAAAAGGATTTTCGCCATTCTTATTCAGATGTTCTAGCACTAGCCCTTCTCCAATCGGCTCACAAAACTGCACATGAATATCTCCAAATACTACACTTTGACACTCGGCATTCCATTTTTCACTTTTCACAACTGAGCTTGTAGATAGCCCCATTACTTCTTTCCATTTCCGCACCGTTTCTCGAACGTTTTTCACTGCATAATGGATCGTTTCAATTTGTTGTACTTTATTTTTATGTTCCGTGATTGTTCCAATGTTACGTAAATCATTTCTTCTTTCTTCGTCCGTTTCATTCCATTGTATAAAGAAAGGTAATTTCGGTCCGTTCTCTTCTTGCTTTACAAATAACATTTTCCATTCTAAAAGGCGACCATCTTTTCTCATACGTTTCCCTTCAAATGGTCCTATCGTATGTAAACCGTGCTTACTAAACTTTACTGCTAGGTCTTCAATTGCATCTGTTCGAATTGCGATTTGCAGCATTCCTTCTCCGTCTTGTAATTTCACTACTGTTTCTTGTACTAATGGATTGTCTGCTTCTTTCGCTTTTTCTTCATGCTGCACTGCTAAAAATTCGATATATGATAAATCAAAATAACATAAACTATTCCAAGTACCCCAATTAATATGCTCTCCACCTATTGCAGTATAAAATCCGTGCGCCTGCATTTGTTTTGCCGCTTCTTCCGGTGTACAATGTACGGCGTGTACTAGATGATCAAATCGCAACATGTCCTTCTCCCCTTTCTCTCCATCCTTTTATTGTATATTTTATTTTTCTTTCATTCAATTCAAAAAACTTTAAAACCCAGTTGATTTATACGATTAATATGTATTATAATGAAACAAATTTAATTATTGCTGATTGGAAAAACCAAAGGCACTTTTCTCATACGGGAAAAGTGCCTTTTTCATTTATTATTACAGGGGGATTATTTATGCAGAAATTAATTGTCTTTGCTATTATCGGATTTTTCGCTCAATTGATTGATGGGGCACTTGGAATGGCGTATGGGGTAACATCTACCTCACTATTATTAATGTTTGGTATCGCACCGGCTGTAGCTTCCGCTTCTGTTCATTTAGCTGAAGTCGTTACAACCGCCGCTTCCGGTGCATCTCATATCAAATTTGGAAACGTTGATAAATATACAGTTTCCAGACTTACATTACCTGGAGCAATTGGTGCATTTGTTGGGGCATGTTTTTTAAGTAATTTACCTGGCGATGTAATTAAACCGTACATTTCCGTTTTTTTATTTACTTTAGGGGTTTATATTTTATTACGATTCGTCCTTCAAAAACAAATTGTTGCTTCAAATAAGCGTATGTCTGCAAAACAACTTGTGCCGCTTGGTTTATTCGCTGGATTCGTTGATTCAACTGGTGGCGGTGGCTGGGGGCCGATTACGACACCCGTTCTTCTAGCAAGAGGAAATGAAGCTAGAAAAGTTATTGGATCTGTAGATACGAGTGAATTTCCTGTTTCACTCGCTGCAACAATTGGTTTCTTCATCTCACTTGGCTGGGAACAAGTAAGCTGGGTTTGGGTATTTGCCTTAATGCTTGGCGGTATTGTCGCAGCTCCAATTGCTGCATGGTTAGTTCGTATCGTTCCAGCACATTTACTTGGGGTATTAGTTGGTGGTCTTATTATCTTTACGAATATACGTACACTGCTGACTACATTTAAAGTGGATCCAACTATTATTTCACTTTCTTACGTGGCAGTTGGTCTTGTCGTTATTATTTCTATTTTCATTGCTGTTCGCAATCATTCCAAGCGTTCTAACGCATCGACAGCCGGATATCCGAATGATCAAAAACAAATGCTACCATAACGATAAAAATACCGCCCGATATACTTCGAGCGGTATTTTTTATTTTTCTATTTTCCAATTAATCATCGTTTCTGTAGCATTTACTCTCTTCATATGTAACTTTTCTAAAACACGAATCGAACTATAGTTATCTAGGAGTGTCTCTGCAATTATTGTTTCTACCTCTCCTGTTTTGAAAGCCCAATCGATTAGTTCTCTTACAGCTTCTGTTGCATAGCCCTGATTCCAATATTTCTCAATAAATCCATAGCCAATTTCTACTGTTTGCTTCTCGTTTGGTTTCCCTTTAAACCCAATATCACCTAAAAAGCTATCATCTTCTTTCCGAAGAACATACCACGCACCCCATGGTAATATAGCTGCATCTTGTTTTACATTCTTTACATGCCCTACAATATGCGGACCGCTATTGTATCCTTGCTCGTTAGCAATTTGAATCCTCTCTTCTGTACACGGCACTATATAGAGCCTTTCTGTTTCTAATTTCATATTGATTTCCCCTTTTCAATTAAACAATACCTCAATTTTACTAAAAATAAAAAGAATATTCATTCTATCCGTTAAATTTATACTTATTCTTTGAAACGAATTTAAGGAATAATCCTCTTTTGATAGTTATGTCGAATTATATTTTTCTGAATTTTCTTTTAATTTAGAGGGTTTTTCAATATTTTTTGCGAAACATTTGTATAACAATTTTTTCTTTGCTTATTGCTACATAATAGTAGGTTCGGGTGGAGTTTTGCAAGCGTTTCCTATACAATAACCGATATTTTTTGACTTTTCCTAACAAAATATCTTGCAATATATTCAGAAAGTCATTACAATTGCCATATATTAAAAATCTTAGCAATATATCAAATCCTCATCAATCCGATGAGGTAGAGGTTGCGACTTTTATGAGTAAAACGGACGAGACACAGAGAATGTCACCAACTCCGTTTGAAAGGAAAGGTTGCCGAAGTTTATATTTCTTCTCTGGAAATATGAGCTGGGGCTGTCTCCGAAAGGAACAGAACTGTCACGTTTACAAATTACCGTGTAAACGTGGGGTGCTATCTTAACGGAAGGGTATGATGGGGTGGTTATTTGTGAAACGTTCCGCCAAATTCCTTTGGCGGTTTTTTGTATTTTTCTCCCCCGCTCCTTCCTAACCTACAAGAAAAGGAGTGTTGAACATGAATAGCGCAACAAATCAATCTACCTCTAAAACGCAAACTACACAAGGACAAGGTGAATTAAAACGCGGATTAAAATCTCGTCACCTTACGATGATTTCTCTCGGTGGTACAATTGGTACCGGACTATTTCTTGCCAGCGGTGGTGTCATCCATACAGCTGGACCTGGTGGCGCATTAATTGCATACGCCGCAATTGGAATTATGGTTTATTTTTTAATGACAAGCTTAGCTGAACTTGCAGCTTACATGCCTGTTACTGGATCTTTTAGTACGTATGCAACAAAATTTGTTGATCCATCACTTGGCTTTGCACTTGGATGGAACTATTGGTATAACTGGGCAATTACGATTGCTGCTGAACTTGCAGCTGTAACATTAATTATGAAATTTTGGTTCCCAGATACTCCTTCTCTTATTTGGAGTGGATTATGTTTAGCTATTATTTTCCTTTTAAACTATTTATCTGTTAAAGGGTTTGGTGAATCTGAATATTGGTTCGCACTTATTAAAGTAGTTACTATTATTATCTTTTTAATTGTTGGTTTCATGATGATTTTCGGAATTATGGGCGGCGAAACTGTTGGATTTAAAAACTTCACAGTTGCAGATGCACCATTTAACGGCGGTATCATGGCAATTATCGGTGTATTTATGGCAGCTGGTTTCTCCTTCCAAGGAACTGAATTATTAGGAGTAGCTGCTGGTGAAACATCTGATCCAGAACGTAATATCCCAAAAGCAATTCGTTCAATCTTTTGGCGTATTCTTTTATTCTATATCCTTGCGATTCTCGTTATCGGTTTACTAATTCCTTATACAACTGAAAGCCTTGCTGCAAGTGATGTAACAGTAAGTCCGTTTACACTTATTTTTGAAAAAGCGGGCGTTGCCTTTGCTGCTTCTGTTATGAACGCTGTTATTTTAACTGCTGTACTATCTGCTGGTAACTCTGGTATGTATGCATCAACTCGTATGCTTTGGGACTTAGCTCGCCAAGGAAAAGCACCAAAGTTTCTTGGTAAATTAGATAGCCGCGGTGTACCTGTTAACGCATTAATCGTAACGTCAATTGTTGGTAGTATTGCTTTCATTGCTTCTTTATTCGGTGACGGTGTTGTATACATTTGGTTATTAAACGCATCTGGAATGTCTGGTTTTATCGCATGGGTCGGAATTGCAATTAGTCATTACCGTTTCCGTAAAGCATATATCGCACAAGGAAAAGATTTAAAAGACTTACCATATAGAGCAAAATGGTTCCCATTCGGTCCAATCTTCGCATTTACACTTTGTATCATCGTAATTTTAGGACAAAACTACGGCGCATTTATGGGTGAAGCAATTGATTGGAACGGTGTACTCGTTTCTTACATCGGTTTACCACTCTTCTTAGTACTATGGTTAGGTTATAAATTTACGAAAAAAACAAAAGTGATTCCACTTGATAAATGTGAACTAAAATAAAGTGAAACGAGCAAACAAATTTGTTTGCTCGTTTTTTGTTGCAAACCTCTTTCCTTTATTATTGCTCCTGTTTTTGCAATAATAAAGGAAATATAAATAAAGGTTGGGATACAATGAACATTCGTATTACTGATGAAGCAAAAGCAGCTATACGTAGATTAGAACGTGAAGATAAAAAGATCGTTCGCATTAGAGGAACAATGACGAACTCTTGTAGTATTTTCGTTGATGTCGATTTAATTTGGGATACATATAACGCAGATGATGTTGTATATGAAGATGTAGAGCTTATCGTACAAATGGATTCATTCACGAAAGAATACACTGGTGATACAGTGAAACTTGATTATAAGACGACAGGTTTTAGTATTACGACTCCGAGTGAGACTTTAGTTTATGGATTGTCGATTAAAAAATAAAAATTGTTTTCATTTGACCACCGAGGTGAAAAAATGGGTAAATATGTTCCGTTAAAATTTTTATTTAATGAAGAATTAGCAGAGAAAATAGCTGATTCTATTTGTAAACACGATCCTAATTTTTCTAAAAGAATCTTTGTAGATTCTGTAACATATAAAGTTGAAAATTTAGAGTTAAAACAACGTATTGAAGTAATAGCAGATGAATTACACAATGCTTTACAAAAAGATTTTAATGTAGCAATACATATATTACTGAAAACATTAGGACCAGAAAATACAACAGAAGTAGGCACATTCACAAACGGATATATGTACATGCCTATCGCAAAATACGTTGAAAAATATGGTCCGAACGATTTTGAAACCTCATTCAACACCATGTATGAAATAACGAAAAGGAATAACGCTGAATATGCCATTCGGCCTTTTCTTGAAACATACCATGAAGACACACTAGACATATTACAACAGTGAGTTCATGACCAAAACAGTTATCTCTATCAGTGTTTCAGTAGTTTGGAACAAAAGGCTGCTGGTACTAGAATGAGTTTGCTTAATTTCCCAGGCTTTCTAACGAAAGGAATGGGGATTGCGATTGTAGGTGGATTATTATCGATACATTTGCTAAACCGAAAATTACTACCTATGAATGCTAATTCTTTCACTCATTTGTATAGTAATTTACTATTACTTTTTGCAGGAATCATATTGATTAGCTGGTTGGTTACTATGAAAATGTATAAATGCTCCAGAAGAAATATATATCAAGTGAAAAGATTCATTTTTCAATAACTTTTTTGTTATATTTTTCAATCTAGTGACGTTTCTTACATCAAGATTAAACAACTATATTTTTAACCCCGATCTAAATTTAGATCGGGTTATACTTATTTGGACTTTTGAAATTAAATAACTTTATTATCATTTTACATATAAAAAATCAAAATTTAACAATTTACCCTATATGCATTATAAAAGGCTTGTCTAAAATAATGTATATGTCAAGAAAACTTGTCTGTAAGTTGAAATGTTGTAGAATCTAGAGTCCGAATATGCTTACGGTAGATCCTCCTAATCATACTCGCCTGCGTCGGATGGTCTCTAAACCCTTTATACCACGTATGATTGAGGACCTTCGTTCCCGTATTCAGCAACTTGCCGACGAATTGTTAGTTGCTGTACAAGAACAAGGAAAGATGGAAATTATTGCAGATTTTGCTTAACCACTACCCATTATTTTCATTTCAGAGGTGCTTGGGATTCCCGCCACTGATCGAAACCAGTTCCGCAAATAGACAAAAAACTCATGGACACCTCTGTGGAACCTATTCAGGGAACTGAAGTTAAAACAACACTTAAAAGTTTATTCATTACATTGAGACATTACTTAACGAAAAGCGTCTAAATCCTGATTCTGATTTGATAAACGATCTCATTCAAACAAGAGAGCAAGAAAACAAGTTGAATAAGAACGAGCTTCTTTCGACAATTTGGCTATTCATCATCGCTGGACATGAAACGACAGTTAATTACATAGAGAAGTCAACGTCTTTTTTATTTTAGGGGAACTTGTTTTGTTAATTTGATATTTACAGTTAAGTTAAGTTAAGTTAAGTTAAGTGACATTTGATTCTCATAATCCGTATTATCTGAAGTTAATAAAGTCTATTACACTCTCTTCTTTAGGAACGTTTCCATAATATCTTTCTTAAATTTTTCATAATCAAACTGAAAAGCTACATTATGCGTTTT
This sequence comes from Bacillus cereus G9842, assembly GCF_000021305.1. GTDB lineage: Bacteria > Bacillota > Bacilli > Bacillales > Bacillaceae_G > Bacillus_A > Bacillus_A thuringiensis_S. The sequence goes on from NC_011772.1 coordinate 2,975,414, forward strand.
ATAGCCTGGATTAGTAACAAAACGAAAATCTGCAATGCTTTGACCAAATCCTTCTCCTTGATCAGGGATTACTTTAATAGGTACTCTTGAAAGACTAACAGCGTCTTGATTTAGCAAATACCAAACTGTTACAAAATCATGCATAGGACTTCCACTTATACCAGGATTAGACTTGGAGTAGAAATTATAATAATAATCTAACATAGGTTTGATGATGAGTCCTGCAAGATCCTGTGTACTCCGATGAAATGCATCAATTTGCTGGACCATTTCGGGTGTAACAATCGCGTGTTGAGTCACATTTAAAGGAATAATCGTCAAGTTCTTTGCATGCTGCAGAATTAAGTTTGCTGCATACGGGTCTGCGTAAAAATTAGCTTCAGCCACAGCAGTTACGTTACCTGGATAGAAAAAAGCTCCCCCCATGCAAATGCATTCTCTTACATTTCGCATTGTTTCTAAATTTAATACAAAAGTCGTAGCTAGCGAAGAAAGTCTTCCTAAATTGATAATTGTAAGATCTTCTAAATTTGATTCTATAATTTGATAAATATCATTTAAAGGATAAACTGGATATGAAATTTCAGGTGGAATAATAGGTCCTAATCCAACTTTTCCATGTACCTCAGGGAAATACTGAATCACTATACCTGTCAACGGTACAGAAGCACCAAGGAATACAGGTATTTCTTCTCTTCCCGCAATGTACTTTAAATAGTTAATATTTCTTATTACATCTTCTCTTGATACATTTCCATAATCGGCCACAATTCCTACAAGTTGAATGTCTTTACGAAAAAAGGTGTACAGTATAGCAAACGCATCATCAATCCCTAAATCTGTAAACAGGAGAACCTTTTTTTGCATATCTCTTCCTCCAAAATTTATAGAATTCTACTTTCACCAATGATGCAGTGATTAGAATACGCTTTTATATATATTTTTTATGTATTCTTAAAGAGTGGATTCTATTCACTTGAAATAGTTTTGCTTATCTAAATCTGATATTATATTCAAGCACAAAATACATAAGGGTATTAGAGATATGGAAAAATCTGTTGTTATTGAGGAATTTACATCGGATTGGGCACTACAATTAGGGCTCACCATATCAAAAACGAAAATTGTACGTTTAGACACAAAATTAACATATTTTGATTAGCTCCCTGTACGTTAAGGAATTAGTTTCTATATTTGAGGAGATGTATGTGACAGGTGTATATTTAGGGGAATCTAATATTCACCATTCAAATATGATAGAATAGAAGTATATCCAAAACGGAGGAATAACAAATGAACTCAAACACAAAACAGTTTATTTATGATATCCAGCAAAGAAAGAACAATTATATAGAAAATGCTCTAATAGCAATACAACACCCTAAAAAAGAGCAATCTGAACAGGTCATTCAAAATATAGTAGAGAAGATGGATATGATGATTAGTCTAGTTACTACGTACATGAGGATTGAATCTGGATCTATGGAAGAATTAAAAGAACTTCAGAAAGAAATTATCCATGCTCAAGCATATATCCAAAAACGAAAATTTGAAGAAACACAGAGATAAAACCCTGTGTTTTTATTTGATTTATAATGCTAATCTATTATAAATCAAATTACATGTGATTATTGTTTTGGCATAATCCATACAATTTGTTGAATGCGTACAATATATGGCACCGTATCTTCAATGAGCAAATGATCTAGTTTCACATCCTTTAATTTACCTCTTATATTGCCTCTTACAGTTTCAATAACCACATGTTTACCAATTACTGATTGTAATGTCTGATATACATAGGGATTAGGCACACTTACCATATTTTGTTTACTAAAGTCATTTCCCTCCAAATAACTCATTCTATAAAACTCCTTTCTAACTTGCATTCTTTCTACTAATATATGATATAAATCTTATAAATATGCTAGAAGGATAATTCATTATATGGACGGAAATAACATTTTAATAGGGTACGGTTTCTATTTCTACATTGCTAAAAAAATGATTTATATAAAGTTACTTTTACTAGTTAATAGGAGATGATAAAGGGATATTTTGAATATACATCTAGGTTGTTCCTTTCTGGTTATGTATCATTTTAAATACGCCCTTTATTAGAATAGTGCTCATACTTTTTTTTGAGATTCTTTCGTAATACGTGCGTTAAGTAAAATTGCTAACAATAAAAACACTCCATATTTTCCGCCTGTAGCTCCTATGATAATCACACTACTACAAACAAGTACAATTAATAGGATAAACGAAACTAAATAAATACGATCATAATTCTTTGACATCTTCTCGTATTTTATGCGTTCTTTCCTTGCATCCATTTTAATTCCTCCTTTAGATGATCCATTTCACTCTCAGATAAATCTCGGCCTTAAAAAGGAAACAATCTATCGTTTTAAATAATTAGTTTGTTTTTTTATCAACTAATTTATATAACGTAAAAAGAAATCCTACCAATATTAAGCTTTCCACCATGATAATCTCCATCCTCTCCTTCCTTTTAACCCCAACACATCAGATAAAAGTTATGTATATCCCATATTAGCTGCAGCAAGCAAAAAGGATCCCCCTTTTCTTAAAGGCTGATCCTTTTCTCCTTGCATGCAACTATTTTTACCTATTCTTGATTAATTAGAATAATAGCTGGTCCATCTACACGAATTCCACCAACTTCGATTTTTTCATAAGGCTCAACTGTAATAGAAATAATCCCTTCTCGCTTCTTTAATTCATTACTTAATTCTTTTGTTAACATTTTTTTCATGTGCGGACTCCTTCTTACTGCTTAATTTACTATTGTTATGTAAATAAAATAAAAAATGGTTTCTTGGTCTGGAAACCATTTTTTGTAGTTTACCATATGGTGTTACCAGTTCGTTTATCAATTTTACGTAAAGAAGATAAACAATTACTATTCACTGTCTCAGTAGATGTAAGGAACTCTTAAAGCTGGCGGTGAGATTGATTGTTTTTTCTTCTAGAAATAATGACTTAGATAGTATATTACCTAAAACAATGAAAGCCCTACCTCTCTTTCATCCTTACGGCTCCTTGTCCGTGCCAGTGTGAATCAGGATTGCAAAAATCAAGTGACTATTTAATCGAGTTATTTAATGAAACTTCGAATGTTCGTAAAATAAATTTAAAAATAAAAATGGATTAGATTGAAGTAATAACAAAAGAGGTTTCTACTCTAAAAGTGAGTTGAAGAAATTGAATGTCTTTGAAATGATTTACTTTTAATACTCATCATATTCTCGAAAAATTCAGGATGTTTTCGGGAGATATAATACATTATCTATAATAAACCTTAACAGAAACTTTTTATTTGATTTTCAGTGATTCCTTTAATTAATTCTAGTTCACTGACCAAAAACTTATATGCATCATCCAACAATTTTTTTTCACTTGTATTCAGTGTTTTTTCTTTCTTCATACGCATTAAATCGCGTACAACTTCAGCACCTTCTTGTATTTCACCCGTTTTTATTTTGTCCGTGTTCACTTTATGCCTTTGTTTCCACGGCAGTAATTTACATGATTTTTCATGCTGAAAAATGTGTATAATGTGTTTTAATGCAAGTATATCAGTAACTGGGCGTATATTCGAATTCAATATTTTACCCGTAGGAATCATGACTTGCATATTACTGATTGACATTTTGATGACATAATACTGTTGTTTTTCCCCTGAGAATTCTTTTTCTTCTATGGCTTCAATTATACCTGCTCCGTGCATTGGATAAACAATGTTATCGCCAATTTGAAACATATAATCCACCTCCATATGTGGTAACCTTTTCAAGCTTAACACATATGTTGTTTTTTATCAAATATTTAATAATATCACAAGTTCATTTTAGGTGTCAATTACTTTTTTCTTCAAAAGTTAAATCAAGTAAAACAGCCGTAAAATACCAAAGAGCGTTCGAGATTTCCAATAAAAGAAAAGGGAATCCATACGCGTATATCCTGAAATCTCCACCCATTAACGTAGATCAATTTCCCCTTGAAAACGGCCAAATCGATCCCGTATTTTTTTCAATCTTATATGATACTCCAAAATCTCAATTCTTGCTTTTTCTGCTAGAGGGGCAATTGGTCGTAAATCTTTTAACCCCCAATACTCAACCACTACATCAAGTACTTGATCAAAATATTGTAGTGGGCCATAGTTTGCTTCTTTTGCAATCACAGCCATTCTATTTTCAAAATCAGGCATGACGGCACCTGGCATTTTAAAATTCCTAATCACATTGGCAATATGGTAGCAATAATTTGGTTCCAATTCTAAATGTGTTCGAATAACGTTTCGATAAAACGCATAATGAAGTGTTTCATCTTTTGCAAGACGGCGTAATAATGTAGCAAGATCTGGATCATGCTTACTTGCCACCTTAGCTACATTATTGTAAAACACCATTGTTGCAAGTTCTTGTAGCGTCGTATATGTCATGGCTTCGATTGGTGTATGAAAATCAGGCTCAAATCCACACTCAACGACTGATTTTCTTAATTCATGTATACGTTTAGGGTTTACACTTCGAGTGAGTAGTAAATATGTCTCTAATAAATTCGAATGTTGATCCTCTTCTGAGGTCCAAGTATGAATAAAGTCTGTAATAACAGAAAGGGAACCTTTAAAAGTCGCAGATAAATACGTTGTAAACCATGGTAAATTCACTTCTGTTAATAAAGCTGTTTCAATGGCCGTAATTACACCAGAAGGGAGAGTAACTTGACTTTCATCCCAAGGAACTCTTTTAAAGTCCATTCCCTTATCCCATGGTAAAAACTCATGATAAGCCCAGTCTATCTTCTGCGCTCTTATTTTATGTTGTTCATACAGTTCTTTTAAACGTGGTTCTAATCGAAAATCTAAATCATTTGTTAACATTTAAGTGCCCCCTTTTTCTTACCATGGATATTCATCCTATTTTTATCCTTAAAAATTTTCTACAAATAAATATTACTTTCCTTTTTTAAAGTCAAACAAAACAAATTTGTAACAAAATTTTTTAAGAGCACTATATTTTTATAGGATTTTTTTATTAAAAGGAGGACCGTTACATCTATTTTCTTTTTTATAAAATAGATACTGAAACATACAATATGTTAGTTAGCCTAAATAATAGCTTTGACAAGTGCCAACCCAATTCCATTCGAGCCAAGCTTTTTAGAACTACTTGATTTATAGAATCGTTCAAAAATATGAGGTAATTCTTCAGCTAAAATTCCCTCTCCAAAATCTTGGATCACTGGTTCGATATAGATTGGAGAATTTTTGACCTGAATCATTATGTTACCACCTGGTTTAGAATGTTCTATTGCATTCTTCAACAGGTTTAACAAAGCTTCCTCCATCTATATTTTTTCGTGAATAACGATTATTTCTCTCGGTGCATTCCAATTAATATATTTTTATCACTTATCATGCTTTCCAAGCGATTTAGAACTTCCTTAGTCATATCTACTAAATTCCCTAGCTCTTGATCAAAGGATTTCCACTTATTTATCCCGAATATATAAATAACCATTCTCACAAGGAGCGAATTTATATGAATCTATTCGAACATGAAACATAAAACTGCTTCATTTTAATAAGAGGTCCTCCCTTTTTCTTTTCTCATCATATTATCCATTAAAAAATAGGAGGACAAATTTATGAAACGTGATCCATTATTTTTAACTTTATTAGAAAGTGCAAATACAAACTTTAGTGGCTGGGATTTTTCTTTCATTTCAGAAACGGGTCGAATGAAGAGCGAGCCATTATCGTGGTCGTACGGCAGTACTGCTTTTCAGCTTATGCAACGTGCAGAATCAATGCTCGATATGGGTACTGGTGGCGGAGAGTTTTTATCTATGTTACAACCGTTCCCGTCAACTACATTCGCTACTGAGGGCTACGCTCCAAACGTGCCAATTGCTCAGAAGAAATTAGAACCTTTAGGGGTTACAGTTGTGGCAGTAAGTGATGATACTGCTTTACCATTTCAAAATGAACAGTTTGATTTCATTCTGAATCAACATGAATCCTATTCTGCTTCTGAGGTAAATAGAATACTTTCTCCTAATGGAACATTTCTTACACAACAAGTTGGCGGTCTTGATTGCGTTGAACTTAATGAACAATTGGGTACGCCTCTAAATAGTGAGTTTGCAAATTGGTCTCTCGAAACTGCATGCAGTGAGTTAAACCAAAATGGATTTACTATTTTAGAAGCAAAAGAAGAATTCCCTTTCCAACGTTTTTATGATATTGGCGCTATCATCTATTATTTAAAAGCAATTCCGTGGCAAATTCCTGATTTTACTGTCGAAAAGTACTTTGAGGAGTTATATCGTATACATGAGATTATTTTGCAAAAAGGATATTTAGATGTGAATCAACATCGATTTATAATTAAGGCGATTCGTAGCTAACAAAAAGAGGTGGCAAAGCCACCTCCTTTTTGTTCCGTTTACGTATATTCTCTACTCTTTCACCATAAGAAAAGTTATATCATATATATTACAATTCTGACCAATGAATTGTATTTCTGAAACATATAATCACCTCGCATATATAATGAGAGCAAAAACGTGATTTTTCACTATCCTCTTCTATTGAGAAATGAGTTGTTTTTCATATCGCTTATTCGCATCATCTTCTGTCAAACATGCAGTTGTGTAATGAATAATATTCCGGTTATCATACGTGAATATATGTTTTAACTTATTTTCTTCTGTTAATACTGTCGGTAAGTATTTTGGTAAATTGCTAACAACACCTCTATTATCACCATCTAATATCCAATCAATTTCTTTCCATTCTAATAATCCTTCAGTCGTACGAAATGGTGTATTCATTTGCATTCCATCTGGCAAATCAGCAACGAACACATACATTCCTTCACTAGCCTGGGGCTCATCTTTACCTTTAAAACCAACAGTCCCTTTATACATTACACTTGAAAGTTCTATACCCGTTTCCTCAAACGTTTCTCTAATTATTCCTTCGTATGGCGTTTCATTATCTTCTATTTTTCCTCCAACACCATTCCACATCCCCATATTCGGCTTTTTATTTCTATTTAATAGCAGTATTTTATCGCTTTTTCTAATAAAACAAATTGTGTATTTGTACATACAATCATTTCCTTTCATTTTCCACATGAGTTATTTGGCTTATTTTCAAGTAAAAACACTCGCCTTACAATTCCTTACTACATAATATATAGTACAACTTTCATGCGTAAACACTTTACGTCAAACGAGAGAATCCTTTTTAGAAAGGAGAATTTAAAATCGATAATATAAGCAATGAATTTCTAAACCAATATTACAACAGCCTCGTGTGGTTAAACGATACACACTGGTTCGGAGTTCCAATCTGTAAACTTCCCTCTGACCTCTTTTTGTATCAAGAAATTATTTATGAATTAAAGCCCGATTTAATTATTGAATGCGGGACTTTTCACGGTGGTAGTGCACTGTATTTAGCTTCTATGTTAGATTTAATTGGAAAAGGTCACGTACTTACTATCGATATAACTCCGCAGCCAAATCGGCCATCACATAATCGGATTACGTATTTAACAGCCTCTTCTGTTTCTGTGCAGGCCGTCCAAACAATAGTAAGCATGCGCAAACCTGATGATGTGGTTTTAGTTATTTTAGATTCTGATCATAGTAAAGAGCATGTATCCAAAGAACTATTACTATATAAATCTATCGTCACTACTGGCAGTTATATGATTGTAGAAGATACCTCCATTAATGGAAATCCGCTTCTTCCCGATTGGGGTCCTGGTCCGATGGAGGCTGTGGATGAGTTTTTAACTAAAAATAATAACTTCATAATCGACGAGTCTAAACATAAATTTTTCATATCATTTAATCCAAAAGGTTTTTTAAAGAAAATAAAGTGAAACTTTAATAAGTGGGGTTTTGCTTCTCCCCCACTTATTCTATCATTTTCATTTTTGAAAAAGGATAATATACGAATTCCACCTTGCCAATTATGTTATCTTCTTCAATATATCCTAAGCCATTTCGACTATCTCTACTTACTTCGCGGTTATCTCCCATTACAAATAACTTATTTGGCGGAATTTTTGTCTTTTGAAAGTTATAAAACACTTGTGTGTTGTTAAATAAATCTTTGTTCGTATATGGTTCTTCTTGCTTTTTATCGTTCACATATACCTTTCCGTTCGTTATGTTAATTACATCACCCGGAAGCCCTATTACACGTTTCACATAATATTTCGATTCATCCGCTTCCTTTATAATAACAATTTCTCCGCGTTGTAAATTAGAAAGACGTACTACTGCTTTATTTACAAATACGTAATCTGCTTCATATAAAGTCGGCTGCATCGATTCCCCTTCCACTTTACATAAAGTAAAAGAATGGTAGCCTATTACCATCACCAATATAAATAGTATGTACTTTCCCCAGCCTCTCTTAATTTCCTTTTTCATATCCATTCCCACCTTATAAAGCGCTTTTTAACTCAAAAAATATATCACTGCACAATATGTTTCCATGCAGTGATACTATTTTTACTGTGCCTTGTTCGGTTGTTCTACTGGAATTGAATTTGTATTTGATCTATTTGTTTTTAATTCAAAATACGCATCCAAAATCTCTTTACCAATCGCAGAATTAATTCCTGATTTATCATCATTCACCCATGGTACAACAACTGAAAAAGCTACTTCCGGATCAGCATCATATGGTGCATAACCGGCAAGAGTTAAATTATAACATTTTTTTCGGTTGTTATTCTCATCTCTTCCAATATCACTTTCTCCACCATATACTGTCTCAGCTGTTCCTGTTTTTCCCGCTGGTTTATATGGTAAACCTTTAAACGTTCCGGTACCTGTTCCGTCAGCTTCTTGAAAAACTCTTCTAAACCCTTCTTTTACATGATTAATGTACGAAGTGTCCATATCCACTCGATTTAATACAACTGGTTCAATCGACCGAACGACTTTTCCTACATCCTCTGGTCTATTCGGTTGCTCTCTAACTTCTTGTACAATTTGTGGTTTCATTCGGTAACCGCCATTTGCAATTGTGGAAATATATTGCGCAAGCTGAAGAGGCGTGTATGTATCATACTGTCCAATCGCGTAATCAAGTAAAAATCCGGGTATGTTATCAGTTCTACCTACTTGACCGATTGCTTCATTTGGCAGATCAATACCAGTCGACACACCTAGGCCAAATTGTCTAAAATAGTAGCGCATTTTATTAAATGTTTCTTGTTTAATATCTAATGGATTATTTGGGACATAATTAATGCCTGCCATTTTTAAAGCTGTATTAAACATATAAACGTTCGATGAAACTTGTAAAGCTCTTAAATCATCAATATCCCCAAATTCTTTCCACGATTTCTTCGGCTTAGAACTTCCTTTAAAATACATTGGTGCATCAAAGAAATGTGTATATGGCTTAATCGCTTCTGTTTGATATCCAGCTAATAAAGTAGCACCTTTTACAGTTGATCCTAACTCATAAGAACTTGTCATCGTTCCTAATGCATAATCTTCTATTTGCATACCGCCATCTTTATTTACAATTTTCTTTCCTGCCATTGATAAAATTTGACCGTTTTTCGGATTCATCATTACTACGAACGCACGATCCATCATCGGCTCTGCAGCATGAAAAGCTCGTAAATTCTTTTCAAGGCTTCCCTCTACTTTTTTCTGTAAATCCATATCGACTGTTAACATTAAGTTATTTCCACTTTTTCCTTCGGTCACTTTTTCTGTTCGAACAATTTTCCCTGCTTTATCCATAATATTTTTAGACTGTTCTTTCGTTCCATGTAGTGCATCTTCGTATTGTTTTTCAATGTAACTTTTACCAATACGATCGTTTCGATTATAATCACGAACTAAATAATAATCTAATTGTTCTCTTGGCAACCCTTCATTTTCATTAGAAACGCTACCTAGTATAGAGCGCAGTATTTTATCATTTGGGTATTCTCGTTCCCAATCTACTGTCGTATCTACCCCCGGTAAACTTGCCAATCTTTCACTAACGACAGCATATTCATTTTGACTTACATCTTTTTTAACGATTTGCGGTGTCATTTTATATCCTGCATTCATTTTGCTTTTAATTACTAATACTTCTATATCTTCCTTTGAAAGCTCATTTAATTCTTCTTGTGTAATTCTTTCCCGGCGCAGTTCTTCTACTTTTTTATCTAATTCTTTTCCTTCTATTTCTTGCTTTCTAAATTTACTCTCATCTTCTTTCGTTACTTTCGCTGCTGCCCGCTTTTCATTTAACTGCATCCAAAAATCTTTCTTATCTGTCTCTGTTAACTTATCCATGTCCTCTTGCGACATTTCAATCAGCTTGGCTAAATCTCTTGCTACTTGTAAAACTTCTTTCGAGTCTACTCCTCTCATTTTCGTATATGTAACGGTTCGCAATGGTTTATTATTTACAATAACGTGACCTTGCCGATCAAACATTTTCCCTCTAGGAACGGGAGTGCTTACCGTTACATCTTCCTTTTTGTTTACTTCATTTCTATACGTTTCTCCATCAATGATTTGTACTTTACCTAATTGAATTATAATAGCTGAAAATAAAAGAAAGACAATAAAAAATAGTACATTTAACCGAAAAGGAATATGAGTCTTTTTCTTTTTCGATTGTTTCTTCTGCTCCTTTTTCTGTCTCATTTCGCTCCCTCGCTTCATTCTATTAACATTTCTACGCAAAATCATTATGTATCAAATTTATTTATATGATATATATAGAATTTTATATTAATTACAAAAGAAATAAAAGATTTAATTTTCAGTTTTTTAATTAATTATCCTATTTATTACCATTCCCTTAATGCACAATAACATGAATATTATTCTAAAAGAAAAATGGGGCAAATTGATTTTTATAAATTATAGAGATGTGGTTACTACATTATCAAAATGTTTTCATATGGCTTAAAACAGTGATTACTCAAATAAAAAACTGAGGCGGATACCTCAGTTTTTTCGATAACTTATTTCATTGAAGATAATCCTTCAACAAATTCACCAATTTTATTTTGAAAAACATAATCAAAGTTATATTCCTGTTCTGTTAACTCTTCATTTACTAAAATAGTTGTTGCCCCTACTTCTCTTTTTGCGATTTCCGGGAATGAAGCGACGGGTTGTACTTTTAATGACGTTCCCATAACAATAAGCACATCTGTTTCATATAAACGTTTTATCGCATTTTGATATTGCGGCAATGTATCTCCGTATAAAACAACATCTGGATTTAAAATGAAATTACACTTCTCGCAGCGAGGCACTTCATGATCAATCATATACTGCAAATCATATCCCGCTTTACACTTCGGACAATGTGCTGTTTGAAGTGTTCCATGTAAATCAATGACATGCTTACTACCGCCTAATTGATGTAAACCGTCAATATTTTGCGTTAAAATCGTAATATCTTTCCCTTGTTCTTCTAATTCAGCTAAAAAGCAATGGCCACGATTTGGTTTATATTGATGAAACGTATTAATTTGAAATATTTCTTTATAATGCTTCCAAAATTCTTTCGGATTTCTATTATAATATCCCCTTGATAAATACATCTCCACATTCGCATCAGCATACAATCCATTTGCTGAGCGGAAATCTGGAATACCGCTTTCCGTACTTGCTCCTGCACCTGTTAACACTGTAATTTTCTTCGCTTTTTCTAAAATTGAACGTACTTCTTCAAATTGTTGCACAAAAATCACCTCTATGTATTTTCCTATACTTATTATACCAGTTGTTTACAGGAGGTGTTGTATGATTCGATTTATTTAATGCGTCGCACCCCCAACCTCTACAATATCTACTTCAACTGTTGTCGTTACCTCAACTGCCAATTCGATCCCTTTACGAATAGTAGAAAGTGACATACTCGGTTGCCCTGGATATTTACTCGCTTGTTCTGGTAAGAACGGAATATGAATAAATCCGCCTTTTATTTTCTTATCACGCTTCTCTAGTTCATGCATGAGACCGTAGAATAAATGATTACAAACGAATGTACCTGCTGTTTGTGAAACGAAAGCTGGTATACCTTCTTCTTGCAGTCTTTTTACGATTGCTTTCATCGGAAGTGTAGACCAATAAGCAGCTGGTCCTTCTTCTGCAACTGGCACATCTATGGGCTGATTCCCTTCATTGTCAGCAATTCTTGCATCATCAACGTTAATTGCGACACGCTCTATCGTAATATCTGGTCTGCCCCCAGCTTGTCCGATACATATAATCATTTCAGGGTTTAGTTCTTCTATATATTCTTTTAATACTTTTATTGATTTATGAAATACCGTTGGGACTTGTTTGCTAATAATCGTGTACTCTCCAATTGTTTTTTCATGCAAACTTTTTGCTACTTCCCAAGCTGGGTTGATGCTTTCTCCGCCAAACGGATCAAATCCTGTTAATAATACTGTTTTCATAGTTTTCCCTCCTAATTAGAAACGATATACAAGGCCGTACATAATAAACATATTGATAATAAAGATTGAAAGAGCAATTGGTACTTGTGCTTTAATAACTGCATTTTTATCCTTTAGTTCTAAAAGCATCGCCGGAACGATATTAAAGTTTGCTGCCATTGGCGTAAGTAGCGTTCCGCAATATCCAGCAAACATACCGAGTGCTGCCATAATTGCTGGATTCCCACCGTGCATTTGAACAATTAAAGGTAAACCAATTCCGCCAGTAATAACGGCAAACGCTGCGAATGCATTTCCCATTACGACTGTGAAAAGCATCATTCCTAAACAATACGCCATAACAGCAACGAACGGATACTCTGTCGGTAACACTTGTCCGACTAAATCTGAAACAACTTGTCCAACGCCAGACTTCGCGAATATACCGCCAAGTGCTGCTAACATTTGTGGTAAAATTACAGCCCAGCCGACAGCTTGTAATAGTCTGCTTCCTTCTTGTACAGGCGTTGTTATTTTTGATTTTGTAATACGCATCGCCGCAACGAATGCGAGTAATGCACCAAGCGCTAATGCAACTAATGTTACTTTATCTGGATCAACAAGAGAGACATTTCCCCATTTAATTTTCCCTAAGGTCAACGTACCGATAATTGTAAAAATAGGAATTAATAGTGCAGGCATAAAAATTTTATTTTTTAATTTCTCAGCATGTTTTACACGCTCTTGTACTGTAACTTCTTTTTCCTCTGATTTTGTTACTTTATTTAGCGAGGCTAAAACGACCATAGCGAGCACGATACAGCCAACGTAAAACGAAGGAATTACATTTCCGAATAAAAATGTAACTGCAAACAATGCCCAAAATAAACTAGAACCGAATCTGTTGGGATGTTCACGATCGAATGCGATACGAACAGCGATAAAAGCAACGATTATCCCTAATACATAATAGATTGTATCCATTGTGATGATGTTCATATTAGATTGCCTCCTTCTCTTCTTTTCCTTCTGCCTTCATTGTTTTCTCTATATATTTATCAAACCTTCTAAATCTAATCCAGCTTACAATAAGTGCAGATATTGCAGTTGGAATGCCCCAAAGTGCCATATCCCATACACCCACATGCATACCTACTGAATCGAAGAACCCTTTCATTAATAAAATAGCACCAGTTGCGATGAAAATATCTTCTCCGAAAAACCAAGCTGTATTTTCCGCAGCAGCTGCGTTTGCTTTAATCTTTTCTCTTAATTTTTCAGGAAGTTTACCGTATTTACCTTGCGCGGCCCCTTCTGCCATCGGTGCAACGAGCGGTCTTACCGTTTGTGCATGCCCACCAATATTAAGCCCTAGTGCTGCTGACGATTCTCTTATCGTAAAATATGACATTAATACTCTTCCAGTTGTTGCTCCTTTTGATTTCGTTATAAGTGCTTCTGCTCTTTCTTTTAAACCGTAACGCTCTAAAATTCCGATTACCGGTAAAGTTAATATAATTGGCATAGACATATATCTATTTTCTATGAAAAATTTACCGAACATGCTGATCACATCATAAAAACTTAATCCTGAAACCATCCCCGTAACAATACCTGCAACCATAACTACTAAAAGTGTATTTAATCTAAATAAAAAGCCCACTGCAACAAGTAGTATTCCGATTAATTTAATCATCCCAGCACTTCCCCCTATTTTTTATTTCGGTGCACAAATAGAAATACCATTACGTTCGAATATTCTGTATATTTTTCCCGCAAATTGTACTGCTTTTTCTCCATCACCGTGTAAACAAATCGTCTGCGCCTGAACTGCTACTTCCTCTCCATTGACCGAATTTACATAGCCTTCTTTCACCATTTGAAGCACTTGCTTTATCGCTTCGTCTTCATTTTTTATAAGTGCATTTTCTTCTGTACGGCTCGTTAACGTTCCATCTTGCTTATATGTACGATCCGCAAACGCTTCTTGTACGAGAGTTACATTGTATTTTTCTGCAGCCTGTATAAACGCCTCGCTATTTGCTAATCCGTAAAGCGATAGACTCGGATTCATATGATAAATTGCCTTAGCGATTGCATCTGCAATTTTCGAATCCGTTGCCGCCATATTATATAAGGCACCATGCGGCTTTACATGCTGCATTTTCCCGCCTGCCGCTTTTACAAATGCGTCTAATGCGCCGATTTGATATAAAACATAATCGTATACTTCACTTGCTGAAACATTCATGTTTCTTCTACCGAATCCAATTAAATCAGGAAATCCAGGATGCGCCCCTATCGCTACGTTATGCTCCAAAGCTTTTTCAACAGTTTGCCGCATAACAGACGGATCACCCGCATGAAAACCGCAAGCAACGTTTATAGAGGAAACGAACGGAAGAATTTCATCATCATTCCCCATTTTATAAGCTCCAAAACTTTCTCCTAAATCACAGTTTAAATCGATTGTAGTCACAATGTATCCCTCCTAATTTCAGCTTCGTAAAGCGATAAATTTCTTTAATAGATTTATATTTACTTCTTGTTCTATGTACAATTGTTCCGCTTCTTCAAGCGTAATTTCCTCAAAAGAAACATAGTCCCCCGGCTTTAGCTGGGCAAGAAGAGGTAAATCTACAGAAATGATATTTCCCATTCTCGGATAGCCACCTGTCGTTTGCCTATCTGCCATTAATATAATTGGCTGTCCACCATTTGGAACTTGAATGGTTCCAAATGTAACAGGACTCGATAAAACCTCTTTTTCTTCAATCCTATTTAAAACTTCTCCCTCAATCCTATAGCCCATGCGGTCAGCATAATTAGATACTTTATACTCTTTCGTAAAAAATGCCTTTCTACTTTCTTCTGTAAATTGATCGTATTCAAAGTCAGTTATGACACGAAGCTTAGGATGTTTCTTATACTTTGATAGTACGCTGTTGTTAATTGCCCATTTCGTTTTTATTCTCCCATCTTTTTGTAAGTCTTGAATGAAACGATTCGCCATTTCTGGTTGTGCACCAATTTGGAAGTAGTCACCCTTGTTGAGCATTCTTCCTTCTATACCGCCAATCGCAGCACGTATGTACGTACTTTTACTTCCCATAGTACGATCAATATGGATGCCACCCGCAAAAGTCACATACGCTCTGCAACCACTTTTCACTTTTCCAAAACAAAGCATACTACCTTCTTCCGCTAAAATGGGACGCCATAACGGGATACGTTCTCCATTCAATAACGGTTCCATATCTGCTCCGCCAATCGCAAGTAAAGTCGTTTTCTTTATTAACAATTTAGGTCCCATAATCGTCATTTCGAGTCCCGCTTCATTCTCTTCATTGCCAACTAACATATTGATCATTCGAAGTGCACTTTGATCCATCGCCCCGCCAACGGGTACACCGTATTGTTGATAATGAGATCGCCCTAAATCTTGGACTGTTGTAAACATTCCTGCATGCAAAACTTCTACATCCATTCTTTAGCCCCCTCAAGCGATACGTACTCTTCCTTCGTTATTGGGATAAATCGTAAATACATACCACTTTGAATATATGTTGGTATTTCTTCTTCTGGATTAAATAATGAAATAGGAGTTCGGCCGATAATATTCCATCCTCCTGGTGTTTCAAGCGGATAAATACCTGTTTGATTTCCGCCAATACCTACTGAACCAGGAGAGATTTGTAACCGTGGCGTTTCTTTTCTAGGTGTTTCTAATTCTTTTGATAGTCCTCCTAAATACGGGAACCCTGGTGTAAAACCTAGCATATATACAAAATATGTAGTTTCACTATGTATTCGAATCACATCTTCTACTTGTAAACCTTTATAATGCGCAACCTCTTCTAAATCAGGTCCATATTCTCCCCCGTAGCACACTGGTATAGAAATATGTTTCACATCCTGTTTTACTTCTTCTTTATAAGAATCACACAGCTCCTTTATATACTGGTGAACGTAATCATATGGCCTTTCATTTCTCTCATTTCTCTTCCATACTTCGTATACATTGTAGTAAACAGCTAATGAAGTAAACGACGGAACGCACTCAATCATTCCTGCAAACGGATGTTGCTGCAGTGCTTGAAATAACCGCTGTACTTTCTCATATATATCCATCTTAATTTCTTCACCAAATGTAACAATAATTGCTTGATCCCCTAACGCAGAAAATTTCATCCTACTCCCTCTTTCTATGTCAAAAAGCCGAGTTCTTTCGAAATGCGATGTGCTGTTTCTTTCACCTTAGCGATAAAATATGAAATGTTACTTTCGCTGTACTCAATTGCTAATCCCAAAATACTAATGCCTGCTACAACCGTTCCATCACTTGCGAAAATGGGCGCTGCTATTGCGGCTGTATGATTTTCTAACTCAGAATAACTAATTGTGTAGCCTTCCTTTTTTGCCATTTGCAACACTTCTAGCAATTGTTTCTTATCCACGATTGTTCCATCTGCAAACTGTTTTAAATCCACTTCCTCTATGTATCTCCGTTTCTCTTCCTCAGAAAAATACGATAGTAAAATTCTCGGACATGCACCAGCATAAAGTGGTGCTCTTCTTCCAACCGCCGTATACACGCGTACCGGCTGAACACCTTCCATCTTTTCAACATAAATTGCATCATTACCATCTTGAATTATTAAATTAACTGCCTGTCCTAAACTATCTCTAAGTTCTTTCATATAAGGAATTGCTATATTTCTTACTGATAACCGGTGTGAAACAAGTTGACCGAACCGTAAAAATACGACCTCTAAACGATATTTCCCCTTTTCGTTTTTTTGTAAAAACTCCATCTCTTCTAACGAGCCAATTAAACGATAAACAGATGTTTTCGGCATATTTGTAAGCTGAACCATCTCAGTTAAACTTAGCTCTTCATGCTCATAAAACAACTCTAAAATATCCATTGTCTTAACTGCCGTTTTATTTATACTCATTCTATCTCCCTTTCGTTCCGAATTACGGAACTTAAATTCCATTTTTCGAAACAAACATATAATTTAAAATTATAAAATATTCTTTCAATTCAATCAATAGATTTTAAGCAAATAAAAAAGTATGGAAGAATATCTCTCCCATACTTCACCACACTTTATAACGCTCTTACTTGTTTTAACGGCCAGAAAACAGCTTGTCCTTTTCCGACAATTTCATCTTCTGAAATAAAGCCAAACATGCGACCATCCTTAGAAACTTCACGATTATCTCCTAAAACAAATACTTGGCCTTCTGGCACTTTCGTTTTCCCTGTGATTTGTTCTAACGTAAAGTCTGGAGTTAATACACGGCCTACTGCTTTTTCTTTAAACTGTTTTAAATATGGTTCTTCCATCGCTTTGCCGTTTACATATAAAACATCATTTTTATACTCAACTGTATCGCCTGGCAAACCAATTACTCGTTTTACTAAATCGTACCCTTCTTTTCCGTGGAAGACGATAATATCAAAGCGATCTAATCCACTTATACTATAACCAATCTTATTCACGAGAACTCGTTCGTTATTTTCTAAAGTGGGCATCATCGATTCACCTTGTACTAAAGAAGGTGTAAATAAAACACCGCGAATAATAGCAATTAATACAAGGGTAAACCCTATCGTTTTAGCCCAAGAGAATAATTCTTTCTTCGTATTTTCCTTCATTGTTTCTCCTCTTTCTTAAGCACTTATTTTATTATTTCAACTAGTTCTTGTACTACATTAGGATCTATTTCAGAAAAACATGATTTTGCTTCTCTTACCGCTGTACCGACATGTGCTTGCGAAATTCCAGTTTCATCTAGCAATCGCTTTATATTTTCTTTCGTCACGCCAGCTCCAGCTACAAGCTGAATTTGACCATCACTTACTTTTTGCATTTCTGTAAGCACCGGAATATTGTCTACAATATCTCCTTGTCCACCTGAAGTTAAAACGTGAGTTACTTTATGAAACTTCTTTAAAGTTCTCATCGCTTCTACTGGATTTTCTATATCATCTATCGCACGGTGGTACGTTACATTCATTCCATCTACAACAGATAGTAAATCCGCTAATTTCTCTTCATCTACTTCATTTTGTTCGTTTAATACGCCTAATACTACACCAGCTGCTCCTAACTTCTGCGCAACTATAATATCTTCTTTCATCATTTCAATTTCTTCTTCCGTATATGTAAAAGACTTCGCATGCGGACGAATCATAACATGAATTGGTATACTCACCGCTTCTACCGCTTTTTTTATAAAAGCATAACTTGGTGTTAAACCACCTTCTGTATAAGATGAAATTAATTCAATCCGCTTCCCGCCAGCGCTTTCAATTCGTTTTACATCTTCTAAACATGTTGCAATAACCTCTAACATGAGATGACCTCTTTTCGTGCTTTTTTCTTATTATAACATTAGTAAAAATAAGAAGCCTAGCTTTCTCCTTTAAAACTTAAAAAAGAAGAATGAAAAGAAAGATTTTTTATTGGCAACGATTATTGGTAACATCCTATTATTCATGTACACTCCTACCATAATGAAAAAGCCCGTCATTTTGACGGACTTTTCTAATTTCAAGCTTTTCTTTCCTCAGTTTTCATATCAATGCCTAATTGATCTTCCAATAACTTTACACCTTTCTTTGTAAGATGGACAGCTCGGTTCTTATCCGTTTTCGTAATCCATCCTTGTTCAAAAAGCAGTTTTGCAATTGCAGACCCTAGCCAACCAGAAATATGGTAACGCCGTTCACTCCAATCAAGGCAAGGTTTTGCAAATACCCTCCTTTTTGTATCTTCCTCATCAACATTTATTCCAAAATTCAGAAACCATTGTTTACCTTGTTCTGTTACAATGTATTCTCCATCCTCTAAAATTATAAATTTCCTATCTAGTAATTTTTCAGTTATCTCTACACCGAGTTTGCCTGCAAGATGATCATAACAAGTTCGAGCATAACGAATTTGTTTTAGTTGACCTGATTGTTTTAAAGAGCGAACTTGAACTGTTGGTGCGATTGTCTCTAACTTTTCAAGCACTTCTGCAACTTCTTGATTAGCAAGTCGATAGTAACGATGTCTACCATGTTGTTCAACTGTAAGTAGATTCCCCTCTACTAATTTAGAAAGATGAGAACTAATTGTTGGATGTGACACTTTTGCCATATAAGCCAATTCGCTAGCAGGTAGTGCCTGATTATTCATTAGACAATCTAAGATGATTGCTCTTGTAGGTTCAGCAATTAGTTTAGCTATATATGAGATATTCGGATATACATTCATATTTCGATGATACCCTAACTGTTAAATTGATACAATTATTTTAAGTTTAATAGTAAAGAAGAATTTATTATGAATGCAATTGATCTTAGTATATTAAATTTGAAAGAGACGAGAAGGCGCTCAGAAAAATTATGGAATTCTCTTCCCGATAATTTTCTTAATTGGAGGCCTGATAATGAGGCTATTTCTTTTGGTGAGATGATTCGTCACGTATGGAGCTCAACTTTTTACTATCATATGATTTTAAAAAACAACGGCTCAATAAATGATATACATTTCCCGTATGATGAAGAGCCAATTACTTGTGTAAAAAAGGAAATTGAATTGGCACAATCATACTTTACTGACTTCATAGAGTATGTTCAATCCATAAACATAGCAGAGCTAGATTCAACCCTTATCGATCGAAGCGATGTTGGCTATCAAAGATATTTAGGAGACATGCTATTACGAATTGCCTATCATGATGCGGTCCATGCAGGTCAATTTTTACAATATTTACGAATGATAAACTTAGAAAGACCATTAATTTGGGATTAAATACGAAAAATGTTTATACAGCCTTCAAACTGGCATTACAACAAGAATTTTTCAACAAGAAACAATCACAAAACCATGATAATCATTTATATTAAAAACCTACATCTCAACCAAGTACTTCATACACATAAAAAGCACGGATTTGATCACTAATCAAACCCGTGCTTTCAAAACAACTATTTTATCCATAAACAATAAAATATAAGCTTTAAAAACTACGACCGAAACGCCGCATCCGCCAGCATAGACAATATTGCATCATCCATCGGTGGATTGTGTAATCCTGCTCTGACGTTTAAATAGTAACGATGGAGCGGATTTTTTTCTGATAAGCTTTTTGCTCCTACGATGCGCATTGATTTATCCACTATGGATATCGCCGCATTTGTTACGGCGTATTTCACTGCCGCTAATTCTGCTTGCAGTGACAGTTTATCTTCTGCCTCATCGTATTTTTTCGCAATTTGATATAAAAAGACGCGAGCTTGCATAAGCTCGAGTTCTAATTCTCCAACTAATCTTCTAACATTCGGTAATAAACTAATAGAATGGTTTAAACTATTTGGTCTGTATGATCCCGCAAACTGAACTGCATAATTTCTTGCTGATTGTGCAATTCCTAAATAACATGCTGGTATATGTAGCAACCAGCCAATACCCTTTTGTTTCACTTTCCCGCCTTTTACATCCGTAAAAAAGCGGTTGTCTATCTCTACATTTTGTAAGACAAGGTCGTGGCTAGCAGTCCCTCGCATTGCAACGCTATCCCACGTTTCTTCAATAGATACACCGAGTGTATTTCTTGGAATAACAAACTCACCAACTTCTTCTTGGCCTTCCATACTTGCTGAAATAATAAAATAATCAAGTACTGGCGCCATCGTTGTAAAAGTTTTTCTTCCATTTATAACCCACTTCTCGCCTTGTTGAACCGCTATTGTTTCTGGTTTGCCGCCACGCGTCGGACTCCCTGTTTTCGGTTCTGTTGCTGCCCTGTTAAAGAGCGCACCATTACGTACTTCTTCGCAAAACCATTTGAACATCTCATCATTCCAAGAGCGATTTTCCGCTAGCTCCTTCACAATGCCAAGATGCCAGCCAATCGATAATGCAGTAGCTCCACAGCCTTCCGCGATTTTCTCTTGAAATAAAACGAAGTCATATAAAGAAATGGCACTACCACCAAATTCCTTCGGTAACGTTAATTTCGTATATCCGATATCTTTCAAATCATTTATATTTTCATACGGAAATGATCCTAATTCACTTAGCTGATGCTCCCTTTCCATGAACTTCGGAATCAATTTATTTATTTTCTCAATAATTAAAGACTGTTCTTCTGTTTCAACAAATGAGAGTGCCATACTATAATCTCCTTTATCCCGCTATTTGCGGGCAGTAAAACTCCCACCTAAAAATTCAGGTGAAGCAAAGGAAGTTAGGCGGGAGATCAACTGCCCGTAAACGCCCGATTGGTTCAACTAATAATCAGTGGGAAACCCACCCACTGATTAAAGTTTCACTTTATGCTCGATTCATAAACCGTTCATTTTGTCATTATGATTATATGAAGCTACCTCTCTATTGTTTCACTATTCCGATAAAAATACAATGTTTTTGACTAATAAGAAAAGTTCCTATTTAAGGATAGATCCTTTTCTTATATTAGTCCCCCTTCAATGCTTTTAACGGCAAAGAGGTTACATATCCAATATACGAGAATAATTCTTTAAAGAAGAATGGTATTTCTGTATCTAACGTTTTATATGCTGATGTCGGCGTTGGTGAAGCATATGCTTCAATATTAATATGTTTTGCGATTCTCATTGCGCGTTTCATATGAAGTGGATCACTTACAATCGTGTATGTGTGTATTCCGTTCTCTATTCCAACTTGCTTCGCATTCTTTAAATTTTCT
Organism: Bacillus cereus G9842; assembly: GCF_000021305.1. Classification (GTDB taxonomy): domain Bacteria; phylum Bacillota; class Bacilli; order Bacillales; family Bacillaceae_G; genus Bacillus_A; species Bacillus_A thuringiensis_S. The sequence goes on from NC_011772.1 coordinate 2,997,616, forward strand.
TCAGTGAAAAGGGATTTTGTTTCAATTAAAATATCTTCCTCTTTTACACCTTGTTTCATTGCATATACTCTTGCAGTACGTGCTTCCTCAAGTTCTGCCTCGAACTTTGTACCACCTGTAAAAATAATCTTTTTAATATTTCCGTTCCTATATAAAGAAATCGCATGATTAATTCTTTCTTTAAATACAGGAGATGGTTTTCCGTTCCATGAAGCTGCGCCTAGTACGATACCAGCATCCGTTTTCACGTCATCATTTGCTTTAAAACGATAACTCCAAATATCGTAAGCTGCATAACTTACATATAAAATAGCAGAACAAATCATTAGTAAAAATACTTGAAAGATTCGTCTTTTCTTACTCTTCTTATTTTCTTTCATTTGTAATTGCCTCCGTACATCATCCATACTTCTATAAAAAACATTTATATCAAATCGTTTTGTTTGAGTTTATTTAAAAGAAGGAACTTTACTTGTTATTTATATATAAAAGGGTTTTCATTTAAAATTGAGGATTATCAATTCATTTTCATTTGCGGTTTTCATTACATTTTTTTAAATTCATAAGTTTATTACCATACAACTACATTGTAACGAATTTTTTCTCAGAAGGGAACGATGAAACAAAAGGAATTAAAATAAAGTAGCATTTTGTAAGAAAAAAGGTATATTTTTCATACCTCACGAACAATATACCTTTCAAAACACGAATTATACCTTTTCTTTATATAACTCTAATTTTTCTAACAATTGTTCTTTTACGCCTGGCCATTCACTCGAGATAATACTGTACACCACCGCATCTCTCACATAACCATTCGGTAATTTTCTTTCATTTCTAAGCACACCCTCTTTTACTGCGCCTAACCTTTCAATTGCTCGTTGTGCTTTTTCATTTCTTGCATCCGTCTTAATTTGTACCCTAAGCATATGCAGTTTTTCAAAAGCATACTGGAGAAGCATATACTTACACTCTGTATTTATACTCGTACGTTGCACACTCGGATGATACCACGTTTGCCCTAACTCAACTGTCTTATCTTCTACTGAAATATTATATAAACGTGTACTTCCTACAATCTTATTCGTCTGTTGATCTACGACTACCAAAGGTATTTGAGTACCTCTTCCGTAACCCTTTATCGCTTTTTGAACGTATTGTTGCATATCTTGCACACTATCCATTTTAGAGATTAAATACGCCCAAATATCCCGATTTCCTTCTACAATCGAAAACAAAGTTTCGACATCAGTATTATCCATTAACCGCAACTTTGCTCTTTCGTGAATAATTTCCATTTGTAAGCCCCCTTTGTTGTTACTATAACATACCATCAATATCGTTTTATTAATATATAAAAATATTTTTTTCGTAAACGTGTAGTACATCTAAAAATAAAAAATGCGATGCCTTTATTCAAGCATCGCACTTATAATTTCGCACTACCTACGATTTTACAATAAATATTCATTTACACAAGTTAGTAAACGTCATATATTTAGAACTTACATTCTAGTTCAAAGCAACAAATAAGCAATCGGCGTAATGATAAGCAACGTTAAAATCGTTCTCTGCACATACAGAATAATAAGTTCAGATACTTTTAACGGAATATCTGTTGATAATATACAAGGAATGGAAGCGGAGAAAAACAGTATAGATGATACGGAAACAACTGCAATGACAAACTTTGTCACAAGTGGCGCACTTACAACTAATAATGACGGTAAAAACATTTCTGCAATACCAACTGATGCGGCTTTAGCGGCTAAGTCTGCTTCTGGTAATTGTAATAGCCATGTAAACGGATAGAAAATATAACTGATCCAATCAAATATTGGCGTAAACTTCGCTAAGACGATACCAATTAATCCTACTGACATAATGGATGGTAAAATTCCCATCGTCATAATAAATCCGTCTTTTAAATTCACTGCAATATTTTTCATAATGCTCGGTGCAGACTTTGATACTTCTAACGCATCTTCCCAAGCACATTCTAACATTTTCTCTTTATAAACAGGCTCTGGGAACCCTTCTTCTGTTACATATGTATCTGGTTTTCTACTGAGGGGCGGGATTCTTACGGTGATAGCAGTCACGATGAATGTTACAACAAGCGTAGTCCAAAAATAAACATTCCATAAATGCATAATATCTAATGTTTTTGCGATGATGATCATAAATGTAGCGGATACTGTAGAAAATCCTGTAGCGATAATCGCCGCTTCTTTTGTGGTATACTTTCCTTCTTTATACACGCGATTCGTAATAAGGAGGGCAAGCGAATAACTTCCAACGAAGGACGCAACTGCATCGATTGCCGATCTCCCCGGCGTATTCCATAATGGCCTCATAATCGGACGACAAAATGTACCGATAAATTCAAGCAATCCATATCCGACTAATAACGCTAAAAACGCCGAGCCAATTGGAACGAGCAAACTTACTGATATGACTAGCTTCTCATACAAAAACGGTCCAACATCTGGCGCAAAGAACCAAGCTGGTCCTACTTTTAAACAATATAATATACCAAAAACAACGCCAACTACTTTTAAAATAGAAAAACAAATGTCTACGATAGATGCATTCCATTTCTTCGTATAAAATGGATAAATCGCACCAATTGCCATAACAAATAATGCATAATAAGGTACTACGTCAGGAACCGAAGCCCTAATCCACGATACGATATGATCAATCATAATAGACGATGCACCGTTTATCGTAACAGGAACGAAAAACATAAACACTCCAACGAGACTAGCAAGTATAAACCGGAGAATAATCCCCTTCTCTCGCCCTGCCTTAATTATATTGCTCTTTAATTCAATTTCACTCAAAATTCGACACCTCCTGTTATCTAAATATTCTGTATAATTATGTTATATTCCTTCTTTCCGTTTCTACTATTTAATCATATGAAAAAACCTATTTTAAAATAGGCTTTTCTATTCCCCTTTATAATCATCCACAATCACTTGAATGATACGATAAGATTCTTCTGCCACCCTCTCATTACTATCCTTATTTGCGTCATATGTAATTAACGCCTTCCAAAGTGCCCATCCTCTCGCTCTATTCCATGTTTCTTCGTCCATACGTAACACTTCTTTAAATACGTTTCTACTATTTTCATCAAAAAATGTCCAAGCCATCGCCGCATCACATGCAGGATCTCCTACTCCTAAAATACCAAAATCAATTACAGCACAAAGCTTTCCATCTTTAACGAGTAAATTCCCTGGCGCTACATCTCCATGAACCCAAACTGGCTTACGGTCCCATGTTGAACTAAGTGCTACATTCCAAAGGTGCTTTAATAATGCCTCGTCAAAAACATCCTTATTATTTTCAATAGCAACTCTCGCCTCTTCATCATATACCGATATAAGTCCGCCCCGGTAAAAATTATGTGTTCCAGCTAAAGGTCCGTTACTCGCATCAATAGATTGCAATTCTACTAAAAAAGATCCTAAATCCGCTGCAAATTCATTTAAATCACGAACGTTTTGTTTCGTAACTGTTTCCCCCTCTATCCACTTATTAATAGACCAAGGCAATGGATACGCTTCAGACGGATTTCCTTTCGCAAGTGGGGTAGAAATCGGTAAAGAAAGCCTCTTACTTAATAGTGGTAACCACTTATTTTCTTTCTCTACTTGCGGTGCATATGCCACATCACTTGGCAATCTTACACTCATCTCATCCCCTAAGTGAAACGTCCTATTATCATGCCCACTAAACTTTACAGGTTTCACTTCTAAATGGGCCCATTCGGGAAACTGTTCCTGTATTAACTTTTCAACTAAACTTACATTAATTAGATGCATTCACATTCTCCTTTTCTTTTGAAACTTACTAAGCCCATCCGTACTTCCAACATATTCAAAACCATTTTTCTTATAAAAATCATTCAACGTACGATTATGCCCCACACAATCTAACTTCAAATACTCTTTATCACATTGCACATTCTCTTCTACCCACTGTAAAATCCATTCGCCTATTCCATTTCCCTTATACTTCCGTTTCACCGCAAATCTATGAATATATAATGAATTAGAAACTTCCTCTTTACCAAAAATATGTTCATCCCATTCATTTTGTTTAGGAGAAACTGTAACCGTACCAACTATTTCATCTTCTTTCAGAACAACATATGTATATTTTTCTCTTATACATTCTAGTATTTCAGCCGTAGCTTCCTCTCCTAAAAGATACTGCCACTGATCCACTTCTTTATATTGTAGCCATTGCGCTACTTCTTTTAATAAAAGGAGAATACTATCACTTTCAATTTCAGTAGCAATTCGAATTTCATGTTCTTTACTTATATTTCTCTCCATATTGCCGTTCCCCTTTCAAATTGCTACCATACTGACAAATGCATCCTTCCATCATTTTCATCTGTAATATATTCTACATAAAATCCTTGATTCACTGCGTTTTCATACATCATTTCAATCTCTTCTTGGTTTTTCGCATAAATTTGTATATACTCACCATCCGCTACTAATACGACTACTTCACACTTACTCTCCTTAAATTCTTCAAATGTTGCAATTTCTCCTAGTACCTCTCCTTTTGGACATGCTTTTAAATCTAAAAATAAAAGATAATATATGTTATCTTTTATTAGCTTTTTTAATTCTGATCCTTCCATAATCTCGTTATCTTCTGAAAATAACTCTGAACCTAATTCATTCCCTATTATTATATAAGCTTCCTCCCTTCCCATGACTTGCCAATCAAATACAGTAATATCAATTGGCTTTAATACTTTCCAAAGTAAATTATCATATCCATCTAGAATATCTACTGTAATCCCTCTTTTCATATACTTGCTCCTAACTTATTCATTTTCATTTCATACATTATATATCAAATGTAATTACTATATTTTGTCGATACATATGTACATCATAAAAAAACCGCTCCACTACTAGCGAAACGGTTTCCTTCTGCTTACATTTAAATATTTCATTCAATTGTTGCACTACGTTTTAAAATATTTTTTAATATATGCACCACATCAGTCGTTCATTCTTAATGCTCACTTCGACTTCACGAAGTAATATAAAAACCATACTGCATGATTTTGTTCATCCGCAGCTATTCTCCGCAACAACTCTTTCAGATGTGCATCCGATGTCTCATCTGAAATTTCCAAATAAAAATCTACTGTTTTTTGTTCATCTTGTATAGCGAACTCTAATCCTTGTAAATACGTATTTGGGCAGTCTTCAGTAATTTGCGGTTTTGGCTGCCTACCAGTTAAACTCGTATAAATTTGTACAAAGTTGTGGAAATGCTTTATTTCATCATTACGAATTTCAAGAATTTGTTTTTGTTCTACTTGATTTGGAGCCATATTCGCTAATTTTGCATAGCAGCTTATAGCGCTATACTCTCCGTTTATAGCTTTTTCAATATCACTAATCAACTTATCATTTTGTCTATACCAATCATAATAATTCGAATTATACATCGTATCCCTCCATACTTTCGCTTAACATTTTATGCATTTAGAAATAGTAGGAGCCTGTGTATATAACGGGACGACTTTAGATTGAAAGTAAAGTTTGAGAAAAGGGTCTATTTTGCAAAGGAATTGCTTATTCATAAAGTGAAACTATAATCAATGGGGATTTTACTACACGGCAAATAGCGGATAAAATATCACTATTTTTTTGTACGCTGTTGCTATAAATTCGCGAATGAATCAGGTTTCCAACCAGATGTGGTGTTGAGATGCGAAGCTATTATGAATCCAGTCATATAACTAGGAGGTACCACTATGCCATCTTTATTTAAACCTATGGCCTTCCAGCTGAAAACCGAAAGACTTGAGCTTAGTATGTGGGAGGAATCCGATTCCGTTTGGCTGAGCAAATTAATTGGCGAACGTGGTGTGGACATTCCAGCCGTTGATTCCGTTCGTAACCGGCTCATTGAGATGCGCAAGAAGGCAGAGGAAAATGGCATTTCCCTTCTCACTATTCGAAGGCGCAATGAAGGCGATTTCATCGGATACTGCGGCTTAATTATCGGTCGTTCCACACTTGAAGAGCCGGAGATTGCATACGAGTTGTTCCGCAGCGCCCATGGTAAAGGTTATGCAACTGAGGCGGCATCCGTTATACTGGACGCTGCGATTGCTACTGGGCGCCATAGACTTTGGTCGACTGTAGGCGCTTGGAATATCGCTTCACTCCGGGTACTAGAAAAGATAGGATTTAAGCGTCATCACAGTACGTGGGATGATGAACGTGGTGAGATTGTTTGGAACGTACGCGATTTTTAGAGATTCCGACTTAATTCTAAGGCGACAACAGCAGATACTCATTCTTCAGCTTTTAGATTTCATCACAAAAAAGCCGTTTCACTAATTTAGTGAAACGGCTTTTTTTAAGCGTTCAATTCTGTTTTATGCCCTTTTACTACACTACGTTTGAATGTAGTTGCTAATATAGTAACCATACTTACTATACCAATCCAAACGAGTACAGTAACAGGTGTATTCCAGCTTAATCCTTTTCCGAAGAAGAAGATTTCTCTTAGGCCTTCAATCATAAATTTCATTGGTAACCATGAGTAAACCCAGTCTTGATAAAACGGAGACAACATCTCAGGTGCTAACGATAATAACGGCGCCCCGAAGAATAGTAATAAAGCGAATAAACCGATTCCTTTTAGCCCAACTAATGAAAGTACCGCAGATATCATTAAGAAGAAACTAAAAGAAGTAATAGATAAGAATAGAGCTGTATCCGTGAAGTTCGAAATATTTAACCCTACCATCCCATCTGCAATCCATGTAAGACCAAACCCAATTACAAGTGTCGCAATAGCTCCTGTTACGATTTGTTTTACTTTTAACAGAAAGTTTTCTTTTCTTGAGCTTACTGGCATTTTACTAATCGCAATAAAAATAATCGCTGCACTAGCTAAACTTGCAATCCATAACGGTTGGAACAATGATATTGGTGAGTTACCGTTCGCACTATTTTTGCCGACCTCATTCACATTTTTCACGTTCTTTACAATAGGTGTTACTAATTTCTCAGCTTGGTCTGTTGTTACAGTAGCTCCTTTTGTTTTCAACCCTTCTAATATTTGTGTACGGACATTATTGTTCATATTATCAACGATCGCCTGTAATATTTGCCCTACCATAGTTGATGCAGCCGTATTCATTCCTTGATTAATATATATTTCTATCTCAGGTGAAGATGGCTGTGGTGTTCGTAACGATGCTTGTTTTGCACTAAATTCTTTCGGAATGACTAACGCTGCATAATACTCTTTATTATTTAGCCCTTTTTGAACTGCTTCCTTATTCTTCACTTCTACCCACTTTACCGCAGGTTCTTCATCTGATTTCGATGATTTTTTCACCGTATCAACAATTGTTTGCCCCATATTCATTTTCGGTTGATTTGGAATTTCTACACCTTGATCCTCATTTACAATTGCAATTGGCAAGTTTTTCGGCTGCGGTTGAACAGTTGGAAATAACGTTAATGAAAAAATAAAAACAACAAGCAGTGCAATAACTGGTGATAAAAATAAAAGTTTATTTTTAAACATTTTCTTTTTTCCTCCTTTAATTTGATTTATAATAATCAACAACGTGTTGTTTATTTATATTTTGAATTATATGTTCGAGTTGAACCATATACAATAATCAAAAATCGGGAATGTGTCGGTTATAAGACACATTTTCTAAATGTGTTGAGTAAAATTAAGGAGGGACATGCGTTGCGCGATAGCAATTTAGATTTGCGTGTTGTTCGTACGAAAACCGCCATACGAAATGCATTGGTGGAGCTAATTGAAGAAAAAGGTTTTGACGCCATTACAGTGAAAGATATTACTACGAAAGCAAACATTAATCGCGGTACTTTCTATGCGCACTATCAAGATAAATTTGATTTAATGACAAAATGCCAAGAAGACATTATGTACGAGTTTTCTAAAATTGCCAAACAGAAATTCCCGGAAGTTATTGCTGATCTTGGAACAAATCCTTCTCCAACAATGCCATTTATACTTATCACTTCTATTCTTGAATTTCTAAATGAAAATAGTGATTTTATGAGAGCTGTGCTTAGCCCAAATGGAGATTTATCTTTCCAAACAAAACTGAAAGATTTTATGTGGAAAACATTATTTGAAGATACGAATGGTCCTCTCATTAATAAGGAAAATTTACTTGTTCCAAGCGAATACTTAACTTCTTATATGGCATCTGCACATATAGGTGTCATACAGCAATGGTTAAATAATGGACAAAAAGAAACACCTGAGGAGATTGCTCGCTTTTTATCAACTATTGCAGTTCATGGACCTTTTTATGCGGCTGGTTTAAAGAAATAAGTCAGCTATATAATAAAAGAGCATCCACTATAATAGTGGATGCTCTTTTACTTACAACACTTCAATATACCCTTCTGTTCCATGTATCCGAATTCGTTGACCGTCTTTTATTCGTTTCGTAGCATTCTCTACTCCGACGACTGCTGGTAATCCATACTCACGTGCAATTACTGCTCCGTGCGTCATAAGCCCACCGACTTCTGTTACTAACCCTTTTATAGAAACAAACAAAGGTGTCCAGCCAGGATCGGTAAATGCCGTAACTAATATATCTCCCTCTTCCAAATTCGCGTCTTCCATATTTAAAATAACGCGTGCTCTCCCCTCAATCACTCCAGAAGAAACAGGCAAACCTACTATTGCTTCAGCTGGGAGATTTTCTCGTTTATATTTACCTGTAATGATTTCTCCATCAGACGTCATAACTCGCGGCGGCGTTAGTTTTTCATATAATTTGTACTCATTTTTTTGCTTATGAATAAGCTCGTAATCTAGTTTATTTGTGCGGACGACTTCGTGAAGTTCTTCAAAAGTTAAGTAGTATATATCATCGACTTCATGAATGACCCCGCTCTGCACAAGTTGCTTAGCTTCTTTCAATAACGCCTGCTTATATATAAAATAACGATTAATCATGCCGTATTTTGGATATTCACGATAACCGATACAATTACGGATGTTGCGAATCATTCGCTTCGTTTCTTCTACTTTTTGTTTTCCATCCGGCAAGTCTTGTAATCGATCTACTAACTCTTCTTCTTTTTTCAAAGCTTCCTGTAGTCCTTCTTCAAACTTTCGCTTACTAGCGCCAGCTTCAAAGTCTCTTATATTATTTAAAATCATCGGGATAATGATTGTTGGCTTTTCACTCCAGCGCGTTTTCGTAATGTCGATTTCTCCGCTGCATCTCATTCCATATTTGCTTAGAAACGCCTCGATTGCATCCCGAACTTTTTCCCCGCCTTTAAACTGAACTAATTCATCTAAAAAGCTGTCATCTTCTACATGCTGTAAATACGCAATGACTTCTGGATACGGCCGAATCACATCTGCAACATCTAATAATGCTAAACCCATTTCTGAAGTAATATTATTTTGTACGGATTGAGAAAGTGTATCTGCTGCATTTTTTTCACCTAGCCATTGCTCCATCTTTTCATTCATCCATGTTGAAGCATTCATACCAGCCATAATAACAGCTATACTTTGCGGGTTAAATAATACTTTCTTTAATTGCTGGATGTCTTGCAAAATAAAATCAAATACATCCACACCTGATTTCGTTTGCATGTTTCGTTTTAACTCTTCGATTGATTCTTGACTATTCTGTATTAAATTCGTAACGATTGCCGTATTATTTTCGATTTCTGTTTGCGAACTTGCAGGTTGCTTACTTTTACTAGCACTCTTTCCTTTTTCATCATCCGGTAACAATTGAATAAAATCATCTCGCTCGATTATAGTCGTTAATGCATCTCTTACGAGTGGATCCGATTTTCCTAAAGTGTTTATTAAGTAATCTCTGCTAGCAGGTAAAGCTAATTGTTGCGTAGCATCAACAAATAACCTGCCTCCCGCTTTACGCATAGGTGCACTAGTCGTTAACAAGAAAAAAGATAACCCAAGTGGTTTCATCGCATCGGTCATCATTTGTTGGTGACCAACCGATATATACACATGATTTTCCCCATCATTTACTCCTGGAATTGGATATAAAGTCGTAATCGGCCTGCTTTGGACTATATAAAATGTATCATCAACTAAACACCATTCAATATCTTGCGGACAACCAAAATAAACTTCGATTTGTCTTCCGATGCGTGCTAGTTGTAAAATTTGTTGTTCAGTAAGTGTTTGAACTTTTTGCTGATTAGGAGCAATTTTCTTTGTCTCTGTTCCGCCTTCTTTTCGTCCATAGATGGCTAATTTTTTCGTTGCGATGACCTTTCCGACGATTTCATCTTCTTTTACCTTATAATTATCGGCAGAAACCAATCCAGATACTAGCGCCTCGCCAAGTCCAAAGCTGGCATCGATTGACAACACCTTCCTATTCGAAGTAATCGGATCGGCAGTAAATAAAATCCCTGAAGCCACAGGGAAAACCATTTTTTGAACGACAACACATATAGAAACTTGATTATGATCAAAAACGTTTTGCATTCGGTATATAACCGCTCGATCTGTAAATAAAGAAGCCCAGCATTTTTTAATATGCTGCAAAATGCTTTCTTTTCCAATAATATTTAAATACGTATCTTGTTGACCAGCAAACGAGGCATATGGTAAATCTTCAGCAGTAGCACTCGAACGCACTGCATACGCATGTTCATCGCCAAAGCGAGAGAGATGATGAGCTACTGATTCCACTACATCAACTGGAATTTCCACCGCCATAATGACTTCTCTAATCTTCTTACTAATTTCACAAATTTGATCTCGTTCCTCAATTTTTAGCATCGTTAGCTGCTGCAACAAAATTTGAAGCCCTTCATTTTGCTCGATGGCCTTTTCATACCCTATCGTTGTAACACAAAATCCTTCTGGCACTTGTATCCCTTGAATGTTGGATAACTCCCCTAAATTCAAACCTTTTCCACCGACAAGTGAAAGGTACGTGTTTTCTATTTCCTGAAAATCGAGAACGAAAGAACTCATGTAACATCTCTCCTTACTTTACTTGTGTTCTTGATTGTATCAGTAGTAAATGAGAAGAAACAGTCTATTTCGAACTTGATTTACATGATATAATTAAGTTAGGAAGAGATAATCTTTTTTATTTATCCCCTCGAATTCACTTCAATTATATCTCCAAACTTAAACATTCTTTGATTACGAAAAGCATCGGTACAAGTAATCGTCTTATTTAATGGATTTATATCAGCTACTGTTATGTAATTTTTGTATAAACTTACATTATAATATCCAGATGAATCTTTTATTAACTCGTAATCCCTCCTCAAAAAATAGTAGAAACTACAATTGTAAAATCAATATTTCCTGTTTGCACTTTATATAAATTGATATGAATCTCTCTTAATTCTAGGACTAAATTATTGTTTTTTAATCCCACATTAATTCTTTTCTCAAATTCGCCAAAATGAATTTTCAAGATTAGGGAACTATAATGTCGTATTAAAATATATTAAGGGGGAGAAAAATTGGACAATGAAATGAATTATGGAAGTGATTACAAGTTTATTCCAGCAACTTCAATTGAAAGTGGTCATGGCATTGAAGTATTGCCTGATTTATTTTGTTACACGATTCAAATCGTCAATATATGCTTTGCTGGAAATCCTGAGACCAATGATTTTGTTTTAGTTGATGCTGGAATGCCTAAATGTGCAAATAAAATTATCTCTATCGCTGAGGATCGATTTGGTACCAATAGTCGCCCAAAAGCCATTATTTTAACTCACGGCCATTTTGATCATGTTGGGGGAATAATTGAACTCATCAAGTATTGGGATGTTCCCGTCTATGCACATCAGATGGAGATACCGTTCCTGACCGGACAACAAAGCTATCCAGAACCAGACCCTACAGTTGAAGGTGGTATGGTAGCAAAAATGTCTCCTCTGTTCCCAAACGAACCAATTGACTTAGGAAATAACGTAAAAGCGCTACCTACCGATGGAACTGTTCCCCATATGCCAGAGTTTAGATGGATTCATACACCAGGACATACTCCAGGGCATATTTCATTATTCCGAGAAAAAGAACGAACTTTAATTGCTGGGGACGCTTTTGTTACAGTGAAACAGGAGTATCTGTATAAAGTAATAACTCAAGAACAGGAAATAAGCGGTCCGCCTCGTTATTTAACAACAGACTGGAAAGCCGCTAAAGAGTCAGTTATTAAGCTAGAGAAGTTAAAGCCTCTAACCGCTGTTACTGGACATGGGATACCGATGTCGGGTGAATTGCTATCAACAAGCCTCAAAACACTCGTTCAAGAATTTGATAAAATCGCTTTACCCGATTATGGAAAATATGTAGACTAAAAGATACATTAAGCATGAAAATAATTTTTATTCTTATATTTAAGAAACAAAATCAAAACGGAAAAAATTATTAAGTTTAATAAAAAACACTGTACTTAGGCAACATCTCTATTATTAGAATAGAACTACGCCTTGTGAATAAAACTCGATATTCCTCAAATACTATCTGTAGTATAAGCCCGCTTCTTACCCAGGTTGTACTTCTTACCATTAAAGGTTGATTAAAATGGGTTACGCTATATAGATAGCATAACCCGTTTTTAATGAAATCTTTTATTCCATATACGTTTAAATAATGGAGGAAAATGATGAAACATATTGTTGCTTTATTAATTAAATACACAGCGATAACTGCAGTATTACTTATCGTACTCAGTATCTTTCAAGGCATTTCAATTCCTAGAGTATTACTCATTTCTCTTTTCTTAACAGGGGCTGCCTATTTAATCGGCGATCTCTTCATTTTACCTAAATACGGAAATATGATTGCTACAATTGCAGATTTCGGCTTAACTTTTTTCGGAATTTGGTTACTAACATACTTATTCACTAATTTAGACACTACTCGTAATATTGGACTTTCTTCATTTATAGCCGCTTTAATTATTGGTGGAACAGAAATTTTCTTCCACATTTATATGAAGAGACTAGTGCTGCGTAACGACGATGAATTAAGAAATCACAAGCATATTCATCATGATAAATATGCTATGGAAATGTCAGATGAATATATGGATTCTTCTACAATAAATAAATCCAAAATTGGGGATACATCTAAAAAATAAAAAAGTGGCCAATGCCACTTTTTTATTTTTGGTTATTAAGCTTGATCAGAGTTTCTTACATGTAACGGTGGTGGAACTACCCACCCTTTTTTCTTACTTAAACGCAGCAAAGTTACACCTGCTTGCGCTTTTTTCATATGAAATTGTCCGAATAACATCCCTACATCTTCTCGAAGACATTTTCCCATCACTTGACTACATGTCACAAGTCCAGCTGCTAATCCTGTAGAAACAGCTGCTGCTATTTCAGCATCATTAATACGTGCCCCTGGGGGAATGTCTTCGATAGATGCAACTGGTCGTTCTGGAGGAGCAGGCGGTAAAGCTACGCCATTAACCTTTAAAAGAGTTTTTAACTCTTCTATTTCCGAGTTCATATCATTTTCAATTAAGCTTTCTAAAAACTTCTTCAAATCTTCGTCACCTGTGTGATTCATAAACACTTGATGGCTTGCGATTCCACCTTGTGCAGCTAGAAGATAACTCCAAATATCAAATACTTCTCCGTAATGTAACGGTTCATTTTGAGGATTTCCACTTAAAATACCCATTTTTAAATTCCTCCCTTTCGAAAATATCATAATCAATATTGATTTCAATATTGAAATCAAATTTTTAAGTATGCTTTTTCCTGCAAAAGATTTTCTATTATGCATGGAAAACACCTTTCCAACACTGCGTGTTTATTGTTTAGGAAAGTAGTTTACAAATTAAATACTCAAAGATTATGAAAGAAGATTATCAATAATCTTTGAGTGAGAATCCATTTACTATAAGGGTTTTTATTTTTATACATATACAAAAGAAATTGATTTACATATCTGCTATATTGTATGCCAATTTACTTAGCGGTTAGCTCTACCACCAAGTTGTTGTTCAGCCATTGCTACTAAACGTTTTGTAATTTCACCACCAACAGATCCGTTTGAACGAGCTGTTGTATCTGCACCAAGTTGTACACCAAACTCTTGTGCAATTTCATATTTCATTTGATCAAGGGCCTGTTCAGCACCTCCAACTAACAATTCATTACGACTTCCACTATTATTGTTTGCCATATTGTTTCACCTCCGATGTTTTTAATATGCTACAAATTATGAAATAATAATTATCCTTTTTGTGGGAATTAGATTATGAATAAAAATTGATTTTTTTCTTAAAGTAGGGCAAAACATATAAGAAAGAATAACTGATATAACATACTTTCATAACAACACTATGTATACTTCCTAATTCCCTTCAGTAAATAAAAGAAAGATTTCTATTTCACCAAGAGATTAAATAAAATTATGTTTTGAGACATAATCCAAAAGGAGATATGAGATGAAAGCTGTAACCTATCAAGGACCAAATCAAGTACAAGTTAAACAAGTTGATGATGCAAAGTTAGAGAAAAAAGATGATATTATTGTAAGAATTACTTCAACCGCTATTTGCGGTTCTGATTTACATTTATATCAAGGTAACATGCCCTTACCTCAAGGATACATTATCGGCCATGAACCAATGGGAATCGTTGAAGAAGTCGGGCCAGATGTCACTAAAGTGAAAAAAGGCGATCGTGTTGTCATCCCCTTCAACGTTTCTTGTGGACATTGTTTCTATTGCCAACATGAAATGGAAAGTCAATGTGATAACTCAAACCCTCATTACGATTCTGGTGGATACTTTGGTTATACGGAGAAATTTGGTAATCATCCAGGCGGACAAGCAGAATATTTAAAAGTTCCTTTTGGAAATTTCACTCCATTTGTTATACCGGAATCATGCGATCTTGAAGATGAATCCCTACTATTTTTATCAGATGTTTTACCAACAGCCTATTGGAGTGTAATAAACGCAGGCGTTAAACCAGGTGATACCGTTATCGTCCTTGGTTGTGGACCTGTTGGATTAATGACACAAAAATTTGCCTGGATGCAAGGTGCTAAGCGCGTAATAGCAGTGGATTACTTAGATTATCGAATGAATTACGCAAAAAAGATTAACAATGTTGAGGTATTTGAGTTTACAAAATTTCCAGATATGGGAGAACATTTAAAGGAAATTACACATGGCGGTGCCGATGTAGTCATTGATTGCGTGGGAATGGATGGAAAAAAATCGCCTCTAGAATTTCTGGAACAAAAATTGAAACTACAAGGCGGAACTCTCGGCCCTATTCAAATCGCTACGAAAGCCGTAAGGAAATATGGAACGGTTCAAATGACTGGCGTTTATGGTGGCAATTATAATGCATTTCCACTCGGGGCATTTTGGGTTAGAAATATTAATCTTAAAATGGGACAAGCACCTGTCATTCATTTTATGCCGGAACTATTTAAAAAAATAACAAATAAAGAATTTGATCCAAAAGAGATTATTACACACAAAATCCCCCTTGAAGAAGCGAGCTACGGTTATCAAATTTTTAATAATCGTGAAGATGATTGTATAAAAGTCATTCTGAAGCCTTGAAGCTACAATTCATTATTCTTAATGAAAAGATAAGTATCTATCCCCTATTTTCATCTCACATCTAAAATAGTTATTTTCAAAAACTTTGCATTTTGAGTTAATAAATAATTGGTAAAAACATGAATTAAAGTATTAAGCAACCAAATAGCGGACACGATAACAATGTTAACTAACTTAAAAGAGGTGTACTTCATGTTTTATTATAAAGAGGAAATAATTAATATGATTAAGCCGGATAAACCAGACCCAGCTGCTGCAAAAGTTTTACAAGAAATATTAGGCGGGCATTATGGGGAAATGCGTACAATGATGCAATATTTCTTCCAAAGCTCAAATTTTAGAGGTAAAGAGAAGCAATATCGCGATTTACTTCGAGGTGTTTTTTTAGAGGAAATAAGCCATGTAGAACTTGTACAACATACAATTAATCAGCTACTAACTGGATCTGGTGAACCTACGCCAGGAAATGCTGGTATTGACAAAGCACCGCTTGATGAAGCGGTTAAACATGCAAACCCTCACCACTTTATTGTAGGTGCTCAAAGTTCATTGCCTGTTGATGCGGCTGGAAATCCGTGGAATGGATCTTGGGTATATAGTCATGGAAACTTAATTAGCGATTTACTAGATAATGTCGTACTTGAATCTACAGGCGTACTTCAAAAGACTAGAATTTATGAAATGAGTTCTAATCAAACATTTAGAGAAACTCTTGCATTTTTAATTGTACGTGATAATGCACATCAAAATGCTTTCGCAAAAGCTTTAGAGACATTGGGTGTTGAATGGGGAAAACTCTTCCCTGTGCCGAACTATGATATTAATAAATACCCAGAGTGCAGAAAGTATGTAGACATGGGATTCCATAACGCACAATTTAATTTTAGCTTAGATCCAACAAGAATGGGAGAAATATTCCAAGGTGAATCACCAAGTAGAAACAAAGGAACATTAGCAGTAACTGACCCGCCAAAAGGTTTTCCTGTACCAGAACTTCCTGAAATGCCAAATGAGCATAGTCCTGGATTAAAAGATATGGGTCTTTAAGATCATTATGGCCAACTATTGATTCATGGTTGGTCATAGTTATTTATAAAGATTCATGTAAACTTGTTGTTAACATGATAGGATGTTTTAATAAATCCTCTTTATTTAAAAGTGATGTTGATTATATTGCTGCTCCTCTTAATTTTGTTTCTATGAACCATTAAACGCCACTGTATACTTACTTATAATCTCTCTACCTCTATTCACGTATAACATCCTTATATTGTAAACAAAGAGGAGGGACTTCTCCCCCCTCTTCTTTTAATTTTTCTTTAAAAGAGTTGCTCCTGCAATCCCTGGGTGTGTCATTTCGAATGGATCTAGAATTAATTCTAAGTCTTCTTGTGACAGTACACCATTTTTCACACAAAGTTCTCGAACGGATTGCCCTGTCGCGATTGCTTCTTTCGCAACGCGAGCTGCTGCTTCATAACCGATATGAGGGTTCACGGCTGTAATAATTCCTACACTTTTCTCAACATACTCTTTTAAGCGATCTTCATTCGCTTCAATTCCTTTTAAGCAATTATCTGTAAAGGCACGGAAACCGTTATTCATAATGCTAATCGATTGCAGTAAGTTGAAAACAAGTACTGGTTCCATAACGTTTAATTCTAATTGTCCTGCTTCTGAAGCAAGGCAAATTGTATGGTCATTACCAATTACTTGGAACGCAATTTGATTAATTACTTCTGGCATAACAGGGTTTACTTTCCCTGGCATAATAGAAGAACCTGGTTGGCGAGCTGGTAACATAATTTCAGCTAAACCAACACGAGGACCTGATGCCATTAAGCGAAGGTCATTCGCAATTTTAGACATATTCATCATACATACTTTCAGTGCTGCAGATACTTCAGTATACGCATCCGTATTTTGCGTCGCATCTACTAAATCTTCTGCACCGACAAGCGGGAGTTCACTAATTGCAGCTAAATGTTTTACAACTGCTTCAATATATTCTGGATCTGCATTTAAGCCTGTACCAACTGCAGTTGCCCCCATATTTACTTCATATAAGTGTTGACGCGATTGTTGAATACGTTTCATATCACGTTCAAGTACGCGAGAATATGCTTTAAATTCTTGTCCAAGACGAATTGGCACAGCGTCTTGTAAATGTGTACGACCCATTTTAATCACATGGTCGAACTGTTCTGCTTTTAATTCAAATATATCGTGCATATAACCCATCGTTTGTAATAAGCCTTCTAATGCGTTTAATGTTGCAATATGAATCGCCGTTGGGAATGCATCATTTGTTGATTGCGCCATGTTTACATGACTATTTGGACTAATATAATGATAGTCTCCCTTTTCCATCCCTAATAATTCAAGAGCACGATTGGCCATGACTTCATTTGCATTCATGTTCATTGAAGTACCCGCTCCGCCTTGGATTGGATCTACGATGAAATGATCATGCCATTTTCCATCAAGAATTTCTTGAGCAGCTTCTGCGATGGCACCGCCCTTGTTTAATTCCAATCTTCCTACATCTGTATTGGCAAGCGCTGCAGCTTTTTTTACAACTGCGAACGCTTTAATTAAACTTTCATGAATTTTATACCCTGTAATCGGGAAATTTTCAACAGCGCGTAAAGTTTGAATTCCGTAATATGCCTCAATAGGTAATTCCTTTCCTCCCAAAAAATCATTCTCCACTCGCACGTTCTTGTTTGTCATTGCCATTTTAATTTCTCCCCCATATTAAATGTAAAACCTAAATAAATCATATGAAGTCATTACCAATCCTTATCAGATTTTATTGTTAAATCGTAGGCTAAAGGCTCTTCAATAATTTTTTTAATCTCTTCTAATTTATTAGTTTTCCCAAGCGCCCACATCAATTTTGCTATGATGGCTTCCGTATTCATATCTCCAGATAATATTACTTGATGTTGTGCCACTTTCCGTCCTACTTCATAGAGAAGTATGTCTTCTCCTTCTTCCAGGCATTGAGTAGTAATCACTACAGCAATCCCCATTTCAGTCAACTCTTGAATTTTCGAAAGCAAGTTCCTTCCTTCAAAAGGTAATCCACCGTTACCAAAACTTTCAATAATAACCCCTTTATACAAATCTTTTAAACAATCAAATATCTCTGGTTTTGTACCTGGATACAATTTCATAAGAAAAACATCCGTACATAAATTAGTATTTATTGAAAGTTCATTATGGGAGGACTTTGGCTTCCAATGATATTTCAGTTCATCTTCATTTACCTCAGCAACATATGGATAATTCACACTTTCAAATGCATCATAACTTTTTGTTCGCATTTTAACTGCTCTCGTCCCAATAATCACCCTACTATCAAAAACAATAAACACACCCCCAACATCCTCACAGGCAAATCTAAGAGCATCAGCTACATTTTTCTTTGCGTCTGTCTTTTTAAAACTAATAGGTACTTGTGAACCTGTTAAAACAACTGGTTTTCTTAAACCTTGAAGCATATAAGATAACGCGGAAGATGTATAAGCTAACGTATCCGTTCCATGTGTAATCACAAACCCGTCATAGTCATCATAGTGATTAAAAACAGCATTAGCTATTTCTTTCCAGTGCTCAGGTTGCATATTGGTACTATCAATATTCATTAAGATTTTGCAATCTATTTCTAAGTTTCGAGAAGACTTCGAAAAATAATTCAATAATTCCTCAGCGGACAATCCTGGAACAAGCCCCTCATTCCCCTCCACAGATGCAATTGTCCCACCAGTTGCAAGTAATAAAATTTTCTTCATACACAACCCCTCCATAAAATAAACAACGATATATCGTTCGCGTAATGCGTATTTATATTTATCATTATAGAACTTAATTTGAATTAATCAAGATTTTGTATTCAATACGCGTACTTTTTTTCTATTCTTGATTCTTTTTCTATGTTATAATTAATTTAATAAAATTAGATGGGGTATGAGACGAATGCTGGAACGTTTATCTAAATTAAGAAAAAATCAAAAATGGTCCTTACAAGAGACAGCAGATCGACTTGGGATTGCGAAAAGCACCTATGCCGGGTATGAAAATGGTTATAGATTACCTTCATTACAATCTTTATCAAAAATAGCCGATTTATTTGATACATCTGTAGATTATATATTAGGTCGAATTGAACATTCACATCAAAACAAAGATGTAATTGATATTACAAGACTCCTAAACGATCCAGATCCAACACTTTTAATAGATGGAGAAGCACTGTCAACAGAAGAGATAATAGATTTTATTGCTTTTGTGAGAAGTAAACGAGAACTAAGTTCCAAGAGAATAGAAAATATTGAACCAACATGTAAAAGTTGATTCAATAAAAAACGAAGACACTGTACTCTTTAAACTTAGAAATACTTAGACAATTAATTTGCAAACGGTTTATATAATGAATTCTTAGCAGCTGGCCTCATTCGGGGACTTATACTTGGAAATAATCCCATTGGTTATATGATTCAATTATTTTTCATCATTTGTGTAGTGGTAGCAGCTATTTTCGGAGGTTTCACATCCAATAAATCAATTATCATGAAACAAGGATTTCTCGCTATTTTAGCGTTGCTTGCCCTTTTATCTGTCATATAGAACTAAAGCTTTTCAATAAAGGAACTCACTTTTGAAGAATACGCCATTCTTTCTGTAGATTTATAAGAAAGAATGGCGTTTTTGTATGTCTATTTCTGTATCGAAAGAATTTGAAAGTATAACAGAATTAACAAGAATTAGCAAAGTAGATAAAGTAGATAAAGTACTATAATCATGAAAGAATCAAGGAAAAATAAAAGGAAATGAATCCAGTATTGTACTAGGCTCATTCCCTAGAGACTACTTAATAAACCGACCTTTCTAACTTTCGGGGGCACAGTCTAGTTGAAGTGCTACAACTACTTTAAAGTTAAGTGTTTAACCTTGAAGTACTTAATTCTTTTTTCCAGACAAAGCATACATTATATCTTGATGCTTTGTCCTCTTATAATTATGTGGTATCGGGAATTTGTTTCGGTGTTCTTTTATTATAATTATGATTACTATAAGTGATAAAGCTACAGGTATAAAAACGATTAACAAAGCATCTTAATGTTTATGAAATTCTTTGTTAATCGTTTCTCTTCTCCCTAATCTCCTGCGAGACTATATTTTTTCATTAAAATTCCCCATATCTTATTTGATTTATTCTGTAACACCAGATTGGGTTACTTTTACATCAGCTGTTACACGAAAACGTAAATGTTTATAGGATTCTTCCCATTCTTGACTGTTCCATTTTCTTACGTGAGTTCTACCAAGCTTTCTAAGTCCTATAGGATCTGTGTCTTTTTTAATAAATCTCTTTATCAATGTAGTTGCTTTTTTCTCTATTTCTTTTTCCATAATTTTTTCTAATTTTTTTATTTCTTTAGGATTATCTAGATTTTTTGTTTTTGTAAATTCTTGAATTTCAGCTTTAACTTGAATATGAGCATTTACGAATGGATGCTTACTATTCCCCTCCATCTTATATTTTGTTCTAGCTTTTATATTCTCTATCGTGGCGTAAGTATTTGGGGAACCAGGTAGTTTGAATTGGTATGTACCTTGTTTAAAATTATCTGTCAACAATTTAAATACAAATAAATCTTTAGGGTTTACTTTATCAACCATTTTACATCTTTTAAAAAGTGCTATTCCATCTAACTCCAACACATTACCTTTTTTAGATATTATCGGTAAATATGAATCTCTCGCATCATCATTAAGTTGGTTTAAAAACATAAAAAAATTTGTTTTTGGCTGCGTTCCATTATCCATATTTTGCTCCAGTAAAGAGGATAGATAGGAAGCAATTTCTTTTTCTTCAGAATAGTTCCCCTTTAATAGTGATTCCCCTTTTACATTTGTAATTGCTAAATAAATTGCATTTCCTACACTAGGATTTCGATTCAAAGTCTCTAAAATTTCCTGCATTCCCTTTTCAATTATTTTTTCATTAAATATAATAACACGCAATTGCCCCAACTCTAGAGGTCCAGAAGATTTTTCGGATGCTCTTGCAAGAACTTCTCTACCAGTCTGGCCTGATGCTGAATAGATTTTCGTTTCACCTTCCCCGCCTCCTTTATAAGCTGAAATCGCAAAGGTTCCTTTTAGCTTACCTTTTGCTTCGGTATCATATGCCGCAACTTGAACTAAGTCAATGTCATCCACAATTTTCGTTTTAGCACAACCTATTAAGAAGACACTTACTATAAGGAAAAGTATCCATCGCTTCATGTTTATCTCCTTAACTTTATTTTGGCGGTTTGAATTAGCCATAGTACAGGTAGGTATACATATATATATATAAAGCCCATTTGACCTGTCCAAGTATTTAATAAGTTAATTTTATTACGGTTATTCAAGAAAAATGATAAAACAAAGATGAATAGGATGATAACTGGCAAAACATATTTTTGCTTTATTCCCAGTGCCTCTTTTATACCACGACTTACTCCCCATAATGTAAAGGAAACATTGGGTAATATAAAAAAAGCCCAAACAGAAACAATAATGTATTCAAACCGCTCTATAAAGGGAAATTGTATAATTTTAATCATGCTTAAATATGCCCATATCGCACTCGCTAGTTGTTTTTCACTAAAAAACGCAAGAGTTAAAATCATAAGGTATGTGTAGACAATAGTCGTTACTAAATTTGCATAGTGCGCATATTTTTGAGACGTTTTTGCCTTTTTAATAAATGGGTAGTACAGCAATAACATTTCAAATCCAAAAAAACTAAACATATTTCCTTTCATTCCTTTCATAATTTCTAGGAATGAATGCTGTGCAATTGGAAATAAATTTCGGAAATCTGCATACTGCAAAGGATAAAAAAATGTGAAGATTAGAATGCTTGGGATAACGATTCCAAAGAAACCGATTCCGGCAACTACACGAAATCCTCCAGTAACAATGTAATAGCATAAACCCAAAAAAGCCCCAGCTATAACCCAAGATGAAATAGAAGGAAACATCCAAACATGTACTACTTCGATATAAGTATGTAGTGTTGTTGCACCTAACAATACAATATAGGATAAAAAAATGAAGTTGAATATTCCACCAATCCATTTTCCAAGTACGTTTTGATTGATTGCAATGATGTCTCCATTACCCTGATTTAAAATCTGATATATGATCCAAATCATAAGATTAACAGATATTCCAAAAAGTAGCGTGCTAATCCACGCATCATTTCCAACTAATTTTGCACTAATCCTTTCAAAACCAAGCATACCAACCCCCATCTGTATAGTAATAATTAAAAAAAATACCATATATGGAGAGACTTGATACTCAATTGGGATCTGTTTCATAATGCTCCTCCCTGTTAAATTCAATCATCAAAATCATTTCTTGATAGTATTTTATTTTTCTCTACCTCTTCTGGATTAAAGCGAAAACGCTGTTTAGACCTTGAAAAAATAGGACGTCGAAACATCGCTGAAATCGGCATACGTACAATACTGTCTTTCCAATCTGTAAGGCGTGTAGGATAAAAAGGAAACAAATAAGGACGTCTTAATGATTCTGTACGTAATAAACGTGCTAAAAGCAAAGAGCTTGTTAAAACAATTCCTAATAAACCCAACAGGTGTGCGGCGATTATAAAAGGAAAACGAATTACTCGAATTGTATTACCAATTCGATATATTGGTGCTGTAAATGAGCTAAGGGCTGAAAGTGCAACAATGATAATAAGTACATTACTTGTAAGACTTGCCTCTACCGATGCCTGTCCAATTACAATACCACCTACTATACCGACAGTTAGACCCACTTTAGTTGGTAAACGTGCCCCCGCTTCTCTCAGTAATTCAATCGTTATTTCTAAAAAAAGTGCTTCAATAACTGGAGGAAAAGGTACTTTACTTCTCGATATGATTAACGTTTCAAGAAGTTCTCTCGGAATTAGCTCGTAATGATATGTTAAAATTGCAACATATAATGGAGTTGTTAAGACAGAAAAAATAAAAGCAAAAAGCCTTAGCAGTCGAAAAAAGGAGGAAATAATCCAAGGCATGGTGTAATCTTCTGTCGTAGAAAAAAAGTCAATTAATGTTGTTGGAAGAGTGATAGCATAAGGCGAGCCATCTACAAAAAGTGCAATTTTCCCTTCTGCTAATACAGCTGCCACACGGTCCGGACGTTCTGTATTCAAAAATTGAGGGAATATAGAATTCGGGTTGTCTGCAATTAACTGCATCAAATAAGTACTATCCAAAACATGGTCTGTTTTTATTTGACTTACCCTTTTTATAATTTCTTGTAGATTTTGATCATTTACAATTCCCTCAATAAATACAATCGCAACAGTTGTGTTAGAGAGAGATCCTACTTTCAATTCTTTCATTTGTAAATAAGGTGTTGGAAGCTTTCTACGTACTAAATTTAAATTTACATCTAAATCTTCGACAAATGCGATTTGCGGACCCACAATATTGTATTCAATTTCGGCTTTTGTAATATCCCTTTTTTCTTTCTTTGACACATTTACTAACAAACAATTTAATTTATCTGTATCGAACTGAATCAGTATATAGCCATTTAAAATACTATCCTGAATATCTTCCATTTGATTTGTTATTTTTGAATTCTCAAAAGGTAAGACAGAGTGAATATCTTGTAACGAATCGAAGCTCTTCTCTTTTATATAAGTCAAAACCTCTTCATGAAATATATTTACATCGATTAATGTTCTAAAATATGAAATGACTATAGAGGAATTATTAGAAGCAATTTCCAACGTTATAAAATCTTTAGATTTTTTTAGTAATTTCATTAAATCCTGCAAAGATTCTATAGAGTAAACAGATATTCTTTCATGTGGTTTCAATTGATAATACCCTTCCTTTCAGAAAGAAACTATATATAGTTTTCAGGAAATTGCTATTTTTAAAATTAGGGATGGTGATATGTAAATATACTTATTGAATTAATAATAACGCCTTTGAAAATAACTTAACCAAAATTAGTTAAAAAATGTATTAAAAGTAAAAATAAGAAATGTTTTCGAGCATAATTACAATATTAAAAACATCCTTTCTTTTAGTTCTAAAGAAAGGATGTTTTTATAACAAGCTTTTTCAATTGTCTATTCTATAGGGTAAATTTATTAGTGTTCTTCTCTTTATTATTTCATTAAGTAACATTAGCATTACATTCTGTATGGTTTCTTTAAAAATTTCAGTAAAAGAATATATTAATTTTGAAGTGTACAAATAGGGAGAGTGACTTCAACTGTAGTCCCCTTATTCACTTCACTCTCAATAAATACCTTTCCCTGATGTGTTTCAATGATTTTATAACAGATCATTAACCCTAAGCCAACCCCCTCTTCTTTAATACTATAAAAAGGTTCTCCAAGGTATGGTATACGTTCTTTTGGAATCCCACACCCTTGATCGATAAAACGAATTCTTACTTGATTATTATCAAGTATATTTATTTGAATCAGAATTTCCCCTCCCATCGGCATAGATTCAATTGCATTTTTTAATATATTAACAAATACTTGTTTTAATTGATTTCCTTCACATGAAATCAATGGAATACCAGGGTTAAGATCGATTCTGAATTTTATATTATGCATCATTGCTTGAGGTTGTAGTAGCATTAAAACTTGATCCATTAGCACACTAATATCATTAGGTTGTATTTTTACCACCTGTGGTTTGGCTACCGCCATAAATTCAGTTGTTATGCTCTCTATACGCTCAATCTCTGATGATACTATATTAATATAACCCTGATTATTCTCATTTTCTGTTGATTTTAGTAATTGCATGAACCCTTTCATTGCAGTTAATGGATTATTAATCTCATGAGCCATTGCAGTCGCTAATTGTCCTACAACAGCAAGTTTTTCAGATTTTCGTAATAATTCTTCTGTTTTTAGCCGTTCAGTGATATCACGAGAAATACTTAGGAAAACCTTTTTACCATTTAAGTTAAAAACACGAACACTAAACTCAGCTGTTATTACTTTTCCTGTTGGAAAAACATATTCATCTTGCAAAGTGAAGGAAGTTTGTCCCTTTTTAATTTTTTCTAATAGCCTTACGATCATTTGAGAATCTTGTGGTACTATATTTGAAAATGATAATGAGAGCAACTCTTCTCTACTATATCCAAATCTTCTACACCCAACAGGGTTCACCTCAATAAATCGACTTGGAGCATTATCTTCATTCAGCTCTACTACATATACCGCATCAGTTGCTTGTTCGATTAGTGCACGGTACTTCATTTCACTATCTCTTAATTGCCGGTGTAATCGATGCCGTTCTCTTTCTGCTTGTTTTCTTTCAGAGATGTCTCTACATATTGCTGATAAAGCTATCACATTTCCTCTTACATCTAGTATAGGAGAAACTGTCAGACTAACATCAAGAAGACTCCCATCGCTCCTTTGTCTAACAGTTTCTAATCTAGTAACCACAGATTCACCTGTTAGAATTTTCTGAATATTTTCGAGCGATTCTTCCATTAAAAAATCTGGTACACAAGGTAATCTCTTACCTATGATTTCTTGTGATGACCACCCAAATATCTTTTCATAAGCTTTATTGGCTTGTAAAATATGCCCTTCTCGATCAGAAATGGTAATAGCATCTAGATTGTGCTTTATAAATGATTCCAATAATTCTTTGGTAGCGCTTAATTCTGATTCTACCTTTTTCCTTTCGGTTATATCAACTGTAGAACCAACAACTTCAATAACTTGTCCATTTCGTTTAATCGGCCTAAGCGCAATAAGAATAATAGTTTTATCATTTGGCCAAGGTAATTCAAATATAATTTCTTTTCCTTCCCATGCCTGAAGATAGTACTTCATCAATTGTGGAACTAAATGTGGAGGAACAATAGAAGCATCAATAGTACGTAAGCTTTTTCCTACCACCTGTTCAGAATAAAATCCGTTTTGATAATAAAACTGTCCATCACATAAAGTGTGTATAAAGTGCTTATCCACTTTTTTAAATTTAAAAATTCCTCCTTGAAGCTCATGTACGGTATCTGCAAGTTCTTGCTCCGATTTTTTTAATTCTCGATTCATTTTAGATAAGTCCTGTGTTAAATAATACAATCTCTGGTAGGCTTCCATAAGGAATAGCCCAATTAAAAGTCCTAACGCTATATATAATAGGCCTCCTGTGTAAAGTAATGTAGTATTAAATAATACGCCAACTAACCACTTTATTCCAATAAAAACAGAAAAATATAACGATGCACTTTTAAAAGGATGTAGTTTTTTAAAATAAGTTTTAAAAGTAGAAAATAGAATCCCCATACCTAAATAAGCAATCACAGGAGGTTCCCAATACCCTCCAGTGTAAAAGATACGCATTACAATTATGCTAATTAACGTAATCCAACCAGCAATACGACCAAAGTAAATAAAAGATAGAATAAGAGGAACAACTCGAAGATCGTAAGAAAATCCCATGTATGGAAAAGAAAAGAACATTAACGTAACTGCAATAATCCCTCCATAGAGCTTTTCGAAATATCGACTAGAATTAATTGTAAACACTTGAATAAATATTGCTGCGCTAACTAATAAAGAAAAAATAGAAAGGTTGATGAAATAATCTTTAATAATCATGTAATGTCCCTCCTTGCATTAAGTGTATTCGACAAAAAAGCTAAAAATCCTACAAATTGTATAAACAGTTCAAATGCATAAATTTTAAACTAGGATAAAATCTGGAAAAGTAAATAAGGAGCACAGCAGATGAGATATTTTAATGAAAAATAGTTCAAAAAAGATAATAATAGTAACCGTTGACTACTATTATCTTTTTTCTTTAAGTTATCGTAATACGTATGAAACTCTAAGGGACGTGGTATGTCATTTCATCAAACAATGATTATATGCTGAGTCATGAATATAGAAACTTCAACAGTAATTTTTGAAAAATAACATAAAAAACAAAACTATCTTTGAAAATGGAAAAAATCTATATAAATGTCAACTAATCTATGTACAAAAACGTTCACTTAATTTTGCATAAAGTCACTCCACTTAGGAAGCTAAGTAGTTCTTCAAGGTCGATAAGAACACCTGTAGATGCTTCAGGATAACTACATAATTGTATGAGTAATGTACTTGAAACCTTTCGGTAAAACCATACACATAATACAACTAACTCCTTGGTTCAATATTTACTTTTTCGCTGAACAAATTCTTTTTCTTGAGCAAAATATTCTAGGATATAAGGAGATTTTTCAATTAACTTGGTGTCTAGTTTATTCTCCAGCTCCAATTACTTCGTTACTTTCAGATTCAGTTCATTATATTTTGTATTTTGTCTTTATACACAACATATTCTTTACCATCCACTACTGCTACTACCGCAAATTCATCATTTGGATTGAATGAAAGCCAATCAGCCCACATGTTAGTATTAGCCCCTCCACTCCACATATTATGAACAGTGTTTTTAGTTAAATTCATAACTTTATAAGACGCATTTGGCGCATTTGTTCCAGTCTTTATTTCAAAAGTGTATGCGTTATGAATTTTTTTATAAAAGTAGAAAACGTTTGATGGACGAAGCTGATTCAAAAAATCCTGTTCTTTTTTCTCTGCAATTTTTATCCCTTCTTGCAAAGTGACAACATCTGTTTTTAATGTTTTCCAACTGTTTTTCGCTGCATTCAAGCTAGGGGTTAAGAATTTATATTTATTTTGATCAGCTTTTTGATCAGCTTTATCAATATGTCCCATTACACCCGAATATTGAGAATCTAAATCCTCCCATTGCGTAGACATATAAGTAAGAGCAGTGATAGCACTATCAAGCATACTATGCATATCACTAATATTATGAAATGCAACTCCAACTACACGATTCAATGTTATTTTATAATCTACAGTCTGACGCAATTTTGCTAATTCAGGTTCTAGCCAACCTAACTTACCTCTTGCATCACCTATCATTATGCCACCAGCAATCAAGGTTGGAATAAAGGGGATTTTCACCATGTCTAACCCCTTAGATTCTATGTCTTTCTGATATTTTACTTGTCCTAAAAGGTCCTCTAGACGCTTTTGGTCAGCCTCCACATCAGCACCTTGTTTTTTTAAAATCGATTGCAATGTCTCTTTATGACTTCCAAATGTTCTAACATCTTCTCCAATAGCATTTTTTAATTGAATTAATTCTTCTATTAATGCTTTTGCAGACTTTTGATTTTGTTGAATTCCTCCCTGTAAATCTGTAATCCCTTTTTTTAAAGTATCTCCATTTCCAGTATTAATCGCCTCTACTAATGTTTCATAATAATTTTCAAATTTTGTATCGTATTCTATAATGCCTGTCAATGTATCAAAAAGCTGTTTTTTTACTTGTGTATTCCATGTAACAGCATGTGCTCTTGCATTCTTTTGATCTTGTACAATTTTACTAGGTAAATCTGCATTTCCATTAATAGTTATTCCTTCAAAACTCACATCTGGATTATTAATTAGCAAATAAGAATATTCATTCATAGCTTTTGCAAATAAACCAGCATCTTGCAAAGCTTTTTTCATCTGTTCTTCATTTGCTGAAAGAGATATATTTTCAGTGTTCGTTTGTTCAATTTCAATCGCAAAAGTTTCTAGTGGTATGACTGCATAAGTAGTTGTTATAGTTAAAAACGCTGATACAGCGAGTAGTTTATTAGGGATTTTTTTCATCATTTCGTATTCCTCCTATATAAGGTATGGTTTCAAGTTCTAATCTTATTAAAAAGCGATGTCTTTCAAAATGAGTTCTACATCTTTTATCAGTATCGTTTGAACTTTCTTTAGCAGCCTTCAAATCATTAAGTATTAAAGAAAATGTATATAATCCGCTTCAAATTAACCGATTCTGTTGCAAATTTTAAAAAAGCAATTAAACTACAAGGTTATTTTTTATTCGAATCATACTTATATATAATTGAAAGGCGAAGTCTTTAATGAGACTCCGCCTTTCTGTTATATAAGGATTTATTAATTATTACTTTTCTGTTTAACAGTGTAATCATAGACTTTCTATGTTTTAGTTCACTTTACGCAGAATTAATATTTCCCTATTTTTGTGGAGTAACAGTTTCCACTTTTAATTCCTTTATTCCTTCTTTTAATGTAACAGCATCTGTTCGTAATGTTTTCCAACTGTCTTTCGCTGCATTTAAATTAGGTTTTAAGAATTTAAATTTATTTTGATCGGCTTTTTGAGCTGCATTCTCAATATGCCCTAGAACGCCCGAATATTGAGAATCTAAATCATGCCACTGCGTGGACATATAAGTAAGAGCGTTAATAGCATCATCAAGCGCCTTGTGCATTTCATTAATATTACTGTAAGCAACTCCAACTACACGATTTAAGGTTACTTTATAATCCACAGTCTGACGTAATTCTGCTAATAAAGGCTCTAACTTACCTAAATTATCCCTTGCTACTCCCACTATAATACCGCCAATTATTGGTAGACCCAAAATAGCACCCTTCATTACATTAAACCCATCAGATTCTAATTGTTTATAATAGTTTACTGATCCTAATACTTCTTCTAGACGCTTTTGATCGGCATCAACATCTGCACCTTGATTTTTTAAAATTGACTGCAAGAGCTCTTTATTACTTCCAAAAGCTCTAACATCATGTCCAATAGAGTCTCTTAATTTAGTTAATTCTTCTATTAGTTGTTGTGCATACTTTTGATTTTGTTGAATTTCACCTCGCAAATCTGTAATCCCTTCTTTTAAAGTTTCTCCATCCCCTGTATTAATCGCTTCTACCATTGTTTCATAATAATTGTCAAATGTTGTATCGTATTCAACAATACCATTCAATGTATCTAAAAGCTGTTTTTTTACTTTCGTATCCCAAGTAACAGCATGTGCCCTTGCATTCTTTTGATCTTGTACGATTCTACCAGGTAAATCTACATATCCATTAATGGTAATTCCCTCAAAATTCACATCAGGATTCTTAATTAACATATAAGAATAGGCATTCATAGATTTTGCAAATAATCCAGCCTTTTGCAAGGTCTCTTTCATTCTCGCTTCATTTGCAGAAAGAGTCGTATCTCCATTGTTCGTTTGTTCAATTTCACTTGCAAAAGTTGTTACTGGTGAAACTACATTAGCAGTTGTAATAGTTAATAGCGTCGATACAGCGAGTAATTTATAAGGGATTTTTTTTATCATTTCATTTTCCTCCAATTTAGGTTTTAAATTTCAGTTCTACTCCTGTTTAAAAGCAATATCTTTTGAAATGAATTCTGCATCTTTATGAATATCATTCCAACTTTCTTTAGCGGCTTTTAAATCATCTGGTATTAAAGAGAATTTGTGGTCTTGCATAGAATCGATATTATCCAGTAAATCTGTATAATTTGCGCCCATTGTATTCCATTGCTTTTGAATATTTGTTAGAGACAATATCGCTTGATCTACAGTCTGATATAAATATGCCAATGTTTCTTTCGCGTTAGTAAGCGAAAGAACTGCTTGATTAGCACGATCTGCTTTCATACTTAATTCTCCGATTTTGTTAGAAATTTCATTATAGGAGTCCATATGCTTAGATGCTGTGACACCAGCCGCAGTTCCTAGACCGATACCAGCTGCACCAAGAGCCGAGAGTCCACCAACAACAGCCGGTGTTGCTGTACCGCCAGTTACAACAATAACTACCGCTCCTCCAATAGCTGCAATAACTAAAATAGCTGCTCCCAATCCACCACCAATTGACCATGCTAATACATCATCAAAATGTTTTTTCTGTGTAGAACGAAGTTGCTCAATTTCAGCTTGAAGTTGTGGAATCGTTGCCTGTTGACCTGCTAATATTGCAGTTAATCCACCTTTCCCATCTGGACCACCAACATTATTTTTAAAATCTGTAGAATTTTGATATAGTTTCCCTTTGAAGTCTTGTAGCATCTTAATCACATCTGTAACTTCTTTTGAATTTGTATTGATTGTAGTAATTAAATCATTTATACCCTCTTTTAGACCTGCCTTATCTTTCTTTTGTACAGTTTCTACTAATGTGTCGTAATAATTTTGAAATTGTTCATCGTAATTTACAATATTACGAGCAGTTTTTTGAATCTGTGGCTTCGCTGTATCTAACCAGTAATTCGCATTGATTCGTGACAGCTCTTGATTAAGGTGAATATTTTTGAGCAACTCTCCCCCCTCTGAGCCTAAATCGATATTAGATAAATTTACATTTGGTTGCTTAATCATTGTTTTTGCGTATAAATCCATTACTAGAATATGAGACCCTGTTTCAGCTAATGCTTTCTTCAGTCCTTCGGGGCCTAATGCATAATTGCCTACTTTTTGTTCTTGAGCGGTCGTTTCTTGTGCAAATGCATGAATAGTGTTACCGGTAGTAGCAGTTATAACAGTTGCTAATGTAGCTAAAGTTAGTACTTTGAATGGAAATTTTTTCATGACTATTCTCCTTCTTTCGCTAAATGCTTATAATCTGTATGAATTCCCTAAAAACGCAATATTAAAATTTATATACTTGTTCTTCAAGGTAACTTATTACATTTTTTAATTGTCTTAATGTATCTTTTTGAGACTGCTCGTTAGTTGTATCAACATTAGTAGATAATTTTGTAATGCTATTTTTTATTAGATTTAAATCTTCTTTATAGCGCTTTAGTAGATCCAGTTCTACATCTACTTGATTTGCAAACGTATGCAAATCATTTTGTGTAAGAAGAAGCATTGATTTTTGTAAATCAGCTATTGATAGTTTCGTTGTTAAATCATATATTTTTTGATTTTGTTTCTCTAAATCATCTAAATATGCTCGCTGTTCTGCTGTTAATTTATTTACTTCAGCAAAAACGCCAAATGTTTTCTTAATCTTTTCGGTATCAATGACCTTCATCAGGTCATACTCTTGTGTTTTTGCTGCGGCTGCGGCTGCTATTTCACCTTGTTTGCTTTTCTCAATTGCTTCACGAGCTGCTTTTTTTGCTGATTCAATCTCTAGAGCAGTTTTACCTTGTTCTGTCGCTTCTTGCGCCGCTTTTTTCTCCGCTTCTAGAATAGAGTTGTTAATTTCTTTTCCTTTGTTATACGCTGCCACCCCTGCTTGAGCAGCTGGTTCAATAATTTCTTTTGAAAGACTATAAACTTCTTTGAATATAGCAAATCCCTGCTCATTTAAAGCTCCTGGTATTAATGCAATTTGCTGTAAATCATTTTGAATTGCTTTTTTGGTATTTAATATTTCATTTTTTAACTGATCTATTTTTCCTGTTCCATCTGTACTTAGTATGCCTTGCGCAGTTGCCACATTAGTATCAAAATCTTTTAATTTTTTATCAAGCTGTAATTTAAGATCTGTTAATTCATTGATTTGTCGTTGCGCATTTTCTTGATTCGTCATAGCCATTTCTTGAAGTACTTCAAGTCTATCCGAAAACCCTTCTCTATCTTCTTTATTGTCTACAAACGATTTTAATGTCGGGTAATAACTATTAAATTTTGTTACAAATCCTTTACTTTTTGAATTTAATAGAATTAACTGTGGATAGAGTTCCGATGACCATTCCTTCATATCTTGTTTGATTAGGAATTGATTGGTATTTAAAGCTGGGACTTCCTCTAGCTGTACATTAGGACTCATTAAAGATTGATCAATATACGTTTGGATTAATTTAGATTGCGCACCTAATTTTCGTAATGAAGAGGAAATATCCATGCCTTCCTGTTGAGTTTCCGCTTGAACGATTGGTGTTGCGAGAGTATTGATAGGAATAGTTGCTCCAGTTACAATGGATGTGACTAATAATCCTGTCATTATTTTAGTTTTCATTCCGTACACTCCTTTACCATTGTTTTTATAACTTAATTCATATAACTTGTACGACCGCTCTCTTTGTAAACTGGATAAGAAGGAGAAATCTTTCAGATACGTTAATATCGTTGTTTTTTACTTCTAATAGGATGTAAGGATTTTATTTATCTCTCATTTCGATACTCTATTTTTTTAAATATAAATAACAAAAATTTATTAACTATATTTGAATCAGGCACCTTATGAGTAGTAAATTATTAATTCTTTCCTAAAGTTGCGGTTTAACTTACAGAATCGTGAGGATCAATAAACCAATGCTTACAGTTAATCTTGTCATAACATTGTTTAATTTCAATTTGATAATATCCCTCTTAGTTTTGTCAGCAAACTCCTTAGTAGACAACAAAAGGTGAAATTATACTGTACATTACTTATACTTTTATTGCGGAATAACTTCACTTTTGTTATGCAGAAACTTAGAACACGTTTATTACCAATTTGATTCTTGACCTCTTGTAAATAAATTGACTATTTAGAAAATTATTAAAGACATAATGTTACTTATAACTTCACTATAATTCCTATTAGCGTAACCTTCTCCTTTCTGTCTGGTCATACCAGTTATGTTGTTCATTAA
Source organism: Bacillus cereus G9842 (assembly GCF_000021305.1). Taxonomy (GTDB): domain Bacteria; phylum Bacillota; class Bacilli; order Bacillales; family Bacillaceae_G; genus Bacillus_A; species Bacillus_A thuringiensis_S. The sequence goes on from NC_011772.1 coordinate 3,031,765, forward strand.
AACATTAAATTTTTAATGCGTAAATAGAAAAATTTTGTCGATTATGCTCGATAATTTACTGTTAAATAAAAATATGAACCGAAAAAAATTATATAAATATAGTTATTCGTAAATTTCATTTCTGTAATTGTAATGATTACAAATTAATGTGTATACGGTTAAAAATAACTATTTTAGCTCAACCAAGAAATTTTATTTTAGAAAAAATACTTATAGAATAATATAATAGGTTTTTTTATACTTTTTTACCTTTATTTAGTTATGTATAATTGCATAAAATGTAGATATATTTAGTAATATATGTTATATTATTGATTTTTTCACGAAATATCCCAATATCATTATTAATAAATATCTAATATGAAGATATTAGTCTATAAACTTATCATCGTTATAAACATAGGTTTTAAATTACAAAAAAGCTACAAAGCTTCCTTGGAACACTTTGCAGCCTTCTATCTTTTTGTTTCCTTTAGCAAAATAATGGTTAGTGAATTTTCATTTTTTGGGATACTTACACCCATGTTTAAGTCTTTACATTGGAGACAGTAGGTAACAAACTTATATTATTGTATATTTTTCACGGTACTGCCTAGGGGTCATGCTAGTGATTTTTTTGAAAACTCTTATAAAATAACTTTGGTCATTAAAGTTAAGCCAAGCACAGATATCTGATAACGAATAAGTAGTGAGTGTTAATAATTTCTTTGCTTCTTCCACTCGTTCCCTTTGAATATATTCGCTTAAAGTAATTCCCATTTCTTTTTTAAATAGTTTAGACAGATAAGTAGGCGTAATTTCTAAATGATTAGCAAGTTCATTCAGAGATATTCCATCGTAAACATTTTTATTAATATGTTTTATACATGTAGTAACCGCGTAAGAATACTTTTTTGCATTGTATTCTTTCACACGATCTGCAAAAGTACGTAAAGCATCCCCTGACAATCGCTTTACAGATTCTACATTATCTAATTGTTCCAGGGTTTGTATATATAAAATACTATGAGCAAAAGCAATATCTGGTGGCAGGTTTCCTTCTATTGCATATCGAGTGGCTAAGGTAATCGCAATAATTCCAAGGTTTTTTTGATTCCTGAGCGGATCCTCTATTAGCATAAGTTCAACATCTTCTTGCGAAACCGCATACATATACTGTATTAACTTTTTTTATTCCCTTCTTTAATAGTCGAAAAGAAATCATTTACTAATGACATATTGTGCGTTTTAGGTTTGTTTTGTCGACGTTTTAAAATATATAAATCAGGTTTCACATTTTTATTAGGAATTTCCTCTAGTACTTTATTTTTTTCCAAGACAATATCTACATCTAACTTTTCATTGAAAATCATGTAATGTAATAGAATTCCCATATCAATTAATGTAGTTTTTTTAATCTCAGATAAACACTGATAATAGGCAAGTCTTTCTTGAATGTTATCATTTGATTTAAATTCTTTCTGAAATTTTATGATCATATCATCTGAATCTTTTGGATGTATAGTAGGACCGATTATAATAGTCCCTTTAATATCATCATGATTTTCTATATGAATTAGAACAAAATTTTCAAGATAGTTGTTACTTCGGAAAAGTGGCAAGTTAAAGGGATCGTTTTCTTGATAAATATCACTAAGATGTTCTTCTTTTGAAGAATAAAAAGGACTACAAACATTATCAGATGTAGAATGATATAAAATTTTTCTGTCTGCAGATAAAATATGTACAGGGGCATTAAATGCTTTATGTGCAAGATCACACAAGTGTTGTATATCGATAGAAGTATTCATTACATTCTCCTTTATAGATCCATAAAATATATTCTGTTAGATATAATTCACGACAAATAATACTATAAAATATCAAATTAGTACAATTCACAACAAAATATTACTATATCTTTTTTATAAAAATCATATATTATTTAATTGTAGTTAGCATCTAAATATCAGAGTAGATAAGTAAACGAAATAAGCTAAGTTCTTTTCTTAATTCTACAAGATATAATTATTGAACTTGAGAAAACAGTGAAGCACTACAAAATACAGTGGTAGTCAATGCGAGGACCGAGATAGAAAAATATTACAAATAAAACGAAAGTAACAGGAGATACTGTACCACCGCAAGAAATAACAGTCAAAGTTCCAATTCAATCATTTATACAAATTGAATTCAAAAAATAAATACTGCTAATTTAAATATGAAACTGAAAAACTATTTTGCTCCAAATTTTAGAAAAAGATAATAAAGAAGTCGTGAAATCGGAAAAAGAGGAAAGCGATACGGCTATTTTTGAAACACTATGTTTTGAAAAGTACAAGGTGGAGGAAATTCAAGTGCTCAATTAAACATTTAATTGAGAGAAAGGTCTTTTCATCAACTAAAAATAAAAATAAAAAACGAATGGAATATTCAAAAAATGACACTATATTACTGGTCGTAACATTAGTTTTACTTTCCACAAAAGAGGGAAAAATATATAGACTTTACAAATACTAAGAATAGCAAAATAGCTAGTTTTATTACCGCATCACATAAAGTGAAACTTTAATCAGTGGGGGTTTTGTTCATCCCCCACTGATTATTAGCCCACACAAATCGGGCTTTTACAGACAGTTGATCCCCCACCTAACTTCTTTGCTTCCGCTGAATTTTGAGGTGGGGGTCTTACTGCCCGGCAAATAGCGGGATAAACTTATTATTAATTTCCAAACACAATAGTTGTTAATCAACAAAAAACTTCAATAATTAAGGTACACAGTAAATTGATCTCAAAACAGTAATTACTACAGTATCAGTTTTTACTTATTCTATAAAAAAAGAAATATCACTTAACAATTATTATTTTATATCGATTTAGACATAAAACATTATATTATATCAGCTTAAGTATTATGGAATTAAAATTACAAATAACACCAAAACTATTTTAAGAGCTCATACATCGTTCGTATCGAATTTACCACTTTTAGATACCTATGTCATTAACACAACTAAAAAAGATTATCACAAAGGAATCTGAGAGGTTTTTTCAATTCCGAAATTTATTTTTTTGTAAATTAAAGGAAAAATAATCCATATATATACGGATTATTTTCTTAGTGTAATCTGTATTGACCTGTTAACTGTTTATCAGCCATTCGAACTAAGCGTTTTGTAATCTCTCCACCGATCCGAACCATTTGCAGATGATGTGATGTATCAGGTCCCAGTGTGACTCCTAGTTCAAAAGCAATTTCATACTTTATTTGCTCAATAGTACTTGTAGTAGCAGAAATAAGAATTTCCTTTGTATTACTTTCGTATCTTTGAATATTTATAATTGCACTTCCAATATATTTATAAATAACATGTGCCTACTTATGCTATTTATGCATAAGCGACCTAATTTCTTCCAGTATTTTTATAGGAACCCTTTCCCTCCCCTTATTCCACCAATTAAATTTGAAACACAAATGTACATTACATTTCAATATAACAATAAAAGCTACAAAAGCAACGAATTTACTATTTTAAAGTTAAGTGTTTAACCTTGAAGTACTTAAATTCTTTTTTCCAGATAAAGCATACATTATATCTTGATGTTTTATTGTCCTCTTATAATTATGTGGTATCGGGAATTTATTTCGGTGTTCTTTTATTATAATTAAAGTTTGAAGTTCTATGCTCAATACTTTTGCGAGAACATGATAGTTATATCCATTGTTTAACAGAGAAATTATGTCATAAAACATAGTTTTTCCACCCACTAATTTTACTAATTTATTCTTTAACTCCTCCCCTTTTTCTTTAGCTTCATCAATTTCTAACAACATAGATTTTTTATTTGTCTGCTTAATGTATTGAGTATACAACTCTGGGAATTCTTTTTGTACTTCTTTGTTTAATACTGGTTTATATTTAATCATATAAGTAACTTGTAACAATGAGCGTTTTAACAAACTATCTTCAATGAGATACGCTACTTTATTAAATAAATGTACATATTCCTCAATATTGGAATAACTATTAAAATGAGCTAATACTCTACTTTTTATACTAAAAGCCTTGCCTACATAAATAATATTGTCATTATAATCTTTAATGAAATAAATACCACTGTCAGATTTTTTCAATTTATTATCCAATTCTTCTATACTCATAAAATGCAATTCACTCATACTTCTCTCTCCTTAGCAGTTTTAAATCGTAAAAAACAAGCAAGGTTTCTAAAAAAGTACTTAGCTGCCCTAACATCTCTTATTTTATCTCTTGCTAAATGTCAAAAAACTGTTTCTATGTTACTCAACTATCAATATGATTATTAATAAAATTTTCTATCGTTATTATCTCGCAATTTTATCATGTAATTTCGAGATCGTTTCCTCATTTAAATTACTGTGTTTTATCGAATAAAGGAAATATATTACTACCCCAATAGTAATCCAAATACTAAAGTACACCCATGTCCTTAACGGTAAATTTAGCATTAAAAACACACAGCATACAATTGCAACGCATGGTAATACAGGTACAAAAGGTACCATAAATCCACGTTTTAAATTTGGGTGTGATTTACGTAGAATAATAACTGATAGACAAACTAACGCAAACGTCACCAAACTACCGATATTAACTAAATTAACTAATTCTTTCAAATCAATAAACCCAGCTATTATAGAGCTCCCTATTCCTGCCAATCCAGTTATAAAAGTGGGTGCTCCAGTTTTCTTATTAACTTTCGCAAATGATTTCGGTAACAATCCATCACGACTCATTGCAAAGAATACTCGTGTTGCTGCATACATATTGGAAAAAATAACAGCCATAAGGCCAATTACAGCACCTGCAGCAATTGCACCAGCGACTTTTTCTTGTCCTACCACTTCCATTACATAAGCCATTGCCTCAGGGACATTTAATTCTTTATAGGAAACCATTCCTGTTATAACAAGGCATACGATAACATAAATAATTGTACATATGATTAATGATGCAATAATACCGATGGGAAGATTACGCTTCGGATCTTTTACTTCTTCTGCTGAAGTTGCTAATATATCAAAACCTGTGAAAGCGAATAAAATAGCTGCTCCCCCCGTAAAAACCCCACTTAAACCGTATGGTGCAATTGGTATCCAGTTCATTGGTTTTACATAGAATATACCAACTGTAATAAACAACAAAATCATACCAATTTTAATCAATACCATTATATTATTGATTCGTTTACTTTCCCTCGTACCACGGGATAACATCCATGCTAATATCAATGTAATGATTACTGCTGGTAGATTCACAATACCACCATGTGAAGGGATCGTTACTAGAGCTTTAGGTATCTCTAATCCAAACCCTTTTATTAAATTGTGGAAATAGCCTGTCCATCCAGCAGCGACAGCCGCTGTTGCCACAATATATATTAACAGCAATGACCAACCTACTAGATGAGCAACAAACTCACCAATTGTTGCATATGAGTACGTATATACACTACCAGACGCCGGGAGTGTGGAAGCAATTTCTGCGTAACATAATGCTATAAATCCGCATATAATTGCTGCAAGTACAAATGAAAAAATAACTGCTGGACCAGCATCTCTTGCTGCTACTAATCCAGTTAACACAAGAACCCCCGTTCCAACTATCGAGCCTACCCCTAACATAATTAAATCAAATGCTCCTAATGTTTTCGTTAAAGTCTTGCTTTGATTATGCTCTAACAATTGTGTAACGGATTTCTTTTTTAGTAAATTACTCATATTTTCTGTATCCCCTTTAAAATAAGGTTTATTCTTCTCGTTAGTGTTGTATATAAATTTACTTAGTTATTAACTAGCCTCATAATATTTCTTTTACATTAAATAGATTTGAAATATTATATAAATTCGCTTCTCACTTACTAGTTAAACTAGACATTTCCATAGATTTTTGCGTACAACGTTTCATAGCTGAAATGATAGCTGTTCTTAAACCTTTTTCTTCTAGCGTTACTACAGCTTCTATCGTCGTTCCACCTGGAGAACAAACCATATCCTTCAATTCACCTGGATGTATTCCTGTTTCCAATACCATTTTTGCAGAACCTAATACAGCCTGAGCCGCAAATTTATAAGCTTGTTTTCTCGGCATACCGCCAAGTACAGCAGCATCTGCCATGGCTTCTATAAACATATACACATATGCTGGAGAAGAACCACTAATAGATGTAACAACATCCATTAGTTTTTCATTTATGACCTCCGTCTGGCCGAAAATATTAAATATGTTCAGTACCTCTTTTATATCTTTTTCTGTAACCATTTCATTAAAACATAACGCAGACATTCCTTCTCCAACAAGTGCCGGTGTATTAGGCATTACTCTAACAACTTTCAACTTTCTACCAAATTCATTCTCAGTGCTCTTAATACTTTTTCCTGCAGCAATAGTTACAACGATTACATCATTTTTTATTTGATCTTTTATTTGGTTAATTACCGATGAGTATAAATCTGGTTTGATTGATAAAATTAAAATGTCAGCGCTGTTAGCGACTTCATTGTTGTTAGTAGTTATAGTTATGCCATATTCATTACTAGCATTTTTTAAATTAATGACATTTAAATCTGAACAAATTATTTGATCTGGAGAAACTATATTTTTTTTTAATCATCCCACCTATCATAGCAATACCCATGTTTCCACATCCGATAAAACCTATTTGTTTATTCATAATAATTTGCTCTTGCTCCTTCTACTCTAAATTTTATTGATTTTGAAATTATTATTCTAAATAAGGGCTATTACAATTACTTGGTTTATCAATAGAATTTCAAAATTCTCCTTCCTATATAGAGCTTACATATACCTCTAATAACTTCTTTGCTTTCGCTGAATTTTGAGGTGTGAGTCTTACTGCCCGGCAAATAGCGGGATAAAATCATTTCTTTAATCTATAATAAGAAGGACATAAAAAAACAAAAAGTTACAAAAATTTTCAAATTAAAACTTTTATAACTTTTTGTTTTGATTCAAATATAATTTCAATTAAGGTATCTCATCGTTTTAAACTTGACGCTCCATAATCTTGTATAGTTACATTTATATGATATTTAATCGGTACTTTACTAAATGTTTGATCCCAATCTTTTTTGACTTTCTCCCATGTTCTCGGGTGTTTAATTCTTAATTGGTTGCCAAAACCCGCAATATCGACTTGATATTCTTTTTGTATTTTTTTTGTAACATGATGTACTAAGTGCTTTACTTCTTTTTCAATAGCTTTTTCTTCCTTTTTTAAAAATTCATTTTCAAAATCTTTTCCTGATTGCATCCAATTTTCAGACAAACGCCCTTCTGATTCAATGTTTACATCAAAGGAAATATTATTTCCGTTAACATGTGGTATGATTTTGCTTTTTATTGACTTTATTTCGTATATAATGAGTTTCTTTGATTCTTTATCAAAAGTTTTTACCACACCACCATTCCTTTTTCCGTTTATCCATACTACTCCTTCCAATTCCTGTTCATTTAAAAAGCCCATCAACTTTTTTGTCTTCCCTTTAATTACAGCAGCTCCTGCAAATTTTGTTTCCCCTTTTATCGAGATTACATTTTGCAAAAGAAAACTGGACCCTGACCGCATCTTTCCTTCCAATTTAGCGAGCGATACAGGAGGTAAAATCCTTGTTGTTCTATTTCTATTATCTGCAATTCCAGACAAACGAAATGCTGGAATTTCTCCTTTTTTGTTTGATTCCAGTACCTCCTTCGCTAGCCCCTTGCTAATTAAGAGCATACAGCTAAGCCGAACTTCATTGTCACGGAGATACTGTTCAAGTAATTGTTCTAAACTGTATGTACGTACAAGACTATCACTAATAACAATGTTTTTTAAATGTGGGCTGAACATTGTGCTCTCTCTTTTCAATGAAAACTCACGAACAATTTGATGAATGGAATCACCTGTCTCAGAAACATTAATATAACGTTTTTGTTGTCCATTTCCTTTACTTTGTGCTTGCGAACTAACAATTTGATAAGTAGCTGTTATAAGATTTCTTTTAGGATAACCTCCTTCCTCATCTTCTTTCTCAATTGTTGAATTCTTCCCTTTATCTAGTGCTATACCTGCAGTTAAACTCAACTCTTCTACTTCTTTACTGCTCCAACATCCTGTTAAAAACAGAAGCAAAAGCGTCCATAACAAAGCAAAATAGAACCGCATATAATTAAATTTATTTTTCACACTACTCCTCCTTTTAATCGCGTAATAATAAGAAGAAGCAGTGGCAGTAAACCAAATAAAAATAAAGCAGCATTACCGAGCATATCCCCCAATTTAAGCAAGTCATTTATATTTTTCGAAGTCATAGCAATGATGTAAATGATTGGAATCAAAGCAAAAATAAACGGATGAATACTCTTTTTAAAGAGTTGCGCTAATCCTAATGCAGCTGCATAATAACTAATCGTATAGGTAGCAAATATTTGCATAATCCATATTACAAGCAGTAAAGATTCAAAACGTTCAAATATCAATCCAGAAATTTCAAAACTGCGCATAAGGTCAATTGTCGGCCATGTTCTTGTTACAACCCCATCAATTGATAATGCACCAATGACCATTACAACAGTTATTACATAAAAGATTAACGGAATAGAAATTCCAACTAAAATAGCTTTTACTGCTTTATTTCGTTGTTCCATAAATACCAAAAGAATTAACATAATTTCAGGACCTGTATATGCGAGAGACGTTGTTTTTATCCCATCTAATACTGGTTTAATTCCCAAACCTAATACGGGACGGAGATTATCTATCTCGAATATTCCGATGCTCATAAAGGAAATGATTAAAAAAATAAAAACAGTAATAGGAAATATTATTTCAAACATCCGTGCAATTGAATTAATACCACTCATAATCAAATAGAGACCTATCCACATAAAAGGCATAACAATAGCCCATGTGGGGGTTCCTTCGAGCAAAAAAAAGCTTATTACTTCTGCCATTGAACGAATTTGAAATGCTGAAGTTGTAAGAAAATACCCTATAATAAGAAAACTAAGCAACCTGCCTATCCATTTCCCTACAATATCTTGACTGTATTGGTAAAATGTTTTTTCTGGAAACTGCTGACTTAATTTGACCATAATTACTCCTGAAACCATTGCCAGTATTCCACCTAATATCACACTTATCCATACATCTGGTGTTTTCACTTTTTCCACAGATGCTCTAGGCAGAGTGAGAATTCCTGTCCCAAGTATGTAATTTACAATAATAACAACTGCCTGTGAAGTTGTTATTCGGTCTTTAAGTTTAGTAATCACTGAAGGCCACTTCCTTTCGTCATCAGCTACCTTTTGCGGATATTTTTTTGGGTATGCATTATTTTTGGTCGACGTCTCATTATTTTTAATGGCATGCGAACCATAAAATCTTTCCAGTCACTGAATCGATATGGAACAGCAGGACTGGTATAAGGAACGCCAAAACTTTTCAGTTTCACTAAATGACTGCAAAGTAAAAGAAAGAAGAGAATAACTCCATACAAACCAAATATCGCAGCACAAAACATAGCTACAAAACGAAGAATGCGTAACGTAATTCCTACACTATATTGTGGAATAGTAAAAGAAGAAATAGCTGTTACCGCAACAACGATAACCATTATTGGACTAACAATTCCTGCTTCTACGGCAGCTTGACCAATTATTAAACCGCCCACAATTCCCATTGCAGGTCCAATCGGTTTAGGCAGACGTAAACCTGCTTCTCGCAAAACTTCGATAGCTACTTCCATAATTAACGCTTCTATTAAAGCGGGAAAAGGAACTCCTTCTCGCGATCCGATAATAGAAATAGCGAGCTTAGTGGGAATTAATCCTGGATGAAATGAAATAAAAGAAATATACAGTGCTGGAGCAAATAATGAAACAAAAGCTGTCATGAAGCGTAATAAGCGGAGAAGCGTACCAGGAAGCCACCTTTCATAATAATCTTCTGGTGATTGCAGCAGCATACTAAATGTAACTGGAGCAATTAAAACAAATGGTGTTCCATCTAACAAAATAGCTACTCGACCTTCCATTAAAGCACTAATAACACGATCAGGTCGTTCTGTATTTTGAATCTGTGGAAAAGGACTTAGATAATTATCTTCAATGAGTTGCTCTATATAACCAGATTCGAGTACACTGTCTATGTCAATTTTCTGAATTCTGTTTTTTACTTCATCCACCAATTCTGTACTAGCAAGATCTCTAATAAATGCGACAACTAACTCTTTCTTTGCACGTTCTCCTACTGGTAGCTTTACTAATGATAAGCTCTCATCCGCACAATGTCGTCGCAAAAGTGAGGTATTATCACTTAATACTTCAGTAAAACCGACCCGTGGCCCTCTGACTAATGCCTCCGATACTGGTTCTTCAATGTTTCGTTTATTTGCTTTTGTTGTACCAAGAATAAACACATCTGCTAAACCATCAATTAAAAGAACTGTTGAACCTATCAATACTTTGGGTATTAAATCTTTTATGTAATGGACTTCTGCTACTTCACTAATTGTAAGAACTTTATTTTTAATATATTCTTTTGAAACAGTCCCCTCCACATAAGAAGTTTCATTTTTATATTCATCAGAAAAATCATCCATTAGTAATTTCATAATATGTTTGTCAATTATCTCTTTATCTGATAGGCCATCAACAAAAACGATCCCAGCCTGAATATCTGTGCGTCCAATATTAAACTTCCGAAAGCGAACATCAGAATTATGTCCGATTTGTTGCTTTATAAGTTCTAAGTTAGAGGCAAAATCATTTGTGAAATGAACGATTGCATTTTGAGAAGGTTTATGCTCTTGTTTCGTTTTACTTTGAATATTATTTTTTTTCACTTGTTTGTCTCTTGACTTCCACCAACTCATTCTTCCCACTCTTTCTCTGACATACGAACCCAATGAAAAACTCTTGAGATAGTATACGGAATTAAAAACAAGATAAAAGCTTGTACAAAGACTTTCCAATCTGGAAGATAAGAAGTAATTATGTTCCACATTTTTATCACCCAATTTATATACTCTGCTAGGATTGAGATTTCTAAAAAACGATATGTACTTAATAAAAAATAACGATAAGATTAAAGAGCAGAAAAGCGATACTTTATGCTTATTTAGTACCAATAACCTAATTAGTATAAAAACATTTCTGACCTAAAATACCATTTCCAATTATAATTTGTTAAATATTATCTCCTTTTCCGTTATTTATATGCCCGCATTTGAATTTCAAATAATATAAGGATCAATGATATTTCCTCTTAAAGAAAAAAAGATGCTAGAAGATAGCATCTTTTTTTAAATTCAACTTACTATGTATTTATATTTTATTGTGAAAATACTCGTTTTTTTTAATGAATATTAATGTTTAAAAAAATAAAAAATACATATTCTTTTGTTCTAAGTTCATACACTTCTACCAAATCGATACGGAATTTTCTGATTTTAAAATCAATATGAAATAAAGGAAAATACTCTCTTAGAAAAACTATATAAAACAAATAACATGAAAACAATTATCAATCTAGCAATTGAAAATAATAATTAGCAAGAGTTTATCATCTTAACTCCAGGTGTATTCGTTTTGCTTCAAAATAAAGAACTTGAATAAATTTTTTCGTATCAATACGAGCAGGTAATGTTGGTTCATTATTCAATTCTGTCATCTTTCTCCTTACGGTAGTAAAATCAAAAAATCTAGAAGCATAATTTTCGAACTTCGGGTTTAAAAAATCAGTAAGTCCAAGGGATGCTAAATGGTTTAATGATTGATAAATAGCTCTCCGAATCCGTTGTTTGGAAGCTTCTATGAACCTTTTTAATTCGGCATCTTCAGCTGAATCCCCAAGTTTTTTTTGAGCCAAATTCATAAAAATCTCTTTTAGTGAGGGAAAGCCTTGTTCCAACGTGTTATCTTGTTCATATTTATATAAATAATCTAGCATATCCATTAAATCTTTACTTCCACTTTCACTGGCTATTCCTAATTCAGACAAAAGAAAATGAATGGAATTTTGAAAATGATTGAAAGTATTTAAATGTTTTTCATTACGGTATTTTTCTTGCACACTTGAATTACTATCCAATTTTAGTACCATATTAAGCGATTCTTGAATGTTTTTTATTGATTTTTCCAAACGAATTCGTTCAATGACTTTCCGAACAACTGTTAATACTTCAATCCGGTTAATTGGCTTAATAATATAGTATTCAACACCAAGCGAATAAGCTTCAGCAATTAATTCTTTTGATTCTACTTGAGAGACCATGATGATTTTCCCTTTAAACGAAGGCTTTATTTGACGAATTGTTTTTATTCCATCTTGATTCGGCATTAACAAATCGATAAATAAAATGTCTATATTTTTAAGGATTACCATTTGTTGCTCTAAAGATAAACCATCCTCAGCTTCTCCTATAACCTCCCCAAGATCTTCATCCTCGATAATTTGAGCCAACATTGAGCGAACCGCTTTTTCATCATCTACTATATAAAAATACATAGAATCACCCTTTCGAAATTATATGATCAATCCCTAATCTAATTATAAAAATTGATCCTTTTCCTTCGGTTCTGTCCCCAAGCGTAACATCACCTTCAAGTTGTGCGACCATTTCTTTAACATACGATAATCCGATACCTGTCGATGGATTGCCTAAATCATCATATTTAGAAGTAAACCCAGGCTCAAAAATTGAATCTTTATATTTTGAAGAAATACCAGGACCATTATCGCCTATTTGAAATTCAACAAAATGGTGGTCTTTATTAATGTCAATTGTGATGGTTCCCATACCTTGGATAGCTTCTACAGCGTTTGTAACGATATTATTTATAATAGATAAGATTGTATAAATATGATAATGAGGATGCACACCATCAATTTTATACACAAATTGGATATCTTTCTCTAACAACTGTGCATATTTCGTATTTGCCCGTATAATGATATTTACTAGTTCATGTACAGACATATAATCTGTAAAACTTTCATCAGAAATTAGTTTTGAAAGTCCCGCAAAAATACGTTGGTTATCCTTTTTAACGTCATGGACCTCACCAGCAATTTGTAATGCCTGTTGCCTTAAATCCTCAAACTGAAAATCCATCTGTTTATGCTCAAAAGAGTCTAAAGTTTTATATAAATCATAGGATTTTTTTGTTATATTCTCAGCATCTTGTAATGTTTTTTTTAAATGAACAGCATCTTCATATAAATTAGAGATGAGCATGAGCATATGTTCATTTTGTTTCTTTATATGTCGCTCCCTTGATTGTGCTTCATACAATTTCATCATATTGAAAAAGCTTAGAACTATAAAACTATGGGAACATGCGATAACAATGATCTCATTTATTGCCTCGGATGTGATCGATGTTTTTAATACGAAATATTGAATCATTAATTCCACACAGTCTGACAGTATTTCAATCATGCAACCAATAAAACCAATCATTAGTGGTTGATGATAAAAACGTTTGATTTTTGCTAAATGAAAGAGATACGAATAAGTAAAATAAAAGAAAAAACTAGGATAGTGAGTATGAAAAGCGGCTAGCCAATCCATATTTTCCTTTATAATGACATCCATTGAGATACGAAATACTACCACGACTATCGCTGTTAAAAAACCCGGTAAAAATGCTGGAAATCGTCGAAACAATAATAAAAAAAAGAAAAATGTTGGTGCACCAAAGCTCATTCTAAATGTTTCATTTAAGGGAAATGACTTTATTTCACCTACTAAGGGTACTGTAAGTATCATTAAAACGAGAATATAGATGTCTTTTTTTACTAAATTACTAAGATTCAAAATAATCACTTCTCACTTTCGCCTAACAGTCAGTATACAAACCTATTTGCATTAATACAATACTTACTCTATTTTTTTCAAAAACTGATAAATAAGTTATAAACGAAAGCATTATAGATTGTGAGTATTCATTACACTCTTCTACTTTAGAAAGATACTTTATAACTCAAAAATGTTCAGACACAATATAAGGTCTGAACACTTTTGGACTCGCTCTAACACCAAAATATCTGTGCTCCTTTTTAAAATATACTTAAATCCCATTCTTTTGCAATATGTTCTAACAACATAATTCCTGGTAAACTATTCCCATACTCATCAATGGCTGGTCCGTAAATACCAATACCACATCCATCTTGAAACGATAAATCCTTCCTAGATTTTGAGGGAACAAGTGTCATAATTCCGCCGGATACCCCACTCTTAGCTGGTAATCCAATGAAAGCAGCAAATTTTCCAGAAGCGTTGTACATTCCACAAGTAAGCATTAAAGCTTTTGTTAACCTAGCTACTTCTTTAGGGAGCACTTGTTCTTTGCGAATAGGATGATATCCATCATGTGCTAGTATAAGCCCTATTAAGGCAATATCTTCTGTATTTATTTCAATCGAACATTGTTTTAAGTAAACCTCTAGTGTCTCCTCCACATCTGATTCTAGAAAACCATTCTCCTTTAAATAGTATGCTAATGCTCTATTACGATGAGCCGTTTCCCATTCTGATTGAAATACTATTTCATTAATAGCGGGACGCTTCTCTATCATTTTTTCAATTAATACGTATAGAGATTCTAATTTTTCTTGCACCGATGTCCCTGGCAAAAGTGAAGCTATCGTAATCGCTCCAGCATTGATCATAGGATTAAAAGGTTTTCCTGGTTTATGTATCTCTAAACGAATAATTGAATTAAAGGCATCTCCAGTTGGCTCTACGTCAACTCGTTCTAATACATAAGAAATACCGCGACTTAAACAAGCGGCTATAAAACCGATTACTTTTGATATACTTTGTAATGTGAAAGGTATCTCCCAATCTCCTGATTTTATCATTGTTCCATCTGGCTTTACTATACAAATACCTAACTGCGATACATTTATTTCCCCCAGAGCGGGAATATAACTGGCGCTTCGTCCCTTAGCTGCATACGCTCGATAATGAGCTACCCATTGATCTAAGCAAACTTTTTCTTGCCCCTCAACTTGAACGCTAGAATCCTTTATCATTTAATAATATTCCCCCGTACTATTAACTTTATATAGAATGATTTTTTCTTTACTATAATCAATAATATTTGCACTAGAACCAAGAAAAATATTCAGACATATTGCAGTCTGAATATCCTTCTTATTACACACTTTTCTTTTTTGAAGTTTTCTCATAACTATCCCAACATTCAATATTTTCAAGTCCTTTAATGTTTTCTTTATAAAAAATAGGATCTTTACCAGCTTTTTTCTGGTTTATATAATCTTGTAACGCCGCAAATGCTACTTTTGAAAGTAAGGTAATAGCAATTAAATTAATAATAACCATAAAGCCCATAAATAAGTCCGCTAAATCCCATACAATTTGAATCTTTGCAACAGAACCAAATACAATCATAGCCAACACACTTATTCTGTATATCATTAACCACACTTTACTTGTATGTAAGAAGCGAATGTTTGTTTCACCATAATAATAGTTGCCAATTAACGCACCAAATCCAAATAAAAAAACAAAGATAGCAAGACAACCCGATGCCCAAGGGCCTATGTGTTCACTTAATGCTGCTTGTGTAAGTGCAATACCATTTAACCCCGGTTGTTTATATGCATCAGACAGCAAAATAATAAAGGCGGTGCTAGTACAAATGATTAGTGTATCCGTTAATACACCAAATGCTTGAATCAGTCCTTGTTTCACCGGATGACTTGTTGTTGCTGTTGCAGCAACGTTTGGTGCACTTCCCATACCAGCTTCATTTGAGAATAAACCGCGTTTAACTCCATTCATAAGTGCTGCACCAATTGAACCGCCTGCTATTTGTTTAAAACCAAATGCGTTTTGAACAATAAGAGAAAGAACTTCCGGCATTTTTGATATGTTGGTAACTACAACAAATAATGCAACTCCAATGTATAATACCGCTAAAAATACCACCTTGTATTCAGCCATTTTTGCAATACGTTGTACACCACCAAAAATAATCGCAGCGAAAGCAATGGCCATGATTATCCCAACTGTTAGACGATCTGTACCAAATGAGTTTTGAAAAGCAATTGTAACTGTATTTGATTGTACTGAATTGAATACAAGTCCAAAAGTAATTGTGATTAAAATAGAGAATAATACTCCCATCCAACGTTTATTCAACCCTTTTTCCATATAATAGGATGGACCACCGCGGAAACCAGTTTTATCTTTTACTTTATATATCTGTGCTAATGTGCTTTCGACAAAACTAGATGCCGAGCTAATAATAGAAATAATCCACATCCAAAATACAGCTCCAGGACCACCTAATGCAATTGCAATCGCAATTCCTGTAATATTCCCTGTCCCAACGCGGGCTGCCATACCAATACAAAACGCTTGAAAAGGAGAGATTTGATCTTTAGAACCACTTTTCCCCTCCATTAATACACGGACCATCTCTTTTAACATTCGAAACTGTACAAAATTCAATTTAAATGTAAAATAAATTCCGCAAATAACAAGCATAATAATTAACAATTTAGACCATAAAAAATCATTTGTTGATCCGACTAACTCTACAAAAAACCTTTCCATATCATCACTCCATGCCAAAGTTTATATATTATAATTTATATAAAATCACCTATATTTCCTGGTATAAATACCTCTTTCATATTCAAATACAACAAGGATAAAAATTTTCTATATTAATCGGATTGGCCTGTTTAAGCAAACAGCACAACATGTAACCGTAAAACTGAAATTTTGAAGTACTTAACGCTTATACAAACGGATGCTCTACCCCTTTCTGCAAACTAATATTTTTATCCACTAACATTGTTGTACTATTATGTTTGTTTCGTTTACCGGTGATTTAAATCATAAAATCAATAGTGATTAACTGGTTATTTGTTAATTTTCTCAAGAACATGGAAATATCTCCTTTCTCACTACTAATCTCAAAAATAGGCTAGATAAAAAATTTATAGAAAAACTATGAAGCGCTTTCAATCTTCAACTAAGAGAAGCTTGTCTTTAATTTATAATTAAAAGTACAGAATGTTACGAAAAAGTACAGATTTTTATAAAAACAAAAAAATATTTTAAGATTTTTCATCTAAAAAAACAGTGAGATTTTGTGAATTTTATACAGTATCCAAACGTCGCGGATGCTGTTCTACCTAACCTCTGACAAGCCTCTATTTTCTTCATAAAAACATGCATATTTTTTCTCTTTTAGAAGTTCATATAAAGTATTTGAAATCAAGAATCAATGGAATATTATAAGAATATTAAAAAAATAAAACATTTAATTTATTTATGTTATCATACAAAAAACATTTGTTTTCTCAATTAATCCCCCTAGTTGGATTCGTCTATATTGCACATATTTACAACAGGAAAGACACTAAGAAAAAAAGATTTTGTTGAAGGGATGAAACATTACAAAACTCTTATTTAGGACCTTATGACATCCTCTTTTCTAGCAATATCGAGTTATCCCAAAAAACGTATATTTACTAACATAGATTACAGGTGGTGTATTGTGAAAGAAATAGTATTCGTTCAAAATAAAAAAAGACTCCTTATGAAATTCGAATTTTTAAAAAAGGATTTAGTACTTACCATTTCACTGATACTAGCAATTGTAAGCTGCTTAATACATTCGCCAAAGATCGAATATATTAACTTTGAAGTGTTAATTAGCTTATTTAATCTGATGGTAGCCATTAAGGCCTTGGAACAGCTAAAGATATTAGACAAACTTGCCGTTGCGATTTTAAATAAATGCAATAACAGCAGGTCAATATCTATTATTCTAATTTTGTTATGCTTTATTTGCTCCATGTTTGTAACAAATGATGTTGCTCTCCTCACTTTTGTACCAATAACACTTGTCATTAGTAAAAAAACACAAATGAACATGATGGAGACAATCATCCTGCAGACAATTGCAGCAAACATCGGTAGTAGCTTGATGCCTATGGGAAACCCACAAAATTTATACCTATATTCTTACTATGGAATTAAGCTCATCCCATTTTTAGGTTCAATTCTGCTTTTAGCTGTACTTGGAATTAGTTTATTATTTATATTTACTCAAAAACTTCAAAAAACAGATTTGAAAATAGAACTACCTGTTATTACCGTGAAAAATCGAAAAAAAGCTACCGTCTGGATTTTGATACTTATTACTATCATTGCATCTATTTTTGGTGTTATTAATTATTACATCGCGCTAATAGTCACACTGATAGCAGCATTTACGTTAGATAGAAACTTACTATTTAAGATCGATTACTTTCTTCTAATAACCTTTGTCTGTTTTTTTATTTTTATCGGAAACATTTCCCATTCCGATGCACTGGGGACATTTGCTCGCGCTAATTTAAGAGGAGATACTTCAGTCTTCTTTAGTTCCATATTTTTGAGTCAATTGATTAGCAATTTTCCTACTTCAATTCTTCTATCAAACTTTACTTCTGATTGGAAAGCTTTATTACTAGGAGTAAATATTGGAGGGCTTGGAACAATTATCGCATCTTTAGCCAGTGTAATCTCCTATAAACTATTCATTCAGGCCAATGTTAAAGAGAGTAAGGCATATTTAATTAAATTTAGCATTTACAACTTTTCATTTTTAATCATACTTACATGTATACAATACTTTATCTTTAAATTTCTAAAAATTTTTTAAAAAATTGATTCCTTTAGAAAAACCCAAATTTCTCAGCATTAAATTGAGAAATTTGGGTTTTAATATAGGTATGTTTAAAGAGCTACAACAAAGTTACCATCAATTTAATATTTTGAGATGTTCCCAAAGCGAAAACCTTTTAGCTTTTACGTTATTTAATAGAGTTCGGTTCATTTTTTATGCACTCAGTTATATAATAAATGACTGAATTTATAGGGTAATAACTTTCAATTAATAATAGAAATATAACTTATTACAATGTTATTTCATTTTTGAAGTCCTCTTCACAAAATCTTTAATGTCCCTCAATTTTTTTCCGCTAATATTATCTTTGATCGTTGAATCTATTTCAATTTCTAATTTTGCAAATGCTGCTCCTACACAATTATAGATACTTGATCCAAAAGCAAGATGTCTTGCAGTACCACTAAATGCCTTTTTAATATCAATGTCAGGACGATAAACGGTGAATTTATCAAACCTTTCAAATACGTTAGAGTCACAATTTGTTGCACCAATCATACAGTAGTATCCACATAACTAGTTACATTCTCCTTTTTCTATTGTTAATAGCTTCGTAATAAAAGCTGTTAAACAGCAAAAGTGCGAAGTCTTAAATTAGACTTCGCACCTTATACAAATTTACAATCCGTGACGATACCAACACAAATGCAATACTATATACATAATCACTCATTATATGTGTTGCTCTTTTAATTGGCCAATGTATAAACAAATCCTTTTACTTAGCCATCCTTCATGATTGGCTTGATTGTTTCTAGATACTTAATCCCTCTATACTCATTTCAAGCGGTAATCCATTCCGATGGAAATTACAAATGACAAAATTTATCCGTTTTTCCTACTTGCTAAATTCAGCAAGTAAAATGTTTTTAAAAAATTCCGGGTTATTAATGTTTAAACTGTTCGAATTGATAGCGAGTATATGTTTACCTCCAAGTGTTCCACCAACAAAAGTGGAAAACCCTGGAACGGCCCCCCTGTGTCCCCATACCGAGACACCGTTCGGAAGCTTAATTTCAAGGATTCCAAGACCATATCCGGTTCCCTCTCTATTTGTAGGAACTGTAGTAAGCATTTGTTTTAACTGCTGTTCCTTCAGTAATTTGCCACCTAGTAAGTAAGAGAAGAATTTGCTTAAGTCGTCAGCAGTAGAAATCATATCTCCATCCGAGCTACCTGGGTTAATATAAGTAACGTCTTTTAGCTCACTCGCTCCGTCTAGTTGCAAATAGCCACGGGCATGCTTAGTCCCTGGAATCACGCTTGAATTGCCAGGTAGGAATGTATTTGACAAATCAAGCGGTTCAATAATCCGATTTTCAACCTCTTCAGCATAACTGTTGCCAGTTACTTTTTCAATAAGGATCCCCAGTAATACGTATCCTGTGTTTGAATAAGACCAACCCTTTCCTGGGGCAAAGTCTGGGGGAAGTGAAATCCCCATCTTTACAAATTCTTCAGCCGTATACGATTTTTTTATATCCGTAATATCAAAGTCTTTTGAATTTATATAGTCAGCAATACCACTTGTATGATTCAATATTTGCCGGATAGTAATCTGGTTACCATCATATCCGTTTCCTTGAATCACACCAGGTAACCATTTTTCAATTGAGTCGTCTAGATTCAAACGGTTCTCTCCAGATAATTGAAGTAGAACTGTTGCAATGAACGTTTTCGTCACACTGCCAATGCGAAAGCGAAAATCTGCTTTCATTGGTTTCTTAGTTCTCAAATCCGCTATCCCAGCACTATAACTCCAAGTTTTACCCCCCTTAGAAATTTGAGCGAGTATTCCCGGGTATCCAAGTTGCAGTTCATCTCGCATTGCTTTCTTAACGGAAGTACGATCGCTTTTCGTACTTGTTTGTAACGAACTAGATACATTTTGCGTAGGTTCTGCTTTTACAATTGATGTTGGTGTTATGTATAACAGGGAACTTCCAGCTATTAAAAGTGCTAGACTTGCACATGTAATTTTACTGCGTGTTTTCATAAAGAATTCCTCTCTTCTATTAAAATTGTATAGATAGTTGATAGCAGTGTCATATACGAACCACACAGCTATCCATTCTCCCAATGATGAAAAGGCAACAATGCATTTGCAATCATTGTACTCATTATTTTCACAAAACACTCTTGTTACTGATTGTTATATATAGGCCGTACTTATCCCCCCTTCACGACTCCTTATATTTTTATCCTACACAATGAAAATCTCTTTTTTCTTACCTATTCCTTACAAATTCCTTACATACAAAATCACTTGTACACTAGGGTTGAAGTAGCATCTGTGCCCGAAAGCGCAAAAAACACCGATGCTTTTCGCTTCAGTGTTTTTGCGCTTTACATATTGAAGATTCGTTTTACTCTTAACAGGTTAAACTGCTAATTTTTTCTAATGCGATTATTCTTCTTGCTATATAAAACAAATTTCATTGTGTTATATGAAACACTATGAAATTTGTCATTAAGGCATATTATTCTAAATTTATTGATGTACTTGAGATGGACTCACTTTTTGAATTTGAACAAGTATATCAAACGCTTTACCTAATGATATATCAACAGTTTTTGGTATATCAGGCCCTTCGGTAGTTATTCCAGCGAAAATTGGATGTTGTTCGTGTAACCAAGTTTTTGTCACGCCGTTCGCCTTACGTAAATCAATAAAAAATTGATCTTTTTTGACCTGTCCAAAAATGTAGTTATAACTGTTTGGATCATCCAATTTTAATGTTCCATAGGGGCCAAATTCACCGTCACTATTAATTGGCCACAGTAAGACTTTATTTCAAACCCACAAAAAATAGATTACCTGTACAATAAAAAGTATAGGTAATCTATTTTTTTTTGAGATTAATAAAAACCTAATTTATTTTTTGAATTCTTCCATCAATAATAGACTGAATTGGTTCTTTTGATTTTTTTATATAATCTACTAATGCTTCAAAATCAGTTGGTCCTGTTTCAGCATCTTTACCGTTTTTAAAAGATACAAATCCATCTCCACCTGAAGCTAGAAATGCGTTAGCAACGACGCTGTAAGTTTTAGAAGGAATAATTTCTTCTCCATTTGTTAAGCGAATACTTGTTACTTTTTCTCCATTAGGCTTGTTCGCATCCCAAGTGTATTGGATCCCTGAAATTTGAAGCATTCTTGTTATGTCTTTTTGCCATTGTTGATTTAAAATATCACGAATGTCTTGACCTGTTAAATTTACTTTTATTAATTGATTTCCGAATGGTTGAATACCATATATCTCTCCCCATGTAATATCACCAGCATCTAAGTCATTACGAATACCACCAGGATTCATAAGTGCAATTTGGGATTGCATTGTTGCACGCTGGGCATCAGCAACCAAATTTCCGAGAGTAGATTCACCAGCCGTATTGAGTTTGCGATCTAGTGGAGCAATAGACTTACCTACAACTTCATTAACAAGAGGTGCGATTTTTGCTTGATATTTCTCCATCTTCTTCTTTATTTTTTTATCAGGCTCCATGCCTTCATGGTAAGTTGTAACAATTTCTGCTTTTTTCTCAACAATATCTTGTGTCTTACGGTCAATCTTTACATCAACATCAGCAAAAGCCATACCATATGAATTTGCTTGTACGACAAGTTTATTATTAACAGTTCCATTTACATACGTGTGGCTATGCCCACCAAAAATAACATCGACTTCTGGATCAGTCTCATTTACTAATCGGACGATATCACCATTTGTTACGCCGTTCCCATCTGTTGTACCTCCGTTATGTGCAAGAACAACGATAGATTTAACGCCTAGTTTTTTTAATTGCTTTACGGATTTGTTAATAGCTTCAACTTCATCTGTAATTTCCACATTCTTTAGCATAGTAGGCATAACAAGGTTAGGAACATCCGTTGTTACAACTCCGATAAATCCAACAGGAACTCCTTGTACCTTTTTTATAGTGAATGGTGGTAAAAATAAACGACCGGTGGATTTATTATAGAAATTTGCAGCAACATATGGGAATTTTGCTCCTTTAAAATTCCCTGTTTTCTCATGATATCCACCATAAATAAGGCGGTTCATTTCCGCAACACCTTCATCAAATTCATGATTTCCTATCGTTCCAACATCGAATTTCAAATCATTTAGAAATTCAATTGTAGGTTCGTCTTGTAATAATGCTGAAACAGGAGTACTTGCTCCAACAACATCGCCAGCATGTACCTTTAATGTATTCGGATTTTGTTTTTCACGATCACGTAAATAAGCCCCTAAGTACTCAATTCCCCCTGCATCTTTATTGTTAATTTTTTTTACAGTGTCTAGTTGCCCATGAAAATCGTTAATACCGAGCATTTGCACATCTATGTAGCGGTTTGGTTCTGTACTCGCTTGGATTGAAGGCGCAGCAAATACACTAGTAAAAGTAACTGTACTTAATGCTAAAGCAACTGGAATGATTTTTTTCAACATAAAATTTCTCTCCCCTAATTAAAATCTGACATAATACGATGTTATTTTAATATATTAAGAGAATTATTTCCATAAAAATTCTACCAATTATAAAAATTAATAAGATTTTATTGTTTTCTGACAAGATATTTTTTCCTCAAAAAAATGTATATTTCTTTGTTTTGAGGAAGAAATATTATCTTGATAGTAATATAACAATACTTCTAAGAAATCTAAAAAACTCTAATCAATACATTTTAGCTGTTAAGAAGAATATTCAATCCAAAACTAATGGCGATTTATTAACCTAACATCTCAATATCAATATTTAAAAAGATGCTCCTGGATTTATCCAAGAGCATCTTTTATAAAGCTTTATTTTAACTTATTTATAATGTCTCAATTAACAATTATATAGTTGTAATCAGTCCTTTAAAAATGATAGGAGTGCTTCATTAAATTCTTTAGCATGCGTTGCATTGAGCCCATGTGGACCACCCTTTATTAATGCTACTTTAGAATTAGGAATTGCTTCATGTGTTAATTTCCCACTATATTCATATGGTACAGTTGCATCTGAATCACCATGAATGACAAGGGTAGGTATATTAATCTTGGCTAAATCGCTTCTGAAGTCTGTTTTGCTGAAAGCAGCGATACAATCTAATGTTCCTTTAGGTGATGCACCCGCAGCGATATCCCTATTGTAAAGTCGAAATGGTTCACTAACTAAGTCAGTTCGATCTCCAGCAGCAAAAAAACCTTTCGTAAACTCATCAAGGAATGCTATGCGATCACTTTTCACTCCATTTTCAAATCCTTGAATTGCTACATCATCTAATACACCCTCAGGATGATCTGCTGACTTGTAAAGGAATGGTGGTACAGCTCCGGCAAATACAGCCTTCTCTATTCTATGGGTTCCATATTTCCCAATATACCGGGCTACTTCGCCTCCCCCCATAGAAAAACCAACAAGTGTGACATTTTGAAGCTCTAAATGTTCTAATAGTTGATGTAAATCAGAAGTAAAGGTATCATATTCATACCCTTCCCACGGCTGAGATGATTTTCCAAAGCCTCGACGATCATATGTTATAACTCTGTATCCAGCCTCAACAAGAGCGGGAACTTGATATTCCCAAGATCGACCACTTAACGGCCAACCATGAATGAGTACAACTGGTTTTCCTATACCATGATCCTCATAATATATCTCAATTGGTGCTTGATTTTCGGTTCCTACAGTAATTTTTGCCATTCTCCTACCTCCTTTAATATGTATCCTTTTCTTCAATAATTCGGATGAATCTCATAAGCTATTCATGCACGTTTATGTTGTGAACTCTAAGTATGAAACTCTATTGTTCCAATGCATTTTTTCTCCGTTTGGAACAATCCCCCCTCTAATACCTTTTTCATCATAAAATAATTACTGAACATTACTCATATTCAATTGTAATAACAAAAATAGGTGACTATCAATATTGTTCTATCTATAGGATGTATAGGTAAAACCAATCTATTTTATAGTGAAAACAACTATAGTTACGACCTATACAAATTATAGATAATTTAGAATTGATTAATGAATCAGTTTTCAAATACTATAAATTTGTATAGCACTTCATGTTCTGTGAATGCTGCTATAACCAATATTATTGGTCAGCTTAGTTATAAACGAAGAAACTTATGATAGTATTCGACTATTTAAACTTTCTTCGATTACTTAATTTTTAGGAGGAATACATAATGACTGATCTCTATTCTCGTATTAACAAAGATGATGCTGTCGTGCTTTTAGTAGATCATCAAACTGGTCTTATGTCCGGACTAGTACGTGACTATGGTGTTGATGAATTCAAGAACAATGTTTTAGCTCTTGCTCATACTGCTAAGTTTTTTGATTTACCAGTTATTTTAACAACAAGTTTTGAAAACGGACCTAACGGACCTTTAATGCAAGAATTGGTTGATCTCTTTCCTCATGCACCAAAAATAGCTCGACCTGGACAAATTAACGCATGGGATAATGATGATTTTGTAAAAGCAATCGAAGAAACTGGAAAAAAGCAAATTATCATCGCCGGCGTAGTTACGGACGTTTGTGTTGCTTTCCCTGCACTTTCCGCTATAAAAGCTGGATATGAAGTATTTGCTGTTACTGATGCTTCAGGTACTTTCAATAAACAAGTTGCAGATGCTGCAAATACTCGTATGGCACATAGTGGTGTGCAACTTATGAACTGGTTTAGCGTAGCTTGCGAATTACAACGCGATTGGCGCAACGATGTCGAAGGTTTTGGCAATTTGCTTGCTAGCAATCTTCCAGGCTATCAAAATATAATTGGAAGCTATATGGGCGCACAGCGAGATCTTAGTAAACAAAATGCATAAATGTATTTCAAGGAAATAGCTTTAAATCACTTTTTAAAAAATGGATAGTATACATTTAGTGCTGATTAAATCAGCACTCTCTTTTTAATTAACAGAAAAAACATTATTTTCAATAATATTGATTTTAAACAATTAAAAAAGGAGCGTTTTATTATGAGTAATTTAGAATTGTTAAATCCGGAGAACAGTGCCTTAATTTTGATTGATTTTCAGCCTCAAATGACTTTTGGAGTTGCAAGTATTGATAGACAAACATTGATTAATAACGTTATGCTGCTTGCTAAATCAGCAAAAACTTTTAACGTACCTACTATTCTTACTACAGTTGAAACACGCAGCTTTTCTGGTTATTTTTGGCCGCAAATTCTTGACATATTCCCAAACCATGAAATTATAGAACGCAGTTCAATGAATTCTTGGGAAGATCCAAAATTTGTTGAAGCAGTTAAAGCAACAGGTAGAAAGAAATTAATATTTGCAGCACTTTGGACTGAAGTTTGCCTTGCATTCCCTGTGCTTGAAGCAATTAAAGCTGGCTATGAGGTGTATGCAGTTGATGATGCTTCAGGTGGTACTAGTTTGACAGCACATAACGCTGCTATGCGTCGTGTAGAACAAGCTGGTGCAATTCCAGTGACAGCAATTCAAGTTTTACTTGAATACCAACGTGATTGGGCACACAAAGACACTTATGATGCTGTAATGGAGATTGTAAAAGAACACACTGGCGCTTATGGTCAAGGTGTAGAATACGCATATACTATGGTTCACGGCGCGCTTCCAAGCAGAAAAATATGAAACTAGAAGGAGTAGCTGTCGAAGAGACTCATACAGAGAACACAATGGATGCTGCTAATCCAGTAACAACGATTGTTACATGGGAAATTCAACAGGGTAAAGAAAAACAGTTTGAAACATGGAGACATGAAATTGAGGCTGCGGCTACTAAATTCCCAGGACATTTAGGTGTAAATCTAATAGTCCCAAGTAACGAATCCAGAGAGTATACTGTTATTTTTCGCTTTGATACGTATGAGCATCTACGTGCTTGGCAAGAATCAGATGTTCGCCGGGATTTGTTAAAAACGGCCGAGCAATTTCAAGCCACTAATCCAACTTACAAAACTGAAAGCAGTTTGGCTTATTGGTTTGTTACTCCGAAAACGCCAGTTCCACCGCCAAAATGGAAAATGTCTATCGTTACCCTTTTGGGTGTATGGCCTCTTAGCATGTTAGTTCCTAAATTGATAGGACCTATTATAAAACATATGAATCCTATTATGTCAGCTTTTTTTGTTTCTGTATGTATAGTGTCCTTGCTATCATGGGTAGTCATGCCGATTTTCGGTAAATTATTTCATCCATGGTTACAAAATAATAGAAAGTAGACGAGGTGTGAACATGACTTTACCGGATATGATCTTATATAACGGAAAAATTACTACCCTTGACCCTTCTCAACCTGAGGTATCTGCTATCGCCATAACTGATGGTTTAGTCACTGCAGTAGGTGGAGATGAGCTTCTTAATAGTGCCACGGAAAAAACAAAGAAAATAGACCTTAAAAGAAAGAGAGCTATTCCAGGCCTGAATGACTCTCATATACACGTTATTCGTGGTGGTCTACATTATAATATGGAATTACGTTGGGAAGGCGTGCCATCACTTTTTATTGCTCTAGAAATGCTCAAAGAACAGGCAAGGCGTACACCTGCTCCTCAGTGGGTAAGAGTAGTTGGAGGTTGGTCTGAATTTCAATTTAAAGAGAGACGGTTGCCAACTTTGGAAGAAATTAATGCCGTTTCTGAACACACTCCTGTCTTTGTGCTACATCTTTACGATAGAGCACTTGTAAATCGTGCAGGGCTGCATGCACTGGGATATACGAAAGATACACCAGACCCTCCAGGCTGCTTAATTGAGCGGGATAAACGAGGTAATCCAACAGGCCTTTTAATTGCGAATCCTAACGCTTCTATTCTTTATTCAAGTTTGGGTAAAGCACCAGTACTTAATTTTGACGACCAGATTAACTCAACTCGCCATTTTATGCGCGAATTAAATAGATTAGGTATTACAAGTGCTATTGACGCAGGTGGTGGATTCCAAAATTATCCGGATGATTACAAAGTTGTTGAACATTTAGCCGAGAAGGAACAATTAACTTTGCGTATTGCTTATAATCTATTTACGCAAAATCCAAATCATGAATATGAAGACTTTGCTTCATGGGCAAAAATTGTTTCTCCAGGTCAAGGAAGTGATAAGTATAAAATGAATGGTGCCGGAGAGATGTTAGTATTCTCAGCAGCCGATTTTGAAAAATTTCAAATGCCACGGCCTGAACTAGCTACGATGATGGAAGCTGACTTAAAGAAAGTAATTTCTCTATTGGTGGAAAACCGTTGGCCCTTCCGTTTACATGCAACTTATGATGAGTCAATCACACGTTTCTTAAATGTATTTGAGGAAGTTAACAGTGAAATTCCTTTTAATGGTCTACGATGGTGGTTTGACCATGCAGAAACAATCTCAGATCGTAGTATGGAACGTGTTAAGGCTTTAAATGGCGGTATTGCCATCCAAGACCGCATGGCTTTTCAAGGTGAATACTTTGTTGATTTATACGGAAAGGAAGCTGCAAAGCGTACTCCTCCGATTTATCGTATGTTAGACCTTGGTATACCTGTTGGCGCCGGTAGTGATGCAACTAGGGTTTCCAGCTATAACCCTTGGGTTGCCCTTTACTGGATGGTTGCCGGAAAAACCATTGGTGGGCTTTCCATATACGATGAAAAAAATAAACTTGATAGAAAAGTAGCCCTGGAATTATATTCAAAAGGAAGTGCGTGGTTCTCTGATGATGAAGGTAAAAAGGGAACCCTGGCAGTAGGTCAGTTTGCTGATCTTGCTGTATTGTCTGCTGACTACTTTACTGTGCCAGAAGAAGAAATCAAAAACCTTGAATCATTACTCACCATTATGGGTGGGCAGGTTGTTTATGGAAATGATGAATTTAAAAATTTATCACCTGAATTGCCGCCAGCATCACCTGATTGGTCACCGACGGGCGTTTATGGTTATGGTGGTGCTAACCTAGCCAACACTATACTTTCCCACGATTCCCATGATAACAAGTTACATAGTTGCAGTAACCCTCTCCATCAACACACTCATACCGTAATAGGAAAAGATGGAACTACATGGGGTATCGGTTGTACTTGCTTTGCTTTCTAAGTCAAAACCACCGGTATAATGCCGGTGGTTTTCTTTCTGCAATAAGGGTATGTAGATTCGAAATAGCATTGTATATCCCTACATGGAATGTGTTACTATGCGATAAGACCGAAGAATTGATTGATTAACTTAACTTGTTTTTGATAGCCTTCTCTCCTTGCAAAGTCTGTCCTTTTTTCCTTAATTAAAAGTCAATGGTATCCCCCTCTTGATCGACTACACCACACATATAAATCCACTGCCCTTTGACTTTAATATAGATCTTAATTTTTCAATTGTTACACTAGAATCATTATTATTTCTATTACACTGATACTTTTTGCGAATCATTTAACTTCTGCATAAAGATACGTGCTGCAAAACTTAAAAATTTATCATCAAAGTGAATAAGATTAATATCTTGGCTTGGTGTTGGATCAGTAATACGAACTATGCTCAAAGTATCATTATTAACAAAGTTAACCAGTGAAAGAGGTATTATGGCAACCCCATGTCCATTGTATACAAGGCTCAATAGAGAAATAGAAGATTTTGTTTCTATATTTGCTTCAGATAAAGATAACCCTAAACTCTCACAATATATCTTAATAGATTCACGACAACTACATGAAACCATTATTCTACTCAGCCCTACTAATTCTCGAAAAGAAACAAATGATTTTTCATTCAAAGGATGATTTTTTGGAATTACAAGGACGAGCTCTTCACTATACAAAAGGGTGCTTGTTAATATGTCTGGAATTTGAGCACTACGTGTAATCCCGAAATCAATATTTTTGTCAACGATTTGATTTACAGCAACTTCGGATTCTATAATCTTTACTACAATGTTGGGATAATGTTGTTGAAACTTCATAATATAAGGTGTTAAATAAGTGAGATCCTCTAATAAACCTCCTATAGTAATCACACCTCTTTTTACACCCTTTAATTCAAAAATTTCATTATACACGTCATCAAATTGTTGCATGATAAATTTTCCTTTATCAAATAGCAGCTTACCCGCTTCTGTCATTTTGATACCTCTTCCAACTCGATGAAACAAGGGTGTATCAAGTTCCCCTTCTAAAACACGGATTTGTTGACTTAAAGTCGGCTGTGAAATACCTAGAACTTCCGCAGCTTTAGTGAAACTATTATTATTACAAACTTGAATAAAATACTCTAAATGACGTAATTCCATTCTTGATACCCACTCTCCGCTTTATGAAAGATTTATAATTTAAAGGACGATATGTATACGTTAACATAACAACTTTATTTCATGCTATACCAATTGAAATTACATGGTTTATTCATTTTGTATTATAATAAATTTACTACCATTTATTAATTTTTCCTCCTATTTATTTAAATTAGATTTAATTAGGACATTACTAATTCGAGATATATTTCTAAAAATTTATAGTTCGAGTGCATAATACCCTAATTTTTTCAACTTTTCGATTATCATTTTTTTCTCAATATAGTCCAAACCACCAAATATATGCCGAATCGCCTCTTTATGCTGAGGAAAAATACTATCCATTAACTGAATACCATCTGAAGTAATTGACGCATACGTGACACGGCGGTCTTTTGGACATGGTTTTCGTATTAAGAACCTCTTCTTTTCCAACTTATCCACTACATACGTGATACTACTACTTGCAAGTAATATTTTCCCTCCAATTTTTTGTATAGGCTGATCGCCTTTACTATATAGTAGCTCAAGCACTGCAAATTCAGTTGGATTAAGTCCATAACTTTTTATATCCTCTTCAATACGCTTAGTAATTGCCTGTGCTGCCCTTGATAATGT
Organism: Bacillus cereus G9842; assembly: GCF_000021305.1. Lineage (GTDB taxonomy): Bacteria > Bacillota > Bacilli > Bacillales > Bacillaceae_G > Bacillus_A > Bacillus_A thuringiensis_S. Next base: position 3,062,386 of record NC_011772.1, read on the forward strand.
AACAAATAACTTTAAAGATAAGCTCTCATCATTAATCACACTCATAATTACCAATCCTTTACAAGTTATCTTGAATTCGAGATTTATTATATTATCGTCGAAATATTATGTCAATAATTCATTTTAGTTTTATTAAGCCCCTTATCATTTATTTCTCAACATAAGAAATATGGAATTAGAAGAAAAAATTGTTAATATATAAGTATCTCAATTACGTTATTTCTTTTAAAGAGAGCTTGTATTCTAACGCAAGTTCTCCTTTTTTATATTCTAAATTGAATCCGGACAAAGTTCACATATTGAGTCTGCCCATGTATATGCTATAGTTTTTAAACAAAGATTAGAGCCCTCCTACAAGAAGGAGAGCTCTAATCTTTCATATAAATATTCACAATTTTTATCATTGCGGGGACATCAAAACTTTAACTTGATAGGGATATGGCACTACCCCAATTAATAAATATTATTAACTATATATCTATCATATTTTTTATAAACAGGACTAATTAGATTTAAAAAAAGATTTCTTTTTCTTTACTCGTAATAAATCACCTGTCCACCCTTTGAATCGCATATACATATACATACCTACCGTTGTGAAAATAATAAATAAGAGAGCGATTAAATAGCTATATTTCCATTCTAGTTCAGGCATGTATTTAAAATTCATTCCCCATAATGCTCCTAAAGCTGTCAAAGGCGTACTCACAGCAGTTAATACAGTAAGAGCTTTCATAATTTCATTCCCACGATGAGAAGAAACAACTTCTTGTAAATGAATCATCGTGTCTAATTCTTCTTGGTACTCTTTAACAAGTTGTAATCCACGCTCTAATTTTACGTGTGTTTGTTTATAACAAAGGGTGTTTGTTAAGTTTTCTAACCAAGCTTCCTCCAAGCCTTGTAACACTTCCTGTATTAAGCGAAACACATGTGTGTTCATAAATAATTCATGACGAATATGATAAATTCTTTCTAAAACTGCTATGTTATTATGATGATAAAAATCCCATAATACATTTCTGAAATTGTTTTCAAAATAGTCAACCTTTCGTAAATAGTGAGATATAAATATTGATAAGATAGCACATACTCCTTCAGCGGAACTATTACAATTTTTTATACCCATAGGGAAATTATGTATTAATTTTTGGAAATCCTCTTCCTCTTTTTCCTGAACTGTTATCAGTATTCCATGAGCTACGAAATAATGAAGAAATTTTTGAATTTTGGCGTCCTTTTTATCTTGATCATATAAAAACGAACCATATACACAAGTTTGACTTGGTGATAACGTATAAACATATAATCCATTTTCACAAGGAGAACTTATTTTCTTTACAAATTGAGAGAAATAAGATGTTACATCACGAGGGATTATAGAAGAAAGTTTTTCAAGCTCACTAGTTTTCACATGATACCAACTCCATTTCGTCATTTTTATGCATTCCATATTATTCTTCCTTTCTAAATAGTTTTATGTTTGATCGAATCATATCCGTAATACGAAATTTGTATGTAGGTATTCATGTCTTGGAGGAAAAGTTTTTAAATCATCTAAATTACAAAATAAATGACATAGGAGGTCTTATTCTTTTAAAAGGAAGACCCCCTATATATTAGTTATTTTTATTTTCAATTTTAAACATTTCCTCTATACAAGCACTTTTTATCTTTTCTTATAAAGAATTTATTATATGTGGAAAAGAAGCTACATAATTTGGCACGTCTATTCAATGAACTCCATTTCAGTCGTTATTATAATTTGGATTCATATGCAGATTGATTGGTGATGTCCTCAAATACTTGACTTCCAATAATATAGTATCCATGAAGCGCGGCCTCTTTTGAAGCGTCTACCATACGGAAAGAAGCAATTTCACCTTGCATTTTTTCAATTCGTTTTTTGTGGATATCTACTATTCCTCCGGTCCAAATAATAGTATCATACTGGTCTAACTTAAATTGTTCTTGTAATACACGCATGACGTCTTGGAAGTGTGCATCCAACTCTTTTTGAATTAAAATATCCACCTGACTTGTCTCATAATTTTCGTCTCGATCTCCATATCCTTTTTCTAATATTTTTGGCATGTCGTTAATATGCAATTGATTACTTTCACCCGCATGATTCTGCAGGATATTCTTAATATTTTTCAAAGGCTTGCTACATCCTAGTTCCGTCTCATAATGATTTAAAATGAGATTCTGTTTCATATCTGCCATTTCTAATGTACGAAATCCACCATCAATAATTAAGATGCGATCTTGTTCCTGAATAATTCCCTCTTTTAAGAAATAGGCATGTAAAGCGACTGGTTGCTGAAGAATCAAAGCATTTTCCACCGTAATATTAATAAATTTCCCATCAATTTGCACGGAAGTTTCTTTTTTTAGTGCATGTTGTAATTGCTCGTGCTGACTACCAAAACAAGTGACTGGAAGCCCGGTAACAACTAAAGGTAACACGACATTTTCTTTATAATCCTTTGCAATGCAACCAAATATTTGTTGTTTAAAACGTTCGCTTTCATAATAATTTTCTATTTCTTCATTAAATGGAGGAAGCAATGAAGCGTCAGATTGATGTGCTTCATTTCCCATGTAGTATGCAAAGTCTAAGTCTATAAAACTCACCTTTGTTAAATCTTCACTGTCAGTATGATTAGGTACAGGGGCTAGTGTGGAAGCTTCACTCTTAATCGTCATCTCAGAATCTACATCCTGTCGATATGCCCGCTTGGTAAAGCCAATTCCTACATCAATTGCATACAGAGATTTCATACTTTTTTCCTCACTTTCTCTTTTAAAAATTAAATCTAGGCACTCTCTTCTTTCTCTTCTTTCCCTTCTTTCACATATTTCTTTTCATTTTCCGTTTTTTCTCCGTCTAGGTTCCTACTATTTTCATTTATTTCGTAATCCTTTTCATCTTTTTTCTTTTTGTTACTTTCGTTTTCTGTTAAGTCTTTAATGGTAGAAATGACAACTGGTGTGGCTGTAAGCAATTGTGGTAATGTTTGTTTTGCAACATTAGCTGCAGTTGCAGAGAATTGTTTACTTGTCTCAGTTACCTTCTCCAATGTTTCCTTTATGTTTCCTTCTTGTAGTTTTTCTTTTACGCTTTTTCCTTTTGTTTGTATAGCTTTCCGATTTTCTTTTTTTAATAGGGAGACGATGACTCCGGTCGTAATCCCAATCACAGCATATTTAAATATTGTATGTTTCATTTTTCTCACCCTTCTCTACTTTTATTTTCTTCAATGCTACAACTTAAAATAATTACCTTACCTATTGCAATCTATTAGAGAGAATGATAGGTTTGCGACTTCCTATCACTCGCCATTGGTGTTTCAGCTGTTACTAGGAGTAAAATCCTCCCTTGATCTAGCTTTTCTTCATATAAGTTAGCTTCCTCCTTCGACAATCCCATTTCTTCCATTTGATTTCGAAGTTCGTCCCCTTTTTTGGAGAAAAAGTTGATAATACTTGTTCCCAATCCTTGTTCTTTTACTCCAATCGTATTTGTGTTTGTATCATCCGCAATCTTTTTTGTTAGATGTTTTTCATGTGTTAAGACATACATGTCATCTTGGTGAATCCCTTGCAATTCTAGCTCTTTTACTTTCATAACTACTTCCTGTTCATTTTCATATTCATGAACCACCGGTTTTCTTTCATTCTTGTGCATTGTATTTTTCCTCCTTTAAATTTTTTATTTTTTTATTTAGTTGTTATGTAATATGTAATACACCTATTTTAAAGATGTTAAACCTAAATTTTCAAAAAATTTCATAAAATAAGTTATAAATGTTTTTGAATATCACAGCGATGTCACGAGAAGTTTGCTTTGATAAAAGTGCTACAAATAACGATTTGTTTGGAAGGCAAGCCCATTGTTTTATAGAAAATTTCTATTTAGAAAAAGTTACAAAAGGAGTACAAGATATTTTTTTCGTTAATTAAATCCTAGGAAAATAAAAAAGCACTCTTTTTAAAAGAGTGCTAAAAAACATATAACCTAATAATGTTTCTAGTTTGATTACAGAAAGAAAGTCTTTATTAAAACATATAGTTGCTAATTTAATTGCGATCTTCCTTGCACCCAAGCAGCAATGTCATTTATAACATACTCAGGGATATTAGCAGGACTATAATATTCATCCGGTTTACTTATTTCTCCATCACCTTCTGTAAAGAAATGATTTAACTTCGGATATAGTCGATAATCGACGTTATCTCGTTCTTTTAATTGTTCTTTCCAAAGAGGAATTTCGATTTTTGATTGAACTTGATAGTCTCTTTCCCCTTGAATAATAAGAAGCGGTGTCTTTTGTTCTTTTGACATTTCGGCTGCTTTAATTTTTCGGATAGAATCCCAAAATATTGCTGATCCTAAGTAAAAATCTTTTGGGGGATTCTGACTAGAGAAATTTGGATCATTTAATAATTCAAATTGTGCTTTGTAGAATTTATATTCATCTAGATTCATTGCTCCAATAGAAAAAAGGTACTCAAATTGATCTAAAACAACGTCTTGGATCGTACGAGCTGGCCCACCCATTACAATTGCCCCAGCAATATTATTATTTTGGTCTTTTTCAATCATTTTCGGAAGCATCATTCCACCTTGACTATGACCAAGAATATATATTTGATTCTTATTTATTAGAGGCTCATTTTTAAGAAATTGAGTTACAAAAAGAGCATCATCTGTTGTCTCTTTATCAACTGTATAAAAGGGACTAAATTGTGTTTTCAACCCATGTTCATAAGTTCTTTTATTATAGCGAAGAACAGCAATTCCCTTCGATGCAAGACCTTCAGCTAAATCGCGAAATGGTTTTAAAGCAAACGCTGTTTCATCCTGATCGGTTGCTCCTGATCCTTGAACAAGAATAACCGCTGGAAAAGGACCCTTTCCTTTTGGAACCGACAATGTTCCTGGTAATGGAAATGCACCACTTCCAACTACTACTTCTTTATCAACAAATGATTCAGGCTTACTATATGATGGACGCTCTGCAACAGGACTAAACGACATGCTTAGTTGAAAATCGTCTATTTTTCCAGATGGATCTAGTTTAATTAGTAAAGGTACAGTCATTTTTTCAAAAACTAATTGAATCTCCACATTTGTATGAACAGGATTTGTCTCTTTTTGTGTAACCTCTCCAATTTCTATAAAAGAACCTGCTTGTAATTGTACTGGGAGTCCCTCCCAATAGCTCTTCAGCCATTCTTCGGATATTATTTTCTGTAATGACCTTGAGGTTAAATCAAATGCAGATTTATAATCTTCACTATTCATATGACGAATAAATGAAAGAGTAGTAGATATAATAGGATTTTCATCATCACTATTGTCTACTTTTTTTATAGTTGTGTTTGCTTCCTTTAATTTCGAAATAAATTGATGGTTAAACGGATAATTATATGTATCAGGATATAAGCTTGTTTTCAATACTTCCGTATTCCGTCCCTCATACAAACTTGAAGAACTCGTAAAATTTTCAGGTAAAATTACTTCCTCCGCATATGAGACTGAGGGAATTGTTATTGAAAAAATCGCACTAACAAGTAATAACTTATTACTTGTTCTTCTTTTCTTACCCATACTTATTGATTCTCCTTTCAAAATTTAAAATTTCTAATACAGTATGCCAACTATAAGGAAAATAAAAATTATCAAAGAGATTAATAATCTATTTTACGATCCCCCCTAACTAATTAAAAATCTATCATTAACAAACTTCAATAAAAAATGCCCTCCCCCTCTTTTTTTATTGTTGGATTTTCCAAGGACTTAGAAGCACAGCACTAATTTACATGTAAATGACCCATGAGATTCTCTGTTTCAAAAGAAAAAAGCACCCCACTAGATGCTTTCTTTAATTGTTCTCACTCTCATTTATTTAGTTAATTCTCTTATTACTGTAAAATAAATTTATTCTATTTCCTAAATCTCACTTATTTCTTAATTCACTCATACCAATATAAAACCTAATAACCTATCCTCAAAAAATAAAGAAAACAGGTTATTTGGCTATTCATTCCGTAAGCTTACTGCTCAAGTTAGTCTTTTTTCACACGGTTAAACTTTATTAAGAAAACCTTAAGGAATTTCCCTCTATATTTATAAGAATTTTTTTCTATACTGAATCATGTAAATGAACAAGAGGAGAAACGATCATGAAGAAATTTGTAATTTGCATACTAGGAATAGGCCTCCCTATATACTTACTACCTTTCATATTACGCGGAGATTTAGACAGATTTAATCCCATTGCTGAAGAAAAGAATGTATATGCCGTTGCGAAAGGATATGGTGTTCCAGATTATCATCATAAAGGAAGAGCTATGTACTCACTAAAAGGTGTTGATGAATTAAGCAATGAAAAAGAATATAAAGTTGGAACGAACACGCCTAATGATTTTACAAGAAAAATTTACTTAAAAATTCATGTGAAAGGTAAGTATGTCTATTCCTACGATATTATTTCTGAAAAGGACATTCCAGAGAAAATAAGGGGACAATTGGAGATAGCAAAGAAATAAAAGAGCCAATTCGTACGAGTTGGCTCTTTATTATCGCTCCCATCTACCGTTTGGAGAATTCTTTCGATCGATTTATTAAGTTCGTTATCATTGTTTTAACAACCATTCTTCAATTACTTTAACTGTTTCATCCCGTTGTGCTTTTGACGTAATTAAGCTTGCATTATCACCTTTTTGCTCACCATACATGCCAAAATGAGCATGGTTTCCGCCTTTTATCATGTGCATAGTTGTATTCTTTGACATTAACTTTTTATTGTTCTCTATTTTTTCTACAGTTGCTAAAGCATCTACTTCTCCATAAATAGATAACATTGGAATCGATTTTGTAGAGAAATCATCTGCAGGATAAGAGCCTAAGAAAATGATCCCATCTACCTTGTCTTCATTCTGAAAGGCATACTTAGAAATCATAGCTCCGCCCATTGAATGTCCAGCAACGTACCATTTTTGAACTTCAGGGTACTGTTCAATTACACTATCTACCGCATTGATTCCAAGTATCGCTAAGTTTAATGGTAACTTAGGCATTACTACAAAATGCCCATCTTTTGCAAGAGCTTCTCCTAAGTAACTATAAGCTTCAGCTTCTACTTTAGCACCTTGATAAAAAACAACCCCTATTTTAGCATCTTTCTGTCCAAAAACTATATTATCTTCATCTTTTTTATCATTCACTAACGACAAAGCCTCTTTCGTTGGTTTGTAAGTAAACTGGGACCAAGTAAAAAAAGTAATACTCCCTATAAGTAAAATACCAAGTAAAGAGTACAGAACAATTTTCATCCATTTCTTCATATGTATGACCTCCCTAAGATGTATATATTCTATACTTTAGATTATCATTAATAAACATAAAAACTCGAGCATTTTTATTGTGCTCAAGTTTTCATTTACGTCTTTAATTTATACTATAAATTGTCCAAGATAAATATGTAGCAAATGCAGACCATAAAAAATATGGAATTAGCAACCATGTCGATACTTTAGATAAATTGGAAGAAAACATAATGAGAAGTAACGTAGTAATAGCGACTAGTAAACAGTCTACTGTTGCTAAAAACAAATTTTTTTGAATGAATTGAAAGTAGCTGAACGCTTGATTGCACATATAATTTAAAAGGAATACAAACCAAAATGTTTTTGGCTTGAATCCATAGTTGTTGTAAATAATTGCAACTGATAATGCAATAAGTCCAAATAATACAGCCCATATCATTCCGATTGTCATACCAGGAGGTGTCCAAGACGGCTTTTCTAACGCATCATACCAAGTACGATCAATAGGGAATAAAACACTAGAAACATAAAACAAACCATATGTTAGTAAAAATACTATAATACTAGATTTTTTCATAAACATTCTCCTTTTTACTAGAAGATTATAGAAACTTTATATGATTAGTATGCCCTTGTAATGGATAAATTTCTAATATTTAAATTTCAAATACATATCGTTTAATCTATTTTATACGAACTCTTTCATACTTTTATATGCACACAGTGCTCTCTCTCTTGCTGCCTTATGATCAACGACTGGCAAAGGATATGTATTACCAAGCTTTATATTGGCCTTTTGTAAAATATGCTCAGGTGCTTCCCAAGGTTTATGTATATACTTATTCGGTATATCTCTTAATTCTGGTACCCATTTTCTTATATACTCTCCATTTTTATCAAACTTTTCTCCTTGTGTGATAGGATTAAAAATACGAAAGTACGGTGATGCATCTGCTCCACTTCCAGCAACCCATTGCCATCCCATTGTATTATTTGCAATATCAGCATCTAGTAGTGTATCCATAAACCATTTTGCTCCTTCTTGCCACGGAATTAACAAATGCTTTACAAGAAAAGAGGCTACAGCCATTCTTGTCCGATTATGCATAAAACCTGTTTGCCAAAGCTCCCGCATTCCCGCGTCAATAAACGGATAACCAGTTTCACCTTTTTGCCATACTCTTAATAACTCCTCTTCCTTATTCCACGGAAAATGTTCAAAGTTTTTATTAAGAGGTTTATATACTGTAAACGGATAGTGATATAGCAAATAATAAGAAAACTCTCGCCAAATTAATTGGCGTATAAAACTATTCACTTGTTTTTCAAAAAGACTACATTGTCTTTCGGTACTTTTATTTATTAAGTAATGATACATTAACTTCACTGATATTTGGCCAAATGAAAGATATGGCGCCAACATCGAATGAGCATTTTGATTTGGAAAATCTCTTCCTTCACTATAAGAGGCTAATTTGCTAGAGAAAAATTTCTTGAATGTTTTGTATGCCCCTTCCTCTGTAGGCTCCCATATTGATTCAATATGAGATGTCCACGGTATAGTTGGCAGCAAGTGTAATTCTGAAACAGATAAGCTTGCTGGTAAAGAGCTTCCCCATTTTATACTCTGCACTTTGCTAATAGGTTTAGGTATTACCTGCTTTTGAAATGCATTGTAAAAAGGCGTAAACACCTTATATTCAGTGTTGTCCTTCTTTTTTATAATCCACGGTTCTAATAATAAATGCGAATTAAATTCCTTACAAATAATACCTTTATCTTCTAACATCATTTTCATTTTTTGATTAGATTGTAATCTGTCCGGATCATAGCAAATATTCCAATATACAGCCGTTATATCTAATTGTTCTATGAGAGAAAGTATTTCTTCCTCCGTACGTCCTTTACGAATTATTAAAGTAGAGCCCAATGCCTCAAGTTGCTTCTTTACATCTATTACAGCATGGTGTAACCACCACTTTGCCGCACTTCCTATTGAAAAAGTTTCATCTTGTACATATACCGGAAGAACCTCCCCGGACTGAACAGCCTCAAATAGAGCTGGGTTATCATATAAACGAAAATCTTTTTGAAACATAACGATAATTTTGTTTTGCATGGCTACCTCTTCTGATTCTTAAAACATAATAAAATTTATTATACAACAGCAATTTATACATAAGAATTTATTTGTCTTTAATAAATTAGTTAACTTTTTCAACTATTTTATTAGTAGGAATTTTAACAACCGTTTCTTTTTCCCCTATTCTATCAATCTTGAAACCATGAACTTTAACATCAGACGGTACTAGTGGATGATGACAAATCATATCTATACTCTTCTCAATATTTTCACTAACATTTTCTTTTCCAATTAGCCATTCATCGAGGCTACCACTTGAAAATTCAGGCATGCAATTTTTAAAGAGATAGTCTAATTCTATATTATCTTTTATGAAATCACGTTGAGTTTGTAGATTAACTGAAGACGTTTCTTTATCCTCTATTCCGACAACAAAAATTTCTTTAACATTTTCTTGATAAATAGCAATAATAATAGATCTCATTATATCTCCATAAGGATGTACAATTACAGAATCATAGCTGTGTATAGTCAACATGTTTTCTTGGTGAATGTTAGTTACTTGTTGGATACTAGGCTCTATTCCGTGTTCAATGTCTGTTAATAATAAAACTTTTTTATTCTTTGAATTCATATGGAGCACTCCTTCTTCATTATTGTATTTATGAAACTTTTAAGCTAGTAACAATAATAATTGTTACCAGTTTTTCCAGCGTCCCTCTGGATCAACACTTGCAAGTCTAACCCATCCATTTTGAACTTTTTCTCGAAATGTGAAATCATTATTTAACAAACGTTCTATATATTCAATAGGTGCTTGAATGACAATTAGTAAACGAAGTGGTGAATGATACGTCTCACTATCTGACTGCATAACCGATTGCCAAGGTAAGCCTGGCAACAGGTCACTTGCATTCCCTTGCATAACACCGAGACCTGCCGTTACAGTTTGGGTTGTTTTGTTTCCACTACCATAATAATGAGGTGCTACAGTTGAAGCGTAATATTGTAAATTTATCCACTGAGCTACTGTTCCTGGTCCTGCAATAATGTTAGCTAATATATCGCCACTTTCATCCTGTTTCCAATCATAATTATGGAGGAACGCCCTACCTTCTAAGTCACAATCTTGAGTTAATTCTCGTTGCCCGATAATAAAAGATGCATTACGAGCTAATCCCCATTCTGGACGTATTTCACTCCAATCTTCTGCAAATCGATGTGCCTCTTTACTCGCATTTTTTATTTTCGTTTTAAAATTTGGTAATTGCGTTAAACGCTCTCTATTTGCATGTTGGCTCACATTTGGCATAATCGACTCGATACAATCAAATGCTTCTTGCGCAGCTTCCGAAAGTTCCGGGACGTAAATCCATTCCAATTCGTCCACTGTTGTTTTATGTTCAGCTGCTGCAAAAATGGTGTCCTCAGGAATTTTAATACCTTCAGCAGCCAATGCCTCTCTTACTTCTGGAAGATTACATAAAGTAGCAAAAACTCTTGCATTGAATCCCCCTGCTGCTCCGCCACAAGCACCACACTCAAGCGCTGCAGCATAAGGATTGTTCGTACTTTGACTACTATGTCCGCACATTACAACTAAAGGAGCAAATTTTTCTGTCAGTCCCACCATTTTTAAAGCTTGACGCACATAGTTCACTTTTTCTTCTTTCGTAAAACCGATAGGTATCTCGCCCTTTGTGTCATGAACATGATTAAGTGAGAATGTTGTATCAGGTTTTTGTAACATAGTTTTACGAAGGTTACGAATGAAAGCACCAACTCCTCTTGGGACAAAGCTTCTTGTCACCATTTGTAGACCAAATAAAGGACCACTTAACTCAGGTAGCGCCATACTCGTCAGTACGTTCTGTTTCATCGTTTTAAATGTATAACGTACCGAACTGCCTACCCTCTTACGTTGCTCATAAGATTTAAGTTCATTTTCATTTGTGAGCTCTTTTATTTGATGTTTCGGTTTGAGTATAACTGGCAAAGAAGGATGGTTGTTATTACTACCTAGTTCACTAGTTGCAATTGGTAATCCAAAGAAACCAGCTATTCCAAATGTTTCAAACGGACCTAATTTTTCAAGATGGCGACGAAACGGTTCTGAACGTACATCAATACAGAATGCTAATTGAGCTAATACACGCTTTTTATCATTAGTTGCACGTTGTTTAGAAGCAATCTTCTTCCTTAATTGCTCTGCATGCGTCTGTTCCCAAGCTTCCAGCCAAAGTTTCCTACGAATATTTTCATCAAAACGATAAGCGAATACTAATAATTCACTTTGTTCAGCAGCAGGCATTTGTAACCATTCCCGTGTTGAAATATTCCCCCAATAGATCCAAGAAGCTATAAGCGGGACGATTGCAACTTTTTTCTCAACCTTTTGATTTTTTAAAGGTAAATAAGGCTTTGTAATAGCCAGCTCCATAGAAATTCGAACTGCTAAATATTCTATTAGGAGTTCCTGTTCCTGAATTGATTGTTGTGAGCGCCATCGTATCATTCCTGCCCACCCAGGCAAAGAAAGTAAGTGCCCTTCAAGGTAAGCTTGTATGTTAGATTCAGAAATTCCTAGTTCAGATAATGCTCTCGCTAAAGCTACTTGGGCATCTTGTGGCCAATCTTTTAAAACTTTACGCTCATTTTTACTGAGCGCTGGATCAAATTTAATAAGGTGTTGCCATGCACGATAAAAACCTTTCTCTCGATTTGGCATCGTCCAACTTGATCCGGAGTCATCAAGATATAATTTACACCATTTAATGATATGATAATTAAGAATATCAGATAGGTTTTCACCCTTTTGGTTCTCTATAAGTGAACTTACAGGTTGCAAAGAAGAGTCTTTCATACTCTCTGTATTTATATAACTCATTTCTTCTGCCAGTTTATTTACTTCTGGCAATGATAATAGACTAGAAGGTAATTCCTCTAATTTTAAAGCTACTTGGCAAAACTGCTCCACTTTCTTTCGCGGGATATGAAAAGATTGTGAATCAAGCCAACGAGACAAGCCACTTTGTAAAAATGATTCCTCAATCTCCCCTTTTGCCTTTGCCGAATGAATCATAGCAGCACTCGGATATATATCCACATTACGAATTTCTTTTAACCAATCTGCAACTTGTTCAAATGATTGTTTTTCAAGTCCCATCCAAGGGTGATGAGCTGCAAACGTAGAGATAGGCCAAAGTGGTGCAATCACTCGGCTAGCAGATGCAACTAAATCATTTATATTATTTTCTTGCATATCAATATTTGTATCTTTCTTTAATATTGACAATATGCTCATCACGAATTACCTCCCTTTGATACATAATGTTTCAGATAGCCTGGGTGACTTTCTACTGACTTTCTTCTCGCCTCACCTACTCGAACTAACCAAAGATAAAGTACAGCGAATAAAGTAGAAGATTGATTACGAGTAACGAAAGTACTAATAGCACTACTAAATAGTAAAATACATATAACAAAGATAACAGCTGGAGCTGAAGGTTGAACACTTTGATACATGTCAGTATGCAACCATTTGTAAAGAGAATTATGAACGGTAAAATAAATGAGAGAAAAACCAGCTAAAATAACTACGCCAACAATTCGTCCCATTCTTCCCTCTCCAAAAACAACAAGCTGTTTCCATGAAAAGTATAATGACCACCCTAAGATGAACGCACTAACTAATTCATACCCTTCTCCAGAAGTCGTAAACCAAAAAGCAATCGCTATAAATAATCCGAAAACACGTCCGACCATAATCCATAAATCAGATATCTTTTCATTAGACTGCTTCACTGCCCCAAAACGTTGCACGGAAGAACCAGCTTGTAAAAACAGTGTAGCTTTAAACAAACCATGTAAAATCAAATGAATAACAGCCGCTAAATAGGCTCCTAATGCGCATTGAATAAGCATAAACCCCATTTGTGCAATAGTTGATCCCACTAGCTGACGTTTATAATCAACTTGAACTAGGCTAATTCCTGTTCCGATTAAGATAGAAATACTTGAGAAAATTAGTAAAATGATTTGTGCAATATCATCATGAAAAAGAGGTGAAAATCTAGTTAACATGATACCGCCAGCATTTACTAAACCAGCATGCATAATAGCAGACACAGGAGTTGGAGCTACAGCTGACTCAATTAACCATCTTTGAAAAGGCCATTGTGCTGCTGGAATCATCACAGCTACTATAATCAATAAGTTAATTCCTGTTTTCTCCAACGTTCCAAATTGAGCTACATTTTCATTCGTTAAAACTGATGTTAATTGCCACTGTCCAGTGCCTTGAAAAAGCCAAATGATAGCTGATAGCAAGGCGATCCAGCTTATTGTAAATAAATAACTAGAAATTTTTGTTGCTTCACTAACTACTTTCCAACCTTTATTTAGCCCTATGAGTAGAACCAATCCTATAAGAGTTGCTCCCCAACAAATAATCATGAAACGAAGATCATTACTTAACCATGCGACTGAAGATACACCTGTAGTAAATGTAAAAAGTGCAAAGTATTTTCGATATGAGCGATCTCCCAGTAAGTAACGTATAGAAAAACGCTGAATGATTAAACCAATTGTAAGAACAAAGAAAGCCATGAACCAAGCTAAAGTATCTAGATGCCAAGGCCCTACAACTCTATCTTCATTGTGATTAACAAGTGCGAGTAAAGAAACCAATGAAGGCAATGCAGCGATACCAATATGGATATGAACAAAACGTAAAGGCATCCTTGCATGTAAAAACAATAATCCACTTAGCCAAGAAGCACTAAGCGCCATAAAAAATAATGTTAACAGTGTTGATGAACTCAGCGAAATTAACATGTTAAATACCCCCTTCTAAGCAAAAATAAACTATAAAAATTCCTTTTAATTAAGATGATTTTTTAAATTTCAATTTTCATTCACTCTTTTTAGTGCATCGTTTTTTCCCATAAAAAAACCGACAACTTCCATAATTCAATGATTTTATATCATCATTGAATTATGGAGATTGTCGGTTTCCCTTCAACTAACTTCAATAAAGTTTTTTGAAGAGCTCCCATTTTATAGAGGATAATAATGTATGTATTACTCCTGTTAAAAAGAAATGTATATTTCTGATCTCCTAGATTATGCAATCAATATATCAATTTATGTTATACGCTATCTTTTAATTAAGAAACTTTTTCATTTAGTCAATATTACATATTAAAAAAATGCTAAAGCCTTAATTATAGCAAACTGTTAAAATGAGCATCTATCAATTTTTTAAAACAATTATAAGATAAACCATATTAAGCAGTTTGTCAATTTCTTTATCCGTTTTTTAAGAGTTATTAGAATTAAGATTTATTATACCTAAATAACTTCAAGTTTTTAATTATTAGCCTGTTAATAAAGTGCCAAACTTGTAGGTTTCTTAATCCTTCCACTAACCTTAAGGTATTTTTAAAATTTCTCCTCAAGATTATGAAGCAATTTAAAAATCATTACTCGTTCGCCTGTACGGGAGCTTATATCCGTATGAAAGCTTTTCACTTTTTCTCCAGTTAATTCTAGTATAATCTCTTTCAGATCATCAATTCCAGATTCAACTAGCTCCGAACGATTTTTCTTTATCGTTAGCATACCGTCTTTTGTTTCGCAAACCGTATATTCAGCCGGCGTTAAAACACCTTGTAAATTTACGATAATCATATCCCGTAATATATCTGTCTTAACGGATATAGACCCGCGTCCTAGGTAGTCCTTTTCCCAGTGAGTAATTGCTTTGCTTATCTCTGATTCAATAGAGCCTTTTGAGTTTTTCATCTTTGTATCCTCCTTCAATAAAATGTAATTACAATAACAATATAATAATCTGGATTGATTTTATTTTCAATTATTGAGAAGAATTTATAGGAATCGTTGTCATGTATCCTTTAGTATTAAAGTGAATTTTTATATTGCAATATACGTTTTTTTGATTATCTCCAACATAATACTCTTACTATAAAGACTCTGTTGCATACATTTCTAAAAAGGACATTCCGGAGAAAATAAGAAAACTCTTGTAACGTAATATACAAACGAAAAAGCCGATTTCTTTATAAAATAAGAAATCAACTTTTGGCTTAGTTATTGATTTAGTAATGGAAAACACCTTTTTAAGATAATTATGTTTATACTATAGACGTTGATCTTTCTGGAAGTTTAGTTGAAAATGATCCGCTTCATTGTATACCCCGAATTCATATCCTTTTTCCTTATAAAATTTAATAATTTCAGGAAGCGCTTGTAATGTTTGTGGTTTTTCATGCATTAGAACTACTTCCACATCTTCTGTTGTTGTACGCTTTACATTCTCTATAATTTGCTGTGGATTACCTTTTAATTTCCAATCATTTGAATCTATCGTCCAATCCCAAACTTTTATTCCTGCTTCTACAATTTGGTTACGAATTTCCTCGCCCTTTAATCCTGGTGCAGATCCATATGGCGGACGAACTAGTTTAGGAGTTGTACCCGTAATATTATGGATAAGAGCTAACGTTTCTTTCATCTCCGGTACAAATTGTCCTTTTTTGTATAACTTATCACTATTATGTGTCATACTATGAGCACCAATATAATGTCCTTCTTTTACTGCTCGCTTTACGTTTTCCTGAAAAGCGGTATTCTGTAAATTGCTACCTTGCATAAAAAATGTCGAAGCAACATGTTGCTCTTTTAGTACATCTAAAAATTTCCCAGTTAATTCGCTAGGACCGTCATCGAATGTTAAATAAACAACCTTTCCTACCGGTTTTCCATCAGGTCTTTTCTGTTTTGCTGGTGGTGTCTCCTTTTTCTTTTCTTGTTGTTGCGTATTAACTTGATTACTACTTTCATTAGCTACTCCCTTCGCTGGGATAGAGTTCCATTTCCCAATTAAAAAGAATGTGAAAAAGGTCGTTGCTAAAACAACCCCTAGAGATAGTATTGCCTTAGTTCCTACATTTGTTTTTTTCTTATTTTGTGATTCTTTCATTATGTTTCGATCCTTTCCCTACTAATTTTCATATTCATTATTTATACAGCTAAGCATTAACTCCAGTTGATATTTACAATAAATAGATTAATAGAGGAAGGTGAAGATAAAATGCAGATAATGTCGAAATTAGTTAAAGAATAGCGTACTGCATCCACTCTTTAGAAAAATATTGTTTTCTCTAATACAGTTAAATTTGAAAACTGGATATACATCCAAAATAAAAAATACTACTCTTTCTAAACAAAATTTTTATATCAAGATAATAGTATGCTGTTATAAAGATAAAATACTGAGTTAGCCATACTATTGAAATTCTATTATAATTTTGTAATTGGAATTCATTTGAATCAAATAAAGAACTAGAAGAAATATTATTATGTGGAGGTGCTCCGATGAATCTTTTAATTAGAGAGTTAGAAAAAAATGATTTAGACAATTTCCCGAAGATCGATGACAGTTTTATAGTGAATGCTCGGTTAATTCTTTCTCTTTCCAAAGTAAATAGACGCATAGAATATACAGTAGAAGACGTTCCAAGTTATGAAAAAAGTTATTTACAAAATCAAGATGATAATGAAGAACTGGCTTACAATGAATATATAAATAAACCTAATCAAGTCATTTACATAGCACTGTTACATAACCAAATCATTGGATTAATGGTATTGAAAAAGAATTGGAATCACTATGCTTACATAGAAGATATAACGGTGGATAAAAAATATCGTACACTCGGAGTTGGTAAAAGATTGGTTGATCAGGCAAAGCGATGGGCAAAAGAAGGCAACATGCCCGGGATCATGCTTGAAACGCAAAATAATAATGTCGCAGCATGTAAATTTTATGAAAAATGTGGATTTGTAATTGGTGGGTTTGATTTTCTTGTTTATAAAGGTTTAGATATTGAAAATGATGAAGTTGCAATTTATTGGTATTTATATTTCAAATGAAACTGTTTTTAGCATTAAACAAAGTCAAAATAAAAACCCCAATTTCTCCATATTAAAATTGAGAAATTGGGGTTAAGTTATTTAACAAGATTTTTTATCTAAAACAGATAACTAATTAATAATCCTGCCGATAATAAGAAGCCAAAAATCGTATTTGTCATTGCTGTTGATTTCATTGCGATGCGCATATACCCAGGGTCCTTTGCTCCTTTTTGGAAACTTTGAATAGCAGAGATTGGCTTTCTCAAACCTAGGAACATAACTAATGCCCAAGGGCTTATATAACCCATTAATACAATTACGGCAATCCATAAATACGCAATGAAAAAGGCTACCGCTAGTGTTACTATGGCTTTTTCTCTCCCAAGGAGGATTACTAATGTCTTTCTTCCACCTTTAATATCTTCTTCTATATCTCGGATGTTATTTGACATATTGATTGCACCGACTAAAATCCCAATTGGAATGGAAATCAATACACTTTCAATCGTTATCGTATTTGTTTGAATAAAGAAAGCAATAAGTACAAAACATGTCCCCATTAACAATCCAGAAACTAATTCTCCAAACGGAGTGTACGCAATTGGTAATGGACCACCTGTATATAAATAGCCAACCGCCATTCCAATTAAACCAATAACCACTAACCACCAACTACTATTCATACAAATATAAATGCCAATAAAAGCTGCTACGACATATAATAAAAGCGCAACTGTTAACACATTTTTTGGCTTCAATCCATGACGGACAATTCCGCCACCGATGCCAACGGATTCAGCGGTATCTAATCCACGTTTAAAATCATAGTACTCATTAAATAAGTTAGTTGCTATTTGCAATGCTAAACATGCAACCATCATCGCAATAAATAACAGCCAATCAATTTTGGCAACATAAAGTGATGCCACTGTCCCTAAAATTACAGGAGAAAACGTCGCCGTTAATGTATGTGGGCGCGTCATCTTCCATATTAATTTAGCGGAACTAATTTCTTTTTCATTCCCCATAACTCTGTTCAATCTCCCTACATTTTAAGTATAAATTACTAGCAGTATCTTTCTATCTATTTCCTGCCACGCATCCATTCATTATATCAATAAATGATTATCCTTTCTAACAAATCTACTTTTAATAAAGTAAAAATTATAAAATGAAACTTTAATTAGTAGAAGTTTTGTCACCCCCACTGATTATTAGTACATATTCAGTGGGATTTTACGGGCAGCCCTCCCTCCCATTCGCTGAATTTTTAAGGAGGAAATCTTATCCGCCCGCAAATATTGGGATAAATAAAAGAGCCAACTCATATGAGCTAGCTCTTTCATCTCTTATTTTATAAAAATTCAATAGTTACGCTACATTGAAAAACAGATAAATCCTACTTTTGTAGCCCATTAATAATGGTATCTATATTCCATTTCATCATTTTTAAGTAAGTATCTCCATCCTCACCTGATTTACCTAGTGAGTCTGTAAAAATTGTCCCTGCAATTGGCACGTTTGTTTCTTTTGAAACAGTTTCCATACTACGTCGATCTACACTTGTTTCAACAAATAAAGCTGGCACTTTGTTTGTTTGAATTAAACTTACAACATCTCTAATTTGATCTGGCGTACCTTGATTCTCTGAGTTAATTTCCCAAATGTATCCCGTCTTAATGTCATATGCTTTTCCAAAGTATTTAAAAGCACCTTCGCTAGAGATTAAGAAACGTTTTTCTTCAGGAATTTGATGAATTCTGTTTACTGTCTCATCGTGTAACTTTTGAAGTTCTGCTACATACTCATCAGCATTTTTAGTATAGAACTCTTTATTTTTAGGATCTTCTTTAATTAATGCTTGCTTCACATTTTCAGCGTATAAAATACCATTTTTAATATTCATCCAAGCATGTGGGTCTGGTTCTTTTTCTAATCCTTTTGTTTCTAAGTAAATAGCTTCTACACCTTCACTTACTTTATAAACCGGTGCATCTTTCGCTGATTTATTTGCCGTTTTTAATAGCTTTTTAAACCACGCTCCACCTTCTTCTAGGTTTAGCCCATTGTAAAATACCATATCTGCATCTGTCATTTTCATAACATCTTTTGGTAGTGGATCATATTCATGCGGGTTAGCTCCGATTGGAACAAGACTATGAATCTCAACTTTATCTCCACCAATTTGCTTCACCATATCATATATAATGGAGTATGTAGTTACAACTTTTAATTTTCCATTACCCTCTTCTTTTCCATTTGTGTTACTCGAACACGCTGTTAATGCAAATACAAAAATACAAATTACCGATAATACAACATTTTTAAATTTCATCATTATCCTCCAATCAATTATGACAACTCTGCTCTATTTTTTCTAATTTTGATAGCTCTCCAAAACAAACCTTGTGACGGTGAGAAAAAGAATGCCAATCCGAACAAGAATGTTGCGACAAGAACAATTGTTGCACCTGAAGCAAGATTATAAGAGAAACTAAAATATAACCCTACTACAGATGAAAGCGCACCAATGCCTGCTGCTAAATAAATCATGACCCATAAACGGTTTGTTAATAAATACGCTGTAGCCGCTGGTGTAATAAGCATCGCAACGACTAGAATAATTCCAACAGTTTGAAGTGAAGCTACTGTAACCATTGTAAGGAGAATCATTAAGCCATAATGAATCCATTTATTCGGTAATCCATAGCTTTGCGCCATCGTTGGATCAAACGTGGATACGAGTAATTCTTTGTAAAACAACATTACAAGACCAATAATGACCACTCCAATAATCAGTGTCATCCACATATCAGAAGAACGAACCGATAAGACATTCCCGAATAAAATATGATACAAATCAGAACTACTCTTCATAAAGGTAATTAAAATAATCCCTACAGCGAAAACAGATGTAAACATAATTCCTATCGCCATATCATGTTTAATACGACTATTTTGACTTACAAATCCGATTCCTACTGCAGTAATAACACCTGTTAAAACCGCTCCTATAAAATAGTTCATTCCAATCATATAAGAAAGCGCTACTCCTGGAAGAACAGCATGTGAAATGGCATCACCCATTAATGCCATACCTCGTAAAATAATAAAACATCCAATGACACCACAGATAATTCCTACCATAACGGAAGTTAATAACGCCTTCTGCAGAAAACTATACTGCGTTAATGCATCTATAAATTCTACAATCTTCATGATGAATGTACCTCCGCTGCATTATTAAACAATATTCCTTGATTCACATACGCTTTTGACATAACAGTTGGTTCTAATACTTGGCGTACTTCTCCGTAATGAATTAAGCTTTTATTCATTAATAGTAATTTATCAAAATACGATTCTGCTTTACTTAAATCATGATGGACAACGACAATCGTTTTTCCTTCTTTACGTAGTTCCCTAAGAATTTTAATGATTGTCTCTTCACTTGTTACATCAATTCCGACAAACGGCTCATCTAAGAAGAATATTTCCGCCTTTTGCGCTAAAGCTCTCGCCAAAAAGACACGTTGTTGTTGTCCACCTGACAACTCACCGATTTGGCGATTTTTAAACTCTTCCATTCCGACTTTTTTTAAGCAATCAAACGCCCAATCCCGATGCTCTTTCTTCGGTCTTTTCATCATACCTAAAGATGGATACGTTCCAATTAGCACGACATCTAAAACTGTAATCGGAAAGTCCCAATCTATATCACTTCTTTGCGGTACATATGCAACACTCTTTCTAACGCTTCGAATATCCTCTCCAAGAATTTGGACATATCCCTTATCATTTGGGATTAAATCTAATACAGCTTTCATTAAAGTAGATTTCCCCGCTCCATTTGGACCAATAATTCCAACGAGCTTCCCTTTTTCAATATCGAAGGAGACATTTTGAACTACTTGATTCCCTTGATACGATACAAACAAATCTTTAACAATTATAGCCTCACCCATTTTTTATGCATTCCCCTTTCTTTTTTTCGTGTATATAATTATTTTGCGCAAAGGCAACTTTTAAGCAAAAAAATATAAAGCGAATGTAAACCCGCGCTTAAGTTTCCTTAAGGAAACTTTTTTATATGAGTCAAATTATATAAGCTATATGAAAATTTGTAAACTAAAATTTACTAATTTATAAATATATAATGAAAATAATTATCAATGTGGAACAAAATATATTATCTATTTTATGATTTTTTGAAAAAGATATTACTGTGAAAAAATAAGCAATATAGTATATAAATGAAAGAACCTACTCGTATGAGTTGGCTCTTTCTCTTTTACAATATTTGATACGCTCTGCAGCAAAAAATATAATTAAATTACTTCCAAACAACACCTCGCCTCTCATATTCCATTCTATATTCAACAGCAGCTGCAATTTTAGAACTTGCGAACTTTTCCGTAATCCAAAGAGCTAAATCAGTTCCTGAAGTAACTCCTCTTGCAGTAATAATATCGCCTTGATCTACAATTCGGTAATGAAGAAGTTCTGCCCCATATTTACTCATTTCACCCTGTGCCAAATGGTGCATCGTCGCCTTTTTACCATTCAATATACCTGAGGCTGCTAGTAGCATACCTCCTGTACAAACTCCCGCAACAATCGTTCCTTCATTATGCATCTCTCTAATCGTTTCTGTCAGTGTTCCAAGCTCTGCTTGCTTTCGTGCCCCATGTTCAGCTTTATGATTCCAGCCACCACCAGGTACAATTAACAAATCTGGGCGATTATCCATTCGTAAAAAATCATGTAGTGTAACCGTAACTCCAAACGAGGTAGTAACTTCTTGTTTTCGTTCACTTGATACGAGTTCAACTGTAAACGGAGCCCCTTCTTCTATTGCTCTTTTCAGTACTTCAAACGACGCGAAAGAGACAAGTTCTCCGAAGCCATCAAACAATACAATTTGTATTTTCATTTTCGGACACCCCATATTGTTTCTTTTTTGAATCGTAAATTAGGACAATAAATGTTATCTACAAATATACGACCAGGATTCACTCTTGCAATTACAGCCTTTACCTCCAATTGCCCTTTTTCATTTACTAAACGGTTACATTTATAAAAATCATCCTTGTTTAATTCAGAAATCATATGTTATCCCCCCTGAAACTGCTCTATTCTAACTTTACCACCATGACAGAATATTCTCTATTCGTTTTAATAGTTGTTTTAAACCAAAGAAGTAGATAATAAAAAGAGCCAATCCCTATAAAATAGAAGATTGACTCTTTCCTTTATTTACTCCCCTGTTTCAGAAAATCGCTTTATATGTTCACCAATTTCATCGCGAACACGTTGAAATTCAGACCACTCTTTTCCTGCTGGATCATCAAATCCCCAGTGAACACGATTCACATGCGGCGGAGTAGATGGACAGACAGCATCTGCATGACTACAAAGCGTAACGACTAAATCAGCACTATTTAAAATGGTTGCATCAATTATATCTGATGTTTGATTTGTTATGTCGATATTTACTTCGTTCATTGCTTTAATTGCGTTCGGATTTACTCCATGTGCTTCGATTCCTGCAGAATACACATTCCACTTATCTTCTAAAAATTGTTTGCCCCACGCTTCTGCCATTTGGCTTCGGCATGAATTTCCTGTGCATAAGAAATAGATTGTCTTTTTGTTTTCCATGGTATTTTCCACCTTTATTTTATATTTAGACTGGTTGGTCATTAAAATATTTACGTTTAAACCAAAAAGCAACGTTTACAAGTGCAATCATTACAGGTACTTCCACTAACGGTCCGATAACAGCTGCAAATGCTGCGCCTGAATGAATACCAAACACCCCAACTGCTACAGCAATTGCTAACTCAAAGTTATTACTACCTGCTGTAAATGCTAACGTTGTCGTCACCGGATAGTTGGCACCAATTTTCCTTCCCATAAAGAAAGATACAAAAAACATTACAATAAAATAAATGAGTAACGGAATCGCTATTCTTACCACATCTAGTGGCACGCTAACAATCATCTCCCCTTTTAAGGAGAACATGATGATGATTGTAAATAGTAATGCAAGTAATGTAAGTGGACTAATTTTCGGTATAAACACCTTTTCATACCACTGTCTTCCTTTTAACTTAACGAGTACAAAGCGTGTCAACATACCTGCTATAAAAGGAATTCCCAAATAGATAAATACGGATTTCGCTACTTCTATCATTGTAATATCGACAATAGCACCTTCAATTCCTAACCATTCTGGAATGACTGTTACAAACACGTATGCATAAACGGAGAAGAATAACATTTGGAATACTGAGTTAAAAGCCACTAAACCTGCCGCATACTCTTTATCCCCATCAGCAAGGTCGTTCCAAACAATTACCATTGCAATACAACGTGCTAAACCAATCATAATGAGCCCGACCATGTATTCTGGCTTATCAGGAAGAAAAATAATTGCTAAAACAAACATAAGTACAGGTCCAATAATCCAGTTTTGTACTAAAGATAAAACCAATACTTTTACGTCTTTAAATACTCGGCCCATTTCCTCGTAACGAACCTTTGCTAATGGTGGATACATCATGACAATTAAACCAGCAGCAAGCGGAATAGACGTCGTTCCAACTTGTAATGTATTCAGTCCATCTACTACACTAGGAAACACAAATCCTAAACCAATTCCAACTGCCATAGCTAGAAAAATCCATAGTGTTAAATATCGATCTAGAAAAGATAAACGTTTCATTTTATTTTCCATCTCCTATTAACAACAAGAATTTTTAGCTACCTCATTTGAAGTCATGCAACAAGATGAATCTTCTATTTTGTGAACATCACTATCAGCTTTTGTATAAAAGAACTCCCACTCATTACCATCGGGATCCGTTACCCAAAACTTATCTTGCACTGCATAACAACAAGTCGTATCCATCTCATCACGCGCAAAGAAACCTTCTTTTTCTAATCGCTCTTTATGTAATGTAATTTCTTCAGCTGTATCCACTTGGAAACCAAAGTGATTTACTTGATTTCCATTCACTTCATCTCGTACGTTTAGCGTGAAATTAAGTCCTGGCGTCTCTAATAGAAATTTTGCATAATCTGATTTCACTTTAACTGGTAATACACCAAATACCTTTTCATAAAATTCAATAGATTTCTCTAAATTCGTAACGTTTATACCGACGTGAACATATCTCATACCTTATTCCTCCTCTTTATATGTCATTAATCAATTTTTTTTGATTAATAGTACAAAATTTTAACAACAACTACCTTTTCCTGTTTTTCTAAAGATACAACACAATTCTTCTGATAATAAATTATTCACTTCCGCATCATTCAAATCATAATAACTCCACGTACCTGTTGTTTCTTTTACAATTAAACCTGCATCTAATAAAATCTTTAAATGATAGGACAACTTAGATTGCGTCATTTCAAAAACTTCGGTTAAATCACATACACACGTCTGTCCTCGCTGACAAAGTTCATACATGATTTCTAGACGTTTCTGATCCGCCAACGCTTTAAATTTTTTCTCATAGAGCTGAAAATCTTGTGCCACTGTAGTTCACTTCCCTTCATCAACTTTTTTTGATGTTTATAGTATATACGCTAGTGAGTTTATTATGCAACTTATTAATCAAGTTTTTTGATTTAGAAAAAATTTCTCCCATTATATCTTTGCTACAAGTAAAAAGGACCATCGCCTTTTCAAAAATGAAAAACTACGGTTCTTTTTACAACTTAATAGTTACAATATTTCCTAGTAATGGAGTCTCTATAACTATTTAACTTTTAATTTGATTATTATAGAGTAGTGCCCCATTACCATCAATCTAAGAAAAACAAATACCCCCAAATGAGAAAAATCGATATAACTCTTCGGCAAATAAAGATAACTCTTGTTTTTGGTGCATATTCATAAAAAGCACGTCACCCTTTCTCATTAACATAAGAGAATAGTAACGTGCTTTTAATCTCAAAAATAGTCTAAATCCTTAAGTTGATGGTTGTGGGGCGGGACCCCATGCCCATCAAGCTAATATTTTGAAGTGCCCCCAAAACGAAAATTTTATTATTTTACAGTTTTTTATGAGAATGCAACTCATTTTTTCGTGTTGGGGAACACCCAATTTCTTGACTTGATTTGAAATTAAAAATATAAACCTTTGCCCACTGGCTGAACGGTTTCTAACACAGTGTCAACCATGTCTTCATTAATTAGGGTTCTTATAATCCAAACTGAGAGATCTTGAGCAGCAAAACACCCTGCAGCAGTCGAGATATTTCCTTCGTTTACGAAACTTTGTTCAATAACGTCTACCTCAAATTCTTTTAGCTGTTCTACAACTGATGGATATGTAGTTGCTTTTTTACCAGTTAATAATTTTTTAGCTCCTAGTAATAGTGAACCAGAACACATAGAGCCTATTAATTGCCTTTGAGGATCTATATGAATACTATTAAGATATTCTTGATTTTTATATAAATTTTGTACACCCTTACCACTTCCAAATATTACAGCGTCAGCAGAAGGAATATCAGATATGCTTCCTGTCATGGGAATACGTAAGCCAGATACGGATATATGAGTTTTTTCCGTTCCTAATAGTTGGACGTTCCAATCAGAAATACCGCCAACTAAACGTACACGATTTAATAAATCCCATGGTAAAAAAACATCTATATCAGTAAAGTTATCAAAACAGACTATTCCAATTTTCATTCTCTAGCCCCCGTTATTTAAATATTGAAAACATTTTAATTATAACGATTTCAAGTGGTGGTAGCGAGTCTTAAATTTTTCAATAATCAGATATCCCGCCAATACCATCAAGCTAAAAAATTGTTTCCATAAAACGAACGCCCCAAAAACAGTAAAATTGATATTTCCGGGTAAAAATCTTATTTGGGGGCGTTATAAAATTCTTAAGTTGATGGATGTGGGGTTCTACATTTTATGCCGCACTAAAACCATCCTCAATAATCAAAATTAGGTTACATAGTTTTTTCTTTTATCATCTCAACAAATCTCTGTAAAGCTGCCGAAAAAAGTACATCTTTTCTCATAATAAAATAAGTTGGTACTTTAGAATATTGCTCAGGTAAATCAGCCATGGTTAAAGATTGCTCATGGTCTTTCAAAATTGATTTGACCATGACAGCAATGCCCATGCCAGCCTTCACACAACCAATAATCGCTTCAATTGTCCCAAATTCTAATACACGCTTTGGATAAATACCTGCTTCTTTTAACCACTTATCTACTCTATTTCGATAGTGACAACCGTTCCCAAATGCTAACATATTGACTTTATCAAGTTCTTGTAAAGTATGTAATGGTTGATAACTAATAATCGTTAGTTCTTCCTGACAAAACAAAAAAGAAGTTAAATCTGGATGATGAACATCTTCAACAATGAAAGCCCCTTCTAGTTTACGTTCAAGCACAAGTTGAGTTAGTTCAGTACTTTTATGAGTTTCTAGTACTAATTCAACCTCAGGATACTTTTCACAATAATTTTTTAGAAGAGGAGGTAAACGGACTGCTACTGTAGAGTTAGTAGATCCAATTTTCAACGTACCAAGGGGTTTAGATTGATTACTTTGTACCAATCTGATTGATTGCTCAGTTAGATCTAGAATTTTCCTAGTATATGTTAACAAAATCTCACCATTAGAATTTAAAGTAACTCCCTTTCCGTTCCGGTAAAATAAGGGAACACCTAACTCATCTTCTAGCTGTTTAATTTTCATAGTCACATTTGATTGAACATAGCTTAGTGATTTCGCTGCTTTCGATATACTTCCTTCTTCGGCTACCTTTTTAAATACAGTCAAATCTTTAATATCCATATAACTCACCTCTCGTGATATCATTTTTTTTGATAACTTCCTTCTTTATTATTCATTTTACTTGATACATATATATTCATACAATAAGAGAGAAGAGGAGGAAATGATAAAATGCAGAAACAAATAACAAGAAATGAACCCATTAGTTCTTACAAATGGATTGTCTTATTGATTGCAACTATTTCACAAACATGTGCCACGTTTGTTACATACGGGATTGGTCCTTTAGCTTCTTTATGGCAGCAAGTACATCACATATCTCAATTTCAAATAGGATTACTTGTATCAGTTGTCAATATTGGACCTATCTTCTCAATGTTATTGTTTGGAAACCTAATGGACCGACATGGCGAGAGATGGATTGTAGGAGGAGGTTCTGTCTTACTTGGAGCGAGTATGTTGTTTGCCTATCCAGTCACCAATTATACATATGTAGTTGCTATTTTACTATTTGTAGGGATTTGGTATGGAACGGCACAACCTGGGGGCAGTAAAGCTATTGTAAAGTGGTTTCCTCCTCAGCGCAGAGGACTTGCAATGGGGATTCGTCAAACTGGAATTCCCATCGGAGGTGCTTTAGCTTCTAGTACACTCCCTTTCTTTTTTTATGAATATGGCCTTCCATCTGTAATACTTGTGCAAGCAATTGTAGCTATTAGTGGGGGGGTATTGTTTATTCTATTTTATCGTGAGGAGCATTCGAGCATTCAAAAAACAGAAGCGGTTTCCTTCTTTACAAAGTTAAAGAAGATACAAAGAAACTATTCTCTCTATCCTATCTTTTTAATTGGAATATCAATGATGTCGTTACAGATGGTGCTCGTTTCCCACCTAATGAGTTATCTTACAAATGAAGTTCATACAAGTCTTCATCATGCTGGAACATTATTAAGTATAGTATTGATAGGTGGAATGTTTGGGAGGATCCTTTTAGCATGGGCTAGTGATAACATATTTAAAGGAAATCGCATCATTCCATTACAAATAACTATTGTTATGACTGTCTTATTGCTCCTTTGTACGAGCTATGTCATGACTTATATGATTTTTGGGATACTTGTAATCTTGTGCTTCTTTTTTGGTTTCTTTGCTATCGGTTGGTTTAGTTTATTTATCGTTTTCGTATCGGAAAGATCAGATCCGCAATTTATTGGTTTAACTGTTAGTTTCGCTTTAACATTGAATCAATTTGCTATTGTACTTGCACCTACGTTGTTTGGTATATTTGTTGACTATTTCCATAGTTATACTGTGCCGTTTAGTATCCTAGCTTTTTTCATTGCTTTGAGTGGAATATGGTTAACCATTATCGAATATCGGAGCAAACCATTACAGTAACTACTAAATTACTTAACAAACTAGGTGGTACAGTTATTATAAACAAATTTTTGGTTCGATTTCTTTTAATACGGCACTAGTGATAAAAAACTATAAATATCAATAAGTAAAGAGGGAGAAAAATGTCACGTAAATTATACTTTGCACTCATTATGTTAAGCCTTATTTGGGGAGGATCTTTCTATTTTTTTAAGATTTTAGTTACGGATTTCAATCCTTTAGTAGTAGCATTTTTACGGTCAACTTTTGGAGCTATAACACTTATTGCACTTATACCATTTTTTCGCAAATCTTTTAGAGGAAACATCTTTTTTATACCTTTGTTTGCTGTCGGAATACTAAATACTTTAATTCCATGGACACTTATTTGTTTTAGTGAACAAAAAATGACTAGTAATTTAGCTTCTGTTTTAAATGCAACCCAACCATTATGGACAATGGTTTTAGGAATCTTATTATTTGGTATACATTCCAATCGCAACCAAATTATAGGTCTATTTATTGGATTCGTAGGTATTTTAATACTCTCAGATATACATTTATCAAATGTTTTTTCAGTTGATTCATTAAATTTCGTCGCAATGTTGATAGCAACTTTTTGCTATGGTTTAGCAACTCATATAACAAAGCGTTATCTTAAAGAGATGTCCATGTTCCAAATTTCTTTAGGTACATTATTAGTTGGTAGTATATGTAGTGGTGGCATAGTTCTATTTTTAGAAGAACCAATTCAAATTTTAACTAAAATATCCTGGCATCATATAGGCGCATTAATTGGAATAGGTACATTTGGATCAGGTATAGCTTATTTACTTTACTTTTACTTAATTCAAAAAGGGGGCCCTAACTTCGCATCCATATCCACATACTTAGTTCCAGTATCAGCTATTTTTTGGGGATATATTCTTTTAAATGAAAATATCAGTTGGAGATTAATCATTGGATTAGTTTTTATACTTATCGGAGTTTATATAACTAATCGTAAAATCCAGTTAAATATTCCAGTTAAAGGTATACAAAAAGAATCCTAATTATTTAAGGCATTTTCTTATTTGCGTGTTCAAAATAAATTTTTAAAAAGGAAGGTCCTCCAAATTAAAGAGCCTTCCTTTTTTGTCCACAAATAATATTCGTAATATTCCCTCTTCTATAACAATCGATATACTAACAACTAACATAGTACTACTATTTATTTGCTTTTCAGCTCGTTTTCATATAAGTTTATAAAGTTTAAATTCCTTTGTTATCACGTAATTCCACAATTGTTCCTTCAGGCGCTTTCAACTTACATAAGTAACCATTTTCTATTTGATATATAATCTCACCATTTTTCAAAACAAAATGGGTGTTCAATTCTTTTAATCGTTCAACCTCTTGCTGAAGATTTTCTACCCACAAACAGAAATGGACAAGCCCTTCACTATTTGAATTGGTTACGGGTAGCTCCTCCCCCTGCTTACCCGTTTGTAATTCGATATAAAACGCACCTAACTTCAACCAGGTATTAAATGCACGTCTGTGAAAATTTGGTGACTCTTGGACAATTATAAAACTCAACGCTTTTGTATAAAATGTCAAGGTTTCTGAATATGTATTAGTTTGGATACATAGATGGTGCACATAATTTTTTGACATTAACTTTTTCTCCTTCTTCATACTGCCCTATAGTTTAATTATATTTTTTCACAACCTCATCTATTTTAACATAAATATCCAATTCTATTTAGAAAAAATCTTTCACAATATGGCCAGATTGTGGAGCGAAGAAATACTCTACAAAATATACTTTTTTATAAACAAATTAAAAATTATCAATCCTTATTATAAATGATTAGACTCTTTATAGATTATCGAACTTTATTTTAAACCAACACAAGCATGTTCCTATACAAACAAACTTTATAAATTTGTATCTATAAAATGAAAAAAACGCTATTCTATTTGTAAAAATATACAGGAAGGATGGCGTTTTTGATATGAACTTATCAATTTTTGATGAACTAGAATTGTTTTCTCAAGAGTTAAAACGATATATGTCACCTGATGCTCTAGAGAGATTAGCTAAAAATGTAGGATTTGTTAAACGAAAAAGTAAATACCGCGCACAAGATTTAGTGGCCTTATGTATTTGGTTAAGTCAAAACATAGCCCATACTTCATTGACACAACTATGCAGTCGATTAGAAGCTAACACCGGTATTTCTATGAGTCCAGAAGGATTGAATCAACGCTTTAATTTACAAGCTGTGCAGTTTTTACAACAACTCTTAGCACATTTACTTCACCAACAATTTTGCTCTTCTAGTAAGATTCCAACTTTGTATACAAACTATTTTCGTAGTATTCGTGTATTGGATTCTACACATTTTCAGGTTCCAGATAAATTTGCTTCTAGATATCAAGGTTCAGGAGGTAGTGGTCATAGTGCTGGTGTGAAAATTCAATTAGAGTACGATTTGCTTAGTGGTCAATTTTTACATGTTCATGTAGGTTCGGGAAAGCAAAACGATAAAATTTATGGTTCTACTTGCTTAACGTCTCTTCAACCGCACGATGTATGTATACGTGATCTAGGATATTTCGATTTAAGAGATTTACAAACGATAGACGAGTGTGGTGCTTATTTTATTTCACGATTAAAGCTCAATACACGTATATATAGGAAGAATAGAGAACCTGAATACTTTCAAAACGGAACAATAAAAAAGCAATCTGAATACATCCAACTAGATATGGAGCAATTCATTGACCAATTACAGTCCGGTGAAACATATGAAATTCCTGAGATTTATATTGGGATGTATCAAAAACTTCCTGCAAGACTAATTCTGTACAAATTAACTGAAACGCAAATGAAACGTAGACAAAAAGATTTAGCATCTAAAGAACATAAAAAACAAATTACCTATAAAGAACGCAGTAAGCGACTTAGTGCAATTAACTTTTACATTACAAATATTCCTTTGGAATATCTGCCAAAAGAACAAGTATACGATTTTTATTCCTTACGATGGCAAGTTGAACTTATCTTTAAAACTTGGAAATCATTTTTTCGTATTCATCATTGTAATTCTATAAAATTAGAACGACTAGAATCTCACTTATACGGACAATTAATTAGCATCCTTCTTTGTTCCTCCACCATGTTTCAAATGCGCCGATTACTCCTCATCAAGAAGAAACGAGAATTAAGCGAATATAAAGCGATTTATATGATAAAAGATTATTTTCCACTTATTTATCAATCTCTACAAAAAGAGACACAAGAATTAACAAAGATATTGTCTCGGCTATTTAATCTCTTACAGAAAAACGGACGAAAATCCCATAGGTATGAGAAGAAAACAGTCTTTGATGTCTTAGGTGTCGTATACAACTTTTCTATGTCACACAATCATGTAGCGTAATCCAAAAAATTGAAACCCGTTCGGGTTTATTTGGTATGCACATCTTTAAAGAACTTACACTGGATTTTAAAAAAAAGAAAAAATCTCACGTGAAATTAAATTTATATAATCTTAGCTTGATGGGCATGGGGCGGGACCCCAATAAGAACGGTATCTAAGATTGTATGAGAGGTGTTTGTTCCATTTCAAAGATCTCAGCCGACGATTAACTCAAGTACCGGTTTCGGATGATTCCCATGTGATGAAGTTCGTGTCCTGCGATGCCGTACGCGAGGGCGCGTGCCGTAATGCTTAGGTTGTTGGCTGTGCCCTTACGATTCCATGCCTCAGCCGGTAGCCCGCGCAGCAATGTGATCGTTGATTGCCTTACGGCCCGGTAGTCTTCGGCCAATTGCGCGGTTGTCCAGCTTCCGAAAGGAGGTAGGAACAATTCCTGATCGAAACCGGTCAGAGGCGTCTGGTCCCCTCTTGCGAACCGGAGCAGGCGGTAGGTCATGACGCGTTCCGCGTCTGCAATGTGGCCCACGACTTCTTTCAGCGTCCATTTTCCTTCCGCATACCGATATGCAGCCTGGCTTTCGGTCAACGATGCCAGGAGCTCAGTCATTTGCTTTTCCTGGGCGAGCAGAATGTTGATGATGTTACCGTCCGGCACCAAACGGATATATTCACCGGAGTTCCCGGCGTATTCTTCTTCTGACGGTCTTTGATTCATGCGTAGTCACCTCTTTATGTAAATATAGAAAATTATAGCACTCATCTATGTCTAATAAATTCGCGAAATGATAGAACTTCCCTTCTAATAATTGAGGAGAAGCAACTATTTAGTTGGTCGGTAGCCACACTATCCTGATTCGTTAGCACAATAAAAATTATCTGTTATACAATATTTCGAAGTTATTAATATATATAGAGGTAACCCCTTCTTTTTTTAATTTAAAGATGAATTTCCAATTATATTTTGAAATGAATTGGAGTAAAACACACTAGTCTAACTACTTTTTTATACAAGATTTTATGCGAAAAAGAATAGCGAAGATCCCTAGAATCTCCGCTATATCAATGATGTATAAAATCTTGTATAAGTGATAGATAGACATAGAGACAAAAAATTTAGTAAAAACAAGGATTCTATGAAAAACTTGCTACCGATAATCAAGAATTATGTAAATAAGCTGTCCATGTGGACAGCTTATTGTTTTTTTTGCTTAGCGTGCAAAATTCGCGTCTTGTTGGCGGTACCCCATCGCTATCAAGGTAAGCTTATGCAAAATTAATTTTAGACGAGATTGTTTCTTTTTTCTAAAGGGCAAGTGTAGGTGATTGAAAGATTTGCATACGAAATAAACCCTAACGGGTTTCACTTTTTTGAATTAAGCGGCTTGATTATCAGACAGGGTACAATTGTAAACGACACCTAGTATATCAAAGACCGTTTTTTTCTCATATCGATGAGATTTCCGCCCGTTTTGCTGTAGGAGGTTGAACAGGCGAAGTAACACCCTTGATAGCTCTTGGGTGTTTTTTTGTATAGTTTGGAATAGAAGAAGAAAATAGTCTTTAATCATATATATGGCTTTATACTCACTAAGCTCTCGTTTTTTCTTCGTGAGGAGCAATTGACGCATTTGAAACATGATAGAAGAACAGAGTAGAATGGCAATCAATTGACCATATAAATGGCACTCCAATCGTTCTGGTTTTATTTTTTTACAATGATGAATTTGAAAGAATGATTTCCACGTTTTAAATAAAATTTCGATTTGCCAACGCAAAGAATACCAGTCATGCACCTGTCCCATTGGGACAATATCTGTAGGGGTGTTTGTCATATATACATTGATACCACTGAGTCGTTTACTACGAGGAGAATACTTCATTCCTTTCTTTTTTTCTCTTATAGCTTGATCTTGTAATCGTTTTTGTTGTTGTTCTTTTGTTAGTCGATGAACAATCACACGAGTTGGGACTTTATCAGTCATTCCTACATAAGCATTGGATATTTCGCATGTTTGTCCTGGCTGAAGAGAGTTCATTAAAACCTCCATATCTATCTGGATATACTCTGTACTTTTCTTGATTCTGCCATCTTGAAAATAATCAGGGCTAGGATTCTTTTGATAAATACGTGTATTTGATTTGATACGTGAGATATAATAAGCCTTTTTATCTTGTATATATTGAAGATCTTTCAAATGAAAATAACCTAAATCTCGGATACATAAATCATTCGCTGCTACATTTGGGACACACAGAGAACCGTAGGTTCGATCATGTTGTTTACCTGGACCAGTATGAATATGTAGGAACTGTCCACTTAACAAATCATACTCAAGTTGAATTTTTATCCCAGCTGTATGGCTGCATCCTCCTGCACCTGGATAAACGAATGTAAAGGGATCTGGGAGTTGAAATGCGGTTGAATCTAAAATACGAATACGCTTGAAAACAGAGTTGTATGGAGAAGAAATTGGCATAGATGAGGCCAGTTTTTGGGTTAGTAGTTCAGCTAATAGGTGTTGTAAAAATTGGACAGCCGCTTGATTAAATCGTTGATTCAGCCCCTCAGGACTGATGAGCACTTCTGTCGATGCTTCCAAGCAGCTAGATAACTGAGTTAAAGAAGTCGTAGCGACATTTTGGCTCATCCATACACATAAAGCGACTAAATCTTTTTCTTGGTATTTACTGGTTCGTTGTACAAAACCAACATCTCTAGCAAGATCTCGTAAGATATTTGGAGATAAAAAGCTTTGAATCTCTTGAGCAAATAGTTGTAATTCATCGGATACAGAAATAGACATACAAAACGCCATCCTTTCCTATGATTCTATAGAAAGAATAGCGTTTTTTTCTTTTTATGGATACATTTTTTTAGCTCGATAGCGATGTGGTGTTACCTCAAATATAATTATTTTATTTGAAGGTCTCTTTTAAATTTTTATCAAATCTTTTCATAGGTTGATATACAAGGACGTGTAATGATAAACCTATCACTGCAGTAATGTTCAAAATAATACTTATAATCATTAAAGACCATTCTATAACTGGAGAAAAGTATCCGTTCGTGCTTAATGTTGAAGAACTGATACCTAGTAGTAAAATCACTATTAGTAAAGGTAAGTTTTTAACCAATTTGAATCCCCCTTTTAAATATAATATTTTTATATCATTATATCACACTAGATTATGTAATTAATATAAGATAGTTATCTATGAGAATTTAGCGTATTTTCTCTTTTTTGGGGTGACCTACTTCTTTAGCTTGATAGCGATGGGGTCCCGCCACATCGCTATCAAGCTAAGAAAATATAACTACCCCCAGAACAAGATTTTATGCTAATTTGTAATAAAAAAGCTCATTTTTTCG
Organism: Bacillus cereus G9842; assembly: GCF_000021305.1. Lineage (GTDB taxonomy): Bacteria > Bacillota > Bacilli > Bacillales > Bacillaceae_G > Bacillus_A > Bacillus_A thuringiensis_S. The sequence continues at coordinate 3,097,703 of NC_011772.1, forward strand.
TTTTGGGGCTGATTTGTATTCTTAAGTTGATGGGCATGGGGTACAGTCAGGAAAATGCGGATTTACAACGTTAAGAAAGTTTCAATGGTCTTAAAGAATCTAACGAGATCATTTTTTCTGAATTAAAATGGTATTCTCCAAGTAAATTAATATGTTCCCAACCTAGAGGTGACATATGGTGCAATAATTCTTCATTAAAACTATCTGACCGTTTTTGATATTCAACTGCTTTTGTTAGATGTAAGGTATTCCAAATACTGATGGCATTGATAATTATGTTTAAAGCACTGGCTCTTTGGAATTGATGCTGTATGGTTCGTTCCCTAAGCTCTCCTTGTTTTCCAAAGAAAATAGCTCTTGCCAGTCCATTCATGGTTTCTCCTTTATTCAATCCTCTTTGTATTTTTCTTCTTAGAGATTCATCCGAAATGTAATTAAGAATAAAGATCGTTTTTTCTATTCGCCCCATTTCACGTAAGGCTGTAGCTAAGCTATTTTGTCTTGAATAAGAACCTAATTTCCCCATATTAAGGAATGCTGAGACTGCTCCTTCTCTTATTGAATGGGCTAATCGCAAAACATCTTCATAATTTTCTTCAATGACCTTTGTATTTATTTGCCCACGTAAAATAGTTTCTATTTTTGGATACTCACTCGCTTTATCTATTGTAAATAATTTTGAGTTCGATAGATCTCTTATCCTTGGAGAAAATTTAAATTCCAATAAATAGGTTAACCCCAAAATTTGGTCTGTGTAAGCAGCATTATCAATACCTTTTCACCAAAAAATTAGAATTAAAGTATGATCTTTCATTATAGACATGTGAAAATGACTAACGATTCAAATTCGTTAGCCATCATCTTCCATTAAAATGCTCGATTATTGAATAAGAGTTTTATTTTCAAAATTTTATACTATTTGTTAATGGTAACTTGTTGACTAACACAATTCCTTTTTAAGAATTTAGAAGATTCTTAAAATAAATTCACTTTAACTTGAGCACCAGTAAGATAATACCAGTTGAACCGTGCACTATTTTTGAAGTTATATTCTTATAAAACTCTTCGATAACCGATAGTATTTAGAAATAACCCTAGATAAAACACTAAATTTTCACTATTCCATTTAAAGACCTTCACAAAATAGGGTGGAAAATATCATGAGAGCTTGCTCACCCGCGTTGCAGACGTGGCGCAACTTTCCAAATCCTCCACCACTGATTCTATTAGCTTAGGGGGAGCATGACACCGATTGCGTCAACGTCTGGAGTTACCGCATCTCCTTTGCCCTCTGAAGCCCGACCACTGATCGTGATGGTTAGCTCCGGACTCGTTATATCGAGTTCAGGTAAGTTGAATAATAGGAATGATATCACCTCATGGTCGTCTAACGGGTGTTCAGGAATTTCCGTTGGAATTTTAAAGAACTGTTTGTAAGCTTTTCCGGTAATACTTCCGTTTGCCACAACCCTTTCGTCCCTGGGAGCATCGGCTAGGCCATTCCAATGACACGTGTATGAGCTAGATCCATCGCTGAAGGTCCAGTCGCAACTTTCCCACCCTCCACCGTAAGCTGGAGAACTGCCATTCCGCTCGAAGGCCAACACATGCGTTCTCTGCAGATCCTCAAAAGTAGGACGATCACCATGGGTGACATTTTCAAGCAACTGCTGTAGTCCAGAGTAGAGAAATCCTCCCGAAAACGATGAGACGGTGACAGCGCCACCAGGCAAGATGACCTGCGATCGACCATTTGGAGGACCAATCACATTTTCTTGGGAACCACCATTTGTGTTACTGATGGCTGTCCCGGCCCAGGAAATAACACTGTTTGGTAGCTCTGGAGATGCCAAGCGCACTAGTTCTTCCGTGGCTCGTGCAATAACATCGGGTAATCTGTCTCCTGCAGCACTTAGGGATTGATACAATTGGTAGGTTTTAATCGCATCCGCACTCGAGTCGCCGGACGAGGTTAGGTTGGCAAGGCCAGAAGCCACCGAAGCGATGGTCCTCTTTCGTTCACTTTTCTTCGCTGTGAGTAGCACCTTCTGTGCCATAGCAATCTGTTTCACGATGACCGAATTTCTACACATGCCATCTGTATCCGAAATCAATGTGCACAACTCCACCATACCGATACCTCGCCAGATGAGGCTCCACCAGTGTTGCCCCACTAGTCGAACTGCTTCTCTGCCCCTCGCAATGATTTGTTCAGCAGTACCACCATAGTCATCCGGATTTACAAGTCCAGGTGGCCACAGTTCTGGGTGCTCAAGCTTTAAAGCATGCCAATCACCAGCATACATGATCTTGAAAAAACTGAATCCAGAATGAATATCCGCACCTGCCAAAGGATGCAACCCATTCCACATAAAGCTAAAATATTTGTCTCCGGATAAATCGAGATCCTTGATTGTCCATATACCTTCCTCCATACGTTTTATAACGGCTCGAAGGAAGTTAGCGTATGATTTCATCTCACGGCAGCCGGCCCGCCCATGTACCAGTGATTCGGGTGCAACCGCCTTCAGCACGGCCATCCGCACCGCAATCGCATAAGCGGCAGCTGGCAATGTGAAACGATGGTCCCAGACCAGCTCCCCAGGCTTCCTAATCAGCTGGTCACGATTAGGGTGATAGCCAAGCCATGAATTACTTATATCATGCGGGTTAATTCCTAGCGCCTTCAAGCTAAACGGCCGCATCCATAAGCCACCATCAAGACCTTCGCTAACAAATGTTTGAACCGCTAGCAAAGACATGGTGTCGGCCTCAGCTATCTTGTTTGCCCAAACCAGATCGTTTCGTGGACGTCCCAGTTCGAGGTACTCCTGTACTATTCGTAGAGCAGTAGACGAATGTGCACGCAAGAATGTCAGGTTGTCACGACGAATGGCTGTCCACGTTCCAAGCAATGTGTCCTCAATTTTCTCTAACATATCACTAATCCTTGCGAGCATTACTATTACAGGATCAGTATCCGGAGGACCAAGCAGCCCCCACCAGTCCGCTATCTTGACACCCAACTCGACTGCGTCACCAACAAGAACAATTGTGTCCGTAAGTTCAATAATATATCGAAGCGTCCTCTGTGCTGTCGAACCTATACCTAAGTGATAATAGTCATTGGCCCAGCCCCCGAAACTCAAGTCATCTGCGTTCAGTAGCTGAAGCCCTTTGCCGACATAGGCAGCTGTAAGCTGCTGCGCAAGTTCTGGTGAAGCATCGGAGACATTCGTGACATCCTGAGGCTTGGGTACCACCATCCCGTCACTTCTAAGGAAAACACCCGTAGTCGGGATCCGATAAATTGAATCGCTCATCAATAACCCCTCCTAATAAATAGTAATTTTCTCTTTCTATCTCCTCAATATCACTTATATTACTGCCCGTTAAACATAAAATTATCCAAAATCGTTATTTAGGGGTCACCATACATGCCCATCGACTTAAGAATTTTATAAAACCCCAAAACAAAAAAATGTACATTTTCACATGAAGAAGTCAATTTTCTCGTTTTGGGGGTATTTGTATTTCTTAGCTTGATAGCTATGGGGTAGCACCACATCGCCATCAAGCTAAAATTTTATAGCACCCCCAGAACGAAATTTTGTACTATCTTGTAATAAAATGCTCATTTTTTCGTTTTGAGGTATTTGCGTTTCTTAGTCTGATAGTGATGGGGTGGGCCCCCACACAGTACGATTTTATTTCAAAAACACAACGATTTTACTACACACTTTTTATTTATCCCAAACTCTCATCTGCTAGTATTACTATTTTTCATTACTAATCTTGCCGTTTCACTCGGATGGCTAAGAGGAAAATGATGGCCATATGGAACAAAATCAACCTTACCAAGATACGATGGAGCAGAATAACCTCTGTCATAATCCCCCAAAATAATGTGAAGATTATACTTTGTTACTTCCTTGAAATCACCTTGATCTTTTTTCAGTAGTAAACTGTTAAGCTGAACCGTAGTATTTAAAATTCTAGGAGAAGTAAAACTGTTACTTACTTTTTCGATATAATGTTCAGGGATGCTCTCCATACTTTCAAACAAACCATTATTTAATAAATAACGCCCTATCAAATTAGGAGTTGCCAATTTTAATGTCCATTTGTTTATAAATTGGGGAACATTTAGCAATTTAGCATTTTTTTTAGCAACAGGTGGCTGAAGTAACGTAATTGAATACTTCTTATCTATGTACTCTTGTACCAATGCTTCCAGAAGAATAAATGCACCGAATGAATGGCCAATTAGATGTGCACCATTCGTAGCTTTCTCCAATAACTTTTTCACTACATTCAAATAGATAGCTAGAAGATTTTTCTCTTGTTTAAAAGGAGAACGTCCCAAACCTGGAAGATCCAAAATCCATACAGGTTGACCAGTTTTTTCATGAAGCTCTTGTGCTAAAGGAAATAAATCCTCTCCATCACTCAATAAACCATGTAATAAAATAAACGGTTTACCCTCTCCTTGTAATTGGTAAAGGGTATTGTTATCGCATAATGTTCGTTTAAATACATGATTATGCTGGCCATATTGATACATCATTCGATAATCCAGATCAGCTACTACGGCAGGGAAAAATTTCATTACACTCGTCTCCTTAAACCAATCTCCTCCCATAATTTTTTTCGCTGAAACATTTGAAAATTTTCGTTTTGTAATAAAATTCAGTCCATCAGAAGGAATTTTTGTTATTTTACTTACTCCACTATTCATAATTGCTTTCATAAGTGGCATTGGGACAGAGATTTTTGGTGCCCTCATATTCATACTTTCTGACATAATACTTAATAACTCAGCAATGTTCTGATCGTGCTGTTTGTCTTCAACAAGTGTATATGTTTGAATAGTCGGTTGCTCTAATCTGAAAACCTGCACAATAAACTTCGCAAGCTCATCGTTTGAAATAAGTGGTAACCTATATCCCTTACCTCCAGGAATCATTGGCATGAGCCCTCTTCGCATACTCATCACAAGCAAACCTAATCCTGCTATCTGCTCTGTACTCCCTGTTTTACTACTACCGACTACAGTTGGCGGATTAATTACAGAAAGCGGATAACCTACTGCTGATGCCTGCTGACGGATATAAAGATCTGCTAAAAATTTTGTTCTCTCATATGGATTTTTTATTTTCAAATAATTATTTCCTTCTTGAAACACATCAATTGCAATCTTGCTATTTTTATCATCAAAGGGACTCATATAACCTACAACATGAATAAATTGTTGCAAGCCCTTCAATTGATGAATACTTTTAGCTAATTCACTAATATGTTTTGCGCCATTTAAAAATACGGAAGCTGCCTCTTTACTTGTCGCTTGAATATCCATGGGGCCTCCTGCGTGAATAATCACATCCGTTTTCAATACCCTCTCCTTATCTTCAGCACTTAGACCTAAATCTTTTTTCGTCAAATCACCTTCAATAAAGTCCATAACTTCCTTTTTTAAGTTTCCTCTTTCTTGAAAAAGGCGTATTGCTTTACTTTTCGACCTTACTAAAAGAAGAATTTTAACATCCTCTTTGGCTAATTCTTTCACTAATTGCTTTCCAATAAAGCCTGTTCCACCAGTTAAAAATACTGTTCTCATATAAAATCCCCCTTTTAGTACTAATCAGTACTAATTTAATTTAAAAAAAATGCTTCTTTTATCGAAGCAATTTTAAAAAATGATCTGCTGTTTTCGTGATTACAGTTGCATCCTTCAATGTTTCTGAAATAAATAACGCTCCTTCAAGATTTGTAATAAAAAGTGATGCAACCTCATCAATATGAATCGTATTTCTAAATTCTCCATTCTCTACCCCTTGTTTAAGTAATAGAGAAACTTTCTTTTGTAATCCTGTAAAAAAAAGACCTATTTTTTCTTTTATTTGCGTGGCCTGTTTAGGACTTTGAATATAAAGAGTAATAAATGGACAGCTCCCCTTATACTCTCTCGACTGAACTCCTTGTGATAATTGCTTTAAAAACAGTTGGATACGATCTTCAACTAAAAATTGGTTCTGAGAAAGTACGTCATCAATTGCAGATTGATACATTTCAATCCAATAATCAACGACCCCTTCTAATAATACTTCCTTATTAGAAAAGTGATAATACACATTAGACTTTGAAACTTTGCTTACACGTACTAATTCATCCATACTTGTATAAGCAAACCCTTTTTCTAAAAATAATGTTGCAGCTACTTCAATCACACGTTTTTGATTCATTAATTTTACCTTTGTCATAACTAGAACTATATAGTACTAATTTAAATATTACAAGTATTTATGTTAATTTAGAAAAAAGTTTGTTTAAAAAAGTTCCACTAACATTGATTTTACTGCAAAAAAAATCTTATTTTGAATAAAGTTGAACTGAACCCCGAAATTGTTAATTCACTATCGTCTAATAGAGGTCACCATACATACCCATCAACTTAAGAAAAAGAAATGCCCCCTTATTCAAGTTGCCTAGCCAAAAAATCACGTTTTAATAGACTTCTTTAGCATGCCTATCTTTCTATAAATTACCAGATATGAAACAAGGATCGTTTCATATCTAGTAATTTACTTGATTAGCTTGATGGGTATGGAGTAGTGCCCCTATAAACAAAACCCTCCAGAAACATCTAAAATCTGCCCTGTTATCCAGCGGCTATCAGCAGAAGCAAGGAATGCTACTGCATCTGCAATATCTTCAACTTGCCCTATTCGTTCGAACACAGATGAATTCGTAGCAAAACTTCGTATTTCCGGATCATCTAGCAATTTTGCATTAATATCTGTCTTCGTATATCCAGGCATAATTGTATTCACTGTTATACCTCTTTCTCCGAGATGTTTAGCTAGAGGAAGTGTCATCGTATTTAATGCACCTTTACTTAAGCCGTATGCAATTGAGCCTGTAAAACCAAGTCGTACTTCAGCTGATGAAATGTTAATAATACGCCCCTCTGCTCGTAGTAACGGCAATGTTTGCTGAATTAAGAAGAACGGTGCCTTAATATTTACAGACATAATTTCATCAAAAACTTCTTCTGTCGTATTTTCAATCGTTCCTTGTGTACCTATCCCTGCATTGTTTACTAAAATATCAATCTCTGATGTACCAACCCTTACTTGTAATTCATTCTTCAATTGTTCTACTAGCTTCTTGACACCATCAATTGAATTGAGTTCTGCTTCAATTAAGAATGCTTTTCCTCCATTAGATTCAATCTCACTAATTGTTTCATCTGCAGCTGCCTTATTTCGTCCGTAGTGAATCACAACTAATGCACCGTCGTTTGCCAATCTCATCGCAATCGCACGACCAATACCGCGACTCGCCCCTGTTACTAACGCTACTTTCCCATCAAGATTCTTCATTTTTTCCATCCTTTCTAAATTTCCGTTTAAAAAATCCAACACTTATATTTTCATGCAAACACCGATAATTTTAAATATAGATTTATAAGTAATTCAGTTCGTTCACTTATGATATTATAGTTATAACTTACGTTTTACTTTAGAAAATAAAATAAGGAGACTACACAATGCAAAACACAGTAAAACTGGATGAAATCGATCATAAGATTATGAACTTGTTGTATGAAAATGCGAGAATTTCTGTTTCAGAAATAGGACGAATTATATCCATGACGCAACCTGCTGTAAAAGAGCGTATTAATAAACTTGAAGATCAAGGAGTTATAGCGGCTTACCGAACGAAATTTGAGCCTTCCAAAATTAATAAAAACATTCAAGCATTCATCATGTTTAAAACGAGCCAATGCTCTGATTTCATCCAATATTGTAATGCCGCTCCTGAAGTAACTGATTTATATCGAATTAGCGGGGAATTTAATTATATGATGAAGGTCATGAGCGATTCGATGGATTCCCTCGCTGCGTTTTTAGACTCGTTAATGCAATTCGGATTATCATCTCCTTTAATTGTTTTAAAGAGTGAGTTCGAGGAGAAATTGTCATTCTAATAAAGGGATACGTATTATTATCCTCACTAACAGTAAAATTTTCTCTTTCTTGAGAAAAACCAACAAAATCAATGACTAGCAAACAAAAAAGAACATTGATTTTTCAATGTTCTTTTTATATCTCTACTTATTAATTCGATTGCTATTCGAAAAAAGCACCTTAATCCCTTACCCTTGATTCCTCTGCACCTCTCTAAACTCCTCCTTCACCTTCTCTAACAACCCTTCTTCCGTAATTAATCGATACGCCGTATTTGCTAATGCTTTTGCCGATGTAATTAATGCTTTATCTCCAAGTTCTGAACGTGCTGCTTCTCTAAATTCATTCGTATGTGCAATTAAGTCATCTGGTCCGATTTTAATGTACGGATGAATTGTCGGTACGACTTGACTTACGTTTCCTGCGTCGGTTGAACCGATCCCTACTCTTTCTTTACGATTTACCTCTTCACCTAATAGTTCTAATTCTTCCGCTACGATATCGTTATATGTTTTTGTTACGAGTAATTCATCGATTTCATTTTGGAATTGATGAATTTTTACTTTTGCACCTGTTGCTAACGCTGCTCCCTCAGCAATGTTTCTTACTTTTTCTGTTACTTCTGCACATCTTTTTCGCGTTGCTGCGCGGATGAAGAACCTTGCCGCGGCGTAGTCAGGAATAATGTTAGGTGCTTTTCCGCCTTCTGTAATAACGCCATGAATTTTCACGTCTGACGGAAGTTGTTGGCGAAGTGCGTTAATACTGTTATAAAGCTGAATAACCGCATCTAATGCATTAATCCCTTCTTCTGGTGAGGCTGCAGCGTGAGCTGTTTTTCCGTAAAAATGAAAATCAAGTGGATCGACTGCTAATGAAGGACTCGTTGTCGCTGTCTTTGCGCTCGGATGAATCATAAGCGCCGCATCAATGTCTTTAAATAAACCTGCCTTTACATAACTTGATTTCGCGCTACCATTTGGCCCGCCTTCTTCTGCTGGTGTACCAAACACGACAACTTCCCCGCCAATTTCTTCAAGCGTTTCTGATAATGCGATTGCTGCTGCAACGCTAATTGTGCCAATTAAATTGTGACCACACGCATGACCTAGTCCTGGTAAAGCGTCATACTCCGCTAAAAATGCAATGACTGGTCCTTGTTTTCCTGAACTTTTTCGCGCAATAAAACCTGTTTCATGTCCAGCTATATTGTGTTGCAGCTGAAATCCTGCACTACCTAGTAATAAGCTTAACGTTCTGGATGCGTAAAACTCTTGGTTTCCAATCTCCGGATTCGCATGAATATCATGACTTGTTTCTATGTACTTTTCCTTATTTCTTTCGATACTCTCTTCAATTGTTTTTCTTTGTGACGTTACTCCTGTCGCTCCCATTGTTCTTCCTCCTTTTATTTTCACGTAAAAAAGCCTCTTTCTAAAAGATAGAAAGAGGCTTCTGTATATACAATCAAAATGAGCTTCTTTCTTATCTTTCAAGTTACCTTGCTGGAATTGGCACAGTATTCATAACGAATCCGCTGCCGAGGTATCATAGGGCCAGTCCCTCCACCTCTCGTGATAAGAATTTTCATAAAATTATATTAAATTACATTCATTCTAAGTTCATTCCAAATAAAAGTCAAGGAATTCCTATCCGAATTTACCGAATATCTAAAAATCCTTTTAATACACCAATTGTTTCTGGCGCTTGCAGTCTGGCACATACGTACGGAAATTCTGTACTACCTTCAAACATCATTTGAGATGTAAGCGGTGCGCCTGCCCAGAAGATTTCATCATCAATTACGATAAACGGGAATGCTTTATTTTGTCTTTGTAACTTTACATTTTTCAGTGGAACTGGTCCATCACTATAAACTGTTATCTGTGCATTTGTACGCATTAACGCTTGCCATACTCGCTTATCCACTTGTTTTGTACTTGGAAGTGAAATAATAATTTTTCGTTTTGCGGCTAAAATATCTTTTAATAACCCTTTCGGCTCTTCAAGATTCATTTCCATAAACCAGCGTAAACGTTTCGAAATTTTCCGTTCCCACAATTGTCTTGATGTCGTGCGATCATACACATCTCCATGACGTTCTATATGAGCTGTTAATTGTGATAACGCTTGTTTTCTCGAAAGGTTTTTACGCATATAATGGCAATCTGATAATTGAATGAACTTCCCTCTCGCTCTTGTCACTGCTACATTGACGAGGCGATGGTTTTTGTGATCAAAGAATAATACGCCAGGTCGTTCTTGCGGATAACTGTCAACCGTATCAAAGATCATCATATCTCTTTCAGAACCTTGGAACTTATGAACTGTCGCCGCTAAAACTGGTATGTTTTGATATTTCGTTCTCTGCAACATTTCTCTAATACACGTTGATAAAAAGCGTGACTGCGCCCTGTAAGGTGTCACAACACCAATCGACTGAACACCGTCTAACAATCCGATTAACATCATTTGCATCGCTACTAAACCAGACATAATGTTAAAACGTGAACCAGAAGCCGCATCTTTTAACGAAAAAGCTCCCATTTGGCTCGTATCAAATAAAACACTCGCTTCATTTGCGAACGGCTGCAATTGCGCAAGTTCTTTACGCTCTGAAACAGACGGATGATCGTATACTCTATTTTTATAAATAAACGAATTCGTAAACTTCGATATATCCGCATGCATACGTCTTTGTTCCTGCAACATAAATAGGTTCGGATGTGCTTCTGATTTATTAACAGACTCAACAATCCCAGCATGGTAAAACATATCTTCCCCAAGCCATTTGCGAACAAGTTCATGGTTCGCCATCGCAATTGGAGGTAATTGTAAAAAGTCGCCACAAACAACGATACGTTTTCCAAGTGAAGCAGCTAATGCGATTTGCGGAACGAACGCCATACTCACTTCATCTACGACAACTAAATCAAATGTACGCTCATAAATTAGCGCATCAATTGCACATTTTGATAGAGTTGCACCAATTACTTTCGCATTTTCAATATATTCTTTTTCTACTTCTTTAATTTTCGCTTTTTGCTTTCGAAGATCACTTTCAATCTCTTGTATACGCTTCTTATCAGCAAAAGTCGCTTTATATGATAAAATCTTTTCACAAAGATCTTGTCGTGTTTCTTCTAAATAGAGTCTTTCTTCTCCCCAAGATCCGTTCGTCGTTTCAACTAGCTTCGACGTAAGTAATGTTTCATGATTTCGTATATGTTCATGTTGACTATAACCGTAACGAACAATTTCGCCAGGTGTCCATTTCTTTTTCTTCTCAATTTGTTTCGTTACTTCGCTCATTAATACGTCCACTGCCGCATTACTATGAGCTAACACAAGTACCGATTTTCCTTTTTGGTAATGAGCCGAAATAATACGTGATAAATTGTACGACTTCCCTGTTCCAGGCGGTCCCCATACGTACGTTGTCGGATTGTAAAACGAACGATATGCTAGTTCATTTTTCGGATTTTTCATCTTCTCAATATGCTTCGGACTGCTCGTCCCATCAACGAGACGCTTTATACGATTACGTTTTAGCTTATCTTTACGTGCTTCTTTCAATCGCTCTTGCAGTTGCTCTAAAAGTTGCCACGGTTCACTGTATAAAACCGCTTCTCTTATTTCACCTTGTATATAATCATTTAATTTCAATTCTATTTCTAATCCATGTACAGATAATACTTCTCCTGTCGCTTCCTCACCATCGAACTCAATTCGAATTGGTGAACCTTCAGGTAAACTTACTTCCGAAATAAGCTGAAATACATACACTGTATTCTCATAATCTGTATATAAAAAACGACCGTTCATGATAGAAATTTTACTACCACCTATCGTTTTCCAATGTTTAATTTCATATGCTAATGCATAATGCCACTCTTTCATCGTTTCCGATAATGAAGGAGTTTGAGTAGGTATATTCATCGTATAATCTCCTTCCTTCTCCCCAAACATACTTTCTCACTATACCATACAACACGCTTAAATTTGTAAGGTTTTTATCTTGCTTATTTTCTTAATTTTCAATAATATATTGTATATAATTTTCAGAAAGAAGGAATCTACATGCCAGTTAGAAGAATTGAACACGTAGGACTTATGGTTGCAAACTTAGAAACATCTATTACTTTTTATGAAAAAGTAGTTGGCTTACAGCTCATTAAGCGAATGGGACACCCAAACCCAGACTTAAAACTCGCTTTTTTAGGTGTAGAAGAATCGAAGGAAACGATACTTGAATTAATTGAAGGCTACAATTCTTCTCTTCCGGCAGAAGGAAAAGTACATCACATTTGCTTTAAGGTAGATTCATTAGAAGAAGAAATCACAAGACTAAAGAAACACACAGTAACCTTTTTACTAGGAGAAGAAGTCGAAACATTACCAGATGGAACACGTTACATATTCTTCGCTGGTCCTGATGGAGAGTGGATTGAGTTTTTTGAGACGGAGAGATAAAACAAACCTTTATTTTGCGGGATAGAAAAGGAGCCGGAATTACGGTCCTTGTTTTTAACCAGTAACAATGAAACATACCTCCAACCTAAGAATTTGCCAAGATTAAAAATACAATCATTTTGTTAGGAGGAGAGAATGGGAAATACAGTCTTTATTATTGTTTTTTGGATACTGATACTATTTCCAATCCTTTATGTAATCAAGATAAAGGATTGGAATATAAAAACAGCTGCCTTATTTGTTGGAAGGATTCTATTAAGTATTGTCTATTTTATAAATGGAATGGTATTAGGTCTGCAACGAAATTGGGTAGAACCTCCCTATGAAACAGAATGGGATTTCTTTGTAAAGTCTTTACTAAACGGAAAAACTGATGCACTTATACACTTGTTACTTCTAATTATTATCATTACTTTGGATCTATTCATTACATTTTATTATATCAATAAAAAGAAATAGGATATTCTCTCCTATTTCTTTTTTATGAGTAGCGCCATATCGTTATCAAACTAAGGTTTTATGTTGCCCCTAAACAATAATTTTTTACATTTTTACTCTGGAGATGTCAATTTTACTATATTTTGGGTATTTATTTTTACTAGCTTGATGGACATGGGGTTGATTTATTTTCTTAGGCTGATAGGCATGTGGTGCTATCCCATTGCTATTAAGCTAAGAATTTAATTGTAATAAGGTAATACTTAAGATACAAATAAAATATCTTTTCCATGTCGCACTGTTTTATTGAAGTCTATCCCGAGTTGTAGCTAGTTCAATGCGACTGTAAATTCGGAGTTCGGTGCGCCAGCAAATACAACCGTTCCATTCTCTGGTAGTTTCACTTTGTTATTATCACTAACGACGGTAAAATTGACGCATACTCCATTCTCATCATACACCGCGAATGAACTTCCTGATGGCAACTCCACATTCATCGTTTTCCCTGCTGCCTCTTGCGGGACCGTAAACCATTTCGCATGCCCATTTTTTTGCAATGTAACTTTTGATAATCGACCTGTATCAAGGGGTTTTACGTTAGATTCACTGACGTATAAAAAGCTGGACATCTCCATATATTCAGTACCATCCCCTGTATAGAAATGGGCTTCCTTTGTATCCCGCCCATTCATCACAGGAATTTGAATTTGATGCGTCGCCGTATTCGGACCTGTAATTTTTTTGCCGTCCCAATATCCATCCTTGATCGTAATTTGTGTGTTAAGAGGCATTAGTTGTCCTAGATAGTTCATAGAATTAAATTTTTCGTTAACGAGATAGAACTTGCCACCCTCGCGCTTCGCCCATGCAGCAGCTGTTTTCTTCGGTAACACATTGTTTTCTAATTTCTGGGCTAAATAGTGAGTCAGCACATTTTGCCCCAATCCCGGTGATAATTCATATGTGCTCTCTCTCAAATAAACTTTTCCATTCTTCTCTGTGACGAAGTTAAGCTTGGAAGTACCCTTCTCATTTATAAAGCTTCCATCCGCCGTATATACATATTTTTCTTCCGGTTTAGTTGGTAAAACCAGTTCTCCCTTCTTCGTAATTTCTATTTTGAAATGGCTATAGCTATTTCCATAAAACCCTGCTTTTTTTACCACGTCTTGAGGCACTTTAGCCTTGACGGGCTTTCCGAAGGATTTATCTGGCTTTATATCCTTAATTGTCCCTTTCTCTTTAAGCCTAGCTAGCAGTAATTTATTTGCCAACAGTTGATTTGTCATGCTGCTGCCGCCGGAGGACAATACAGCTGCTGCCATCTTCTGTTCTGGAAGCACGACCAATGTAGCATGTTGCAGTATCGTATCCCCACCCTTAGTCAACGCTTTTATCCCATATTCACTGAATGGGTATAGTTTCACACTATCCCAGCCAAGTCCATAGTTGAACACATTTCCGCTATCTCCCGGCCACATTCCTTTTTTATATTCTTCTTGTTCCATCGCCTTGACTGCTTTATTAGAGAGAATTTCTTTTCCCTGTCCCATAAATATTTGTGAGAATCGCACCACATCTTCTGCAGTAGAAGAGATTCCTCCCGTACCAATTAGATTCACCATTTCACTTGGTAGCTGTCCCTGGTATGTCGGAGAATACAGTCCAGCCCGCTTTTCGTCTTCCCATTTGTCTTGCGATGTTATCGTATGATTCAGTTTTAATGGCTCTGTAAACTTTTGATGTAGAAATTCAGTAAAACTCATACCGCTGACTCTTTCTACCAAGATCTCAGCCAGTGTAAAACCGTCATTACAGTATACTGAGAACGCACCAGGGTCTGCCTTCAAGTTTTGGTTGGACAATTGTTGCAATAATATATCATGGGCGTAAGCATCATTATCTTTAAATAAAAATGCATTATTGAACGTCGAACCTTGCAAACCCGAGGAGTGATTCAACAGCATACGCGGTGTAATACGCTTATATCGTTTATCTTTCATTTTAAAATCAGGAATATAGCGGGCAACAGGAGCATCCAAATCAACTTTTCCTTCGTCTACCAGTTTCATAACAGCCGCAGCTGTATATACTTTACTGGTTGAACCAATTCCGTATAGAGTATCTTTGGTTAGTGGCTCTTTCCCTTCTATGTCGTTCTTACCTGTCTGCCCCGACAAAATAAGTTTACCATTATCAATCAGCGCATACTGTACACTAGTCGTCTCATAGGACTTCGTGAGCAGTGCAGCGTTCTCTGCAGCAATCTTCTCCAAATCTTTGCTAGCAACTTCTTGGCTAGATACAACCGGAGTCTTACTGCTAGAAGACGCTATCGCTCCTGTTGGTAGACTCATCGTTAGAGCTAAGGTAGCGGCTAACACTCCAGATAATTTATTTTCCATAAGAAAAATTCCTCCTTAGATAAATGATCGATTTCATCTTTTATTTGTTCAATTACAAACATCACATAAACTACTATTCTGGCTTTATCCCTACTGTCTATATTCAACAAGTAAAATACTTTTAAAAAGACCAGTATTCTCGGCTCTACCCATACTGTTCAAATTGCCGTCAACATATGCCCCTCCAGCAAAAGTATCAAATCCTAGAATAACATCTGTATGTTCCCATATCGGGACACCGTTAGGAAATATAATTTCATAGATTCCTAGACCATATCCATTGATTCTTCCCTTTCCTGTAGGAACTGTAGTGAGTATTCTGTTCTTTCAGTAATTGCCACCAATAGAATGCTCTTATTACTAGTTTGTTTTTCGTATAAATGTATCCTATTTACCCTCCCTCTTTTACGCTTCTCTATATTTGTATCCTACACAATAAAAATTTCTTTTTTCTTATCCATTTCTTACAATTTCCTTACGTTCAAATCACTTCTATAATTAGATAGGTTTTATTTTAAAATCTCCAGGATAATAAGTGCATATATAATCCCACGATTTTATAGAAGATGGATTAATAACCTTTCATGCACATCTCTAATATTCCCTTAGATTCCACCCTCAACCTTTACCACAGTTCCAACTGGCATCAACACTTCTTCACATTCTTATAAGTGGAAGTCATTATTTCATATTCATCATTGTAAAAAGATAAAACGAGAACTGAAACACCCCCTAATATAATTGACGTTGTATGAGCTTTGATTGATAGCGACGGGGTACCGCCAGTATTTCGGAAAAAACCACACTAAGGGTATACAAGGTTTTATACAGTTTTTCAGTTAATCCAATAAGAGACAAGAACCCTAAAACCGCACCAGGATAGGAAAGTATAAAAAATGCATAGATCCATAGAACAAAAAAAAGACGATTCCCTTGTAAAATTAGAGAACCGTCTTTTTCTTCGCTATCGATAACAAAAATCAAGTACGTAATATTTTATTTGTCGATATTTTTTCAATCTTCATTATCGATTTCTATTGTACCCGTTCTAGCACTAACCTTTAAAATATTTAACAGATTATCAGGTGTCTTAATTTCCACTTCATATTCAAATTTTGATTGTGCTAAGTTGTCATCTTCTAATTCGAATTCTTTTTTCACATTAATAATTTCTCCATTTGTATGAGCTAAAGAAATTTCACGAACTTGTTTCTCTGTGTAGTTTTCATTCTTTTTTGCATAATTGTAGCCCATACCATAATATCCACCAACAATAGCAATACCACTTACTAAAATAGCAATTACACTTATAATTATTTTCTTTTTATGCTTTAACATTTTCATCCACTCCTTAATGATTACTCCTCTATTCCAAATCTTGCTTCAAGCGCATTTTCTGCTTGCTCTAATTGATCTTCCAGTATATCGTGTTCTTTTTCTTGCGTTTGATATTGTTCAACAGTTATCGTTCCAGCGTGATAATCTGCTTCTAGCTGATTATCAGATAGATCTATCTTGTCATCCAATTGGTCAATTTCTTTTTTTGTTGCCAAGTACATATTTAAGTTATCTTCTTTTGCTCCAACTGGTTTCGTGTTATTTGCCTTTTCTACAATAGATGTAACTTCGTTTTTGAAATCTTGTGTTTGCTTCGTATCATTCGTAGCAGGCTCTGTTTTGTTTGGTTCTTGTTGTAGTTGAGCAACTTCTTTTTGTAATTTATCATTTTCCACTTTCAGTTGTTGCACTTCTGTATTGTTAACAGCTTGAGTAGAACAAGCTGTTAACAATACACAAGATATCGCTCCAATCAGCATCCATTTTCGCATTCTGTTTTCCTCCCTTTACATGTGCACCTTATCCTTGCCTTTATATTACTGAACAAACATTAAAGGAAGATTAATGTATAAAAAAATAAAGTGAAGACTTTTACGGGTAGCCCGACTTCCCCTAACTCCCTCGCATTCGCCGAATTTTGAAGGAGGAGTCTTACTGCCCGTTAATGCTGGATAAAATGATATAATTAAATCGTTTCTAATCTTGCTTTAATGTTTTTGAATTATAGTGATACATATTAATAAGAAGAAAAGGAGAATGTTAATGCGAGTTCTTATTGTCGAAGATGAACAAGACTTACAAAATATATTGGTAAAACGATTAAATGCAGAACATTATAGTGTCGATGCATGTGGGAATGGAGAAGATGCCTTGGATTATATAAACATGGCTACCTACGATTTGATTGTGCTTGACATTATGATTCCAGGAATAGATGGTTTACAAGTATTACAAAGATTACGCGCGGACAATAATACAACTCCTGTCTTGCTTCTTACAGCTAAAGATACAATTGATGATCGTGTAACAGGACTCGACTTAGGTGCGGATGATTATTTAGTAAAGCCGTTTGCTTTTGACGAACTGTTAGCAAGAATTCGAGTGTTAATGCGAAGAAAAACAGGAAATACATCTAATGTGTTTGAAATCGCTGACCTAGTGGTAGATTGCAATATGCATAAAGTAACACGAGGAGACCAAGTTATCACTCTTTCCAGTAAGGAATTTGCTATTTTAGAATATATGATTCGTAATAAAGAAGTTGTGCTGACACGAGATAAAATTGAGCAACATGTGTGGAATTACGACTATGAAGGTGGCTCAAATATTATTGATGTTTACGTCCGCTATCTTCGCAAAAAAATTGATAGCCAGTTTGAAACGAAGTTAATTCATACAGTACGAGGAACTGGTTACGTATTGCGAGTAGAATCATGAAAAGACTATCAATAAAAATGAGAGTAACCCTGTGGTATACGGGGCTAATTGTAATTATTATGGCACTCGTGTTAGCTTTTATTTTAACTTCTTCAGATAAAGTTTTGCTTTTTAATATGAAAGATCAATTAAAGAGCACAGTAAAAGAAAGCATGGAAGATATCAAATATAAGCATGGGCAGTTAAAGATTGACGATGATTTTGAAACCTTAGAAGATGGAGTAAATATTAGTATTTATAGTAAACAAGGTGAGCTGTTAGTAGGACATAGTCCAACAAGCTTTAATAAAAAGATATCGCTTAAATCCGATGAAATACAAACCATTAAAGACGGCAATAAAGAATGGATAGTATATGATTTTCTCCATAATGCAGGCGGCGATGAGCAAGTCTGGGTTCGTGGAATAATGACTATGAACCAATTATCCTCAACGATGAATACGCTTATCGTGGTAACAATCATCTCATTCCCATTACTTATTCTTATTGCGGCATTCGGAGGATATTTTATCACGCAAAGGGCATTTCGACCTGTGCAACAAATGAGTGATTCAGCTAGTAAAATTGGTGATGGTAAAGACCTTTCGAAGAGAATTAATTTACAAGGTTCACCGAAAGACGAAATGTATCATTTAGCACAAACCTTTGACAAAATGTTTGAGCGATTGGAGACATCATTTGAAAGTGAAAAACAATTTACATCTGACGCATCTCATGAATTAAGAACACCAACATCTGTTATTATTTCACAATGCGAATACGCTTTATCGCAGAAGAATAATCCGAAAGAAATGGAAGAATCGTTAGAAGTAATTTTAAAGCAATCACGTAAAATATCCACTCTAATCTCACAACTTTTATTATTAGCAAGAGCTGACCAAGGAAAACATAATACTTTCCAATTTGAATGTATCAATATGAGTGAATTAACGGAAATCGTCGTAGAAGAGCTCTCATTAATGGTACAAGAGGCTTCGATTGATATAACAATTAATATAGAGAAAGACCTATTTATTAAAGCCGATCAAACATTGATGATGCGTTTATTAATGAATTTACTAACGAATGCGATTGCTTATAGCAAAGCGAGTGGAACTGTGAATATGCAACTATTCCGTGATGAAACCAACATAATAGGTAAAGTCTCCGATAATGGCATCGGCATCAGCGAGCAACATATTACTAAAATATGGGACCGCTTCTATCGAGTTGATGCAGCACGCACATCTTCAAACATCGGAAACACAGGTTTAGGATTGTCGATGGTAAAATGGATTGTCGAACTACACGGAGGAGAAATTACGGTTGAAAGTAAATTAGGAGAAGGCAGTACTTTTACATTTAAACTACCAATTGAAAAAAGAGCATAATTTATACGTGTCTGTCGCTTCAGAATAAAGATTGATTCAAAGGCTCTCTACAATCCTTATGTAAAAATAACTGACGCATTTTAAACATCATCGATTTTATCATTTTGGACAACCTATTCTGTTAAATTAATATACATGCGAAAAAACTATCAAAATAAAACCCCAGAAATCCAATGGTCTCTGGGGCTTCATTATATATTTAGCTCTTTTTGCTTTTTGTTTTGTTTATGTCTATAGAGCAATTTTCGACTTATTAGAGAAATCACTAATAAGGTCAGAATTAATAAGATAAGTTGCATAAATGATAAATCAAAATATTTAGCACCTGTAACGATTAAAAGTGTAGAAATCGTGCCTTTTACAACGAAAAAAATAATAACCCATAACCCGCCTTTTTTCCAGTTCATTTTATATTACCCTTTCCTACGTTTAAATTCTTAAAATATTTAATGATAGTTCGTAAATATGACAACTTAATAGAAATCTATTATATTAACAAAAAATTCATGTCTAATTAAATGCGACGATTCTATATTAAGTGAAAATGATATTCATTGTCAATTTTATTGATTATTTGAATACTTATTCTCAATCTCTTTCTACTTTGTTTCTTATAAGCAATACACTTTTATATTCAAACAAAAACACCTCCATTACATTTGCACACTTAGTATGCGAATGCAAGAGGTGTTTTTTCATATACCATCAGGTAAGATTTCCTGCTTTGTTTATTTCTAGATACGTAGCTATTTTTTAGTACACAATTACTGGATCATACGTGTTCAAACTATCATATACAGTTTTTGCAACATTAGGAAGAAGGTTCACACACCCACCTGATCCACCTGTTAAATAAGCATTATTTGCCCAGTCTTTTCGCCAGCCGGCATCGTGGAATCCTTGACCGCTATTTGTGAATGGAACCCAGTAATCTACTTTAACCGCATAATCAGCTTTCCCTACTGCGCTACCTCTTAGCGTGTATGGTGTTCGTTTGTATAGGACGTACCACACACCTGGTGATGTATCTTCACCCGTGCTATGTTTACCCGTTACTACATTTGTTGTAACGACTAATTTTCCATCTTTATAAATCCAAATTTGTTGCTCTGCAATTGAAACTTCCGCATACGTGTCTCCGATGCCATTATTCGCTGTTGTTTTATAACCGATACCTTCCTTCTCCCAACCATTTCCGTGAATATTAGAAGCAGAAAGCGACTTTTCGCCTTTCTCAAAGGCTTGTTGAACTTGTTTAGTTTCTTTTTCAACATCTAATGCCCAGCCGTAGCCTTGCCCTTTTACTGATATAACTGAACCGGAATGCGTTTTAAATGAGAAATCTTTATTTAATGTTGATTTGGCATTATTAATTTCAGTAATTTTCTTCTTAATGTCACTCGCATCAATTGTAACTTTCATATCCTTTGACATAGAGGCATTTTGAATTAAATCTTTCGCTTTTAAAGGATAAACTTCATCCTGCACTTTATACTCAACAGACTGCCCAAGAAGATTCTGTAGTGCTTTCTCCTCTTTTTTGACAATTGGATCGTCTTCTTTAATAGGTTTTATGTATGCAGACTTCAGGTGAATTTCGCTTTTATATTTTTGCTTATCGTAATCTTTTAGTAGACTAGTAACGTCATACTGTTTTCCTTCAACACTTTTCGAAATAACTATTTTTCCTTGTTCTAGCTTCGCCATAGCATCTTGAGGCGCTTTTAATTTTTCATTCATAGAGATGAGCGTTTCTTCTACAAGTTTTTTCATCGTTTCACTACGATACTGATCTGCCTTCTCTGGTAGTAATGAATAATTTTCTCCCTTTGAGGAAGGGAAAAATGTCCACTGACTTTTTAATAGTTTCTTAACTTGAGGCAAATCTTTTTCCGTAAGTTCCGTTTTTGTATCTTTTTCATCTAAAATTTGTTGTTGATCAACATAGACTTTGTTTGCTAGTCCAGATGTCTTTAATTTCTGTATTGCCTGATCAGCGCTCAGACCACCAACTTTTGTGTCATTAATTGTAACATTCGAATTGAAGTGAGTTGCCTGATAATAACTCATTCCCCCAATAAGAAGTGCAATTACACCAATACCCACTGCGATAAACTTCCAATTTGTATAACGTTTTTTTGATCTTACTCGTTTTTGATCAATTTCTTCAACTGATTCATTTGTTGTATTGTTGTTCATCAATCTTTCCCCCGTATGCATTAACGTCAAACGATTTTCAACTAAAATCATAGACTAGTGTACCTTATTTTTCCTAAAATTTCATTATTTCCGACCACATTTTATCGCAATTCATCGATTAAATTTAGATTTTTTAATGGTACGATGCATTGAACATCCCTTTACAAGTCATAAAGTGAAATTTCAATCAATCGTTATACATCAAGAAAATTAGCTAAATCTTATTCGGAAAATTTTTCCTCTTTACGTAAAATACGAATTATATTCTCCATTTTATGAACATCAACCCCTAATTTTGTCAAAAAAATAAACGATAGTCCTTCTACATTTTTGATAAAAGGACTATCGTTTTTTCAGTTAGAGTATTTGTATAATCGTTTAACTTTTTATTTCCTGAAGGTCTAACGTGATGAAGATGATGAAATTTCATCTCATAGCCTTTAAATGAAAAACATTATGTTTTTTATGACAATCAAGTTTATTTTTATAAATTAAACCCTTAGCTTGATGCCTCTCATATATCCAGCAGCCTAAGATTAAGTAAGAGTCCGTTCAACTAGATTTTTTCTAATATTTTTAGGAGCATCTTATTTCTCCTTGGCATATTTCACCAATTTTATTTAAAATACATCCATATGCTATTTAGTAAAATTTACGATTCGAGACGTAATTATTGCAGTAATCAAGATAATAATAGCGGTTATCAAGCCAGATTCTCCAATCCAAATCTCAGTTTGATACCCTGTACTTGCACGTGTGAAAGGTCCTTGAATAATGGCATTCCAAGTAGCATGGATGATAACCGAAGGCCAAATGCTACCTGTGATAAGTCGTAAATAAGCTATAATATAACCGAATGGTACAATACAAAGATAGATACCAAGTACTGAAAGAACGACAGATGGTCCCGCTACATATAGACCAGCAATAACTATTGGAACATGCCACGTTGCCCAAATCAATCCACTAATAAGGATGGGCCGTGAAAACTCTGCATCGACTAGCCTTGTGAGCATATAACCTCGCCAGCCCATTTCTTCTCCCAAAGCCGGGATTAAGCCAAGCAAACTTCCGAAAATGCCGCTCAATACTACTAGATAAATGAAGTTGAATGGTGCCGTTACATACTGAAGCCCAAGCATATTGTAGATCGGTTCTAAAATAAACATACCAACTTCGGGATACTGAAACCCCGCAATTCCGCTCAACCAGGCGATAGAATAAGTAATTCCACAAATAATCATAGGGATTAGCAGAGCAAAACCAATCCCTTTCCATATCTTTAAGTTACCGAGACTAAAAGATACATCTTTAAACCCTTCTTTCAGTATTATGCGAGTCAAAATAGAAGATAATGCTGGGGTAAACATATATACCACAATAAGCGGCATACTTTTCGTAATTATTACTACTACATTTAGGATAATAGAAGTAATGATTAAGATACTCAAAAAGAGTTGAAGTCCTATTTTAGCACGTTGGATTTTATCTTTATTGTGGAACGATTTTGCGTGTAATATCATTTTAATCCGCCCTTCCCCTTTCATTCACTTGTTTATCGAATTTACTTCTTGTCATTTCCACAGACACAACTTAGAATAAAAATGTTTTTGTATACAGATTCATTCATCTTTAAAATCCCTCCCCAATTTATAGTCTAGTCTTACTTACGACTCATCAATGTAATTATTATTTATAAGTTGTCATAACCGATAGTACAAAAGTGTAATGATTAGTCTATGACCTGTGTCAATTAACCTTATGACAATATGTAACTAGAAAATATGATATGGGATAGATAACAATTGAATTAAGGCAATTGATACGTGCAAGTACATGAATCAATCTTGCTTTTAAAAATAATTCAATTGGGGTGAAAAAAATGAATAAGAAAAGAATAATTGCAATGGTTAGTACAGCTTTATTAGTCACAGGATGTGGGGAAGTAGGAAACGCTCAAACGGTAGCAGTCGAAAATTCAGGTCAATCAATCCAAAAAAATATAGTTAAATCAATACAATCACAGGCTAACCCATTAAAAACGATAGATCCGTCAAAACCATTTGAGGATTTAAAACCACTTAAGAAAATGATTGGGAGCGCGCAATATGTGGGGTTAGGAGAGAATACTCATGGAAGCTCTGAAATTTTCACTATGAAATTTCGCCTTGTGAAATATTTGGTTACTGAGGTGGGTTTTACAAATTTCGCAATGGAAGAAGATTGGGGAAACGGCTTAAAGCTAAATGAATATATCCAAACAGGAAAAGGAAACCCTAGGGAGTTTTTAAACTTGTTATATCCTACTGATGAAATTATAGCCATGATTGAGTGGATGAAAGATTATAATGCCGATCCATCCAATAAAAACAAGATCCAATTTATCGGGCTCGACTTAAAGGAATTGGACCAAGGTTGCTTTAATAAAGTAATTGATTATGTAAAGCTGCATCGACCAAATTTGCTGGCAGAAGTAGAAGAAAATTATAAAGAATTGTCGGCTTTTAATGGAAGTACACAGGAATATATGGACCTTGCTCCTGAAATAAAAGAAAAGTTCAAAGCAAACGCTGAGAGAGTAGCTCGATTACTAAAAGATGAGAATAAACAAGCCAACACAGAAATAGTTTCACCCGAGTACATCTGGGCGAAAGCAACGGCAAGTGCAATAGAGAAATTTACCACAATGCTAATTCCTAACGACTATCCAAGTATGTTAAAGCTACATGAGCAATACTTGGCCGATCATGCAATGTGGGCACAAGAAACATTTGGTGGTAAAACGATGGTATGGGGACACAATATTCATATTGCTAAAGGAATTATCGATGAGAAATTATACCCTTATGTTGCGGGGCAATTTTTGAAGGAACGTTTAGACAATAATTATGTCACAATTGGTAGTACAACTACGAAGGGGAATTTCACCTTATACAGCGAATATGATCCTTCTACTGGAGGTAAGATTACAACGCGTGCGATTCCACAAAATGTAAATAGTTTTAACTATACCCTCGGAAAAGTACCATATAACATGTTTTTATTGGATAACCGTCACCTTAAAGGACAAGCAGAGAAATGGGTTAAAGCCAAAAGACCATTACTAAGTATAGGGGGACAAATATTCCCAAACGAATCGACATACTTTGATAAATCATTGCTTGAGCAATTTGATATTATTTTTCACATTCGAAAAACAAGTCCATCTCATATTAAATAAAAGTACAAAACAATCCCGTTCTTGCAAATGCAAAAACGGGATTGTTTTGTGGAGGATTAATAAAATGAAACTTTATTCAGTAGGGGTTTTGTTCATCCCAACTGATTATCAGCCCTCACCAATCGGGCTTTTACGGACAGCCCGACCCCCACCTAACTTCTTTGCTTCCACCTGAATTTTGAGGTGGGGGTCTTACTGCCCGGCAAATAGCGGGATATAAGCATCTTTTTAACCAGCAGTAGGCTGCTCTCCCCTTTTTAGCATCATTTAGAAATGTCATATGACACTTTTACACTAGTGAGAATGACAAAAAAAACAGTATGATTCGGTTATTACATAGATAGGAGCGATGAACTTTATGAAATCAAAATTCATCCAGAATGGTTATTTTTTATTGCTAACTTTCGTTACAGGATTGTTTTATTTTTGTTTTTATCTAATAGCTCTGCTATTTAGTTTCACCCTTTCATTTACTGTTGTTGGGATTCCATTAATTATGCGCGTACTACAGACTACCACACACTTTATCCAATTCGAGCGCATACAGACGAAAATTTATACAGATATTTCAACAGACTCTTACGATAGAAATATAACAATGGATACATCGAACTGGGCTCAGGTGAAATTAGTGCTTACAGATCGTTGTACTTGGTCTGCTGTCTATTGGTTAATGCAGAAATTTGTGATTGGCATTTTCAGTCTTATTAGTGCAATCATTTTTTATGTAATGCCACTTATGTTCCTGTTGGCACCACTACTGTATCGATACATCGATATGAATATTATATTCATACAGATAGATACGTTTGCCAAGTCACTCTTTGTAATGTTTATGGGTATAGTATTTACCGCCATAAGTATTAGAATAGTAGAAGGTTTGACACAGAAAATTGGGGGCTATACACGTAGTATGATTCAGCAACTAAATCAATAGAAGTTTGCAGTCTGTGAGTAGTATCGCAGTTTTAAATTAAAAAGTATAATAAGGCATGAAGGATTAATTTATACTATAGGAAGTAAAAAGGTAGGCTATTTAGGGGGTAAATGACTTGTTAGATATGGTTAAGTATTGGTTTTGGTACGATTGGATTATGTTAGGAGTCCGTATACTTGTTAGTGTCTCTATCGCCATAACCACATTAGATTTTCAGGATAGTTTAACATTGCCACTTTGGATTGTTATTTTTTGGGAGGTTGTTGCCTTCTCGATTCCATGGGTAGCCTTACTGTTCAATTACAAATATTACTTGTTCACAGAAATACTGCTATATGGTGGACTGTGTATATATTTAACCTCTTTATTTCCGGAAGCTAACGTTACATTTCTGATATCGGCTTTTCTAATTGCTGCGAATAGTAAGCATTTGTCCTATTATTGGACAGCTCCAACAACAGTTTTTATAACAACTGGAATTCTCTATGCGGTTGCGCCAAGTAATAGCTATTGGATTTTGGTTACCTACTATGGACTTGCTTATGTAATGGGCTTCGCTTTTCATTTATTAATCGTCAATCATAAACAAAATGAATCAATTCGTAAACAAAACGCGGTACTTGAGCAATATATGTCTCAGATTGAACGCATCACACTGGCGGAAGAACGGAACAGACTGTCGAGTGAGCTTCATGATACAGTTGGTCATGCTTATACTTCTATTATTATGGGGATGGAAACGTTGCGTACCGAACTTTCTACTGAAATGGGTATACAGAGGCTAGACTCTCTGCTTGAAATGGGACGGAAAAGTATCGAGGACGTGAGAGGTTACCTACATCAAATGGATTCTTCATGTCAATCGCCTTCCTTAATTCAATCTCTACAAAATCTTGGAGCCGAATTTCAGGAGCACGCTCAGGTAAATGTAAGTTTTAGGACATTCGGAGAGGAATATCAGCTGTCTCGGCAAGCGAAGATCGCATTCATTCGTTGCTTACAAGAGTCCCTTACGAATGCAGTACGTCATGGTCAGGGGACTGAAATTATAGTTTCATTGCAGTTTGACGAACAATATACGAGGTTAGAAGTTCAAGATAATGGAAAAGGAAATGTAGAATGGCAGGAAGGCTTTGGTATGAATGCGATGAAAGAACGGGCAATGAACTTGCAAGGTCAATTGTCTGTATATACAAAGCCAGAGGAAGGAATGCTTGTTACATGTACCATACCGCGACAAACTGAAATAAAAGATGGACTTATTCGTTTGTTAATTGTAGACGATCAACCATTTGTTCGGGAAAGTTTGAGGACACTACTCGATAGATATGAAGATTTAAATGTAGTCGGTTTAGCTGAGGATGGCAATGAAGCCATCGATTTGTGTGGGCGCCTTCAACCCCATGTTATACTTATGGATTTAGATATGCAGCACATGGATGGAGTCGAAGCAACCAAAAAAATCAAGCAACAATGGCCACATATCCGCGTATTGATTTTCACAACTTTTCAGGATACCGAACAGGCGTTGGAATCCCTTCGCAACGGTGCGGATGGTTTTTTACTCAAATCTATTGAAACATTGGAGCTAGCTAATACGATCCGACTTATTCACAAAGGTGGGACACTGATTGATCAGGGAATGTCTCACAAAATATTTGAGAAGTTTGATGAGCAAAAAGAGACACCACAATCAAAAGCAACCGCTTATGAGCTAACAGCTAGGGAGATAGAAATATTGCAGCTAGTGGCAAAGGGACTTCGATACACTACCATAGCATCAAGGTTATATTTATCGAATGGTACGGTCAGAAATTATGCTTCCACAGCTTATACAAAGCTAGGAGTCCGCAACAAAGAAGAAGCTGTTCAAAAGGCTCTAGAAATTGGAATTATTGAATAAGAAAAATGTTTTTTGTTTCTCTACAGCAAGGTAAAATGTAGTTACAAGATACAGTAAAGGATAAAGTGAAACTTTAATCAGTGGGAGTTTTGTTCATCCCCCACTGATTATCAGCCCTCACCAATCGGGCTTTTACGGGCAGCCCGCCCCACCTCACTTTTTTGCTCTCGCTGAATTTTGAGGTGGGGGTCTCACTGTCCGTTAATGCGGGATAAACTTATGAATTTAGTTGAATATTATTTTTGATAGGTAATTTTTTTGAAAAATTTAACCCTGTTTTAAAAAATTTAAATAGCGTTACTACATATTGAATGTAGCAACGCTATTGTTTTCTATATTAGAAATTAAACATCTTTATTATCGCTATACGGAAGACAGTTTCAGGTCTTTTCATGTGGGAATTCCTCTAAACCAGTCCCCCCTAATTCACTTGTTGTCTCTGAAAATAGTCATTTAAAAATATAGTTGCTAATTTCATTTCACTCTTCCTTGCACCCAAGTGGCAATATCATTTATAACATACTCTGGGATATTAGCAGGACTATACTATTCATCCGATTGACTTAATTCTCCTTCTCCTTCTGTAAAGAAGTGATTTAACTTTTGATACAGTCAATAATCAATGTTATCTCTCTCTTTTAATTGTTATTTCCAAAAAGGATTATCTATCATTCTTTATAAATTGCAAAATTTAAGGTCGGCAAAGGATTTCTATTTTTTATAAACAGGTGGAATGCTTTGTGGAAAATTGAAAATATCTTCTGGATCGTATTTAGCTTTCACTTGAGTCAATCGTTTAAAGTTTTCACCATAATATAAATCCGACCAATCTTTCATTGAGAGGTCAGGTGTGTTAACATAGACACCTTTCGTAAAAGGAATTAACGCGTGACGAAAAGCTTCTACCCAACGAATCCCTTGTGCAGCTCCCTCAGGTTTGTCCCAAGTGGAAAATAACACCATATTCATTAGAGCTTTTCGATAAAAATAAGCAGTTGCTTCCTCGGGTACTGCAGAAACAGTCCCCCCTAAGCCCTGAAAAAATATAGAAACAGTAGAATTAGGTGGAGATTGACTCATAAAATGTTGAATCGTAGCAATACCTTCTTCAGGTAATAAAGAATCCATAAAAGGTGCTACGCTTTTAAATGGAAAAGGAGTTGTAGGCTGATGATTGGATATTAACGTTATAGCTTCTAAATAAGAGAGTTCTTTTATGTCTACCTTTATAGGTGATCCAATTTTGAGAAGTGGTTGTATCAATTTCTGTAAGTCTGTAACTGATCCATGAAAAATCCCATGCATCAACACAGGAGCTGTCTTTTCTGAAGACAATAATAATGTAGGAGTAAAGCGTTTATCAGAAGTAGGTAGAGTATACTTTTGCCATTCCTGTATAACGGCTTTTAAATCTTGATGCCTCCAACTAACTTCAACAAAACCAACAGTCTTAATTTCCTGAGTACGAAAGCGAAAAGATGTACAAATACCGAAACTTCCGCCTCCACCACGTAAAGCCCAAAATAGATCAGGATGCTCCTGATCATTAACCTGCAATACACAGCCGTTAGCATCAACCATTTCTATTTCTACGACATGATCAAGTAGTAGTCCTAATGGTCGAGAAAGAATACCTTGCCCACCACCTAGCGCTATTCCTGCGATAGCTGGTTTAGGACAGACCCCATTAGGAATAGCTAATCCCTCTTTCCCAAGAAGCTCAGCTAGATGGAGATTTTTACAACCAGCTCCTACTGTAACAGTTTTTGATGTTGGATCTATTTTTATTTGATTTATCTCACTGACATCAATTACAATACCACCATCTAAAACTGACAAGCCTTCATAATTGTGCCCTCCTGAACGTACTCGGATAGGTACGTTATTATGTAACGACCATCGTACTGCATTCACAACGTCTTGAGTATTTTGTGCAAAGACAATAACAAAAGGGAATCTATTAAAAAATGTGTTGAACGCTTGACGTGCTGAATCATATTGCGCTTCACCAGGCGATACAATACGTCCTGTTAAACTTATATTTTCATCATAGAGCATATAGAAACCTCTCTCTCCGTACAAAAATTTTTAATGCTATCATGCTAATAATATGTATGTAAAAAAAAGTAAGAACCGCCAATTATATTGGTGATTCTTACTTTTTTTCATAAAATTAAACAAATCCGTGCAGCTTTTAAATCGACAAAAGCCGTTTTTGAGCCTTTATTTTTACTATATGGCGTAGTGACGCATACATACCTATCAACCTTGCTTGATGGTGATAGGACACGGCAACAATCCTTTCTCTTTCGGGCTACTCATTATAAATAATAGATTTTCAGGGTGAAACTTTAACTTATGAGATTATAGCATTACAAGCTTTAAAGAAAACTCATACAAATTAATCCTATTAAATAAAACTTGCCAATGGCCCCTAAAAGTAGTAATCGTTGCCGCGCCCCTTCTTAGATAAAAGATAAATTTTTAATTTAAAATCTAAAATAAATAGTTTATGGACTGTAGTGCTAGTCCACCTATTATTTCTAAATTTCTTGTACCCATTCAAAATAATCAATAAAACGAGGTCCGATTATGTCTATACTTCGTATAAATAACATCATTACATTAATCTTTTTTCGGGAGTACAATCCCTTTATATAATTGAACTGTAATCAAGTAATAAATCGAGTAAATTACTACAAAAATAACAAGTGGTAACCAAATACGAAAGTACGGATCGATTAAAAGCGATCCAAACATGTTCATACCAACTAATATGTGAGTAATCCCCACAATTGCTGGGAATAAGAATATGAAGAATAACTCTTTATAGATTGATTTTGTTAATAATTCTCGGCGAACACCAATTTTACGAAGCATTTGATAACGTGCTACATCTTTTGATGCTCCCGACAGAACTTTAAACATTAAGCAACTTGCCATCATTGCTAAAAATGCAACTCCAACGAAAAAGCCCATAAACATTAGTCCGCTGGAAAAATCATGACTCGTAATATATTTTTGATACTTACTATCCAATTCTTCCGCTTTCACATTTTTATATTTTGCTATCTGTAATTCATCAAGTTTTTTCCATTCTTTTATGTATGATCCAAAATCATCTGTTTTCCCTATAAATACAGTACTTTCTTTACCCTTCAACCCATCGTATATGTTTTGTTCTACAATTTTGATTTCATAATCAGGATACATATAATTTGGCTGGATCGTTCTGAAAGCCTGAATCCATTGTTTTGTGTCGATCTCTCCTTTAACCCATTTTATTGAAAATGCACCAATTGGTACTTCCTCTGAAACTTTCTCTATTTTCATACCTTGCAAGAAAGGACGATTTTTTTCTACATCTTCTTTAAGATAATAAACATACCTATCATCAACTTTGTAATGGTATTCAAATTTTTCTTGAAATAAGATACCACCCAAAATTGTCTTTTCTTCCGCAGTTGGATTATGAATGACTGAATCGTAAATTCGCATTTGATCTGTCATGTTTATAATGTTGTTTTTAAATGCCATACCACAAGCAATTCCACCAGCACCAAGAGCCACTAAAATTGCTACTGTTGCAAGCACATTTGTTAGACTATTAATGCGGAAATTTAATTGTGCAAAAGTAAAAGCATTGAGGCCTTTTTCACTACGTTTTTTATTACTCTTTAGCTTGTTAATCATAACTGGAAGAAGGGATCCAAATATAAGGTAAGTACCAACGGTTGCTGAGATTAATCCGACGGCCATTAATCCCAAAGCAATTAGCGGATTTGCATATGACATATAGATCAGTGATGCATAACCAATACCTAATAAAAGAATACCAAGGAATGCAATTACAACTGTCATTTTTCCTTTTATGGCAACACGTTCTGTTTGTGCATCTGCATGTACAAGTTGCAGTACAGAAATACGCGATAATTTAATACTATTCATAATTGCAGATAATACAAATAGTGCAAAGAAGAAGACGCAAGTAATAGCTATTGATGGCAGATAAAATGCTTTATAACCTTCACCAGCAAACTCGAGTTGTTTCATTAATAGCTGACCGATACCTTCTGCAAGTCCTACACCAATTGTAATTCCAATCAAAAGAGAGGTGGCACCTAATATGATTGTTTCAATGAACATAAGTAAGGTAACTTTATGCTTTTTTGCTCCTAACATCATATACATACCAAATTCTTTTTGACGAAGAGCTGATAAGAAAGAGTTTGCATATAAAATATAGAAAAATGTGATAATCGCTAACAAAACGGAACCAATTTTAAAGACAGCCACAATATCCCTAATAGAAGAGTTAGATTCAAGGAACGTTTTATTGGATGCTAGCGTTTGAAACATATAAAAAGTTGAAATAGAGACAATAAGACCAACAAGTAAAACAATGTAATCTTGCAACTTACTTTTTAGGCCTGACATAGAAAGCTTAAATAACATGATTGAACTTCCTTCCTTACGCTTTTTCTGTGCCTAAGTTTGCAAGCACATCTAAAATTTCTTTATAGAATTCTTCACGGGTACTACCGCGATGAATTTCTTTATATAACTCACCATCTTGAATGAATAAAATACGTTGACAGTAACTTGCGCTGTAAGGATCATGCGTAACCATCATAATGGATACACCTTGCTCTTTATTTAAGCTTGTCATGGCATTAAGTAAACTCGTTGCATTTTTAGAATCTAGGGCTCCAGTCGGCTCGTCTCCCAAAATAATTGCTGGTTCATGAACTAACGCACGTGCTGCTGCGGAACGTTGCTTTTGTCCACCAGATACTTCAGAAGGATATTTTTGAAGTATAGCTGTAATGCCTAACATATCAGCTACTTTTTCTACTTTCTTTCCAATATTACGAGATGAAACACCTTGAAGTGAAAGTGGGAGTGCGATATTTTCATAGATAGATAAATTCTCCAATAAGTTAAAGTCTTGGAAAATGAATCCTAACTTTTGTGAACGAAAATCAGAAAGTTCACCCTGCTTCATCCTCGTAATATCCGTTCCTGCAATTTCAACAACGCCGCCTGTCGCTTTATCTAACGTTGAAATTACATTTAATAATGTTGTTTTACCAGAACCAGAAGGCCCCATAATACCGACAAACTCCCCCTCTTGAATTGAGAATGATACACCTTTTAATGCATGTGATTGATTCTCACCTTTTTTACCGTACAATTTTTGAATGTTTTTTACATCTACAACTGGCTTTATCATTTATATCCTCCTACATTTTTTATTTCATTACAATAAGCTACTACGTTTGTTTACTACTAATAAAATAGTCATATTGCATTCACCCTAAAGCTACAATGAAGTCTTTCCTTTTTTCTTCTTTGCTCACCTCATCACTTTGAATACACCCATGATAAACTATAAAAATTAGGAAACACCCTGTAAAATCCTTAAGAATTCTTAAGTTTTATAAAAAAAGCTTATGGAACCTGTAATTCCATAAGCCGTTCTATTTGATTGGATGTTCAACAATAAAGGACATCCAGCCATCTTTATATTCTGCATGTATATTACCATCATGAAGTTCAACAATTCTTTTTGAGATAGCAAGTCCCAGCCCATTTCCTTGATTATTTTTTCTTGCCTTATCACCCCTGAAAAACCTTTCAAACAATTTATTTGGATCGCTAACAGGCGATCTCTCGACTTTATTTGATACTTTTAAAATTGCTTTGTTATCCATTAATTCAAGACATATGAATAATTGGGATGGTTTCATGCTGTACTTTATCGCATTCATAAACAGATTTTCATATACACGTACCATTTTTTCTGCATCTATGAAGATAGGTATTATTTCTTGTGTAATTGATTTTTGAACGATTAAACTTTCCTTTTCAAATATAGGAATGTATTCTCCAACTATTTGCTCCAACAGACCTGATAAATCAACTTCATTAAGATTTAACTTAGCATCTATGCCTGATAAACGAGTATATTCAAACAGCTCATCAATTAAATATTTCAGTCTCTGTGACTTTGAATAAGTGGTTTCAAGGTATTCCTGTAATTGTGTGTTATTGTTGTATTGCCCTCTTTTTAATAAATCTAAATAACCAATAATAGATGTCAACGGTGTGCGTAAGTCATGAGATACGTTAGTTATGAGCTCATTTTTTGTACGTTCTAATCGTCTTTCTTGTTCAAATGTATTTTCCAATTCCTTAGACATATAGTTGATATTTTTAGCAAGTTGGGTCAATTCGTCCTTCCCCTTAATCCCAATTGTTAGACCTAGTTTTCCATTGGCAATATCATTCACGTTATCAGAAATAAGCTTCAAATATACTATTTTCTTTCGAACCAATATCAAAAAAAGTATAATAAAGGTAAAGATTGCGAACGCGAATAAGAACAACATTGCGACATTGAATTCAAACATACCAAATTCTTCGTGTTTTATAAATAATGGATCTATGACGTATGCCAAAATGAGGATTGTTAAACCAAATGAAATAAAAAAACTAATTGCAACAGCACCAAGAAGTTTTATAATGATCTTATTTCTGAAACTAACATTCTTCATATTTTATACCCAATTCCCCAAACAGTTTTAATGTAAATGGGATGTTTAGAATCCTCTTCAATTTTGTCTCTTATTTTTGTAATATGCACCATGATGGTATTGTCTGATTTATAAAAAACCTCTTTCCAAACTGCTTCATATATTTTTGCTACACTCAGGACAATCCCTTTATTGCGGGCAAGTAGTTCGAGAATAGCAAACTCTTTTGGAGTTAACCTTGTTTCTTTTCCTCTTACCCATACTTGACGTGTATCTGTATTTACGGTTAAGTCACCAATTTCTAGAATGCTTTTATTATGTTCTACGGACGTATTGTATTTTTTAAATCTTCTTAATTGGGATTTCACTCTAGCGATTAATTCTAATGGGTTAAACGGTTTTGATAAATAATCGTCTGCACCAGAGGCTAGGCCCTGAATTTTGTCTATATCCTCAGATTTTGCAGATAGCATAATGATAGGCATATTGCGATCTTCCCTAATTTTCATACATGCTTCAATGCCATCCATATTCGGCATCATAATATCTAAAATAACCAAATCAAATTCCTTTTCTTCTAACAGTTGTAAAGCTTGTATAGCATCTTCTGCCTTTTGAGTTTTTAGGCCTTCATTTTCTAGATATACAGAGATAAGATTTCTAATCTCTTTATCATCATCAACAATAAGAATTTTTGACTCCATATTATTCCTCCACATTAAATGCAATAAGTATTCAATAAAGCATATATTTGTTGTTACTTAGTTAATAAACTTAATAGAGATGGTTTCTATCTTTTTTCTTTACTTAAGACGATTCTTTGTAAAATACACAAAAAGACCGTCACAGTATTGTGACGGAAAAACAGGAAAACTTCAATAACTAATACTATTATTATTTATTTTTAGCTTTTAAGACACCCAGCGCTATTTTGGTTGCTTCTGCAATAAGCTTATCATCGTATTTAGCATCCTCTTTATCATGATTAGAAAGTATCGCAAGAACAATTGGCTTTTTATTTGGTGGCCAAATAATTGCGATATCATTTCTGGTTCCATAAGATCCCGATCCCGTCTTATCAGCTACTTCCCATCCTCCTGGAACTCCAGCACGAATTAAGTTGTCTCCCGTAGTATTCCTTTTCATCCAATCTATTAATAAATCCCGTTTCTCAGTTGAAAGTACATCTCCTAGCGCAAAAGCCTGAAGACTAGTAGCTAATGCCTTTGGGGTACTAGTATCATGTACGTCTCCTGGATGCACTTCGTTTAACTCTGGTTCAAAACGTTCAGGATTTGTAACGGTATCTCCTATTTCTCTCAGTGATTTTTTGAATTCACTAGGTCCACCTAATTGTTTAAGAATAAGATTTTGCGCAGTATTATCACTATATCGAAGGGAAGCATCTGCAAGCTCTTTCAGAGTCATACCCCTATCAACATACTTTTCTGTAATTGGATTGTAATTAACAAGATCTTCACGAGTATACAAAACTCTTTGATTTAGATCTTCTATTGATTTCTTTTGTAAAAGTACTCCCACAGCTAAAGCTTTGTGGGTAGATGCGTATGCAAACCGTTTATCTGATTGATACGTAACGATTTGATTCGTATCAGTGTCCAATGCATAAATACCGAGTTTAGCATCAAATTCTTTTTCAAGTTTAGCAAAAGAATCATTACCGGTAGTTTCTTGTTTGGTTTGATTTGTTTGTTTTGTTTGTTTCGTTTGTTTAGGTAATTCAGATTGAGTATTGCCATCGGAACAGCCTATAAGCGTTGCACATGAAAGGAATACTACAGGTACCACCTTTTTGTAATGTAAAATGTTAAAAAACTTGTTTAAGACTATCATACATTTTCAACCTCTTTCAAGAATATATGTTTTTTTAGGTGTTATACATATCGATACAATTAAAGAGTGTATCGGATATCACTCTCTTGCATCTCACTTTTCATAAAATGAGTGAACTATCATGAACCCCTGTTTTATACGTATACTTAATAGACAACCTAAGTAACAAGTTTGTTCCATTTTTATCAGTAGTCGTATCTAGAAACCTAAAAAAGTCCATTTAGAAAATCTAAATGGACTTTTTCACTCATATAATCCTATCTATAGTTAAACGAATAAGATTAAATAAATTTAATTTTTCTTATTTTATCTAATAAACTGTTTAGGCATTTCTTTAACGTGCTTATCGTCATCACGCCAATCATAGGTTTCTTTCTGTGAAACATCTAAAGTTTGATCTCCAATTCTAACAATATTCTTATTTACCCATTCAATATCTGGATCTGTATCTGGATAGTTCCAATATATATTTTTCTCTGAATCTGTATCAAGGTTAACTAATTCACCCCTAACAGCATCCGCACTTAATGATCCTGCATTATGAAAATAAGTCTTGATGAGATATTTTCCATCTGGAGATTTCACTGTTCGAATGAATTCCCCTTTTGGAACACCTTGCAAACTAAAAAATTTCCAATATCCAAACCCAATTATAATTACTAACATAGTAATTATAGTTAGTAATACTTTTCTTTTTGTTTTTTTTAATTTCACCTTTTGTATTTATAATACTCATTCAACTCCATTCCATAGAACTAATACTATATTATACCATTAAATAAATGGTATAATATATCAAAAATAAAAATCCTCCCGTAATAGTATTATAAAAAGGGCATGTGATGGTCTCCCTATTTATAAAGTGAAACTTTAATCCCACTCACCAATCGGGCTACCCGTTAATGCGGGATAAACATGAAAATTCCCCTTTAAGAAAAATATAAAAAATCAGACAGTATACTTGAATTGCTCTTCGCAAGAGAATATACTAATAAAGCAGGCTATGACGTTCCTTCCTTCTAACTTCTTTGACCAAATAGGGATGTTACTTTCCTGCTAAACACATAGGCTATGACAATTCTTCCTTCTTTGTAGAAATTTCAAATTGTTTTAGAGTTGTCAATTTCCTATGAAAATAATTAGACTATAAAACCTCTTTCTTCTTTGGGATTGAATAAACTTTAGTTTATCAACCATTGATGTAGAGGTTTTCTTTTCTTAATTAACAAATTACCACTTAACAACTAAATGTTATACCCCTAATTTTCCACTAAAAAATAGCTATGTACCCTCAGTGCATTTCTCTATAATTAGTGTGTTTATGCATGTAAAAATAAAAATCTACCACTGAAAGGAGGACAGTCAGACTATTCCCCTCTTTTATAAGGAGTGAATAGCTGGCGTTCTCATGAAAAATTCTATTTACATAAGAAGAAGTTTGAAAGTAATTATAAAAAGAGAAGAAAATAAACTACCGAACATTTATTTAGCCACTGTTTTAAAAAACTTGGAAAGTTTAGGATTTACTTTTTCCGAGCCTTTAATAGAAGAGTTGCAAACACTTTCGGTTGATACATTCACATCGTTTTACAAAGAGTTGGTAAAACATTTAAAAGAAATGGTTGGTGCACATATTCAGTTTGCTCCTATGTATCCAAACTTTCCGCAACAAATGATGGATTTAAGTGACGCTGATTTATACATTAATGCTATTATTCATTATGTGACGTTGCGCCTACCTGTATCAAAAGTAGAAGAACGACTTCCTCTTTTAGATAGCGTTGATTTGAAAGTTATTAACTTAGGAAGTGAAGAAGATTTCAATCAAATGATTTCTCAATTGATTAGTGCAAACAGCTCTATTTCCTCAACTGATAAGACAGATGTAGAATGGGCTATTACACACACTGAAGATGTTTCCTGTTTTCTACCTAATGTAATTCCTCATAAGGAAAATATGTCTTTTATAATTGGAGTTTTATTAATAAACAGAAAAATATCAGCCGATGCTGCTGCAAAGTATTTTAAAACAGCAACTGATGTTCTTCGCCTTGCAGTTGCTTTATCTGAAGGCGATGTGAGTTTAGCATCTTCCGTTCGATTCAAGAAGTTTAACCGAGCAGAAAGACGCTTCCTTTTAGGATTGTTAGAGCAATGCGGAAACATTACCGAAGATATGCTTCGATACAAAAAACGTTGGATTCGTCTAGGTGAAATTCTTCATCCAGCAGAATATCATACTCGTTTCCCAAAAACCCACCGAGCATTTGAGATTCTTCGCAACAACATTAAAGTTGAAACATTTAATGGAAAAATAGAAGCAGCTTTGTTGAATCGTGATATCATGACAGCGAAAAATCTTTTAAAAACTCGCCCTGGGGAATTTGCCAGACGCTTGGATCATTTAATCCGTTTATGTAGTGATAAGTCAACAGATGTTTTCCATATTCTCGAAGAGTTTCTAAGTATAATAGGAGACGTTTCTACTCCTGTATTACTTCAACTCACAGCTCATTTTAAGCATCGAAATGATAAAAATGAATTTCGTACCTTTTTTCCAAAGGGAAATGTAGCAAAAGCTATAGGTATTGAAAATACACTTCCATTTATCTCAAAGGATATTTGTTTAATGATTGTAAAAATGTGTGAAGATACTTTAAAAAATCGCTTCGCAAAACTTCCAAGTCTCGGAAAAGTATTTTTGGATGAACAGTTAAAAAATCACTTAGTTCCCTTCTCTCAACGTTCAGCCAGCAAAGCGCTTCGCACATTATCTCGAGGAAGTAAAGTAGATTTGCCAGAAGGAGATACGATTCGTTTTTTCCTATGGTGGAAAGAAGGCTATGTGAATGGACAACATACAGGACGCGTTGACATTGATTTGTCTGCTGCAATGTACGACGAAGATTGGCAATACAAAGAACATGTATCCTTCACGAACTTACGTTCAAAAAATTTCAAAGCCTACCATAGCGGAGACATTACTTCTGCACCAAAGGGGGCATCTGAATTCATTGATTTCGATATTCCGTCTGTGCTGAAATATGGTGGACGCTATGTAGTCATGACTTTGCTTTCTTACACAGACCAACCATATAAAGATTTACCAGAATGCTTTACTGGTTGGATGGTTCGTCAATATCCTGGTTCAGGTGAAATATTTGAACCTTCTACTGTTCAAGATAAAGTGGATATTACTGCCGACACCCAAATCTCTATTCCAGTTATCTTAGACTTAAAGGAACGAAAATTGATTTGGACAGATTTATCTCTTACAAGAGATCTAACTTATGATAATACCATCGAGGCGAATCAAAAAGGTATGATACTAGTTGGAAAGGCTTTAACTAATTTAGTTAAACCGAATTTATATGACTTGTTCCGATTACATATTGAAGCTAGAGGTGAACTCGTTCAAGACATCGAAGAAGCAGAAACTATTTTCTCTTTGGATAAAGGGATTACTCCTCTCGATATTGAAAAAATAATATCTGATTTTATAGCTGACCCACAAGGCTAACTACATTACAAACATTGATAATGTGTGGAAAATATCCATGTATAATGTCTATGTGAAACAGGACCTGATAGATGCATATCAGGTCCTGTTTTTTATTTAGTAGATACTAAATAGGCCGGTTAATCATTATTCAGCTAAATACACGATACTAATAAAGTGAAATTTATTCGAAAGAAGTTCATTAGTTAATACGTATCTAATTAAGAAACATTCATATACCAGCCCAAACATCTTTTCCATATCGCCCTTCATCTTGCACACGATCCAACCAATTCCTTGCTTCTTGTTCACTGACTTCATGAATTTCTTGATATGCTTGACAAAGGGTATCTTCTACATCCGGAGCCATTTTACTGCCATCACCACATATATAAAGATGAGCTCCATTATCTAATAACGAAATTAAATTGATACTATCTTGTTTTATTAAATGCTGTACATATGTTTTGGGATGTCCCTCTAGACGAGAAAAAGCTGTGTGTAAAGAGATTAATCCATCTCTTTCATCATTTTCTAGCTCTGTACGATAGAGATAATCTTTTTCAGGATGACGACAACCAAAATATAGATGCGCTTGTCCTAAATTAATACCTTTTTGCTTTTGAACACGACGCGCTTGCAAGAATCCACGGAATGGTGCAACTCCAGTACCTGGCCCAACCATAATAATTGGTGTTTCTGGATCTTTAGGTAATTCAAAGTTTGATTGTGGCGTTCGAATGAAACAAATAATCTCATCTTTATTATGACGCTGAGCTAAATAATTAGAAGCGACTCCTTCATATGTCCCTTCTCCACTCCATGCAGGCGCATTAACAACACCGACCGTAATGCTCAGACGATTCTGTGCAACAAGTGGAGAGCTTGAAATAGAATAGTAACGCGGTTTGAGCGCAGGAAGCAGTTCTAAAAAGCGTTCAAATCGGATTTCACAAGCCTCATACTTTTCAAGAAGATCCAACATTGAAATACGTTTCTTTAGTATTTGTTCATGATAGACCCCTTCTTCTAATAATGCTTCCAATTCTTTTTTATGAGGAGGGCATGCTGTGAATGTTACCATTTCCCGTATTTGTGCACGAGTGGCTGCTTCTTGAACTTCGACACTATAACTAAGAAGGTCCAATAAACTAACAGGACTGTCTAAAGGTATGTGATTTATACTTCGTCCACTTGCACTCAGTATGACTTGATCCTTTCCGTTTAATCCAAAGCGTTTTAAAATTCGATTAACATTCTTCTCGCTATTAATTGGCAGCACTCCAAGGTGGTCTCCTTCTTGATATGTAGCGCCTTCTGGCAAGGATACCTCGATATGTCGTGTACTTCTATCGCTGCTGGATGATTGGAGTTCACGATTTTCTAGTATAGTTGCATAAACTGCTTCATATGTTCGTGCAAGAGGAGATCCTCCAAGACGACTGACAAATTGCAGACTCAAAGTACTACGCTCTTTCTCCATATTTTTGTTAAATTCCAATCCAAATGCCTTCATCGCATCAGACCACATGCCTTGTTTCCATTGCTCGAGCTGTTCCTCAAAATCACCACTTGCATCTGCTTCTCCGCGTTTAGAAAACCTTGTTGCTCCTTTTTGAGCCATCTGCTCATCAATGTATCTTGGAATCCGTTGATAGGTACTAGCCCAATTATGATCTCCACAACCAAAAACTGCGTATTGAACACCTTTTAGCTCATCTGGTTTTAGTTCCTCCAACCATTGCACAAACTGTCCTGCATTACTTGGCGGTTTTCCATTATAAGAAGAAGTTACAATAAGAACCGCTCCTTCTTTCGGTAGACTTCCAATTCGATCGTTAAGAGCTACCACTTCCGTTTGAACCCCTTCTAAACTAGCTGTATCTGCTAATTCTCTTGCAATACCTTCTGCTACACCTGTATCCGAGCCGTACAGAACAAGAAGTGAAAGATTATCAGCCCCAATAATAGAAGGTGTCTTCTGAACGTGCTGCTTAATTTCATGGTTTTTCAGCTTGTCCTCTGTAGGTGCAAGAACAGTAGGATGACTAATAGTTTGTTTTCGGGGTAGAATCCTAATCTTAAAATCACCGGGCTTTAGCGTTAATGTTTGTTTTACGTCCAGCTGATAGTTTTGATAATCGATTAATTCAAAATGTTGAAGAAGCATTCCCATTACAAGAGTGGCTTCATGAAGTGCAAATTGCATACCGATACATGCTCTCTGGCCATTTCCAAATGGCTTATAAGCATGATGAGGAACCTTATCCAGCTCTTCAAATCGTTCAGGTTGGAATTCTTCCACATTGTCTCCCCATGCATCTTTATCCCTATGCAGCTGTGGAATAAGAACAGAAATACGATCTTCTCCTTTCTTAATTGGGTATTTCCCGCCAATCACTGTATCTTCTTTTGCATAGAGACTGAATGCTGGAGCGGTAGGCCATAGACGTAGCGATTCATTTAAAATCATCCGTATATACTTCAGTTTCATAACTTGTTGGTATGTTGGAGTAGGATCTGTCAAAATACGGTCTACTTCTTCATAGGCTTTTTTTAACTTATCCGGATTCTTTAATAAAAAGTAAATTGCAAAAGATAACAATCCACTTGTTGTCTCATGCCCAGCTATTAAAAAAGTGATAATTTGGAAACGAATGTTTTCATCATCTAATTTTTCACCAGTTTCCGGATCCTGTACATTTAACATACGGGAAAGTAAATCATTTTCTTCCTGATCTCCACTACTTTTACGTTCAGCAATAATATTATCTACTAAAGAAAACATAGATTGGATATCATGCTGAAATTGACGTTTCGTTCTCCACATGAGTTTGTCTTCTATATCCAGCCGCTGCAATTGGTGCATTGCCTCATCTAGAGCACGGCTCATGCTAGTGATAAAAGGATGAGGGGTCTCACGATAAAAGCTATTAAATCGGTAATTAAAACCACATAGACCAATTGTATCTAACGTAAGGCGAGTCATATCCTCCGGAACATCTACGTCTTCATTCGGATTAAGCCGTGCCCATTTTTGAACGAGTTGTACAGCAAGATCGACCATCATGGCATGGTAATCTTTCATTGCCCGTTGGCTAAATGTAGGCATCAAAATATTATGAGCTTTTTTCCAGTTAGGCTCGTGAGTCTCGCTAGTAAATAATCCGTCTCCAGCAAAGGCACGAACCTTTGCCAAAGCACCCTCTATGCTTTTATCGAACCGCGTTTCGTCACAAACTTCTGCTACCAGTTCATGTCCAGAAACGACAATTATGGCATCACTTAAAGTTTGAATTCGAAAAATGGGACCATACTCTTCCGCCAGCTTAATAAACGATAGAGTCGGTTTATCTTTATCGATTAATGGGAGATTACCCAGCGGTCCATATGTTTTCGGCTGGGGAATGGCAGATACTTTTTTTTCCATTTAAAACACCCTTTCAAAAAAGCATGAAATAGCATATCCCATTTAATAAAGAGGAAATAGCAACTAATTGCCTGGGATACAGATATGTAATTGATTACCTTATTTTATCTTTTCCCTAACTATTCATGATTATGATATTGAGTATAAGCTTGGCAATTAGATTTATAAATTGTAGAAAAATACTAAATTAAAATGAAGCGAATAAATATAATTGGATCCTTTTAATATTGGCGTTAAAAGATAAGCTAAAATTATAATGTTTATGAGAATTTGCAAACGGATCTCATCTCTTGCATTTGTTTATAAAACGATCATTTTGATTTATTTTCTTCTAAAACACCCCAAAATAGAGAAGTTGACGAGCTTAAGATTGTAGTATTCGAAAAATCAGTAGTTTAGTTAAACCAATACGATAAGCAAGTATACCGTGTTACTAATGAAAGAGGACCTGATATGAACGTCAGGTCCTCTTTCACTATATATAATTATTTCACTGCTTCTTTCAGCTCTTTTCCAGCTTTAAATATCGGCGCCTTAGCAGCAAAAAAACTTGTAGGAATCATTATCTAGCGTTTTATTCTTCTCTACCGATTTAACTTCTCGACAGCTTCCGCACTTGTATCTACACGTTTAACGAAAAAAACTAATAGTAGTGCAACAACATTCATGCCAAGCGCTACATAGAATGAATATTGAATTCCGGATAATAAAGCCTTCTGAGTTAACATTGCCTTCGTAGCCTCTGTGAAGGTTGTTGGATCTACATCAGCCATTAGACTTTCAGCTTTTGTTTTTGTTACAGAATTCATAATCGTAACAAGAATAGCAGTACCAATCGAACCGGACACTTGTTGAGCTGTATTATTAACAGCTGTACCGTGCGGATTTAAGCGCGTTGGCAATTGATTGAGGCCATTTGTCATAAGTGGCATCATCACCATCGCCATCCCAAACATCCGCAATGTGTAAATAAGAATAATATGTGTGTGACTAGAATCGAGTTGCAGATTTGCCAGCATATAAGTTGAAACGGCTGTAATGGAAAGTCCTACTATACCAAGAATCCGAGGGCCATATTTATCAAATAGTTTACCTGTAATTGGTGACATAACCCCCATTATTACCGCACCTGGAAGCATCATCAGCCCAGAGCTCAGCGGTGAAATACCGCGGACGTTTTGTACATAAGCTGGTGTTAAAATCATCCCCGAAAACATGGCCACTGCGTTGACAATTGCAATTACAGACGCAAGTGCAAACATTGGGTACTTGTAAACACGTAAATCCAATAACGGCTCATCCATTTTTAATTGGCGGATAATAAAAGCAATTAGGGCAATAGCGCCTATGATTAAGGTTGTTAAGACAACTTTATTTGTCCAACCATCGGAGCTTGCAGAACTGAATCCATATAACAAACCGCCAAAACCGACAGAAGATAATAGTAATGAGAGATAATCAAGTTTTGCATTTTTGTTTTGTTTCATGACATTCTCAGATTTCCAAATCCCTAACAGTAAGCTAATGATTGCTAACGGTAAAATCATTTCAAAAAGCAAACGCCAGTCATAATACTCTACAATATAACCTGATAGTGTCGGTCCAATTGCTGGAGCTGTAATCATAACTAGTCCAAAAATCCCCATTGCTGTTCCCC
This sequence comes from Bacillus cereus G9842, assembly GCF_000021305.1. GTDB lineage: Bacteria > Bacillota > Bacilli > Bacillales > Bacillaceae_G > Bacillus_A > Bacillus_A thuringiensis_S. Next base: position 3,142,369 of record NC_011772.1, read on the forward strand.
TTTTTTCTCTTGGAAAGCTTACTAGCATAATATTCATTAACAAAGGCCCCATAACTGAAGAGCCTGCCGCTTGAACCATCCGACCAGTAAGTAATAAACCAAAATTCGGCGCTACAGCTGCTAAGGCAGTACCAAGAATAAAAATCACCATAGATGTAATGAATAGGCTTCTATTCGAGAAACGCGTTATTAAAAATGCTGATGCCGGAATTAATATACCACTTACAAGCATATACCCTGTAGAAAGCCACTGGATCGTTGAATAATCTTGAATGTCTAAATCTTTCATTATTGATGGCAAGGCTACATTTAAAAGCGAGTTATTTAGAAATGAAACAAATGCCCCAATAAAAAGGATTACAAGCATTAAATATGGTGGTTTTCTTTTATGTAATGTTTCACTCATATATTTAATTGCCCCTTCATTATAAATTTCATTGATTCGTTTAAATCGTTTACATATTTGCACAAGAAAACATTACCCTTGCAGTATTTTGCCAAACTCTTCGAATGGATATTCTCTTTTTAGCAATTCCACTTGCCCAACATAACATTTTAAAATCTTTTTTTGATTAAACCTTTATAAAAACGTTTGTTAACGGAATTTAAATTAGGCTGAAATATATAAAAGAAGCGACTGAAAATACCCTTCTAAAATAAAGTGAAACTTTAAATCAACAAGGCCACACACCCATTCCTTTAAATACAGGCTTGTAGATCTAGTTATGTAACCATCCATAAAAAGGAATATTACATAGGCTAAGTCTAACATTACATTTTTAAAGTGAGGAGAATAAGCGTATGCACCAATATTGGTATTTGAATTCAAAGGGAAACGGGGAACAATATACTAACCAAATTTCATTATATTCACAGCCCGAAATAACTAAATCTGAGGTAATGAATGATTTGAAGATTCCTGAGAATTGGAGTTACCGAGTCTATCCAGTTAGTTGGGATTCATCAGCCAATTATACGGGATTCACTCCCCAACCCCCTCCCTTCTCTTGGGGGCAGCAGCCAATTAATTATACAGGGATAATACCACAAGGTCACCCTGCTAATTGGACTCCATTACCAGGTCATGCAGGTTTTAATTTTCAAAAACCTCCCTTCCCCTGGGCGCAACCATTCAATCATACAGGGATGTTCGCACAAGGTCATCTTGCCGCTTTACTATCGCCGCCAGCCAAGCCTTTTCATTTCAATACCAATAACTCGGGTGTTTTTGGAAATCCTTCAGGATGGGGTGGTCCGTGGGCCCCAATGGGATGGGGAAATACCGGAGGTAACGGTCAGCTTGGAATGCTTGGAAACTTACTTACAGCAGGAAAAGGCACCATGAGTGGAATAGGAATGATTAGTAGTCTAATCGGGATGGGGAAGTTCTTCTTTTAGTTAATTAGAACAGGAGAATGTGGCTGTAGCTTTAATCAACCACATTTAAGGACAGTAATCTCCCACCTAACTTCCTAGCATAGCATTCGCGGAAATTTTAGGTGGATATGTATTGTTACAAGTTACTGTTTTACTTTGAGTGCTCCTTTACTTTCTTATCAAGTGCCTTACTATAAGCATCTTTGTTTTCCTGCGATAACTCATAAATTGCTTTTTTCCAATGCTCTCCGTCTACACCTGATAAAAATTCAGTACCTTTCATTGTAGCTTCTTGAACCTTCTGTTTATCTTCTTTACCAGCATCCTTAATTAACTTCGTTGCTTTTCTTGCCTCTGTTACCCCTTCTTGTATGGATTTGTGAATGTCTTTGTATGTATCAGGTACTTTTATGTGTTCCATATTGTCTAAAATTTTATCTATCTCGTTTGATGTTTTTAAAACAGCTTTTGCTTTTTCTTTGTCCTTTAAGGATTCTCCTAAGTTTAGTAATAGTTCATCCTTCTTAAATTGGAACTCTACCACTTGCTCACATATGTAGTACGGATACTGTTGTTCGGAAAGTACTGTTTTCGTTATTGCTTTACTAGTTTGCTCAGTCTTATGAGTAGAATCTTTATCTCCTGCCTCGCATCCGACTAACAGCATAAATGGAACTGCTAACGTTACTAGTTTCTTTGCTCTCATTATGTATTCTCCTTGTAGAAATTATTGTAAGTAATTAACATATCAAACTATAACATACATTACATTATGGTTCACTTCCATTACGCTTTTAAAATGCAAAATAAGAATACACCCCATAAGCCGCAAATAAGATTAATAGAATAGAAATGCCGAGTACTGTATATAATCCATTTTAAATTTGAATTCATATCATCCTCCTACCTCTCAATAATTCCAGTATATAACAAAAAAGCATTGGATACCCAATGCTTTTACACTTACGCAAATAAAGACGTATTCGCATATAAAGCTGGTGAACCACCTGAATGTACGAATAAAATGTTGTCTTCTTTATTAAATGTACCTTTTTTAATTAAGTCGATTAATCCCGCTACCGCTTTACCTGTATACACTGGATCAAGTAAAATACCTTCTGTTTTCGCAAGTAACTGAACTGCCTCTACCATTTCCGGCGTTGGTAACGCATATCCTGTCCCTACATATTCATCAAAGCACGTAACAGCGTCACGCGGGATAAAGTTTGGAATACCAACGTGTGCTGAAGTTTCATCTACAAGTTTTGCTACTTTCTCTTCTTGCTCAGCTTTTCCTCTACTTACGTTGATTCCAATTACAGGAATGTGGCTTTGTGTTCCAGCAAAACCAGTAATTAAACCAGCGTGCATACCAGCGCTACCGCTTACGCAAACGACTGTACTGAAATCAATTCCTTGGTCAAATGATTGTGCCATAATTTCTTGCGCACAAGCAACGTATCCCATTGCACCAGTAGGATTTGATCCACCAACTGGTATGACATATGGTGTATTACCTTTTTCACTTACTTCTTTTGCTACTTTATGCATTTCTTCCATCAGGTCTGCTCCGTTTGGTACAACAATGACATTTTCAGCACCTAATAAGTGATATAAGAAATAGTTTCCGTTAAAGTCTGGCTTCTCTTCTGGTTCAAGCCCTTCTTCTAATACAAGGATACATTTCATTTTTTCTTTTACCGCAGCTGCCAGTGTTAGACGGCAATGGTTTGACTGAATACCACCAGCTGTAATTAACGTATCTGCACCATTTTCCTGTGCATCTGCAACTAAAAATTCTAATTTTCTCGTCTTATTGCCACCAGCTGTTAAACCAAGTAAATCATCTCGTTTAAAATAAATAGTCGGGCCACCAAGTGCTTCAGAAAAGTTGTTTAACTTTTCAATTGGTGTATATGATTCTGTATATTTTTTTCTCGGGAATTTAGCTAAATTCATTGTAACGCTCCTTTTGTACTTCTTTCACAATATATGTAACGTTACTATTATTACACGTAAAAATGGTGAAGTCATCTTTCTGGGTTAAAAATGTATTAGAATTTCGTTTTGATAAGTAAAACCGTATTAATGATTTTAACTTAATTACGGTACATGAAATTTATATCAACGATTTTTTAAATATATCGTTCATTCCTTACAATATATCAACGATTTTTCAAATATATCTATCGTAACTTGCAATATATCAACGATTTTCTTAATATATCGATCTATCGACAAAAAACGACAGACAGGCAACCCCTTTCTCATCAACAAAAAAAAGAGCCCACACATTCAAATGCAGACTCCCTCCAATCACTTATTTATCGAAAAACGAAGTAACTGTGTTAATCCCGGCTCTAAATTCATTTCACCTTTATGGCGTACATATACCACTTTATCCCCATCAAATTTCGGAGGGTTTGCTTTACTATACGTATGCCACTCATTCGTTCCTTCTATAGAATACTCCATATATTCAGTTGCACCGACAATTATATTTTTACTATCATCTGCCGCTACATTTGGTGCCATCTGCGCAATTTTTGAATCACTAATTAATAACTTCTTTATATCCTTATCACGTTTGTAATCGTAAGCTGTCACAATTACATCGTTACCATATGCTTTCACTTGTAACCCTTGTTTAAATGAATAGCCATCTGGAGCAGTTTTCTCTCCTCCATTTGGTCCCGCTGACATCCAGCCTGTTTCAATCCCGCCCGTATTTACAACAGTGAAACCTTTTTCATCTCCGCCTTTAATTTTCTTTTTACCAGCCCAGTCAGGTAAGTTTAAATCCCAATGCGTATGACTCGTGAAGAAAACAACTTGCGGATAGTCTTTTAATATATCGTACAATTTATCCACGTTTAAATAATCTTGTAAATACGGCGATTGTCTTGATCCAGATACCGTATCAGGTAAAACGTGATGAGAGAAAATAAAGATTGGCTTATTTTTATCTTTTTGACTATACTCTTCTAAATTTTGTTTTAACCAACCTAATTGCTCATCACTCATATATACTTCGTCCCACATTTTTGAATCGTGGTATTTCATATATTTTTCAGTTCCTAAAAATAGAAGCGGATACCCATCTAATTCTTTTTTATGATATACCTTTTCTTGTCCACTAAATTTCAGATAGCGGTTAAATAAAGTTTCCTCAGTTACACCATTTGGCCATGTACTTTGAGAGAGTTTCCCATCTGCTGTCCATTTCCCAGCATAAAACTCATGATTCCCAACAGTAGACCATACATTTTCTGGATGCTTATTTTTATTTAACACACGCTTTACATCATCATATTGTGACTGTTGTCCAGTTGGCGTTATATCCCCATTCATAATAAGCGCTCTAGAAAGTGGCGTCACTTTGTTCATATCTTTTAGCACATGATCAAAATCCCCTAAATCCCCTTGAATATCACTAATAACGTTAAAAGTTGTAGCTGATTTCCGGACTTGCTCTTTCCCTTCCGCATGTGCTGAAAACGTCGGTAATAATGCCGCCATAACTGCTAACGAAGCAACTGTCTTTTTCATACAAATTCTCCCCCTAATAATAGAATGTACAAACTGACATGTTCTGCTTTCTCTTAGGTGCTTGTCCAATTCACATTATAGGGGGCGATTGTAAAGATTAATGGAGTAAAAATTTAAGTGTTTTTTAAGAGATTTTGTCTTTTTTACACGCCCCATTTAACAATTAACACTAATTTTTCTATTAACCTACTAATATTAACTGAATGTAAATTTATACGATAAATCACTTCGTTTAATATGTTGTGTTTTAATTTCCTTTACACAATTTCAATAAAGTACTTTACCATTTTAAATTCTCTTCATTAATCCTCAACTTCTATTCCAGCCTGTTTTAATGGTTCTAATACTTTCGGGTAACACATTGAAATATATTCCACTGTTTTTAAATTTTTTAGATTTTGAAATCCTTCAACAGATATAACATCAAATAAACTGTCTTCACCGTCCCAATCAGGCTTTAAAATATGATAAATTTCATTCCCACCATCAAAGCAAAGGGACTCAATCTTTTCCAAATCACTTATTTCCAAAGTTAACGCTTCTAAAAAAGCTTTGATTTCAACAATTGGCCCAGCTCCTGAATACCATTCAAAATAATTCGTATGCTTTTCTATTAAGTCTTTCAATTCTTTTAGAAATAGTGGCTCTTTATCTAATAAAGCTTCAATTACCACTAACTTAAAATTAAAATCCTGAAACATTTTACTCTTCCTCATTTTAAATTCCTCCAATGTTATAACATCCTTGTCCAAATTATTATAAGTAAAACATATCCAATTGCAGCTTCTTTATTTCTTTCAATATCACATTAAAAAGGGATATGCTTAATTGCATGTCCACAATCGAGAAAATATACATTATACATATTTTCTTACTAATTATATTCTTTATATACTTACCTTCGCTTCTCTAGCATCTTGTTTCTTAATTAAGTCTAAGTAAAAATGCGAGACAGTTGTGTTGTAATAAGGGGAAATGAATATGAATGACAGATTAAATGTAAACATGCCTATAAATGCAGTTAATAAAAACCAACCAATAAAAGATAACCAAAGAACAAATAACTTGAACTTATGTCCTTTCATTATTCTTTTACTCTCCCTTAATGCTTCACTTGCTGTATAATCCGGATTCTCTATTAAAATATAATATGCCATTGAATAAGAAAAATATTTAATAATACCTGGAACAATTAATAACAGACTCCATAAAAATAGAAAAACAGCCTGCAACACTCCTAATTTCATTGATTTACACAAATTATTTTTCCTAAACCCCACAAATACATCGTCCACCTTAGCATCTTCATTTTTACCTAAGCGTAAGGTGAAAACAGAATACCCATAATTAAAGATACCTTGTATGACACTGTAAATTAAGAAACAAATCAGTCCTATAAAAAAATAACTTAGAATAAGTAAAACTAGTGCTGTTAGATCTACTTGTAGTTGCCCACCCATTGAATAAATAAAGAAAACATCCAAACCAATTATCCCAATAAACAAGCCAAATATTAAATATATAAAACTAGCGATTGCTGATGCACTTAAAGTTGGTACAAAATAGTATAACGCCGATATCCCTATACTTACTCCCCATTTCCCATCTAACGAATTAAGTGCTGCTTTCTTTAAATTTCTTATCAAACTTGCATCCTCCTTTTTTCCATATTTTAGCCAATAAAAATTTTACAAATAAAAAACTTGTAGCAAGCCCCACTACAAGTTCTTTTAGCTAAACATTTTAGCTTATCAAAACAAAATATACCTTCTACACAATCGGGGGTAATTTCTAAAATATGGTTTATTAAAATCATTATATAATATAATCATGGATTTTTGTTGAATATTCTATGTTTTCCGACAAATATACCCGAAACTCTTCCTGATGTTCATTTAGATATAATAACTTATATAGCAATATATTTATCATTATCTTTCCCAATAAACCCTATCCTCTTGTTTTCCACAAAAAAGCACAGAGATTCCTCCCCATGCCTACTAATTTCCTACCTTTTTACCGCATGTACATAATGTACTGTCTCAAAAGCTTCTAAATAATCGTTTCGTCCTTCAAAATATAATACATCAATATCCTCTGGTGATAAATGCTCATAAATGAGTAAGCCCGCCTTCTCTAACAGTTCTTCCATTTCAGCATAAGAATAACATGATTTCATCGGTTCTCCGCCTACCGCAGCCATTTTCACCATGTTTTCAACTCGATTGGACAGTCCTTTTTTCTTAAATAAGTTTTCATCGGGATAATCGAAAACGATAGAACTCCCTACTGGAACTATCTCAAACAAGCACTCTATTAAACTAGCAAGTTCCTCTTTCGTTAAATAGTATGTTACACCTAATAGACTAAAGAACGTCTTTTTATTTTCAAATCCTTCATTGCGTAACTGTTCATAGGAAAATCCTTTCGTGAAATCCATCGAAACAAAATGAAGGTTATTTGGAACTTCAAGTTCTACTTCTTTTATTCTTTCCTTCTTAAACGCCTGCGTAGAAGGATGATCCACTTCAAATATTTCTATTTTATTTTCTAATTCTCGGTGTCTAAAACTGAACGTATCTAAGCCTGCACCGAGTATGACGTATTGTTTCGCTCCTAATGTAATTTCATGTAGTAATACTCTTTCACAATATGCGGCACGTGCTAAAGGTGTTGGTGATAACTGAACTTGCGTAATCCATTTTAATATTTCTTTTGGATTGTCTTGAAACTGCTCTGCAATTTCTTTATTGAAAAAGTGAATCCCTTGAACCATGTTCGTTTCAATATTGTTACGTTCTTTTTGTGAAATGAAATCTTTAGCTACATAATCATCAAAGATTTTAGGATTATCAAATTCACTATGATACGCCCTTCCGAAAGCTGATACTAACGACGTTACACTTGCTTCACCTTGTTTCACACACATACACTCTCCTTCATTTTCACAACAAAAATAGGGTTCCCCTGGCCAGGAGAACCCTATTATACACCTTATTTTTATATTGGTAAATTATAGAATAAATAAGTTTTTTTGTCAAGTTTTCAGCCTACTAACGCTCCAATAATTTGTGTAATCTCTAGCAGGAAGATTTCGATCTACACCGAATATTCCAGTTCATAACAATACAAATGGAGGGCGTCATGAAAAGATTAGTCATCATTACAGTTGGAAAAACACACAGTGGAAAAACTACATTTGCAAAAGAGCTAGAAAAAGAGTTACCTAATTCTTTTATTATGGACCAGGACAACCAAGCTGAATTTATTAACACACATTATGAAAAATTACAGCCGACAGAAGGTTCAAATATACTAAAGCACGGTCTTTCAAAATTCATTGTTGATTATGCGAAAGAACATACAAATTTACACCTTATTATTTGTAATTCCAATCGCAGTAAAAGCGGAAGATTCTATTTACTAAACGAATTATTTCCACAGAATGAATATGTACGCATATTAGTTCATTTTGACATTCCAGATGATGTACTTTACGAAAGAGTGGCTCGAAGCACGCGAAGTACGAATATTTTTAGAGGTGGATATTCTAGTTTCAAAGAAGTACTTGATCGACAACAAACTGAATCACTTCACGATGATGTGGTAGATCCTGTAGAAAACGAGGCTGATTATTTGTTTGTTATTCGCAATAATAAAGATGTAAGCTTTACTATAGAAGAAATTGTTCATCTAGCTAAAGGTTTATCCCCTACCCCCAAATAAGAGATTATAAAAATTACATAATCATAGATTATTATGCAAATCCTTCCTCTAAGCGCCTAACATAGTATATAATAATAAGATAATCTACTTCTATATGCTCATTTTTACACAAAACAGTTCATGCATATGAAAGAAAAGAGGTACAAAAATATGAAAACAAAACAAACAATCGCTGCGTCTACACTAGCTTTAGCAATGATTGCTGGCGCGAACCCTGCTCATGCGGAAGTAAATGATGCTACTCCTCAGCAAAGTACGGGAGATCGATTAGCTGAAATTAAGCAACATAAACAAGAGTTAGATGCGAAATTGCAGCAACACAAAGAAAACGTGGATCAAACATTGAATGAACTTAACAAGGTTAAGGAAAATGTTGATACGAAGGTGAATGAACTACATGAACGTAAACAAGTTGCTGATGAAAAAATTAACGAGATTAAACAACATAAACAAGAGTTAGATGCAAAACTTCAGCAAGACAAACAAATCGCCGAAGATAAAATCGCTGAAATTAAAGAGCATAAAAAACAAGTAGAAGATAAAGTTGCTGAAGTAAAAGAGCATAAGCAAAATATCGATAACAAAGTGAATGAGATTAAAGAACATAAACAAACTGTCGATGAAAAAGTGAATGAAATGAAGCAACATAAAGAGAACATCGATCAAAAGGTTAATGAACTTAAGGAAGTAAAAAAACAAGTAGATGAAAAATTAGCTGAGTTAAAGAAAGCGAAACAAACTGCTGAGGACAAACTTGCTGAGTTAAAAGAAAACAAGCCGAATACTGGTAACACGTTAGAGGAACTTAAGAAAATTAAAGGCAATTTAGACAGTCTTTCCGCTAACTTAGAACTAGCTAAACAAGATGTGAAAAACAAACTAGCTGCATTACAAGAAGCTAGACAAGATTTAATCAATAAAATTAACGAAATTAAACAATCAAAACAAACTGTTTCAGACGATTTATCAAAGAAAAAACAAGACTTAGATATTAAAATCAACGACTTTAAACACACTGAGAAAAAAATTGATGACAAATTAGCTGAGATACATACAACGAAGCAAAATGTTGATAATAAGATTAATGAAGTATCACAGGCTAAACAAACTAATGGTACTAAAAACAATAACGCTAAAGAACTTCCTAACGCTGGTAGCGAGCAATCAAACAATATGGCTCTAGGAATGCTATCTGTATTAGGCGGTGTTTTATTACTTACTCGTAATAAAATTAAAACGTTATTCTCTAAATAAATCCATTAAAAAAAAGGAAACCCGCACATACATGTACGGGTTTCCTTTTTTTATATTAACTGTCCATCTCGAAGCATCAATATACGATCACATACATCAAGCATTCTTTCATCATGTGTAATCATAATTGCTGCTTTTTGGCTCTCTTTCACTTCACGTTTCATCATTTCTACAACTTCACGTGCACGTTTTGAGTCTAAGCTTGCCGTTGGCTCATCCGCTAATATTAAATCTGGGTTGTTCATGAACGCACGAGCGATTGCTACCCTTTGTTTTTCCCCGCCAGATAGTTGATTTGGATAATGATTCTTTCTTTCTCCTAATCCAAATGCCGCTAATAAATGATCTGCACGCTTTTCCGATTCTTGTTTACTTTCTTTTTTCAGCTTTGCAATGTAAAGCAATTGTTCTTTCACATTTAAATATGGAACAAGATTTGCAAACTGGAAAATGAAGCCGATTTTTTTCAAACGAATGTCTGTCATTTCCTTCTCTGATAACTGTGTAATATTTTGCTCACGAATGTAAATATCCCCTTTTGATGGTGATAATAATGCACCCGCGATTGATAATAACGTACTTTTCCCTGATCCAGAAGGACCGACGATTCCGATAAATTCTCCGGCTTTCACATCAAGCGATATCGGATGAAGGGCTGTTACTTCCGTATTCCCTTCTCCGTACACTTTACTTACTTTGTCTAATTTTAATAATGAAGTCATTACATCCCGCCTCCAATTGCCTCTAGCGCATCAACTTTTAATACTTGGTATAACGAAATAAGTGTTCCTAAAATACTAATTACGATAAAGATTGCTGCATATTGTGCAATCATCGGTGTTGTTAATAAGAACGGCATACCTGCTGGTAAAATTTGTTCTAACCCTTGTACAAGAACGATACTGATTACCATCGCAACGACTGATAAGAATAACGCCTGCACGACTAAGCTATTTGCTAAATACGAGTTCTTTGTACCGATTGCTTTTAATACACCTAATTGCTGTGTTTTTTGCAGTGTAATGACGTAGAAGAATACACCAATTAGTAATGCAGCGATAACAAGTAAGAATGCAATGATCATTGTTAATGTTCCTTGCTCTTCTTTAAACCCTGGAATACTTTGCAGCACTTCTTTTTTGTCAATTACGTGTGCATTTTTTACTTCTTTATCTGTATTAAGTGCGATTGCACTATAATCTTTTTGGTTTGGTTGTGAAATAGCGCCCCATACGTCTTCATTTACATAAACGACTGGTGTATGGCTAAACATTTGATCTTTCGTAAATCCGACGATTGTAAATTCTTTCTTTGAAACAGGATCGATAATTGTATCCCCAATATCGATTCCTTTTTCTTTAATTGATTCATCAGCAACCATTTCATTATTTGCTGTACCTAATTTCTCACCTTTTACAATGTTCGGTTCTAAAAATGAATCACGTTCACTTGAAAAAATAGCGATATCAACCTTTTTCGAACTATCTTTCTTTTCATACGTTGAAACTTTCACCCGAAATGGAACTGCCTCTTTCTCGTCCACTTGATTTACTACGTTATCTACATCGTCTTTCTTAATTTGTGAACGAAGTAATTTATTTTCCGCATCATCTGCTAAAACGAACTTATTTGCCTCCATATTTTGAATCGATGAAGCATTATCATATGATAATCCATTTGCTAATCCTGAAATAACAAGAACTAAAAATGATAATAAAACCATGATAAGTCCGATTAATCCGTATCTTAATTTTGATTGTTTCAATTCACGCAGAGCTAAAAACATTATGCTCGCTCCTTCCTCTTTCTTTCTTTCTATGCACTTATCATAAAAAAGAAATATGAACGGAATATGAACAGAAGATTACAAAGGGAAAATTAAATTACATCTGATACTTTTTGAGCGCGGAAAAGGTGCGGCTTTATAGCAGAAATGGGAGTACGTGAAATTTATATCAGCGATTTTTCAAATATATCAGCGCAAATAGAATTATATCGGCGATTTTCACAATATATCGGCGCAACTCAAATTATATCAGCGATTTTCCGATTATATCGACTTGCCGACATAAAACGACAAAAAAGAGGCCGTTCCCAAACAGCCTCTTCCATCTATTTCGGAAGCTCCACCCGAACAGTAGTCCCTTCCCCTTTCGTGCTATACACTGAAACGTCTCCGTTATGCAGTTCCACAATCTTCTGCACAATCGATAATCCTAAACCACTACCTTCTACGTTTCTCGCTCTTGCCGTATCTACTTTGTAAAAACGATCAAATATACGGTCCATCTCTTCTTTTTCCATACCAATTCCGTTATCAGATATAGAGATAATGACACTAGACTCTAACTCTTCGACGAAAAACTCAATCGTCCCACCATCGTTTGAAAACTTAATGCTATTCGTGAAAATGTTACTCCATACTTGATGAAGTAAGTTTTCATCACCTTTTATAGTGATATCTGGCACATCAAATTCAACGGCGATATCTTTTTCCCGCCATTTCCACTCAAGCATAAAAATGACGTCTTTAATTTGCTTCTGTAGATTGAATTCTCTTATTTGTAGAACCTTTTCCTCTTTATCTAATGAAGCGAGCGTAAGTAACTGTTTACATAAACTAGACATTCGCTTACTTTCACCCTCAATAATTTGTAAGTAATGATTTCTTTCTTCCTCACTCATCTTTTCTGTTTGCAACGTCTTTGAAAAACCTTGTATGGAAGAAAGTGGCGACTGAAATTCATGTGAAACGTTCGAAACGAATTCTTGTCTCATTTCATCTAGTTCTTTAATACTCTTCGTCATCTTTTGGAAGCTTGTAGATAACGTTCCTATTTCATCTTTTCGTTTTACGTCTAATTCAATTTCATATTCCCCACTCGCAATTTTTTGCGTAGCCTTCGTAAATTTACGAATGGGACGAACGATGTAACCTGCTGCAATCGCTATAAAAATAATAGTTAGTAAAACGATAAACCCAAGTAATACCGCTAAGAAAATTCGCATCTCGCCAAATTGTTGCTGAATGTCAGGGCGAATGAATAAAGCGTACTGTTTATCACCGTGTTTTACCGGGACACCGACGCTATTAATTAATTCATTATCGAAAAATCCTGTAATGAAAAGGCGCGTTGGATAAGTAGAAACACCATTAAATGTCTCCCCCTGCAATACTTTATGAACGGTATCATCACTTATTGTCGTCTTACGAAATGCATTTCCGATACGCTTTCCATTCTTTTGATCATCGACAATATAAATTTCATATCCTAGCTTCGCAATAGACCGTAAGTATGCCTCTTGATTTTCTTCACTTTGCTTTTCATATAACGATTTTACTTCTTCAGCATACTTTAAAATCTTTTCACTATTATACGGTTTTAACTTCACTTGATAATATACGTTCGTTAATAAAAAGCCTATAATACTACTAAGTAGCATAATGCCGACCGTCATAAATACAAATCTAGAATATAGTGATTTCATCTTATTTCAGCTCCAACTTATACCCGAGGCCGCGCACCGTTGTAATTTGAAAATCATCCGTTCGTTTTGAAAAACGATCTCTTAATCGCTTTACATGAACGTCAACCGTTCGTTCATCCCCTTCAAAATCCATTCCCCATACTAATTCAATTAATTCTTCCCTTGAAAATGTTCTTCCAGGATAACTAGCCAGTTGCGATAACAATTCAAATTCCTTCAGTGGAAGCAAAATCGTTTGTCCGTTACACTTCACTTCAAAGCCTTTTCGGTCAATTGTTGTACCGTGCAACGTAATAATATCAGCACTCAGCATTTGATAACGACGAAGTAATGCTTTCATACGGAAAATGACTTCAGCTGGCTCAAATGGTTTTACGATATAATCGTCTGTACCAGAAATGAATCCTTTTTCTTTATCCACTAACTGGTCTTTCGCAGTTAATAAAATAACAGGAATATCATGATACTTACGAATTTCTTCACATAACGTATAACCATCAACAAACGGCATCATAATGTCTACAATCGCAAGATGAATATTTTCCTTCTCTAATACTTCTTGCGCTATCTTTCCATCTTCAGCCTCAAAAACTTTAAACCCCTCTTTTTGTAAATGATAATGCAATAACTCTCTAATATGTTTATCATCATCAGCTAATAAAATATGTATCATCTTCATTAAACCCTCTCTCGTTCATCCTTCTACATCCTTACCTTAAGAAACAATTGGATTTTTTGCAAGAAAAAGAAAAACAGAATTTATAAGTTCTTGGTGGATTGAAGAAGGTTTCAAAAACAGTCAGTCTTCAAATGTATAAGTAATTTAAAGAAAAGGATTCCTTAGAAGATACTTTTGTTATCATTATGGTCAGCTGCTTTATTTTTCTTATAACTTGATGACGTACTCTGGTGTACGAATAAGTGATCTATTACTTTTTTAGTAAGTGGTATAAAGAAATTCAGTAATAACCCACCTAAACAAACAGTTAATATAGTTCCAACACCAATTGGTCCATGTAAAATCGTTGCCATTATTAAGAATATAAGGTAAATAAATGTTCGTGCTATAAAAATATTCGTTCTAGTTAATTCTTGTATGATTAAAGTTAATCGGTCAATTGGAATGGGAGCAAAATTTGTTTGTAAATATATTGCAGTTCCTAATCCTGTAATAACTAATCCGATTCCAAAATAAATCATTTTACTGTACCATATTTCAGGTGTAATTAAATCGCGTAATAAAAATAGCCACACATCAATACCAATACCCGTTATGAATGCTGTTAACAACCCTAGTACCTCTGGTCTTTGTCTTTTTAATTTCGAATTACAACATATTAATAATAAAGCTATTATTATTTCCCAGCTTCCCACAGTAAGCCCCACATTTAAAGAAAGTCCTACTAAAAGTGCATCAAAAGGTGAAGTGCCAAAATCTGATTGTATTGTGACAGAAATACCAAGGGTTAATATTAAAATTCCTAATACATAAAAAACATACTTCATTTTAATCAACCTCTTCATCGTCATTTTTGTTGCATTTACAATAAAAATATTTTATATTAAATGTAACTTCAAATTGTTGCATTTGCAATAAAAACAAAAGATAAGGAGTTCATTATGAAAGAAATTCTTCGTGAAATTGGCATGATTGCAAGAGCATTAGATTCTATTAGTAATATAGAATTTAAAGAATATGAGCTTACAAAAGGTCAGTATTTGTACCTTGTGCGAATATGTGAAAACCCAGGAATCATTCAAGAAAAGCTATCTGAGATGATAAAAGTAGATCGTACAACTGCAGCCCGTGCTATCAAAAAGCTTGAAATCAATGGATTTATCGAAAAGAAAGAAGATGAATCTAACAAGAAAATCAAAAAACTTTTCCCAACAGAAAAAGGGAAAAATGTCTATCCTTTTATTAAAAGAGAAAACGATTATTCAAATACTGTTGCATTAGAGGGATTTTCGGAAACAGAAGCGGAAACTATTTCTAATCTTCTTCAAAGAGTAAGAAAAAATATAGAAAAAGATTGGGATTTTGTAAAAAAGGGAAATAAGAGAAATTATTGATTATATAAAGGAGCGAACTATTCAAATGACTACACATATAGAAAAGTGCACCCTTGAAGATATACACAGACTTCAAGATATTAGTTATGAAACATTTAATGAGACTTTTAAACATCAGAATTCACCCGAAAGTATGAATCACTATTTGGAAAAGGCATTTAACTTAAAACAATTAGAAAAAGAATTATCCAATATCTCTTCTCAATTCTTTTTTGTCTACTTTAACGATGAAATTGCTGGATATTTAAAGGTCAATATTGATGATGCTCAGTCTGAAGAAATGGGAAATGAATCACTTGAAGTAGAGAGAATTTATATAAAGAGCTCCTTTCAAAAACATGGTCTTGGTAAATATCTACTAAATAATGCTATTGAAATTGCAATAGAACATAATAAAAAGAATATTTGGCTAGGCGTATGGGAGAAAAATGAAAATGCTATTGCTTTTTATAAGAAATTAGGTTTTGTACAAGCTGGCTCTCATTCCTTTTATATGGGCGATAACGAACAAGTTGACCTTATAATGATCAAAACACTCATATAACTTTTTTTGAAAGGTGGGCTATTATGTATATTCCAAAGTATTTTAAAGTCACAAATGTTGATGAAATTTGGGATTTTGTTCAAAAAAACTCTTTTGGAACAATCGTCACAACTAAAAAAGAGAAACCAATCGCAACTCATTTGCCCTTTGGATTAACTAAACAAGGCGATGACTATTTTATTACTGGACATATGGCTTATGGGAACCCCCAGTGGAGAACATTTGAAACCTGCGAAGATGTTCTTGTAATGTTTCAGGGACCGCACTCTTACATCTCTTCTTCTTGGTATGAAAATGAAGAAGTTCCAACATGGAATTATCAAGCCGTTCATATATATGGTAAAGCAAGTATTTTAGATAAACAGGAATTAATAGATGAATTAACAACAATGTTGAAAAAATATGAAGAACATCGTGAAAATCCAATATTATGGGATAAACTTTCCCCCACTCTCTTAGAAAATGAACTGAAAGGGATAGTTGGGTTTAAAATTAAAGTAGGAGACATCCAGGCTGCATATAAATTAAGTCAAAATCGGAATGAGAGGGATTATAGTAATATTATTGATAAATTGTACGATGAAGGAAATCCAGATGCGAAACAAATGGCAAAACTCATGGGGAATAGATTAAACAATCACATATAGTTCATTGTAATTCAACTCTCACATTTCAAAATTAAAGAAAAGACTGGAGGGCTTTATCGGCAGTTTTCTTTAGAACGTAAAAGATTGAGCTTAAAGTGCATGGGGGTTAATTATAAATATAGATCCATTAGAAAAGAATCTATTTTGAAAAAAGATTATTCAAAATAGATTCTTACGTTTTAGTATTAAGATTATTTTAATCAAAAATAATTTCTAAGCCTTCGAAATATCAACAAATCCTTCTCCGAACACATCACGAACATCGTGTATAGCGATGAACGCCGCCGGATCCGTAGTTTGAACAATCCGCTTTAGCTTCACTACTTCTTGCTTATTAATAACAACATAAAGAATTTCCTTTGGAGTTTTCGTGTAATAGCCATGACCTGAGTACACAGTAACCCCTCTGCCCATTAAGGTAGTTACCTTCCCAGCTATTTCATTCGGGTTATCAGAAATAATCGTAATGGCTTTCTTCGGATTTAAACCTTCAATTACAAACTCCATCACTTTCGTTGCTACATATAGCATAATAATTGTTATCATCAGTTTTTCTGCACCAATGATGAAATAAGATGAAAACGCAACAATTAAATCGAAGAACAGTAGACCGTAGCTAATGCTCCAGCCTAAATATTTATGCGTCATCCTTGCTAAGATGGTAGTACCTGCAGTTGTTCCACCAACGCGAATAATAAGACCAATCCCGCACCCAATAAATATTCCTCCGAAAATGGCATTTACAAGCATTTCATCCGAAGCAATCGTCCAGCCTTCTGTCAAATGAAGAAATAGCGAGTTCGTAACTACAGCGATAATCGTATAAATTGTTGTAATCTTATTTAAAAACTTATAACCGGCTATTAACAAAATCGCATTTAAAATTAAGTTAACTAAGCCCGGTGACCATTCAAATAAATAGTACGTAATAATCGTGATACCTGTTACCCCACCCTCACCAAACTCGTTCGGGATAACAAACAAATTAACACCTAACGCAAAAAGAAATGCACCGATAATAATAAAAATAATGTCTGTCGTTCTTTTTTTCATACAGTACCTCACTTCTTATGTAAATATTTATTCTGCCATAAACTCTCACTATTATATCGTGGAATATTCAAATCGAACAGTGGTTTGTTTTTATTTTAATATAAGATAAAAAATCAACATTATTTATTATGTACTGCAAATAAAGTTTTGATTTCAACCGTAATTTACTCTTAAAAAGAAATGCTAAACATTGACTTGCACAAATTTCAAATAAAAAAGTACCCATCTAATTGTCATACGCAATGAGAATTAGATGGGTACTGCATGATACATTTAGTTTTTACATGTATTGTTTGGAGAAAATTGCAAATAACGACCTATACTCGCCTTATTAAGACCAAATCCATACATCATCATTATTTTCAGCGTTCGTCTTTGCTTCATGAACTTTTTCAATATGATCAACTGTGTTCCAGTTAATAGAAATACCACCCCAGCCCACATACTCCATATCAATTTTCACT
Organism: Bacillus cereus G9842; assembly: GCF_000021305.1. Classification (GTDB taxonomy): domain Bacteria; phylum Bacillota; class Bacilli; order Bacillales; family Bacillaceae_G; genus Bacillus_A; species Bacillus_A thuringiensis_S. The sequence continues at coordinate 3,160,545 of NC_011772.1, forward strand.
TTCTCACCCACATTAAATACTTGTCCCTTTGTTAAGAAAACATCAATAATATCTTTCTTCCCATTTAGCGATGGATACTCAACTACAACATATTTAGTAGCACCGTCTCCCTCATCTTCCATCGTTCCTACTTTTGATACTTCTCCAATTACATAATTAGGTGAGCCATCTTCTTTCATGTGCATACCTAACTTGTTTGTTGTATTTTCAACTGCAGTTGCAACCATATATTCTGTAAAATTACGCATCATAGATCCAGTAGCTTTTACTTCATCTCCTACTTTCACATTTGAAAGTGAATCAATATACACACTAACCGGTTCCTCATATTGCTTAGATTTTACAACAATTACACCGTTATCTACTTCTACTACTCGTCCTTCTAACGTCGAGAAATTCGATTCAATAGAAGCTGCACTCGCTTTTGTTACTTCTAGTCCTGGTAAATTTGTTCCTGATAATGCTGCGATCCCTAAAGCACCTGCTAAAATTATTTTTTTCATACCCATTATGAAACATCTCCATTCATGATGATTGTATTTGTTTGATTGGTATCGACCAACCTGTAATCATTATAGTTACAGGTAGTGAAAATAACAACCGTTTTCCTCATGCAATGTTGCATACTGTAATTTTTAAATATACAACAATGAGTCTAGATTCTCGAGTTACAGCAGGTGAAATTGTTGATGATGAAGAAGCTAATGTTATGCATCATATTTTTCAGCGCTACGATTTGTATAGCCGTAGTTCATTACATTATGTAGGAGCGGGATTCATATGTTAATAAAACCAAAGAGATTACAGCCAGGAGATATCGTGGCGACAGTAAGTCCTTCATGGGGAGGAGCAGGTGATTCTGAAATAAGATGGCGATATGAGCAAGGAGTAAAAAGATTAGAAGAGGTTTTTCGTCTTACGGTTATCCCAATGCCAAATAGTTTAAAAGGTAGCGAATACCTTTATAACAATCCAGAGGCTCGTGCGGAAGATATAATGACTGCATTTAAAGATACACGCGTGAAAGCAATTATCGCGAATATTGGTGGTGAAGATAGCATCCGGTTACTCCCCTATATAGATTTTAATGTGATACGCGAAAACCCGAAAATTTTTATGGGGTACTCTGACGTTACTATTTCACATTTATTTTGTCATAAAGCAGGCCTTTCCTCTTTATACGGTCCAGCAATTTTGACTGATTTTGCTGAAAATGTAGAGATGGATCCATATACAGTTGAAATGGTAAATCGAACTCTCTTTTCAAATGAAACGATTGACGAAATTCAACCAGCTCATGAATGGACGAGTGAGCGTTTAGAATGGATAGAGAGTAATAAGGATACAAGACGTACGATGCAGCAAAACAAAGGATATGAGCTACTTCAAGGCTCTACTACTGTACAAGGGCGTTTAATTGGTGGTTGTATAGAAGTACTGGAATTTGCAAAAGGAACGGAACTTTGGCCTGAGAAAAAACATTGGGAGAATAGTATTCTTTTCTTTGAAACCTCTGAAGATCATCCGGAACCAAGTTATATAAAATATTGGTTACGAAATTATGCAGCGCAAGGTATTCTGCAAAAAGCAAAAGGTATCATCTTCGGTAAACCGAAAGATGAACAATATTATGAAGAATATAAACATGAAATACTGCTGGTTATGAAGGAACATCATTTAGAAGATTTACCGATTCTTTATAATTTAAATTTTGGCCATACCGAGCCAAAGTTTATTTTACCTTACGGCGCGTTGGCAGAAATTGATTGTGAAAATGTATCTTTTTCTATTTTAGAGAGTGGCGTGGAATGAATAAAAACACTCCTATGAGATATGTCTGTGAATTGGTACTTTTTAAAAGTATATAATTGGAGGGAGATTACGTGTATAGAAGTAACATTTACAGTAAGTAAATGGGATGAAAAACCAATCGATGATACTAGAAAAGATTTCCCTATTAATATTGCACATGTCGAATATGATATTGATGGTGAATTAAAAGGAAAAGCTTTTGTTGAATACTTCTTATATTATTTAGACTCAAATATAAATGATGGTCACTTAGCTACTGCTAAAATTTCTGGATTTTTACACTTTGAAGGAATTTATAAGGGGCAACAAGGGACATTTACAGCTATAGAGCAAGGAATATTTGATAAAGGAAATTTAGATTCCCCAGGAACAATTATTAAAGCTACTGGTAACTTAGAAAATCTGAGAGGGTCCTATAATTATCAGTTTACAGGTCAAACCAGTAAACTAATTTTAGAGTTGGAATTTTAGCGAAATATCCTATAATTTAGTGGAAAAGACATTTCTTGTAATACTAGGAATGTCCTTTTTGTTGACGAGCTAGTACGTTATAGTCACCACCAATTTTTATAGGCAGCGTTGATGTTAATAGTCCTTGTACAACGAATCTCCCTTGCTCATCTGGCGTAACATGATGAACACCTTCATCTTTCGATACTTCCGTAAATAGCGCAACATCTTCTTTTGTAAACGTTCGTTCAAAGGTGATTTTTTCGCCTACTTGTAATTTCATCCCATGCGCCTCCTCAAAAACTCTTTTAAAATAAGAAAAACCGAAACTATAATCATTTCGGTTTTTCAAAACTGTAGAAGTCTATATTTACTTTAAAGAATGTACAAACAACCCGCTGCGCAGTTTCGGTTCAAACCACGTTGATTTTGGCGGCATAACTTCTCCAGCGTCTGCGATTGCTAATAACGATTCCATTGGTGTCGGATATAGTGAGAACGCTGCTTTATATTCACCGCTATTTACAAGGCGTTCTAGTTCTTCTAACCCGCGGATTCCTCCGACAAAATCAACGCGTGAATCAGATCGCGGATCGTGTATTTCAAGTACTTGGCTTAATAAATGATCTTGCAGAATAGATACATCCAAACCTTTCACGAGATCATTCGCATCAAACGTTTCCTCTTTCACTGTAAGCTTATACCACTTCTCATTTACATACATTCCAAATGTTTTTGGCTCATTTGGTTTATACGGAGAAACAGCCGCTTCTTCTACATAAAAGTATTGCGCTATTTGTTTTAAAAACTGTTCTTCTGATAAACCATTTAAATCTTTTACAACTCGGTTATAGTCCCAAATGGATAACTCATCGTGTGGGAATAAAACAGATAAGAAGAAATTAAATTCCTCTTCTCCTGTGTAATTCGGATATTGTTCTCTTCGCATGATCCCTACTTTTGCAGCTGATGCAGAACGGTGATGCCCATCTGCAATGTACAGGTTAGGAATATCTTCAAATAAGTTTACTAAACTTGCAATTACTTCTTCATCAGCTATTTTCCAAGCAACGTGCCTAACGCCGTCTTCTGCTGTAAATGTATAGATTGGCGCATGTTCTTCTTTCCAGCTGGCAATGAAATGCTTTATCTCTTCTTTTGTACGATACGTTAAAAAGATAGGACCCGTATTTGCATCACACACATCTACGTGACGAATACGATCTAGCTCTTTTTCATGACGCGTTCTCTCATGTTTTTTAATTGTATCATCTTCATACTCATCAATAGATGTACAAACGACAAGGCCTGACTGCGTTCTTCCCTGCATCGTCAGTTCATAAATGTATAACGCTGGCTCTTCGTCTTGAATGAACACTTCTTCTCGTATAAATCGATTTAAATTTTCACCCGCTTTTTCATATACACGATCATCGTACGGTGAAAGTGCCGGGTCTAAATCAATTTCTGCTTTATCAACATGCAAGAAAGAATATGGATTCCCTTTTACAACTTCTCTTGCCTCTTCACTATTTAATACGTCATACGGTAAAGCTGCCACTTGTGCCGCTTTTTCCTCTACTGGACGAATGGCCCGAAACGGTCGTATTTTTGCCACATTCCTCTCTCCTTTACACAATCATTCGAACGGCTACAACACCTGTAATTTTGCTTATATTTTCTACAATATTCTCTTTTATTATATCATCAATTCCGTTATCGATATCAATCATTGTGTATGCCCAAGAATGTTTACTACGATTAATCATATCGGCAATATTAATATGATGTTCCGCTAAGCATCCTGTAATTTGCCCTACCATATTCGGGACGTTTTGATGCATAATTGTAATTCGTTTCTTTCCGATATACGGCAATTCTACGTTTGGATAATTTACTGAATTACGAATATTTCCTGTCTCTAAATATTCACGTAATTGGCGCGCTGCCATGAATGCACAGTTTTCTTCTGATTCGGACGTAGATGCACCAAGGTGAGGCGTCGCTGTTACATTTTTCATCTTTATCACATTTTCATTTGGGAAGTCTGTTACGTAATGCGTAATAACATCTTCTTCTAACGCTTTTTGAAGAACATTTTCATCTACAAGTTCTCCTCTTGAGAAATTGAATAAACGCATACCTTTTTTCATCTTCTCTATAGCGTGTTCCCCAATAATTCCCTTCGTTTGATTTGTAAGAGGAATATGAAGGGTAATATAATCACACGTTGCAAAAATTTCATCAAGGCTAAATGCTCTTTGCACATGTGTAGAAAGACGCCAAGCTGTTTCAACTGAAATATAAGGATCATATCCAATAACGTCCATCCCTAACGCTAACGCATCGTTCGCAACTAAAGCACCGATTGCGCCAAGGCCAATTACACCTAGACGTTTTCCTGCAATTTCTGATCCAACGAATTGTTTTTTTCCTGATTCAACAAGCTGCGGTACTTCTTCACCCTCTAAATTTTTCGTCCAGCTTACACCGTTAATAATGTTACGTGAAGACATAATAAGGCTGGCGATAATAAGTTCCTTTACTGCATTGGCATTCGCTCCTGGTGTATTAAATACTACAATCCCTTTTTCTGTACATCGCTCGACAGGAATATTATTTACACCAGCACCAGCTCTTGCAATCGCCTTTAAGTCTTTTGAAAACTCTTCTTGGTGTAAAGAATAGCTGCGAAGTAAAATACCATCTGGGTGGTCCATTCTATCCCCTACTTCATAACGCTCTCCGTCAAGAACTTGCAAACCCTTTTCTGCAATTTGATTTAACGTTTGAACACGAAACATATCCCCATCTCCCTATCTATTCTCAAGCTCAAATTCCTTCATATAATCTACTAATTGTTTTACACCTTCCACTGGCATCGCATTGTAAATACTTGCACGCATACCACCGACTGAGCGATGTCCTTTTAACGTAACAAGGCCGCGTTCTTTCGTTTTTTGTAAAAACTCATTGTTCAGCTCTTCTGACGGTGTTGTAAATGGAATATTCATAAGTGATCGATACGCAGGGTCAACTGGTGAAGTAAACAATTTAGATTCATCTAAAAAATGATAAATAAGTGAAGATTTCATTTTATTTTGTTCTTCAATCGCAGATACTCCGCCTTGCTCTTTCAACCACTCTAGTACAAGTTTTGTTACGTAAATACTAAAGGATGGCGGTGTATTATATAAGGAGTTATTTTTACTGTAAGTTTCATAATTTAACATTGTCGGACAAGAGCGATCTGCTCCCCCAATTAAATCTCTTTTTATAATAGCAATCGTTAAGCCCGCAGGTCCTAAATTCTTTTGCGCCCCCGCATATATAAGACCAAACTTCGAAACATCATATCGCTCTGATAAAATATTTGAGGACATATCCGCAACGAGCGGCACTCTTTCTACATGTGGAATGTCCACATATTTTGTCCCCTCAATTGTATTATTCGTTGTAATATGTACATAATCTAGTTTTTCATCACTTAATAAACCGTCCAGTTTAGGAATCGTAGTAAACTTCTCTTGCTCGGAAGAAGCAATCACTTGTACTTCCCCAACTTTTTCGGCTTCTTGCAGTGCCTTTTTAGACCATGAGCCAGTTAGTACGTATCCAGCTTTTTTATACGTATTCATTAAGTTCAGTGGTATCATAGAAAATTGTAATGACGCACCGCCTTGTAAAAATAAAACATCATACTCATCAGGGATGCTCATTAATTCACGAAGTAAGTTACTCGCTTCCTCTATAATACTTTGAAAATAAGAAGATCGATGACTCATTTCTATAATAGACATGCCTGTCCCGTTATAATTTACAAGCTCCTTTTGCACTTTCTCTAAAACTGGCAAAGGGAGTATTGATGGTCCTGCTGAAAAATTATAGACTCTCTCCATTACCCTCATAACCTCCCTATTTCTCATTTGATTATTTTTTAAACTTTCTGAATTATAACCTAAAATATAATATGTGGTCAATTTGTTTTCTATTATTACGACGCAAGACGCGATGGAATCGCTTGCAAGTGCAGACTTTTTATATATACATAAAAAAGTGTTAAGTACATAATCGCACTTAACACTCTAATAATAGAATAATAATAGCTAGTCGTTCGTAAAGAACCGATCAAAAATTTGATAAATAGCAGAAAGACCAATGAGCCAATAAATAGTGTCCACAAGCGCCGGCATAGAACCAAACCATTTCTCAACTACATTGTAATCTAACGCTACAAATAACCAATTCAAACCGCCGAGAATCACCAAAATTACTGTAAGGTAAGACAAAAATTTCATTATGATTGCCCCCTAGGTGATAAGATGGTGAAAGGCCTTTCACTAGAAATATATGTAGTAATCTTTAAAACTTACCTATTTTATAAAAATTATTTTCGGTACCACCCATTAATAACTGCCTCTGCTTCTTTACTATGTATTTGATACGCATGTGTACTATCATTAGAGCCAATAAACCAAATTGAAAAACCTTTAAAATATGGTTTCGGTTCTAATACATCGCGGTAAGCACGCCATCCATTTAATTGTACATCTTTTGAAAACACATTTGAAACATCTGGATTCCACGGATTTTGTAATCCAAGTTCACGCGCCGGAACGTTAAACCCACCGAAGTAAACTGGTTTTCCTGTTGCATTATGTAATTGTTCCAATTGCTGAACAACATTTTGTCCACGATTATACACTGTCGTCGCAAATAAACTTTTCTTTACTTCTTCATATGTTGGATTTCTTTTTCCTGAAACTTCAAACCAACTATCAATACTTACAATATCCACCTTTTTTAAATACGGACGATTGATTTTCTCTTTAAACTTCGCTTCATAAGAAGGGTCCCAGCTTGCTGTTAACCACCAGTTCATTTGATACAAAATATTTCCTTTATACTGATTACGAACAAAATCAATTGTATCGCTCCAGTATCCTTCTGCATACTCCATATTCACGAAATTAGAAGCAATCTTTAGTCCATACACATTGTATTTACTTGTAATGGAATTAAAAATATCTTGCAGAATAACCGTCTTCCAATTCCAGAAGAAATCATTAATGTTACTTGGGTTCCATTCTGTCTCTCCAACATTCCCCTGCTGAATATATGGGAACGGTTCCACTATAACTTGAATATTACGCTTTAATAATTCTTGAATTAAAATAATAGCTTGTTGCTTTTGCGCTTGATTAATTACCATATTCGTAGAAGTCACATTTGGGATATCTACTTGAATCGGTACATTTACTGTATTTAAATTTAAGCGCTCCACATCCGCTAATACTTTCGCTACATTTCCAACTTCCCATACTGTTACGTTTCCTGATTTGATTTTTCCAGATTGAACAGTATTTACATCTGCCTGTACATTTCCTTGAAAACAAAAAGAAAACAACATAATAAACACTCCTAAAAAACTTATTAAACTCTTATTTTTCTTCACAACTTTCCCCCTATAATTTTTGGCTTTCTTGATTATTTTATACAACGTTTCATATATATTCCACAAAAAATCCAATAAATTTTTATTGATAAAAATGCTATTCATCCTTTATTCACATCTTACTCATACTAAGCCCCTAAAAATAGTAAGATAAATAAAAAAGGAACGGATTTCCGCTCCTTTTTTATCTTTTTACGATTATCAATCCATTTCCCTTTTAGGCTCTACCAACATGATGTGGGATTCCTTTTCAGTGAAAGGTTTATGCTCAACGCCTCTCGGGACAATAAACATCTCGCCCTTAGAAATTTTCACCTGTCCATCACGGAAATCGATGAACATCTCCCCTTCAAGCACAATAAATAGCTTATCCGTATCAGGATGCTCATGCCATATAAAATCTCCATTAGCTTTAAAAAGCTGAATTTGATCATCATTCATTTCACCAATCACTCGTGGATACCAATAATCGTTAATTTTAGATAACTCGTCATTTAGTTTAATAGGTTGGTAATGGATAATAATCCCTCCTCATTTTTAACTTCCACTATATTACAATAATCTAAGTAAAAAAGTCGTCATTACGCTTAAAAAGAAAATGCTCCGGCCAGAACTTTTCATTCAGATAGTACAAAGGAGTGATTTCAATGAAAGTTCTTTCAATCCAATGTTTCCTTTAACTCTCCATAAGTATAGAACAGTGATTTTCAAATAAGAATGGACCCCTGTTGACATTAGTATGGATTATTGATGAACTTCTCGCGATATTTAGTAGGCGAAATGCCAACTCGCTTCTTGAAAACTCTACTAAAATAAAAAGGGTCTGCAATTCCAACAGCCTGCGAAATTTGTTGTACAGGCACACCACTTGTACATAACATTTTTTGAGCCATCTTTATACGATAGTTCAATAAATATTCTGCTGGCCCCATACCTGCATGCTTTCTAAACACGTAAGAAAGACGATTTCGATTAACATTATTTTGTTCTGTAAGCGTATGTATTGTAATATCTTTATAATAGTATTGGCGAACGTAACTAGATATTCGTTCGAATAAAGTATGCGACTCATAGTTGTTTTCTCTATTGACAACACTTAATAAAGCTTCATTCAACGCTTCGCGAAACAGCATTTCGGTCTGAAGCATCGAAATGCCTCCACGCTGATTATACACATCCCAAAGACGCATAAGTAATTCGACAAGACGAGGAGATTGTCCTGTTAATAATTCAAAATGCTGATGAGTAAAGCCAGAGTCTTCTCGTTCTGGATTGCTTATCTGATATAAAACAAGAATATATTCCCAGTTTATTTCACCAAGCATTTTATGGGCTAATGTCATTTTTGCACCCCCATGTATAACTTTTCCTGGGGAAAGGATATACGGCGTACCATTAAATTGAAATTGCGTCTTCCCTGTAAGTGGAAATACAAATCCTGGGAAAGAATCTGTAGACTCAGCACAAGGCACACCTGGATTTTTAGCATAACGATATACTCCTTCTACTCGGAAAGGATTATTGGCAAGATACTCTGCTAACTCATTCACGTCCAACTTCACAATGCACGCCTCATTTCAATAATAATTTTCTTGTAATTCGCGAGATTAATTGGTGTACATTCTGGGCAACGCTAAACTAAAAATAGTACATACGACTTAACAAGATCTGGTTATTAACCTATAAATATATTGTTTTTCATTTATTGACAAAAGTATCCTCCCTATATTATTGATAATGATTTTCATTGTAGTTTGATAAAAAAACATTTGTCAAGTTGGATGGCGTAGAAAAATGACGAAACAAGGGGTACAGAGGGACCGTTCTGTTGCAAATAATACCTGGTCTTTGTTAACTAATTCCCCTCAAAACTGGAATAATCATGTTAATAGTTGTAATGGCTTTATTTGTTACAGCACTTGCAGCATGTGGAAATAATCGTAATCCTGAAGAAGTTGCTACAGCGTATTTCGAAGATGGAAACAGCCTACTATCAAATTAAATGATAGTAGGCTGGCTGTTAAAATTATTTAAGAACTGGGTTATGTTCTAAATGATAAGCTTTCATTATCAAAAAGATTATTACTAGTCCCTCCACAAACAAAAACCCCCTATCACTTCGGTTCTAAATTTAGCACCTTCCCCTCTATTCCCTCCGTATTCAATGTAGTCGTATGATACGTTCCACTTACCCAATCATCTATTTGATCATGATACCAATCACTTCTAAAATGTCCCGATTGTCCTGGTCCCACTATATGATAACCGTTTGACATATCTTTCGTATCAATAATGAATCTCCAAGACGCTCCGTGATTTACAATGCCGTTATCGCCGTAACTCGCTGCTTGCACGGTAACTTGACTTCCGCCAATCGGGACTGGTTTCTCACGATTAAAAGCGAGTAGTGCTAACATACTAGATGATTTTGAAATTGGATGTGTAAAAGCGAGTTGATGGTAATCGCCCCACTTCCACTCTCCAACATCCGGTCCATATTCCTTCTGCAATTTCTTCATTACATTCTCGTACGATGTATGCACAACTTTTGTGAAACCTCCGTACTTCGTAAACCACGCGCTATTTTCTCCCGCTACTTCTTTTCGAATCAATTCATCAACAACTTGTGACTTCCCTTCAAATAACTTCATTACATCTTTCGGTATTTCTTTTGAAAATAACGTATTTGAAATCTCTTTCATTAATAAATAGAATATTAATGGTGCCGGTTCATCTTTACTATCGTAAAAATTCCACTTTGTTAATTGGTTTACGCCTTCTTTCTCTACCTCATTTAAAGATGCTTTATTTAACTCTTTTAAAAATATAGGAGTAAACTCTTTCCCGTATAAATTCTTTTGATCCATCTGTAACTCTTCTAAATCTTTCACCGTATACTTTTCCTTCTCTTGCAAAAATTCTTGAATACGCATTTGCCTATATGGCTGTGCCCACGTATTGCTAATATGGTACGGATAATCATCATCAACAATTTTATTATTCGCAGTTGAAATAAAACCTTCTTTCGGATTTATAACTTTCGGCAGCTGATCAAATGGAATATACCCTTCCCATTCATATTCATCTGTCCATCCTGGAACAGGCAAGCTACCATCGCCTTTTTTACGCACTGGTATATTTCCATTCGCTTTATAAGCAATCGTGCCATCGTTTGATGCAAACACAAAGTTTTGGGTTGGTGTATGGAAATCTTGAAGAGCGGTTTCAAACTCCGTCCAGTCTTTTGCTTTGTTCATATTTAATACAGCTTTTAACTCAGCTGACGGTTCTAAAGCAGTCCACTTTAAAGCAAATACTGTTTTCGTTTTCTCCTTCCCCTTATCCGCAAACTCTGAAATTACTGGCCCATGCCTCGTAATCGTAACGTTATAAGGAATTGTCTTCCCGCCTTTTACTTTAATCGATTCATCAACTACCGTAGCTTTCTCCCATTTATCGTTATACAGAAATTCATTTTCATTATTAGGATTTCTCTTCTCAATATATAAATCTTGCACATCAGGCCCCGTATTCGTAACGCCCCACGCTATTTTGTCATTGTGGCCTAATATAACACCTGGTACTCCAGCGAAAATAACGCCACTCACATTTAAATCTTTCATTTCAAGTCTCGTTTGATACCATATAGAAGGTGTCGCAAGGGATAAATGAGGGTCATCTGCTAAAATCGGCTTACCTGACGCACTCTTCTCACCGCTCACAACCCAGTTATTACTACCGTTAAACTCCGGGGGAATTATCGTTTTTGAAAAACTTTGTGCTACGTCCACATTTGTAGTTTTTAGTTCAGCTAGCAATCTAGGTGCATCTTTCGGATATGTAGGAAATAGCTCATTTGCTTGCTCTTTCGGAAGATTTTTCAGCGCCCAATATCGAAACGCCTGCCCATGCCAATGTCCCCCTAAGTCAAACGCCATATACTTCCCAATTGTTAAGGAATCAACAATTGACCATTCAGAAGGCTCATAACCTAATATAGTAAACTCAACTGGTAATTTCTTTTCCGCTTTCGCCTCACGTATAAAAGCGTTCACCCCATCAGCAAATGACTGCAGGGCATATTTTGCTTCTCCATCATATTGACTAACTGAAGCTTCTGCCGCTCGCCGTAAACCGAGTGTTCGAAACAATTTATCTCGGTCAACGGCTGCTTCCCCAACAACTTCACTTAACATACCAGAAGCTTGTCTTCTACTTAAATCCATTTGAAACAACCGATCTTGCGCTTGTACATATCCTTGTGAAAAATATAAATCATGTGCATTTTCCGATTTAATATGCGGTACACCTTTACTATCCCGCTTCACCGTAACAGCGTGTTGTAAATCCTCTAGCTTTATCGTTCCATCTATCTTTGGCATAGATTTCAGCGTATATATATTCAAAAAAATCGCAGCGGAAATAACTAACAAGAGAACGATACTACTAGCCCAAATAAAAATTCTTCTTCCCCTTTTTCGTTTCTTCTTTATAACTACCTCCATATAATCACCCCTTTCTCACACTATTCGCTTCTTTTTGAGAATGAACCTTTTAAAAACATTGAAAAACCCCCTTCATTTTCCTACCAATGAAGGGGGTCTTTCTTATCGTTTGCTACGCCGACTTTCATTATGCCCAAGATTTGCACCTGTCGCTACTTGCACATCATATAACATTTCACTAAAGAAGCGTTTATCTACTTCTTTTGGTACAATGCGTCTTTCATCATCAATTTCATCGTATTCATATGAACCATGATTCACTGTACCTGCTTTATAAAATTGAATGTCAAATACACATACATCTTCTTCATCTTCATAACCAATCGGCGCTCCGCTAAATGAAAGCTCTGCCCCTAATCCAGTACGAGTATCTTCTTTATAAAACGTATAATACACACCGCCATCTTGAACAGATCCACGGATCCATCCAAGCTTCGTCATCTTACCGAATAACAAACGACCATTTACTAAAATACCACCAAATCTCTCAATAGCACTCTCATCATTCTCTTCTACTACAAACACTGGACGCTCAATTTGTAGGAACGGCTGAACAATTCCCGCACTTTCTAATTGCTCTTTCCATAATTCCTTCTCCGCCCCAGACAATTCTAACGGATGAACGAAACCAATAACAGTGCCAAATGAAAGTTCATAACTCTTCCCGTCAATTGTACAGAACACGCCACCTTCTGCATAACGGAATGCGTTCAGCAACTTCCCTTCCTTATACTCACCCCAAATGAGTGAAATAGAAAATTGCTTCATAATTGGATTATCCATAAATACAGACTTCCATGCATTATGTGACCAATAACGCTTTAACGAAAGTGCCGCTTCCAATCGTTGTTTTTGCATTGAAAGAGTAGTTCGGAGTTCCTTCTTTAAAGAGGCTAATTCTTTTTTAGCCTCTTCAGCCTTTTCTACATCATCTTTTGCATTCGGCTTTGGAAGTGACTTCATACGTTTTCCTTCCTCTGTCTCTAATTCAATTTTTGACTCTGTAGTTAAAATGGCAGTAAAACTTCGATTCCCGAAATCAATTATCTTTTCACCATGTATAGTAAAGCCAAGGTCCGGCACCAATTGATCTTCCAGCTCTTCCTCTGTTATACCACGTGTTTTCGCAGCAAGACTTAACGCTTCTTTTGCTGCATTACGTACTTGCTTATGTTTATATTTAAATGCTATTGCATGAATAGACATAAGTGCAAGCTTAGATGAAGACAAACCTAAAGCACGAACGGCATCCGCTGCTATCTTTCCTCTCATTTGAAGCACCCATTCATCAATTTGCTTTATAAGTATGTCGACCATTTTGTCGTCACTATACATTCCGTATAACGAAAGAATTCCACGCTTCTTCACATCTGCGTCTTGAGAAATCCATATTTGATATATCGTTTGCACATATTCTTTTAAGTCCTCTTCATTTAAAGCTCTACCAATTACTTCTGCCGTTTCTTTCTTCTCAATAACAGCATCTGAGATATACTGTTGTAAATAGGCTAACGGAATTGCAGCATCAGCAATTTCATTAGAGTCACGTAAACGGATTTGTGGCTCATCCCCAATCAATTGCAGAAGTGAATTTCTTGTTTGTTCCGTTAAAATACGTGCACATAGTTCTTCGATCTTTTCTTCCTCCGTTTGAAATAAAAACGAGAATTTTCCTGCGAAAGATTCATTTTTACTTTCTTGCAAAGCTTCCTGTACAAGTTTCGTATATTTTTCAAGCTTATACTCTATTAGTATTTTCATCACATTTTCACGAACAATCTTCTTTTTATTATGAAGTTCAACTGCTACATCCGCTGCAGCTTCTACATCTTTTGAAAGCAGTTTAACTACAGACTCACGCATTTTTTTAGATGAATCCCCTAAGCTTTCAATTAAAATCGGACGCATTTTAACCATGTTATCCTTTGCTAACTCTTCTAAAATATATGCTTTTGCCATAGCAGAATACTCATCAAACCGTTCAATTATATATGCTTGTTCTTTTACAATTACACAAACAAGCGCTTCCTTCGCCTTATTTCTCTCTTCACTGTAGCATGCAGCTTCTTCAACTGCATAAGCGATAAGTTTTTCCTTACTTAACCCATACGAAAGCAGATCTTCTAATACTTGTTTCGGCTCTACTCCTCTGACAGAACATTCGTAAAGAAGTTCGTATAAATTAACACTATCATCATCTCCAAACTGTAGTGTAAGTACAGCTTCCCTTTTCGCTACATCATCTATATCCCAAAGAAGCGCAACCTCTAACACCGGCATACCCCAATACATACTTCTATATTTCGGATTTTTAAGTATTTGCTTTATATCCTCAAGTGACAACTTCCCTAGTAAATAATCACAATATGTATCCCGCAATGTAGACAATTTAATTTGCAAAGCAGCAACAAAAAATTCTTCTCGCATTTTCCCTCTATTTAGTTCATATCCTTTTTCGGCTAGCGTTCGTGCGATGATGAGATAATTCATTTTACTTACATATTGCAAAGTTTGTTGAATAAATTCAGGATTTCCCTCCAACATAAAGCATAGCAATTCATATTCATACGTCTTACAAAAATCCTCACTATTCAAATCATGTTGCCTTAGACGATGCGCGAAAAATCGTTCCTTAGAAATCCAAAACTGTGTACAAAAACTTTGAATTTCTTCATATGTTTCTCTATTTACACTACCAGTTTTTTTGTAGTTTTGAGACTGACCGAGAGTGTGACACATATAACGTGTTGCATAGTTTATAAAACCCCAAACATTTTTCTTCGCCAATATTTCAATATATCGCCTCGCAACATCCGAATATTTATGAACACAAAATAATAGCCGCCAAATATGTTCCGGTAAATTCCAACCTATAAATACTTCACTCTCATCTTTACCTTTTAAATACCGTTTAACTGCTTCAACCTTTTCCTTTTCCCCTAGCAGTTTCAATATAAATTCTGTATGTTCTTCTAACCTCTCATTCAATAAAGAACTATATGTACGAAACTTTTCATAATCTACATCAAACATTACAAGAAGTAATGTTACTTGCTGGTTAGTTGGTAAAGTATGTAATTGTCCCTCTATATAGTTCGGATTCTCTCTTGTTAACTCTCTAAGAAAAACATCTGCTTCATTCACATAACTTGAAATACTGGATAAATATTTACATGCGATTGCTACAAGTTTGTCCAAAGGAAGTGCACTTTTTTCTAAATAAATCTTCATTTTAGAAAAACTGACATGCGCAAAACGGACTACAAGAACATTTAATAATTGCTCCTCGAGTATATGGTAAAATAATCGAAAAAAATCCGGATCTTGTTTATGCACTTTCCTAAAATCGTTTATAAATCGCTCCGCAAAATCGCTTCTTTTTTGATCACGAATTGTCGTTAGTTGAATATCTTTTAAAATCCCTTCTTCTTTTGTCTGTAAATATCGTTGTGATAATTGTTTCTGTTCTTCTGTCATATTAATATATTGAAACAACTCAGATGTACTAGTAGTCAAACTTTGTACCCCCCGCATCTTTTTATCTATTATAAAAATACCCTTATTTAATGGTAGTATAGCATAAATCTCACAAAAACGAACATACATTCTATGTTAAGTTAATGTAAATTAAAATACACTACTCAAAATACATTTCCTTCTCTCTAAACTTCCCATTACGCACTTCTCCCCACTAAAATCCTTTAATTTTTCACTACACCAATTCCTCAAAATCCCCTTCACATAAACTAACGTTTTCTTATTATTTTCAAACGCAATTTTAAGTGCCTCTAACACTTTCTCTCCAGAAAGTCTTTGTATCCAATTCTTCAATTCCTTCACAATATATGGGGATAAACTACTAATATTTTGTTCATAAAACTTATAAACTTCACTATTTGGAACGCCCTCTTCTATGGTTTCTATCTCTTCCTCTTCTTTTTTCTCTTCAATAACTACTTGTGAACTACTATTATCCTCTTCTTCTGGCATACCAAAATGCTGCAATAATAATGGAATCGTGTATTCTTCTTCAAGGCATTTACGTAAAAATATATGTATGAACTCATTACTTTTTACAGTCTTTAACTCACGTAATACGCACTTCTCCACATTCGCATTTGAAATAGGGTTATAGTGTAACCAGTTTATTATGAATACCTCTTTCGTTTTCGTATCATATAGAATCTTTCCATACTCAACAAACCTGTTTAGCAGCTTCTCAACAGTCTCCATACTATAACCTGTTTCAAGCTCTGCCACACGCTTCGGTAATATGTAAATACCACATTGCTTTGTTTTCGTACCAGTTAACAAATATATGTAAAAATAACGCTCCTCTGGCGTTAAATCTAATATGAATTCATCTTGCCAAAAGTTCACCTGCACATTACGGTATACCGCCATATGTTTCCCTCCACTCTTTGCTAGTAAATAGGAAAATTTTAATCCTTCATTATAAAGATAGGCATGCGGGAATAGTTTTGGCATTCGAATTACAATTTTTTTACTACTACAACGCCGGTTTCATTTTTTCGCGCTTGTTTTGTTCTTGTAGTTGTTTTTGTTTTTTCTTAGTGATTTATTACTTGGTAGGGGCTTATGAGGGGCTTGGAAGGGCATTCTACATTACAATCTATCAAATACAATTTTTTCTTCCTACTAAATAGGAGCTATTCCAAATTATTATTTTGGATAGCTCCTTTCAAATTCTTCTTATTTTTTACTTCTACCAATGTCAGCTTCTACATACAATTTCTTCTGCTATTTGCGGGCAGTAACACTCTCATTTCAAAATTCGGTGAATAAACTGCTCGATTGCAATGCGAGTGACCCTCACTGATTAAAGTTTCATTTTATTTTTGCATTGAATCTAACATCTTCACAATAAAGGCAGCTGCCTGACCACGAGTTGCTGTGCCTCGAGGATCAAACTCATTATTTCCAATACCATTAACTACCTTTAGACTGTATAATCGTTGAACCGATTCTTTGTATGTTATTAAATGCTTATCTGTAAATGGTAATGCTACTAACTCACCTGTAATTCCTTTATATCGTAATGCTTTGTCAATCATAATAGATACTTCTTCACGAGTAATTGGTGAGTTAGGATCAAAAATCCCTTCACCACGACCATTAATAATTCCTGCACTTGCACAATGTTTAATACCGTCATGAAGTGATGGATGTGCCTCATTAATATCTACAAATGACTTATTTCCCTCTGGTAGTTTAAGAGCATTCGAGATTAATTTCGCAAACTCCGCTCTCGTTACATTTCGATATGGCGCAAATACACCATTACCTTCGCCTTGCATAATACCTAGACTGTTTAATTTACGAATATGCCCTTCAAACCAGCCACCTGTAATATCATCTTTTGGTTTTTGTACTTCTTCCTTTGGCTTTTGTACTTCTTCCTTTGGTACATTGTAGTTAATTTTAATCCAACTTGGGTCATAGAAAATCCATTCTCCATTACCTACTTTATACCAACCATTTTTAACCGCTAATACTTTGTAACGATCTCCGTTTGAAGCTTTACGTACAACACGATGTTCAATACCCGCATCACTACGTACATTGATGCCACTACCATTTACCACTAGTTCCATGCTAGGTTCAGCTGGATTATTTTCATTTGGATTAAATGAGTCATTTTTATCTTGTAAAGGCGTATCAATCTGCGCATTTATATTTGCATACCACTGAATTCCTTGTACGAAACCAGCCCAATTACCACGTGAAATTAAAATGTCAGGACATTTTTTCCCGCTCCATTGTTGATGCTTGTAAATATGATCTGCACCAATTCCTTCTTTGTTCATTAAATAACCTGCAAGTCGTTTTGCATTTTCTAATGCTTTATTGTAATCACCATCTTGGTTAACCGCGATCTCGATACCGATAGATTCCCTGTTTCCTGATCCATCTCCATCTCCTGCATGCCAACCATTTTCGTTTGTTGGTAAGTGTTGATAAATTTGTTTATCGTCTACAGTAAAATGCCATGAAGCTGTTCGGAAAGTGCCTTCAGTTGCTTGCTTGTATAAATATTTCGCATGATTTTCAGCATTAGCACCAGCGGCTGTATTTGCGGTCTCATGAATTGTAATGTAACGTGCTTTCATCGGATTTGCAGGACGAATATCAGGATTTCCTGCCGGAACAATCCACTCCACAAATGGAACTCCTGCAAGTGTTCCATATTTCTTCGTACTCTGTGCGCTATATTGAATACCTCTTGGCTTTGCAACAGGTTTCATTTGACGATCAGACCCATCATTTCGACCATCTACAGATTCAAATGCCTTTTCAATGTTTGAAATAGCTTCCTTTTCTGCTACTTGTCCCTTCTTAGCATCTTGCATTTTGTTTAATTCTTCTGTTTCATCATGTTTATGCTTATATTCTTCTAAAAGCATTTTTTCATTTTCAGATACTTCTGCTTCGTTAATTTGTACATGATTAGGAACTTCCAACTTGAAATTAGAATAATTTAATCCGCTCGATCCGTATTCTCCTTGGGCAATATTAAGTTGATCAGTTTGAGAGTTGTTTATCTCTTCTGCTGATACTGATAAAGGTACGCTCCCTAAAATCACTAGACTTGTTGATAGTGCGATTACTTGTTGTTTGATTGTCTTATTCATTATTATAATAGATACATACACATTCCCGCCGTGTATGTATCTCAACCTCCCTTTATTGTCACATTAATTTTTTAAAATATGAATCTACTATGTACTTCTAATACATTTTCTTTTTATTTATATATTTACATTACTATATTTTATACCCATTAAGAAAATATTTATATGTCATCCCTACAGATGAATTTCATCTAACATACTTTTTATAAAATTCGTCAACAAACATTATTTTACAACTAATTACAAATGCCGTCAAAATAATCAATTTAAACTTAAACAAATGACTGGCACACAAATTTATATAAATTGGGATGGCGTGTTAGTAGACGACATGTTAAATGATGAGGGCAACCAATTCGCAATGTACTACTTTAACAATAAGGATGAGTGGAAGTATATAGATGATTACTCAGGTATTTTTACAGACGATGGAGAAACTCTCTACCACGTGCAAGTTACTTGAGAAAATTATTTCAAATTAAAAGAAGTTATTGATAATAGCTATAATTTTTGGAAAGACAACTTACAAAATATATAATTATAACAAGTCGATTTCTTATTTTAATAAGGAATCGACTTTCTTAATATTTAATTTGCTGATTAACATCTCACTCAAAAATTATTTTACTAACGATACTATTATAGATACCGAATTATCTATAACGGAACGTTCTGGGCGTGATTTCATTAACACTGTTAATCCAATTAAGGACGTGACTAATGTTTGCGCTAATGCTTTAGCGTTCAAATCACTTTGTAGTTCTCCTGATCGAATTCCTTTCATGATTAATTCTTGAAAAATAACTGCAAGATACATTTGGTGTTCTCTAGTCAGTACTTCAAACTTTTCATTATGAGGAGCAAGCTCAACCATTGTGTTAATACAAAAACAGCCTTTACTGAACTCTTTTTTATATTCCTCTTCCACCATATTTTCAAAAAACATCTGAATTGCTTCTTTTACAGATTGTTCGTTTTGAAGTTTTGTTCGTATACGAGCCGCATGTAAATTTGTGTATCTCCTTAATGCCGCTTCAAATAAGCCCTCTTTATCACCAAAAGCTGAATATAAACTCGGTTTTTGTATTTCCATTCTTGCAGTTAGATCACTTAATGAAGTAGCAGCGTATCCTTTCTCCCAAAAAAGTTGCATAGCAGCATCCAAAGCTTTTTCTTCATCAAATTCGCGTAGTCGAGCCATTTAAAAATATCCCCTTCCTCTACATTTTCAGATTATAAACTAACACTTTATGTACCAATCAGTATATTATATATCGTATTAAATTATAAACGATGTGTCAAAGAAAATGGAATTAAATCAAAAGAAACTTGACATATATATTTACTCAAGATTATATTTTACTTACAAAATAACATACCGTTCGGTACGTTATTTACAACAATACAAAATGGAGCTGATTTTATGAATAGCAAGGAAAAGATGATGACCACTCTTAAACATAATGATCCCCAGTTACATTCACCTATTAGCACAAACATGTCCCGCTACATGACTCTATTATTCGCAATAGCTTGCGGGATGGCGGTGGCAAATATATATTTCGCTCATCCGCTACTTGATTCTTTATCAAATGAATTTAAGATTAGTCATTCAACTATCGGTATTGTGATTACTATTACTCAAGTTTGTTATGCAATCGGATTACTTTTATTAGTTCCACTTGGTGACTTATTAAACCAAAAAAGACTCATTATTGTTCAAATGGTTTTATCCGTTATCGCTTTAATTGTAATTGGGACCGCTCCCTCGGCCATCGTACTTTTTATAGGTATGGCCTTAGTAGGAATTCTTGCAACAGTTACGCAAACACTCGTCGCATACGCATCAATTTTAGCAAATCCAGCAGAACGTGGACGCATAGTAGGTTTCGTTACAAGCGGCGTTGTAATAGGCATTCTCCTTGCGCGTACATTTGCAGGCGCATTAACAGACTTAGCTGGATGGCGGTCCGTTTATCTCACTTCCGCTACCCTTATACTATTCGTAACTGTTTTGTTATATCGTAATTTACCTACTCTTGGACAGAGCAGAATGACAACTATGCCTTACCGGAAGTTAATACGTTCTGTACTCTTATTATTTATAGAAGAACGACTCTTACGCATTCGCGGAATATTAGCATTGCTCATTTTCACTTCATTCAGTATTTTATGGACTTCTTTAGTATTACCTCTAAGTGCTACACCACATAATCTTTCACATACAGCTATTGGTGCGTTCGGCCTTGCTGGAGTTGCAGGTGCATTAGCTGCTACTAAAGCTGGACAATTAGCTGATAAAGGATTAGGACAAAGAACAACTGGCATAGCTTTATCTTTATTAGTACTTTCATGGCTCCTAATTAAATCTATTAATCACTCTCTATTATTACTAATTTTCGGCATTATCCTCTTAGATTTAGCGGTGCAAGCTGTACATGTCACCAATCAAAGTATGCTGTTCACAGTGCGTCCCGAAGCCAGAAGTCGACTTACTGCCAGTTACATGATTTTTTATTCTATCGGTAGTGCAACAGGTGCAATTCTTTCAACAAATACGTATGCAAAATATGGTTGGGATGGCGTATGCATATTAGGTGTATCTATTAGTGCTTGTGCTCTTTTATTTTGGATAATAACCTTGCGGCGATCATCACAGCTGAACGAAGAATAATTCATTTATGATTAATACGTGTTTTTCTACAAGACTATAGAATAGCATTTATTTTTTAACACAAATCAACGGCATTTTCATATAAAAAATGCCGTTGATTCACAATTTCATAATAAGAGATCCTATACTATCGAAATACATCTATTACAAATTCCCTTTAACGTTTTCAACAATTTCGTTTATCGTATTTCGATCAAACTTATCACTAATTTCGTATGGCTCACGATCTTCTACTAATTGTACGCCGACGATATCGTTGCGATTTTTACTATATTGCACTTCAATAATAGACCCACGCTCTATTTGTTTCCAAACGAGACTTGCTTCATCTTTATTATCTAAAATAATACAGTCCTCAATATTTTCATCAATTCCAATTAACTTATTATCATCCATATATCCAATCTCGTATTGTTGCCGTTCTTTCGCTTTGCCACTTACTAATATACCTTTGCTACCATATGAATAATCCATATAGTCCTTTTTCTCCGTTTGTACCGCTTTCGGCTTTTGTGCTTCAGTTTTTTCAGTAGCCCCACAACCTGTAATAAGACTGATTGGCATAACCACTATTAATACTAATCTAGTGAATTTCTTTATCATTTGTAACCAACCTCATATATTTAATGTAAAACTCCATTTATTACTCTATTAAAGAATAACATGATACTAAGTAAACAGAACGAAAGATAACATATTATTTACATACCCACACTTTAATGAAGGACCAGACCATTTAAACCTAGTCCTCCATAACTTTAGCTTTGCTTCACATACTTAATTGTATGAAATGACGTCTCATTAAATAATCGCAAGTTTTCCCCATCATAATCTTGAACTTTATATGCTATTTTCTTTTTTTGAATTGTATCTTCTACACCGTCTACTAAACGTTTATTGAGATGTAAATAGATTGTAAAAGCTTCCTTATCATATTCCCAAGTGCCTTCAATATAATTCTTTTTATTTGGATACTCATCTTTACCATACGTTTCAAATGTCTTATCACCTTTTAAAATAAGTGACATAATGAAACCGTCTGTTCCTTTGAATCCCCAATTACCAATTAATTCCACACCATCCTTCACATTCTTCATAACGTTATCCGTATTAATTCCAGCTTTCTTATCTAACTCTTTCAAATCTTTCACAGATACTGTACCGTCACCGATTTTAATATCCCCTTCAAGGTCTTTGAATGCCTTAAGCCAGTAAATATCTCCTTCTTTCACTAACTTTTCGGATTTCTCCATTAACTCTTTATCAGTCTTATCGCCTTTTTCTCTTTTTTCTTTTCGGGTGAATACTTCATTGATTAAAGAAAAAGACTCTCTAAAATAACTAATTGCTTTTTCAAAATCCTTTTGTTGATTTACATACTCTGCAGGGGGATCTATCGACTCGAATTTATCTAACGTTTTATTTAATTCTTTCACACTATCTACTATATCTGATTTCTTTTTCTTACCGTCAAAAACCTCTCTTGTAATATTGTTATGCTCCGCAAACAACTTATCAAACTCTATCCCTAATTTATACACTTTATTAGGATAGTCTTCCTTTGAAACTTTTTCTTTCTTACTATTAGACTTCGATTCTTTTACTTTAGACTCTTCTGTTTTCTCCTGTTTAGAAGTGTTCGTTTTCTCAGACACTCCACAACCAAATAACAACATGACCGGAACTGCTACCCCTAGTAGTTTCTTTGTATTCATGACTGATTTCTCCTTTTACTTGAATAGATTACTCTTGCTATACCCATCCTCTTTTTTTATCTTGTAATTAAAATTACAATCGCAATAACTCCTAGAATCGGTCCCCAATATTCCATTTTTATAAAAAATAATGAGTGCTTTTTGTTAAACATAACTTTTTCACCAGTTTCGGCATCTATATAAACTTTCCCATCTGGATTATTAATATATTTACCTAAATACCAAGACATAACCCCTGATATAATAAACATTACCGCCATTGGCCAACTATGGTCTTGAAAATATGTAGCGTCCCCCATTATAGATCCAAAGATAGCCTTACCCAAAAGAGTATTAATAATTACAATAATTGCGACTAAAAAACCCCAACCAGACCAAATAATCATTTATTTCTCCTCCTAAAGCGTACAACTTTGTACTTTATGTTAATTTGAACTGCAAACGAAAATGTTTAAAAATCCGAATTTTCAGACGTCAATAATTATATTTAGCTTACATTCGATTCTAACTTTAATGTTCTAAATGCAAATGAACCAGACATAATTTGTAATATTGTTGGAATAAGTAAAAAGAATAATGACATAAATAACATAACTATAGGAATCACAATCATACAAACTCCATAAACTTTATTATTAACCTTGTTTACTAAACATGATAAAATAAGCAACCCTATTTGAACCGTTAAAATAATAGAATAATAAGCTAAAAGTTCATAATCAAAACCTTCCATAATATTAAACGCTACAACTATTAATAGTATGGAAATAATAATTCCTATAATGCCACCAATTAAACCTAGTACGAATTCAATCGTTCTTTTCAATTCAATCCCCCTTTTATGAGCCACTAAAAACTTGTATATTTTTCCCATTCACCATCATACCAAATATTAATTGGAAAAACTATACATATTTTTCATACTCCCTTACCTTACAGTGACCTTCTTACCATTATAGATAGCTTGTAGCAGTCACAAAATCAAAACCTTCAAAATTACTAACCGAATTGTCATACTGAAAATTATAAATTAATATGATAGAATTGTAGGATTTCTTTAATTTAACTTCTTCGTTAATTCGAGAAAGTATTTTGTCATCATATGAACATCCCGTTAATAACATAGAAATGTCATCACTTGCTTCTTCTAACACTTCCTTTTCAATAAAATCCTCATCTACATCAATCATATCTATATTAAAATCAACAAAAAAACTCGCTGGTATAGCATCTCCTTCTTCATCATATGTAACATCGATATATGCATCTAACTGATCTTGCGTTTTCATATTACCTATCCATATTGAAACCATTCCATGTACTTCCATTGTAGTTCTCCTTTATTTTTTATCTTGCAGAACCAATTTTATAACTTACCGACTACTTTAAAATACATAATTTTTATAAAAAACATTTCTTCTTTCCATTTAGTTAAATGGGGTTATTCGGAAATTCATTATCATACTTATTAATTAACGCTTTATCATTTTCATTAATTGGTACTTCACCTAAGTATTTATGTTTCCAAATAATCATTTGATCACTAAAACTATATTCTGTTTCGAGCCAATTGGTATAATCGAAATGCATGTTAAATTCCCCACTATGTTCCAGGGACATTGTAAAAGAGTACCAAAGCTCTTGCTGATTATCTTTAAAAACATCTCTTAATTCCTTACTCAATTTATATAAAGAATCTTCTTTCCTTTCAAACTCCTCTTCATTAACTTCGTATTTAAAAGGAATTTCTACACTATACTTATAATTTTGTTTATTTCTGAAGTTGTTATAGAAAAAGTAAGTTCCCCCTCCAGCTTCTGATATTTGTGCATAAAAATAAAATTTCTCCCATTCTTCTGGAATCATGGCATGAACCGTTTCCGCTATCTCTCTATATAATCGATTCAATTTTATTTCCAATTGAATACCCCCTATTTGATTTTCATCATTCACTTTTTCTATATTATACCACCCTTTTAATTAGCTCTTTATTTCATCTAAAATTCAAACCAAGTTTCGATGCCTTTAGAAAGTAGACATACCTCTTAAATACAATTAGTATTAAAATAAGAAATATGAAAGACTTAAAAAGGCTCTTACATGAAGGAAGGAAGTGCACAGCTATGGATTTTAAAACAGTTATGCAAGAACTTGAGGCTCTAGGTAAGGAACGAACGAAAAAAATATACATATCTAACGGTGCGCATGAGCCAGTATTCGGAGTAGCTACAGGTGCTATGAAACCAATCGCCAAACAATTAAAATTAAACCAAGAGTTAGCTGAAGAACTTTATGCGACAGGTAATTACGATGCTATGTACTTTGCAGGCATTATTGCGGATCCGAAAGCTATGAGTGAGTCTGATTTTGATCGTTGGATAGATGGGGCTTATTTTTATATGCTATCTGATTATGTTGTAGCCGTAACTTTATCGGAGTCAAATATTGCACAAGACGTTGCTGATAAATGGATTGCAAGTGGGGACGAGCTTAAAATGTCTGCCGGGTGGAGTTGCTACTGTTGGCTTTTAGGAAATCGCAAAGACAATGAATTTTCCGAAAGTAAAATTTCCGATATGCTTGAAATGGTGAAAGATACAATTCATCATTCTCCAGAACGAACAAAATCCGCTATGAATAATTTCCTAAACACCGTGGCAATTTCATATGTACCACTACATGAAAAAGCAGTCGAGATTGCAAAAGAAGTTGGTATAGTTGAAGTGAAACGTGATAATAAAAAAAGCAGTTTGTTAAATGCTTCTGAAAGTATTCAGAAAGAACTAGATAGAGGAAGACTTGGTTTTAAGCGTAAGTATGTAAGGTGTTAAACAGATTCGTATCTGGGTGTCAATTCGAGAAAGGTTGACACCTTTTTCATTCAGTTTATATATCCCCCGACTTATATTAAAAAATAATATCCTGATAACCTACTTCCATTACCTTTTCATTTAATAAACGAACTCCTACACCATTTTCTATATCCCACGTACAATTAAATGTAATTCCAACCTCTCGTCCTTCCGTAATATCTGCATACGGAACAACAATACCATCTAAACTAATCATCTCTAGTATTTGATCATTTGTTTCAATTAATGGATAATTTTCTTGCACTCCAATATCATATCCTAATTCACATCGCCTTTGTTTGTAATAATCTAATATAGAATGTAATAAACTTATTTGTACCTCTTCCCAATTTTTTATTAATGATTGATATGCTACATACTGCCCTTCATCAAACACTCCATCTTCTTCACCATCTATCATCAAATCAATCTCAGTTACATTGCCTATAAAAGTTATAGGCATACACTTAGCCCAAGCATAATTATATTCAATCTCTCCAAAAACTGAATTGTTCACTCTCATTTATCTGTCATTCCTCTCGCACTTATTACTAAGGTGTCCCTGCTTCTTGTTAACTTCCATCAACACTTAACACTTGAAATACTCTTTCAAAAACATATAAAACGTTGGCCAACTCTCCTTTAATTCTCCATTTCAAAGTAATTCATCTCCACCTTCAAAATTTACTGAGTAAACTTTATCGGTTACACTATCAAGGACCAATACAGCATTTGCTGTCATTTCCGTTAATACTAAATACTTATTAGGAAATCCATGTTCCTTTCGAGCAATAATTGTGTAATATTCTATATTATTCTCTTCATCTATAATGTCAAGTAATTCATAAGGAACATGCACTTCCCAAAATGGTCCTGCAAATCGATAATAAAACTCTCTAAATGTATTAGACACTTCTACACCTAACCTATTTATTACTTCATTCACCTGACCTTTATCTTCCCGTTTATATATATCTTCTTCCAAGACTTCTTCTAAACGATTTGGCAAAGCATGCATTTGTATCCCTCCTTTACAAGGTTTATCCATGTGTTTATGAAATGAATTTGCAGCTCCCTGCAAACTACCTGTACGGCATAGAACCAATAAATGTAACCTCTAAACCATCAAACATATCCTCTCTTTTCACTTCATTATATTTAAAATCATAAAGAACAATAGCAAAGTTAATATCGTTCGCTAAACTATCTCCATTTACTAGCTTTTTTATTTTAGGAATAATTCGTTCACTATAAGAAAAATCATTTATGTTCAATTTCCCTTTTATTATTCTCATAAAAACAAATTTCAATATTATCTTCATCATAATAACCGAATTCAAAGCTCGTCCCAAACTTTGAATGAACTGAATCACCATCTATCGTGTAATCTATATCGACATACTCCTCAAGATTTTGGAGTGATTTAGAAATTCCAAACCAAACTGAAGCCATTCCACTATATTCCACTTTCCCACCCCATCTAGCCGGTCTATAATTCATATAAACATTCTTTACTTTACTATTTTTATAGCCTCAAACAAGAAATTAACTCATTTAAACTATTCGAAACCTCTATAAACAACCCACGTTCAAAATCCTCGAATTCGATCTTTCCGCTTACATTATTTAAAACAAATAGTGAACCATTTCTTTCTACCACTATAGGAACCTTATCTTGTCCCTTAATAACTCGTGATTAAGTCTTCACCCTCATATCTAGGGTCTTTCTCAACTTTACCATCTTTTGTTTTGATGACTTTTAGTCTACCTAACCACTCTGCTCCGTTATATGTCTCTTCACTTACCCATACATTATGCTTTTTACCGTCTACCTCAACTACTAATGTTGGATGTGTAAACATGAATTCCTTCTCTACATGCCTACCTACAATTTCTGCATGTAATGATGTACCTTCTTCAACTAGTTTACTATTCTGATACCCTTCGATAATAGGTAATCCAATAAATACAAATAATATCAACCCAAATACGGTCACTTTCTTCTTTGTACTCCATTTATTCTTTTCTTTCACTTCTAATTATTCATATAAGCTCTCAATTTCCATACACCAAAAAGAACCCTTTTCCATACACTTATCATCAATTTTTTTCAATTCTTCCCTCAACCAACTTATTGTACACTCTGGTATATTATTATCGATAAAGGCATCCTCACCATTTATCTCTACTGCCTTATCAATCATTTTTGAATACACTAATAAACATGCTGCAAATTGTTGTATAGAAGAATTCATAAACACTTCTTTATACGCATCACTATTATTTAGAAATACTATTTTTTCTTGTTTTTCAATTATACAAATTGGATCTCCAGAACTTGTTGTTCCTAAATACCAATATTTTCGAAACTCTTCTGGCATATGAAATACATTTATAATAGACCTTACGAAAGACTGAGATGAAGTAAATTCTAAATATGGTGGCGGTGTTTCTGGCAAGCCTCCTATAGACAAAAATCGTTTCACTTCAGCTGAAAAGTTTTTGTTTATTAATTCTTTTTCAGGAAATGTAATGAGTGGGCCATCTTTATTAACATCCCATTTCTCTCGAAAATCCTCTGGTAGTATCATTTTTTTCACCTTCTTGATGTGTTTATGTCTTTTAAGATTTAATTGGGCTACTAGATGTATTTTTATTTTTCCCACACTAAAAATACCATCTAGTATTATCTACACTTATTCACTAAAACTCCCTAGTTCCTCTGTCCAAAAACATCCTTCTGTTAAAGCAGCTGCATCAATTTTTCGAAGTGCACTAGAAATCCACTCCACCAAACCTTTAGGTATATTTTTTTCAATATAAGCCTTTCTTCCATTAGCAGCCTTTACTTCTTTTATAAATTCCACATAGACAAGTAAAGATTCTGCAAACTTCTCTATCGTACTATTTATAAGAACGACTTTATTTTCATTGTCATAATCTATATATACGAGTTGTGATTTAGCTTCATCAATACAGATTGGATTTCCACTACCAGTAAATCCAAAGTATATAAACTTATCATACATCGTACCTAATTCATTTTGTATCTCGCTCAACCTTATCCCGCCACCGTTATCCGCAGTTTCAAATGTAAGAAATGGAGGAGCAGACTCGGGAAAACCTGCTTTAATTAAGAAGTCTTTCGTTTCTTTCGAGAAGGAAAACGAGTGAATGATTTTTTCATTATAATGAATTAAACCGTATATTTCTTCATTCCAATTCACTAAAAAATCTTGTGGTGAGATCATTTTATCCTCCTGTATATCATACACTCTGTATTCGATTTTACTCGTATATTGCTTTCTTATACGACTACATGTCCATAAAAATACTTTTTACCAATCTTCCATTCTTTCTTTGTTAAAACATCGATATATGACATCAACTCTCTATTTTTTTCATTTTTTATTATCGTATCGTATTGAATAGGACATTTGATTCCACTCCTAAAACGGAAGGTATAGTAACAACATTATAAGTAGTTCTATCTCTTAAAGAACTCATAACTTCCGAAACTAACTCCTTTGCCAAATCTCCAGGAAAAGATAGTCTATTACGATAATAGTATTCTTGCGTATCGTTATTTTCGATAAAACTAGAATAAGCTTCATTAAATTCTTCTAACGATACTTCATAATACTCGTCCTCAATTCCAAGCATCCATGAAAGTTCATTTCTTATAGCTTTTTCAACAAAGGTATCTTCCCACTCTTCTAGTAACGCTAAAAGATGTGGTACTACATGATATGAAAGAGTTTCACTAGCACTTACTACAAAATTATGAACTCCATCCTCTGAAGCACTTGAAAGGAATTTCAAATTATTCGTTTCTAATAAATCATCATGAGTAGCTACTGAACAAAATAGTCTAGTGCATAAATGCAAAACAAGCTCATTTCGAGTACTATTCATAAGTTCAATTAGTAACCCCTTTACGGAGAAATCACCTAACTTTAACAATTCGTTAATTAAAATAAAGGATTCTGTCTCTGTTGCACTATCCCTTAAGTTAGACTTAAGAGTTTCAATTGTATGATTAGAAACTTTTCCATACCAAATATCTTTTTTTAAATGCTCTAAGTCCATCATTCTCTCTCCTTTTATTGCTGCTTACATTTATACGAACCATTTCATATGAATAATATTATTAATCATGTAACTTATTTAAAAACTCCGTAAAATTATTAGCAATATGGTATACATTTTCTCTTGCTCTTTCCTCTGCTTCCTCAGCCGTAATCCCTTCACTTTCCATCAATGTTTCCTTTTCCCATGCCCCCTCATGTTCCCAAAAGACGACAATTGGATCTTCTTTATGATTTTTATAATCAAAGCAGATTAAATTTCCTGCTGGATCAAATGCGAATGGCACCAATTCATTTGGCAGAGTAGAAATATACTAGTTATATACTTTAACGATATATTCACTACTATCTACATCATAAGTAAGCAAAATTCCAAATACCTTTGTTATCGTATCTATTTCAAATTTATAAGGTAATACAGCTGAACCATTATTATTTGTAGCACATTCTACATAGTCACTTGGAAATATATACCCTATCTCTTTTCCCACATTGTTTATATATTCTGCTGAAACTGTCTCATCCGGTACTGGCCATGTTAAGTCATTTCTCATTTAACTTCACCTCCTAACAAATCACATCACGTTTATCCGAAATAACTAATTGCATCATCTAAGCTTTTATGTAAATTCCAGTCTAATTACGACCTCGTTTCTTTTAATTTTTCAGATAATCCTTCCCAGAAACATTTGGAGAAAAGGATACACCCCTCCGATCCTCCTCAAAACTTGGTATAGCCATTGCTTGTGCTGATTCTAAATATTTCATTGTAGATAGCCAACTATCAAATAACGTATCCATATCAGATACTAAGGGATTATTTAAAACATCTATGCAAGTTCCATCGTATATGTAAACCTTAAATTTCATTAATTATTAAAGAGGTTTGGAGTTCTCACTTAATAAGAGAAGAGATAGACGAGAAGAAAACGCCTAATAATCAAAAACTATAACAATTTATCGCGCTACTTTTGGGCAGTAAGTGCCTGAGTGGTTTAAATAATCCATCAGTAAGGATGAAGAAAAATCCTCACTGATGGAAGTTTCACTTTATCCTGCAATCTCAGCCGAAGAGAGCCCCTCATGAATATTTCCGCTTACAATGATAGAATGTCCCCAAAATATATCTCCATCCGAAAAGAATATTTCAAAATCACCTTCTGAATAAACGCTTAAGCTGCTTAATGTGATGGAATTAATGAACATCTCTTTTGTAATTTCGTCGATTTCTGCTTCATCATCATCTTGTAGCCATTCATTTGCTAACTCTACCAGTTCTTTTGCAGCGTACATTTTCATTTTCATTTTCCATTCATCTTGCTCTTTGAAAAGTGCATGTGCTGTTTCCAGTGCAGACTTCATCATATGTTTGTCTTCACTCCAATCAAAATATAAATGACATTCTTCACCAGCCCAAGATATTCTCTTTTCAAAAGTTTTCACTCTTTTATCGAGTTCGAACACACCCAACATCTCATCATGATAAAAAAGCGGTTTCATTGCATCTTGTAAGATGATTTCCAACTCATCATCTTTATATGGTGTTTCCAAAACCTTAACAAGCATCAATGAATTTTCTGACTTGCGCACCTGTAATGTTACAACTGTATTTGCTGTCAAAATGTCTTTTGATTTTCTCCATTCTGCATCATCAACCAACCATGCGAGTCGTATATCTTCTTTTGTAATCGTTTCATTGGTATGTAAGTCTTTCCACGCAATCAAATCAATTGACGCAGTCCACAAAATGTTGTCACCGCCTTTTGATGCGCCGATTCCTAATGCCCCTGTGACAGCTGCTATTTCAATCACATTTTCTGAGAATCTATTTTCAAATCTACTTATTTCACTTGATTTACTCAATTTCGAATACATTCCTTTCATCACCCACAGGCATAAATACTTTGTGAGTTTTCCTGTTTTATTATAATTGGTCATGGTAAAGCCTATATAGAATTATAGCTATAATTCTATATAGACTTTTTTTCACCTGGAATTTTAAATTTATTTACATCATATTCTTTAATTATATATACTTTTATAGCTTCAAAATCTTTACCAAATGCAAGAGATGGATTTTTTAAAAAATATATTATTTCTTCCTCTTCATAAATTCGGGCTTTAATTATTTCTTTGTCCGAGTGAAACGATAAATTGACTCCTTTGTAAAAATATTCGTAGTATCCCTCTTCATCCTGCTCACTCTTATCTTCAAAAGGAACAGATTCAATATGATATATATTCCCATTTATATTTATTGATTTCATATAGCATCACTCTCTTTTTAAGAATATTCATAAGAAATTAAATAGTCTCTGTCAATCATACCAAAAATAAGGGATTTACTTTTAGAATTTATAAAAAATATATAGGATTAAATTTAAATCTTTATATTTTTTTCATATTACTTCATTATCACTGTACAATTGTGTAATGTGTCACAGAAGTAGACATATTGCAATGAGTCGCAGTGAAGTGGGATATCCCTTGAGAATATAAAATAAGAAGATTAATCTAGAAACACTATCTAGTCTAATCTTCTTTTATTGAATTTTTAATTAATGCATTTTTACCCTTAAAATAATATAATCAACGGGTGGATTATTATTTACATCCTCAAAACTGGTTCTAATTTTAAAGTCAAATTCATTTGTTATATTTTTCAATGAATAAAGGTTTGTTCCATCTACACTTGTACGGAGCAATATATCCGAAAACGTAAAACGCATGAAGAATATGTTGAGGAACTATTAGAAAACGCGGGTATGATATGCCGCAGAGGTTTTAGAAGTTCATGGCGATAATATCGAAGTTATAGGAACATACAAAGGCGCTAGAAATACCACAGAACACAAATGTAACTCATGTAAAAATATACGGGAGGCAGCACCAACAAATATTTTAAAAGGAAAGGGAGAGAAACATTATGTCAAAGTTATTACGTGAATTATCTAAACCGGATAGTGAGGCCCTGCGTTCCGAAGCACTAGAACAGTTAAAAGTTACTTCAGGTAAAATTGTTGCTTGTGATCCTCTTATTTTTAATAAAAATCACTTCGAACAAACAATTCAGCCAGGTACATATTCAATTGTTGCTTGGTGGCATAAGGAAGATGGAGTCATTGCTGGTGCTGAATTGAAATTGTCGGAGTCAAAAGCGGTAGGATGGAAGATGGCAACAAAACCAGAACAAAATGTAAGTGAACTGGAAGACGGATATATTTTTGGTTACCCGGTTGATACAGGCTTAGGGTGCTTTGCAGATGTTGAAGCAATTGATAAGTTAGAAGAAATAGAAGATAGGTTACAACAAGAACTAGGAGAAGAATTTACTAGTTTGTATGATGATCTTATAGATGACATACTAACAGAACATGATGAAGATTGGGGAAATTGCGTGGTTTGTGAGGAAACAGGAAGTAATATCATTATATTCCGTTCAGGTTATGGAGATGGATTTTATCCTTCCTATTGGGGAATCGATGAAGCAGGAAAAATCGTTTCACTTGTTACTGATTTTCAAGTGCTACATGAGGAAAATTGAGGACAATATCAATAATGATATAAGAATCAATATTTTTTCTTTTACAGCGTCAAATATTCCTCGTCTAATATTTGTATATAACTCGTAGAATAATCTCCTTATATACTACTGGTTCTAATAAATAGGGTTATATTCTTAAGTGAATATAACCCGTCATTAATTCTCGTTGTTTATTAACAGTTTTTTATTTAAATAATTTATTAACTCTACTGATGTAGAGTTAATAATGCACTGTTTTATCACGATACAGGTGAACTTCAGATACTCTACGCTCCGAAATTACTTTTTCTATGATTTCCTGGCGATTATATTCTACCTGCATCGTTTCACAGTTTCCCCAATGAGTAGGAGCGGATTTTTCGTTTGACTCAAATACATCTAGAAGACGATTTAATATCTCTTCTTCGTTAAATGCTACAGTCGGATACATTGCGATTGTAAAATAATTCGGTTTCATTTTAATCCCCCCTTTTTATTAGAAACGAGGTTATGTAACTATTTTCATTTATCACTGCCAGATAAGTTTGAATCCTTTCCACTATTAATCATGTAACTTATTTAAAAACTCCGTAAAATTATTAGCAATATAGCTTTCATACATCCTCCCTCAAAAAAATCCCCACGCTTATGTGAAAATAATCTTTCAACACAAATATGAGGACTTCCTTATTTCATTACTATACTTTACACATTTTATTCGCTAGAATCTTCTTCTTTCAATTTATATACTCTATCTCTTTTCTCATCACTTTTGACAAAAATAAGCTTTTCTTCTTTAACAAAACCTTCTAATAGTAAGCATACTTGCCCATATGCTTTAGGCTTATCCGTTGTGAATCTTTCATCTGATATTTTACCAGCTCGTATTAATTGCTCGCATAACTCAAGTGCACTTATTTCTTCAGAATTAATTAACTCTAAAATAGCCTTTTGTAAGGGCGATAAAGGTACGGGAATCTCAGCTACCTCCAACTTTTCTCGTTTGTTTTCTTCTTCAAATAAATCTTCGAATGAAATTTGATTCATACTTCTTTTCCTTTCTAACTATTGATTTTTATAACATGAACTGAATCCTATAGCGTATGTATTATTATGTATTACTTACCTTTTTTCATAAATCTCAAACTCATGTACATCGTTTCATATAGTATATTTTGATTATACCAAATATACGTTCTGTTTTCTATTGTAGAATTTGTTATAATAGGAATGAAAGTAATTATGAACCTTTTTCTCGTTGTTAATTGTATACTCTCTGTAAAAAAATAGAAATATAATTTATAAATTTGTATAATAAAATAGTACGAGTGAAATTTTATTATAGAAAGGTTCTGGTAATATGTTAGGTATTCATGTTGAAAAAACAAAAGATGAATTAATTATTTCATGGCAATTCTCTAAAATTCATATTCCATTATGTGAAATCACTGAGGTAACGGAAGATAATACATATGCTGGTGTTGAAGAAAAAAGCGCAATCCGAATTGGAACAGCATATGGTACAACTGATCGTATTTTAATTAAGACAGCAAAGCAAAATTATTTATTATTCACTACTAATAGAGTATCCATTTTAAATAAAATAAAAGCTTAATTGTTTTTCTTCCTATATTTAAACGTTAAACATCTACTAGATGTATATGTAACAACCTCACCAGCGTTATTGTCTTCTAATTGGCGATCAAGATGTTCTCCCAAGGCTTTTCTCCCTTTTATTTCTTCTTCTCTTCCACGCTCTTGGCTCTTCCTTAAATTTTCAGTCCTAGCGTCCCAATCTTTACGCTCTAAAGGTTGTTTTGTTTCTTCACAATGACAATCATATCTAATATCATCTGCTGCCTTATAATCTCCTCGCGCTTTGGCTTCATCTATTTTCATTCGATAGTATTTTTCTCGTTCTGAAGTTAGTTTAATTTTGTTTGGGTTTGTATTACTACCTTCACCTGTCTCCTTAACCCCACCACTCTCCAAATTCGAGACCCTACTCTGAATACTCGCCTTTGAGGCATCATGGGCTTCTTGGAATTTTCCGCTATAGTTCGTTCCAGATCTAACGACACTTCCATCTGGCATTATTTCTACACCTTTAACGAATGGGGTTACGGAGTCCACACCTTTTGCTAATGTATTTTCAATTATATAATACTAATAATTTATGTTAGCCTGAATTCATAAAAAATAATTTCTAAAAATTTATAGCATGTCTATCTAATAAAAAAGCACTCGTTGCCTTTCGGAGACAATCAAGTGCTTTAAGTTCATGTATTTTTAAATAGCATAAATCTGTAAGTTTTTTAGTAACAGTACGACACCTTTTATATGTCATGACAACTACTACATTAAAACTTACGAGTTTCTATCAGTTCGTTAGTTTAATATGCATTCCATGTGTTTTGAAGTATGCACTTTTTAATAGCCTACTTTTTTTCCACTGCAAATACACTTTATTTTCTATTCATCTACATATATGATTGTTATCTTTAACCAAGTACCACATTTTTTAGCATTCTCATGTATAAAGTATAGTTTTAGCATTTATAAAGTTACTGTAACCCATTTCGTATATTTGCTTAATATCTTAAATTATTAATTACAACATACAAAAGCTGGTAATTAAGGATTCTTCA
This sequence comes from Bacillus cereus G9842, assembly GCF_000021305.1. Taxonomy (GTDB): domain Bacteria; phylum Bacillota; class Bacilli; order Bacillales; family Bacillaceae_G; genus Bacillus_A; species Bacillus_A thuringiensis_S. Next base: position 3,196,920 of record NC_011772.1, read on the forward strand.
ATCCATTAATAAAATCCTTAAAGCTATCAGCTATTTTATACGTATTTTCTTCTTCACTAGACTGTGGAAAATAAAAAGAGTGATCCCAATAATATACACCATGGTTTTCAGTATCTGTAATAAGTACAATTAACCCTGAATTCGGATCATCTCCTATGATTAAACTGGTCGGTAACATATCTTCTTCAAACTCTTCATAGCATTCACTTAAATCAAAAGTTTTTGTTACACCTATACCATACAAAACATCTAAAGGGATTTCCTGATTTAATTCTTTAACAAAAAATTTACTATACCTAACTTTCGAAGTCCCTCCGTTATATTCACTTAAAAATTTTTTATAATCTTCCGGAAGTAAAAATCCTAAAAACTCTTCTAATTCTTCAATTGATTCTTCAGTTGCTTTACCAAAAGCATTTAAATTCATTTATTTCACTCCTATTTAATCTTTTAACTTCTTAGCTAATGACATTCCACCCATATGTCGAAATCTTCTGTGTATCTCTTTACTAACTTCTTGCATTGTTGTTAAATCTTGATGATGGTGCCATGTGTTTTCATCTAATTTTGGTCCATTTGGAGCTAATTCATCAGCTTTAGCAAAATCAATGTCATATCTATTAAATTCACCTATCGGAACTTCTTGTCTTACCAACCCAGCAGATTTAAAGTTGGGAAAACCTCCAGGATAAGAAACTCGATTTGGAGGAATCTCCCAATCAATATAAGTCCATATTCCTTCCTCACTAATTTCGATTTTCCCACCTTTTTTCTGCCATTTTTCAGGATTTCTAGAATATAAGGGTTTAGTAGATAATTGTTCCTCTGTAAATTTCACTATTTCTGGATTTTTACCCGTACCCTTAGCAAGTTGATAAGCGTCATAGCTGCCGTACTTGCCTTTGAAAACTTTCCAGCTACTTCTCCAACAGTTGAAGATTCTATATAAGGAAGCTTCATTCCTATTCCAGTATCCACCGTCCTAACTGCTACTGGAATAGGAGTATTTTTCATAGCATCTAGTGTATTCTTTAAAGTGTTATTTTCCTTAAGCGATTGTACCACATTATTTCTACGCTAAAACGCAAAAAAGCACTCGTTGCCTTTAATTGACAATCAAGTGCTTTAAGTTCATATGTTTTTAAGTAGCATAAATTTGTAAGTTTTGTAGTAACAGTATGACACCTTTTATATGTGGTAACAACTACTACGTTAAAACTTACGAGTTTGTACAAGTTCGTTAGTTTAATATATATTCCATGTGTTTATATTCAGCACCCAGTAAAATGTCATCTCGCCAAAGCTCGTACTTCTTTTTCTTTTCTATCATTGTACATAGTACTCCATGATGGTACAACCATCATGGAGTTTACTCTTCAAAATAGCCATTTCTTTTTCTACCCACTTCTCATATATGCTTATGCATGTTTACGTTAAACCACTATAAACTTTTATCATATATGGTATTGCACTCAATTTTTTGTATCTTCAAGATTTTTAAGATGCTTTTCTAAGTATTTTTTCCCTGAATTACTTTTAGGCATAAGACCAAGATGTTCATATTCCCAAATAATCATTCTCTCGTGGGAATTTTCATCTGAAAGGTCATCATAATTAAAGTCAATATTAAACTTTCCTGTATTATCAAAAATCATAGTGAAATTTGTCCAAGCTTCTTGATCATTATCAATAAACTCTTTCTTCCTTCTCTTAATACAATCTAACAAACGATGCCACTTCTTAAAATATTCTTCTTCTGGGACATTAAAGAGTTCAAAAATACTATGACTGTAAATAGGAGTACTATTCTCTTCAGGGTAGTAATAAAAATATGATTCTTGAGCACCTTCCCCAACCTCACCATACAGGTAAACCTTAAACCACTTCTCTGGAATTGTATCAATTACAACCTCTGCTATTTCATTGTATAACTTGCTTAATTTTTCATCATTCATCTAATTTTCCTCCTGGTACATTATCAAAATTCTTTAATCTCCATCTATCTTCATCACCAATTTTATATCTAATAACAAAACTGTCTGGACGTTTTGAATTCCCGCTATAATTCGGCGTTATTTTCACCCTAACTTTATCACCATCATTAAGAGCATTAGCCCATTCATTCTCTAGTTTTTTCCATTCTCCTCTGTTTAAGTTACTATTCATTGGAACTAAATTATCCATATTACCAGAGCCTTTAAATATAGTTGCAATTAAATGTCCGCCGTCATCATCATCCAAACGGTCATTCCCACCTACCACTCTCTGAGCGTAGTTATTCCGCTTACCATCACCTAATTGAAGGCTACCCTCGCAACTTGCAACACGCCCTTGACTATCTGTTGTATATGTATATCCTTCTTTACTTGTATACTCAACATTTGGCTTTAATATCTTTTTACGTTTTTCCCTAGCATATTGTTCTCCATAGTTTACTTTTACAGGTCCTTCACCCGTACCCTTAACCCCACCACTCTCCAAATTCGAGATCCTACTCTGAATACTCGCCTTTGAGGCATCATGGGCTTCTTGGAATTTTCCGCTATAGTTCGTTCCAGATCTAACGACACTTCCATCTGGCATTATTTCTACACCTTTAGCGAATGGGGTTACGGAGTCCACACCTTTTGCTAGTTTAATTTCAATTATATAATACTTGTAATTTTTGTTAGCCTGAATTCACAAAAAATAATTTCTAAAAATTTACAGCATGTTTATCTATTAAAAAAGCACTCGTTGCCTCAAGTAGACAATAAAGTGCTTTAACTTCATATGTTCTATAAGTAACATTAATCCGTCACTATTCTTCTTTCAATAGTCCAACTAAAGCTAGTTAATTTGGATATTTTACATATTTACTCGCTAATAATACATTCCTTAATTTAACAAAAAAATATTTTAAGATTTATTTTGCTCTTCATATTCTTTCATCTCTTCGAATTTTCTTCGCTCATTTTCATTACTAGGTTTCTTCCCTAAATATTTATATTCAAAATAATCCACTCGGTCATTCGGTCCAAAAGTAGATTGATACCATTTAGTATACCCATAATGAATTTTTACTTTCCCCTCAGATGTCACAATCATATCAAAAGAATACCAAGGTTCCTGATTATTTTTTATAAATATTTCCTGTAACTCTACACTTAAATGAAATAATTCATCATATGTCTTATCATATTCTTTTTCACTCACATTAAATACATCTGGTATATCATGGGAATATATATATTCATCCGATCTATCTGGGGTATTGAAAAAGAATAATACCCCACCCTCTTGGTTATAAATCTCTGCATTAAAATAAAAGATATCCCATTCTACGGGAATTGTATCATTTATTTTTTGCGCTATATTTTGATAGATTTTATTTAATTCTAATTCGAACACTTTTACATCAACCTCCTGTTTTATTAAGTATTTCACGTATTACCTTACGTTGGCCTTCAATTTGGTATTTTATTTTAAATGAGTTTGGTCTTAGCGATGAACCTAAGTATACTGGTTCAATTTTTACTGATACTTTTTTAGGAGGCTTCCCACCTAATGCATTAGCCCATTCTTTCTCCATATTATACCATTCTCCACCCGAACGATTAATTTGTTTATTTTGAGCGATTAAATTATCAATATCACCGGATCCATGGAATTGCGTCCCTATCAAGTGCCCACCATCATCATCAGGCAATCTATCTTCTCTTCCTGCAGCCACTTGCATTCCTGTGTTTCGTTTTCCTTTTTGAAGTATTAATCCTTCCGCCTCAACATCTACTATTCTACCAAGCTCATCTGTTGTATATTTATAACCATCCTCAGTGATATAACGTACGTTTGGCGCAAGTTCTTTCCTTCCATTTTTTCCTTTAACAATGTGCTTCCCAAGATCTTTCTCTTTTATTTCAGTTATCTTAGGAGTCTCACCCGTACCCTATGTTGTAATCTTAAACCCTCACAATAAAAAAGCAAACCATGTAAAACCTTATTAAACTACTTCTTTTTCTTCCACTACCGGCAATTCATAAGCTGTTTTATATTTCATCATGCCATATACAATGTTTACAAGCCTTCTCATAATACATACCAATGCTTGTCCTTTTGTTTTTCCTTCTTTAAGCTTCTTTTGATAGTACGCATGAAACACTGGATTTCGTGGCATCTTACTCCCTTTTGCTACTTGCACTTGCTGTACTGCTAAATTATAAAATAAAGCGTGTAGCGCCCTGTTTCCTTGTTTGCTTTTGTGTGTCTTACCTTTCCCACCAGAACCAAAGTAAACAGGTGCAATCCCCGCAAATCGTGCTAATTTATTGGCATTTGAAAATCGCCTTACATCCCCAATTTCTGCAATTAATGCCGATGCCGTCACAAGTTCTATTCCCGGCATCGTCTCTAATTGATAATCTAGTAGTTTTACTAGCTGGTTTAATTCTCTTTCGATGTATTTCATTTCCTTCTTTTTAAACTCAATGTCCCTTACAATACTTCTTACTAAAAAATCTCGCGTTTCCTGATACTCTTTCATTGTTTGTCCATCTTCTTTTACAAGTTTTAATATTTCGCTTGCTTTCTTTACTGAACATGTATTGTTGCTAACATCTAATAAAAAAGCTGTTAATTGCTTTATATTAGCCCCCTCTAAACAAGAGGGTGACGGATATTGCTGCCAAAATGCTAATGCTGTTTTTCCATCTAACTCTGAGAAAAACTTTTTATAGCTTGGATAATGATGGTTTAATTGAATATGTAGTTGGTTCTTTAATGCACTTTGTGCTTTTACTAATGCATTCCTTCTTGAAACTAGTTGTTGTATCGACCAAAATAAATCGTTTGGCTTTGCATCTGGTAATTGATTTAACTTATTTATTAGTATACGGGCTACGCATTCCGCATCCCAACTATCATTTTTTTGTATCATCACTTGGCTCTTTCGTTCTAAAAATGATAAAGCTGGATTTACTTCTTTCACTACTTGTTCATGATCTACTAAATATTTCGCTAATGCTCTTCCATAACCGCCAACATCCTCTAAACCAAATACAACTGATAAACCATCACTCACATATGTCTCTACTTCTAATAAAAACTTCGAAAATGCAGATGGTTTATTCTCAAATTGTATTTCTCCTAATTTCTCTTGCCAACAATTAATAATAACAGCCGTATGATACTCCTTATGTAAATCTACTCCTACATACAAATAGTTCTGTCTATTATGCATAACTCATCCCTCTATTCAATGATTTAGTCATATACAAAAATGTCGGCAACCTTAGTTCGAGCGTTCATCTTTCGATGCGCATAGGTACGCAAGCCTATCCATTTTTCATCTCTTTAGTAGTATGTATAGTAAAATGAGCTAATTTTTTAAGTGAGTTTATAAAATAATTGCTGCATGTTGTCCTTTTGTTTGTATTTTCCCGTATTTATACATGCCACGATAAAAATTCTCTCTATCTAACATGCGTTTCACTTGTACTTTCGTAAATTGTTTACCTTTCGCTGTGCAGTAGCCTTCTACATTCAATTGTTCTGCCAATTGGGTAAGTGACCAATGTTTAAAAATGTGTCTTAACTCAAATAGTCTACGTACAACTACTGCTTTCCCAGCATCTACTTCTAACACCTTTTGTCCTTTTTTGGCCTTGTAGCCAAAAAGTACGCCACCACCTGCATATCCACCTCGTTCAGCCTTCTTCTTTCTACCTCTACTTAACTTCAATGCAATTTCAAGTCTTTGATATTGGTCTAATAGTTCTAACATGCCATTCACCAAAAAGTCATTTGGATCATGTGTGTAAATACTATAGCTTGATTGTTCAATTGCCTTCACATCTACTTCATGTTTCTTTAGTTCTCGTTGTATCAATACTTTCGCCATATCAGAGCGCCACAATCGTGATGTATTCAACACAACAACATAGCTTACTTGTTTATACGCCATATCGGACAATAGCTCTTGTAGTCCATCACGTTCAACTGTTAATCCCTCTTCATCAACAGTCGCTCCGCTTAATCCTCTATCTTCATACACACGAAGTAGTTCTAAATTATTTTCGTTACAGTAACGTTCAATCTCTTCTATTTGATACGCTAAACTATACCCATCACGTACTTGTCCTTCCGTTGAAACTCGTATGTAACCAACTACTTTCTTTCCCATCATAAATCCCCTCCCGTTACAGTAATTTGAGTCCCTGTAACGTTTATCCGTTTTTTTGCGGATAACGTGTTCGTAACGTAAATCCGTTAAAACGTACTTTACGATGACTTCAAAACATAATACAACCCTTTATTTTTACAATAGTTTTTTCTCTAGTAGTGTCGTACACTGTACAAAGCCACTACAGTTTATAAAATTTAACACTTAATACATTTATAAAATTATACGTTTACCAACTTATTTCTACTCTAAAATGCAAAAAAGCACTTGTTGCCATAATTGACAATCAAGCGCTTTAAGTTCATCTGTTTTTAAGTAGCTTTAATTTATAAGTTTTATAATAATAGTATGACACCTTATATATATCGTGACAAATATTAATTTAAAACTAACGAGCTTGTACGAGTTCGTTAATTTTATGTCTCTTCCATGCGTTTATATTCATCTTTCGGTAAAATGTCATCTCACCTAAGCTCGCACCTCGTTTTCTGTTCTATCATTGTACGTAATACTCCATGATGGTACAACCATCATGGGTCTCTACTTTTAAACCACTTATTGTTTTTCTTTCCACTACAAATATACTTTATTTTTTATCTGGTGAATATACAATTATTCTCCCTTGTGGATATTCACCTTCCCATCCACAAGGCCATCCCCCAAGCTTATAAACCTCAAAGATTCTTTCATAAAAATTATCAACTTTTCCATTTACTAAACGATTTAGTGCACACATATGTAAATCTCCAATTATTTCTTCAAAAATATCAATATATTGTAATACAAAATCACCTGGATAGTTCTCAGATGATTGAATAATCTCCCTTATAGGACGCTCCATAGAGTTTAAATCATGCTCATATAATTGTCCTATTATTTCCCCACCTTCTGAGGATTTAATATCTTCCCAAACGTTTTCAACCTCATCCAAATCTTGAGACCATGCCAATTCTTGTGCTCTTTCATACTCATTAACCATAACAACATCACGATTTAGAAGGTTTTCATTATGAAAAAGTTGTAAATTTGTAATAAAATTAATAACCTCTTCGACTAATTGAGTGTTTTTTCCGTACTTCATTTATTTATCCACCTTTCCCAAAGTTCTTCAGTAGCACCGCCACCTCTTTGCCAAATCTTTATTTCTTCATTTAATTTTGTTTTGTAAAACTTCTCAATACCAATTTCTAATACCTTTGATTTGTATAATGGCAAGCCACTTTCTGTACCTTTTTTTAATTTTTGTTGCAATTCAAATACTTGTTGTTCCAACTCCTTAATACTTTGATTGATATTTAATTTATCTAACTGATCTTTAACCACATTATTATATACACTATGAAATCCTCTATGCCTAGACAAAGCACTTGGATCTTTTGCTGGTATCGGTAAAAATATCCCGTTATCAGCATGATCCATATCCATTCCAATTTTCTTTAATACCGGATGATTTCTTAAATTTTTAGGTATTATATGTTGCGCCTGATATCCTTTCCGTGATGCAGAACGTGGAAGCCCCATGGATTCCAATAAATTTTGCCCTAATTTTGTAGAACTACCTCCTGTAACCTTTCCAGGGGTACCTGGAATAAGTCTAGTAGCTTCACCCGTACCCTTAACCCCTCCACTACCCTTAGCAAGTTGATAAGCATCATCCTTAGCTGCCGTACTTGCCTTTGAAAACTTTCCGGCTACTTCTCCAACAGTTGAAGATTCTATATAAGGAAACTTCATTCCTATTCCAGTATCCACCGTCCTAACTGCTACTGGAATAGGAGTATTTTTCATAGCATCTAGTGCATTTTTTAAAGTCTTATTTTCCTTAAGCGATTGTACCACATTTTTACCCAAATTTGGATTAAAACCAGGCATTCCTTCTTTGAATTTTAATAATTTGGCTAAATCAGCTAATTCACTCGTCCCTTTGAATGCTTTTACTCCTTTTCCTACTGCTCCAACAACTGGGATTGCGTCTAATCCACCAAAAATGATGTTTCCTACCCGCTCTTCTTGGCTCAATTTCCGGTGTGTTCCCCAGTCTTCTCCGTCGATACCGCTTTTTATTTGTACACCTCCGTATACTACTGCGGCAGCGGCCCCGAGTGGTGGGCAAAGGATTGTTGTGATGATGATTCCTACGCCTATTCCTATGTCTCGCACCATTTCTAGTTTTTTCTGTTCATCTTCTATCGATTTGTATTCAAATCCTCGTGTGGATGGGACTACTTTCTTGTATTCTTCATAATTTAGTTTTGCATCTGGATTTCGTTTTTTTAGTTCTTTGTATTCCTCTCTCAGTACATTATCAAATGCAGGTGAATCTTTAAAAATATCTTCTACTGTTATTTTATCTTTCTTCTTCTGTATTGTTTGTGGTACACTTCCGTAGCCCGCATGCGCACCTGGTAATACTGTCGTTGTTGTGGAGCCAATTCGGTTATTTGTTTCAAAACTGAGAATAGATGTATCTCTCACTTTTTGAGCGAATTTATCCATTTCTACTAAAAAAGGTTTATCTATATGTTCAGAGACTAATCGCCCTGCTTCTCCGCAATATTTTTGTAATGTCGTATAACTATCAAGTAATTCCCCGATTTTTTGCGATTGATCTTTAGGATTAAAATGTATACTACCATCCGAGTCTAAATCTCGTATTCTTCCATCAATTCTTTTTAATGATTCATTTGCTTCCCGTAATTTCATGAGTGCATCTTTTGTAATTCGATTCATACCATCTCCCATGTTTTGCCATGGTTCAGGTCTATATTTCACATCCATCTCGTTTTCATCCCCCCAGCCGTATGGTGATTTCTACAACTTACTTAATATTTCACGTAATTGTTCGTCCTTTTCAAGCATTTCTACACATACATTCCCTACAACTGTCGCTGACCTAGAATAGTGTTCAGCCAATTCTAGTGTTTTGTGTAATATATCAGGATATTTTTCAATTACTCTCATCGCTTCACCTTTTTGATAAAAATCACAGCTTAATAAACTCTCAATATTCGTTCCAATGACGTCTACATGGATTTTATATATATTTTCTAACTTCATTACTATATCTAGTAGTTCTTGAAAATTAACTAATACTTCTTCTCCACCACCAGAACCACTATCTCCCATTGATACTTGCATTATTGAATACCTCCTAACGAGAATTGTCTCGGGTCAATTAACTTTTTATATGGCATTTTTAACACGTCATACAATTTCTTATTAACCGCATAGAGGCTCACCCAGTCATATCGATTACGATCTACATCTATTTGAACGAAATCTTCTCCTTCAGTGAAATATAAGAAACATTCCCATTTTCCTCCTCTATTACTTCGAGGCCTCGTATACGTTTCTATCGCTATAACGTCTTTATTTGATAAATCTTTTTCCTCAAATGTTTGTTGTTCTGCCTCTGTCATTCTCTTTGAGAAAAATGTATCTTCTATTTCTCTCGGTTCTCTCAATAAGAAGGGTATGCGTGTTAATAATGAAAAATATACGTCCGGTTTTGGTATGTAGTCGATCTCGTATTTTTTATTTGGTTCTATTTCTGTTAATACAGCCACTCGGTCTTTATCCTCTTTTAAAAAGCCAATTAATACATTATTCATTCTCGTGTATTCATGACAATTTTCATATTCCTTTAATAGTTCAATTATTTGAAAAGCTGCAGGGGTAATTCCATTTTCACTTGTAAGTAGGCCTTTTTCTTTTAAACTCGTAGTTGCTTTCGTGACACATTCTGCATCAAGTAAAATAATTGCGTCACGGTTTGGCAATCCAAATATATCGGTAACCCCAGCTGCACCTGCGAGAACATATAATTCAGCAGGTGCAAAACTCATTTCTTTCCCCATTCTTTTATCCCTCGTTTCTCCATCACAATTGTTTTATCGCCCTTACTTCCGATCTATCTCCGTACGTTTGAATGCTTTTATCTAACTCTTTCAAAGCTTTCGTATGCCCTTCAAATGCCTCTACCATTTCTGAATTATATTGAATGATCAAATCAAGGTAACTTAAAAAAGCATCTCGCGTTTTTCCATTCCATTTCGCACCTGTGACATATGCTTTTAAGTCTTTCGCTTGGTTTAAAGAATCCTTCATACCATTTTCAATGTTTTGTGCGTAAGAAATGGCACTTGCAGTGTTACTTCCTATAATTTCAACCTCTTTACCACTCATGTTCGTTCCCTCCATTCTTTGTATGCTTAATGGATAAAGTTTTCAAATTCCTTTTTCTTTTCTTCAAAAGCCTTGGTCGCTGCAGCGTATGCTGACGCTTTCTCCGATTCTGCTTTCGCTTTATATTCCAAATACTTTGCATAAGCTGTACTTTTTGCAGATCCAATATCGCTTAATGCACTTTTAAAATAGGATAATACTGTATTTAAGTCTTCATCCTTTTCATGACGTTTTTGTTCAAATTCAACTGCCGGAATTTTATTAGCTTCTAAACCATTACTTTTACTCTCATACTCTCTCTTCGCTGATTCAGCCTCTTGAATGAATTGCTTTAACTCTCTTTCTTTATCTTTTAAATAATCATGTAAATCATCATACCGATCTCGTTTCCTCGCACTTTCTGTAAAACCAGACGCATTTAAAAAAGCATTGTACAATTCATCTAACATCTTTCTCCCCCTTTAGCACAATAACTATGTAGTTAAATTCGTATATTTAAACATGAATATTCATTACATTAAGAATTAACAAATAATTATTTTTACATATTGCTATTTTATCAAAGGGATTTTAACATTTCCATATTTTATGAATGGCTTTCGCATTTTTCTTCAATAAAGTGAAACTTTAATCAATATGACTATGTATTTATGTGCAGAAATAATAAAAAACACTGCCAGGCGCAGTGTTTTTTATTACTACCTTTTATCCAATTCATTCGTATTAAATCCTTGCTTGAGAGTAAGACCAGTTCTTTCTTATTTCATCAACAACTATTTCTGGATAATCCCAATGAAGCGTACGAGTAGACTCCCTGATTCGTTATACTATTCCTTTGGCTGTTTTGTTTCTATATTCATTCCAATATTTTGGCTCAGTCGCTCTTAAAAGAACGATAGAAAAAGGATCTGATATGAATATCAGATCCTTAACTTTAATTTCTTAATACATACATCTTTTTACACGATAACTGGTTCATACGTGCTCAAATTATCATACTCAGTTTTTACAATACTAGGCGGAAGGTTAACACATCCTCAGATTCACCTTTTCCTGTAGCAGTGCATAATGTTTAATAAAATTAAAGCATATTTTTACTTACCAGACTTAATTTTTTCGTTATATTCTTCTAAAGTTAACCCTTTTTCTTTTAGATAAACAGCAACTTCTTTTCCTACATAACGATAGTGCCATGGCTCATACTTAATGCCAGTAATATTCTCTTTATCTTTTGGATAGCGGAGAGTAAATCCATACTCTGCAGCATTCTTATCTAACCATTTGAATGCATCGGTAGTTTCAAATTTTGCATTTAAATCTTCTACAGTATTCTGCCATTCAACTGAAATAATGTCTAACGCTAATCCAGTATGATGTTCACTTGCACCAGGATACTGAAGATATTCCAACGCCTTAGCACTAGCCTCTTTATCCGACAAGCCTTGAGATTTATAGCTTTTAACTGAAGCATCATAATAGGTTTGTTGTAATTTTATAGCTCGATAACCTGATCTTAAATAAAGATTGATTCCCTCTTTTTTTGCAGCTGCTACCATATCCTGATAGGAAGTTGCAATTCTACTATCTATTTTCATATTCGGCTTAGCATTTTGGGTAATACTTGTTAATTCAATTCCTAGTTCCTTTGATAACATATGCTCTCTATTTACAAGAATAATTCTCCAATCATTAGGATCAGAGATAGGTAAAACATCTTTTTTATTCGCATGTATCTCTTTTTTATTTTTATCGTTATTATTAGTAGTTTCCTGAGATGTTTGCTTTCCACTACAAGCAGCAAGACTCCATCCCATTGCCAATACCAATGCTAAAATTATAAATTTTTTAATTGTATCTCATTCCCTTTTTGTTTATTAGTCTTTATACCAATTTCCCAACACGTCTCTAGGAATCTCCTTAAAATCCTTCAAAGAAACGGGGCCGACAAATTTTTTAATTCCATGTTTTTTAGAATCTTCATCCGAATAATCTTTTAAAAATTGAATTTTAAATTGTTTCTTACCATCAGCGTAGTCGGTTACTGTCGGTACGATTGCCGCTTGTCGTATACCAAAAGTTTTATCTTCATACTTAACAAATTGTACATAAGATAATCCTCCAACCAATGTTTCTAATTTTTCTTGCGCAGAAATAAGATTTCCAAGAGAATAATAGATTAGCGTTTCATGTCCCTCTTTATTTTGTTTCCACTCAATTGGTTGAATTACATGTGGATGATTTCCAATTACTACATCTACACCTAAATCTGTTAAATATTGAGCAACTTCTTTTTGTTGCTTTGAAGGTGTTGAGGTATATTCTACTCCCCAATGCACCATAACAATCACCATATCAGAGCTACTCTTTGCCTTTTCCACATCATTTTGTATCGCTTTTTTATCAATTAAATTTAAAGCCCAAGACTTATCAGCCGGAATTTTAATTCCATTCGTACCATATGTATAATTTAGTAACGCAAAGCGAATACCATTTTTTGTAATCGTTTTTATTTCATTACGCTCGTTTTGACTCTCATTCATGCCTACTGGGATAACATCCGGATATTTCTTCCAGTATTCTCTTGTATTCGCAACACCTTTAATACCCATATCCATAGCATGATTTGTCGCTTGAGTCACTATATTGAATCCAGTGTCCACTAAAGATTGTCCTACTTCTTCAGGTGTATTGAAAGTCGGATATCCCTGTACTTTTAGATTATTTCCTGCAATTGGAGTCTCCTGGTTCACGATAGCAAGATCACTTGATTTAACAGCTTTTTTGATATTTTCATAAATATAGTTATAATCATATGAACCGTCTTTTTGTTTGCCATCTTTAATTACTGCGTCATGATATAAATTATCACCCGTTGCTATTAAATTCACAACCGATTTTACTTTTTTATCTTCCGTAAAATTAGGAGACTGTTGGATAGGACTCTTCTCTACCCAATTTGGTGCTTTTAATGATGTATCTATATTAGATTCAGCCGGTGGTAATGAAGCTTTAGATGTCTTAACATCTGTATTACCACAAGCAGTTAAAAGCACTAAAAAAATAAGACATAATAAAAAAAACTTTTTACTTCTCTGTAAAGTATCTAACATGTGATCCTCTTTTCTGTTTTATTACTTATAACCAGTTCTAACAAATCATTCTTTAAAACAACGTATTTTGGTTTTACCCTTAATTATGGAAGGACACTCTGTTACATTTACTTCGGAATATACAGATAATCATTTTCCATTCTCTAGCAATCTATCAATTCCATCAGAATTGATAGATTGCTAGAAAAACATGATCCATCAGGATGTCGACTAGTTTCATATACCTACCTGTTCCAATTGCAGTAACTCGTTTAATCTAAACAAGATAGAAGAATAGTTCATATAGCCTCTTCTCTTGCTTTACGTTTGTGAGTGGCTCCAAAAAGAGGGGATCGTTGCTGTACCCCCTTTAAATATTATGGAATCATTGTAACTAATTTCTTTACGTTAAGCGACAAACATTATACCGATAACGATAAGTAAGACCCAAGAACTTATTTTACCAATATACAAAAAAAGTAGCAATCTTTTGACCCATATAAAGAAGCCAATTAGGAGAAATGAAAGGAAGATTCATTTTAATTAATTCCTTCCTTCATTGATTAATAAAAAAACAAGCCATCCAGCTATTGGATGGCTCTATACGATAAAGAGAATTTGTTATTGGATTACTTCAATTTCCCTTCAAAAACAATCTTCCTACCGCACGGCTCAACTACTGTTTTGCCGTCTTTCTTTACTTCATGAAAGATCGGCTCTTCCATACGACGAGACGGAGCGTAGCCTTCTTGTTCCATACGTGCTAAGCAGTCTGTAATTGTTTCATTTTCTAGTACTTCAAATTTCTTTTTATTAGGTTGTTTTGTCATGCCCTAACCTACTTTCTATTTTTCTTGATGCGAATTGATTCTTCATGTAGACCATATATAACATTGCTAGAATTCCCATTATAATCATAACCGCAATAAAAAAGCTTGTATACTGTATTTTTTCTATAAATACGCCGCCTAATACAGGCCCCATAATACTTCCTAAACTAAAAGCGATTCCGGATAATATATTACCTGCCGGTAGTAAATGTCTCGGTAATAAATCAGTCATAAATCCAAGCCCTAAAGAGAAACACGATCCAATAACCATACCCGCTAAAAGCATGCAGGCAAAGACAATCCAGTAATATTGATCAAATACGGCGGCAAGTAGAAAAATTCCCGTACTTATGCTAAACGTCCACGTTAATATACGGTCCCTTCCGTATTTGTCACTTAATATACCGAGCGGAATTTGTGTAATAATACCCCCAACTGCAAATGCTGGTAATAAGAAGGATACATCTGAAACAGACCACCCTTTACGAAGTGCGTATACTGGTAAGTTACTGTTTAACATTGCTTCAAGTACGCCATATGCAAGTGGACCTAGCAGTGCAATCCATCCTAATCCAACAACTTGTTTATAACGAGAAAATGATGATTCACTCTTCACTTCTCTTTCATCTTGCGCTGGGAATGCATTTTTTGTTGGAAGTAGTAAAAGCCAACCTATTAAACAAAGTACAGTAGATATAATAAATGGTGTCGCAAGACCGTACTGCACAGTGCTTGCTAAATACGGACCAACGGCAAAACCAATTCCGAAGAATACACCGTATATCGATACTTGTCTCCCTATTTTACTTGGGTCCGATGTTGTCGTGATCCATGTTTGTGTTCCGACATGAAGCATATGATCTCCGACTCCAACTAGAAATCTAAGGATAAACCATACCCAAAACGAAAATGTTTGTGTAAAAAAGAATAATGAAATAATAACGAGAAACCCACCTATAACAATAATCGGCTTCATTCCAAACCTTTGCATCGGTTTTTCAAGAAACGGCGAAATGACTAATATCCCAATGTACAATGCCGTCGCATGAATACCATTAATACTTGAACTAACCCCTTCTTGTTCAAAAATCATTGCAATGGCAGGTAAGAGCATTCCTTGTGACAAACCCGAGATTGCTACAATCCCAACCATAATCCAAAAAGTAAAACGCATTGACATCCCTTTCCCTCTCCTTCTCACGCTTCCACTTTTCATTATAAACTGTTTCTTCAAATGCGTGTACGAATATTCGCAATAAAAAACAAGCTAAAAGAATGAACCTTTTAGCTTGTTATCTTATCCTTCCCAAACTTGCGCTTTCACATTGTAATGAAAGTGTTTAAAATATGGATTTTCATAAAATGATGGTCCATATAAGTAATGTTGCATATGAACTGTTAGTGGCTGCTGCATTTGTAAAGGAACTACAGCTGGTGAAACTTGCATATACATCGGATCTATCATTATTTTTGTATAGATATGATGATTATATGGCGAATAAGCGATTAAGGATGGTTTATGCATTGATAATCTCCCCTTATACATACAAATGTTATAGTATATGCAACACTTCTCATTTCGGGGATTATTTCTGTTCTAACCAATTCTCTACATGTTTTATAAATACATCTAAACAATCAATAAACGGTGAGTGTCCGCAATCTTCTAATACCTTCAACTCTGCATTTGGCAAATGTTTCGCTAATTCCTCACCGACTACTTGCGGTACGACATAATCTCTATCACCTTGTATGACGAGTGTTGGCGCTTTAATACGATGAATTTGCTTACTTCCCTCTACAACCCCGTTATGTTCATCTGAAATATTAAATGTAATGAGCGCATAATTCACATCTACGAAATTACGTTGCGTTAACATATCATCTAAATACTTTTCATAACGGTCCGGTTCAGGTTGATTATGTGTATATATTAATAGATTCCATACTGTACGGTAATATAGTTTGTTCATATTTTTTATCGCATCTAATACTGGAGCGATTTGTACTGGATCTTGCGCAATTTCTTCTTTCGTCTTTACTAAACTTGATACAATCGGCTGCCCATTCGTATCTTTTTTAAAGATTGGGTATCCTTTCATTCCTACTGATTCTACTAAAATTAACTTTTCTACAAAATTTGGGTGATTCGCTGTAAATTGCATCGCAACGCCACCGCCCATTGACCAGCCCATTAATGAGAATTTCTCTAGCTTTAACTCGTCGATAAATAATTTTACATCCTCTGCAAAGTCTTGTAATGAATCTATCGATCGATTATACGTTGATTGTCCAAACCCTCTTAAATCAAGAGCGTAAATATGGTATTGATCTTGCAACTTTTCAATGACTAAATCCCAATGTTGTGACGATGTCATGTTCCCGTGAATGAGTACAAGAATATCTGTATTTCGCCTTCCAACTTCCTGATATGCAATCGTTTCTCCGTTCGATAGTGAAACAAACTCCATTGTTGCAGGCTTAATCATCACAAGTTCCCCCATTCTATTTAATAGAAAGAAAATTCTTTACTTAATTAAAGAATAGCACGTAGAATATACGTTCGCAACATAAAACCTATAAGAATTTTTTACATAAATCAACATGTCTATTACTAGACAATTATTATAAAAAAGTATATAGTTAGCTAGGTAACTAATTTGAAAGGATCAAAATACATGGACGAAAAACAACATTTTTTTCACATCGTCAGCCAGACTTCTCGAAAGTTTACGAAGAAATTTAATGAACGTGTATCTCCAACAGGGTTATTTAGTGCGCAATGGGCTGTTATTTTCCGCATTAATCAAACTGGTTCTTGTACGCAAACAGAATTATGCCAGTATTTAAATGTTGAATCACCAACGATGACTCGTACGTTAACACGTATGGAAACGATGGGATGGATTATTCGTACAGAAGGTAAAGATCGCCGCGAGAAGCTTATTTCTTTATCCGAAACAGCGATAAAGATGATTCCAGTATGGCAAGAAGAAGTTGACACTTTCGAAGAAAAAACGCTAGAAGGTATTAACGAAGATGATTTACATCAAGCATTTCAAATGTTACAACAAATTATTAAAAATTTAGATTAAATTGGAGGGATGACGATGCAAAGTGAGAAACTTTGGACGAAGGATTTCCTCGGAACTTGTTTTAGTAGTCTATTTCTCTTCTTAACATTTTACATGCTTATGACTACTCTGCCTGTCTATGTAATAGACGGCCTAAAAGGAAAACCTGAGGAAATTGGTTTAGTTGCAACTGTGTTTCTTATTTCTTCTGTTTTATGTAGACCATTCACAGGAAAATGGCTCGATGATTTAGGAAGAAAGAAAATATTATTTATTTCACTTTCATTATTTTTAGCCGCTACTGTTATGTATTTCGGTGCGCAAAGTTTATTCTTATTACTTGCCCTTCGCTTCTTACACGGTATTGGGTTCGGGATGGCAACGACAGCTACTGGTACGATTGTAACTGATGTTGCGCCAGCTCATCGACGAGGCGAAGCACTTGCATATTTCGGCGTATTTATGAGTCTGCCAATGGTAATTGGTCCTTTTTTAGGTTTAACAATTATTTCTCATTTTTCGTTTACTGTATTATTTATCGTTTGTTCCGTATTTTCATTACTTGCATTTTTATTAGGGCTACTTGTCGATATTCCTCACGAAGCACCTGTTAGCAAACAAAAACGTGAAAAAATGAAATGGAAAGACTTAATCGAACCATCTTCTATTCCGATTGCACTTACAGGATTTGTTTTAGCCTTTTCTTATAGTGGTATTTTATCCTTTATTCCTATTTATGCGAAAGAACTCGGTTTAAGTGAAATTGCAAGTTACTTCTTTATTGTATACGCACTTGTTGTTGTCATTTCTCGTCCATTTACAGGAAAGATTTTTGATCGCTTCGGTGAAAATGTACTCGTTTACCCTGCAATCATTATTTTCACAATCGGAATGTTCATATTAAGCCAAGCACAAACTTCATTTTGGTTCCTTGGCGCAGGTATGCTAATCGGTTTAGGTTACGGAACATTAATTCCGAGTTTCCAAACGATTGCAATTTCTGCCGCCCCAAACCATAGACGTGGTTCTGCGACAGCTACGTATTTTTCATTCTTTGATAGTGGTATTGGTTTTGGTTCTTTCATTTTAGGTATTGTCGCAGCGAAATCCAGTTATCATAATATGTATTTTATCGCAGCTATTATCGTTGCGTTCACTTTACTTTTATATTACGGATTACACGGACGAAAACAAAAATTCAAGAAACAACCTACAGACGGAAAAATTTCCGCTTAACGTTAATAAGGAAAGTAAACTTCCCCGTTTACTTTCCTTATTTTGTATTTCTTTCAAGACGAGCGTATACTTATAGTAGAAATAAAAAGGAGGGCCATATATGAAACTAAAAAAATCTCCCCTACTCTTACTTATACTAACATTCATATTTGTAATTACAGGGCTTGGGTTTACTTACTTCAAACATAATAAAACGACCCCATCAAAACATAATGTGACAAAAGAAAACTGGTTAAATGACCCTTACTTACGTTGGTCGTATACACATATGAAAGAATTCACTTTAGTTAATAACGTAAAAAACAACCCTGACCAAATTGCTCACTTCCCTTCCGCATTGCAAAACTTAGATGATTTTGCTGTGGAGCGTAGATTCGGAAATACAACTCCTCTAAAAAAACTTTTAGACGATAACAAAACAGATGCTTTTGTCGTTGTACATAATGGACAACTTGTTTATGAACGATATTTCAATGAGTATAAACAGAATGAACCTCATGGTATGGCATCATTAGCAAAAGTCTTTACCGGGGCAATTATACAATCTCTCGCTGAAGAAAAACGTATTGACTTAGAAAAAACAGCTGACACTTACATAAAAGAATTAAAAAACACACCGTTCGGTAATGCCACACTTCAGCAATTAATGGACATGCAAGTTTCAGCTGAATATCCTACTCATGGATATGAGCAACCTGGGCTAGAAAATCAAGATGCACAATTATATTTAGCTAGCAATATTTTACCCCGCGGCAAAAATTACGACGGTCCGATGAAAATTTATGATATGTTACGGGAAGCCGAAGAAACTGCACCGCCTGGTTCTTCCTTTTCTTACAATAACGGATCAACAGAAACGCTTGCTTGGATTATTAGAACTATTACTGGTAAATCACTAGCTGAAAATGTAAGCGAACGAATTTGGTCTCAAATTGGTATGGAAGAAAACGCGTATTACGTTACAGATGAAATGAAAATAGAACAAGCAAGCGCTGGCTTAAATGCAACTGCTAGAGATATGGCGAGATTCGGGCAATTACTATTAAACAACGGGGAATATAACGGAAAACAAATTCTCCCTTCTTCTATTACAGAAAGTGTAAAAAATGTACAAGAAGGTGAACTTGAAATTAGTATTGGCGCTTCTATTTCTTATCATAATCAATGGTGGATTCCCCACAATGAACAAGGTGCTTTCGAAGTGTTAGGTAGTTACGGACAAACACTTTACATCGATCCGAAAGCAAATATGGTAATCGTTCATTTCTCTTCTAACGCAACGCCAAGTAATGAAATACATTCGGTTTATTCAAATATGTATATTGATATTGCACATCATTTAGAAAAGCTTCCACAGTAGTGGAAGCAGGAGTTTAAACCTTGCACAGTTATGACTATTCAATTGAACACTCGATCTGTTGTGCTAAAACGTCAATATAGTAAAAAAGGATCTCTCTTGATATAGAGAGATCCTTTTTTTTATTTCTTCTTCTTTTCTGTCGGTTGGCTTTGTTTAGCGAAATTAGATGAATCATCGAAATTTGGTTGCTTTTTACCTGCATTATTACTTCTACCTTTTCCCATATGTAATGCACCTCCCCTCATCCTTACTATTCCCAATAAAAAACTCCTCTTGCGTTCAGGAAAAAATTTTTATTGTCGCTTATTAATAATGTCCAACAGTTCTCGTAGTACTTCCAACACTCTCGGTTCTGCCATACCATATTGTATACTTTCAACCATAATGTTAATGGTGATCATCATGCTGAGCTTGATAAAGAACAGCTTGTGGATAAAAAACCGTACATTCCATACATGTGAAAGAAGTTTTAGTGGTATTTTGACTCATCCAAGCATATAAAGTAACTAAATACTTGCTTGGTACCTATCTGTTTGTTGCACAAAACCAACATCCCTAGTAATCTCTCGTAAGATATTTGGAGATAACAATCTTTAAAATTCTTAAGCAAATAATTGTAATTCATCAGATACAAGAATAGACATAAAAAAACGCTATCCTTTCCTATATATTTATAGAAAGAATAGGTTTTTTCATTTTAATAGTATTACTTGATAGTATTGGCATTCCTATTAAAGCTAATATACAAATAACATCAATAAACTTGTAACTATGCCAACCCAAATGCAAAGAATGAAACAATAACCCATAATGTCTTTAATTTTCAATCCCAGCACACCTAAAAGAGGTAATGCCCAGAACGGCTGAATCAAATTTGTCCATGCGTCCCCCCAACCTACCGCCATAGCGATAGTAGCCGGATCTACACCTAACTTCAATCCTGCCGGGACCTGCAGTGGTCCTTGTAAAGCCCATTGCCCCCCGCCAGATGGCGCCAATAAGTTTACCAGCCCCGCTGACCAATATGTAAATATATCAAATGTATCCTTTGACGCAATGGATGCCATCCATTCAATGATTGAGCTTCCCAAACCTGAACTACCTAAAACAGCAATAATCCCTGCATAAAATGGAAACTGTAAGATAATTGGAGAAATGGATTGCGCAGATTCTTTAAATCCTTGTGCAAAGTTACCAAGAGAACCATGTAGGAGCAAACCAAGTGACAAGAAAAACAAATTAATGATATTTAAATCTAAACTATGACCGTTCATGAATTCATAAACACAATACAACGTGCCGATTGCGCCTAATATTATTCCTAAAACTGGTGTCCATTCCAGTTTTTCCGCAGGAGTTAAACTTTTTTGAGGAGGTTTTACAAAAGAATTTGTATCAGTTTCGATTGCTTTATAGCTGATAATCCCACTTTTTGGAGCCATAAGTACAATAATAATTGGCATCGTGATGAATAGAGTGAAAAAAATAATTAAAGTAGAGTAACTAAAGATTGTTTGTGAGGTAGGAATAATTCCAATCATATCTACAAGAAAATGATCCTTTGTGGCAATTGTCAGGCCAATAGAACTGGAGAGACCTGCGCTATATAAGGCTGTCGGAGCATAAGCAGCAGCTACAAGTAATGGAAAATGTGCATTCGCATTCTTTTTTGCTACTTCCTTTGCAATGATAGCTCCCACAACTACGGCTAGCCCCCAATTGATATAGTATGCAATTGCACTGATCAAAAATGTCATCGTATAGGCCTTTTGAGGTGTATCGGCTAACTTTGCAACAGACTGCAAGGCTCTATTAATAAACGGGACAGAAGCTAACGTCATCCCTGTAACCATTAGCAATACCATTTGCATTGTAAACGTTAAATAAGTCCAAAACCCATCCCCCCAAGATTTTACGATTTTGTACGGATTTGAGGGATTCATCAACAAAGCTATAATGAAAGTAAATAAAGTGAGCAGCACTGCAATAACAAAGGCATCCGGGACATATTTCTGAGACCATCTCGAAAATATATTTGCACATCGTGTAAGCAACGATTCTTTCTTTTCTGGTTCTGAATTTGTCTCCATTAAGGAATGTTTCATAAATATTCTCCTTTCTAAATTTTAATAAGGTAAATATAAATAACATTCCACAAAAGAAAATAAAATCCTTTTGCACTTGCTGCATATTAATCAACTAGATCAATATTCAAATACCGTTCCTTTCAACCTTTCTGGGCATTACCAGCATTAGCGATAGCTGGTTTAGGTGCTCGTGACATTATGGGATTTTGTGTTGTGAACTTACTATATGCGGGTTTTATCATTAGTCTATGCTTCTTATTTATTTAAACGAAAAGCTAGTTTTATACTAGCTTTTTTACATAATAAATCACTTATTTTCCATGAAATTTATAATCTTCTCCCACTCTAACTCCGTAAGATGTAATGACTCAAATGCAAAAAAATCTTCGCACACTTTTTCAATTAGATGTGGATTTTCCCTCAAAAAATTCCACTGTAATACTTTAGGAAGAAAATGCATTTCATATTCTTTACTTCCCCGTACTACCTCATCAACTTCTCTTTCACAAATTCCTCTTATTAAATAATCATTTCTTAACTCTATTTGAATTTGCTGAAATGTTTCGCTGCATTTTTTCAATTGAAGTAAACACGTAACATACTTCCGAAAAAGTTCGCCATCATACTGAACACAGTTTATAATACGATCGACTTCATTCATAATGCACGAGCCTTTTCTTCTATTTGTAATAACCATTTCTCACGCTTTGATACTTTACTCGTTTTCACAGATTGAAACACTGACCGTTTTATATCGCGAATGCCACAAAAACGTAAAATACCTCTCTTCATCATAATCCAATCTGCTGATCGATATAACAATGCGACGTACCATAGAGGCGAGTCTAACGTATTAATAACCCATGCTTTTTTCCCTTGCAATAATCCTTTCGGCAGAGCCCCTTCATATTTATAAGCAAATCCAGCTACGAAAATACGATCGATAAATCCTTTTAAAATTGCTGGCATCCCCCACCACCATATTGGATAGATGAATAGAAGTGTATCTGCTTCTTCTACTAACGTTCTATACCGAGCTGTTTCCTCTTCATTTACTAAATCGCGTCTTTTCTTCTCTTCATTAAATACGAGGACTGGATCAAATTGTTCTTTGTATAAATCAAGTACGGTAACTGAATGATTTGTTTCCTGTAGTCCTTTTTGCACATGATTGAAAATCGCCGCGTTAAAACTTGAAGGGTTAGGATGAGCATATATAATTAGTACGTTCACTACAAAACAACTCCCTCTATACGTTAAAGTTTCTCCTTCTTTAATAACTTCTCTACAATTTGTACGTTTTTCGAACTTTGCAACAATCGATTTAATAATATAAGTAACTCTTCTTTTTTTAAATCTTTCAGTTTCTCTTTAACTGCACTCTCACCAGCACCTTGAATATCATAAACAACTGCCACCATATGTTTACAATAATTTTCATAGGGACACTCACAGTTACTTTCTGAAAAATCTTCGAGATCGATAACTACTTCATAATTCCCTGCATTTCCAGTAACGAAAGCAAACACTTTTTTATCTTGTATTTCAACATCTTCTACATGCCCATCTTCATAATATTCATATCCCTTATCTACAATGTACTTTGGGATCCATTTCGTTATATCTTTTAATAAGTAAGCGTACATAATTGTACCCCTTCCTTTAATTCCCTTTTGACTTCAAAAATCCTGCATGTTATTCTAATTACTGTTAAGTAGCAAGTCTACGTGACAAAACGACTGACACCTATTCGGCGAAGGTGTCTCTTTTCATTTGCAGCCGATATGAATTGCCTCTTTCAGGCACATTCAATTTTTGACACTACACACTCAACACCATTCCCTGTATCAGGCTGCTTTAGCAGTCTTTTACTCTACATACTCCGTTATTTTAAGAAAAAAAGAGAGCTTAGCTCCCTTTTCTCGCCTTATACAATACACCTTTTTCAGCATAGAGATATTCATCAGCTAATGTAATTTTCCCATCCAGTTTTAGTTCGTCTAATAATCTTGATAAATAAAATTGATGCAACATCTTTTTCGTGAATTTTCCTTCATGATGCGAAACGATATGTTCTTGAATATCTAACAATGATATCGGCTTATCTTGCTCTATCATATATTCATAAACTGTACTACGCAGTTTTACGTATTTTTCGAGTGTCACAGTAATGCGCAACCCCTTTCTTCTTAATATAAATTTTCGTAATCGGTTTTTTTGCAATAAAAAAACCTCTCCGATAAGAAGAAGTTACGTATATATCTTCGTCTTATCTCCCAGAACAAATATGTTCTGCTGGAATTAGCACCTGCATCGCGGTTGCTGGGTTTCATCGGGCCAGTCCCTCCACCTCTCTGGATAAGAAAATATTCACTTAATTCTTACTATACGTAATTCCACTTTAATTGTCAAACAAATATAATAAATATAACAAATTATATTTTCTTCCTTACTGTTCATACTACCCATATACGAACATGCAAGGAGGATTATGAAATGCATCAAAATGCTCGCGGATATGTACAAGATTCTTTTCAATCATTACAAGAAGCTAAAAATTGTTTAGAAGAAGCGCTCGAAACAGTTGAAAAAGATTTTAATCGCGCTCGTATTGAACAATCACTTTATGCTGTTGAACAAGCTATTCAACGTTGCGAGTACACCGTTCACATTTTAGAAAAAGATTAAAAACTTCCCATCTATTGATGGGAAGTTTTTTCAAATGGCATACTTCATAATTATTGCCGTTATGATTAAAAAATATACAGAATTAGCAATTTCTAAAATTCCTACTTTTATAATAGAAATTTTTTTGCCATACAACACAATTGCTCGAATGACACTTGGTATAAAAATAAGAGAACACCACGGATTAATCGCAAATACAATTATCGTTAATAAGATATGATATCCCCAAGATATAAGACGATACTTCGGGTTATTTTTTTCACGAATCATCGTTTTCACATAGAACGTACTACCTAAAAAGTATAAAAATGAAATAAGTGCAATGAATAAAGCTGTATGATCGATTTGCTTCATTGAAAAGTAATAACTAATTAACCCACCGATACAAAACACAATGATTGCACAAATATCATTTAATAGTGCTCTTTCATTTTTTTGACGGGCGTAATACATATTCACTATAAATAATGGAATCATTACTATTAAGAATAAAAGAATTCGCCACTCATATAATAAAGAAATCATCCCAAATAGGAACGCAATGCTGAAATAAACAATGGCAGCTTGTAAAAACTCTTTTTTTCGTCTTTGCTTTATGTACGTAAGAAATGGATACGTGGCTAAATAGATAAAAAACCACGCTAAAAACAATGGAATATGATAAATAGTAGGTTTCCCAAGTACGACACTTAATAAAAAAGGAATAACAAGCATGGCCCATGCACCATGTTGCTTCGGAATAACTAACTTCATTAACTATACACCTCACTTTTGAAAAAAGTTCTCACCTACCATTATACAAATAATTTTATATAATAACGGATGCATATTAAATCAATTTTTTGACAAAAAAATGCTCCTTACAATATGTAAGAAGCATGAAAGAGGCAAACGAATATGTAAGTCGCGACCCTACCTTATATGAGTATGCTTTTCTATGTCACGTTATGCTCATCTAATATACCGTATTTCTTTTTAAATCTTGTAAGAATCGTAATCCATGAAGTACTAAATAGTAATAAGAAAATAACATTCGAAATCGCATGGCTCAAATCAAAGTAAAAACTTGCGATATAATACGAAATGACAGTTTCCCACGTTGCTTCTCGTATAAAACCGAGAAGGCCCCAGAAATTCATAATCCAGCCAAATAAAAAGCCAACAATTACTCCGTAAAGAAGTCTTCCCCATAGCTTTTTCATAAAAAATGTATTACGAAGTAGACCTGCTATAAAACCAATCATGCCCCATGAAAACATTTGCCACGGTGTCCATGGACCTTGTCCTAAAAAAATATTGGATATGATTGCTGCTGTAGCACCAATCATAAAACCAGTTTCACTTCCAAATACAATTGCAGAAACGATAATGACAAAAGAAGTTGGTTGTACACTTGGTAAAATAGAAAATGGCACCCGGCTTACTGCTGCAATTGCCGCTAATACAGCAACGAGAACAATTTCACGTGAAACAAACGCCTTCCTTTCAAAACGGATATAGAAAGGTAACATAATAACAACTAATAAAAACAAACTACTTAACATGTAATAACCGTCCATAATAAGTGTAGTAAAGAGTAATGTGCCTATTATTACTGCAAAAATACATATTATGAATGCAACATATCGTTTGGACACGCTTCGTACACATCCTCCCACGTTAATGCATATGGCAATTCTTTTCGAATGAATCGATTAATAGATGTTGTATAAAAGAAGTTACCACTAAAAAATTCTTTCGGTGCATCATTCATAATGACTGTCCCATCAAATAACATCATACATTGATCCACGTATTTCGCTGCAAACTCAATATCATGCGTTGCCATTACAATTGTTGTACCTTCTTTTTGTAGCTTCCTAAATAGCTCTCCTACTCTTTCTTTCTTCCACGGATCTAGCCCCTTTGTCGGTTCATCCAGTAATAATAAAGTTGGCTTTGATAATAATGTCGTACATAACGCAAGTAATTGTTGCTCTCCTCCGCTACAATCGTGCGGATGGCGTTCTTTAAGCGAGTACAACCAAAACTGTTTTAGCGTATCTTCTGCTATTTCTTTTCCTTGTTCTCCGTATAATTCACGTGCACGTTCATACACCTCATCCCACACTGTATCAAATGTAAAATGATAATATGGATGCTGCGATACATACCCAATACTTTTAAATCGTTCTTTCGAATCAATTTTATGTATCACTTTCCCATTCCACTTTACTTTCCCTCTTCTCACTTTTTGCAAACCAGCTAAAAGCGTTAACAGTGTAGACTTCCCTGTCCCATTCTTTCCAACGAGCGCTACCCATTTTCCTTTTTCAATCGAAACTGATAAATCACGTAAAATAAGCGGACTATTTTTTTCGTACTGGAACGAAATATGCTCTGCGCTTAAAATTACCTCTTGCTTTTCACTTTGTGCTATTAGCTCATTTACATATGATATCGCCGAAAAATTATTCATTTTCATTTGCGCCTCTCGCACCGTAAACGGAATATCTCTCACATTCCACTCTAAAAATAGCCTTGGAATTTGCGGAATAAATGGACGGAATGTTTCTACTCCCCACATATTCGTAATAACAGTTTTAGGACTACCATCATACATAATACAGCCATTATCCATACAAACAACGCGTGTTGCAAGCGGGATAACTTCATCTAAACGATGTTCACTTAAAATAATCGTAATTCCAAGTTCTTCATTAATCCGTTTTAATAATCCTAAAAACTCTTTTGCAGCAATTGGATCTAACTGCGCTGTCGGTTCATCTAATAATAGCAATTTCGGCTGCATAACTAATACCGCAGCTAAATTAACAAGTTGCTTTTGCCCACCAGATAACATGTGAACAGATTGATGCAATAAATCTTGAAATCCTAAAAAGCTAATAAGCTCTGCTATTCGTTTTTGAATAATATGTGATGGTAACCCAATATTTTCTAAAGAAAATGCTAATTCTTGAATAACTGTATCCATTACGAGTTGATTTTCTGGATTTTGAAATACCATACCAATTTCTTGAGCAGATAACAAATCAGGTACATTTTCTAATAAAGTACCATCATAATATGTATCCCCAGTACGCTTACCAATTGGAAGTAATTCTTTTTTAAAATGTTTTAATAAAGTCGTCTTCCCGGATCCTGATCCGCCGGCAAGTGCAATAAACTCTCCTTTTTGAACAGAAAGAGAAATATGCTGTAACGCTTTTTCGTTTTCATCAGCATATACAAATGATAAATTGTTTATTTCTGCATGCGCCACCATAACCATTCCCTTCCTTCCATTATAATTGGCAAACTAATAAACATCGTAAATACGATAAACATCATCCCATCGTATTGCTGAAATAAAATAGATTCGACTTTCGGATAAATGATTAACTTTCCTCCGCCATACGTACTACATATGATAGCAATTATAAATAGAATACTTAAATAACTGAGCGTATACCAATCTCGTTTTTCCATTCTATAGCGAATATATGTCGTACGTTTCGTTACACCAAATCCACGAGCTTGCATAGAATCTGCCGTTTGCAGTGCATCTTCCAATGAACAAATTAATAATACTTGCAGCAATTGCATACCATTTTTGACGCGTTCAATTATCGAACCTGAATCTACCTGCACACCTTTCGTCTTTTGAACGAGTGTGATTTTCTTTAATCGCCTTATAAACAAAGGAACAAATCTCACTGTAATCATCGTTAACAATGCAACTTTCGGTGAAATTCTTGAAAACAAATATAAAAATTTATGACTGGAAATAATATCATTGTATGACGCAAACGTAAACATAACTGCAACTAGTAATAACCCCATTACTATTCCAAACATAATCGCCTCAAGCTTAATACGGCTATCACCTAACCAAAATAATGTCGTTCGGCCTCTATGCGTTAATAACGAATTAAATAAAATGACCATAAAAAAGAAAATAATTGTGCTTGGTAACATCTTTCTTATCTTTTCGCTATTCCCTTGCATCACATTTAAAATAACAATTAATAGTATTGCTCCAATTAAAAAAAGAGGATGAAGACACATCATACATAGTATCATCACCCCGATATAATAGAAAAAATTCACAAAAGGATGTAAAGAAGAAAAACTTATTTTCATAGCCCTTTACCGAATGCCTTTCTTATTGTAATACGTATACCCACTCAATTGTATCTCCTGGTTTTACCGTAGCTACACCAGCACTATGGTTTGGAAAAGCACCGTTCACACGATATTTCCATCCACTAGTATCCGCAATATCTTTTTCATATAAATCATTAATACCTTTTACATAAATACTATCTCTAGATCCGCTTGCATCAACATCTAATCCTGTACGTTGCAATACTTTATACACTGTATCGCCTTCTTGTACATCCATCTTTTTCGCACCCATTATATATCCGTTATTTCCTTTTACCGAGATTGTTACTTGTTTTGCTTTAGGTACTGGTGGTACTGGTGGTGGTACTGGTGGTGGCACTGGGTTTGGTGGTGGTACCGGTGTTGGTGGAGCTGGTACACTATTATTCTCTTCTGACTTTTTCTTTTGCTCCTGCTTCGGTGTTTCTTTCGGCTGATTCACAACCTTTGCTTCTTCTTTTACTTCTGGTGCTTTCGGTTGTTGTTTCTCTTCTTGTGCTTGTTGCTGCTCTGGTTGCTTATTTACAGCCGGCTGTTCTTTCGGTTGTTCCTGTTGTTTCTCTTCTTTCTTTACCTCTGGTTGTGCCTGCGGCTTTTCCTCTTTCGGCTTCTCTTCTACTTTTTGTTCTTGTTTCTCTTTCTGCTCTTCTTGCTGCTTTTGCTCTGATTCAGCTTGCTTTTCTTCTGTTTTTTCTTCCGGCTTCGCTTCATCTTTTTGTTCTTCTTGTTTCGCTACCTCTTCTTGCTTCGGTTCTACCTTCTTCTCAGGCTTTACAGCTGCCTCTTCACATCCGGCAAGTAGCCCAAGCGAAAGCAGTAAAGAAATGAACCATTTCACCTTACTCATCCTATCTCTCACCTTTCATACGAAAATTAGGAGCAAATAATTGCTCCTAATTTTTTGTTAAGCTGCTTTACGTCTCCATAATACATATGCAGAAGCAATACATAATACACCCATACCTACTTCTGTTGCTGCACTATGAGAAGATGCTCCTGTTTTTGGTAGACTGTTACCGTTTCCGATTTTTTTATTCTTAACCGGTTCGTTATCTACAACTACTTTTAGATTTTCATCTTTTGTTTCTTGTTGTACTTGGTTTTGTTCTTTCGGTTCTTCAGTAACTTCTTTTTCTACTACATTATTTTCTGGTTCAACGACCTTTTCTGGCTCTTCAATCGGTTTTGGCTTAATTACATCACCAGCGTCTACATTAGACCAATCATAAATAGATTTTCCCATTTCCTTAAATTGAAGTAATGCTAAAAGAGCCTGTTCTGTAGCCATTCCGTTACCATTTTGATCACTTGGTAACCATTTAAATTCACCATTTGAAAGTTGATATGATAATAGGTTTTGCATTGCCTTATGAAGACGATTTTGATCTACATCTTTAACAAGTGATAATCCAATAATTGCTTGCGCAGTACTATTTGAATTTTCTTGTCCATCAGCTGAAAAACCGCCATTTTGCAGCTGTTCGTTATATAAATACGCAACAGCTTTTTGTATAGCTGGTTTCACATCTGATCGCTCTTGATAAGGAGCTAATGCTGATAAAACCATACCTGTTACATCAACGCTACTAGCACTATCTTTACTACCTGAACTATTATAAGTCCATCCACCGTCTGTATGCTGATTATTTAACAGTGCTTCCACTAGAGCAACTCTGTTCCATTTTGATTCAACTGGAATCTCATACTTCTTCGTATCAAATGCAAGTAAAGCAAATGCATAACCTGTAACAGAATTCACTTTATCTGACTCATACAATTTTTGAACTAAATTATGTCCACCTACATTTTTAGGGTCTGCACTCATTGCATTCATCATAATAATTGTTCTAGCTAAATCTGTCGCTGAAAAAACGATTAATGCGCTTTTCTACTTTTTCAGTTACTGACTTAACATAATTTAATTTTGCCTCAATTGGCACATTCTTTCCAGAACGAGAAAGCGCTACAGCTACCCAATCACTTTCAATTCCATCTTGTAACATCTTGTCTGATGTTTTAGAAATGGCTTCATTTAATTGTGCACTTGGAACTTGAATGTTCTCTTGCTGTGGTTGTTCTGGTTTTTTCCCATCTGGCGTTTTACCGTCTTGATCACCTTGGTTTTTCTCATCTGGCGTTTTACCGTCTTGATCACCTTGGTTTTTCCCATCTGGTTTTTCACCGTCTTGATCACCTTGGTTTTTCCCATCTGGCGTTTTACCGTCTTGGTCACCTTGATTTTTCCCATCTGGTGTTTTACCGTCTTGACCTTCTGGTTTTGGTTCTTCTGTTTTGCCACCGTTAGGTTCTTCTGTTTTACACGTTCCGAACTTATCTAACGTTTCTTTCAATGTTTCCTGGCTTATATTGCTCCAGTCTGAAACAAAACGAAAGACAACAACGTCTCCAGATTTTAATTTATAACTATCTGCTCCGACTTCTGCAGACTTATCATTTACATCATACAGCCAAGCACTTGTAGCCCCGGCCATTAAACCATCGATGCCTTTTACATATGTTCCAAACGACATCGTTTCAGATTCTACCTTGTCCCCCATGACCTTTTGCAGCAAACTTAAAGCTGTTTCCCCATCTTTAATTTGCTCTTCTTTCGGACATAACATAATGCCTTTTTGTGATTCCCCAATAATTGCAAGTTTTGCTGTATTTCCTTCAGCAAACGTAATATGTACTGTATTCGCAAAAGAAACAAATACAAGTGTCACTGCCATTAACGACGTAAGCAGCCATTTTTTCAACATTGCCATCCCAAAATTTCCTCCCTTACTACCATTTACACAAAAAAAGGCCCTTCAAGGGCGTGCGATTGACACTCTCTTTTTGTAAGTGTCGAACAAAAATGTACAACACCTCCTACCCGCATCATTCGCGGCTATATTTGTATAGGAAAAATAATTTTGTTTATGAACGTATCATTGTGATAACATTCACTTTTCTTGGCACAACTTACTCCCATTTAAGTTATCATAAAACGATAAACCTATACATTCTGTAAATTTTAAATTTCTGTATTATTTTACTATTGACAAAGAATTTTGTCCATGCTTTATCGGATTTATTTTCTAAGAATAATAACTTATTAACTCTTAACTATGTAAACTCTTTTCACTAATAATGACGCCATCTTCATCCGCATAGACATATTCATTTGGATTCCATTCTACTTGTCCAAAGTGCAATGAAATATTTCGTTCTCCTTTTCCTTCTTTCACACTTCTATTTGGCATCGTTCCTAACGCTAAAATACCAATATTAATATTCTTTAGTTCACTAGAATCACGAACATACCCATTCACAATAATTCCTGCTAGCTTTCTTTCTTCCGCAATAGCTGCCAAATTATCACCGAGTAAAGCACAATTCGTAGACGCTCCGCCATCAACAACTAATACTGTTCCTTCTGGTAATGTTTGCAATCCTTCCTTCACTAGTACATTATCATCTTTCACTTTTACAGTTGCAATTTTTCCGTAGAATTGTTCTTTCTTCCCAAAAGACCGAAAAGACTGGCGACATATTTGTAATTCCTTTTCAAATTCATCACATAGATCTGTAGTTTTCCACATCTTGTTCCCTCTTTTCCTTTTTCTTTCTACATAACATATTCTTGGCTTATTATCGTTTCCCTGTCTAATATTGCAATAATTTGTATGTACGGGAAAGGATACAAAAACTATTGCCTTAAGAAGCTACCTTTATTATAATCTATTTCACAGATTAAATTCAGAATATTAAAAATTAACAAAGTGAAGAAGGAGGGATTTTATGCAAATACAAACTGAGGCAAAAAAACAACCTAGTAAACCAAAGTTTAAAATGCCTGATGCGTACGTACTACTATTTTTTATTGCCTTACTTTGCGCCATTGCTACTTATTTCGTTCCTGCTGGAGAATTTAAAAGGGTTACAAACGGGACCGTTACAACGACAATACCAGGTAGCTATCATTCTGTTCCGCAATCACCTGTAGGATTTGTTTCTTTTTTTACCGCTATTGAAAAAGGAATGACACTTGCTGCTCCTATTATCTTTCTAATTTTATTTACAGGTGGAGCCATTGCAATTCTTGAAAAAACAGGTGCTCTTGACGGTTTAATCTATCATGTTATTAACAAATTTCGTAATCAGCAATTACTTTTCATTTGTATAGTTGCTTCGCTTTTTTCTATTCTTGGAACGACTGGTATTATCGTTAACTCAGTTATCGGTTTTATCCCCATCGGCATCATCGTTGCACGCACATTAAAATGGGACGCTATCGTCGGTGTAGCAATTATTTATTTAGGCACTTATGCTGGTTTTAATGCTACTATTTTATCTCCCTCACCTTTAGGCATTTCACAAAAGATCGCAGAACTTCCGATGTTTTCCGGGATTGGTTTACGCACCGCAATCTATATATCTTTTTTACTTGCCACTATCCTTTATATAAATTGGTATGTAAAACGCTTGAAAAAATCAAATAAAGGAAGCATTCTCGGCGACAACTGGTTTCCAAGTAACGCTCTTTCAAACGAAAAAGAAACAGAGAAAAAAGAAGTTCCTTGGACGATACGTCATAAATTAATTTTACTCGTTTCAGCTTTATCATTAATTGCATTTTTAATAGGCGCTTTTCGTCTACATTGGACGGACGCAGAAATGACCGCTACTTTTATTTTCATTGCAATTACAGCAGGAATAATAGGTGGCATGAAAGCAAACGATATCGCATCCACTTTTCTAACTGGCTGCCAAAATCTTATCTACGGTGCTTTAATCGTCGGAATGGCTCGCTGTATTTCAGTCATTTTAGAACAAGGCAAATTACTTGATACAATCGTTAACCAACTCGCACAAGCTCTCGAAGGACAAAGCCCTGTATTTGGTGTTATCGGCATGTATGTGAGTAGTGCCGCATTACATTTCCTCATTTCATCCGGGACAGGAGAATCGGTTATTTTCATTCCGATATTAGCTCCATTAGCTGATTTCATGCACATTACACGCCAAGTTACAGTACAGGCTGTTATGCTTGGGGAAGGTGTAGTAAACTGCTTAAATCCAACTTCCGGTGTTTTAATGGGCGTTCTCGCAGCAAGCGGCATTTCTTACGGCAAATGGATTCGATTCATGGCTCCACTTGCATTCATTTGGTTTATCATTGGACTTGTTTTTCTTATTATTGGGGTGAATATTGAGTGGGGACCGTACTAAAATACCCATATATACTTAACTTGATAAAATATCTATCCTATTCTCCTCTTCAATCCTATAAAAATCATTTATTCTAGTAAACATATAAGAAGGGATTGATCATAATGATCAATCCCTTTTATCAAAATATAATACCTTTAAAAATCTTAGTTCCAAATTTTATTTACCCATTCAGGATGATCAATAAAAGGATTGCGGTTATGTTGATATTTTGTAAAAATCACTTCATTACGCTTTCGCTCTAAATCATCGACCGGGTCTTGTTCATTCCATTTTAATAAAACAGATAGTTTCCCCATGTATGCATCTTTATTGTTATTCACTTTTTCATTTAGTTCTAAATCTATTTCGCCGTTGTCCCCCTCGTAACGAACAGCCATATAAAACAGCATTCTAGCAATATCTCCTTTTACACTATCACGAGGTTCCCAAGAATCACTATCATATTTACATTCTGTCGCTTCAGAATGATTTACACCACCGTTATCAAAATCCAGATTTCCACGTGAACTATTTACAGATACATCCGTCGCTCTTAAATGATGTAGATCTGTTCCAGGTCCTGCAGTCGTTCCAAAGTCACCGTGAGATTTTGCCCAAACATGCTCTCGGTTCCAGTTATTTACTCCTGATCCATTCGTAAGCTTCCCTTGCGAACGACCAGTATATAAGAGTAACACATTATTTTTATTATTTGGATCTTCATCAGTATCTCTTAGTGCTTCCCAAACCGCACTGTATGATAACTTTGTATGATTATCAATAATATTATGCAGTTCCTTCTTTAATTCTAACCCCGTTTTTCCTATTGCGTTATTATAATATGTATCGTCATAACTTTTTACAATAATCTCTTGTGCTGATGCAGGAGCTACTTCACCGTGTATAGTATCTGTGAATGATAGCGATGCAGAACCTAAAATAAAAAATGAAGATAGTGTAATCATAGCAATCTTTGTATTTCGAAACTTCATATACCCATTCCCCTTTAAAATATAATTTGAAGCTATTCACTAAAAAGTGCTTTCTAACCCCCGAAACCTTTTAGAAATCCATACCCCTTTTCTGTTTATTTAATACACGACTCTATCCAGTCTGTATCACTTCTAAACTTTTTGTTTATTCACATTCCAAACAATTTCACTTTTTACATGGAATATCCTTCTCTTATAAAGATTATTAAAATATTCTTTACAATTAAAAAGTAGTTTAATATTAACTTATAAATTTAAGTTTATTTATGCAATAATGCATATTTGATAAATACTTTAAAAAACAGTTTGAATAAAAAGCATTCAAAGAAAACCATGCCACAAAACAGATACAATCTAAGACAGAAATAATAAAAATCAAGATGATAGCTCGACTTTTCCCTTTTCTATAACTGTCTTTATTTTTGTGTAAAACCTTTCTTTCTCTGAATAATACGTACAAAAATAGATTGGATACCATGTAGGCACCAATCTATTTTAATTAAAGAAACTGTGTCAATTCTGAGTTCACAACACGTTGTGCAGTAATGATAACACTGTCAGCTGTTAGTCCATAAACACTATATAGTCCACCAGGTTGATTAGGAACAATTTGAACTTCATATTCAAATGCTTGTCCAAAAGCAGGATGAACTAAACTTAGAGTTGCAAAAGTAGAAGCATTAGAATTCACATTGAAGTTTACCTGTTCAATTAATACTAATGAACCGTCAAGTCTAAAAACTCTAGCTACTCCAGTAAGTGGGCCCGCAGTACGGTTAAGGATCTTTACCCTAACTCTATTTGCATTAGCAGGTTGATTTCCTACGTTTTCAATTGGTCCTGTAGTAAGTGCCATATAACATCACCCCCATTATATTATTATGATATTCAACGGTATATATTGATGTTATAGTTTAATTACCCAATTTATTTTAAATAAAAAAGCTTGTTTCTTATATTTTCTATAAGAAACAAGCTTTTTTTTCAACTACCATTCCTAAGACAAGTTTATCCGTCTCGAAAACATTTACAGTTACTTGACGTTTATGCTGGAGCAGAACTACTACTATTTACTTTGCATTGAATCTATATATTTTTTAACTACTTCATATACATATTCTTGATTTGCGGCTGCTGTATTTGGGTTATATTTCCCGCCGTTTGTTTTATTATTAGATAATACTCGAATCCCTAAAAATGGGACATCATAAGCTTTCGCGATTTGAGCTGCAGCAGCTCCTTCCATTTCTTCTACAGATGTACCGTATTTTGTATGGAACCACTTAATT
Source organism: Bacillus cereus G9842 (assembly GCF_000021305.1). Classification (GTDB taxonomy): domain Bacteria; phylum Bacillota; class Bacilli; order Bacillales; family Bacillaceae_G; genus Bacillus_A; species Bacillus_A thuringiensis_S. Next base: position 3,233,255 of record NC_011772.1, read on the forward strand.
CTATCTACTTCATTATTCCAAAGGTCTGCTGAGCCTATAGTACCTTCAACCACTTTACCTTTTGTATATTTATCTTTTACCGCATTAGCTGCTGCAAGTAAATCCTTATCTCCTTCGTAGTATCGGATTTTCTCAGCATTTGGATCTTCTCCTGCACTTCCTTCAGAAGCCATTAAGTCCATAGATATCCATTTTGTCGGCTCAATTCCTTGATTCTCATCCATATTTGTTGTTTTTAATGAACCTATATTTGCAACTTGTTTTCCTAATACAATATCAAATACATTTAAATTTGGATCATGTCCACCTGATGTTCCTTGGTTAATAATTGCTGTAGGTTTATATTTTTCAATAGCCACCGCTGTAGCAGCTGCTGTATTCTCCATTCCTTTACCTGTTTTCGCAACGATTACAGGATAATTGTCGACAGTTCCTTTATAAAATACAAAAGTTCCAGACTTTTCTTCTTTCACATTTTTTAGCCTTTTCGCAAACTTTTCTGCTTCTATCGGCATTGGCCCTTGAATTAAGATAGGTTTTTGATTGCTTTTTTCCTCAACTTGTTTCGGACTCGCATTACATCCCACAAGTATCGAGAATGACAATGCAACAGTAGTTACTAGGGCAGCACATTTTTTCAACGTATTCTTCTTCATAAATAATCTCTCCTCTTTCTCTTGTTGTGTTTTCTATACTCGATGCTTTTGGTCCAAACAAAAAAGTTCTAGAAATTGTAGAAGAATCTCTACTTTCTAGAACTACGGTAGTCAAAGTTAATTGAGCAAAAGATAAAACAAATGCCAAATTATAGATCGGTAGCGCTCATTAGCATAGAACGGCCGAATACTTTAACCCGTAGTCCAGTTCTTTCATTGGGAACTAGGTAGAAACGCTCGGACCATATTACCGAGTATATACGAGTGATGTTATTCAAAATTATTATATGGATAATATAACAAACTATTAGTGTGCGCGCAATTAAAACATGAACATTTTTCGTTAAGTTTTTAAAAATGTTCGTTTTTAAAGATAAATCCGATAAAAAAATAACCTTCCCAAATAACTTACATCGTAAAAAAAATATATACTAAACTAGTTTATCCTACAGCAATCGTTAATGAAAATCTTCCTAAAATAAAAAGAAGTCCCATAAAACTAGAACTTCTTTTTATATGTATATTTACTTCGTTACCTCTCCAAACTGCGCTCTCGTCACTTTCGCCAAGTCATCCACTTTCAGCTCAATTTGTATACCAATCTTCCCGCCACTTACGATCATCGTTTCAAGTGATTGGGCGCTTTCATCGATACATGTAGAAAATAACTTCTTCATTCCGACTGGTGAACAACCACCGCGAATGTATCCTGACACTTTCGTAATATCTTTTACAGGAATCATTTCAATCTTCTTTTCACTTACTGCTTTTGCGGCAGCTTTTAAATTTAATTCCTCATCTACTGGGATGATAAACACATGATAATTTTTACTATTCCCTTGAGCGATTAACGTTTTATATACTTCTCTCACTTCTCGTCCAATTTTCTCGGCTACTGATACGCCATCAATTTTCCCATCGTCTGGATCATATGACATCATCGAATATTCGATCTTTTCTTTATCTAATATTCGCATCGCATTTGTTTTATCTTTTTTCATAACGTTCTCCTTAAAAGGTTATTTCATATTATTAAGTTTTATTATACACCCTTTTCCATTTCTCCTACATAACTTCACGTATATTTCAAAACTAAAAATATTGATAATTCAAAAATCATCTGATATAATTTGGAAAAACTTACGTTAAGGAGAGATTTGCAATGCGAAATTTTAATACTTCTTTCCAACTTCATCATCATACGTAACGCCGTGTATCCGAAGAAAAATTTTTCTTCGTGGGTACAGGGCTTTTCCTGTTGACCCACGAAGCGTTCATAAAGCTATGTGGGTATTTTTATACCTGCATAGCTTTTTTTAATTAAAAAAAGGAGTGATTACAATGGAAATGAAAAATGTAAAAGGAACGAAAGACTATTTACCAGAGGAGCAAGTGCTGCGAAATAAAATTAAAAGAACTTGCGAAGATACATTTGAACGATACGGATGCAAACCGTTAGAGACACCAATGTTAAATATGTATGAGCTTATGTCTTACAAGTACGGTGGTGGCGATGAAATATTAAAAGAAATATATACACTTCAGGATCAAGGAAAACGTGACCTTGCCTTACGCTATGATTTAACAATTCCATTCGCAAAAGTCGTTGCAATGAATCCGAACATCCGCCTTCCTTTTAAACGGTATGAAATTGGAAAAGTCTTTCGAGATGGACCAATTAAACAAGGAAGATTTCGTGAGTTCATTCAATGTGACGTTGATATAGTTGGTGTAGAATCAGTTATGGCAGAAGCTGAACTTATGAGCATGGCGTTTGAGCTGTTCCGAACATTAAACTTAGAGATAACGATCCAATATAATAACCGAAAACTGTTAAATGGTATTCTTCAGGCCATTAACATCCCTACTGAATTAACAAGTGACGTCATTTTATCATTAGACAAAATCGAAAAGATTGGGATTGATGGTGTACGAAAAGATGTATTAGAGCGCGGAATTTCTAAAGAAATGGCTGATACAATATGTAATACTGTATTATCTTGTCTAAAGCTTTCAATTGATGACTTTAAAGACGCTTTCAATACTCCAATCGTTGCCGATGGAGTAAACGAATTGCAACAATTACAGCAATATTTAATCGCTCTTGGAATAAATGAAAATGCTATATTCAATCCGTTTTTAGCGCGAGGACTTACAATGTACACAGGCACCATATATGAAATCTTTTTAAAAGATGGATCGATTACATCTAGCATCGGTAGCGGCGGTCGATACGATAATATTATTGGGGCATTCCGTGGCGATAATATTAGCTATCCAACAGTCGGTATTTCATTCGGTTTAGACGTTATTTATACAGCACTCTCACAGAAAGAAACGATATCATCTACAGCGGATGTATTTATCATCCCACTCGGGACAGAATTACAATGCTTACAAATTGCCCAGCAATTACGTTCTACCACTTCCTTAAAAGTCGAACTCGAACTAGCAGGACGCAAATTAAAACGTGCTCTTAATTATGCCAATAAAGAGAATATCCCTTACGTGCTTATTATTGGTGAAGAAGAACTTAGTACAGAAACCGTTATGCTGCGGAATATGAAGGAAGGTAGTGAGGTGAAGGTTCCCCTTTCTTCTTTAAGTAGTTATTTATAATACGAACCACCCTCGTTTGGGTGGTTTTTCTATTTTATAGATAAGGAAACAATTAGTTAACATAAAATAATTATATTATACTAAAAACCACAAGTGTTTAATATCCAATCACCTATCTTTTTTGGTAATATATAGATATTAATTATTTTAGGAGGATTTACTTTGAAAACTTACATACAAGCACTAAAGTGGCCTACAGGGATCTATCATCTTTTATTACTTCCTTGCTATTATATATTTCCAAGTCTTGTTAACCTAGATGGGATACCTTTACTACTATTGATTGCTTTACATATCACTACTATTTTATTAGCTAAAAAAGCAGGCATGAATACGTACGCTCATTATATAGGTATTATCGTTACTCTAGTTGCCTTCTTTCCTTATATAGAAATCCTTCTACATATGATAGCAGCCATTTTTCTTTTATTAGATGCTGTTTCTATGAATGCAAAAGAAGTGTATGATTCATAGATGGATAAAATGAAACTTTAATCCATAGAGTTTTGAGATAGGTTGGCAAAAAGGATTTACTTTTTAAGTAAACCTTTTTTTCATTTTTAATTACTTTCCTTACTCAAGACTAATAAAAGAATATTCTGTTTATTTTTTATAAATTTCTAAATATTTATAATACATTCAAATTAACATACATTTTAGTTATGTAAAAAATCTAAGTTTTAAGGAGATGAATCCATGCTGAAAAAGTTGGTAGCAGGTGCATTATTAACTGTTTCGTCGTTAACTGGAGGACTGGGGTCAGTATCAGCTAGTACCGAAAAGGATTATTCGATTAGCTCTTTTGAATATGTAACTGTAGATGAAAAGACTGTAGATTCGTTTAACAAATTGGGTGCTCCATCTAAGGAAGACGTAAAAATAACTGTAGTTCTACCGAAACAAAATCAAAATGGAGACTGGTTATCTTATGGATTTTCGAACAAAGAAAGTTTAGATTCTTTTATTGAAAAAGACAAACAAAGGTTGAATAATACAATCAATCCCCTTGGTGTTGGAGGGAGCGGACCTAATAGTACAGATTTCTATGAACATGCAAATAAAGGTGGCGAGTATTTTTCTCTTAGTAGCGGTTTTAAAAATTTGCCTCCTAATTGGCAAAATAGAATTTCTTCTGTAAGTACAGCATCCCCTACTGCTAGCTATTCGACAACGCTATGGGATCGTACTTCAACTGAAGGATATGGTAAAGGTATCGTCTTCAAACACTCTGATTGGTATGGTAAAACTGTAAACTTGAATGACTTTGCAATTTCAGCAGTTGAAGTTAAAAAGTAAAAAACATAGAAATAAAGTGAAACTTTAATCAGTGGGGGTTTTGTTCATCCCCCACCTAACTTCTTTGCTTCCACTGAATTTTGAGGTGGGGATCTTACTGCCCGTTAATGCGGGATAAAAGGTGTCTTTACGTATGGAAAACACCTTTTATTTCTACAACTCTTAACTATTATTTTTCGTATTCCTACTTTCCAAAACTTTCTCCATATTATGAGTCGCCCATTCCATCATTAATAGAATCATTGGACGTAGTGATTCACCAAGCTCAGTTAACGAATATTCTACTTTAGGTGGAACTTCACGGTATACTTCACGATGGATGATGCCGTCTGCTTCAAGTTCTCTCAGCTGCAGTGTTAACATTCTTTGTGTGATATTAGGTTTTAATCTTTTTAATTCATTAAACCGCTTTGTACCATCTAATAAATGATACAAAATAACCCCTTTCCATTTTCCACCAATAACCTCAACCATAGCTTCAACTGGACAAGAATATTTATTTAAAAATGGGTAATTTATATTATTTTCATTCGAACAATCCATCATAACTCCTTTCCCTTACCAATAGTATCTTTTTTGATACTATAACACAAAAATGTGCGTACTTGTGTCTATGTTACTTTAAAAATATAATTTACTTACAAAATAAATTAACGAAAAGAGGAACTTTTATGACAAATACAAAAGAAATTACAAAAGAGAAAATTATGGAGGCTTTTCATTTCAGACATGCATGTAAAGAGTTCGATCCTATACACAAAATTTCAGAAGAGGATTTTAAATTCATTTTAGAAACAGGCAGATTATCTCCTTCTTCTTTTGGATATGAGCCTTGGAAATTTATTGTCGTACAAAATAAAGAATTAAGAGAAAAACTACAACCGTATTCATGGGGCGCTGGTGGGCAACTTGCAACAGCAAGCCACTTCGTCATTGTTCTTTCAAGAAACATTAAAGATATGCACTATGATGCAGAGTATATTAAATATATGATGAACGATATTATTGGATTGCCTGAAGACACTCAAAAAATTAGATATGAATTCTTCAAAAAGTTCCAGGAAACAGATTTTAACTTATTACAATCCGATCGTGCTGTATTTGATTGGGCATCTAAACAAACTTATATTGCTTTAGGTAATATGATGACGAGCGCAGCTCAAATCGGTATTGATTCTTGTCCAATAGAAGGATTTGATAAAGAGGAAGTAGATTCTTTACTTCGTCAAGAAGGCATTATACAAGGCGATAACTTTGAAGCATCAGTTATGGTTGCCTTTGGTTACCGTAAAGAAGAGCCAAAGCGTGATAAAACAAGACAGACTATGGATACAATTGTTGAATGGATTAAGTAATATAGCACACACAAATAATGCTCCTAATAGCTGGATACTTATACTAAAGAACTATCAGTCGTTTTTCTTATGTATGAATTTGATTTTTCATGGAAAGATATATTAGTATGTATACAGTTTGAGCGCTCTATTTTTAGAGTCGAACAGGAGGAGAATGAATATGTCTGATATTGAAGTTGGCGAAGTGTTTACTCTTAGTGATGAGAATAACGAAGAGCAAGAAGTAGAAGTACTTGGAGCGATGGATGTCGAAGGCGCAGAATATATTGCAGTTGCCTTTGTTGAAGATATCCAAACAGAAACTGAGGAAGACATTGATATTTTCTTTTTAAAAGTAGAAGAAGATAATGAGTTTTCATACATTGAAAATGATGAAGAGTTTGATAAAGTATCTGCTGCGTTTGAAAAGATTTTAGATGAACAAGAACAAGAGTAAACACGAGGGGGGATGCATATCCGCCCTCTTTTTATTTATTACTCATCCAGAGACTCACGCAGTAATTGCAGTACATCTTTCATCGCAAAAGGTCCATCTTTTTTAACATGCTCCGCAAATTCTGAAACGAGACGTAATGTTCTCACACTTTCGATTGGATGTTCTCCTGATGCACTTTCAGCTGAAAGCATAACTGCATTCGTCCCGTCCAGTACAGCTTGAAACACATCAGTCACCTCTGCTCTTGTTGGAATAGAATGATCTACCATAGATTGAAGCATTTGTGTTGCTGTAATGACATATGTATTCGTTCGATTACATTCCTGAATCATCATTTTCTGTAAAAGCGGAATGCATTGATACGGTAACTCTACTCCTAAATCGCCCCTTGCAATCATAATTCCATCTGCTTCTTTACATATATCTTGAAAATTCTCGATTGCTTCCATCGTTTCTATTTTTGCAATTACATTAGGTGACGTTTCTTTATACTGTTGTATAAAATCCCGTATTTCTTTTATATGACTAGGTTTTCTTACGAAAGAACACGCGATAAAATCAACATTCTCTTCTAAAAGAAACTGAATATCTTTTTTATCTTTCTCTGTAATAGCTGGTAAACGAACAGCCGCATCTGGTAAATTAACTCCTTTATGAGATGAGATATTGCCACCTGTTTTTACCTTCGTTTCTATTTTGTCCGTACTTATCTTTTCAACAATTAATTCAACTTCTCCATCATTAATCAAAATTCTACTGTCTACTTTCACATCATTCGCAATTCCTTCATAATCAACGCTTGCTTCTGTATTACTCCCTGTAACTGGTTGTGTATGTAAAATAAAAGAATCTCCTGCCTGAAGTGTAATTTGCTCTCCCTTCACTTCACCTAATCTTATTTTAGGACCTTGTACATCACCCAAAAATTTAATAGAGTCATCTAATGATTTCACTAAACGAATGATGTCTTTATGACTTTCATGCGTGCCATGCGATAAATTTAGTCGAACAATTTTCATACCATTCTTTATTAACTGTGCTAACGTTTCTTTATTATTACTTGCGGGTCCAATTGTACAAATTCGATCAATTGTCATTTTTGTCACCATCCTTTTTTAAATAAGTTTCCCATATGAATTTAAAAATAACAGACATAATGACATGAATAGATTAAAATTTACACAAATTTCATAAGGTTAAACCTATATTCCTTGCTGGCTAAGCATTAGAAGATATATTCGCTTTTTTGCAAATGAAGATATGTTGAATTGAAAGTAAAAGAAAAGTTAAATATGGGATAAACCATTGAGAATTTCGAATTTTTCATATATTGTACGAATTGAGTTCGAACTCAAAAATTTAAAAAGGTGGGAAAATTAGTGAATATGAAAAAATCTTTATCGGTGACAACTTTAGGGTTAGCGGTTTTAGGTTTTGGTTTTACTAATAACGCAAGTGCTTCAGAGGTCGACACTGTAGACAAGCAGCCCGTTTTAGTTGACTTTGATACAATTCAATCAACAAAAACATCTATTGTTCCTAGTTTGACTGTTGCAGCTGCACCTAAGAATGACTCTAACATTAGCGTATATACTCCCTTTTTTGGTAACCCATATGCAGTTGCGAAATCGAAATCAACTACGACCGAAGACTATGTTTATGCAAAAGCAAGAACTTTCAATGGCGATGGCTCATTAGTAAATACGAAAAGTAATAGTGCAAAAAAATCATCCTTTGTAAATGCTACAGCGACCAACACAAGCGTTTATTATGGAGATGATTACGCTATCGGTAATCATACCTATAAATTAAGTGGTTATAATGATGTAAATCACGAAACAAAAGCCTTCTGGTAAGAAAGAGAAAAAAGATATGCATCTTGCATATCTTTTTTCTCTAATACTTTACATATATTGAGGTGCTATTTATGAAACAAATATATATTATTAGCGGTGTTTTACTTATTTCATTACTTACAATTTATATTTTGTTCAATACTTCAATCATACAACCTCATCCTCTTTCCATAGAAAATAAACGAGAGCAACAAACCAATACTATTTCTTACGGATTGAAGGATAATCAAGGCCAACATATCAACAATGGCAGTACAATTACTAGTGAGGATAATAAAATTAATGTAACATTATCATTCGTACATACTATTAATGAAAACCGAAAATATGGATTAATTGTTCTAGAAGATTACGAACAAAAACCTTTTAGAATAGAAGATACTACTAATGAAATATCACACTATTTTTTTGATATGAAACCAAACAGTTCAATTACTACGAAAATCTCTTTACACACCTCTCCTAATGGAAATGAATTAACCTTTTTAATAATTAAAAAACCTGAATACAAATTAAAAGATAATAACTTAAATAAAGCAGCAATTTTAGAAGTTATTCTAAGTATGCGATATTCAATGCATCCTTTTCAGAAAGAAAACGAAAAAATAAAACTCTCCCTTATAGATCCAGATGCTATTTTAAAAGATGGTCTTTACGAACCATTATTTGTTACGAACCGTGAAGAGAACTTACAAACTGTCTTCTTTGAAAAGGAAGGCAAGCAATTAACCCTATCAAACGGTAATGAAACGAATGATGAAATGACTTACGCAATCGTAGCTTTTAAAGATTGGAAACAAGTTGAAATATTTAACAATAGAAAAGTCGTTTATACTAAGGTTGCACCTGAAACAAGACAAATCTTTAATTTCACATTGCCTTCAGTGGATCAGGAAAGTAATTTTCAACTCGTTGCTTTTCCATTTCCTTTTAAAGTTAGCGAAGAAGATTATATCAGTCAACAAGCATTCAGTTCCTTTCGCATCGTAATTGAAAATGATAATAAATAAGTTATACTGTGCACATTACAACAACCTAAAAAAGGCCTACTCACACGAGTAGGCTTTTGAAACTATGAAAGTTTCGTCAATAACTGATTTAAATCTTTTTTCGTTTTCGTCGTTAATGATTTCATTTTATTAATATCGATTTTTTCTTTCTCCGCTCCTACAATTAACGGATACATACTTTGACCGATTGTTTTAGAATCCGTCGGATGTGATGCTTCTAGCTCTTTTTCAATCACGTCCCACTTTTCATTAATTTGTTTGCCAAGCTTATTCACTGTTTCCAATTTTGGATTAGCAGCTAACTGCTTGTCCAAGCTATCAATTAATGCCACAACTTCTTTAACGTTCGTTTTCACAGCAACACTTTTCTTCGGATCTTTCGTTGTCTTTTCGTTATTGTTTGTGTTTGAGCTTGTACTTGTGCTTTGATCTGCTGTTTTCCCGCTAGTCGTTTGGTCATTCGTTTTTCCTGTCGTTTCTTTTTCTTTTGTTTTCACATTCTCATTTTGAGTTGACGTTTTGCCGTTACTTTCTGTTCCTGATGATTCTTTCGTATTTTTTGCATCTTTATCTGTTTTTTCATTTGAAGAAGTATTTGTTTCTTTTTCAGTATCTTTCGTTGTTTTGGACGCTTCATCTGCACTTGTCGTTTTTGCTTCTCCTTCATTTTGCGCTGTTACTTGCTCTTTCTTTTCTGCCTCTTTATCTACTGATGGACTACAAGCTGCCATAGTAAGCATTGTACCAATTGTTATCGATGCGATAGCGACCTTTTTCATTTTCATATAAATCCCCCTATGTTTACTTTATTTATCCTCCCCTTTACGATTCGATTTCCCCTTAAAAAATCCCTTTTCATACGAATTACCATCTTTCCGACAGTAATCTTCATAATAATACGGACAAAAACTGATAAACTCATTTTAATATTCGAGTTTCTTCTACTTCATTTTTCTGCTCGTAAGTAAAAGAAAAAGAGTATATTGTCACATTAAGAATTACTATCTTTATATGACGATATACTCTTCTATCAAATTTTTATCTTTCTTGACATTTTATTTATACAAAAAAATAAAATTTCCTTTCGTTTTTTGTTTCTCAACATTTGTTAACATAATATTTTTATGAATAACCACCATTCGAGTGAATAACTTGCCCAGTAACCCATTTCGCTTCTTCACTTACTAAAAAAGAAATTAAGCGCGCAGCATCCATTGTTTCTCCAACTCTACCTTGCGGGAATTTCCATACTAAATAATGTTTTAATTCCTCTGTAATCCACCCTGTATTTGTTGGTCCTGGATCAACGGCATTAACAGTAATCCCCTTCTCCATCGCTACTGGTGCTACTGACTTTGTAAATGCTTCAATTGCCCCTTTCGTTGCTGCATATGCTAGTTCATCTGGCATTGGACCTACTGACTGTCCTGAAGTAAGATTAATAATACTCCCGCCCGTTTTAAGTGAATAATGTTTTATAAACAATGAACTTAATAGCATAGTAGCCCGAATATTAACTGTATAATGTTTATCCAACTGCTCTACATCTAATTCCTCAATTCTCGTATGAGTAGAATATACTGCATTATTAACTAGAATAGATGGATCACCTAACCGTTCTGATACCATATAAAACAAACGATTTGGCGAATAAGACTGCGATAAATTGATTTCTGCCATTTCACATCGAACATCGTAACTTTCAATTTCCTTTTTCAGCAAAAAGGGTTCTTGATCACTCATTCCCCATGGCATCGCTTTATCATACTTTGGCCAGTACGTGAAAAAAATGTCTATCCCCTTTTGAGCAAGCACCTTGCATACAGCTGCACCAATTCCATTCAGACGAGTTGCCCCTGTTACAATTGCTATTTTCTTCACCTTTTTCTCCTCCATCTATACACAGATCCCCTGCATGAATACAGAGGATCTATCTTCTTATTGAATATTTGACAGTATACGTTCAGCACCTAATTTTAACATTTTAATAAAGATATAATTTACAATCGTAAACATTACAAATAAAACGATAAACATAACCCACAGTCCGACATGAAGGAAGAAGTATAATACACTTACTCCCCCCACAATAATTAAAGCTATTAAAATATTAGCTAAAAAATTCCACAAAGTGGTATATCGGCTCTTAAATAATTTCTGCTCTGTATCCCAATGAATATCTGCAGTTTGCGCGTCCCAGCGTGTTCCGATTAAATTAATTAATAACAACCCGTTCGCACTTAGTAAAAACCACAGTATCATAAAGACTGGAGAAATCCCAGCTACAACTGCCATCGTAATACCGAATACTGCTAAAATGATCACATTAATTAACCAAGCAGTGATTGCTTTCGCAAAAAAGATATCCGAAGCCTTTACTGGTAAATAACGATTCACAAACCAAGAGCTTCCATCTCGCGAAAATGACGTTGTTGCAATGACGTTACTACCCATTAAAAATAACGATGCACAAAGACCAACACCAATTGCAAATCCTGTTGTCTTTGGATTGTTAATATACTCTGTAATAAACTTTAAATTTCCATCTTGCACAAATAAAATAAAGAACAACATAATTGGCATAACGAAAGTTTGTACAATGCAATTTAAGAAAAATTGTGGTGTACGGAATAACGTTTTAAATTCTTTTTTCACATACGCTTTTAAATGCGAACTTTGTACTGTTGATTTCTGTAAACCTTCCGCCGAAATAACTTGTTTCTTTGCTGTACTCGTTGAAAGTCCAATAACCCCTTTTAAATATGTACGCTCTGCTATGTAATAAAACAACACAAAGAAGACAAATGAAATAACTGCAAAGATTATTACATATAAAGGTCCCTTCCAATTTGCATTTTCTACTAATGCCACTGCTCCAAAATATGTAGTTGGAAAATAATTTGTCATTTGTACTAAAAGAGAAGATTGATTATTTACAAGGTATTCCGCAGCCCCATCTCCAGAAAACGCACTTTTATTTCTCCACTGCATAAATACGTTAATTCCTACAATAAATAATATACTTACGATTCCAATAAATATATTTCCTCGATCTTTATTTTTCGCTATATTTGTATACCTCATAATAATTGTCATCAGTAACGAAGCTAATACTAACGGCACGATTGGGAAGAGTAAGTAAATAAAAATCATATATATGTAATATGTAATAAATGCGCCACTTTTTAAACCGTACGTAATGAAGATTGGTAATAAAATGAATGAACTCATTACGTATTGTGTAATTAATACCGTTAAAAATTTTGCCGAAATAATTTGCGCTGGTTTTAATGGTAACGGCAGTAACATTTCAATATCATTGCTGTAGTAAAATACAGTTAAAATGTTCGTTATACTCATTAAAAATACCCATATACTCGCAATCGCAAGTCCCATTGCAATAATCATTCCCGGCCCTTGCCCTAATTGTTTCAGACCTTCATACATTCCGTGCGTCATCGAACCAAATATTAAAAATCCAACAAATAAAATAGCTGCAAATGAAAATAAATACGCCCATCGCTTCTTCTTATCTGCTATAAAATCTGCGTAATTTAACTTTAATAGTACCTTCGTTAACGTCCAAATTTTACTCATTGCCCGTCATCTCCAAGAACATTTTTTCAAGTGATTCATTGGATTTAAAATGATCTCTCATTTCATCTAAATTTCCTTTAAACTGCAAATTCCCCTTATTAATAATAGCAACCCGGTCACATATTTTTTCCGCTACTTCTAATACGTGTGTAGAGAAAAATACAATCTTTCCTTTATCCGCATGTTCTCTCATCATTTCTTTTAAAATATATGCAGATTTCGGATCAAGCCCTGTTAACGGTTCATCTAAAATCCATACATCTGGTTCATGCACGAGCACACCAATAATAACGATTTTTTGTCTCATACCGTGCGAATAACTTTGAATTTGATCAGATAATGCATTATAAAGATCAAACTTCTTCGCTAAAGACTCTATTCGTTCTTGTCTTACTTCTTTCGGCACTTCATACATATCAGCCATAAAGTTTAAATATTCAATTCCTTTTAAACGTAAAAACATATCTGGGCTATCCGGCACATAACCAAACGTCTTCTTCGCTTCCATCGGCTCTTCCATAATATTTTTTCCGTTAATCGTAATAGTCCCTTTGTCCACCCCGTGAATGCCAGTAATCATCTTAATTGTCGTGGATTTACCCGCACCATTCGGTCCTAAAAATCCAAAGATTTCGCCGCTAGGTACAGATAAACTTAAATCTTTTACTGCATAGGTAGACCCATTATAACTTTTTGACACATTCGTAATTTCAATCATTCCATCCAATCCTTTCCTTAATTACCAAATAACTATATTGATATTATAGCATACTTCTATTTTAAGATTTTTACATTTTTCAGTTTATTTAACCTTTAAAATAAATATACACCCCTAATCCAACAACTAAAACGACAGCTAGTATAATATAAATCATTGTTAATCGTTTAATATTCCCCTTTGTCGCTTTGCTATAATTTGCATCACCATTCCGCCCAATTAACACCGTCGCAATGACAGTAATCACTACAAGTAATACAACGATCATGATCCAAGTTAGCATTTCTTCCTCCCCCTCCTTACAACCATTTTACAATATTATCCTCTTTATTTCGCAGCATATTTCCTCTTTTTACTATTATTATGAAGCAAACTGGAAAACTATTATTACCATTCCTATCCAATTGTGATATATTTGTAACATAACGTGACTTATTTCTAACAACGTAAGGAGGACCTATCATGAAAACAACTTGGATAAAATATTTAGGATTTCTCGGTTTCTTCGGTTTCCTCGGATTTTTTTATGAAAAAGGATTGTTTACTATGTTCTGTTTCTTCTCCTTTTTCACATCGTATAGAACAGTTCAACACGATGAACTGTTTGAACAAATTGTCAATAAATCGTGTCGCAATGCATTTATCGTTACATTACTAACTACCGCTATCATTATATTTATTGAAATGTTATTTCCAAACCCCATCTTACAAGAAATTGATATCACTCTTATTTTCGGCACACTCATTCTTACGTTCGGTTTTTCTATGTTCTTTTATGATAAACCTGTTGATGAAATGGAAGATGCACCATGGCGTTCGTAACGAAGATAAAAGAATACCGCGCAAAATTGAACATGACACAAGAAGATTTAGCGAAGCAAGTTGGTGTACGCCGTGAAACAATTAGCCACCTTGAAAAAGGTAAGTATAATCCTTCATTGCAACTCGCTCACGATATAGCGAAGGCACTTCATAGTACGATTGATGAGATTTTTATTTTTGAGGATAAATAAAAAATACCGTCATTCTTTCCAAGAAGAATGACGGTATTTCTCATCGATTATCCATATAAAACCGCATGAAATACGCCTAATAGTAAGTATTGATCCTCCATGTAATCTCCATCATATGCATTCATCTCGATGTAATACATATCTTCCTCAAGACGAATATTCCAATCTGCGATTAAATAGCCTTTTCGTAATAATTTTCCCATTCCAAATGAAGTTTTATGAACAACATATTCTTCTGCCTTATATGTAAAGGTAAATATAAAATTTGCATCCAATAACTTTCCGTCACATACAAGTATTTCATGCTCTGCATCATTATTATCGATGTACGTTACTAAAATCTTTCTTTGGCGCTGCCTACTTACATCCTTTGCAATGACGCGAATATTGTTCTTAATATCCTTTATTTCATAAATGATATTACTACCAATTTTCGGAATAAAATCCAGCACTCTCATCAGCGTATTTTTATAATAGCCCCTTACTACGCCTACTTGCTCGCTTCCATTATAAACCTCTATCGGCGTCGTATCTGCTTTGCTATCACACGGTCGTTTGTAAGAAAGCTGCATCATTCGCTCTCCTCTTAAGTACTGATCAAACGTCACAGGATATTCTATCGCACGCAGTTCCTTATTTAGCTCATATAAATAGCATTGAACGCTCTCTACTAATGTTTCAGTAGAGATACGCTCTTGAAGTTCAAATTCTTGCCAGCTGGAAGAAACATTCCATTGGTTATGATCCTCTTCATAGAATAAGCCAAGAATGACCTCTTCACGGTCAGCCGTTTCATATTTCATAGGCACGTTTTGCCCGTGTTGAACTTGTTCCATCCACTGACCTAAATAAATGCCCAGCTCTGCAACCTTCATACATGATTTTTGAAAAAATACTCTGTCACCCATACAAATTGTTAAATCCCCTTCGATAAAACCATTTGTATAAGCAACATACCGTGGCTCATCCTTCTGCGGGAGATTCTTGTCTAACTCAAATAAAAACGTTAACATCCTTCATTCACCTCTAGTTGTTACACTAATCATACATGACATCGCATCACTCTGAGAAACTATTTATATACGTATATTTAATTCACGCATTATAACACGTGAATGACCTTGTATAGTAGCGTTATTTTTTGTTCTATATCTTAGTATATGAACTTATATGAGCGATTTTTCAAATATATCTATCGCAACTTACAATATATCATCGATTTGCCGACAAATATCAGCACAATTAAAATGAAGCTACCTTTTCTTCCGCCACTCCCAAAATTTCTAAAATTTGTAGCAGACTCTCCACTTCATAAGTCGGCTTAACTTCTGCCCTATTTTCTTTCAAACTTGGATTATACCAACACGTATCAATGCTGTAATCTTCTCCGCCTTTCATATCAGAAGTTAGCGAATCTCCGACCATTAGTACACTTGATTTATCCGTAATTCCAAATTTCTCAAATGCATAATCAAAAATCTCACGTGCTGGCTTTTGATGACCAACTTCTTCAGAAATAATAATATGATCAA
The DNA here is from genome assembly GCF_000021305.1 of Bacillus cereus G9842. Taxonomy (GTDB): domain Bacteria; phylum Bacillota; class Bacilli; order Bacillales; family Bacillaceae_G; genus Bacillus_A; species Bacillus_A thuringiensis_S. The sequence continues at coordinate 3,249,343 of NC_011772.1, forward strand.
AGAAATTACATAAAGGTGAATTTCCGATTCTTGATTGTTGCACCTTCGTATATCCATTCGTAATAATACCTAACTTGCAATCTTGTAGATTTTCACATAATTGTACTGCGCCTTCTATAAGGTGTACTTCTTTCCCTAAGTTTTCAAGATATACATCACTAAATTGCTGTGCATCTACATTTATATTATGAAGTGCAAATAATTGTCTAAATCGATCTACTGCTAATTCACTTAGCGTAATCATTTTATTTTCTAAATCTCTCCATAATCCATTACTAATCTCTTTATAACTTGCAAGATAATCATTATACCCTGTAGGCATACCAAACTGTACAAACGCATTATGTAATGCGTGTCTTTCCGTTTCAGGGAAATCTAATAATGTATCATCTACGTCGAATAATATAACTTTGTATTTCATGATGTTCTCCTCAATTCCTATTTTAAAAGCTTCGTTCTCATTGCTTAAAATTTATTTAATTCTTTTAACTAAAGCACACTTTAATTCAATTTTTATATAACTAAAATTACACCTCTGCGCTTAATAATTTATAATCATTATTAAAATAGGCATGTATCATGTGTCCACCAAATAAATCTCCATCATGATATTCACAGTATATATCATTTTCTCTAATTTCAATGTCATAGAGCGTAATCGCTTTTGCAAATTTTTCTTTCGTTATATCATATTCTCCTGCATCTACAGCATCCCAATTTAAATGTTCATCATTATCATCATACTCAGGCCAAAAATCATTTTTGTAATTTATCAATTTTTCTGCTATGGCTACTTTAGCCTTTTTATCAAATTCTTCTATACATAAAAAAAGCTTCTCTGCCCTTTTAATCATCTCATTAACATCTACATATTCATTTCTAATATCCAATTGCCAATGTATTTCCTCATTTTTTTGCTGATATACTTTACATGTCTCATTAAAGGTAAACAATCCTATTAATTCACTTTTTATTGATTTCCCCATCTCCTAATTTCCTTTCTATTATGATAACCCTCCATCAAATACATAGACATTTTCTTGCTTTTTCCCTATAGTTCATTATAGAAATCATTATAAATCACACGACTTTACCGTCACTTAACATAATAACACGATAGTAATATAAGTTTATATATTTCATTATGAGGCGCTTAACCTGCTCTTTATTGAATACACCATTATCTTCTATTTTCAACTACGCTATAAGTAAAAGGAGGCTAATCCGCTCAGCCTCCTTTTACTTATTAATCTTCTAGTAATAACTCTTTCATTTCCTCTAACGACTCTTTCGTAAAGCCAAGAGCCCTTTCAGCGTATGCTTCAACTGATCCGTATTGCTTTTGAATTTCACCAATCGCAGCTTGCAAGTATTCAGCACGTGCTTCAAACATTGCACCTAATATCGCTCTGCTCTCATCGTTTTGTAATTTCGCACCTAAAAAGGCCATCATTTTTTCATTTAGCTTTTCACGGAAACCGTTACTTAGTAAGTAGTCTTCCATTACTGTTTTTTCCGGTACACCTAGTAAAAGTAATAATAGTGCTGATCCGAATCCAGTACGGTCTTTTCCAGCTGTACAGTGGTTTACTAACGGTAAGTTTTCCGGATTTTGCGCTAAGTTTAAGAAGCTTACAAATGCCTCGTTACCACTTACGAAACCTTGATTCATTTTCACAAGATACTCACCTGGTTTTCCTAACATAGAAAGGTCACCAACTTGGAAAAATTCATTTATATTTAAGTCTTTCGCTAAATCTTGCATAACTGGTAAGCACACTTGACGAGCACCTGTAATCTCTGGGTTTGGCTTATGCTTCACTTCAAAGTCTGTACGGTAGTCACAAATTAATTTCAAGCCAGACTTTTGTAAATAGTCGATATCCCACTCTGTTAGTCCTGCCAATTCTTCAGAACGGTACAACTTGCCCCATTTTACTTTACGGCCTTCAGTCGTTTCATATCCTCCCATATCACGGAAGTTAAACGCGCCTTGTAATGGCAGTCTACGTTCAGCTACTGTTACTGCTTGTCCATTACTTCCTACTAGTCTAAAATATGGACGTTCAGTTTCACTCGGGTTTTCAATTGTATATGATAATTCTCCATTTAACGTTGCAAGTAATTCTCCATTTTCTTCAATATGATCTGGTGAAGTACTCCAATAAATACGAACTTCTTCTATATTATTTTCCCACTTTATTTGTAACGTATTATCTTCAATTCTTTCTACAGTTGCTTGTAGCCAATTTCTTTGCTGCTCCATTCTTTCACCAACGCTTTCTCATATAATCGAATCTTTCTTTATTGTATTATAGGAATATCTATTTTGTCGTTCTCATTTTTCTTTTTATCTTACAAAGAGGCAAAAAGTTCTTTTACTTGTTCATAAGTTGTACACGGATTCCCTCGAAAGACATATGCAATTTGTTCATCACCTAAATCTTTATATACAACTGTCCCGCGATCAGGGTGCGAATAAATAGTCCCCTCCCGCTATACGAGTTCGAGAATATAGACCATTCATCCTCCTAAAACACCCTCACATACCGCTCAGTACAACTCAGCAGCTGACATCCGTTCTTTTCAAAAACATCCTTCATCCACTCATTTTGTACATTTGTCTCACCAATATAATAAGATGCACCTATTTCCTTTAAGACAAACATCGCACCTGCAAATAGTGCAGCTTCATATCCCTTATTACGCATATTTGGAGTAACTGCGAAGTACATAAGTTTCCCTTCTTCTAACGTACCTCTTTCAATATGCGGGATTACAATTCCTATCGGCTCTTCATCGACACTCGCTGTTAAGCAATGTTCTTTCCAGTGCTCACCAATTTCTTGTAGCATCATATGCACAAATTGATCATGAGCGACTGGTTCTCCCGTCGCTTCATTCCACAGTGAATAAAAAGCCTCTTCTCCAACTTCTTCAATAAGCTTAAAATCCATTTCACTTTCTACATCTTCTACTTCATATATATCTTTAAATACAATCATGTTTTCCGTAACATATTCAAATGAATACGTTTCAAAACATTTTTTATACACATCATAATTTGGACTTTTTGAAGAGATTTCAAAATGTAGTTTTTCTAATTCACCTTTTTTAGCTTCAGCAACGCAATATTGCATCATTTCCTCTAATTGCTCTTCTGTAAAAATCTCTGCATTATTTTCTTTTATCATAATAGAAGAAGCACTTCTTCTTATTTTAAAATGTTTTTCTAACTGTTCTATCGTCGTCATATTCTTCCCTCATCTATATCATACTCGAATTTCTAATCGTTCTCCTTGCATGAGCAGGATTGTCCTTGAATATATAGAATACTAGAAAAGATCGCATCTTTAAAGTGCGGAGGAGGTTCTCCAGTGGATATTACAGCATTGCAACAACAGTTAGAGCTTATACAACAAAATGACTATACGCAACTACAGCATATAGACGTAAATGAGTTAACTTTGAACATGCTTCAGTATATCGGAACGACTGATAGCTACGTTCGTTACCAACTTATATATAAATGTTTTGCGCATTTCATTCATCATGAATTCCTTATGGACGATCAGCTGAAATTACTTCTGCAAACTTGTTTAAGTGATGAGTATTTATATTGTGACATTTACTCCCCACATACAGATGGGGTTTTCACACGTTCTTACACTGTTTCGTTAATTGCGTTAATACTCCAATTCGCTAATTCGCACTACTTTTGTACAGAGGAGGATATCGAAGAAATAAAAAATAAACTCATTACATATACAAACTTAGAAACGGATTTTCGAGGCTATATTGAAAACAAAGGATGGGCTCATTGTCTTGCTCACGTATCTGATGCTTTCACCGAAATTGTTCATAATACGTATACGACCTTTGAATGGTACGAAGAATTAATTCATTGTTTATTAAATAAAATTTTTATTCCATCTGACCTTTTTCATAATAATGAAGATGAACGCATTGTTACTCCATTACTAGCAATGCTGTATCATGATTTTCCTCAAAACGAGTTAATTTCTATTATTCATAAAAAAATAAAAAGGCTTCCTCAAATTAGAAAACGCCTTTCACTTAATGAGTATTGTATTTTATGCGCCAACATTAAAACCTTTTTACGCACATTATTTTTCAGAACGAAAGATGACCATAACTTAGCTTTTACAGCGCGTAAAACAGAAAGAATGTTAAAAGAACTCCCTAACTATTATTAAATACAAGGAGCAAAAATATGGGCTACATTGAAGACATGAGAAATCTAGTAGGAAATCATCCACTTATTTTAATAGGATCACATGCCATTATATTAAATGAAAAAGATGAAGTATTACTGCAGCTTCGGACAGATTTTAACCGATGGGGCATTATTGGGGGTGCCTTAGAATATAACGAAACGTTAGAAGGTGCTTTAAAACGAGAAGTATTTGAAGAAACTGGACTTATTATTAAAAATCCAGAACTATTCCGTACATACTCAGGGCCAGATTTCTTTCAAATCTATCCAAACGGCGATCAAGTACATGGTGTACTCGTTGTTTATATTTGCCGCGAATTTCACGGGGAGCTTATATGTGATAAAACTGAGTCAAAAGAATTACGTTTCTTTCCGTTTGATGAGTTACCTAGTACTCTTCATCCAGTCATTGAGGGGATTCTTCGCGATTTTCATCACTCTAATTAAAAATATAAATAAAACAACCTCATTTCCCGTCATTACAACGTGAAATGAGGTTGTTATCGTTCACCGTAAATCCCTATTTCCCCAAAATGATATTAACGCTCTCTTTCTACAACTTTATATCCCTTTATAAAAAGGATAGTTATATAAGAAACAATAAATGAAAGAATAGTATACATGCCAACCCAAAAGAAAAATGCTGGATCGTGCACTGTAACACTTAACATAAGAAAAATAAGAAATGTTACAATTGGCATCGCGTAAAATGTACCTACTTTATATGTCACAGCTATTGAAAAAATACAAATAAGTAATGGATATATACAGAAAATAAAAATGATTTCACTCAATGTTATGTCCCCCTTTCTGCAGAAATAATAGGTTTCTCGTAAACATTTGGGGGAACAACAAAATTTTATTTTTTATTAGTAAATATAATGTTAGATTGTTATCTCAATCTGATTCCCTTCAGGATCACTTACTACACTTTCATAGTAACCATCCCCTGTAGTTCGTGGGCCGTTTAACACAGGGTACCCTGCTTCTCTTAATGTATGAGTTAATTCGTTCACCTTTTCTTTATTACCTACAGAAAAAGCAATATGCGCATACCCTACTGTTTGTGTTTTTATTTTATCGTCTATCCCTACTTGTCTCATAAGTTCTAGACGCGCACCACCTTCAAAAGTTATGAAATAAGATTCAAACTGCTTTTTCGGATTGTGATATAAGCTATTTTCTTCACCACCGAAGTACTGTTTATAGAAATCACACATTCCTTCTAAATCATTCACCCAAATTGCTACATGTTCAATTTTCATAATCGACACCTTTTCTTTTATGTTATTCAACTGGCAATTGGATGCTTCATTGCCAGTACATTTAATTTTCTTTATTTGTTCTCGTAATCATAAGATCAAGTCCAAGGCTTTTTAACCCATATAAATAATCTTCTTTCCAGTTGCTCACTGTTATTTTCGGAATATGTTCTGCCGGAATGTACTGCGGACAACTTTTTACAATTTGATCTATTACAAATTGATTCACTTCATCATCACAGAAGATAAACGTATGAGGGTTAATAATAGCTATACATGTAGCTATTAAACGAGTAATAGCATCTATATTATATTCCTCTGAATTATGCGAATCCCCACTTCTCAAAGCTTGTAAGAAATTTTTATTATCATACTGCGGAACGAAAGATATCTCTCCTGAGAAAAATGTACTTCCGCGTACGACATCTCCATTTACCATAATCCCCGCACCTGGGCCATTTTGACCTGAATACAAATATACAAGAGAGGAATTGTCATTATTCCTCGTGTTTTTATGATACCCGAGCACTGCAGCATTCATATCGTTTTCTATTACTACTGGTATAGAAAACAGTTCCTCAAAGTGACTTTTCAAATTAAAATTTTGAAACTTTTCATATCCAGGAATATAGAAAATACGCCCATTATCGACCGCACCAGGGACACCAATTGATATAGAACTTATTTTTGGAAACATAGCTATAAGACTTTCTATATGTTCTGTTAATACGCTTAGTCCCGCATCAATTAATGCACTTGAAGTACTCCCTTGTTCTTTTACTTCCCCTAAACAGTTAAAAATTGTATAATTCGTCTCATTTTTTTCTAAAAATATCGCTAATCCTAACATATATTCTGGATTATACGCATATCGTTTCGCTCTTCTTCCGCCACTTGAATCATCTAAACCGACTAAAGTGACTTCACCATCTTGTTTCATATTTTCTATAAATTTACTTATCGTTGGAAAACTAATTTCTAATGTATTACTAAGTTCAACTTTCGTCGCACTTCCTTGCTCTAGAAGAGCCGTACGAATGCCGCGAAGGATCGTCTCTTTAATTGATTTTTGAGTAACAAATTGTTCACTCAAATCGCTCACCACCTTAATCAACATACTTATTAAACACTTTTAATAAGTTGCGTTGACAATATATCATACATCATTTTCTAAAGCAATAGAGATGATATATTTCCGCTGCATGCAACCCTTATTTAGCTCGGTGTATTCTCTCTTGTAATAGACGATACAATTCCAGACAAAAGAACAAATAATAAAACAGCTAGCAAGGCATTACGTATTCCGAATGCTTCCCCAAGTATCCCTAAAAATGGTGGTCCGACTAAAAAGGCTGTATAACCAATGATAGAAACTGCAGCAACATTAGAAGTCGCATTTTCACGGTCATCTCCAGCAGCTGACAGACCAATTGGGAACCCTAGCGCTGCACCAATCCCCCACAGTACTACGCCAAATGCTAGAAAATACGAATTACTCCCAAATATTACGATTGAAATTCCTAGAATCGCCATCATAATAGTGGCACGTACGACAGCGACACGACCGAATCGATCAAGGAAATAGCTGCTACACATACGAGTTAACGTCATTGCTAATACAAAAATTGCGTACATAATAGAACCTGCCACTATACTTTGCTCATGTCCATCTACCATCACGATAGGTAGCCAATCATTTGCACTACCTTCTGCAAATGCCATTCCAAGCACAAAAAGACCAATTAAAAGCACCTTTTTTTCCATACGTAAGGAAGTACGCTTCTCTCTCCTTTTGTTCCGCGATTTCTCCTTCTTTCCTGTTCCATGCGGAAGAAAACGATACACCATACATACAAGTAATAGAAACATGACCGAAATCACAAGAAACTGATACAGAATCGGGATGTGAAGCGACGCTGCGACAGAACCACTGAGCGCGCCTACTAAAGTTCCTACACTAAAAAAGCCATGAAATTTCGGAAGAAGAGTTGTTCCTAATTTCTGCTCAATGGAAGAACCTTCTACATTCAATGCGACTTCCGCCAATCCGTAGCCTACTCCAAATACTAGTAAGCTACTAAAAGCCCCCATACTAGAAACAAAATAAATATTTATACCTAAACAAATCAATCCAACAATCATAAAAAACATGCTGCCTATAATAACGTCTCTAGCTCCCTTACAGTCAATGAAGCGGCTTGCACTCAGTAAACCAATTATTGAACCAACAGATAGTCCGAACAAAATCCAGCCCATTTCTGCATTTGACACTGCTAACATATCTCGAGTAGCTGCTGTTCTTGAAATCCATGTAGCAAACGCGACACCTGGCAAAGCAAATAAGAGAAAAAGAGCGTTTCGAGAGGCAAGTAATGTCTTTGTATGATTGTTCGCACTATATTTCTCCATATGAAACACCTTCCCCATTGTCTATACGATAAGACACCAGTTTATTCATATACCCGTAAAAAAAACGATTTCTATAAGTCTATCGTTTTAATAACTTTAGCTGGATTACCACCAACAACTACATTATGAGGTACATCTTTTGTCACAACTGCCCCTGAGGCAATTACAGCGTTGTCTCCAATTGAAATACCAGGGTTAATTATAGCTCCCCCGCCAACCCAAACGTTGTTACCAATCTTTACAGGCTTTCCATATTCTTTACCGGAATTCCGCTCTACCGGATGTAGCGGATGCGTAGCAGTATAAATGTGAACTCCAGGTGCAAACATACAATTATCACCGATTCGTACTTCACAAACGTCCAAAATCACACAATTGAAATTTGCGAAAAAGCTCTTTCCAACATGGATGTTGTAGCCATAATCACAACGAAAATCAGGATTGATTTGGGCTTTCCCGTCAGCTGAAGAACCTAAAAGCTGATTTAATAACGTAAAACGTTTTTCATCTCCTATCTCCATCGCCTCATTATAAAGGCGTGTTAAACGTTTTGCTTCAGTTCTATCAGCTACTAACTCTTCATCATCTGGCATATACATTTCTCCTGCCACCATCTTTTCTTTCTCCGTTTTCATACATTCATCTCCTTTTTTATTGAATGAGATCCACTTATTAAACTTCTTTAATAAGTGACTTAAATTATACTTATTAAACACATTTAATAAGTAACCCTATATTAGCATACTTTTTAACATATGCAACTAATAAGTTTTGAAAAGAAGTGCGAATTCCTTGCTCTACATATCAATATGAAGAATATTATATAGATAAACAAGGGAACGCTCAGCGCCCCCTCTCAAATCCAATCCGTTTTTTAATTTCAGCTAAATTTACCTTCGCGATTTCTCTTGCCCGCTCAGCACCTTTTTCTAACGCTTCGTATAATAAATTTGGCTCATTCATATACCTAGCGTATTTCTCACGAGGTCCAGCTAACTCACGATCTACAACGCGAAACAACTCTTTTTTCACATCACCCCATCCGATTCCAGTCTCATATTTTTCACGGATCGACTGTATTTCAGCCTCTGTCGCAAATTCTTTATAAATTATAAATAACGTTTCTAGTTCTTTCGGTTCATTCGGAAGTGAAGAATCTGTTTTGATTTTAAATATTAACTTTCGTAGTTTTTCTTTCTCTGCAAATAATGGGATTACATTCCCGTAACTTTTACTCATCTTTCTTCCATCAAGTCCTAGTAATATTGCTCCTTCTTCTTGTATGACATACTCCGGAAGTGTAAATGTCGTGCCGAATGTATGATTAAAATACGTCGCAATATCACGTGCAATTTCAATATGCTGAATTTGATCTTTCCCAACTGGTACATGAGTAGCTTGAAATAGTAATATATCCGCCGCCATTAAGATCGGATACGTATATAATCCCATATTCACTCCTGCATCTATCTCTAAACCCGCTTCTTTATTTTGCTCCACCTTCGCTTTATACGCATGAGCACGGTTCATAAGTCCTTTCGGAGTTAAGCAAGCTAATATCCAAGCTAATTCTAGAATCTCCGGCACTTCTGTTTGTCGATAAAAAATAACATCTTCCCCAAGTCCAAGCGATAACCAAGTAGCTGCTACCTCTTTCGTATAACTGCTGAACTTTTCTGAATCATGCACAGCATTTAACGCATGATAATCAGCTATAAAGTACAATGCTTTTCCTTCATTATTCTTTGACATTTGTAATGCAGGTTTAATCGCGCCAATATAATTTCCTAAATGCGGATAACCTGTCGGCTTAATTCCTGTTAACATTATTTTTTCACTCACACTAACTCCTCCTTTCTCAAAATAAAAAGAGCCTCTCATCCTTAAAAAGGACGAGAAACTCCCGCGGTACCACCTTAATTAGCTATCATTATAGCTCACTTCAACTTCTTAACGTGAAGTAACCGTCTTTACCTACTCATTTCAGTTAGAAGCTCCAGAGCCCATTCCATATTCATCCCTTACTGATTCTCACCACATATCAGCTCTCTGAAAAGTTTCGAATATGTACTCTTCTCTTTCATTGCTTTTTCGTTATTTTTTTACAGTTTATCACATTTCACTTCCAAACAAACCCGAATTTTCTATTTTATATAGCAGGAATTTCCACTTCAATTGTCTAATCTTATATAGGTTTGCAGAAATATTCAAAACAACTTTGGAGGTTTTTTCATGGTAAAATATATATCCATTTTAGGTTCCACAGGATCCATCGGCACATCTGCATTAGATGTTATTTCAGCTCATCCTGAACATTTCAAAATCGTCGGTTTAACCGCAAATTATAACATTGATCTTCTTGAGCAACAAATCAAAACGTTTCAACCTCGTATTGTAAGCGTTGCGACAAAAGACTTAGCAGACACGCTTCGTACGCGTATTTCAGCAAATACAAAAATCACACACGGGACTGATGGCTTAATTGCAGTAGCTACTCACCCTGATTCAAATCTTGTATTAAGTTCTGTTGTCGGTGTTTCAGGATTACTCCCAACAATTGAAGCATTAAAAGCGAAGAAAGATATCGCTATTGCTAATAAAGAAACTTTAGTTGCAGCTGGACATATCGTAACTGAACTAGCGAAACAAAACGGATGTCGCTTAATTCCAGTAGATAGTGAGCATTCAGCTATTTTCCAATGTTTAAACGGAGAAAATAATAAAGAGATTGAGAAGTTAATTGTAACAGCTTCCGGTGGTGCTTTTCGTGATAAAACACGTGAAGAAATGCAAACGTTACAAGCTAAGGACGCTTTAAAACATCCAAACTGGTTAATGGGCGCAAAACTAACGATTGATTCTGCCACATTAATGAATAAAGGATTCGAAGTAATGGAAGCGAGATGGCTATTTGATATTCCGTATGAAAAAATTGATGTAATGATTCATAAAGAAAGCATCATTCATTCTTTAGTAGAATTTATTGATGGATCAGTTATGGCACAGCTCGGTGCTCCTGATATGAGAATGCCTATTCAATATGCGTTTCACTATCCTACTCGGCTACCTTCTTCCTATAAAAAATTAAATTTATTAGAAATCAGTAGTTTACATTTTGAAAAACCAGATTTAGAGAAGTTCCCTTGTCTACAATACGCATATGAATGTGGCAAAATCGGTGGTACTACTCCCGCTGTATTAAATGCAGCAAATGAAATTGCGAATGCACGATTCTTAAAAAATGAAATTGTCTTTTTCGATATTGAAAAAACAATTTACAAAACAGTTGAAGCTCATCATAACGTAAAAGACCTTTCACTAGATGCTATATTGGAAGCGGATCAATGGGCGCGCCAATATGCAAATGAATTGTTAATAAAAAAGAGCTAAAACAGTTCCCACTGTTTTAGCTCTTTTTTCACGTATTCAACTTAACAAATCTATAACCGTGCGTAACTAACACTTTTAATATCGCGTATCCTGGAATGGCTAAAATAATGCCCATAATCCCGAATAAGTTTCCGGCAGTTAAAATGATAAATATGATTGTAATTGGGTGAATATCTAGCTTTTTCCCCATTACTTGAGGAGAAATAAATTTACCTTCTGCTAATTGTACAACCATCATAACAATGATTACTTTTAACACCATTGCTGGCGAGTCAATAAATGCGATAATTAACGCTGGTGTAATAGCAATAATTGGTCCTACGTACGGAACGATATTTACAATCATCGCTAAAATCGCAAGTAGTACCGCATATTTAATACCGATAATAAGGTAACCGATTAATAGCATAATACCGATAAACAAGCTCACGATAATTTGCCCTCTAATATACGAGCTAATCGCATAGTGCATATCATCTAGTATTCTCATTGCTGCTGGTTGTCTTTGTTCTGAAATGAATTTTAAGAAGTGATTCGGCAATTGTTCGCCATCTTTTAAAAGATAGAACAATATAAATGGAACCATTACAAATGTTAAAACAACCTCTGTAACAGTACTCAAGAATCCAGTTACATTCCCAGTTACTGATGATAATGACTTTGTAAAATCAACTGTATAGTCTTTTACCATATTCGCAACATTAATATTTAAATTCTCCTGAATTTTACCAAGTAAATTACTTTCCCCGAATCTACGCGCTGCTTGTTCAATCTCATGACCAAAGTACGGTAAGTTATCAATTAATGCATCAATTTGATCTTTAATAATAGGGATAACAGTTACAACTAAAAACACAAATAATCCGATTACTATTAAGTATATTGAGGCTATCGATACGATTCTTGAAACACCTTTCTTTTCTAAAAGTGAAACGAATGGATGCAAAATATAGAATAGCACGCCTGCCAATAGTACTGGGAAGAAAATTGTTTTTAAAAATACGATAAACGGTGTAAAAACAAATGATATTTTTGTTAGTAATAAAATATTAATAAACAATAACGCAAATCCAAGCAATACCGCCAAATAATTTTGTTCTCTAAAAAACTTTCTTAACTTATCTCTTTTTCTTATATTTATTTTCTCCAATGAAACCACCTCTTCGAATGATGAAAAGCCCTTATTCAGGGCTCTTCATCATAATCTATATCTCTATTTCCTTGCAGCTTTCACTACAAATGATACAATAAGAATTAACACGATTGCACCTAATAATGCCGGCACGACATGAATCCCACCAAATGATGGCCCAAAGGATCCAAATAATCTACCACCTAACGAAGCACCTAATAAACCTGCGATAATATTTCCGAACATACCACCTGGGAAATTTTTACCCGTTATAGAACTAGCAATTGCACCTATAATAGCACCAACTATTAATGTGATAATCCATCCCATTTTTAGTCCTCCATTTCTATTATAGTTTGTATGATTCAATACAAACATATGTATTTATCATTGCTAATCATATTTCACTATAGAAATATATTTACTGCTATTTTACATATGGAGATACATATATTATATGCAAAAAAGAAAAATATTGTCAAACTCACCCATAAAGCAATTATATTAATATACCATATTCAAAGGAGGCTTCATTATCTATGATTCTTAAGTTAAATTCCACTTCTTTTGAAGTAGCAACATCCATTTTACAAGTTCAAATTCCAGCCTATAAAGTTGAAGGGGACTACTTAAATAGTACTGCCATACCCCGTTTATATGATACTGTAAACGATATTCAAAGTTGCGTTGAAACATTCTATGGATATTTTTCTGAAAATAAACTTGTCGGCTTTATTTCTTTTGTACAAGAAGAAAAACTAATTGATATCCACAGGTTAGTTGTATCGCCTGATTTTTTTCAAAAAGGAATTGCGACGAAACTCCTAATTTATATATTTAACATGTTCCCTTCTTCTATGACATACATTGTACAAACAGGTAAAGCAAATACCCCTGCTATCGCATTATATAAAAAACACGGCTTCCTTGAAGTAACATACACCGAACTACCTGATGGAATAGTACTTACACAACTGAAAAAACAGAAAAAATAAAATAATTTGACTAATCGTTTTATTTATGTTACCTTTTACCTTATAATACCTTTTGCTGAGTCCAAATTTTGGAGCGGGGGAACCAATTTTGTAGCTATGCTACTTGGGGCGAATCTTTTTTTAAGTAGGGAAACTCTCACTTCCCGAGTCCGACAGCTAACCTCGTAAGCGTAATGGGAGAGGAAGGTGCTTTTTGCCTATGTTACACATTTTGCCTCCTTAATTATAAATATGGGATCGATATCAAATAGTCACCTATATTTATAGAAAAGGAGATATGTATTATGTTACGTTTATCTGATCACGCAATAAAAATGATGGAGCAAAGACTTCGACTCGAACAACATCGCACATATCAAGCAAATAAAATTGTAGATAACTTACATCACAAATACTTCTTTCAACATATTTTTCAGCCAAAAAGATAAAGCAAAACTAATAATCAGTGGGGGCATCCCCACTGATTATTAGTTAAACCAATCGGGCTTTTACGGTCCGTTGATCTATCACCTAACTTCTTTACTCTAGCTGAATTTTGTAGTGGGTGTCTTACTGCCCGTTAATGCAGGATAAAAAATTGTTCATTTAACATCAAAAACACAAGGTGTGTCTAAAAAGACATTCCTTGTGTTTTTATATTTCTTATAATATTCTCACTACATTTAAACTTGCCGTAATCGTACCTGCTATTGTAGTCACATGCCCAACACCGAGCGGGCCATTTTGTAATATAAACGTTGAATTTGCACTAGCTACATTTACAAGAAGCGTATTTGAAATAGATGGTTCCAATACTACAGTTGATGTCGTTACATTTTGTATAAAACTCCCTGTTACTTGTGTTCCATTTAATAGTAATCTTACAGATACTACTTCATTCCCACCAGTCGCGTCCCCTTGGAAATAGTAGCTTACTAAATATATTCCTGGCGTCGATACTGTGACAGTTGTAGCACTAGTTAAAGATACACCAGTTCCATATACAGTGGATCCCGAGTTAATTGGAATATTGGCACTTGCTGCAATTGTGCTTGTTGATGTAGAAAAGAAATAGCCACCACCTGTCGATATAGCAGATGATCCTGTTGCTCCAGTTAAGCCGGTTGGACCAGTGGCGCCGGTTGGGCCTGTTACTCCCGTTCCCCCTGTTGCTCCAGTTATTCCTTGTATGCCTTGTATTCCAGTCGGGCCAGTGGCACCAGTCACTCCCGTCTGGCCGGTTGCTCCCGTCGAACCTGTTATCCCTTGGAGACCTTGGATTCCTTGAAGACCTTGGGGACCCGTTTCTCCAGTCGGGCCGGTTGCTCCCGTTGGACCCGTTATCCCTTGGGGACCTTGGATTCCTTGAAGACCTTGGGGACCCGTTTCTCCAGTCGGGCCGGTTGCTCCCGTTGGACCCATTTCTCCTTGTGATCCTTGAATTCCTTGAGGACCTTGGGGACCCGTTTCTCCAGTCGGACCGGTTGCTCCTGTTGGACCGGTTGGGCCCGCCTGGCCGGTTATTCCTTGTAGACCTTGAGGGCCGGTTGGACCAGTTGGGCCGATTGGACCTTGCACTCCTTGTATCCCCTGAATTCCTTGGGGACCAGTTGGACCAATCGGACCTTGGATTCCCTGAATTCCTTGAGGACCCGTTGCCCCTGTCGGACCTGTTGGACCTTGGGGACCTTGCACTCCTTGTATTCCTTGAGGACCGGTTGGGCCTATACTTCCTTGCGGTCCCTGGATACCTTGTATTCCTTGAGGACCGGTTGGGCCTGTTATGCCACTCGGACCTTGTACGCCTTGCACTCCTTGTGGGCCAGTTGGGCCACTCGGACCTTGTACGCCTTGTAGACCTTGTAAACCAGTTGGACCTGTCGCTCCCCTTACTCCTTGCTCACCTTGTATACCTTGAACCCCTTGTGGGCCGGTTGGACCGATTGGACCCTGTGCCCCTTGCACTCCTTGGGGACCTGTCGGACCGGTTGGGCCGATTGAGCCTTGTAATCCTTGTAGACCTTGCGGACCTGTCGGGCCGGTTACTCCTTGTATCCCTTGTGGACCTTGAATGCCTTGGTCACCCGTTGGACCTGTTGCCCCCATCGGCCCCTGTACCCCTTGCAAACCTGTTAAACCGGTTGCTCCTGTTGGACCCTGTATTCCTTGCACTCCTTGGATTCCTGTTGCTCCTGTTGCTCCTGTCGCCCCTGTTGCCCCTGTTGCTCCTGTCGGACCGGTTGGACCCCCTGGTGATCCTGCTGGACCGGTTGGACCGGTTGGGCCTCCCGGAGGACCGGTTGGACCTGTTGCTCCTGTTGGACCCGTTGCAGAACCAGTCGGACCGGTTATCCCAGTTGATCCGGTTGATCCAGTTGGACCTGGATCCCCTTGTAAACCAGTTGCCCCTGTCGGACCGATTACACCTTGCACTCCTTGGATTCCTTGAGAACCGGTTGGACCTACCTGCCCCATTTCTCCCTGGGGACCTTGTAAACCTTGAACACCAGTTTCCCCTTGTGGCCCCATTGGCCCCTGTTCCCCTTGGATTCCTTGAGAACCTGTTGGGCCTGTTGGACCAATTAGACCCTGTATTCCTTGTATTCCTGTTATACCTTGTAAACCACTACTTCCTAAATTACCTTGAACACCTTGTATACCAGTATTTCCAGTCGGACCTGTTGGACCATTGTCCCCTTGCACTCCTTGTATACCTTGTATTCCTGTTGGACCTGTCGGACCGACTTCCCCTTGCATTCCTTGTATGCCTTGTATTCCTGTTGAACCTGTTGGACCGATTGGACCAGGAATTCCTTGTATCCCCTGAATACCAGTTGGACCTGTCGGACCTCTTTCGCCTTGAATTCCTTGAACACCTTGTATTCCCTGTGGGCCTTGTTCTCCCATAGGTCCTTGACTACCTTGAGAGCCTTGTGGTCCAGTTAAACCTGTTGGACCTGTTGGACCATTTTCTCCCTGTACCCCTTGCACCCCTTGTATTCCTGTCGGACCTGTTGGACCGATTGGACCTTGTACGCCTTGTATTCCCTGCGGTCCAGTTGGTCCACCTAAAGCACCTGTTGGACCGGTTGGTCCAGTGGGCCCCGTAATACCTGGCGGCGGAAAAGGAATAGGTGCTTGAAACTTACTACACTTATCTTGATTCTTCACAAGCATCTCCTCCCGTTTGTAACGCATCAAACTATTTGTAATATGTTTAAGCTAGCTGTTATTATTCCCGCTAATGTCGTTACATGCCCAATAGCTAATGGACCATTTTGTAATGACAAAGTGGAATTTGGAGAAGTAACTTCAATTACCATCGTATTTGAAATCGCTGGTTCTAATATAAAATTACCTTTTGTAACATAAAGAATAAAACTCCCTGCGACTTGCGTTCCGTTTAAAACAAGCCTTACCGAAATCGTTTCATTCCCCAAAATTGCATCCCCTTGAAAATAATAACTTATTAAATATATCCCTGGCGTACTTAACGTTATAGTTGTCGCATTTGTTAAACTAACTCCTGCTCCAAAAATTGTAGAACCAGAATTAATTGGTATTAGCGCATTCGCTGCAATTGTACTCGTTGCAGTGGAAAAGAAATAACCGCCCCCACTAGGTAAACCAGTCGCTCCAGTCGCTCCTGCTATCCCCGAGAAACCTATTGATCCTACATTACCAGTTGCGCCTGTTGGTCCAACCGCTCCGTTTTGCCCCTGACTACCTTGCGCTCCAACTGGGCCTATACTACCACTAGCACCTGTCACCCCACTTGCTCCAATTGGGCCTTGCAAACCTTGAATTCCTTGTATACCTTGTATTCCTTGCGGACCCGTTGCACCTATATCGCCTGTCATTCCTGTTATTCCTTGTATTCCCGTAATCCCTTGAACACCTTGCACACCTTGTGGTCCAGTTGACCCGGTTGCTCCAGTAGCTCCAGTTTCACCCGTTGCACCAGTAATTCCAATATTCCCTTGTGGGCCTTGGGGTCCTTGACTACCTTGTGCCCCTTGGACTCCTTGAGGGCCAGTTATACCGACCTCCCCTGTATTTCCTTGGGGACCTCTAATTCCTTGTGCTCCTGTTGGACCGATTATTCCTTGCACTCCTTGTATTCCTTGCACTCCTTGAACTCCTGTTGGACCCGTTATTCCTTGTAATCCTTGAGGACCTTGCAAACCAATAGCTCCAGTCGGACCGATTATTCCTTGCACTCCTTGAAGACCTTGTGCACCTTGTGCACCTGTCAATCCCGTAGTCCCTTGTATCCCTTGAACTCCTTGAGGACCTTGTGCTCCAGCTGCTCCTGTTTCCCCTTGAATTCCTTGTACTCCTTGTATACCTTGCGCTCCAGCTGGACCAGTTGCTCCTCGGATTCCTTGTTCACCTTGAACTCCTTCCGCTCCTGTAACACCAGCTGGACCGGCTATCCCTTGTATTCCCACCATTCCTTGTGCACCTGTTGGGCCTATTACACCTTGAATACCTTGAATACCTTTAGGGCCTTCTGCACCTGTCGGACCAGTTACTCCACGCGTACCTTGTATTCCTTGAGAACCTTCTGCACCCGTTGGACCCGTTATACCTGGGTTACCTTGAGGACCTTGTGCCCCTTGGACTCCAACTGCTCCAACTACACCTTGGGAACCTTGGACTCCCCTTACACCTTGAGGACCTGTTGGACCTGTTATACCTTGCACTCCTTGCGCTCCAATTGGTCCTATCCCTCCGCTTACACCTGTTGAACCAGTCGCACCCGTTGGACCTGTTGGACCTCCTGGCGGGCCGGGTGGACCTGATGGACCAGTCACTCCACTAGATGGACCAATTGGACCGGTTGTTCCCGTCGGACCACCCGGTGGTCCTTCTGAGCCTTGTGTACCAGTAGGACCAGTTGCTCCTGTTATCCCTCGTACTCCTTTTGCTCCTTGAAAACCTGTGGATCCACTTACTCCTTGTATTCCTTGAACTCCTTGTGGACCTTGAGGGCCTGTTACACCGGTTATTCCCTTTATTCCGCTTATACCTTGAGGACCTTGTATTCCAGTAGAACCAGTTGGTCCTACTACACCTTGTGCCCCTTGATCACCTTGGTGTCCTTGTTCTCCAGTAATTCCTTGTATTCCTTGAGCGCCGTCTTCTCCTTGTATACCAGTAGCCCCTTGCTCTCCTTGTATCCCTTGAACACCTTGAGGACCTTGGGAACCAGTTACCCCTGGAACTCCAGTTACCCCTCTCTCTCCTTGTATTCCTTGTGCCCCTGTTTGTCCTCGCTCACCTACTTCCCCTTGTATTCCTTGTATGCCCTGTATTCCTTGACTACCAGCAGGACCCGTAGCTCCCTGTGTTCCTTCTAATCCTTGTACCCCAATATCACCAATTGGACCTTGGTTTCCGATTAATCCTTGAGCACCTTGGAGGCCAGTTGGACCAGTTATACCTTGCTCTCCGGTATCACCAACAGCTCCTTGTATTCCCTGCGCTCCTGTTGTCCCTCGCGAACCTTGTATTCCCCTGATACCTTGAGGTCCTTGGGGTCCTTGGGGACCAGTTGCTCCCGTCGGTCCAGTCATCCCTGTTGGACCAACAGGACCTTCATGCCCTCCAGTTGGACCTACAGGGCCACTATTACCTGTTGGACCAGTTGCACCTATAAGCGGAAGAGGCAGTGCCACTCCGAATTTTTTGCAATTTTTATGATGACGCACAACAATCCCCCTTCCCTAAAATCATTACACCTTTTATATGAAATGCATTTTTTTAAAAAAAGTACACCTCTGACCTTATTTTTTAAAAATAAAGAAGCCTATCATTTCAACTATTTGAAACGATAGGCTTCTTTTTATAAAACAATTTGTTTCCTCGCCTTAATAATAAAAGTAGTTGGTACCACCCTAGCTTTATATAAAGAATAATATTTCGTAGACGGCTCAGCTAGTTCTCCATCAAACGAGCTCGATGGTTCAGGCTCTTCTATTCTCTCAATTATAAAGCCTGCTCTATTTAACTCATTTATATATGTACTTATTTTTCTCTTATATAATATCGCTTGTACATTTTCTCCTTTAAATGTTTCAAACGTAATGGACGTTTCCTCATGATAAGAAGACTTTATAGCAACTTCTTCTGTACCATATTGTAAGTTTGAATATACTGGGTGCTCCCAACTAAAAATAAAACTTTCTCCTGGCTTTAAATAGGAATATATAAACTCTACTGTTTTTCCTAAATTTGAAGTCCAACCTAATGCATAAATGGAATATATAATATCAAAATACCCTTTCTGAATATCTTCTTCTTCCATTGCTCCGCATATTAACTTTGGATTCCAACGCTTTTACGTTTTATTCGCTGTTTTAATTTGTTCACTTGAAAGATCAAGACCCCATACTTCCTCTGCCCTATGCTCTGCCATATATTGCAACGAATGTCCACTTCCACACCCAATATCAAGAACTTTTTTATTTCTAATTGAATCGAACAAATGAATCTCATCTTCAGACGCCGTATACGGACCATATTTCGGTAAACAATCCACTTGAAAGAAATATGGTGTAACTGTATCCCAACACTTTTTGTTTAAAGCTAACATTTGTGTGCCTTCCATATCATTCCCCCCATCCATTTTTCTTTCTCTAATATTACTTACATATCATAACCAGATCGCCCTTTTCTCTTCGCCCGGTAGTTTTTCACTTTTGCAATCGTCCCGCATGCTCTTCCTCCTTCTTCTCCAGCATACATACCGCACCATCTTTTACTTCCATTTCGCGAATGATCATAAAATACCCAGCGACAATCTGGACATGCTTTTAACCTTCCCCACACATTTTCTTGAATTGACATTAACACAATGCTTAGCACTTTTGTATACACATTCTCTTCATATACTGGTTCATATGTAATACCTTTCATATCTTCCTTTATATGTACATGAAATGGGTATTTCTCTAACCATTTTTGCAATGATTCTTCGCCTTCAATTGTCATCCGAATATCTTCTCGAAAATTTCTTAATTCCTCTATCGTATGAAATGGAAACTCTTCATCAAAATATTCTTTCATAAAGAGCTTTATATCTTCTTTTGTTTGCAGCAAATCAATTGGCTCTCTCGTATCGTTTGGTATTCTCCATGTATTTAAAAATTCCCGAATATATTCTAGTTCATTTGGAGCGTTTTGATTCAATTCGATCCACCTTCTTCTTAAAATTTACTTTTTTCTGACTTTATGTATAATTATAGTATAAAATAGTTAACCATCAAATAATTTTATTGGTTACATAATTAGGGGGATTTCTATGAAAAGTTTCTCAACACCGATACGTTTCATGCTTATTTCTTCATTTTTTATGTCTTTTGGGTATTTTGCAGTATACGCATTTTTAGCTATTTATCTATTAACCTTTCTTCATTTTTCTGCTGTCCAAGTAGGAACAGTGTTGACGGTTATGACAATTACATCACGAGTTATCCCATTATTCTCAGGGTTAATTGCTGACAAAATAGGCTATATCATTATGATGATAGCTGGTTTATTTTTGAGAGGAATCGGATTTATCGCTTTAGGAATATGCTCTGATTTCTATACAATTTCTATTTCTTCTGCACTTATTGGCTTCGGAACTGCATTTTACGAACCTGCCGCTCGCGCTATATTTGGCTCACAGCCAGCTCATTTGAGAAAAAATTTATTTACATATTTAAACCTTAGCTTTAATTGCGGTGCAATAATCGGACCAATTGCAGGAGGGTTCTTACTCTTACTCGATCCACTCTACGCTTTCTCTCTAACAGGATCTCTTATGCTGTTATTTGCTTTTATCTTTTACTTACTTAAAAATCACTTCCAAGTCACTACTGAAAACACGTCTATTACATTAGGAATACAGGCCATCTTACAAAACAAGTCTTTCCTTCTGTTTTCCTTTATCATGATTTTCTTCTATATTATGTTTACTCAGCTTACTGTCGCACTTCCACTTCATATGAAAAACATTAGTAATAGCAATCAACTTGCTACACTCGTTATTACGATAAATGCGATAACAGGCGTCATATTTATGGTATTATTCCGAAAATTATTCCACAAATACAACACACTTTCGATTATTAAATACGGTGTTTTATTAATGAGTATTTCCTTTTTACTCATTCCTTTATTTCAACACCCATATTGGCTCTTTATTTGTGTAATTTTATTTACAATCGGTGAAACACTCGTATTACCTAACGCTGATATCGCTATTGCAAATTACAGTAATGAATCATATACAGCCACTTTCTTCGGATTTTATCAACTATCACTCGCATTTGGTTTTATCATCGGTAACTATACCGGGACATCGTTTACATCCAATTTAAGCGGAATGTATACACCATGGCTTATTTTCGGCGGAATAGGAGTTATTGGTTTTATTTCACTCCATATTTTAAATATTAAAAAAGGGAGCTCTAAAGAGGATATATACCTATGTAATGAGACGAAACCTCTTTAACACATTACAATTGAAATGGTACCTTTAGACAAGCAACCTATAATAAAAAAATTCGACCATCATACTTGGCAGTCGAATCTTTTTATTTTTCATATTCAAGATGATTATGTCTTTTACAACCAAATAAATAGCACCCCCCTAAATGATAAGTTTCAAATTCTAACCCTGGAACATATCCAGATTTGATACGTTCTATCATTGTTTTATAACAATTATTCTCTTCTGTATATTCCTCAATTAACTCTTTCTTATCTTTTTCTGTCCAGTTTTCTTCTACTTCTTCATTCTGAACATCTTCTATTTCTGATGTTTTCGCTTCGATAGATTCCTGTATAACTTCATTTATACGGGAGAAATTATTAGCTTTATATAGAGCATATACAAACCTACCAATCCAGTTAGGACTTTTCCAAACTTCTTTGTATCCCTTTTCGAACCATTCAATTGCTTCGTTATAGCAATTCAACTCAACATATAAATCTGCTACATGAATTTCTCCTAAAAAATTATCAGATTTCCTGTTAAAAGCATCTAACTTCTCTTTCGCTTCTGTCGTTCGCCCTAAATCAATTAAGCATTTTACATAGCTATACATTATATAGTCCGAATCCCCTGCAACTCGCAAAAAAAATTCCGAAGCTTTTTCTAACTCTCCAAGGTTATAATGCGCTACAGCTACATTGTGAAATGCTTCATCCGATGGTTGCATCGAAATAGATTTTTGCAATACTTCTTTCGCTTCTTCCCATTTTTCTTGTTTCGTGTAAATTTCCCCTAAGATGTTATAAGGAAAGTATGAAGAAGGATTCAACTTAACAACTTCTCTTATTAATTCAAGAGCTTTATCATCATTCTCTTCCTCATAAAAGTACATCCAAGCCAGATTATTGAGAGATTGTACGTCTCTAGATTCATGTACTGCTTGTTGAAACAGTTCCATTGCTTCCTCATATTTATTTTGTTCAAACATTTCAATTGCCTTCTCATTAATGTTCAAATAACTACCTCCGAAGTAAATGAATTCATCTATTCCCTATCATTATTGTAAAATGTAAAAATTATAATTTCTATAAAAAAATTTCTTTCTCTCGTCTACATTTCGATTGAAATAGAAGCTAAAACACACGAATTTACAACAATCAGTAAATTTTTTAATCTCCCTTAAATTGGATATACATCCTGTTTTAATTTACATATTATGGTACAATTAAAAGGGTACTAACTAAACATTTACGCTCCACACTAGTAATCTAGCAATACCAAAATCAAAATTCACATGGAATTGAGGGATGTTATGAAACAGAAATTAGCTGTTCTTCTATTCACCGGAATCATATTATCCGGATGTTCAGCTATTGCAGGAAATTCTTTAGAAACTGGAAACGGCAGTATGGAATTATTAACACCAACCATTACAACAAAAGATAATGAATTAGAAATTAAGACCGAGGGCATTGATGAAAATAAAGTGACCTTTATTTATGTTGCTAATAAAAAAGTATTGGAACAAAAAATTAATAATGGTGAATCCTACAAGCTTAACATTAAAGATATCGAACACGCTCATAGGACGGACTACAAGCCAAAAGTTCAACTTTTGCAAACAAAAGATGATGATAAAGATGGAGAAATGGTAACCTTTAAACAAGTTAGGTATACAGTTAAAAAAATTAATTTTATAGGCATTTCATTATAAATGTAACGAACGAAAATTTACTTTTAACAGTGGGTAAATATAAGGGGTGCTAGCATGAAAAGAAGATGGATTTATTGGTGGATTGGTAACATATTTTGGATTATAGCTTTCGGGATATTGACAGCTATCATTTTGCTAAGAGAGGTTGATGGGACCGGTGTTACTCAAACACCTGAGCTGAAATTAATAGCCTTTATCGTTTTATTAATTGCATTTATATTACCAATAATTATTCAAGTTGTATGGTTACTTGTTAATTTAAGAAAGAGTAGAAAAAAATAATACATAAAAAAGAGAGGAATCTTTTTCAAACTTGATTCCTCTCTTTTTATTTTGGGATTATGCCATGCTTTTAAAGCTGCACTACCCCCTTTTCTTTACGATGCATGTTCATCTTTCTTCTTCATTAACGCTCTCTTCTTCATCGCCTTCGTTAAATATCCGCCTTTAAATGAACGGATTTCATAAGAAGACATAAACGCTTTCGGTGCAATTTTATTAATGATTTCTAACAGTTCTTTCTCTCTAGAGCGCTTTGCAACGATATCTAAGCGATAACGTATAGAATTAATTCCTTCGCCTTCAAATACCGTAACACCAAATCCAGAGTGACGTAGTTCATCTACTAATTCATTACAACGGTCTAGTAAACTAACTTGATACGTAATATAACCAATTGCTAATTTATTCTCTATATAACCGCCTAATAAAAGTCCTGTACTAAAGCCAATGACATAGGCAACGATGTTCATCCAATTTGATAAATCTTGAAACACAATACCTAAACTGACAATGTAAATAGCTCCTTCTAACAATCCAACACCAGCAGCGGATCTTGTTTGATTCTTTACAAGCAAAATCGTACGGATTGTTAAAATTGGAACATAAATAATTTGAAGCACAAAAATAAGTAACGCTTGTAACATTGGTATCCACCTCTTTCAAAAAGTCTTTTGTCATAATAACATACATAACCTTTAGAAATCGATGGGTTTTTAAATTTTTTTACATTATTTTTCATACTATTGAAAAACGAAAAAAAGAAGCGTATTATATTTGTCGTAAAATTGATTCCTTTCATTAGCTCACTTAAACACAAAAAAGGAACCCCATTAGGCCCCTTTCATCATAGCTCTATGTTTTTCGAAGCATGTTCCCTTTGCTTCTCTTCCTCTTCCTCTTTCACTAACTGCATATTCGCATAAGCTAAATTTGCAATCATTAAAAAGTGACCACCTAAAATGCCTGTACCAAATGCCCACATTTCCATTTCATGCTCAATTTCATACATGATGATTGCTCCTAAAATGGCAGCTGCAAATCGGTTTAGAACTCCTAACCCAGGAGCCTTTTCCTTCATTACGATACTTTTTCCGAGTTTCTCCACCCTGCGAGCTAATAACCAAAGACAATAGGCGCTTACTGCTAATCCAATACCAAACCCTGTCACTTGTTTTCCAAACGGAGTAATCGTCCACATAAGTAGTAAACCACTAAAGATCACATACAATTGTAATCGATATACACGTAAGGCTTCTTGAATCAAAATATCCGCTCCTAAGTTCTCATTTTTTGTACTTTAGAAGAAAAGCAGCAACTTACACAGTTGCTGCTTTCTCTTCTTCTTGTTCTTGTTCCATCTTACGAATTTCAACACGTTTAATTTGGTAAGCGTCTTTTTCTAACACTTTAAATTCATAACCTTCCGCCTCAACGTGTTGTCCTTCTTCGATTTCATGATTTTGCATCATAATCCATCCACCGATTGTATCCACATCATCTTCTTCGATGTGTAATCCAAATAAATCTTTCACTTCTGAGATAAGCACTTTTCCATCAACAATGATATGTTGCTCGTTCACATGTTGAATTGGTGGTGCTTCATCTTCATCATATTCGTCACGAATTTCGCCGACGATTTCCTCCAAGATATCTTCAAGCGTTACAATTCCGGCTGTTCCTCCGTACTCATCATATAAAACAGCCATCGGAATTCGCTTTTTCTGCATTTGAAGTAATAAATCGTGAATTGGAGTCGTTTCCATCACTTCAATAATCGGACGCATATACGAGCGAATAAATGATAAATCTTTTTGATCCTCGGTCATATATCGAATAAAGAAATCTTTTACGTTGACCATACCGATAATATCATCTTTATCTTCCCCAAAAATCGGATAACGTGTGTATCGCTCATTTTGGATTACTTTCATGTGTTCTTCTACTGAATCTTCCAGGTAGAAACCAATGATTTCTGTTCGCGGTACCATAATCTCTTTCGCAATACGATTATCAAATTCAAAAATGTTATTTACATACTTGTATTCAGCTTGATTAATTTCGCCGCTTTCATAGCTATCTGAAAGGATAAGACGTAATTCTTCTTCTGTATGAGCTACTTCATGTTCTGAAGCTGGCTTTAAACCGAATAAACCAGTTATCACACGAGCTGAACCGTTCAATACCCAAATAAATGGATACATTACTTTATAGAACATCATTAATGGACCTGCCAATAATAACGTTACCCTTTCAGCCTTTTGAATTGCCATCGTTTTCGGAGCTAATTCCCCTACTACAACGTGTAAATACGTCATAATCATAAAAGCAAGACCAAATGTTAATACTGATGAAATAGAAGGATTTAAGTTCCATTTCTCAAATAACGGGTGTAATAACTTTTCGATTGTCGGTTCACCTAACCAACCTAATCCCATAGCTGTAACTGTAATACCTAATTGACAAGCAGATAAATATTCATCTAAATTTGTTGTTACCTTTTTCGCTGCTAAAGCACCGCGTTTTCCTTCCGCAACAAGCTGATCGATACGGCTTGAACGTATCTTTACAATCGCAAACTCTGCTGCTACGAAAAATCCAGTAAATGCGATTAAAATCGCAACCATGACTAAATTAAATATTTCCAATGAATCCCCTTAGTTAAAAAACTAAGGTGTCCACCTCCTGTATACTATAATGTTTTCTTATTTATTTGTTAGAAAACATAGCCCGATACAAAAATTAAAGAGGTCGGATTTCACTTATTCTATAATAATAGAGCAAGTGTCTGTATTAAAGCTGTCGTTTGACCTGATAAAGATTTCGATATTTTTTCACGTTGTGAATCAGTCAATTCATCTAAAAGCGGTTTTAACTCAGTAAGCTCCACTTCTAATCGGTGAATATGGTCTGTCACTTCATTCACTTGTTTCGAAACGTGTTCATTGATACCGAGCAGCTTCTTCTTCTCCTCGATTTTCTCTTTAATCTCACAAAGCGGCATATGCATTTCTTTGCACTTCTCAATAAATTGTAATGTCTCAAATGCTGTTTCGTCGTAATAGCGATAATTAGATTGAGATCGCTCCGCTTTTAAGATACCTAGATTCGTATAATAATCAATCGTTCGTTTCGACACGTGAGCCATGAGAGCCAACTGTCCGATTCGATACACCTTCCCAACGATCTTCCCCCCTTGTTTATATTACTTACATCATACAACACATAAACTGTACAGTCAAACGTGACGGTTTATTATTCACAATTTATACACAACTTCATATATTTTCTTAAACTTATAGAATATGATTCTACTTATATAATTAAATTATTAAATTTCATTAATTACGTGCTAGCCAAATATATTTATGAAATCACCTGTTCTTTTCAAATTTTCTTATTTTAGAACATACCGTTCTATTTCTAAAAAAATAACCCAGTACAATAAACTGAAAATTAAGTTATAATATCATTATAAAATATGAAGGAGGAATGCACTCATGTACTACAACACTTCATTCGAAAACGATCAGCCTGTAGGCCGTCTATAAACTAAGACGGGCATTCATTTAGCACATACACTACGCCTCGTCTTAGGGAACTCATATTACCCTAAAAATAGACGGAGGTACTTTACATGAAACAAACAATTTTAGGAGCTATATATTTATCACTAACAGCAAGTATATGGGGTGGTATGTATGTTGTTAGCAAATACATACTCGATTTTATCCCACCACTGACACTCGTTTGGTTACGCTTTATTATCGCTTTTGTTGTTTTGTATTTCATTTTGAAAATAGCTGAGAAAAAGCAAAAGAAAAAAGCAACCATTCGCAAAAAAGATTGGCTATTATTCGCTTGGATTGGATTTATCGGCTATTTCATTTCAATCACATGCCAATTTATCGGAACAAAATTATCCGACGCTCATACAGGCTCGTTAGTTACATCAGCTACACCTGCATTTATGGTTATATTTGCAGCGCTCATTTTGAAAGAAAAACTAACTGCTCGTAGACTTTTATCTACTATAATAGCGACAATCGGTGTCATTATCGTAATCGGATGGGATATTGAAATCGGCTCCTATTTTATCGGAACAATCATTTTAGTTGGAGCCGCTATTACGTGGGCTTTACTATCTATTTATGTAAAAATCGCTTCAATCCAATTTTCATCCTTAGTTATTACAACGTATGCCATATTCTTTTCACTCTTTTTTATTACACCTTTTATGATAGGGGAACTACAAACATCCTCTATCGGAACAGTAAATACGTACGTCATATTAGGCGTATTATACTTAGGAATCGTCTCAACAGCAGGTGCCTTTTTCCTTTGGAATAAAGGATTAGACTTAATGGATGCAAGCATCGGTTCCTTATTTTTCTTCTTCCAACCTATCGTTGGATCATTACTTGGTTGGCTCTTATTAAATGAGACATTAAATAGTAACTTTTTCATTGGTGGTATGCTCATTATATGTAGCGTTTTCATTACTACTTTTGAAAAGAAATAACAAAACAGGCAGAGATTCTTAGTCTCTGCCTGTTCGCATAATTGGATCTTGGTCGTGAAAACCAATACAAATCGGTATATTACTTTGCACTTCACTACGTACACTTATAAAACTACACAGCGTTTTAGCAATTAAATATAAAGTTATACTGATTGCTTTTTCACTTGTATCAAAGCCATTTTCATTATACATATCCGCTAATTCTACAGACCCCGACCCCTCAATATTATATGTCCATTCTGAAGCCCAATTATCGTCCTCTTCTTCCATTGAAACATATTCCTCACAAATATAAAGTGAAACTTTAATCAGTGGGGGCGTTCTTCATCCCCACTGATTATTAGTTGAACCAATCGGGCTTTTACGGGCAGTTGACTTCCCACGTAACTTCTTTGCTTTCGCTGAATTTTGAGGTGGGGGTCTTACTGCCCGTTAATGCGGGATAAAACTGACTATTCCACTCGTTATCAAGATCATACTCTAAATAAATCGCCTTTGCTTCTTCATTAGTAGCCATTTCTACAGCTGCATCCAAACCTACTCTAATACTTTCCTTATATGACTCTAAATCAATTGCTTTAATTCGTTCTGCATATTCTGTAGACGCCAACATGCAACAAATATCATAATACTTCGCTTCTATTTGCTCTACTGCTAACGAAAAGGCATCCTCTTGCACCTCTTCTAAATACTGAAATATATCCACACTAAATACTCCTCACTCTTTACGCACTCCAATGCGATGGACGAGACAATAATTTCGGTAATTTCGTATGTTTGTCCCCTCTAGCCGCATTAACTTGAACTTGCGTCAGGAAAATACTATTTGTAAAATCAGTCCCGCGAATATCTGCATCTCGTAAATCTGCTCCGATGAGATCTGCCCCTCGTAAGTCTGCTCCATTTAAGTTTGCCGCAATTAAATATGCTCCTCTTAAATTTGCACCTTGTAAATCTTTCTTTTTCAGATTTGCTCCCATAAGGTCTGCACCGCGGTGTATGATTCGTTTCTTACGCGCAGTATTCATTTCCTTCCATACTAATTCGCTCGTTTCTAAAAGAAGAATGTTTACCTCTGCCCTATGCACTGGAACATTTATTTTCATTAACTCATCTGGATTTAAATTCGAAAGTCGCTCTGTCTCCTCAATTGCGGTCTTCAGCTCTTTATGAATTGGCTGTGTTGCCTTTAAAAGAATCGCTTCATTCAAATACCAAAGCATTTCATGAAGTTGATGCATAACTGGAAAAGCATCATACATTTTTCTCGCATGCTTAGCATCTTTCCGCCAATCAACCCCGTTAAATGTAACTTGAGAAATCTTCTGCCCAGCGCCGAAACATTCAAATACTGTACAACCTTTATAACCTTTTCCTCTAAGATTTTTATGTATACTACATTTAAAATCTGATTGTAAGTTGGAACATGGTTTACCACCATCTTTATTCACTGCAAAATCTATCGATGCTGCGAACGGTAATGCAACGCAACATAGACCGAAGCATTTTTCGCAGTTTGCTTTTAAATGATCATTATGATTAGTCAAAATCTATACCCCCTGTTGTCTTTTGACTATTTCATAATATTCCAACTGTAATAAATAATCAATTTTAAAATAAACCGGCATCTTTCGTTTCAATTCATAACTTTATCATTCGATTTCCTTTCAATTGAAAAGGACTATTTTTATTTAATGAATTATAATTAAATTATAAATTTTCTAACTAAAAGGAGACTTATTATGGCACTACAAATGAAAACAAACTGTCAAATTTGCGATCAATCGCTCGAACAAGATTCTGAAGCATACATTTGTGTATATGAATGTACATTTTGCGCACCATGTACAGAAGAAAGACACAACGTTTGTCCAAACTGCGGCGGCGAATTAGTACGTAGACCGAAAAAGAAACAATAAAAAGCAAAGCGATATCGCTTTGCTTTTTATTGTTTTCTGAGTATATGAAATTATATCGAACACAACTTAAACATTTAAAAACTTCACACAAACAGGCTCTGGCACAGCAACATCAGATTGTAAAAGTGTTAACTTTCCTGTAGATTCATCTCTTGAAAATAGCACAAGATTATGTGACTTTTCATTTGTAGCAACAAGAAACTTTTCAGTGGGATCTAATACAAAGTCCCTCGGCCAATTTCCTTCTGTAGATGTATGTTCAACAAATGTAAGCTGACCTGAATTTTGATCTACGCTATAAATAGCGATACTATTATGACCACGATTACCTGCATATACAAAACGGCCGTCAGAAGAAATATGGATAGCACTTCCTTGACTATTTTCATCAAAGTGTTCTGGAAGAGTAGAAATATACTGTACTTCTGTAAAGGATCCTTCTTCCGAGTTATATGTTAGCGCAATAACCTCTGAACTAAGCTCCGTCATTACATAAGCGTATTTTCCATTTGGATGAAAAGTAATGTGTCTTGGACCACTCCCTGGATTTACAGATAAACTATTCACTTCTGTTAATGTACTATCTTTTATTTCATACGTAATTAACTTATCAATTCCTAAATCAACACCTATCACATATTTTTCATCAGGAGTATATCCCGCGTAATGTGCATGTGGTTTTTCTTGTCTCTCTTTATTTGGACCTGAACCTTCATGCGCCATAATAGATGAAGCAGGATTTACAGTTCCATTTTCTTCATTTATTTCAAAAGACTCAATCGTTCCTTTATGGTAATTTGCTGTAACTACCGTATGATTCCCACTATCAACGCTCACATGACAAGGAGAAGCCCCTTCTACTACTTGTCTGTTTTCTGCCTTTAACTCTCCAGTTTTACTATCAATTGAATAGGCAGCTACACCACCAGATTCTCCTTCCTTAACAACGGAATAGAGATACTCATTATTTCGGTTAATCGTTACATATGTAGGGTTATCCAGCTTAGCGGCAAGTGTTACATTACTAATTTTTTTTGCTTCTGTGTCTAAAGTAATCTTATATATTCCTTCACTATTTTCTTTTGTGTAAGTTCCAACATATCCAATAAACTCTTTGTTATCCTTCATTTTTATAACCCTCTCTCCCTATATTTTTCGTTCATCATACTTCTTAAAATATTTTATGTTGAAAGAGTATCCTAAAAAATCGGAGTACCTCTTTATACGTTACCATATTTTCTTGATAAATAGCTTTTAAACCCACTTTTTTTGGTACGCTGCTATACTTTCATATTCTTCTTCCAATTGACGAGACAGACGAATATAGATTGGTGTTAAATCTTTATATTTTTCCACACTTTCCATGTTTGGCCCATGATGAAAATCTGCCCCTACCATTTCAGAAACTACGCATAATGTATCTATTTCACCTAAACTATATAAACCGAGGATTGCAGCACCTAAGCAAGAGCTTTCGAAACTTTCAGGAACATATACGTCTTGATGGAAAATATCTGCCATCATCTGTCTCCAAAGTTCCGATCTTGCAAAACCGCCTGTCGCTTGAATTTTTTTTGGTTCGCCAATTAGCTCTTTTAAAGCGAGAAGAACGGTATATAAATTATAAATTACTCCTTCTAAAACAGCACGGATAAGATGTTCTTTCTTATGATGCAATCCGAGTCCAAAGAAAGATCCCCGTGCATTTGCATTCCATAAAGGAGCTCTTTCCCCTGCTAAATACGGATGAAACAATAAACCGTCAGATCCAGGATTCACATTTGCTGCTATTTCAGTAAGTACTTCATATGGATCTTTTCCTAAACGCTTCGCAAGTTCAATCTCTGAAGTGCCCAATTGGTCACGAGCCCATCTGAAAATCATACCACCGTTATTAACTGGACCACCGATTACCCAATGGTCTTCAGTTAACGCATAACAAAAAATTCTACCTTTTGGATCTGTTACAGGACGATTTGTTACAGCACGTATCGCACCGCTTGTACCAATTGTAACAGCCACAACGCCAGGGTCTATCGCATTTACACCTAAATTAGATAGTACTCCATCACTCGCTCCTACTACAAAAGGCGTAGAAACAAGTACATTCATCTCTTTGGCAAGCTCTTCATCTAATCCTGTTAAACTGTGCGTTGTTGGAACAAGTTTAGAAAGCTTGTCATCTGTAATTCCCGCAACATGTAAAGCCTCTTCATCCCATTTTAAAGATTTCAAATTAAACATCCCTGTCGCTGATGCTATAGAATGATCAATTACATATTCTTTATATAACTTGTAGAAAACATATTCTTTAATAGAAATGAATTTATAACTTCTTGCGAACAATTCTACCCGCTCATTCTGTAACCAAACTAATTTCGAAAGTGGTGACATCGGATGAATAGGTGTCCCAGTACGTAAATAAATTTCATGACCATTCATATCATTCTTTATTTTCTCCGCCCAGCTTGCACTTCTATTATCTGCCCACGTGATACATTTCGTTAACGGATTTCCATCTTCGTCTACAGCGATAACGCTATGCATTGCCGAACTGAAAGAAACACAGAGAATATCAACCGCTTGTATATTACTTGATTGCACAACTTCTTTAATCGTATGTATCACCGCTTGAAAGATTTCTTCTGGATCTTGTTCTGCTATTTCAGGCGTAGGAGAATATAAAGGATATTCAATTCCATGACTTGCAATAACAGATCCATCAATTGAAAACAAAACCGATTTTGTACTAGTTGTCCCAATATCTACACCAATCATATATTTCGATCTCACTATGTAACCCCTTTCAGAATATACCATTAAAAAAGAACACTCTCAATTCTTTACTAATTATGCATACATACTTGGGAGCACCATGGTTTATACGAAAAAAGACTCTCCCTTATGAGAATTACGTGCTAACTAACTTTACTCTCATAAGGGGGCCTTTTCATATCTATTGTACTAATTTGAAAATGAATTGTTTCTATATGATATTGCTGTTTTCACGTAATAAGATGTCAAAATCAAGATTAAGTTTATAGGATGAAGTCACATAGAGATTGACCCTCTCGTAAAAAAGCAATTAGTGAACATTTCACTTCATTATAATTTAGGCGCTTTCGCCCAATCAGCAGCAAATTTCTCAAT
This sequence comes from Bacillus cereus G9842, assembly GCF_000021305.1. Classification (GTDB taxonomy): domain Bacteria; phylum Bacillota; class Bacilli; order Bacillales; family Bacillaceae_G; genus Bacillus_A; species Bacillus_A thuringiensis_S. Next base: position 3,282,816 of record NC_011772.1, read on the forward strand.
ACCTTGGTCTGTTAATGGGTGCATAGCAAGTTGTTCAATTACTTTATAAGGAATTGTTGCAATGTGAGCACCTGCCATCGCTACACGAGTTACATGATCTGGATGTCTAACAGAAGCCGCAATAATTTGTGTATCTAGTTGATGAACATCGAATAATTCAGCAATTTTAGCAACTAATAATACGCCATCTTCAGAAATATCATCTAAGCGTCCTAAAAATGGAGAAACGTACGTTGCACCTGCTCGAGCAGCTAAAAGTGCTTGGTTCACAGTGAAAATAAGTGTAACGTTCGTTTTCACACCTTTTTCAGTAAGGTAGCGACAAGCTTCTAATCCTGCTAGCGTCATTGGAAGTTTTATCGTGACATTTTTATCGCCATCGTTAATTTTAATTAATTCTTCTGCTTGAGCAATCATTTCTTCTGCCGTAACAGCATCTGGAGTTACCTCTGCCGATACAGACTCAACTTTAGGTACTGTCTGACAAATTTCTGCGATACGGTCTTCAAACTTAACGCCCTCTTTTGCTACTAAAGAAGGATTCGTTGTAACACCAGCTAAAACTCCAAGTTTATATGCTTTTTTTATGTCCTCAAGATTTGCAGTATCAATAAAAAATTTCATGATCAATTCCCTCCAGTTTTTATACGTTGATGAGTTACATGTTTAATATGATTATCCCGTAAAAGCCCGATTGGTGTGGGATGAAGCCCCCACTGATTAAAGTTTCACTTTATTTCTTTTCTACTGCATGTCCGCCAAATTCATTGCGCAGAGCTGCTACAACTTTTCCTGTAAATGTATCATTGTCTAATGAGCGGTAGCGCATTAATAGAGACATCGCAATAACAGGAGTTGCTGTTTGAAGGTCTAATGCTGTTTCTACTGTCCATTTCCCTTCACCAGAAGAATGCATAACGCCTTTAATTTCATCCAGTTTTGCATCTTTAGAAAATGCATTTTCAGTTAATTCCATTAACCAAGAGCGGATTACTGAACCGTTGTTCCATACTCTTGATACTTTTTCATAATCGTAGTCAAATTCACTTTTTTCTAAAACCTCAAATCCTTCACCAATAGCAGCCATCATACCGTATTCAATTCCGTTGTGAATCATTTTTAAAAAGTGACCACTACCAGCTTTTCCAGCATATAAGTACCCATTTTCTACAGCTGTATCGCGGAAGATAGGTTCAACGATGTCCCAAGCTTCTTGATCTCCTCCGATCATGTAACAAGCACCATTGCGAGCGCCTTCCATTCCACCAGAAGTTCCTGCATCCATAAAGTGAATGCCATCTTTCTTTAATTGCTCATATCGGCGGATAGACTCTTTATAATGTGAATTACCAGCTTCAATTAAAATATCTCCTTTTGATAAAAGTGGTGTAACCTCATCAATAACAGAATCAACAACAGCGTGTGGTACCATTACCCAAAGAATTCTTGGTGATTGTAATGACTGAACAAGTTCACTTAAACTAGATGTACCTGTTGCCCCGTACTCTTTCATTTCTTCTACTGCGCTCGTATTTAAATCAAATGCTACTACTTCATGTTTATGATCCATTAAATTTTTCCCTAAATTTAATCCCATTTTACCTAACCCAATTAATCCTACTTGCATAATATAATTCCTCCTCAAATCATCTTTTATTAAAAATCCATATCACTACAATCTGGAATACCTTTCAGCACTGAAATGTTAATATGTACAGAAAGGTATTCACAGTCATAGCTTAAGAATTCAACACATTTTTTGTAATTTGAACAACATTTTCTGTCGTAAATCCAAATAGATTCATGACTTCAGCTCCAGTACCTGAAGCTCCAAATGTTTCAATTGATAGTACTTTTCCTCCTTGTCCTACATAACGTTCCCAACCTAGAGATACACCCATCTCAAGAGATACTCGTTTCGTTACAGAAGACGGAAGAACGGATTCTTTATATTCGTTCGATTGGCGATCGAATAACTCCCAGCTCGGCATTGCAACGATGCGAACAGAAACTTGTTCTTCTTCTAATTTTGCTTTCGCACTAGCAGCTAAGGATACTTCAGAACCTGTCGCAATTAAAATTACATCCGGATTTTCATTTGTTTGTGTTAATACGTAAGCTCCTTTAGAGAGATTCTCTATGTTCGCTTTCGTTTCATTAAACACCGGTAAATTTTGACGGCTCAGTACTAAAACGACTGGACCATCCGTTTGCTGTAAAGCATACGCCCAAGCACTTGCTGTTTCATTTGCATCTGACGGACGGATAACTGTTAGACCAGGAATTGCTCGAAGCGCTGCCAATTGTTCAATTGGTTCATGCGTTGGGCCATCTTCTCCTACAGCAATCGAATCATGTGTAAATACGTAAGTAACAGGTAACTTTTGCAGTGCAGCCAGTCGAATCGATGGACGAAGGTAATCATTAAATACAAAGAATGTACTTACGAAAGGTTTTACTCCTCCATGGAGAGCCAGTCCATTCGCTGCCGCGCCCATTGCATGTTCACGTACACCGAAGTATATATTTCGTCCAGCATATGATTCTACTGCATATACTGCTTCACCTTTTATATCTGTCATCGTAGAATGAGAAAGATCCGCACTTCCACCGAAAATAGAAGGAATCGATTTCACATAATGATTAATAGCTTCCCCACTTGCAACACGAGTGGAAATTGTTTTTTCAGTATCAAAAGATAGAATGTCTTTCGCTTCAATTAAAACCTCACCTGTAATCGCTTTTTCTAATTCATCTGCTAGTGCAGGGTTTGACTCTCTGTATACGTTAAATTGCTCATTCCATTCGTTCTCTTTTTCAATACCTTTTTGTTTCAGTTCATTAAAATGAGCTGTTACTTCTTCAGGCACAAAGAAGTCTTCCTCATAGTGCCAACCATACACTTGTTTTGTCGCTGTCGCTTCTTCTACTCCAAGCGGATTACCATGTGCTTTATTCGTTCCAGCAACTTTTGGACTTCCATAACCTATAATGGTTCTAATTTCTATAAGAGTAGGTTGATCCGTATTTTCTTTCGCTAATGTAATGGCTTTTGTAATAGCATCGACATCGGTTCCATCTTCAACTCTTACATATTGCCAATGTACAGATTCTGCCCTTTTCTGAATATCTTCAGAGAAAGCAATGCCTAATTCACCATCAAGTGAAATTTCATTTGAATCATACAGTACAATTAACTTGCCAAGTTTCATATGTCCTGCCATTGACATCGCTTCATAAGCGACACCCTCCATTAAGTCACCATCTCCGACTAAAGCATACGTATTGTGATCTATAATAGAGTGACCATCCTTATTAAACTTCGCTGCTAAATGAGCTTCTGCCATTGCCATTCCGACAGCATTAGCAATCCCTTGTCCTAACGGGCCTGTAGTCGCTTCAACTCCAGGAGTATGCCCAAACTCAGGATGTCCTGGTGTTTTACTATTTAACTTTCTGAAGTTTTTCAAGTCATCAATTGAAACGTCATATCCAGCTAAATGAAGTAGGCTATATAACAGACTAGATCCATGTCCTGCCGATAAAACGAAACGATCACGGTTAAACCATTCTGGGTGATTAGGATTGTAATTTAAATGATTCGCCCATAATGCATAAGCCATTGGTGCTGCTCCCATCGGAAGACCTGGATGACCTGAGTTTGCCGCATTAATAGCATCAATCGATAACGTACGAAGTGTATTCACTGCTAATTGATTTATGTTTTGTGCCATAGTAATCGTCCCCCTAAATGCTTTCATGAAAGAAAGTACTTATTTTTCCGTCTCTTGATCTAACCACCATTTAAATCCACTTTCTTGCAACAGTTCATTAGACGCTTCTGGACCATATGAACCAGACTCATATTCATGAAGCGGTAATAAGTTTTCCTCGAACGCTTCAAGAATTGGTTGTACCCATTCCCATGACAATTCAACTTCTCTCCAATGTGCAAAGAATGTAGCGTCTCCACTCACCGCATCATGAATGAGTCTTTCATACGCTTCAGGTACTCCCACATCCACTTGCTCGCAAGTAAAGTTAATACGCATCGGTTCAATCTCTCCATTTTTCAATGGATTTTTACTATTTAACTGTAATGAAACATTCTCACCTGGGCTAATTTCAATTATTAATAAGTTAGGTGCTGCATTTGGATTATTATCTTGATATTGCTGTTTTAACGTATTTTTAAATTCAATTACAATACGAGTAGACTTTTCTTTCATTCGTTTTCCTGTTCGTATATAGAAGGGAACGCCAGTCCAAAATGGATTATCGATCCACAAACGAGCAGCAACAAATGTGTCTATGTTAGAAGAAGGATTTACTCCTGGCTCCTCTTTATACGCTACAACTTGCCCGCCTTTTATCTCTCCTGAAGAGTATTGACCGCGAATGATATGGCTTTGAACGTCTTCTTTTTTCACTTTACGAAGCGTCTCCATTACTTTTCGTTTTTCCTCTCGAATTTCACACGCATTAACCTTTTCCGGCAGATTCATAGCAGTCATCATTAATATTTGTAACATATGATTTTGAACCATATCTCGAATGGCTCCTGCATGATCATAATATCCGGCTCTTTCTTCAACCCCAACTGTTTCACTAGCTGTAATTTGTACATTTGCTATATGTTCTTTGTTCCAAATCGATTGGAGAACAGGATTTGCAAATTCTAGTGCTTCAAGGTTTTGAATCATCGGTTTACCTAAATAGTGATCAATACGGTATATCTCGTCTTCTTCAAACGTGCGACTAAGCTTATCATTAAGCTCACGAGCAGATGTAAGGTCGTGCCCAAACGGTTTCTCAATCATCAGGCGTTTCCATCCATCTGTTTTATCGAGTCCGCTTTCCTTAATATTTAAAGCAATGGTCTCGAAAAATTCAGGAGCAACTGAAAGATAGAACATTCTATTACCTTTTATATGTAGTTCCTCTTCCCTTTCACGAACGACTTGTAATAACCTCTCATAGTCTTCCGGTTTACTCACATCTAATGGACAATAGCGAAAATTATCTAAAAAACCTTCGAGTTCCGGAGTACCTTCTTCCCTCTGACGAGAAAACGTCTCTATTGATTCTTTTATTCTTTTTTGAAAATCTATATGAGACACTTCACGTCTTCCAAGCCCGATAACAGATATTTGCTTTGGAAGCTTTTGATCTCTATATAAGTTATATAGCGCGGGGTAAATTTTGCGTTTTGCTAAGTCCCCTGTCGCTCCAAATAAAACAAAGGTCATTGATTCCAAGTTCAGTCCCCCTCGTGATGTATAGTCATTGTCACTATAGTAAAAATGCATTGTACAGAAGCTACTATCATTGTTGATTCACTCTTGCTTCTTAACTTCAAATTTTTTATATTTGTCGCTTTCTCATTGTCCCCAATATTAATAGTGGCAATTCAAAGCATTTTTACCACATACTACTTAATTACTATAACTTATATAAAATAATTTAATTATTAAAAGTAATTAAGTTATTTTATATCTATCATATTAACTACATAAATTATCATCGTCAAGAAAAGTGTCTCGGATTAAAGATTCTTCATTCCCTAATATCTTTTAGTACTCATGTATTTATTAGAAAAAGATTAGATCTATGTTCATTACATGAAATGAATAATAAAAAGGCCAAAATGAACATATTCTTGTTCGTTTTGGCCTTTTTATTATTGCTTCAGATGATTCTTAACTGCTCTTATAACCAATTCGTGATCTTCTTCTGGTGGTAATCCCGAAACTGTTATCATTCCAATAACCCCTACGTCTTTTATTCTGATAGGAAAGCAGCCACCAAACGCAGCATATTCCGAAGTATCTAAAAGATATTTTTCATTATATGAGATTCCAGTTATTTCACTTTGTATCTGCATATAATACGAGCTATGATCATGCAGAGAAACGACTCGTTTTTTACGCTCAATCCATTTCGTATTTTCCTCATTTGTCCCTGTCATTTTGAAATGAAACAATTGCACACCGTTTTTCGTTATATCAGCAGCAATCAATTTCCCCTCTTTCTTCGCTGTTTCAACGATAAATAAACCTAGTTGCAGTGCATCTTCATTTGTAAAAGAGGAAAATTGAAGTGTTTCCTCCTCTATTAAAATTCGTTTACTTATTTCATTCAAATTTGAAGTACTCATATCTTTAACCTCCATAATTGTTTTATGCCACACCGACATTTTTTCGAAATTATTAGGCCATATAGTACAACCTTTCAATCAATCTGATTCTAAATAAACTACTGTAACATCTTTGGTGACTAGTACCGTAAAGCTTGTTTTCTTCTTACTGGTGCTATTATGAATGATATTCAAAGTTATAAAAAGTACTATTCTAGTTACCCTTATCTTACAGAGACTATTATGAAATATATTTAACATCTTAAAAATGTATGTACTAAAGAATAATATTTTTAATCACTAGCTTTTTTGATCAATCATTATAATCCAATTTCATCAAAATTTTTATCAATTATTACACTATCCAACAATAGGAGGAAACAAAGATGGATGAAAATATATCCAAAAGCTGAAAAGCAGTTGAATCCCTTGAAGGAATAGTTGTAATTCACTACATATAGAAATAGACATACAAAAACGCTATCCTTTCCTATAATTCTAAAGAAAGAATAGCGTATTTTTTCAAAAATGAGTTCTTTTATTGAGAAACTTTGATTCTATATCATACATAAAAGAGCAACTAGTGCTAAAACAGCTGGAAGTCCTTGTTTCACAATAATTGATTTATTAGATGTGAAACCTCCGAAAATAGCTGCTATCACCACACAAATCACGAAAAATAATTGGACCATATAACCAATTGGATTGAGCCCAAGTACAAGTCCCCAAATGAGACCAGCCGCTAAAAATCCATTATATAAACCTTGGTTTGCAAACATAATGGCTACGTTTCGATCTCCTTCTAAATGCTTCGGTAATTTGAAAGCACGTTTCGCTACTTTTGAATCAATAAAAAACATTTCAAGGATCATGATAAACAAATGTTCTAATGCTACGATCCCGACTAAAATAGCTGCGATTATTTCCACACTATTCTGCCCCCTACACTCTCTATTCTTTAATATTCTCTACATTTTTTTGTATCTGTAATAGAACATGAATAAGTATTTTGCGTTCTTCTCCACTGATATTTACGAACATTTCCTTCATAAAATGTTCCTTTTCTTTCTTGTCAAAATATTAATTGATGTATCAATTATTGATACATCAATTAATATACATCTCTCTTTTTATTTTTGCAAGTTTTTTTGCTCAATTGGTTTTATTTTGTTCCAGCAACTTTAAACCAATTCAAAACATCAGTTCGTATTTCTAGAAATCATAATTACTTTAAGTTCATTCTGACAATCATATTTAACTAAATATATAAAAGAATTGAGTTATATCTCCATCAATTTATAAAAATTATTTTTTTCTAAAAACAGATACTTTACGTTTTTTATAGTAATAAAAATCATTTTTTGTTTCAGAGGCAATCCATTTTGTTAGCTTGATGGGCATAGGATAGCACCATATGACGAACCAATTATCTTTCAAGAAGACGGCTAGAAATCTGGATTTGGTACAGGAGTTGCCTACTTCCCCGATCCAGATGGTACTAATTTAGAGCTAATTGCTCCAAAAGGGCCATTCAGACATGAATAGTTAAAATAAATTAATACCGAAACAAGCCACCTTCTGCCTGGAAGGTGGCTTGTTTGTCGGCAAGTTGATAGAATGACTAAAAAAGGACAAACTCTCCAATGTGAGAAGTTTGTCCAAAAAGTTTTTCATGTTAACTATTTTTACACTAATACCAATAATAGTGAATTAGAATAATGACTTAATACTTGCTAAGACAGTAAGTACACCTACAATAATAACAAATACGTTGCTCATTTTCCCTTTGTATTTAGCTAGTACTGGCACTTTTTGAATCGCATACATCGGTAATAGACATAAGATAGCAGCAACTAATGGACCGCTTAGAGAATCAATAAGTCCAAGAATACTTGGATTTGTATAAGCAACAAACCAGCATGATAATACAACAAAAGTAAGGATTACTGTCTTAATTGTTTTTTCTTCAATATCTTTTCCACGTGATTTACCGAACTTAATAATCATGTCACGCATTACTTCAAATGCTCCTATATAATGGCCAAGGAAAGACTTTGTAATAGCCACAAAAGCAATAATTGGAGCTGCAATCGTGATTACAGGCGAATTAAGCTCATTAGCAAGATATGAAAGAATTGATAAGTTTTGTTCTTTTGCCATTTTTATATCATCTGGAGTCAAGCTCAATGCGCTACTCCAAACGAAGAACATAACAACAGCGAATGTCATGATATAACAAACCTTTTGTATTTGCGCACATTTAGCATCAGTGGCTTCGATTCCATACGTAGCTCTCTGTTTCACAACAAATGATGAAATCATAGGTGAATGATTAAATGAGAATACGATGATTGGTAGAATCATCAATATCGTCCCAAAATAGCCTGTTCCTGTTGAAGCAGTTGAAACAGCTGAAAAGCTAAGCATTGACGTATTCCACTGTGGAATTAAAGATATTGCGATAAAAAGTAGAGAAACTATGAAAGGATACACTAACATACTCATTACCTTTACAGTAATATCTTGACCAAAATTTAGTATAGCGATAAGACCAAGAACTAATACAAGTGATAAAATAGCCCTTGGAGGTTCTGGCATGTGCAATTGATGCACGATAAAACTACTTGCAGTATTTGTAAGCGCAACCGAATACATTAGTACGATTGTATAAATTGAACTGAAATATACGATGTTAAAAATGATACTCGCTTTATTTCCGAAATACTCTCTAATTGTACCTGTGATCCCCTCATCAGCAGAATTAGAAGCGTATATCATTTTAGCAAGCGCCCTATGTGAGTAGTACATAACTGGATATGCAAGTAATGTAATTAGTAGTAAAGATAATAAACCACCTGAACCTGCATTAATCGGTAAAAAGAGCACCCCTGCTCCAATTGCAGTTCCAAATAGACTGAGTGCCCATGTAGTATCCTGCTTATGCCACTTTTTCGGATCTGCATATTGCTCATTTTTTCGTGCGGTATTTTCAGCTTGAACTTCTATTTTCTTTGCAGTATTCCCGTTCATATAATAACTCCCCCTTGTATCTATTCCTACATCTCTCTTTGCACCTAACAAATATTCCCTTTTCGGAAAATGAATTCCTTACAAGTTGCCCCACTTTGTATGTCCTTCATCATAATGAATCCAAATTGAAACATTCGCTAGTTAGCGTCCTAATATAATTGTTAGCGTTCACAAAAAAGTTTACTCGTAATATCCGCTCTTTATATAAAGACCTCTTAAGAGAACAATATAGAATAGACTTCATAAATACGTTGCAACATTTCTAATAACAGTGTATTACTTTAATGGTTTCTCTTTTTTTACTTTTAACAGTAATTTTAGCTAAACCGGCCTCTCTTAATTTGCGAGGCATTTCTTTCTCAATTCTATACATTACTTTAATAACTTCGGCAGCACTGATGATATTGCTTACACAAGCCACTGAAGCACTTTACATACATTTCGCCTCTAATCACACACCTTTCTTACTAGTAATCGCATTTTTTATATTTTCTCCAGAGATAATAAAATTTCTCTCGACGCCCTCATTATAACGTGTATATTTATAAAATTAATATTTTTATATTTTCAGAAATATTAAAGGTGAATAATTTTATATGGATAATATTTTACAGTTAGCATGTAGCCATTGTTTTTATCGCTTAAAGCTGAATTAGTTAGTAAAAAAATACAATAATACATTGTTTTTCTAGGTTACTCATTATAAAGATACTTATATCCCCTTTATCAAAAAATTTCATTTTAAACATAAAAGATATTCTAATAAATAATTAATGTAGGTAAAAAGAAAAAATTCCAAAATAAAAAAACCAAATTTTAGGATATATATTATTAATATTGAATTCATATACATTTTAAAAAGATACACTGAGTAAAAAAACAAAAAAGCTGCCCCATATGGACAGCTCATTTACATAATTATCATTATCAAGGATGCACAAACAAATCACTTCAATGTTATCTTAATTGTAGTTTGTTCGACTCTTCTTCAGGAATATCTCTATGTTTATAATGAATCGTTTTTAGATCATTTCCTTTTATGCGAAAAGTAATTGTGTCCTCTCCATAAGGCGGGTTGTGTGCACCCTCAAAAGTTTGAATTTGAACAGTTACATAAAAAGTATAGTTTGTTGTATCTTTTTTTATTTCAAGTATTTTTTCAGAACCTCGATACCAAAGTTTTGGTTCCTTATAATAGTTTTCAACCTCTTTACTTATTGGCTCCAATAAGAGCTCAATTACTACTTCTTTTAAAAGCTGTTTTGATACAGTTATTCTGCTGATTTTCTTTCTTTTTACATCTATAATTCTCCAAAAATCCCCGCTCTTTTCAACGGTATAAAGAACATTCGTACCGTCCGCTTTCAAAAGATGAAAATAACCTTTATTTCCCTTAATATATAATCGTGGTTCATTAATCCACTCACCTTCTGTTTGCACTATTCCTAAAAACAACTGAGTAAGTGGTGTTATCTTATAATCTAATTGGTTAAATTCACCAAACGAATAAAGTTTATAACCAGTTAAATCTATGCCAAAATTTCTGTTTATATCATTTTCCTTTTTTACAATTGCTTGAGCAGAAATGCAGGGTAATAAAAAAATAAACAGACATATGATGCTAACCATTGTTAATCTTATTTTCATAACATCCATCCCCTCTTTTATTAAGATGCAACAAAAGAAAGGATATTATTGATTAGGGTATAAGCTAAAAAATTAAACTCCCCCATTAACTAGCTCGTTTATCGAGTTTAATTTTGAAGAAAGTCCGATAAACCATTCTTCGTCTCCTGTTAATAATGCAAGGTCTATAAGGTAAAGAATTTGTTCCTTATTTATTGCCTTTGATTCAGGGAGTTTTTTTACATGTTTACTTAAAAAGGACATTGTTTTATTTATTGTATCTCTGTTGTCACATTTCACAACATTAACCTTAACTACTTCCCCTACATTATCAAATGATTCAATATAACCAAGTATTAATTCACCCTCTACTGATATTCCTCGAACCCAATCGCCTACTTTTAAAACAGGATTATGCTTTGACATCATACTCTTTCACCTTCCTACAAATTATTTTTAGTGACGATAAACAACATAAAAAAATAAATTTAACTGTAATATTTTTCATTACATTTATGTGTTAAGAACTCACGGCTATATAATAATTAAGCCGCTTAACGCTCTTGATTAATAAGGTCAACAACTTCTTTCATTGTATAATTCTTTAAGTATTCACCTAGATGTTCTTCAGCACCTAAGAAAATAGCAAAAAGAACTTTTCGCATGTTCGAACCTACAACACACTGATCGTTTGATTCCGGACACTTCGGCTGCAAAGCACCTTCAGAGGTTATCTGATAAATATGCCAAAGATTAACTTCACCTAAATCGCGAGCGAAAATAAAGCCTCCACCAGTTCCCTCTTTTGATTGTATAAACTTATGTTTTTTTAACAAACTTAGTACTTTACGAATACGTACTGGATGTACACCTGCACTTTCTGAAATAGCATTACTTGTTGACATCCGGTCTGGCTGTAAAGCTAAATAAGTTAAACTGTGAATGGCCAAGGTAAAGTCGCTGTTCATTGTTTTCCTCCTACGATTAAAAATATTGTTTCTCATATATTAACATACTGTAGCCATAAATATTACAGATAGGTTAGAACGTTAAAACATATAGAATACTTCTTACCATAAAAAATTAATTCCTTTATATTCTATCCGGTCTGGCCTATATCCGATAACTTCATTTAGCTTTTTAAGTTGAAAATAAAATTAAACACTCCACTGTTTCTTCACTTGTTCTTCTGCCAGTTGTTTAATTTTTGTCCAAATCGTATCTTTACTCACAATAACATTTGTTTGATAATTTCTATCATTATAATTAACTGTAACACATACTTCAATCATCTTCTGCTTCCTCCTTTCAAAAAACTTTTTCTAAAAAATATTACTTATTAATTGGCCAATTTTTGCAGTTCAATGTTTAAAAATGTTCGAACGCTACGTGGTAAAAACTTGCGAATTTCTTCATCATTAAAACCAATCTGTAATCTTTTCTCATCCAGCATAATTGGGCGACGCAACATTAGTGGATACTCGATTATTAATTTATAAAATTCATTAAGCGAAAGCTCCTCAATATTTATATTTAAGTCCTGAAAAGTTTTGGATCTAGTTGAAATAATTTCATTAGCCCCCTCTTCAGTTAAACGAAGAATTGCTTTAAGCTCATCAACTGTCATAGAATTTGATACGATGTTTTTTTCAATATAATCAATTTGATGCTCTTCAAGCCATGCTTTCGCTTTTCGGCATGAAGCACAGCTTGCTGTTGTATATAGAATTACCATATTTAACTCACTCCTTTAATGTTTTTTATCAAACGTACATTTTACATATCGGTTATTGAAATGTATTAAAAAAAATTACAGTTTAGAATCAAATTCACGTAATGTTTCGTTTATCTCTACTATTCATTTCTTTTCAAAATGCTTCTTCTATAACATTGTTGAAACTACATTTTACAGACGATGACAACTCACTTCTAAAAATCTTACTGTAATTTTAAACTTTACAGTTCGATTAATCAACTGTTAAGTCTTGGATTAATTATTGTAACGCAACAAATCGTTTTCTTTTGTATGAATGTCCTCATAGTATTACAGCTAACCAATCTCAAATGCACTTCAAAGCACATTTTATTCATTTCTTGCTTACAAGTGCTATTATGGAATATATTTAACATAATAAAAAGTACGTACTTTAAAGTGTTATAGGTACTAAAAAGTAATATATACACTTTAAAGTGCAGTTCTGCTTACTTCTCTCTTACATCAGTTATTATGAACGACATTTCGCACAATAAATAGTACGTACTTTAAAGTGTTATCGGCACTAAAAAGAAATAATTTTAGTATTACAACGTATTTAGGCTCAAAACTATAATCTAAATTCATCAAAGGAGTTTTTTTATGAAAACATACAATATTCCTGTAGAGGCGACTTTAGAAGTTATTGGCGGAAAGTGGAAAGTTGTTATCCTTTGTCATTTAAAAAAAGGGACAAAAAGAACGAGTGAATTAAAACGATTAATGCCTGGTATTACGCAAAAAATGTTAACGCAACAATTACGGGAACTAGAAGAAGATGGTGTAATCCAAAGGAAAATATATGACCAAGTACCACCGAAAGTAGAGTACTCTTTAACCGATTACGGTTCGTCTTTAGGAGCTATACTCGATTCCCTCTGTTCCTGGGGAGAAGTTCATCTTGAAAAAACCGGGAACACATCCATGCTGATTACAGCCGATGAATAATAACTGCTCCTACTATATGTGTAAATTCTATCCAAGATAAAAAAACGGTTGAGACAATACTTGCCTCAACCGTTTTTTATGTCTCTTTATAATTTTTTGCCGTAATGACTGTTTCAAACTCAAAGGTTTCTGGTAGATGATCTGCATAAGAATATTCAAAAGTTCGTCCATCCGTTAAGTAAGCTACTTGTTCAACTCGCATTAGGAAATCCTGATTTGTTAAGTTCATAAACTGCTTTTCCCTATCATCTGGGCGAATTCCTTTAACCCTGACAACAGATGTCCCTACTTCAAGGCCAAGTTTATTTTGAATATGTGAGTATATCGACTCCTCTAAAACAGAAGCCTCAACACCTGGGATAACCGAAATTGGCATCCATGTATGCTCCATAATCGTCGGAATGCTGTGAATGATGCGGAGGCGAATGATTTTATAGACGAAATCACCGATTGAAACTCCCAATTTCTCAGCAACTACTTCATCAGCCCCAACAATCGCAAACTCGATAATTTTACTTTCTACCTCACTGCCGTATACAGCTTTCGTACCCGTTAAAGTTTGAATCATTCGTGCCTTTTCCTGTTGACGCCAATCTTGCACCACTGTTCCGCTTCCGCGCCGGCGGATGATGTAGCCATCTCTAACTAATAGATCCAGCGCTTTCTTAATAGTAAGGGCTGAAACACCAAATTCTTCAGCAAGGACGGGGCTACTCGGAATTTTTTCGTTGATTTTATATTCACCGTCTAAAATTTGCTGTTTAATCTTTTGATAAATGCCGAGGTATTTTACTTGTGTTGATCCGCTTGCCATTTTCATACCTCCTTTATACTGCAAACTCTCTTCTATTCATTCAAATGTAAAGCCTCAAGTTTGTAAACTGAAGGTGATGGGGCAGCAAATCCATTTTCTAAGATTTCAATATTCGTTACCGCTTCTTCGTCTTTCACAAGTTTTGGTGCACCATTTATAATTGTTTCATACGCGGAATCATAGAAACGACCGTAATCACCAAGCGGCGTTTTAATTTGTTTTTCAATCCAGTCACCATTTGCATTACGATATTTAGCAACTCCATAGTACATCGGTGAATCTTCACCAAACCCTGCACTCTCAGGCATAATCCCCGCTTTCAAATCATTTTCCTGCTGATCTTCACCATATTTAATAAATGATCCATTTGTTCCATGGACGATAAAGCGTGGATAATCTTTTGCTACGACATGGTTCGTTTTCAGCTTAATCTTCAACTGATTTCCGTAATGTAAACCAACATCGAAATAATTATCAACCGCACCTTCCATTTCATTATTACGAATATCGTATGTCACCGTATCTGGACGGCCGAATAGTGAAATCATGCGGTCCATCGTATGAATACCTAAACTATAAAATGAACCTTCTTCTTTTGGAGCTTCATGAGTGATTGAACCAGGACGGAAATAATCAATATGTGATTCAATCTCAATAATATCACCAAGGAATCCTTGTTCAACTACTTGCTTCACAGCTAAAAAATCACCATCAAAACGGCGGTTTTGATAAGGCATAACTACTACACCTTTTTCTCGTCCTAAAGCTAATAATTCTTTCGCATGTTCCACTGTATCGCAAAATGGTTTTTCAACGATAACTGACTTTCCAGCAAGTATAACTTTTTTCGCTAATTCGTAATGCGTATGTGCTGGCGTACAGACCGTCACCACTTGAATTTCTTTGTCATTCAACAATTCATCCAAATCAGTAGTGAAGTAAACATCTTTTTCCTTATATGGAGCCGCTAATTTTTCATTTATTTGACGTACAAAAATCGTTTTTATTTTTATATTATTACGTGTGTTTACATAAGGTAAGTGATAGCGGTTAGCTGACTTTCCAAATCCAATAAAGCCCATTGTTAATGTCATATTTTTCAACTTCCTTGCTCATAAATTTTCGTTTCTATATTTATTATATAATTTAATCATTAAAAGTATATAGTTTTAACTTTATAATTATATATCAAATAAAAAATCCACGATAAAATTCATTCTCACTATAAGTTATGGACCTATAAAGTGAAACTTTAATCAGTGGGGCGGTTTATCCCCTACTGATTATTTACCCGTAAATACCGGGATGAAAAGGAGCGTAATGAACATGGCATATACTACTATATCTATGGAAATTTTCGGATCACCTGAACAAGTATGGCAATTAATCGGAGGTTTCAACTCCCTTCCAGACTGGTTACCTTATATACCTAGTAGTAAATTAACTGAAGGCGGTCGTGTACGTCATCTAGCTAATCCAGATGGTGATACAATTATAGAACGCTTAGAAGTATTCAATGATAAGGAACGCTACTACACGTATTCAATCATGAATGCACCGTTCCCGGTCACTAATTATTTATCTACAATCCGGGTGAAAAAAGGTGCTGAAAGTAACACATCATTAGTAGAGTGGTCTGGTACGTTCACTCCTGTTGAAGTTAGTGATGAAGAGGCAATTAATCTGTTCCATGGTATATACAGCGATGGGCTCAAAGCATTGCAGCAAGCATTTCTAGATTAATTAATATAATTGATTGAGAAGAAAAAGTTAATTAACAGTCAAATATTCGACTTTGTGGTTAAATTCATTATGAAAGATAAACAAATACAACTTTCATGCCTGCTTGTTAATGACAAGAAATAAAAAATACTACCTCCAAATGGAAGGTAGTATTTTTTTATTAATCAGGAAAAACAATTAATCCCTCTTCTTTTTCCTCTTGTTTTAAATCTTCTTCTGGGAAGGTTACAGTTGAATTTTTATCACCTGTTCTTTTTGTTTCTTCACCTGGAAATACGAAAGTTGAATTTTCTTTTCCTTCATTTTTTTCTATGTTATCTGGAAATACCATAGGATCATTGGTAGTCAAATCACTATTATATCCAAGGTTAGACAAAATCGCCCTTAAATCTGGTAAAACCCCTATTTTATCAGATGATGGGTTATTAGACTTTGTGCCTGTATTTGGATTACTTAAAATTGCTCTCAATTCTTTTGGTGAATATGCCTTACCTAAATGTTCTTTAGCAATCCCTTGAATCGATACAGCAGCCCCAGCAATTATAGGCGAAGCGCTAGAAGTACCACGGAAATTAGGAGTATAACGATTAATTATGTTCTGATCTGTAATTTTTTGTCCTTTACTATTTTGATTTTGATATGTATCTAATGTATCAACATATTCTCCCCAACCATATACATCAATTCTACTACCATAGTTAGAGAAAGCTAAACGTTTATGAGGAACTCTTGCAGTAGATGCTCCAACTATAATAGATCCTGAATCTTTAAAGTCTGGACTATTTCGATTTAAAATCTGTTTACCATTACGGTCTTTAAATTCATCTAAATCAATCCCACCATTACCAGCTGCTTCTACAATAATAATGCCTTTATCTGTCCCTTTGCGAATTGCGTTAAATATACTAGGATACACTTCGACTGGTAAAGGGTCATCTCCATATCCATCATATTTAAAGGATTCTTCAATTAATAAAACATCTCCAGCCTGTAAAGAATCTACGGCACTTAAAATAGCATCTCTTACATCGATTCTCCCATTATCTCGGATCACTGAAATTACTTTTGCCTTTGCTTTTGGTGCAATCCCAATGTTCCCAATTCCATTGTCAGCTGCAGAAACAACACCTAGAACTGAAGTACCGTGAGAAAGATCATTACTCATTTTTCCAGACATAAATTCAATATTTTGACCGACTAAATCTTCATGATTTAATAACCAGCCTTCTTCCAAATCTACAAAAGTTGCTCCCTGACCATTTCCTCCTTTAATTCCCCAAGCATAAGGAGCATTAATTCCTAAAGGTGCCTCTTCAAGATATCCCTGTCTCGAAAATCTAGGTTCATCATAAGGATTGACTGATAATACAGGCCCTCTCGAGCCAGTTGTTGTGTTTATACTCTTATTAGAACGAACTTGTATTTTACTAGAATCGTTATTAGCAGCATGTACTGTATTTGTTACAAATGTCGTACCTACCCCAGCAAAAGTTGTAATTGCAAGTGATGATATCAACATACCCTTAAAATTTTTCATTTTTCCACCTCTAGTTTTCTATTAGAAATAACATATTTAATAATTTGTACGAACAAAAAATATTTTATCTCATTATAAAAATTAATAGATTTTTATAACTTTTTGATTTACATAAAAACTCCCTTCATTCTTGTAATTCAATGTGTACATTTCAAAACAACGAACTTACTGTAACTATTATAGTTACACCTTTATTGATTTTCAACTACGAAATATAAATTTTAAAAAATAAATTTATATTACTTTAAAACAGTACTAGCCTTTTACGCACATACAAATGCAAAACGTTTGTCCAAATTACAGCAATCAATAAGTTTATGGACTGCGAAAGAAATAAGAAAAAGCAAAACACTAAGTGCTTTGCTCCTTATAAAATCCCTTTTAACTTTTCACCAATTAACTTCGCTACATACTCATAACCTTCTGGTCCAAAGTGTAATCCATCTTTTTCATCATTTTCTACAAATCTTTTATAATCCCGTTCTTGAATCATTTCAGCGAATACGTTTAGAAAATAACTTCCTGTTTCCCTCGCCACTTCCTCCACCACGTCTGCATACTGACCAAGTACTCTATTTGTTCTGTTATGCTGTCTTTCTTCATCAACTGGTGCAGGACTAATCAGTAGTACTTTATTTGATGAAATTTGGTTCACAATCTTCTCTAAGTTTTCTTTATATGCTTGTAATGACACTTGAGAAAAAGGGACTGCATCATTCGTACCAAGAAAAACTGTTACGAAATCTGGTTTATATGATATTACATCTTCTTCAATTCTATTTAACGCATCAAATGTATTATCACCTGGAATACCTGCATTCACTATTTTCCAGTTCGGAAACACCTCTTGCAAACGTGGTGTTAATCTCGGCATTCCATTAAAAAATGTTTCATCAGCTGTAATACTATCTCCAAAGCATACTAACGTTTTCATTAAGCTATTCTCCTTTTACGTATGAAACAACTTTCCTTCTATTGCTTTTATATATCTTTCAGCAGAACGTTCAACTGCCTCATTTGCATTTTCTTTTACTACTCGATGAAAAGCGTTGTATAAACGATTAAACTGTAACGGCTTCACTCGATTCACCATTTCTTCCACTTTTCTCGCTGGTAGTGGAATTAAGTTTGGATAGCTGTACATGAAGCTTACCCACCTTTCATCCGCTACAACTTGAATAATATCACCTGTTAACAAAATCCCTTTTCCATCATTACCTTCTTCCCAATGTAAGACAGATCCACCTTTAAAATGTCCCCCTAAACGATGAATGACTAATCCATCAGCTAATTGCAATGACTCTCCAGACCAGTAAATAATACGACTACTCGGGCGCATTACCCACTCTTTATCATCTTCATGTATATAAATTGGTACATCAAATGTCTCCGCCCATTCTACCTGCGTTGAATAATAATGCGGATGAGACAATGCAATTGCATCTAATCCACCAAGCTCTTTTATCTTCTCAATTGTCGTTTCATCTAAATACGTAATACAGTCCCATAGTAAACGATATGACTCTGTTTTCACTAGAAATGCAGTTTGACCGATCGCAAATCCTGGTTTTGTCGTAATACTATAAAGTCCATTTTCCTCTTCGATTATTTCATTTTTATATGTATCACCTGTTTGTAAGCTTTCTAGTGTCGTCCAAGATTGTCCTTTTTGGTTAACATATTGCCTCTCTTCATCACAAATATGACAACTCACCGGTTCTTCTACACTCGCTGCATACTGCACACCACACGTTGTACAAACGAAATTTTCCATAATAATTCCCCCTATCCCTATTTCTTTATTAAGCTGACTTTTGTTGATAATGATCTGCTTTTTTATTTTCAATTAACAAACTTATAAAAGTAAGTAAATAGATAACTGTAACCGATAATGGAATTACAATAAATCCTTTTTCTGCAAAAAGAATCCCACAAACTGACGTTACAAATACAGTCCCTACTGACAATAAACCATAACTTTTACTTTCATAAATCCATACGTACGGAATAAAATGAACACCTATTAACATCGCTACTACAAAAGGTAACCATTCTGGAAATTGAAAATAGGCAAGTAATACAAGTGGAATATTCAATACATTTATCCCACCAATTAAGCCTGCCAAAACCCCTAACGGATTTCCTTTCGCAAACATATCAATTTTCAATATAGCAGCTATCATTAAGCCAAAAGGAAACACACAGCCCATACCGATTAAATATACCCACACCACTTGTTTTTCAGAAAGAACAAATCCCGTTATACTCATAACTATCCAAAATAAAACGCCGGCTAATATAATCGGTAAGCCTCTCTTCGTTTTTATTGCTAAATCCTTTTTCGCTTCTGCAACATTCATTTCACTATCTCCCCCAAAAATATTTGTGCTATAAAGCCGGCTTAATTTCACCCATCCAATAACGCCAAGCTATTAAATAATCTTCTAAATCTTTCGGGTGGTGTCTTAAACATGTGTCTATACGTAAATATAATCCTATGACTATTTCTTCATATAAATCACAGTCTTTTTTATGAAATACACACTGTTTCATCGCATAATTAATTGTTTCTTTTGTTAAATTTTCCGGAGTTGAACAAAACGCGTAAATTAAATCGTATATAGGATCTCCTAACACTGGTAAAGGATCAATTACACCGTGCAGTTTATTCTCTTTAAATATAAAGTTATGAAATCCAAGATCACCATGCAATAAAAATGGCTGATTTATTCCAGCATCCCTATTTGCTAAATTAAGAACCGTTCTATACTCTTCTTCACTTATGTAACGTCTTACATTTTCATGAGCTTCTATCACATTTGTTGTTAAAAATTCACTCCAAGATTGAAACAGATTTTCTTTCCATCCCCAGCCATCAACCTCTGTAGCCACTTCATACTTATTGATAACTTCCTTTACAAGTTTACAAAGAACACTCCGTTTATGGCCTAGTTTGCAAGACGTTGTGCCCTCAAGGAATGAGTAAACAATATAGCGATTTAAAGGTTCCTTATATAAAAGCTTTGGAAATAATTCGTCCTTTTTATAAAACTGAAGAAAATAAGCTTCTTCACGTATGACATCCGATTCATTCAACTTTACAACGTATTGTTCATCCAACAAATATACAGTACTTGTCGTTCCCCCGTTTAATGCTTTTACGCTATTTGGATAATGTGAAATAACTTTTTCCTTAATTAGTTGTGCAGTGATTATTGAAATTTCCATTCTCTCACCCTTTAATTCTGAATATTCCCTTAATTTAAAAGACAACTTTACTATTATTTGACAAACGTGAGGGGAATCCTGCCAACCATCCTAATATAGCAAACAACAATTTTATTTTATTACAATGGCTTTCTTCAATATTCCATCATATAGTTCATTCCATTTATGGTAATGTGATGTGATTTCATCACTCTAAATGCTCTTCATATACTCTAATAATTTCTATTGCCGGGTCTCTGTCTTGTAATTTATGAGCCAAACTTTCTACACCAAACACTTCTGTAAAAGTATGACTGCCTACAATTAAATTAATCCCTTTAAATTTCGCATGTTGCACTGTATATAATGTTTTTTCACCTGTTATGTACGTGTCACATCCTTTTTCTAATGCACGTTCAATTAAATTTGTATTGTTTCCTGCACCGGTTAAAATCGCAATCCGTTTTACTGGTTTATCATGATTTCTCCAGCTCTTCACTTTCTCTTCCATTTTTTCTTCCAGTTTTCCAACTAAGTTTGAAAAAGGAATCGCTTCTTTATATTCTCCTATTCCCGGTAGTTCTTCTTCCTCATACGTGGAATATTCTAGTATTGTATCTATCCCAATTCCGTTAAATAACGACGTACACGTGCCAAACTTTACAAAATCTAACGGCAAATGAATCCAAAAATGATTCATTTCATATTGCTTCAATTTCTCAATACAAGCCTTTTCCATACCAAATAAAAAACTCCACGGCGCATGATGTGTAACTATCATATCGACTCCATTTTTATACGCTTCTTCAATCGTCTCTAATGTCAGATTTGTTGTGTAACCGATTTTGTGAAATTCATCTTTACTTATATGAGTAAAACCATATTCATCATCGCCATATTTGTGAAGATGCTCTTCAAATAATGATGTTATCTGTTCGTTAAACTGCGTTATATTCATTTTATTTCTCCTTTCATTTACTTTTATATTTCAAAAATAAGGAAATACTAAATAACAACGTTACATACATATAGGAGGACACCATGAAACCTGAATTTTTAAAAGCTGTACATGATGCTATCGGAAATGTCGAACACATTCATATAGAAGAAAGCGGTGCTGACAGCTTACTTATCCATCATGATGATGCACAGCAGTTACAACAAGTTGCTGTGGCGTTAGAAAATAATAATTTCCGCTCCGCTTTAAGAACAACCGGAAATGCTTCGTACATTGAAGTATTGAACAGATAATGAAAGTCCGGATGTATTCCGGGCTTTCTTTTTTATCTTGCTATTCACCGGGCAGTAAAACCCCCACTGATTAAAGTTTCACTTTATATTGAAACTTCAAACTCTTTCACATACACCGCTGTTCCAGCAATATCTATTTGTAACTTCTCGTTTTCTATCTCTTTCGTTACATAAACAGTTACACGACCATCTTTATTTATTTCCTGTCCTTGCTCAACGATTAAATCCAATTCATGTTCAAAATCTTTCTCTAAATACTCCGCATAATACGCTCCCATTACACCTGAAGCTGTTCCTGTCACTGGATCTTCAATCGTCCCAGCGTAAGCTGATGAAAAATGACGGCCGTGCATTTGTGCTAGTTCATCATAAGTTTCTAGACAAATTGGGTGAATAGAAGCATTAGGTATTTCTTTTAATACTGATGGAAATGCAGCATTATTAGGTTTCATTCTCTCGCATGCATTAAGATTTTTAATCGGTACAATTACAGTCCAATTACCAGTACTTCCATATACAATCGGTAAACTTACATCTAAATCATTTATTTCTAAACCAATACTATGAGCTAATTTTTCTTTTGAACCTGTAAATTCTTTAAACTGAGGTGCTGCCTGTCTCATTTTAATAAAGGTTTCTCCATTTTTATTTACACCTATTTGTATCGGTAAAATCCCAGCCTTCGTTTCAATCGTAAGGTTACTTTTCTCTTCTAATAAACCTTTTTCGCGCAAAGCATATATCGTCCCTACTGTCCCATGACCACATAAATCCATTTCAAAACCAGGTGTAAAATAACGCATTCTTATATCTCCTACTTCTGAAGAAAGAACAAAAGTTGTTTCGTTATATCCAACTTTTTCAGCAATAATTTGCATTTTCTCTTCCGTTAATCCATCTGCTTCTAATACAATACCTGCTGGATTTCCCTTATTTGGTTTATTCGTAAATGCGTCGTAATGAAATACGTTTATAGTCTTCATTTTCTTTTCTCCTTATTTGTTCATTTCTTTATTTTTATAATAAATAAGAAAATCCATCCACTTACCATTCTCTAAAGAAAACGCCTCTCTCTCGCATTCAAAAGAAAAACCTGATCGTTCCGCAAGACGAACAGATGGCTCATTATCAACATGTATATGTAATTCAATTCTATGAAAATGAAGACTATTATAAAATAACGATAACGCAGCTTTCACGCTTTCTATGCCATATCCATTTTTCCAGTATTGATTATGTATGGAATACCCCATCATCGCCCATTGGTAATCCATTCGTAAAATTTTTATCAGCTCTAACTTTCCAATATTAGCTCCGTCTTCTTTACGAAAAATGCCTAATACATACATCTCATCTCTATGTGCTGCTTCATCAAAACCTCTTATCCATTCCGTGAACCATGCTTTTGTTGATGATACCAGAACTTGATAGCCATCGTCATATTTATACTGCGATGGCAGTCTCTTATTAAATCCATCTAACCAACTTTCGTAATCATCTTTTTGAAATGGACGGATAATGAGTCTATCCGTCTCTACTTCTAATAACGGTAGCTTCATTTAATTTCATCCCTCGAATTATTAATTGAATATTCTTTATTATCTTACACGAAATACAAAATCTAGTAAATTATTATGTTTTTGATACATAAAAACCCAGTCATGCTTTATACATAACTGGGTTCTCCATCGTTTCATAATTTTCTATTTCATAAGAACTACATCTCGTAATTCCCTCTTCAACACTTTTCCTAAAGCATTTTTCGGTAATTCTTCTATGAATACCACTTCTGGTATTTTGTAACTGGCTAATTTCTCCTTACAATACTGAGTAATACTTTCTTCTGTTAATGTTGTTTCGCCATCCTTCACAATGTAAGCTCTTGGAACTTCTCCCCAAAAGTCATCTGGAACTCCAACTACTGCAACTTCTAAAACACCATGTATTTCATGAATAACATCTTCTACTTGATCTGGATATACATTGTCACCACCGCGTATAATAACGTCTTTATATCTTCCCATAATATGCAGGAATCCATCGTCATCTATCATGCCAGCATCACCCATGTTAAACCAGTTATCTTTTACTACCTTCTTTGTCGCCTTTTCATTATTCCAATACCCTTTAAACATGTATGGACTTTTCACATGAATCTCTCCAACTTCATTTGTTGTTAGTTCATGTCCTGTTTCCGGATGAACAATTTTCACCTCTACATTTTTCAAGGTTTTTCCTACAGAAGACATCTTTTCTTTTCCCATCATTGGATGCCATGAGGTTACAACCCAACCTTCTGTACTACCATAGCCTTGCACCATATATATTCCTTTTTCCATATATTTTTGAATGAGTGTTTCTGGCACTTTTGTACCACCGCTTTGTGCTACTTTAAAGGTTGAAATATTACGTTCTTTTTTATTTAATTCATCAAGCATGTAACTATAAACAGCTGGGAACGCAAGCATCGTAGTAATTTTCTCTTCTTCAATCTTATCCCAAATAATAGCAGGATTCGAATCAGCTAAGAAAATCATCGTAACGCCATGATAAATACAATTTAAAATAGAAAGCACGCCACTCATATGGAACAATGGATGCACGGATAAAAAACGTTCACCTGCTGGGATTTCTCTTTGGCCCGCAATTTCAGCAAAATAATGATGCAAGTTTTTATGTCCAATTACACATGCTTTCGCCTGTCCAGTCGTTCCTGAAGTAAATAAGTAAATGGCATCGTCTTCTTCATGAACTTCTACGTTCGGTTCTGACGTTGGCTGTTTTTGCAACTCTAATTCAAATGAACCAAAGCCTTCTTTTGTCGTTTGAATTACATAAGGGATTTCTTTAACAGCATCAATCTTTAATAATACTTCACTAAATTCTTCATCAATAACTAATACTTTTAATTTCGCTTCTTTTACAATCGTTTCTAATTCATAAGCAGTAAGCTGATGATTTAGCGGAATACATACCGCTCCAATTTTTAAACTTGCCATCATAACGCTTGGAAACGGGTGATTATTTTTGCATAGTATTCCTATACGGTCTCCTCTTTGCACACCATTATGTAACAAATAATGTGCAAGCTGATTTACTCGTTCATTATACTGCTGAAACGAATACCTTTTCTCTCCGCCTACAAGCGCTTCCAAATTTGGTGATTGCATTGCTCTTTTTTGTAATAATTTTTGCATCGTTCTCAAGTAAAACTCCCCTTTATATATGTTAGGTTTTTTATTTTACCAGATTAACTATTAATTTACTAAAGATTACACTTAGTGAATATAAGAAGAATATAAAATAGCCATTTACTTCACAAGTAAATGGCTATTTTTCATTATATATTAGAATACTTCTTGTTCATCACATATTGCACATATTCAGGTGCACTTTTATCAATCTCTTCATCACTTAGTTTATATTCTGCACCATATAAATAAAAGGAAGGTATAAATTCCATACCTGTATATAAGCATGTAGCTTGGAATGGTTTCGTCAACTCATCCATTGTAATCCCACTATTTTCATAGTCTTTTTCTAATCCACCTATAGAAATAGCTACACCAAATTCTTTTCCCTTCACTTTATCTCCTTGTGATCCGTATGCAAACCCATATGTTAATACATCATCGAACCATTTTTTCAATAAAGGTGGTGAGCTGTACCAGTAGAGAGGAAATTGAAATATATATCGGTCATGTTCTACTAACAGCTTTTGTTCCTCTTCCACATTAAACTCCCAATTCGGTGCCACTTTATACAATTCATGCACCGTAATTTCATCCGAATATTTCTCAAGTTCTTCAATCCATCTTTTATTAATTTTTGATTTTTCAATATCAGGATGTGCTACAATTACAAGTGTTTTCATCATTTTTCATCCCCTTTATAAATTATTCAACCCTTTACGTATTAGTATGAATGAGTCACATATAATTGAAAAGTACGTACTTTAAAGTGCTATAGGAACCTTAAAGTACCTGTGGAGGTGTTATATGAATCAAAATGATGACTGCCCAATTGCAACGACACTCGATGTAATCGGCGGAAAATGGAAAGTTCATATTTTATGTGTCTTAATAGATGGAAAAATGCGAACAAATGAAATCCGACGAGAAATTCCAAACATTACGCAAAAAGTTCTGACTCAACAACTTCGGCAACTTGAAGCTGATGGAATTATCCATCGTACTGTATATCAAGAAGTTCCACCAAAGGTTGAGTACACAATAAGCGAATATGGGAAATCTTTAATGCAAATTATGGATGAACTATGTGAATGGGGAAAAGATCATCAATTGAAAAGATTACATGACTAAAAAAACATTACCGTCTTTATTAAATCTTCTACATTCATATTAGTAGTTCAATATTTCTACTGAAATTTTATATTAGAGGGACTCCAACAACTCGTAATTTAGAACCCCAAATCTTTCAGAAATAAAAAACAATAACATTCATCTATAAATACTCTTTATAACAAAAGTATCTTATACTTTTCACCTTATATTTTGCTCGGACACTTTTTATTCATTGAACCGCATCCTAGTTGTTAGACATATAGTCAACAATTTGAGATGTGGTTTTATTAGTCGAATAACAGCTCTCATCAACTTTAATAATCATGACTGCAGACAAAATACTTTGCAAAGAGTTCCTGTACAAGGTGATTTTTCACATAGACTTACCAAATAGCATTTTTATAAAAAACTTCTCACATTTAAATTGGACAAGCATATTTTATTATATGAGGACTCCCTACTCATAGAAAACTACCTTTCTATTCTAAGAGCGCGCATATTTGTGTGCTCTTAAATTATTTACAATAAAATAAAGAGTTTATTAATTTTCTTAATTCACTATCGGAAAAGTACCCATAATAATATCTTTATATTTATCTATTTTTTTTTTTGATTTTTATAAAACTATATTATTTTGGAGTTGGTTAATACGTTACAAAAAACTGACCGTGTAATCATTATGGTCCCTCCATTTTCACAAGTGTTTGTTACATTTTACTCCTCATCAGGAGCACTTCTTTCATCACAAGTCTTATCTAATACCTCTCCACACCCTGTATCAATGTATGCACTTAATGAAATTGAAAGCGAATTATTTGAAGTCGAGTTAAAACCACTACTACTTCATTAAAACTACGAATAGCGGAAAGACCTTTACAACTCCCATATGGAACTACAGCAGTAGCATTTTTAGCAAAAATAGCACAAGCAGAAGAAGCTGCAGAAACGATATATAGCTTTAACTACACACTTACTATGTAGACTTCTCCTAGGAACTTCATTTTAGTTTCCGAAGAAACTAAAATGAAGTATAATTATATATGTACAATAGATATCATTAATCTATTTACAATTTTTCACATTAGCTCTTAAACAATTAAATAAATGGAGGGCATGATATGGACAATTATTATGATGTAGCGGTAGTTGGTGGTGGTCCAGTTGGACTTATGGCAGCATGTGAATTAGCTATCCAAGGCGTAAAAGTTGTTGTTTTAGAGAGAAGATTAGACCGGGTACGAAATTCTAGAGCACTCACACTACACCCTCGTTCCTTAGAATTGATGGCTATGAGAGGTATTGCAGATAGATTTTTAGCTAGAGGACAGAAATTAAATACAAGTCATTTTGCTGCCTTAGATACAAGATTAAACTTTAAAAATTTAAATACTGATTTTCCGTATACACTTTTTATTCCCCAATCTATTACAGAAGAAATATTAGAAGAACATGCATTAGAATTAGGCGTAGTCATTAAACGCGGGCATACTCTGAAAGACTTAAAACAATATGAAACATTCGTACAACTAGAAATAGAACAAAGAGAAACAATATATAAAATAGAAGTTCCATATGTAATAGGAGCTGATGGAGCAAGAAGTATAGTTCGTGAATTATCAAATATACCATTTAATGGAACAAACACAACAACTACCGCTATATTAGGTGATGTTATTTTAGAAGGTATACCAGATAATCCATTTTTATCTACTTCTAATATAAATGGGATATTAATGATGGTACCTATTACACCTGATGTATTTCGTTTTGCAATTATTGACCCTAAGAATCAGACAATACCTGTTCATGTTGCTGTTACAGAAAAAGAGTTTATAGATAGTATTTATAGTATTACAGGTAAACATCTTCAAATTAAGAGCACAATATGGCTTTCTCGTTTTGGCAATGCAACCAAACTAGCAAATACTTATCAACATAAGCGTGTATTCTTAGCTGGGGATGCAGCACATATTCATTTCCCTGCTGGAGGACAAGGTTTGAATGTAGGTCTACAAGATGCTTTTAATATAGGATGGAAATTAGGACTCGCAATAAAACAAAAAAAATATGAAAGCCTATTAGAAAGTTATCATATTGAAAGACATGCTGTGGGAAAACAATTTTTCAAGGAAGTACAAGCGCAAGAACAATTAATGATAAACTTTTCAAACGCAGGAATGGAATTGAGGGATTTATTTTCGTACCTACTTACATACCCCGAGATAAATCAAGATTTATCTGAAAGAGTAAGTGGCTTAGGGATAATGTATTCGTCGATGCACGATATAGAAAGGCATCCATTGATAGGAAAAAGATGTACAAACCTCACTATTTCTTCTCTAAATAAGAAAAGTTATAAACTCTTTGAATTAATGCAGGATGGTAAATTTATTTTATTAATACACCCTACTTATATAGATAAGATAAATAAAATAAATATTGATTCACACATAAAGGTGATAATAGGAGAAATACAAGATTCCAAGTTAAAAAATATAGATACCGTTTTGATTCGACCGGATGGTCACATAGCCACCATTGAGTATACCAAGATAGATAACTGCGAATAGTCCGGAAAAATAATCATCCATTGTATTAGTGATACAAAATAAGTTCACTTTTATAAAACGAAAAGAATCCTATTTATTTAGGACTCTTTTCGTTTTGCCCATCTCACTATTTATAAAAACATATCTACAAGGGAAGAAACACTATATTTACAGTTAACTATAAAATCCCGTTCCAAAGGACTACCCAAAACTCCTCACCTATATACTCCCATGATCAAAAATATTTGTCTCTATTTCATATAAAGTATGAAAAGCATCCATAAAGATAAAGCACCAAGGATAGCAAGCACTATACGAGTAGATAGTACTCTTACTTCAAAATCGGTTTTCTTGGATGGTTCAGGATATGCAATTACATAAATCCCTTTTAATAGTGCGAGCCATGCAATAAGTGTAATGAGTCCCTGCCAATTAAGTGTCCAAACATTATGTAAGATAACAGTACCTAACCCGAGGAAAATTGATAGAAAGCCATACATAATTCCAAATCCTCTGTCTTCTACCACTAATTTTTTCAGTTCACGTAGTATAGATGGTCGTACAAAAAGTATTCCTGAGATGATAACCGTTATCCACCCCCAAAAAAATCCTAAAAAAAGGCTTACCTCCATTGTTACTCCACTCCTTTCAATTACATTTATATTTCAGTTATTTTCCCTTTAGTATTAGATCTATAGATAAAAAACTAAAAATGTAACTTTGGAGTAAAGTCGTACTCTTTATAAAATATTTCATGTGTACATAAATAATCCTTCACCTTACTAATTTTTAATAAAATAAGCTAATTAAGAAGTATAACAAATTAATAACCACCCTACATACAACTTATGTTAGTAAGAAAATCACATGCACTTATACATATTACTTTTGTATAAAATCTTAAAAATTGTAGTCAAAGAATTACTTTTTCATCCTCTTCTTAATGTCTAGACAATCAGTATTTAAACTAAACATGCTAATATTGATTTTGTGCGATTGTCCGTTACCTCATAATAAATTTCTAATCCTTTCCGAGTACCTGTAACCATTTTAGCAGCTTTTAGTTTAGATAAATGTTGACTAATTGTACTTTGAGGCATTTGTAAATCCCCATACATTGTTGTTACATTAGTAGGGCCTTTTGCAAGCATTATTTTTACTAAAGATAGACGAACGGGATGCGCCAATACCTTTAACACCTCAGCAATTTCTTGAAACATTTCTTTTTTTTCTCTCATCTTATTTCTCCCCTTTTATATACAATATTTATGTTATCCATATATATAATTCGAAGGTATATGCGTTTTTATGTCCGTCATTTTAAAAAAATATAAAAAAACTTTAATCCGAAACTAAAGGAGAATCTTAACATAATGTCTCACCACTACTCTATATTCAACTTACTAAAATCAATAAAAAAAGAGCAGATAGTCTGCTCTCTTATGATGCCTCCTTATGTTCCGTGGAATGTTTAACACTCCCCATTCTCTTTAGTTTATTCCATCCTACCGCTACTCCTCGAAGCGATGAACATATAGATTTAATGACAACATAAGTCATAAATTGACGATAAATAAAGCGTTGTAAAATTAACCACACTAACGGTTTAGGGTTCTCTTCCTCTAATTTAAATGCAAACAGAGATGCGAGCAGATCTAATAAAAAGAATACAAAATAAAATCCTAAAACTTTTAGCGGATCGCTACCAAATAGCCCCATGATCATTAATATATCCGCTAAAGGAGCAATGAATTGCAGAACATATTGGAATAACCACATGTTAGGCAATGCAATAAACCCTAATGTTTTATGTTTTGAATTACACAAAGCTTTTCGATGTTTCCAAAGACATTGGAGCGTACCATATGACCAACGATACCGCTGTTTAATAAGACTTTTCACATCTTCAGGTGATTCCGTAAAAGCATACGCTTTTTCTTCATATACAATTCTATGCCCTTGACGTAAAAATGTAATAGTAAGATCCGTATCTTCTGCTAATGTATCTTCGCTTAAATATCCAGATTCAACTACATTCTTCTTGCGCCACGCCCCAATAGCTCCTGGAACAACTGTAATACAATTTAACTCATCAAAAGCTCTACGTTCTAAATTAAACCCTGTAATATACTCAACATGTTGCCAAGTAGTTAACAAATTTCGTCTATTCCCCACTTTAACATTACCTGAAACTGCTGCTACATTCTGATCTTCAAAGTGTCTAATCATTAGAGAAATGGCGTCTTGCGCAATAATAGTGTCCGCATCTAAAGTAACAATGATTTCTCCTCGCGATTGTTGAAACGCTAGGTTCATTGCCGATGATTTCCCGCCGTTTTCTTTCTGAATGAAACGAACTTTAGAGTGTTTATAAAATGTTTCTTTCATTACTTTTGACGTATCATCTGTCGATCCGTCATCCACAACAATAACTTCAAATTCTCTATAATTACTATCCAAAATTGAGCGAATCGTCTTAGCTATCACCTTTTCTTCATTATATGCCGCTATGACAACACTAACAAAAGGTTGATATGACGAATTAATATAGCGAGATAGCGTTTTGCTTTTCTGCTTCCATGCAAAATAAATTAAGAATAAGAATCGAAAAATCCCTAATCCAATAGCAACATAAAAAATAGTTGTTAATATATGTTTAAAGTATCCTGCCCCTGAAAAGACAGCTTTATTGTAAAGTAAATATTGCTTCCCCTCTGAAGAAACAGGAGGCATAATTTCCTCTCGTTCTTTATTCATTAAATCCGAGATTGTTACAAAACTATATCCATGCTTTCTTAGGTCTTTAATAATGATTGGGAGCGCCTCTACTGTATGGGTACGATTCCCTCCCGCATCATGAAGAAGAATAATATTTCCCTCTCCCTTATAAACGGGATTAAGAGCACGCTTTACTAATTCATTTGTTGATGGTGTTGCCCAGTCTTCGGGATCCACTTTTTCTGCTACCATTGTATAGTTCATATTTTGTGCCCGTAAAATAGGCACTATTTCATTTGAGGAATCCGGGTTAGCATCCGCTTCGTATGGTGGCCTAAACAAAACTGTAGAATGCCCAGTTATTTCCTGGATCAGACGTTGCGTCGTATTAAGTTCTACTTTTGTTCGTAGTAAAGACGTATCAGCTACGTTAGGATGCTTGAAAGTATGATTGCCAATTTCATGACCTTCATCGTATATTCTTTTTACAATACTAGGATTTAGTTGTGCGTTTTCACCAAGGACAAAAAAAGCAGCTTTTATTTTATTCTCTTTTAATATATTTAAAATTTCTGGCGTATATTTCGGGTCTGGTCCATCATCAAATGTTAATACTACTTGTTTCCCTTTCGGTTTTCCATATCGTTGCACTTCGTATGCAGATGGTAAGGATTGATATACTTCATCTGTAAGATAACCATCTTTGCCTACTTTAAAATCTCTCAATCCATTTTTTCTTTCATTCTCAATCTGTAAAATTTCACCTTGTCCAGAATAATTTACTTCATCTAAACTATTGATTTTATGTAATACATTAGGATTTTTTTGTGCCTCAATAGGATTTTTTAAAACTTTCCATATTGTAGGATCTTCTGCTCCCAATCTCCATAACGCAACCCCCTTTGCATTGTTGTCCATTGCGATTTTCACTTGATTATAGAGAGTAACACCGTCTAAGAACCATGCAGTATGTTCTTTCTCTCCTGTTTTATATCTAAAATAAGGATTTCCACTCATGTTATCCCATTGAATTTTCATATTTGAATCATGAGCCATTGCCATAACTTCTGAGAAAGTTAAAGACTTCGCAGCTTCTTTACTATTCACTTCCCAATCATATCCATAGTTACCGAAAGCAACTATAAGCTTATTAGACGGAATATTCAGTTCTTTTAATGTATGTTGGAACCATTTATTTGAAGCAATTGGTCCTGGTTCCCCGGCTCCATAGTGCTCATCGTACATCATTACAATCATTCGATCTATTATTTTTGCTAACGCACTATAATCAAAAGCCTTATCATTAGCTGGAACATCTTGTGTAACGAGCAAATCATGTTCATGAAATTCCGTAGTAAGTTCTTTCATAAAATTTGTTAAGTTTTCTCTATCACTTTCAGGTACGGCCTCAAAGTCAATATTAATACCTGAAAACTGATTCTTTTTAACTTGGCTTACTAAATCATTAATAAATTTCGTCTTCACATCATTCGGCGAATTCAGTAACTTATGGATAAGCTCACTATCAGGGCCAGAAGCTTTTTCTGTATAGTTAGTAAGTAACGGCATAATTTTCACATGATTTTTTTTTGCTAGTTTTACAATCTCAGGTTTTATCTCACTTCTAATCGTTAAATCTTCTTTTAAATGATACCATTCTGGTACTAACGTGGTTAATGAATCGATATTTTCTTTTAAAGAAGCGGTACTATTTTCATCCCAGTTTACATAAAAACCATACACTTCTTTAGGTTGTTTACTATCGTTTGTCGAATTCACCAAATTTTTATTATCCTTCATTTCGGTATTTGGCTTGAATTCTTCGTTCTTTAACTGCTCCTCACTAAGTTTTTGATTAATTGGTACAAGTTTCGTATCTTGTTTTACAGTAGGATTCATGTTTGGAATTTCTGGTGTTGAAAAAATACTTTGAAAGAAAAAATAAAATACAACACCTACACTAACTATTGAGATACATAGAAACCAAATAAAGGCTATGTTTCTCCTTCCTTTCGGATCATAAAAAACAGGTTTTTCTTTATCTTTCTCTTGTTGAATGTTTTTCTCCATTATATTTTTCACATACTCCTTCTTAATAGAACTATAGAATAATAAAGTGCAACTTTAATCAGCCCTCACCAATTGGGCATTTACAAGCAGCCCAACCCCCACCTAACTTCTTTGCCCAAGCCAAATTTTGAGATGGGAGTTTTACTGCCCACAATAGCGAGAGAAATCCTTTTAGCTTTGAAATGAATCTCTCACTTCCATATTCTATTGATTCTTCTTTTCATTCCCTTGCTGGTGGCCTCTATTTTCTTGTTGAGACCCCCTACCATTGTTCCCTTGCTCGTTTCCATCATTTTCTTTCTGGGGTCCTCTTCCATTGTTTCCTTGCTGATTCCCATTATTTCCTTGTTGAGATCCTCTTCCGTTGTTCCCTTGCTGATTTCCATTATCCCCTTGTTGAGATCCTCTTCCGTTGTTCCCTTGCTGATTCCCATTATTTCCTTGTTGGGATCCTCTTCCGTTGTTCCCTTGCTGATTCCCATTATTTCCTTGTTGAGATCCTCTTCCGTTGTTCCCTTGCTGATTCCCATTATTTCCTTGTTGAGATCCTCTTCCATTGTTCCCTTGTCGGTCCCCATTATTTCCCTGTTGAGATTCTCTACTGTTATTCTCCTGTTGATTCCCTCTATTTTCTTGCTGGGATCCTCTTCCATTGTTTTCTTTTATTTGCTTCGATGGCTGTTCTTCTGTTTTCTTTTGTTCTTTATGCTCTGGCTTCTCATATTTTTTTTCTTGTACGGGAGACAAATCCGGTGATGCATCAGGAGATGACTCCGGCTGCAATTGTATCTCTTCTTCGTTTTCCACCGGATTAGACGGCGTGGCAGGAGGCGTAAGCGATTTGTTCTTCTCACTCTCTTGCTTTATATAGACACCTGTGCCAATTCCAGCTTTTCTAGCATTCTCTCGTACTTGCATTGTGCTACTTTGATATTCAACTGTAATATGTTTTAGCTCATATTCTTTCTTTAATTCTTTCATCGCCTTTTCCAACTGTGGTTCTAGTGCCTTGTCCTTTGCAACAGCTGTTAGCATAACTTGCTTATCATTCGTTAAATACTTATCCTCTTGACTTTGCTTTATAATCCTACGTATTACTTCTTGCAATTGTTTATTTTCCCATTGCTTCAATTCTTTTAAAATACGCCTTCCATCATCATTACAAGCCTGCAAATCTATAACACGAAAATCCTTTGTTACGCTCACCTCTAAACTTGGATTTATATCAACTGAGACGTAAGCAAATACTTTTTCTTCTGGTTGATTGTAGAAAAACAGCACTGCAAATAGAAAACAAGCAACAAGTATTGATGCAGGTTTTAAAAAGGAAGGGATCGAAAAATGCGATGCTTTTTGTTCTTGCTCATCAAATAAGATTTCCTCCCCGATTATGCAAGAATCCCCTTTTCTTTTACACGTAATAAACTCTCCATTTGGTGTTAAAACAACTACGCTATGCTTTTTTATATCCATCACAATTCCTTTATTCATCATGCTTTTCCCCTCTTATGTAATCCAGAATATATGTATAGTTGTTTGCAAAAATAATACACATTGCAATAATGTATTTTCTATGTCGTTCCAACGTTTTACGACTTACCCTAACACGTGGTTCTATATGTTTAAGCGGTAACTTTTTCTTTCGGAACAGCTCTTCCATCATTTCCTCTTCTTTTATAATAATTTTTACAATTTCTATTAAGTGCTCACGTGTATCACGATGCTTAGGAGATTCTTTAGCAAGCTCTGAGAATGTGATTTTAAACTCAGCTAGCACACTTTGAAAATGAAGAATTTCCTCCTTACGGTTACTATTTTCCATCTCTTTCATATACTCCGTAAGCGATACTTGCATTTCTAACATTTCCTCTTGCTCATCTTCTTTTAAAAAGACAAAGTTATGTTTAGACTCCTTACGTATATAGTCAATTACATCTCTTTTTATAAGAAGATCAGCAAACGCTAAAAAGGATTTTCCTTTTGTATATGAATACTGTTCAATTGCTTCGTTAAACGCAAACAATCCAATGCTATATTCATCATCCTGTTCTGTTATATATCGGCGGCAGACAGATGAGATTGATTTTCTAATAAAAGGCTGATACTGTACGATAAACGCTTCTTTGTCTTCTTCGTTGTTTTGTATGTTACATACGATATCTTCTATTTTCGGTTTTCTTAAGATCTTCATTACTAAACTCAACACTTGTAATCTCCCAGCCTCCTTCAAATAGCAAAATGGCCACTACACAAGTGACCATTTAACCAGATTTTCTTGGTACTTTTCTTCGGTCTTGTCTTCTTGCTGTTAGTTATATTTTTCGATTCTAACTTTTCCTAACGTTTTCTTAATGATTTTCCTTTTCTCTCGGCACAAAAGTTAAGTTTTAATTTTTATCTACTTTCTTATTTTCTACCGTTCGTTTTGCTTATTCTTTTTCTATTTTATCTGCAATCCTTGAATAACTCTTCTCTATATCATTGGTAATTTCATCCTTTTATTTCGGATGCCCACTTAATCTAGTAAATTTATTAATGCTTCTATATTCTTTCATAGTCATTTTTCTTCTATTTATTTTCTTCACTATACATATTCGGAGGAATACATAGTTTTATGGGGGTCAAAAAATATTTTTTAAAAAAATACATATTTATTTCAAAAATAAAAACCATCAATTTGAAAAAGGATAATCAAATTGATGGTTTTCTTATAATATCTATTAAATTGGATTCTCATTTTGTACATTTTATCATGATTGAGGAGAGAAAAGATTAATATAAACCGATGCAGCTAAGTCATATTATCGAATCGAATGTAGTGTAATCACATATTTCTCATTCTCTTAAGTAAGGACTAAAAATAACCTATCCATAGAGCTACTAAAACCACTACGAATAAAGCAAAGCAACATGTAATATTTTGAATCCACTTTTGTATATCATCAAAATACTTTTCTATAAATGCAGTGTAAATAGAAAGCATAAGAAGTAGCTCAATGAAAGTAAAGGATCCCAATTTATCGTTAAATCTTTCATTAGTAAATGTACTTACATGAAGGAATAGAAAAACAAACGTTACTATGAATAGCTCAAATAGCCTTTTTTATTCTCCCCACCACCACCTTACAGTAATTCCCTTTTATTCCATTTTATCAGAACATACTGTGTAGCAGCATATGAATATTATATTCATGTTAAAAAGGCCAACAATACAAGATCATTAGCCTCTACTTTCCATATTCGCACCTTTTATCACTTTACTTCCTAACAACCGGAATCCACATTTCACCAAATATTAAGCCATTTCTCTGCCCCATCTCAACCGTTGTATTCGGTCCACCAACATAGGCAAAATCCTTTGCTTCTGGTAAAGCTTGACCGAAGGCGATGCCAGTAAGCTTATTACTTAGCTCTTCAGCCGTTTTGTCTTCCCCTTTCACTACTAAGTATTCTCCCCTCGGAAACTGAATCACTCTAGATTCTTCTTCTATTTGTGCTTCTGTCATGACACCCGCATAATACATCATTTTGTTATTCACCGCTTCGCTCACGGAAAAAATGTATTCATTTGTAGCTAAAGCTTTTAAAGTGTCCAGCCTTCTATCTTCTTTAACAGCCGACCAAAAGTCTTCCTTTTCTTTATTTATTCCAGCAAAGTCTGTGTATTCACTCTTAATTTCAGTTCCAATACCTAATACAATAAAGCTATCTTTTTCTTCTATAGTATAATTTTTCATTTGCAAAACCTGCCTCTTTTTTTATTAATCAAACGATTTACCTTTTCATCTGATACGTTTATAATACCTTTAAACCATGTCAAAAAATGATACTGTTTAGGAGACCAAAATGAAAAAAATTGAACGGATTAATACAATTATGCGGTATATCAACAACCGCTCCCACTTTACAATATCTGAAATTATACAAGAATTTAACATATCACGGTCGACAGCTATTAGAGACATTAGAGAAATTGAAGCTATGGGAATGCCACTTGTCGCTGAAGTTGGGAGGACCGGGGGATATTTTGTTATGCACAACTCTATCCTGCCCGTTGTTCGCTTTACTGATAATGAAGTGAAAGCTCTTTTTATTGCCTTTATGGCTACGAGGAATCAACAACTTCCCTACCTAAAGAGTCGTCAATCTTTAGCCGAAAAACTACTAGGACTCATCTCAGAAACCCAGCAAGATGATCTCGTTCTTTTAAATCAACTCTTGCTTTTCCAAGGGACTAATCCTTATAATCCCGATCTACTTGAGCTTTCTGATCTCCCCCATCCTATGTTAGAAAAACTCATTCAAATCCTTCTTTTAGATAACCATTTATTGATTACTATGAAAGAAGATGAAGAAATCAAGTCTTATCCAATTTATCTATTGCACCTTTATCAAGAAAAAAGCCATTGGATCATTGAAGGGTTTGACTTAAAAGAAGAAAAGAAGATGATGTTTCCTGTCGATGATCTCATTAATATCGAACCATACACGACGAACAAAAGGCTAAATAAGAAAAAGATTTTAGAAAAACTAAGTAAGAAGGACGAAGCAATTAACCTTGTATTTGAACTTGGTCCGACAGCAATTGCCCAGTTCAAAAAATACCATCCTTTAAAAATTTCAATATCTTATACTAATCCTTACCAATCCACAGCCATTTTAAAAACTTTTATCAATGTTAACAATCCCGATGAAGTGATGGAAATAATAAATTGGCTGCTTTTTCTAGGGAAGGATATTAAAATCCAAGAAATACCCGATGAAGTATTAGCAGATTTACAAAAACGAGTGTGCTTATACATTCCATAAGCAGTGAGCCTCAAATATTAAGCTTTATCACTGGATAATTATCCTATTTTTAAATACCATTTCATTTACTACAATGAGAGCATGATAAATAATAAAAGCACGGAAAATCTCCCGTGCTTTTCTAAATATATATTATTCCTGAAGGTTTCGTTTATCTCGTTTCTTACCCTAACTGACGTTTAAATGCTTTACTGGCGAAAAAGTAAGAGATGACCATTATACCTACGCACCAAGCGAGTGCAATCCAAATATCGTTACCCACAGTTCCTTCATATAAAAGAGCACGAATCGCATTCACGATTGAAGTTACAGGCTGATTCTCTGCAAACGCACGAACAATTTTTGGCATCGTTTCGGTAGGCACAAAGGCCGAACTAATAAATGGAAGAAAAACTAGCGGGTACGAGTAAGCAGTCGCCCCTTCCATAGACTTCGCTTTCAATCCTGGAATGATAGCTAGCCATGTTAGCGCCAGCGTAAACATCCCAAGTATTCCAGCTACCGCGAGCCACTCTAGAATATTAGCACTGGAACGGAAACCCATTAATAATGCAACAAGATTAACCACCACGATAGTAAGTACATTAGCAACAAAAGAGGTTAAAACGTGAGCCCACAATATCGATGAGCGCTTAATAGGCATCGTAATGAAACGTGCCATCAGCCCACTCTTTACATCCGTAAATAGTCGCACGGAAGTGTAAGCTACACCGGATGCGATAGCCATTAGCAAAATTCCCGGCAATAAATAATTAACGTAGTTATCCGTTCCTGTCTTTATAGCCCCGCCAAATACGTAAACAAATAATAGCATCATCATAATCGGTGTAATTGCTACCGTAATAATTGTATCCGGACTACGCATAATATTGCGCATTAAGCGCCCTAGTAATACCCCTGTTTTGCTTTTCATTTACATCTCCTCCTTTTTACCGATAATCGCAAGGAAAATTTCTTCCAACGTCGGCTGCTTCTCGATATACTCTACTTTTGCTGGCGGGAACATCTCTTTCAGTTCAGTAAGAGTACCTGTCGTAATAATTTTTCCGCCATGCAAAATAGCGATACGGTCCGCCAGTTGTTCCGCTTCCTCCAAGTACTGAGTAGTGAGCAAGATCGTTGTGCCGCTGCCGGCAAGTTCCTTGACGGTATCCCACACTTCGATCCGCGCTTCCGGATCAAGTCCAGTCGTTGGTTCGTCAAGAAAAATAACTGCTGGCGCCCCAATCAAACTCATCGCGATATCAAGTCGGCGCTTCATCCCGCCTGAATACTGGTCTGCCCTCTGGTTGGCCGCATCAGTCAGGCTAAATCTTGCAAGTAGATTATCAGCAACTTGTGCGGGATTGGAAACACCACGTAACTTAGCGATCATTATCAAGTTTTCCCTTCCAGTAAGCATGCCGTCTAAAGCTGCGAACTGTCCTGTCAAACTGATGCTTTGACGAACATGATCTGGTTGTCGCTGGACGTCAAAACCGCAAATACTCACTTCACCATCATCTTGTTTCATTAACGTCGAAAGGATATTGACCGTTGTCGTCTTTCCCGCTCCATTTGAGCCTAGCAGCGCAAAAATTTCGCCACGCTGCACCTCAAAATCCACTCCCTCTAAGACTTCTTTATCTTTAAAAGATTTTTTTAACCCTTTTATAGAAATTGCTGCATTGCTCATACTTTTTCCCCCTTATAGAATTAGATTACATACACCCTCTATTTAGTATCACTGATAATCTGTATTACTTAGTACTGGTTTAAAAATATAACTG
The DNA here is from genome assembly GCF_000021305.1 of Bacillus cereus G9842. Classification (GTDB taxonomy): domain Bacteria; phylum Bacillota; class Bacilli; order Bacillales; family Bacillaceae_G; genus Bacillus_A; species Bacillus_A thuringiensis_S. The sequence goes on from NC_011772.1 coordinate 3,323,080, forward strand.
AATAGCGATGGCGGCAATTCACATTTGTAACCAGCTAATCAGTCGGTATTACTAATTGCATTTATTTTTTTCTCAATTTCTTCATAATACTTTCATTCAAATCTTCACGATACTTGGAGACATACGTTTTAGCGTTTGCCACTAGTTCGTCAGCAAAGGAAGCCACGTCATCCCCAGTAATGTCAAGCACTTGTCTTCCTTCCGCTGCACCCGCTTCGAACAAATCGATTAATTCATACTGTATGTGTAACATATCCATCCCGTTACCCGCTGAGAAATTCCACATGTAGTTTTGAATTTTCTTAAATACAAATTGGTAGTCCTCTGGAAGAGCCTCAACTCGTGCCATCATCATTTTGTACTCTTTTTTATCACCAATTAACTTTTTGAACATTTCTAACATCTTATTTTCCTCCTTTTTTATAAAGCCGAACAAGAAATTCTCAAAGTATCGGCCAGAACATTTTATCTTATGAACCTATTTTGACTTCAAGACGTTAATTTTTGACGATACAAAATCCCATTTTTCCCAAAACAATTCAAGCTCCTGGCGGCCTTCTTCATTTAATGAATAAAACTTACGAGGAGGCCCCATATCTGATGGTTTCTTTTCAATATTCACAAGCTTTTTCTTCTCTAATCGTACGAGGATAGTATACACCGTACCTTCTACAACTTCGGTAAACCCAAGATCATTCAGGTGGCGGGTAATCTCATAGCCATACGTTTCACGGCGACTAATGATTTCCAGTACACACCCTTCCAGTGAACCTTTCAGCATTTCAGTTAAATTTTCCATGTCCTGATCCTCCTTTACCCCCTATTCTGTCTGGCTTATATTCAGTACTACAGAGTACTAAGGCGAATTTTTACTGAATAGCTTTTGAGTAAAACTACACTATTCAGTATTACTTATTACAACTACATTGTATGACTAAGTAGTTGTGGATGTCAACTTTATTTTCAAAAAAATTAAAAATCCGCTTTACCCTAACCGGATACAGTCTCCTTTTTTTGTTGTAAGGGCCATCAAACTAGTAAAACAGCGCTGATTCAAAGTGTAATTTAAATCAGCTCTGCTTTATTGTTTTCATACCGATATATCATGTTTTTTCACGATACAAATTGTTTCTCACTACCATTCCCATTGCATATAAAGCATAAAGGCAAGTGCGGTCAGAGAAAATTCCCAGAGATTATCCGTACATGATACGAGCCCCTAAAATACAATTCTGTTAGAAATTTGTTCTCTATATTCTCTTTTATTTTATTTCTGATAGTTGATTCACAACACTATCTAAAAATTTTTCTACCTTTTCTTTTGATGTATCCGGCGCATGATAACCAATCGTAAATGTAAGTCTTCCATTATAAGAGCTTACTCCCATTGAAAAGAATGGTGCATACATAATAGGCGATGCCATATACCCGTCCTCAGCTTGAATTTGACCAAACTGAATAGGTTCCTCAGCGATCACTCCCAAATTTGTCAGTAATGGCAACGCCATCCCCATCTGTACAGCCTCTTCATATTGCTGATTATACATTTCCTTCACTGTAGATAGCTTCATTTCTGCCAGTAGCTCCATTCCTGCTGCTGAAGAAAGACCTGGATTTTGAGACTTTATTTTATCCATTGATTGTTTAACTCGAACAAGAGTCTGCTTAAATGTTTCATCGTCTTCCATTTTAATCACTGGCATTTCCATACCGGATAAGTTGCAAATAGCACCAGTTGTATTATTAGGCAGATATCGACGTAAATCAATTGTCAAGCCAATCATTTTTTCTGCAGTGCGAGGTTCTGCATACACAGTGAAATGTGATAAATCTCGGAAGTATGCAGTCATGATTACATCATTCAAGGTAGCCTGTTGTGCTTTTGTCCATTGGGTTAAACGTAGAGTTTGCTCATGGCTCAATCGCCGTACGGACATTTGGGGAAATTTATTTTTGTTAGGTTGAGATGGAAAAGACCATAACGATGCCTGTTGTTCTTGGTTAGGACGATACGCACTTTTTATGTCCGATATTCCAGCGTATTTGAATACATGTGATTGATCTCGACAACTCTCATTTCCCTCATCAAATTCCTTTATAATTTGCTTCTTAGACCGTCCCAATGAAAGGTGCGTATATATTGTTCCAAGCAATTTAATATATTCCTTGACTCCTGCACCATCTGAACATAGATGAGATAATTTCACAACTAACATATCTGTTGTAGTGCCCCGTAATAATTTCGTTTGAACCATAGGCCCCTGTATACGATCACCAGGTTCTTTAATAAAATCTATTGCCATTATTTCAAGTTCTTGATTATTTCCTTCTGCAAAAAAGCAAATAGATGAGTTAGTGTCAGATGAATGTTCCTCCCAGTAAGGAATATCATTTTCTACAAACCGGCTGTTCAAAACTGGTTGCAATTGCAACGTTATCCTTACTGATTCTTCAAGTATTTCCTTGGATATACCTACAGGAAAATAAAGAACTGCATTAATTTGTTGATCTGCAGAATAAAGACCTAATACATAATTCATTCGATCTTGTGGTGTTACTGAATACTTTCTTTTCTCCATAATTCCGTCCCCCTTTAAGACTTTTTGTATAACCCTATTTTCCATATGCTTGTAATTTTTCTAGTCATTTTTCTTCAAGAGCTAATAACGCTTATTTTTCGAATTTTTAACGAAATCATCTTCTCCGTATTGGTTTCATTCTTTTTGCAGGTGATATATCCATTATTTTATTGTTATTAACACTGCCTAACCTCCCAATTAAACCAAACAAAAATAAATTAAGTTTACATATACATAAACATTTTATTATAACGTCTATAAATTATCAATACAGCAAATAAATCATTTTTATGTCTGTCAATAAAAAACAATATATTCAAGGGCTACTTCATAATAAAAGATTGATGTGCATGTATATGTACCCATATCACTATCAAAATAAGAATGAGAATTTTTTCAACAAAAATAAGCTGCAGATATTGATTTTACAGTAAAAAAAGCCCCTCCATTTTGAAAATGAGTAGGGCTATTTCCAATTTGAATTTTATAAAAGAATGATTATCATAAATAATATTTTACTTTTTAGTCTACCTTATTATTTTTAATCCATTTTCCTAATAAATGAATGGATTTTATTCATATAATTTGAGGTGGTATCGTTGGTTTTTAAAAATAGAAAGCTTATTTTCAAATCAAATGAAAAAGAGGTGAAATTATAGATATTCATGTAAAAATTTCGTTTTGGGGATACTTAAAATCTTAAGGTGATGGGCATGTGGTGTTACACTTTAAAAGCTTTATAAAATTATAAAATTTATAGATATAGCAAATTTTCTTTATTAATAATCATTTGTATGTATGTACGTTTACTCACACACATACAAATGATTTATAAAGCCACAATTAAGTGAAAACATCTTTTCCGTTACGATAACATCATAGCCATATCTTCTGCTGCATTTGTAATTAGTTTTAAACCAAATGTTTCTTGTAATACATCAAGCACGCCAGCTGAAATAAATTCAGGAGCCTTTGGACCGATGCGAATATCTTGAATCCCAAGACTAAATAGCCCTAGTAAAATGGCAACCGCTTTTTGTTCAAACCATGATAGGACAATACTTACTGGCAATTCATTCACTTCACATTGAAAAGCATCAGCTAAAGCAGCCGCTATTTTCACTGTAGAAATTGAATTATTGCACTGTCCTAAATCAATGTAACGCGGAATTTCCGTACCAGGTACAACACCGTAATCCACATCATTAAAGCGGAATTTCCCGCAAGAAGTTGTTAAAATAACCGTTTCTGGCGGAAGTGACGTTGCTAATTCACGATAATATTCTCCGCCTTTTCCCGGTGCATCACAACCGGCGATAACAAAGAAACGCTTTATTTTCCCTTTTTTTACTGCGTCAATAATTTCTGGAGCTAATGATAATACTGTATTATGATGAAACCCTGTCACTAACTGTTCATCCGACTCCATATGTACTTCTGGAAGTTCTAGCGTTTTTTGAATTAACGTTGTAAAATCATCATTTTCAATTTTTTGTACACCTTCTAAACCTGCAATGTCATATGAAAAGAATCGATCAGAGTACGAGCCTTTAATTGGCATAACACAGTTCGTTGTAGCTAATATGGCACCAGTAAATTTTTCAAAAAGGCGTCTTTGATCATACCATGCCTTACCGATGTTTCCTTTTAAATGTTTATATTTTTTCAGCTGCGGGTATCCGTGTGCTGGTAGCATTTCAGAATGCGTATAAATATTAATGTCTTTTCCTTCTGTTTGCTTTAATAGTTCTTCTAATGCAAATAAATTATGGCCCGTAACTACAATTGCTTTACCTTCTACACGATTTTGTGTAATTTGTACAGGTTCTGGCACACCAAAATGATTCGTATGTGCCTCATCCAATAACTCCATCACCCGTAAAGCTGATTTCCCAACTTTCATAGCCATATCAATATGCTCTTGTTCGTTAAAATTAGAATTTGTTAATGTCATATATAAAGCTTCTTGTGTTGTAGCATCTACAAATGCATCCGTATACCCTAGCTGAGCAGCATGTGTGCGATAAGCTGCAATTCCTTTTAGCCCAAACACAATCGTATCTTGTAAACTCGCAATCGTTTCATTCTTACCACAAACACCCATCACTTTACATCCGCCTGTTGGCGTTTGTTCACATTGATAACAAAACATATCATCCCACCCTCTCCCAATCATTTATTACACCTTAAGCATAATACCCATTGAAAAAAAGTGATGTGATATCAATCACAATAATATATAAAGATTTGTGACAGTTCATATTGTTGACATAATATTTTTATTGACACTAAAAAATGTACATTAGTGTGCACACATCTTTCGATACTTTTAAATAGCTAAATAATTAATTTGGAGAAATATATACAACGAAAATTTTTTGAACCCTTATACAAATAGTTGCAATTCATCACATATGAAAATAGACATACAAAAACGCCATCCTTTTCTATCATTCAATAGAAAGAATAGCGTATTTTTTATTTTAAGGAACTATCATTTTTTATTAAAGCCTTTATTGTAAAGCTTTTTATTTACAATACATTTACACTATCTTAACATTACTTACATTATTTATATGATATATTTATATAGAAACTACTTAAGAAATTTCATATACATTTTATCTTTATGATCTCTTATCTAATCAATAAAAAGATCATGTTATATTTTTATAACAGGGGTGAATTAGAATGACTGAAACTTTAAAAACACTTATAATGCTTGATGCTACTTACGTTGTTATAGCAATTATGACAGTTCTAGTATTTGTATACTTGGAATTAAAATCTCAGTAATACATGCTGGCGTAATCGACAGATTCAGCATTTAAATATAGTTAGAAGAAAGAGAGGAGAAAATTATTTCTCCTCTCTTTTGTATTTCTACAATTTCTTATTTTAATAAATCCAATGTATGTAAAAGTAATCCTCTGTCTCCTACTTCTCCATGACCAGGTACTACCGAATCTATATTTCCATATCGCTTCAGCACATTCTCAATCGATGTAGACCATTCATTTACGTATGCATCTGCAACATTTCCTAAATCTTTTGCTTCCGCAGATTTCACTAAACAGCCTCCAGCTAAAATTTTATATTGTGGCAACCAAACAACAATATTATCTTCTGTACGTCCTTTCCCTGGATGGAACGTTTCTACTTTTGTATTGCCAAACTTCAAACTCGTAATTGTTTGTAAATCTCCAAGCGGCTCTTCATATCCATTTTTCTTTGCTAATTCTGCAGTTAATGCTGTACTATGCGCTTTAATACCTCTTTCTTTCAACGTTTTTATTCCGCCAATTCGATCAGCGTGCGCATGTGTAATAATGAAATCCGTTACGCGCTTCTGAAATTTCTTTTCTACCATTTCTATTAGTTCCTTCGTTAATTTGTCATCCCAATCTGAAACTCCACAATATTCATACTTAATCTCCCCTCATTACAAATACTCCATTTTTCTATTACATTTAAAATCAAAATTGTATTTTGTTAAATTATAACATTCAGACTATAATTTATTTATAGCCCATTAACGGAGGTGTTTGCAATGACTCTCTTCGCTTCACCATCATTATTCATAGTAGCAATCATTTCATTTGCACTAGCTTATTTCATCGGAGTAAAACAATACACTTGCCTCTTATCAGGATTCAACGAACGCCGCGTGCTTGATAAAGTGACACTATCAAAAATAGTAGGTCTTTATAATTTAATTGCTGGTGTCATTGCGACAATCGGTAGTGTCTTCACTACTCCTAATGCCAAAATCTTATTTCCTATCATTATAATTGGACACGTTATAATCGCGGCTTATGTAAATACACGCATGGTGCAGTAAAAAAGATCACCCAAATGGGTGATCTTTTTTATAATTTATCAACATATTGCTTCGCTTCTAGTAAGGAAAAACCAAAAGCTTCTCTTACTCTCTTAACTGCTGTAATTTTTTTGCCTTCTTCTACAAGCTGGCGTAGTTCTTTATTAATTTCAGGTTCTCTTTCTACAATTCCCAATTCTTTCGTAATTAATTGTAATCTATCTTCAATTCTCTTTAAACGCGCATCATTTTTCTTTTCAATTGTAGTTAATTTTTCAGCGATATAAATGAATCCAAAGGCTACTATCGGTATAACCATCCAGAATTCCATGAATGTTCCCCCTTACTAACTTTCATTTGTTTTATTTCACTAACTTATGTAAATTTTACCACAAGAAACATTTACTGTATAATACCACTATATCAAACTGTTAATAAAACCTATTATTTTAGGGGGACACTTTATGAAAAGATTTTTAAATACGTTACTTCAATTTGTAGTTCTTTCAATCATGCTACATTTATTATTTGATATAGTGGGTTGGCTTGTTTTCAATGCACCAATTAAAAACAAACAAATCATCATTTCTTTAATAACAACCTCATGGGTTATGTACATGTACCGAGACAAATTTTTTCAAAAGTTCACTTCAAACTAACTAAAAAAGAAAACACTTCATTGGTGAATGACGAAGTGTTTTCTTTTTTTTACTACTGTATAATAAAAATAATATTCTGTCTTTAAAGAAAGGAGTCACCATGAACTTAAAAAGTAGCAATATATACGAAAAAATGAATCAATATTCCGTTGCAGGTTTAAGCCTCGCTGTTATACGTAATGGCAAACTAGATGAAGCGACTGCCTTTGGAACACTTGAAGATGGAACAACTAGAGCTGTTACTACAAATTCTCTCTTTAATTCTTGCTCTATCAGCAAATTCATCACTACAATGCTCGTACTAACATTATCAGAGCAAGGTATCGTATATTTAGATGAAGACGTAAATGATAGACTTACATCTTGGAACATACCTACCAATCTATTTACCTCACAGAAAAAAGTCACCCTGCGAAATTTATTAAGTCACCAATCTGGAATTATTGATCCTCCTAATAGTTTTGAACATTTTACATTTGCACAAGGGCGACCAAACTTATCTGAACTCCTTGCTGGTAAAACATCATATTGTTCAGTACCAATAGAAATAACTTATAAACCAGAAAGTGAATTTCACTACTCTGATGCAAACTTTTGTATTATCGAACTACTACTTGAAGATATAACTGGAAAACCATTTAACCTTTTACTTGAAGAATATATCTTTCAGCCACTACAAATGAAAAATAGTACACTCTTCTCTCCAAAAGACATAGATAAAACCGATGTTTTTGCTTGCGGCCATAATAAAGATAGAACTGTAACAAATGAGAGATTTCCATTTTATCCATTCGCAGCTGCTTCAGGCATTTGGACAACACCAACTGACTTATCAGCTTTAGTCATTGAAATCATTCATTCCTTACAAGGAAAGGGCAAACTAAAACTTTCTCAAAAATTAGTACTAGACATGATTTCTCCTCAAGGTTGCTCAAAATGGACTGGATTAGGTGTTTTTCTAGATGATTCTAATGAAGAATTACAGATTTATTCACTCGGATGGGGCGTCGGATTTCAATGTATGATGGTTTGTTATCCATACTGCGGGAATGGCGCTGTTATTATGACCAATTCCGATTTAGGTGTTCATCAAATGGAAGGGATCATTGGTGAGGTTGTAAAAACGTTATCCTTATAATGAAAATAAAGAAGCTGTTCCTTCCAGCTTCTTTATCTATATAACATTTTTCGCAACAATTTTTATATGTTCTGGTGCGATAATCTCCGTTATACTTTCCTGGAAATCTTCATGTAACATTTCTTCCAAATGTTCTAACTGCACTTCAACATGAGTGCATTCTAAATTATGTATATTTAATAGTGCATAATGATCTTTTTTCTTAATTACTAAATATTGATTTTCCTCTGTCACAAGTACAGAACCTAATCGGACTCCTAGTAAGCGTTGATCATCAAACTTCATAATTACTTCTCCTTCCCTTATATAAACGAAACTACAATGAAAATAATTACATTTATGGAAAAACACACTTATTTAGACTATATCATAATTTACTAAAATATAAATATCATTTTTCCTTTTAATAAAGTGAAACTTTAATCAGTGGAGGCCTTACTGTCCGTTAATGTGGGATGAAAATCCCTATTTTTTCATATATTTCGATACAAAAAACTTTCTCAACATGAAATTTGAATTTTCAGTTTTTAATTCTATGAAAATCTATTATAATAAAGTTAATAAATGTTTGACCTCTCCTAATTCATGTACATATGGATGATCAGTAGTTATTGCTACTGATCTATTTTTTTGATTTCAGAAAGCAAATATACTGCATCCTTTCCTACACCACAAATAAGCGCAGAGCCTCTTTGAGATTGCCACGGCAATCCGATATAATACAATCCTCTTACTGGACTAACTCCCTTTATATGATTAGGAAACCCTTTCTCATTCACTGCCTGTTCAATTTCAATCCAATTATAATTTTGAACAAAACCAGTTGACCATATAACGCTTTCTGCACTATAAATATCACCATTCTGAAACATAATGTTATTTCCTGATGCACTTACTACTTTTTCTTGTAGTTTGATTGCTCCATTACGAATAAGTTTCTTACCTTCAAAACCGAAAATAGGGTCCTTTCTCTTCTGAAACCATCTTCCCCTCTTTGTATTTATTTCAGCGTACAATAAACCCACTTTTTCTAGCAGATTAAAAATACTTTTTCCAAAAAGTTGTAACGGTAAAAACGTTAAGGGATGACTAATAGACACCGTAACTTCATGCGTTTTTGCAAGTTCTACTGCGATTTGCATTCCTGAATTTCCGCCACCTACTACAAGTACCTTCCCCTGTGGAATTTGCGATGATGATCTATATTGTGATGAATGTATTTGAAAAATATGTGGTGAAAGATTTTCTGAAACTGAGGGAATAAATGGTTGCTGAAAACCACCTGATGCAATAATAACTTTTTTCGTTTGTAAAATTTCTGTAGGAGTATGTAATTCAAATATTTCTTTTTCTTTCTTTATTTTTAGAACTTCCGTTTGTAATTGTACCGGTAATTGAAAATGTCTTGCATATTCTTCTAAATAAGTTGCAATTTCATCTTTATGTGGAAATTCATTCCTTGCTCCTTTTAATATCCTACCTGGTAAACTACTATATTCACTCGGTGTAAAGAGCCGCAAAGAATCATATCTATTTCTCCATGAATCACCAATTCGGTTTCCTGCCTCGAGTAATAAAAAATTATATCCTGCCTGCTTCAAGTAGTATCCTATTGTCAATCCCGCTTGACCAGCTCCAACAATGATTGCATCTAACATCTTTTCCCTCCTCCTTACAACAAATGAATATATGCTCATTTGTTCATATATTTTATCATACGATTTATTTTTCAATAATTCAATCTGTTTAACAACATGAAAAAGAGCAGTTCACTACTTTATGAACTACTCTTCATTACATTTACCACGTAACTACACTACTTAACCCATGAATATTTGTATATGAATCCTTTCTACTCCGACAATTTTTCCTCATAAAATATAATTCTATTTAAAAACGGATCAATCACAGTTAATTCAATTGTACCCCAAGGTGTTTTTTCTATATTCGGCTTCGAATAAGCATATTCTTTACTTAATAATACAGAATGATAATCCTTTACATCATCTATTTTGATCCGAATCGCACCACCTGGTGAGGCATCACCATGATGTTCTGATAAATGTATCACAGTATCCTGTAACGAAATTTGCAAATATAATGGCATATTTTCCTCATACCGATGTTCCCAATCCAGTTTAAATCCTAAAAAACCTATGTAAAATAGTTTTGCTTTTTCAATATCAAAAATTCTAAATATAGGTGTAATCATTTATAACTTCATCTCCTATTTATAAACATCCGCAGCCAATTCCCTCAAAACATCCACATTCACTACTTCAAAGCAACCATTGTTTTTCTTTATAATCTCTTTATCACAAAAAATATTTAATGTACGTAATAGGTGCCGATAACTCGTTCCTAACAATTCAGCTGTTTCCGTTAAATTCCCACTAAACACAATTCGATTTCCGTGCTGCACCGCTCGTTCCCCTGCTGCTAACATGTAACTTGCAAGTCTATTTTCAAGTGGATATAGTAAATTAATTGTACTATTTTTTGAAAGTCGATTTAACTTATGTGCTAACGATCCACAAATACATCTTAAAAATTTCGCATCATGAAATAGCTGATTTCTCACTTTTCCTAAAGGTAAAGCAACACAATATGAATCTGCCATTACTTGTACGTTTGAAGCAGTCTTTTGAGAATGAATTAACTCAACATCTCCTAACAGCTGCAAACTATCATAGAAACATAGCAATACAGATTTCCCGTTACTTAATGTATTAAACGCTTTCGCTTTTCCTTCAACGAAGAAAAATAAATACTCTATTTCTTCATTTTCTCTACAAATAAACTCATTCTTTTTAAAAAATATAAGTTCCATATATGGCTTCATATCATGACTAAAAAATGAATCAATATTATTTTTCTTCATATACTCTGCTAGTTTAATAGAATTACATACTTTCTTCATAGTCCCCCACCTTTACAACTCATCCCCATTGTAATTAAAATTTTCTTCTTCCACTATGACATATGTCATAACAATACACAATTTCAGCATGATACAGTCATTACAAATATGAAATATAAAGGGGATATTACATTGTATAACTTTCTTTCTGTCTTTATTGGTGTGCTCATCGCCGTTATGCTCCCATTGAATGGAATTTTATCCGAGTTAATTGGGAAGTATACAGCAAGCGTTGTCATTCACCTCGTCGGTTTAATTGCAGTTATCTTCATTTTAATCTTAAACAAACATAGAATTCATTTCGATAAAGGTATTCCGATTTTTTTATATAGCGCTGGAGCGATTGGAGTATTCACTGTTCTTTTTAATAATATAAGTTTCTCCGTCCTCGGTGCCTCTATTACGATCGCATTAAGTTTACTCGGTCAATCTATTGCTTCCATCGTTATTGATCATTTCGGCTTATTAGGAATGAAAGTTGCAAAGTTTGAAAAGAAAAAACTAGTTGGATTAGCATTCATCTCTTCTGGGATTATTATCATGACAATTTATTAATGGGGGCAAAAATATGTTATATATTACGATCGCTATTTTAGCTGGTGTTTCTATCGTCGTTGCTAGAATTATTAACGCGAATTTAGCAAAGGAAATTGGAAACTGGGAAGGCACGTTTTTCAATTATATTACTGGATTATTTTTCTCTATGTTATTTTTAATTTTCAGTTCAGATTCATTGTATATCCCTATTCATACGTTGCAATCTATTCCTATCGCCGTGTACTTAGGCGGATTAGTAGGCGTTATCGTTATTTCATTATCCAACTATATTACTCCTAAAATATCAGCCTTTTATTTAACATTACTCATCTTTATCGGACAATTATTTGCGGGGACTATTATTGATTTCTTCCTGACAAATGAACTCTCTATCGGTAAAGTTATCGGTGGCATTTTCGTATTAATTGGGCTCACTTACAATTTACTCATAGATCGCCCGATAAAAACTGTGAAGCATAACCAAGTTCAACTATAATACTTTACGCTTACCTATCATATATTAATAGAAAAGCTCTTCACACAAAGTAATAGAGAGGAGAAAATCCTATTAAAAAAATTATTTTATTGTTAGGTAGCGTATTAATTATTTCTGGAATTGTATGGTTTGTAAACTCGGGAAAATCTATTCAAGATCTGTATACTGCAAATAAGCCGAAAAAGAAAGCTACTATTATTTCAAGCTCCCGAGATCCAAATGAGCCTCCTGTTTTTTTAGGAAAACAGGAAATAAAAGATATACATGTCGAATCAATTAAAACAAAAAAGGATATCTTTCTCACAAAAACAGATGAGTTAAAAACGTTTATTAACAGTATGAATACCGCAAAAAAAGGCAAATTAACATTGGATGAGGAAGGATCAGATTTAATAGATTGTGATATGTGGATTACTTTCGAAGATGGAACTTATAAAAAATATTTCATATGGGTAGTTGATCATCACAACAGCGAAGTGATGATTGCTCAGCAAGATACTCCTGATGATGTAAACCTTACGTACTATCAGTTAAACGAAGATAGTTCAAAAAAAGTTTATAATTTATTTAAAAAAATTATTTAAACGAAAAAGTCATGAGCACGCGAGCTCATGACTTTTTGCACTATATATACTCCGGGAACACTTTACATCCCTTTTCCTGCTCTATATCATGACCAAAGAAAATAATTGGTTTCTCTTTCGCCACAACTTCTTTTAAACGTTTAATTGAAGATAAAGCTAATTCTGAATCAAATCCTGCAAACGGCACTTCATCTTCAAAATTCTCTTTCGTATAAGATGCATCAATCGTTAATAATATCGGACCGGATTTTTCTGTCTCAATTAACAGTGACTGATGCCCTGGCGAATGTCCTGGTGTATACAATAACCGAACACCAGGTACCACTTCATAATCCCCTTCAATAATTTTGTAGTTCAAATGCGGCAATATACACTCTTTCAAATATTCTTCTCTATATTGCGCCGCCTCATATTCAGCACGCTGTATAATGATTGGCGTATTCGAAAAAGCACCATTTCCTCCCGCATGATCAAAATGCAAATGTGAACTAATAATATATAGGAGATCATCTGGCTCATACCCTGCACGCTTTAAAATAGTTATGATTCTATCTTCTTCAGTCATTTTCGGTAAAATCTGTCCTTCAACAAATGTACCGTTAAAAAGACCTTCATTATTAACCGCAATTTCTGGCATACCTGTATCTACTAAAATAGGCCCTTCTTCCGTCTCCAAAAGATAACACCATACAGGTAAGTTCAATAAATTTCCCGGTGTGAGCGTACTATTAACAGAAGAATGGTCTAACATACAACGACCTGCTGGGATGAAATAAAGCTTTTTTACTGTCATTATGTATCCACCTTTACATTTAATTTAAGATAAAGTAACACAATAAAAAATTCTGCTTTTTAGAAATAAACTCCTTCCACACTTTCATACCAGCATAAATAAAAAAGAGTGTACTTTTTTTACATAATGGCATTTCACCATCTATAATAAAAGAGTAAATGACTCTTACTTTAATGGAGGGAATAGAAATGAAAGCAATTGGTTTACATGAATACTTACCTATTGAAGAAGAAAACAGTTTAATTAATATTGAAGTTGAAAGACCTGTTGCTACAGGAAGAGATATACTCGTTAAAATTAACGCAATTTCCGTTAATCCAGTTGATACAAAAGTTCGCTCTCCGAAAGATAAAAAAGAAGATATAGCAAAAATACTCGGCTGGGATGCGAGTGGTATTGTCGTACAAACGGGCGAAGGTTGTACGTTATTTAAAGAAGGCGACGAAGTGTTTTACGCTGGAAGCATTACGAGACAAGGTACATATAGTGAATATCATTTAGTTGATGAAAGAATCGTTGGTAAGAAACCAAAAACGTTAAATGATGCTGAATCTGCCGCAATTCCTTTAACAGCGATTACAGCTTGGGAAGGTTTATTTGAACGTTTAGGCATTGATCATACTAAAAAAGATACGAACTCATTTAAAAACATTTTAATTATCGGCGGAGCTGGTGGTGTCGGTTCAATTGCAATTCAACTGGCGAAATGGGCTGGACTAAATGTAATTGCAACTGCTTCCCGCGGCGAAACGATAGACTGGGTTAAAAAGCTTGGAGCTGACCATACAATTGACCATCATGCCCCTTTAAAAGAGCAATTACAAAGCCTTGGATTCAGCGATGTAGATTATATTTTCTGCTTAAACAATACAGATCAACATTGGCAAGCAATATGTGACCTTATTAAACCACAAGGCAAAATTTGCTCTATCGTAGAAAATGAACACCCTCTTGAAATGGGTATTTTAAAAAGTAAAAGTGCTACACTCGTTTGGGAGTTTATGTTTACAAAAGCAATGTATGAAACTGGCGATATGATTACGCAGCACGAACTATTAAATAAAGTAAGCGAACTACTAGATGAAGGCATTTTAAAGACTACCTTAAATGAAACATTAACACCGATTAACGCTGAAAACTTAAAGAAGGCACATGCACTACTTGAAAGTGGACGTACCATCGGGAAAATCGTATTAGAGAAATTTTAATCATGATAGTGACAGATAGTATGTGAAATTATATTAACGATTTTTCAAATATATCTATCATAACGTACAATATATCAACGATTTTTCAAATATATCTATCACAAATCAAATTATATCAACAATAAGAAAAGGCTGTTCCAGATGAACAGCCTTTTCTTTATTTACTTGAAATCTCTTTATTGTTTTGAACGTCTAACGGAGCTCGCTTCCCTATTCCAAAAGCATAGAAACTAATTGTAACGATAGCTAAGAAAATAATACCTACAACTAGTGAAATACGAGTATCATCGTTAAACCACATTCCGATTAATACCATAATTAAAAAGGCAATCGTTAAATAGTTTGTTACAGGAGCAAATGGCATTTTGAACGGATGATCTTTCATCTCTGCTCCCTTTTCTTTTCTAAAACGAATTTGACTAATTAAAATGACGAACCATGGTACCATACCAGGAAGTACGCTCGCACTATATACATATACGAATAAGTTTTTCGGTGCAATATAGCTTAATACAACACCAACCGCTAAACCGATAATTACGCCAACTGTACCAAATAAAGGTACACCATTTCCAGAGAGTTTTGTGAAATATTTTGGTGCTTGTCCATTTATCCCTAACGTATAAAGCATACGTCCAGCACTATAAATACCACTATTACAACCAGACATTGCCGCTGTAATTACAACGAAGTTAATAAGTCCAGCTGCTGCCGTAATACCAACTTTCGCAAAAGTCGCTACGAACGGGCTACCAATTGTACTTAATTGATCCCACGGATACACAGTTACAATAACGAAAATAGCACCAATATAGAATATTAAAATACGCCAAATTGTACTTTGAATTGCTCTTGTAAGTGTCTTCTTCGGATTTTTCGCTTCACCAGCAGTAATCCCGATTAATTCCACACCTTGATATGCTCCAACTACAAGTGATAATGCAAAGAAGAATCCTGAAAAACCACCTGTAAAGAAACCGCCATTTGACCAAAGATTAGATATACCAATCGCTTCTCCACCGTTACCAATTCCGAAGAAAATAAGACCAAATCCCGCAATAATCATTAATAGAATCGTAACAATTTTAATCATCGCGAACCAAAATTCAAATTCACCAAATGACTTAACAGAAATTAAGTTAGCTGCACCAAGAATGACCATGGCAATTATACCTGGTATCCAAGCTGGTAAATCCGGGAACCAATATTGCATATACGCTCCAACCGCGATAATTTCTGACATCCCAACGATAACCCACTGGAACCAGTTACTCCACGCTGTCATATAACCAGCTAGCGGATGAATATACTTATGACCGAATGTCGCAAATGAGCCTGTACTTGGCTCCATATACAACATTTCTCCCATGGCACGCATAATGAAGAAGATAAAAATACCTGCAATTGCATAAGCAAGCATTACTGACGGACCTGTCCATTTAATTGTGCTGGCTGACCCCATAAACAAACCAACACCAATCGTTCCGCCTAAAGCAATCATTTGAATATGACGTGCTTCTAAACCTCTTTTCAATTCTTTGTTTGCCACTTCACTTCCCCCTCTTAGATGATTCATAGCCGCATTTTAAAACAAGATGCTTTCCCCTAATTCCTTTCGGCCCTGAAAATGATGAAGCAAACGTCATTTTACACTAGCTTTAAAGCTATCCTAAAATCGTTTTGTGCTCCTAATAAAATTCTCAAAACCTTCATCTTCCAATATTCTATAAATCTTAAAATTACTTACCTTATATTAATTCATTAATCTGAAAAATTCAATTATTTTTTCAATAAATTATTATACATAAGCCTGCTTAATTTTTAACTAAATTAACAATAAAATACATCTATTCAATATGATTCCGGTATGAATATTATTACAATATAAATAACCAAGGATGGCATTTCTTCCTCGGTTTCACATCTCATGTACTTCAATCTTCATAGTTGATAACGTGATTTCCCAAACGTTAGATTCATATACCAATCAGAAATTTAATATATTAATAAATTACTAACTTCTTTAGTCCAGTCCAATTTTGAGGCATAAAATATAAAAGAGTCTCATTTTTAATGAGACCCTTTTACCATTTCATATTTAAATTGCTTTTGAAGTTTGTTTACCTAAAATAAACACTTTAGTAAACACCATCATAATAACTACAATAACCAGAAAATAAAGTGGCATCACCAGTAACGAGCCTGTATGCAGCTGACTCATTCCCAAAATTGTCACCGTTACAATTATATAGTACCCTAAGCTAAACAATGCACCAGCTGTACCAATAACATCTTGAAAATCTACTAATGCTAAACTTAAACAATTAGGTAACGCTACTCCAATTCCTAATAGCAATATAAACATCGCTACTAAAAATCCAATCATATATATTATATTTGGATTTGATCCAACTGAAGTAATAATAGATAAAACGACTGCTCCACCTGTCATTACAAGACAACCGATATATATAATTTTCTCTGGCTTATAAGTAACCAGTAAACGTTTTGAAACTTTCGCTCCAACAATAGAAGCAGACGCAACAACAATTCCTAAAAATCCATACGTACTGGGTGATAACTGAAAGTATTCGATAAAGATAAACGGTGCTTCTGCATAATAGCTAAATAAAACACCATTTGCTCCTCCAATTAATAGCCCATATGTTACTACTTTCGGATTTGTAATTAATCTTTTCAATACTGAAAAGACATTTATTTTATTTGTCACTGAGTCTGTTTTTGTTTCTGGAAGAGAAACAAACGTATACAGAAAAATCCCGACACTCATAACAACTAAACTTAAAAATACTATTTTAAATCCAAACATTTGATCAAGAAAGCCCCCAACTAGCGGGCCTATCGCTGGTGTAAAAGCAATGACTGCCGAAATTTGAGCAAACATAACATGGCGTTTATGCCCATCTACACTTTCCCGAAGAATCGTTTGTGTAACCACGGATCCTGCACTTGCTCCAAACGCTTGAATAAAACGACTTAGCAATAAAACTTCAATGGAATTTGCAATAAAGCACAAGAAACTCCCAACGCCATATACGACAATTCCAAGTAACATCGCCCGGCGACGACCAATTATATCTGATAACCAGCCAATAAAAAATACACCTAACGCAAATCCAGCAAAATACACACTAAGTGTTAACTGCACCTCATTATTACTTACCTGTAATGCCTTTGAAATGTCTGGTAAAGATGGTGTGTAAATCGTTTCACTAATTTGCGGAAATGCGACAAGAACAATCATTAACAAAAGTGATGGTACTGAGACTTTTTTCATTTTTCATACCCTCCTATAACTTTGAAAATCCCAGAAATAAAAAGACTTTCCTTAGCTACGGAACAGGAGGGGCCATTATAGAAATCCGGTCATAAAACAACAAAGAAAACACCTCAATTACGTATGTTAATACTTATAGGAGGGTAATATTAACATCGATTTTTAAATATACTTTTTCAATTATATTACATATTACTTTTATTTTTCTAGTATTAACTATATTAGTGAACAACTAATACACGCCATAGAAGATAACTACTTGATATAACCACCTTATTATGGAATAATTAGAAATAGTTTGAATCTATAAACCTAATTATAAAATGATATACTCATATATTCCTAATGTCATAAAGCTGAACAAGTAGGAGGACTTTCGTAATGATTGAAATTTTAAGGACAGTAGTAAACTTTCTAATTTCTCTATTCTCAGGAGAATTACCATTTGTATATTATGTATGGATTATTACCCTATTCCTAATTCAAATAACCCAATCTACTCTAAACTATAAACTCTTTAACAAGAAAGACAATTTCAGCACTTATATATTGGAAGGATTACTTGCTTTTATTATTTTATTGTTTGGAGGAATATTAGTATCTAAGTTACTTGCTTACATAATAGAAGACCCTACTATTAGTATGACGAATTTAACACATTATTTTGTTTCTCTTATCATATTAACTATATTTGTCGTAATAACCTGTGTTAAAGACTTTATAGAGACATCTATAAAGAATAAAAATATATCTCTTTTTAGCTTTTTAGTAATTTCCTTAATAACAAGTATACTTTCATTCAAGTTTTTATCACCTTTCATTGAAGGTTCTTTTTCTCTTTCTAAATCTTTTATAACTACTTTAATCATTCTAGTAACTGTATCCATTCCTCTATTAATTTCTTTAGAGGAAAAATATGCAGATGAAAAGGAAAAGGAAACGGAAAATTTATAGCTTCTCATTTATATAAAAGAAAGAGGGAGCTCCCCTCTTTCTTTTATATTGTTCTATTTCACAAGACTAAATCATTCCTTTTAATATCAATCCTAAAACTGACATTATTATCGTACTAATAATAATTCGCAAAATCCAAGTTGTGTTTGTACTTATTTTTTCTAATTGCTTATTGATTGTTGCTATGTCTTTCTCATTAATAGTGGTACGCGTTTCTAAATTTCGAATGTCTCGCATAATTTCTTTTTGCTCCGCCTTGAGACTGTCAATTTTAGCGTAAACATCTTCCATATATTCACACCCTCTGTTCATCTTAATAGAAAAATCTATATATATTATGAGACAACCCTCTTACCTGTGAATACATTCCGTATATCCGCGTACCAAATTATTTGTACATTTTAATTGAATTACTCACATGTTTCCATTCTTCTATTTATAAATTAGCGTTAAGATACGTTCAAATTAGAAAAAGTATCCCTTGTTTATTTAACAACAAACAATGTGCAATCCAACATTCGGGAGCACCTACGATAATTTCTATTATTTTCATATTTACAACTCAATATAATCAGTATGATTTTCTGAAGAATCCACTTTTTGAACTGCTTAAAGTATACTAATATGAATACGAAATAGCTGTATTGATAAACTCTCTAGAACAATAAATATACTGGCTGAAACGGATCTAAATCCGATATTTTTCCCAGTAACATTAATGGTTATTTCTGACAAATGCATTTGTATATCATTGTTTTCAAAAATTTCATCCTCAACCTTTACAATATCTGCTTCACAATCTACTTCTTTAAAAGTTTTCAATAATTTTGTTTCCAAAAAACTACAATCAAAGTTCTCATCTTTTATTACGGCAAATTTAACCTTCATATCCATTTCCCCATTTTTAAAAAACTAAAATCATTAAATCAATATAAATATATATTATTCTATTAAATAATTCAAAATATACGCTTCTCACATACATTATTAAAAATCAATTCTAAAGAATTAAATGCAAAAAGTAATTTAGTATTAGGCGTTCCACTAATCTTTGGTATAATTCGTCTTTTAATTATTTTGCTCATTGCGCTTTTTTATTTCCCTCCCTATTTCAACTGAACTTTGTGTAATAATGCATATTTCAAATACATTATTTCCTTGCACTCATACTTTTATCATTGAGTTTTTATTCACAAATTCGTAACACATATATATGAGTTATCATGCTAAAATTAGTTTATTCACAAGAAGAAGTTATTCTTAATAAATCAATAATTTTTAATACCCTGTTTAAAGCCTTGCCCCCCTGCAAGGCTTTTTCCTATTTAACTAGCATAGTATTTTTCGTTATGCATCTCTCCCCTTTGTTCCTTACCCTACAAATAATACTGAATGTTTATTTTAATTTTTCAGCATCGGCACTCGCTCTTTTCGAGAGCTCTTTACCAAATATTCAATCTAATGATAAAATTGACCAAATTAATATTTTCATCCATCACTGTATCAAAAAGTACAATAAAGTAAAACTTTAATCAGTGGGGGTTTTGTTCATCCCTCACTGATTATTAGCCCTCACCAATCGGGCTTTTACAATTAAGTAAACGCGAGCTTTTTCTTCTATCTACTTACTATTTAAGGTTAATAGTGATATAACCAGATTTTAAAATTCGACTTAAATTCATTGATGAATGGAGAGGTTTATATGAAATTGAAAGACAAAGTAGCAATCATAACTGGTGGAGCAAGTGGAATTGGCGAATCTACTGTTCGTCTTTTTATCGAAGAAGGTGCAAAAGTAGTTATTGCTGACTTTTCTGAACGTGGAAAAGAACTATCAGATGAATTGAATGCACATGGATATAATACGTTATTTATTAAAACTGATGTAACAAAAGAGGCAGATATTAAACAGCTAATTCATGAGACAGTAAGTACATACGGTAAATTAGATATTATGTATGCCAATGCCGGCGTTGCTGATGATGCACCGGCAAATGAATTATCCTATGAAAAATGGAAAAGAACTATTGATATTAATTTGTCTGGGGTATTCCTTTCTAATAAATATTCGATTGAACAATTCCTTAAACAAGGTACAGGTGGTGTCATCGTTAACGCTGGTTCGATTCATAGTTTTGTTTCATTACCTACCCCAACAGCATACTCCTCTGCAAAAGGTGGTGTGAAACTATTAACTCAAAATTTATGTACTGCCTACGCTAAATATGGAATACGTATTAATGCGGTGTGCCCCGGTTATATTGACACCCCTTTACTTGGTAGTGTTAATCCTGAACAGAAAGAATATTTAGCTTCACTTCATCCACAAGGCAGACTTGGAACACCAGAAGAAGTCGCTAAAGCTGTCTTATTTTTAGCAAGTGATGATGCTAGTTTTGTTAACGGTACAACACTTCTTGTTGATGGAGGCTATACTGCATGTTAATTTAAAAATTTTGAAGCCCCCTAAGAAATATATAGTCTTCAATAAAAAAAGCGCCATCACAAGTGACGGCGCTTTTCTATATAAGAGCAACTAGAAGGTATCCTTCTAGCCTACTCCCATTTATAAGTCCAAAACTGTTCAAGTTGCAGCCATTTTAATGTTGCTGCATCTTTGTTTTTTATTTTTGCATGCGTGTCTTCAAGCATTGCTTCTGTTTGTGAACGGTGCGCACCTAATGCAGTTAATTTATGATCAAATACTTCACTAATGTTATTTACAACATCCGGTTCTCCTAATACTGCTTCACGATTTTTCGTAATCGCAACAGCATGAATAACTGGGCGCTCTTCTTTTGGCATACGTGATACAGCGCGAACGACAGCGCGGCCAAATGCATTATGATCTGGATGTACACCGTGCTCTGGATAAAATGTAATAATTCGAGATGGATTTATTTCTTGAATGATTGCTTCAATTTTGTCAGCAACGAAATCAACATCTTCAAATTCTAACGTTTTATCATGGAAGCCAAGCATTCTTAAATCTTTAATACCCATCGCTTCACAAGCATCTTTCAATTCTTTCTTACGGATATGTGGAATCGTTTCACGGTTAGCGAATACGTTCTTACCCATGTTACGTCCCATTTGTCCTAGAGTACCACATGCATATGTTACAGGTACTCCTTGATCTGTTAATAAGCGAATTGTTCCTCCCGCAGCATATGCTTCATCATCTGGATGCGGAAATACAACAAGTACATGTCTCTCCATAAGTTTCCCTCCTTCTTACTTAAATGGTGTTAAGCTTAACTCAAGTGCAACTGCTAGACGACCTAAATTATCATGTCCAGCTAATAATAAACGCTCTTGATCGTCTACTTCCCAGTGCGTAATACCTTCAGCATATACCCAACCGTGATCCATTTTCAGACCAACTCGGTATGGATTTGTTCCAGTTATCTTCCCGCGTTCAAAACGGATAATCGCATTTCGAATGAAAGCACCAACTGTCATCATCTTTTCATTTATGTGTGATGCATACGCTCCGTTTGTCGTTTCTAAATGAATATATACATCTTTATTTACAAAACGTTCAATTTCATTTTGAATAAGAGAACTATCTTTTACTATTTCCATCGGAATTCACCTCTTTAAACCATTTTACGCAAAAATAATGTAAATTGCTATCTCTATATTAGAGGACAACGCTCACTTTTCCTAATAATTTGCACTGTGTTTTTTATATTTTTTATATGATATGTAAAAAATACATTTTTCCTTCACTTTGTTAAATAGTTTTCTTTCTTTTTTGAATTTGCTACAATATATTTTATCCCGTATTATTGCAGCGAGATACATTTCGACAATTGAATACATAATTTAAAGAAGGTGACATGATTGGAACAGTCAGCACATGAAGTAGCAAATTGGCAATATTATTTTGCAATTGCCGTATTTTTAATCACGTACGGATTTATTATTTCTGAGAAATTGAATCGTGCTGTAATCGCACTATTCGGTGCTGCTATTATGATTATTTTTGGAGTTGTAGATTTACATACTGCTTTCACATCACATATTCAATGGGAAACGATTACCCTTTTAATTGGGATGATGATTCTCGTACATATTACGAGTCAATCAGGCGTCTTTGAATTTGTGGCCATTAAAGCGGCAAAAGCAGCTGGCGGAAAACCGATTCGCATTTTATTATTACTATCCCTATTAACTGCTGTCGGATCAGCATTTTTGGACAATGTAACGACTGTTTTATTAATCGTTCCTGTTACATTATCCATTACACGTATTTTAAAAGTAAATCCTGTGCCTTATTTGATTTCAGAAGTGCTGTTTTCAAATATAGGCGGAACAGCAACATTAATCGGTGATCCACCTAATATTATGATTGGATCAGCAAACAAGCATTTAGACTTTAACGCCTTTTTACTTAACTTAGCTCCAATCGTAATTATTATTTCTATCGTGACACTTGGCATTATTTACTTCATGTATCGTAACAAACTAAAAACAACACCTGAACAAATCGAAAAACTAATGGCATTAAACGAAAAAGATTACATTAAAGATCAAAGCCTCCTTTTAAAATCTATTTCGATTTTAGGACTAACAATTTTAGGCTTCGTACTTCATTCGATTATTCATGTAGACGCTGCTGTTATCGCGATGACAGGCGCTACACTTCTTATGTTAATCGGCGTGAAAGAACATGATATTGAAGATGTATTTGCCCACGTTGAATGGGTTACCATTTTCTTCTTCGCCGGATTATTTGTTCTCGTTGGCGGGTTAATTGATATCGGACTTATCTCTTCACTTGCAAGAGAAGTAATCGATGTAACAAACGGTGACATCGGATTCGCAGCTATACTTATTTTATGGGTATCTGGCATCGCATCTGCGACAATCGACAACATCCCATTTGTCGCAACGATGATTCCTCTTATTCAAGACTTAGCTACAGGACTCGGACTATCTGTCGATTCTCCGCAAATCGAAGTACTATGGTGGGCGTTATCTCTTGGAGCTTGCTTAGGAGGAAATGGAACACTAATCGGAGCATCTGCAAACGTAGTCGTTGCTGGTATTGCAAAACGTGAAGGACATGGCTTCTCTTATATGGACTTCTTAAAAATTGGTTTACCATTAACTATTGTTGCACTCTTGTTATCACATGCTTATATATATTTACGTTATTTAATGTAAAAGTTGTATTGCATGAAATTATATCGTCAAATACAAAAGGTTTGCAGCATCCGTGCTGCAAACCTTTTTTCATCACCAAAATATACCGATAATTGCTAAACCACCTAAAATCATACCACCAATTTGTCCGACAATTGTTGGTGATAATTGAACACCTTTTCTCACTTCAACAACTGGTCTTTCGTGCCTTAGTTGCTGCACTTCGCTTTGCAGTTGGTGCACACTTCCGTGTAACTCTTTAATAAGTTCTTTTAATTCGGCGACCTCTTCATTTACTGGTTTTGCCTTTTCTAAATTCATTTTGCATGACTCCTTATAAATTCAATCAACACACTGTAAATTTTCGCCAATTACCATTATATCTCCTGCATACTACATATATAATTTCGAATGTACTTTCTAACCTTGCAGCTCTATCCATTCATCCCGCAATATCCCCATAATCATACGGTCAAAACACTTCCCATCTCTTTGAACCGCTTCTCTCATACAGCCTTCCATCTGAAAACCCATCTTTTTATACAATGCAATGGCAAGTTTATTATACGAAATAACATCAAGACCGATGCGGTGTAAATTCAATTCATAGAAAGCATACTTTAGAATAAGATGTATTGCTTCTTTCCCATATCCCTTTCCTCTATCATTCGCATCTCCTATACCAATAGCTAATAAACCTGTTCCGTTATTCCACTCTATACCATGAATCGCCACAAAACCAATTAAGCGATCTTCTTGAACTGTCCTTACCATGAAAGAAACACTATTCGATCTCCGTCCTTTTAATAGCCCATCACTTGCTATTTCATTTAAAGATTGCGGGAATGCTACATCTGTATCTACATTTCTTAAATACTCACTATCCTCTTGCCACATAGCCATCAATTCAACATCTTTTTCTCTCATAACTGATAATTTAATCGTTTTATTTCGAAAAAGATTCATTGTCATTTCAAAATCCCCCTTTATTACATAATGGGGATAATTGTTTCAGCCCATTTATCCCCTAGTTCCATAAACTGCTTTATAAACGGGATACTTACAATAAGCGCTGACATTGGCACATCTCCTCCATATTGAATTAACTTCATTGTATAATTTTTTATTTATTCTAACAATAATAGAAAGGCCCTCCAAATTTAGAGGGCCTTTCCTAATAGCAAAACTATATTATTTCGTAAACATTTTCTCCGCTTCATCCATTGCCATTTTGTTTCCTAAAGCAGAATAGTCCAGCCATGGTTGATCATTGATAATGTATACGTGCTTGCCTTTAACTGCTTTTAAGTCTTTCCAAATTGGCGTTTCTTGAAGTTGTTTAAATGCTGCTTTTGCTTTATCATCTCTATTTACAACAACGAAAATCGCATCTGCATCAAAGTCAGGTAATACTTCTTGTGAAATGACTTCGAAAGGGCGGTTTCCATCAATTTTCTCTACACCATTTGCAGGCTGTAACCCTAAGTCTTGGAATAAAATTGGTCCCATCGGTCTTTTCGTACTAAATACACGCAATTCTTTTGCAGTAACGCGAATTGCCATTACTTTTTCGTTATTACCTAGCTCTTTATCTATTAAACCTTTTACTCGTTTTGATTGCTCTTCGTAATCTTGAATATATTTATCTGCTTCTTTCTCACGGTTTACAAGTTTACCAACTTGTTTTAAATGATCTCTCCACGTACCTTCATCTAAATTGAAAGAATGTGTTTTTGCAATTTTTTCGTATTTCGCTACATCTTTACCAGCATATTTTTCATCAACATAAATGTCAGTTGGCTTTAATTGAAGTAACGCTTCCATATTCGGATCTGTTACAACACCAAGCTTCTTCGTATCTTTCAACTTCTCTTTAGCGTGCGGTAAGAAATCTTTTAAATCTCCCCCAATAACAGAACCTACTGGTGTAATTCCTAATGCAAGTAAATCATTTGTTAAATGAATAGACATTGAAGCAATTTTTGGGTCATTACTTTTTTCCGTTTTTTTCGTTGCCTCTTCATTAGCTTTCGTTTGACCACATGCTGCTAATACTAAAATACACATCATGCTAAATAAAATAGTAAGTTTCTTTTTCATATGTTCTCCTCTTTGAAGTATTTATTTTGTTTTTGTAAGTAAATAAAGAAAATACGGTGCTCCTAAAGCTGCCACTACTACACCAGCTGGAATAGAGTTTGGCTCAAATATAGAACGACCTATCGTATCTGCTAGCACTAAAATAATCATTCCGATAATGCCAGCTAAAGGAAGAAAATGTTGATACGTAGTACCTACTAACTTTCTTGCAATATGCGGAGCAACTAAACCGATAAAACCAATTCCTCCTGCCATCGATACACTCGCGCAAGATAATCCAACCGCTGTAGCTAAAAGTAGTAACCGTTCTTTTTGAACAGAAACACCAAGTCCTGCTGCCACACTATCACCTAGTGACAATGCATTTAACGTTTTAGATTTTAGCCATGCATACGGGGTTAGTATGAAAATCCAAGGTAATAATGCAAGGACATGAATCCAATCCCTTCCCCACACGTTACCAACTAACCATCTGGAAGCGAATGTATATGTCTCATCATTTAACTTGAGAGAGAAAAATAACGAAATCGCACTAAATCCAGCTGAAACAGCAATACCAACGAGAATAAGTCTAATAGGAAGTAAACCTTTTGATCGATCACTCGCAAGTATAATAATTAAAAATGCAGCTAGTATTCCCCCACCAAATGTAAATAACGGTATTAAAATCGATGCATTCTCATTAATAGAATGAAAGAAAGTAACAAATATAATTAGCCCGAAAGATGCACCTGAATGCAATCCTAAAATACCAGGGTCTGCAAGTGCGTTACGTGATAATCCTTGTAAAATCGCACCGGAAATCCCAAGGCCAATACCAGCTAACATTGTGATTATAATTCTTGGCATACGATAATCGTATAGCACGGTTGCACTTTCAAAATCACCATAACCGAAAAGCGTTTGAATTACTTTGAGCGGTGCAATACTAAGTGTCCCTGTATTTAAGCTAAGTAAAATGACAGCGATACCAATACAACCGAATATTGTAGTTACAGTAATGGCTCTTTTTTTATCTGTGTTAATAAGACCCTTCACTTATAGCTCCCTCCCAACTTTACGTGCTATATAGAGGAAGAACGGAACTCCAACAAGAGCTACCATAATTCCTATCGCAAGTTCTTTAGGAGGGTTTACTGCTCTTGCTCCTAGGTCAGCTAAAACTAATAACATAGCACCTAATAATGCTGACATAGGAATAATGAGTCGATAATTAACACCAACTAATTTTCTAGCAATATGCGGAATAACGAGTCCTACAAATCCGATAGAACCAACAGCTGAAACAGATACACCTGCAAGAATGACTACTATAATCATCCCTAGTATTCTCGTTCGGTTCGTTTTCACTCCTAAATTTGTAGCAACATCATCTCCCATTGATATGAGTGAAATAGATCTCCCTAGCATTGTCGCAAAAATAATCGTTATAAGAATAATAGGGACTAAAAATTTCAAGTGTTCCCACTTAACCCCTGCAACACCACCAGCATACCAAAACGCTAAATCTTGGCTTAAATCATAATAAATCGCAACACCTGAACTTAATGAATGTAAAAGCGCTGCCATAACCGCTCCAGCAATCGTTAACCTCATTGGTGTTAATCCGCCTGATGTGGCCGATCCGATAATAAAAATGAGTACTGTACTTAAAACCGCTCCAATAAAAGAGACAATCATTAAATAGGAATATGGCATATGCGGAAAAAAGGCAAAACTAAGTGCTACTACAAACATCGCACCTGCATTTATGCCAAGCACACCTGCATCAGCTAAAGGATTTCGTGTTACTCCTTGCATAACAGCCCCAGCGACCGCAAAAGCTGCTCCTACAACTGCTGCTCCAATTACCCTTGGGAGCCTTAATTCATATATAATTTGGTGCTGCGTTAATTTCGGATTATAATCAAAAACCGCTGTCCATACGGTTTGCAAATGGATATCCTTTGCACCGAATGCAATAGCTAAAAATATAGATCCGATTAAACATAAAATTGATAAGCACATGAAACATATGAACTTAATATGTTTCATGTGCTTATTGCCAGCATATACAGCAGACTTATGTAACATGTTTCATTTCATCCTTTATATTCAGTTGTTTTTTATAATTATTTTTATTTTATACTATTTATTGATAATAATTATCATTTTTATTTAGAAATTATATCCTCACTTTTTTAAAATAGCAAACTATTTTTTTAATTTGTTAAATATTAAAATACTTATTACAATTCCTTTCTAAAACTTACAAATACATGCAAAATAGACTGCTGGTTTATTTTTTAAATTGTAGTATACTTAGTCATTATTTTGATTTTTCTAACAAAAAGGAGATACAATGTTCTATATAAAACAACTATTACATTTCACTTACGAGCAAGCATTATCCTGTTTATTCCCAGTCGTTATTTTCTTAACACTAGCCCTATCAAAAATCATTTCCATCCCAGGGTTATACCGCTATGATTTCATACTCATCGTATGTCTTCTTATGCAGTGGATTATGTATAAGACTGGACTTGAGACGAAAGATGAACTAAAAGTAATTACTGTTTTTCACCTTATCGGGCTTTTACTAGAAATATATAAAGTACATTTCGGTTCATGGAGTTATCCAGAAGAGGCATATTCAAAAGTTTTTGGAGTTCCACTTTACAGTGGCTTTATGTATGCAAGTGTTGCCAGTTACATATGCCAAGCGTGGAGAAGATTACATTTACAAATGTACCATTGGCCGAGGGCTATTTTTGCTATACCGCTAGGCGCTATGATTTACTTTAATTTTTTCACACATCATTTTCTATATGACTTTAGATGGGTATTAACTGTACTTTTATTCATCGTTTTCTTTCGGACATTTGTAGAATTTTCATTACGAGGCGTTACATATAAAATGCCACTCGTTCTCTCCTTTTTCCTTATTGGGTTCTTTATTTGGATTGCAGAGAACATCGCAACATTTTTCGGAGCATGGCAATATCCAAATCAACGGGAAGCGTGGAATCTCGTTCACTTAAGCAAAATTAGTTCATGGTTTTTACTCGTTGTTATTAGCATTATGATTGTTACACAACTCAAACATTTGAAAGAGTCGAAAAAATAATGCTGATTATGTAAAAATAGTTAGCCCATCACTCATTAGAAAGTGATGGGCTTTTTTACCTTCCTTATTAAAGTAGTTACATATTATGAGCTACTACTAGCAGAAGATGTTGCTGCAGATGAAGCGGCAATCGTTGCCATCATAGCTGCTTGTTGTGCTTGTATGAGGACTTCTATCATAGTTTGTAAACCTGTGTTGGTAGCTTTACTTTCCTCACCTTTCTGACTTACGAACAGTTGAATAGCAATAAGAATATTCGCATCTGCATGCCAACGGAATAATTTCTCCCCCTGCAGTTTTTCAATCAACGCTTTAATAGCATAAATCTCTTTTTCTCCATCTTCAAGTAACGCTAGTAGCCCGATTGCTGGATAATGCATCTGTTTCACTTTTACCTTTTCTTGTTTTAACAAATTCCATATGTTTGTACATGTTGCAACTAACATTTCTTCACGGACATCCTTCTTTAGTGAAAGAATATGACTTAAAAACTGAAGATCATTCCCTTTACGCAAACCAGCTTTCGCTAGTTTCTGATACAGACGTTCTACACGATCCATAAGTGTTTCTACATTCTCTGATTGTCCTGCTAATAAAACCGCGAGCGGATAATCATTTGTACTTGTAAGAAAGAGGTGATCCTTTTTCATGCGTTTATATACTTGCATCGAACGCTGAATGTGCGCGCCATGCTGTTCATTTTCTTCTGTTAAAAGCACAGCTGCTGCGAGATAAGTAAATATACTCCGGCTAAAGCCACTAGTGACCAATTGTTCATATAAATCTAAAAACGTCCGAAAAGCTTTCTTGTAATCTGTAAAGTGAATATCTAATGTTGCGGCCACTACAAAACGATGATAAGACTTTAAGTATGAAAACATCCCTACCTGATTCTTAATATAACTACTAATTTCTAAAAAACGTTCGAGATTAAACAATTTATCACTACCTGCATACATAGCAGCAATCATCATTCCTGTTCGAGAATCACTCGTTTTCCATTTTAGTTCTCCCTTTAACTGTACATATGTATGTTTATATTGCTCTAACTTTTGCTCTAATGTAATCATAGTATTCACCCCTATTTCTAGTTCTTCTCTATCATTATACTTATATTCCATATTTAGGAATACTACAATTAATAATCACAACCTAAAAAATTATAAAATTCTCTAATCCTTCTTCATCAGCACCACGATGATAATCCCTAATCCTTCAAGAAGTTATACAAAAAAGGTAGATAATAATTTATCTACCTTTTTTGTATATATTATTTAACATTACAACTGTATTGCTTGTTATATGCAATTAAGACTAAAGAGCTTTAATAATACGTTCCATCGCTTTCATTTGCCCAATATGATCAGCTTCATGATAAAGCATCATACCGTAAAGCTCCCCTACTGTTTCCAATCCTAGGAATGGCTCTGGCAGTTTATTTTCAAATGCTTCTGCTGGAATTTCGTTAATACGTTTTGCTTGTTCTTTTAATTGATCCGTTAATACTTCTAACGATGGTCCTTCTGTTTTCCATTTAGATGGTCGTGATCCATACCCAAACATACCTGGATATTCAGTTGGTAATTGTTTGAATTCTTTTCCAAACATGAAAACCTCTGCTGCCGTTAACACATGACCGATATGCCAACGAATTGTATTGTTAAAACCCTCTGGCTGCGTATCCGCAGTTTTATCATCTAACGTTTCCATAAATTTAAGTAACGCCCCGCGCGTTATTTCAAATTGTTTTAAACCCACTAGTCTATTCATTTTATCGTTCCCCTTCTTGATGTACAATTTATTATGAACTAAGAATGTTCAACTTATTAACGTTTCACCTTGTTTAATCTATCAGAAACGATTAAGAAAAACATCTAATATGCTTAGTAAAAATAATTAAAAGGTTCACCCCTAATAAATATAGAATTACTTACTACACAGTTAGTTTAGTAAATAATAGAGGAGTGTCAATTACATGTTACATGTTTTAAAACAACAATATGATCTTATTAGCTCTACAAGAGAAACTCTATTTTCGTTTTTGGAAGAAATCCCACTAGAAAAATTACATAGCACTGTTCCTAATTTCGGGAGCGGTAGCATTATAAAGACGCATATTCATGTAGCCGATTGCTACCGATACTGGCTTGGATCATTCGCATTCAAGCAAAAAAGAGCAGATTTTTCATTTGCTAGCGATTACGAAATTGAGCATGCAGATGTGGAAAAAGTCCGTGCTAGATTTAAGTTAGTAGATGAGACTGTACAACGTTTTTTAGATGAATACAATGACCGTTGGCTCGAAAATATAGCAAATGAAGTAAAGTGGCAAAAAGAACCTTGGAGCACAACTCCGCTATGGCTTTTAACTCATACGGAGACTCATGAGTTTCATCATAAAGGACAAATTGTATCGATGGCTAGGTACCTTGGATATACTCCTCCTGATACTGACCTTAGTTAATTCAATGGTTTATGATTACCGAAAAAATTAGAATGAATACAAATCGAGCATGTTTTGAAATCCAATCTAAACATGCTCTTAAAATACTCTACCTTACAATCTCCATATCCTCATCAATACCAAATAGTCTCCGCATAATTATAAGCATCGCTATTCGGAATGGCATGTTTCCCCTGTGCTTGCGCTTTTCTTGGATCCAAGTCATATACCATTGGCGTATAGCATGATGTTTGTCCTTTATTTACAACACCATTTCCTCCAGCACTTCCGCAAGTATATGCCTTTCCATCTGTTTTTCTAACAACCCTTGCATCAGCTTCGTTATTATAAACTGCTGGACGAGTTACAGTAACTTTCGCCCAAGCCGTCTTACACGTCGTGCTAAATTTTAATTCTACATAAGAATTTGAATCTATCCATTTCTTCTCTTTCGTTACTGCGGATTGATCACAACTATTATAATAAGGACTTTTCCCATCATATGAATGATCTTCTGCATATGCTTTATCGCTATTAATCGTGCTAAACATACTAGTTACAACGAGTAAAGATAGCAATAAACATGCACTCGTCTTTTTTAAAAGTTTCATATAATTTCACTCCTTTATTAGTAACGTGCTGTTTTCCCGTAACCGTTATTAAACGTAACTGCTTCAGCATCTGCTGTGTATCCGAAATCAGCAGTTAAATCAAATACCATTCCTGTATAAGTGCTCGTTTGACCTGTTTTTATTGTGCCGTTCCCCTGATTAGAAGTAACTGATTTTTGGAATACATCATTTTTGTATTTATTTACAACAGCGTACGCGTACACTCCTCCCGAAACAGCTGGTGCTGGTTGATCTAACACAAACTTAGCCCATGCTTCATGACATTTATTACTGTAACGTAAATACACTGTCCCCACTTTTTTACTACCTTCATAAACTGCTGTAGACTTTGCATTAAATCCATCTGCATCACATGTTGTACTTCCCCCGTATACTTTCGTTGTTGCTGGATTTTTCCCGTCATAATAACTACTTAAATCAGTAGCTGCAAATGTACTTCCTTGAAAACTAAATAATACACCTATACTTGCCGCACTTAACACACATACTTTCATTAACTTTTTAAACATTTTAAATTCCCCCTCACAATAAGTACGTATACTAAAGACAAGCTATACTGCTATGTAAGCCCTCCTTTCACTCTTCCTAGAGGCATCTTACAGAAACGAATAAACGTTTTAAATTCCCTGATGATTATTGGAATATACGAAGAATTTTACTTATCCTTGTAAGAAAAAAGTTGAGAAATACACATTTTATAGCATTCTATATTTAAAACATAAAAGAACCGATACTTGTTATATTCAAGCATCGGTTCTTTATACAAAATTGCCATTTTTTCTTTTATATAAAATAAATATTTCTCCACTTAATCCGTTGTAAAAAACTCCCTTGTTACATCAATAAATTGCTGCAGTGGTGCTGTCATCCATTTATCTTTATGCCAAGCAATTTGTGTATAAATCGATGAAATTGCATTTTCTAAATGTAACTCTTTTATTGTCCCTTCTCTTATATCTTTTTCTACTACTATCGCTGGTAGAACAGCTATACCTAAATCTGCAATAACACATTGTTTAATTGCCTCGACACTAACGAACTCAATTTTATTTGCTGGATACACATCTTCTATACGAAATAGTTCTTCAAATAAAGTCCGATACGAGCAGCCTAATTCTGTTAGTAGAAGTGTTTCACTCTCTAAATCTTTTATAGAAACTGAAGGTTGTTCAAGTAAACGATGCGTAGGAGCAGCTACTACTTTTAATTCTTCTTTCATAAGTGGTTCCACATGTAAAACATCTTCTGTTTTACATTCGTCCAAAATAAATGCAAGATCTACTTTCCCCTCCATCAATTGTTCCTTTGCATCTTTATTGGAATGTGCTGGTTTAAATATAAGTTTTATTTGAGGAAATTGTGCTTTAAACCTCTTTAATATAGAAGGCAGTCTGTATGTACATTGACTTTCTTGTGCACCAATTATTAACGTACCTGCTATTTCCTCATCATCTTTCACGGCCGTCTTTGCTTCTTTACTAAGTGCGATTATCTTGTCCGCATATAGTTGAAACTTTCTTCCTGCTTCAGTTAAGAAAAGGCGTTTTCCTAATCTTTCAAATAACGGTGTACCAAGCTCAGCTTCTAACGTTTTAATTTGTGCCGTTACGCTTGATTGGGCAAAATTTAATTTCTTTGCAGTTTGTGTAAAATTCAAAGTGTCTGCTGCTACTTTAAATGTAATTAATTGTTTTATCTCCATTTATCATCCCTCTTTTCAATCGATATTTCCGATTGATTTCATCAAAATAATCCTCTTTGCCTATTGATATTTGTATTGTATGATAAAGAGCATCGACAAACAATACAAATGGAGGGATTCCATATGAAAGCACTTTGTTTCGAACAGTTTGGAAATCCAGATGTACTACAATATAAAGAAATACATGATCCAATCATAAATCCAAATGAAATTCTAGTCCGCACGAAAGCAATCGGATTAAACTTCGCTGATATTTATAGACGCCGCGGCGATTATCATCTTGCTGGCAATCCGCCTTATGTATTAGGTTATGAAGGAGCTGGAATTGTTGAAAAAGTAGGAGCTGACGTTACTACTATCAACCTAGGAGACCGTATTGCATTTGCGGACGTCCCATTTGCAAATGCAGAACTAGTTGCCGTTCCATCTGAAAAAGTAATCCCACTACCAGATTCTATTTCTTTTGAAACAGCCGCTTCTGTCTTATTACAAGGATTAACTGCACATTATTTAACGCAAGATAGCTATCAACTAAAACAAAGTGATATAGCTTTAGTACACGCTGCAGCTGGTGGCGTCGGTCAACTTCTTGTTCAAATGATTAAACTATATGGCGGAAAAGTAATTGGTTTAACGTCATCAAAAGAGAAAGCAAAGATAGCTACATTAGCTGGTGCCGATCACGTATTTTTATATAACGAAGAATGGCATACGAAAGTACTTGAAATGACTAATGGAACTGGAGTAAATGTTGTATATGAATCAGTAGGTTCTACATTAGAGGACAGTTTTAACGCTACTAAAATTGGCGGTACTGTCGTATTTTACGGAATGGCTGGTGGTAATCCTGCGCCAGTTGATCCACGTATGCTTATGGATACTTCAAAAACTTTAACTGGCGGAGACCTTTGGAACGTTCTTACCACTTATGAAGAACGTAAAAAACGATCTACTCAATTATTCGATTGGATCGCAACTGGCAAATTAAACATTGAGTGCCCTACTACATTCTCCTTACAAGATGGTGCTCTTGCACATAAATTATTAGAGAGCAGAAAAAGTACAGGGAAGATTTTATTAATTCCATAATCGTTCCAATAAGAAAAGGAAGCTAGATTTCTCTACCTTCCTTTTCTTATATCTCTTGGAGATTTAATTATATTTCCACACTTTCTTTCCCTTTTGCAACATAACTCATATCTCCAACCGACTCGACTGTATATGTTCCATCTTGGTATACAATCTTCGTCACACTAGCATTTTCCACCCCAAGTTTTGTTTTGCTACTGTCTAACATTTCTATTAAGGTAGTAATCAAAAGCCCATGAACGACAACTAAAACGTTACCGCCACCATTTTCAGCAGCTTCTTCACTAATTTTATCTATCTCAGCTTTTATACGAGTAGAAAATAATTCCCAATCTTCCGCCTGTTTTGTAGGATCTGCTACTCTAATAAGATTAATCACTTCTTGAATAGAAAACTTCATAAGTTCTTCTGGTGATGGAACGCCTGCAGCTTTTCCAACCACATCCCACATATTCTCAAGTTTTTCACCTTCAAAAATACCGAAATTTAATTCTCGCAAATCTTTTCTTTGCTCAAGTTTTAATTTTGATTGCTCACTATATTTTAATACTAAATTAGCAGTTTCAATCGCTCGGCCACTATCACTACTATACGCATTCATAAAATGAATATCTTTTAATCCTGTTCCTAAATTTGTGGCAACTTCAACACCTTTTTCTACTAATGGAGAATCAGCCCAACCTTGCGCGCGATGATTCGTATTTAATATTGTTTTACCGTGTCTTGTAACATATAACGTAACTGCATTCTCATTGCTATCTGTTTCTCGCTTATTCATTCTATTCTCTCCCTTTACGTTTCTATCTCAATTTTACCACCTCAATTATTCATTGAGCAAAATATACGTCAGTAGATCCGCTTAATAAAAAAAGCTATCTTTCTGTATATCCATACAAAAAGATAGCATCTTTTATGATTACATTTCTTAACCGTTACTCCTACTCAGCAAAAGCACTCGAATACTGAACAACTCCTTCTACACCTTGGAGAGCGTTCTCTCTTAGCTCCATCGCCATAAACACTTCTTCAGGCACTTCAAACGGTGCTTTTACATTCCACTCACTTGCTTTCTTAAAACCAAATTTCGGGTAGTACTCTGGAGGTCCTAATACTACAACTGATCCGTATCCAAGTTCTTTCGCTTTTTCTAAAGCAGCCGTGATCAGTTTTCCGCCAATTCCTTTCTTCTGATGGCCCCTAGCAACTGAAACTGGCGCAAGTGCTAACGATTCTACAGAAGTTCCATCTTGTTCTATTGTAATTTTCGATAACATAATGTGACCAACTATATCTTCATCTACCGCAACAATTGATAACTCCGGAACAAACGCGTCACATTCTCTAATACGTTTTACAAGTTCATGTTCTGTTTTATCACTAAATTCTTCAAGTAAAAATGCTTCTTTTACGACTTCTTCTGTTTTTCTATAATCATTTTTTTGTTCTTGTCTAATCGTTACCATTTTAACTTATCCTCTATTCTTTCTTATTTCTTTTTGAATTTTACGCAGTGCTTTTTTCGATCCGCGCTCAATATCGTGTTGCATTTTTCTTTCTTTATAATCAACAAATAGTGTATTTAAATCGTATCCTTCTGGATATAACTCCTTCGCTGCTACTTCTAAAGTAATACGTTTTACATTTACTTCAACGAATTCACCGTTATAATATACAACAACGTTATAAAAATTATCTTTTTCCTTATAGATGATGTAGGGTAAGAACCCAGCGCCTTAAGACCTCTCGGTCTTAGGTTTCCGAGAACTCCCCCCCGAACCGTACGTACCCCTCTCAAGGTATACGGCTCTCCGTCTCTTCAGTCTAGCTTCCCGTTATGCAGGTCACGATGACACTTTCGACAAAGTATCATTGTTTTACGGTTCCTTGCTATCATCTGTCTTTCCCATTTCTTTTTCCCTTTAAGGTTCTTTAACTTTCGAACATGATGAACTTCCATTGAGCCTTCTTCAGCCTTACACCATTCACATTGATTAGCCATCAACCTTTGAATAAGCGATGTTCGGGATTGGTAGGATACTTCCGAAGGAAGTTTTTCTATATCCTTTTTAGTTATAGGAGCTTTATTCCTACGAAATCCCTTATCATAAAGCACTTCCGTTTTCTTGCCGGACTTTATCTTATAACTGACTTGGAATATTCCATTCACCATAAATTTTTGTTTAGCTTTTCCTAAGGTAGTACGGTACTTATTTGCTAAGGTTTTATACATAGAGTACTCCAGGAGATACTTATAACTGTTTAAATGGCACACATTCACTGCCAGTTGATAATATTGATAGGTTCCACGTATTTGAGCGTTATAGTTCCTTAAAATCTCAAGAGGCACTAATTTAATTAACTCTGGACGGTGAATTGGTTTCCATTGACCTGTCTTTTGGTTGATTTTTATTACCCCTTTTTTAAATAGGCGACTATAAACAAGATCAGTAGGCATATATAGTTCACACTTTAGTGAGAATGCTCTTGTTTTTATTCCATCACTTCGTCGTTTGGAATGGAAATCTCGTCCAACTTTAACGTCGTAGCCTAAAAATCTAGCTTTATTTCTTGTGTTTGTTATAAGTGTTTTCTCCTCGGATAACGTTAGCTTAAGTTTAGATTTCAAGAAATTAGCGATGTCTTTCTTTGCTCTATTCGCATCTTCCTTACTCCCAATAACTCCAATTAAAAAATCATCGGCGTATCTCACATATTGAATTCGTTTATAATTCTCATCCATTGGATATCCTTGGGGCGTGTGTTCTCTTTCAGCTAATAACTCACGTATTTTATTAGTCAGCTCTTTTTCTCGTACTTCATCTTTTTCTTTAGCTTCCCTTAGTTTCTTCTTAGCCTTATTTATCTGATGTTGGATTTTAGAGTAGGTTGGATTTGTCCTTCTAATCTTTCCTACATCAAAAGTTGACTTATACTGATTCATAAAATTATCTAATTCATTTAAATAAATATTCGCTAATAAAGGGCTAAGTATACCACCTTGCGGTGTACCACTAAACGTCTTATGGAACTTCCAGTCTTCTAAGTAACCGGCTCTAAGAAACTTCCATATAAGCGCAATAAATTGTTCATCATCTATCCTCTTCCTTAGAGTATGGATAAGGATATGATGATTAATATTGTCAAAAAAACCTTCAATATCGCCCTCAATAAACCATCTACTCCCAGTAAACGTGCTTTTCACCTGAAATAAAGCTGTATGGCAGCTCTTTTCAGGGCGGAAACCATGAGATAACTTACTAAAAGTCGGTTCATAGATAGATTCTAGTAGGTTTTTTATGACTTCTTGGACTAACTTATCTTCTACGGAAGGTATGCCTAACGGACGCTTTTTTCCATTTTTCTTTGGAATATAAACTCTTCTTACTGGTTTTGGCTGATACGAATAATCTCTTAATTTATCAATTAATTCCGAGATTCTTCTTTCAGACATTCCGTCAATGGTTTTTCCATCTGTTCCAGCAGTCATATTTCCTTCGCTAGCGTATATGTTTTGGTAGGCTTCAAGGAAAAATAATGGATTGTACAGATTTCGATATAATTTCTTGTATTTGTACCCTGCTTTCTTACTGTGAGATGCTAGATTTTCTAATACGATTTTTGGGCTTCGCAAGAGCCTCACGCCCCTTCCCAATTTAATATTAGTCGAAAAGACTGTTCTCCTTCGCCTTGTACGAGGCTTTCCCTCGCTCTGACTACTACGAGAACTCCGTTACCATATTGGATTTTCATGAGCCACATACCTTGCTTTTCACACTTGGTATCATCCTCAATAGCCTCCTTACAAGGCGCTCCAAGTTAGGTAATCCCCATTTAGTACATATAGAGACTAGACTAATTATGATGTCGGATGCCACTTTCGTCCGTTACTTGTTATTCAAGTTAGTCAGTCTTTGGTCTGCCATACGTAACACGTATGTTCAATGGAAACTTCGGCAATATTTCCATTCTTAGACTGCGAAGCGTTTCAATGACCCTGCACTTCGGGCGACGATACTCCACTTTGGACTATGGTTCAAGCAGTTTAGCCTTCATCCTTATTCATAACATTTTTACCTTGCCCCTCAGTCGTACCTAGGTCATTTTGGTAACTTAGGGCTTTCCTTGCATGCTCTGGTCCCCTCCGGGTTTCCCCTTCTAGGTAAGCAAGGTGGTAAATGGGTTAAGCACAGACTCCCATCTCTTGTCTAAGGAGATTCTCTACATGCCCGTATGGGCGCACACCAAAATCATCATAATCCAATAAATTCACACGATCGCCGATTTTGTACTCATAATGAGATTCTCTTTTTTCTTGTACAAATTTCGGTTTTCTAATTTTACTTTCATTCACTTTTTCTAAAGCGTACTCTTTATTTCCCATGTACTCTTTCGCTCTTTTCAGTACATGTTCTTTTACGCTCATTTTATTCGCAATCCAAAGTGCATTACTTTCCCCTGATTTTCCGATAACTAATTTATAAAGCGGCTCTAACGTTTCACTATTAAATTGCATCGCTGCATTCATAAAGTCATCGTGCATTTCTGAGAATCGTTTAATTTCTCCGTAATGCGTACTCGCAACGGTAATACATCCCGCAAGGTACAATTCTTCTAAAATAGAAATTGCAAGTGCTGCACCTTCATTCGGTTCTGTACCGCTCCCAATTTCATCAAATAATAGCAACGTATTATTATTTGACATCCTCATAATCTCAGAAAGATTTTTCATATGAGACGAAAATGTACTTAATGCATTTTCAATACTTTGATTATCACCAATATCTACGAATACATTTTCGAAAATAGCGATTTCTGTACCTCTATCTCCTGCAATATGAAGGCCTGACATTGTAGCTAATGTTAACAATCCAATCGTTTTTAACACAATTGTCTTTCCGCCCGCATTCGGCCCTGTAATAATTAAACTACGATACTCTTGACCAATTTTAAAATGTAACGGTACAACTTGCCCTGTTAAAAGCGGATGCTTACAATTCACTAAATGAATGTAGCCATGATCATTTAACTTCGGCTCTATTCCATCAATCGATTTACTAAACTTTGCCTTCGCAAATACCATATCATACTGACTAATTAGCTCCATGTTAATCTTTATACTATAAATGTTTTCTAACACCATTCCTGATAACGTCGCTAAAATCTGATACTCTTCAACCGCTTCTTCTGCTTTCAAACCTGCTAATTCTGCATTCAATTTCGTAACCGTATGCGGTTCTATAAATACAGTAGAGCCTTTTGCCGAGGCTTCAATAATACTTCCAGCAACTTGATTTTTATAGGAAGATTTAATTGGAATCGTATAACGGTCATCCTTTTTACTAATAAAGAATTCCTGAATGAATTTCTTATTTGCAATACTATTTAAAAATTTCATTAAACGTTCTTTTATTTTCCCATCTACAGAATCAATATTATTTCGAATTCGCTTTAACTCTTTACTTGCAGCTACATCAATACTATTTCCTTTAATTGAAAAGTTAATTTCCTCTTCAATACTTTTATATTCAGTCATTGAATTTGCATAAGAAGCTAATACTGGTGCAAAAAATTCTTTATCTAACATAAACTTTTTAATCTTTCTACATCCACGTAAAAAGTCTGAAACACTTACTAATTCTTCTGGATCTAAAATCATCCCTTTTTCTAATTTTTGAATTGTACTAGCAATATTAGAAATGCCGAAGAAAGGAACATGCCCCTCTGCATCTAATATAGCTCGTGCTTCTGTCGTTTCATTCAAGCGATTTCTCACTACTTTTAGACTCGTACTCGGCTCTAATTTGTTTAATAATTCCTTACCTAATCCACTTACACAATAAGATTTCACTATATCCTTTAATTCGTTATATTGTAACTTTTCAAAAGTCATCGTATTCATTTTGTTTCTCCTCACTATGATTGATTTTTATCATAAATGAAGATACCTACTCATTAGATTCCAATGAGTTCTACATTATTCAATTACCATTTTTATACATTAAAAATATATACAAAAAAGCTGCGGGGATACCGCAGCTTTTACATTTACAAGGCATGTGTAATAACATATGAGGAAATAAGCCATAAAAAATAGATGGCAGTCCCTTATTACACGCTTTATAAAGTATTGTAGGTATCTTCATAGGTATCGAAATAAATCCATGACAAAGTTAGGGGTATGGTATACATAAAAATCCCCTGTTCTTATCTGACTTATTTCATTAAATTTTTCCTATTTAGTACCTACCGCACTCACAAAAAGCACCTCTCATTAATTTATATTATAGTCATTGAAATCTAATTTATTGAAATCATCATACTATATGTTACGTGAGAAGTAAAGGTGTCATACTTAAGTAGTACGTAACTGTACGCTTCAATATCACTTAAACTAGACCTATATTTGCTGAGGAAAAATTATAGAAGCGGCTCCGCTATTGCGAATGTCATTTACTTCCTCTAATACATTTAATAATTATGACAAGCAATGATAGGAGGTTTACTATATGAATGAAGAATATAATACTTTACATGGACCTGCTCTGGAACCAAATTTAATCGGTCCCACACTACCATCAATTCCACCATTTACTTTCCCTACTGGACCTACTGGAATCACAGGCCCTACCGGTGCGACAGGTTTTACTGGAATCGGAATAACTGGTCCCACCGGGGTTACAGGTCCTACCGGAATCGGAATAACTGGCCCCACTGGGGTTACAGGTCCTGCCGGTATCGGAATAACTGGTCCCACTGGGGTTACAGGCCCTACCGGAATTGGAATAACTGGTCCCACTGGCGCAACTGGTTTAGGGATTCTTCCCGTATTTGGAACAATAACTTCTGAAGTAGGAATCGGTTTTTCAGCAGTAGTTAATACAAATGTCAACTTTACCATTCCAGGACCTGTTAGTGGAACTACTCTAAATCCAGTAGACAACTCCATTACAATTGATACCACTGGTGTATACTCTGTATCCTTTTCAATCGTATTTGTAATACAAGCTATTTCGTCTAGCATATTAAATCTTACAATAAACGATTCCATTCAATTCGCAATTGAAACACGAGTTGGTGGTGCTTCTGGGGTAAGAGCCACATCCGCCAGAACTGATCTATTACCTTTAAACCAAGGAGATGTTCTTCGATTACGAATAAGAGAAGCCACGGGTGACATTATTTATTCCAATGCATCTCTTGTTGTTATAAAGGTCGACTAGTTCTTTTATTACAATAAAGATTCAGGAAAAATAAATATGCACCATATAAAAAGGAGAGGAAAACTTATATTTCAGTCTACCTCTCCTTTTTCATCACAAAATTACTGCTGAACATATATGGAAACTGATCCTCCACTTACTTGGAACTGCCCCCACCCGTCCTTATTAATTGTTACAGTATTTGTTTGATTACCCGTAATATCGTACCATACTTCCCCTGCGTTATTCTTCCCAACATCCATCCACTTTGACCCTCCTGGTCCATCAGAGATTAACGTTGCTAAACCAGAATTAGCATGTACACTATCACCTTCTCTTGTCCAGCCAATTACATCTGGATGATCAAAATAATCACGCTGCGTACCATATGCAAAGTTTTTTCGTGCCGTCAAAATCGGATCAATTTTGTCCTTTAACGCTGGAATTTCATAGTTACTATTTCCTTTTGTACCATAGTAATCACCATAGAAAACAGAAGGATATCCCTCTGCACGCGTTAAAATAAATGCATATGCCAACGGTTTGAACCAAGGGCTCACTACAGATTCCAATGACTGACCAGGCTGTGAATCATGATTTTCAACTAGAGTAACCGCAAGTGTAGGATGATTCGCAACTACCGTTCCTTTTAAAATATTTCTCATATCATAATTCCCATTTCCTGTTGAAGCATACTGAAAATTATAATGCAGTGGTGCATCGAACACAGATTGATTATAATTGACCTTCGCTAAATAATTATTTAAAGTCTGGATATCATTTTGCCAATATTCAGCTACTGTAAACATTTCTTTCCCCGTTTGCTGTCTAACATGATTTACCCAATCGCGCAAATATTCATGATCAATATGTTTAACAGCATCTAAACGAAAGCCATCTAAATTTAATTCCTTCGCATACCACGTTCCCCATTTTTTCATTTCATTCGCAACATCTGGATGATCAAAATCAAGATCCGCGTACATCAAATAATCATAATTCCCATTCTCGCTAGACACTTCCCAGTCCCACGCTTTACCTATGCCCCTAAATTTATAAATTCGGTTTAATTTCTTTCCTTCATCCCAATCTGTTCCGTCAAAATGATACCATTTCCATTTGAAATTAGAATAAGAATCTCCACGCCCTGGAAAGTTAAATCCTGTCCAAGCACTAATTTCATAATCACCTGATACTTCAACATTTCGATTGCTTGGGTCTACCTCAACTGCTGTGACAGTTTCTGTATAATCAGCCCCACCTTTATGATTCATAACTACATCACCGTATACATCGATGTTTTTCTTATGTAAAGCGTCAATTGCAGACTTCAATTGTGCTTTCGTCCCATATTTCGTCCGCACTGTTCCCTTTTGATTGAATTCCCCCAAATCATATAAATCATATGCTCCATATCCTACGTCATTTTGCGTAGTTCCTTTATATGCAGGTGGTATCCAAACAGATGTA
The DNA here is from genome assembly GCF_000021305.1 of Bacillus cereus G9842. Taxonomy (GTDB): domain Bacteria; phylum Bacillota; class Bacilli; order Bacillales; family Bacillaceae_G; genus Bacillus_A; species Bacillus_A thuringiensis_S. The sequence continues at coordinate 3,366,958 of NC_011772.1, forward strand.
ATTCCTTTTTGCGCTAAATTTTCAGCATCAGTACGCAAACGATTCCAATGATCCCCATCATTCGGAGCATACCACTCAAAATACTGCATTAACGTTCCATTGTTAACTGTATCTGCATATGCTTTACTCCCCTCATATATACTAGGTAAAAACATAACAACTGACAATCCGACTATTGTTACTCTTTTAAACATCTGTACACCATCCCCTTCTAAGAAAGCGTTTGCATAGTTTATCAGAATTATTATAATATTCGTTCCACCGTTAGTAAAGTAGCAATCTCTCACTCTCCCACATTATTTTTAATCTCACTTCAAATATTCAACGTAGTTTTAATTTCACATCCTATTCAAGATTGTTTACAATTTACCTATAAAAACATAACGGAGGGATTTCTATGACAGACTTTCAAAAACAATTTTTCGTACGATTATATATAGAAGAAAAAGACACAGTTTCATTTGAAGATTTATCTAACATTATGTACGCAATGGCACAAACTGTTCCTTTTGAAAACTTAAATATTCTCGAAAAGAATTTTAAAGAAATATCAAAAGAAAATTTGAAAGAGAAAATTTTAGTAAATAACCGTGGCGGTCTTTGTTATGAACTCAATCCTACTATGTATTACTTCTTGAAAGATTCTGGATTCGATGTTCATCTCGTTTCAGGAACAGTTTATAACGCTACAAACTCCATATGGGCTGTTGATTCTGGCCATATTGCAACCGTTTTAACACATCATAATGAACTTTATTTAATTGAAGTAGGATTCGGATCATACTTACCTCTTGCCCCTGTCCCTTTCTCAGGTGAAGTCATTCACTCTGTTACAGGAGATTATCGTATTCGTAAAGAAATGACCGAAAAGGGAAACTACATTTTAGAGATGCGGAAAAACAATGAGTTCTTGGATCAATCTTCTGCTGATGATTGGACGTTAGGCTATGCATTTTATATAGAAGAAGTGGATGAAGAAAAAGCAAATACAGCACAAAAAATTATCGTTGAACATGAAGGGTCACCCTTTAATAAACTACCTCTTATTGTAAAACTAACTGAAGATGGGCATGCCTCTTTAACGAAAGATAGCCTTACAGTAGCGAAAAATGGTAAAAAAACGAAAGAAACCGTTACAGACATGCAATTTACAAACCTTTTACATTCAAAATTTGGAATTACACTATAAGTATGTAAGCCTTGTTATTTTAGCAAGGCTTTTCAATTTTCAGCAGGGATTTTTTGCAATTTGTTGTATTTCATAGTTATATAGAAATATAACTACATGTTTAGAAAGGAAATGATTATGACAGAACTTAAAGATCGATTACAAGTAGCTGATATAGAAAAATGGGATTTAACAGACATTTACCATACAATTGAAGATTGGGAAAGTGATTTTCATAAAATTGAAGTATTAACGAAGGAATTACACGAGTTTAATGGCAATATTCACGATGGCAATAGTTTATTAGCTTATTTAACGAAGAGTGAAGAAATTTCTAGCATAATATCTTTAATGTTCGCTTATGCACGATTACAATCTGACCTTGATACACGCGATACTGACGCGCAATCTCTTGTCGATAAAGTATCACAATTACACGTGAAAGTAAGTGCAGCTAAATCTTTCTTTTCCCCCTTCTTACTTAGCATAGACGAAAGCACATTACATTCTTACATAGAAGAAACAGAAGGCTTACAATATTATAAAGAAGACTTATTTGAATTATATCGTTATAAAAAACACGTATTGAATAAGGACCAAGAAGCAATTTTATCACAGATGGGTGAAGCTCTTTCTTCTCCACAGCACACATTTGGTATGTTAAACAATGCAGATATATTATTTGGTGAAGTGACGACTGACGATGGAGAAAAAGTGAACTTAACACGCGGAATGTATGCAAAGTTAATAGAAGATACGAATCGTGAAAAGCGTAAAGAAGCTTATAAAGCATATTACAAACCATATGTTCAGTTAAAGAATTCCATCGCATCTACTTTATCCGCTGCTATTAAAAATAATGTTACTGTTTCGAAGCTAAGAAACTATCCATCAGCGCTAGAGAAATCATTATTTGGCGATATGGTTCCGAAAGAAGTATATGAAAACCTTATTGATACAACGAAAAAAAACATTCAAACATTACATACATACAATGAAATTCGAAAAGAAAAATTAAACGTAGATAAACTAAGACAATACGACTTAGGCATCGATTTAGTAGAAGGTGCAAAACAAGACATCCCATATAGTGAAGCATTTGACATTATGATTGCATCACTAGCTCCTTTAGGAGAAGAATATATTGAGACATTAAAAAGTTTTAAAGATAAACGATATATAGACGTAAGAGAAACACCAGGAAAACGTTCTGGTGCTTATAACTTTGGTGTATACGGTGTTCATCCTTTCATTCTTTTAAATCATCACGATGATTTAAATAGCCTGTTCACTCTTACTCATGAATGCGGGCACGGTATGCATACGCACTATTCACATGGATACCAACCAAGAATTTCTGCACATTATTCTATCTTTGTGGCAGAAGTCGCTTCTACAGTAAATGAAGTGTTATTAATTCACTATTTATTAAAAGAAGCAAAAGAAACGAACGTGCGTAACCATTTAGTTAACCATTTTATTGAGAAATTTAAAGGTACTTTCTTTACACAAATCATGTTTGCAGAATTTGAAAAAATCACACATGAAATGGCTGAGCAAGGTAAACCATTAAATGCCCAAGTCTTCAGTGAAATTTATGAAAAGCTATTTAAAGAATATAACGGTGATTCACTTGTATTTGATGAAGAAGTAAAATACGGATGGGCTAGAATCCCTCATTTCTATCGCCCGTTTTACGTATACAAATATGCAACTGGATTCGCATCTGCCATTCAAATCGCTGATAAACTATTAAGCGGCGATCCAAATGCTCAAAAACATTATATTGAATTCCTTAAAGGCGGAAGTTCTGACTATCCACTAAACTTATTGAAAAAAGCTGGTGTTGATTTAACTACGCCAGAACCGATTGAAAGTGCATTGAAACAATTCACTCAACTTGTTGAGGAGTTTTCAGCATTATAAAAAGCATGCAGAGTATATACTCTGCATGCTTTTTTCATTTCGGTTACTTTATGCTAAATGTTGCTGCGTCACACAGTGAATCATGCCACCATACGCAAACAGCTCATTTACATAAATGCCGACAATTCTTCTTCCCGGAAACTGCCCTTCAATAATTTGAAGCGCTAACTTGTCATGCTCATCGCCATATATAGGAACCAATACAACCTCATTTCCAATATAAAAGTTTAAATATGAGCCCTTACAATCTGCTTCTTTTACAGCTTTTCTTGTCACCGGTACTGGTATAAGCTGAAATGGTTTTCCATCTATATTTCTTGCTTGTCTCAATTCTTGATAATGCTTTTCGTACGCCTCCAAAAGGTAGGATTCACTCTCCCCGAAAGGATCATATTCATAAAGAATTGTATTTTCATTTACAAAACGTGCTGCGCCATCAATATGGTAATCCGTATCTTCATCATAATTATCCTCACCACGAATACCAGTTATCCATATAAAATTCGTTACCCCCAAATACTTCGTTAACTCCATTTCAATCTCTTCCTGACTTAGTGTAGGGTTTCGATTTTCATTTATAATAGAAGTTTTTGCCGCCATTAAGGTTCCATTTCCGTTTATCTCTATTCCTCCACCTTCTAGACAGACACTAGATTTAACTTTTGGAATACTATACATCTCACTTATTTTTGCCGGAATAACAGCATCATTTTCATACGGATATTTATCTCCCCAACCATTAAAAACCCAGTGTGTTAAGCAGAGATTGCCTTCCTTATCTTTTACAAAGATCGGTCCATTATCTCTTATCCACACATCATCCGTCTCTTGAACTAAGAAATCAATTTTATCCATATCCACTTTCGCTTCCATTAACTTCGATTGGACATGTACTTTTTCTTCCTCATCATATACAACAATATGCACAATTTCTCCGTAATGAAGCTCCTTTGCCATCGTTACCCAAATATCATCTAGCTTAGCTCTGTAACCTTCACCTCTATGAGCTTTATCATGAGGCCATTGCAGCCATGTACCTTCATGTTTCTCCCATTCCGCAGGCATATAAAACAAACTATTTTCTATATTTCTCATACGTGTTCACCCCTTATATGAATGTACGTACAGTCTATACTTTGACATCGTGTTAAGGTCAACAGGAATATCTTCATTTACTTGTAGCAACTTTATAAGGTGACTCTTTATTTCGCCTTTTTATTATGATAAATTGCTTTCGTACATAGAATAAGGATTGACATAATATTAATGTCAATCCTTATTCTCATTCTATTTTCGTAACTAAAAAACAAATTTGTGTCACATACTCTTCTGCTAAACAATCACATTCAGGCCCCTTTATATAAACCTCATATGGCGAATTAACTATTACACACCCATTTTTTTCAACCCATTCTTCTAACGCTATATAAGCGTAACCAATATAGTCGTAACTTCCATAATGCATAGTAGTAACGATTTGATGTGGACTTAGTTTTTTCATTTCATACTCTTGTGCTACGTCTTCATCATTCCCCTGCATAACCGGGATTCTTAATTCAATATCACTGTTACTTGGAATATATTCTTCATCATAAAAGACTGCAGATGGTGAACCGACTATTTGAAAATTATTTTTTTGTACCTCTTCATATAAGTCATAAAAATAATCATCCATATCATCCATATCTATTTTTACTCTTTGAATAATTATCGTTACTTCATTCCTCATTCCCATTAATATATCGTAATTTCTATGACGAGCAGTATTTAGACTACTATTCACCTTTACCATTTCATTCATTTCTGAAATAACCTGTAAATTTTGCTTCACTTCCTGAGACAACTCGATAATTTGTGATTGTATATGTTGAACAAACGAATCTTGATCCGATGACTGCAAAACAATTTTAATTTTTGGAAGAGGAAATTTATACTCCCTTAGCTTTTTGATTTTCAACGCTACTTCCAGCTGTCCTTGTTCATAATACCTATACCCATTAACCGGATTCACATATGCCGGTTTTAATATCTCCTCTTTGTCATAATGTCTTAACATCCGCGTACTCATTTTACAAATCCGAGAAAACTCAGCGATGGTATACATATCAATACTCCTTGAATACATTTTCTTTTCATTACTTATTTATTAAAACCAATCAAAAATCTTCTTCATTGAAAAATCTTCATTCTGATTTTTCAATCTTCTTATTTTCGAAGGTAACAAATGACTTGGACAATACCACGTTAAACAATTCATCGCGCCTCCCATTGTTGATATTTCTCCTACATGAATTTGAATAACTTGTTTCTCCGTATACTGTTGAATATATCGTAAAACTTCCTCGTCTTTAGCTAGTCCAAACTTAGGAACATACAGAGCATCACATGATTCTAACATATTTATATACAATCCTTTTGCCGATGCTATCTCTTGATCATATTGTCCTTTCTCTGTATACGATGAAGGAACAACTATAAATGCAGCTTCTGGCATTTGTTCTTGAATAATCTCTTGAACACTATATCTAAATTCATGATCCCCTAAAAAATCACTAATAAACATTGTATGTTCATCAATAAATTTAACCATTCCGTCTGCGTGTGCTAGTACATCCCCTTCTTCAGCAGGAATAATAATAACTCGGCTCACATCTAAATCCCATTCTAACTGCTCAATAATTTCCTCTTCTGTCCAATCATCGTTATCATCAAATATGCGTTCTGTTAATATTACAGTATCTTTTTTATTCCAAATAAGATTACCACCATCTAATATTAATGGAGATTTTACATATTCAAAGTCATTCTTTTTCAACCATTTATTAAATTGTTGATCTAAATATCGCCCTTGATCATCTGGCAAATAATTTGGTCGATATTTAAATTTAACTAGATGATTTGTGGCAACCGGTGCAACATCTCTTAGCCAAATATCATCATACTCAAAACAGCTCGTATGAAAGTCTTGTTCTTCAACAGATAAAGATATAAGTTGATCTGCCATTGATTTCTTTTCATTTAAACATTCATTAAAGTAAATCAAGTCTTCATAAAATGGTTGATAATATTCATTCGATTCGTCTGGTATTGCAGTAAAAATAATCCCATTATGTTTTTGTTCCATATTATTTACCTCGCTTTTTAATAGTAGTTACATAACTGATTTCACAAAGCCAACTATTCCTCAATTCATTTCTCTTTTCATTACAACTCATGAACCGCGTATATTTCATGAATGGATTATAGCATGGAGAAATATTATATATTTATATAAAAAATATAAAGCTGACGTTAAGCCTTAAATTGACTCTTGACAAGTTTTTTAAATAACCTATTTTAAAACAACAATAAATGATTAAATGATTTTTTTATCACGATTCAAACCCATTACTTCTAATAGATCGTTTTGATTATATAAATTCACTAAATGCGCTTCTACTCCTATACAAATTCCTTCTAGCGGAAGATCATTTGGATCCTGACCAAAGGGATCTTCAATTTCAACCCCTATTGCTTCAATACCTATGAATGCAAAACTTATAAATGTAAACTATTTTGATTATTGTAATGAACCATATTTACAAAAACCTCTTTCTCTATTAACCTTTTATTCTTTTAAATCACGAAAGTATACAATTAAATAATAGAATCATAAACCCTATCATTATGAGGCTGGTTAAGATTATTTCTTTCAATACCGTTACTCCTTTTTTGCAAAAAGATAAAATATCTTATTTAATTCAACAACAAATGTTCACTATTCTAAATCCCGACGCATCATTTTAGAATTCGCAATGAACAACGCACTAATTAATACAAAGATTGCACAGGCATATAACAATAAATCTAACGGACTATCGTGATCTATAATGATGAGACGCACAATAGCTGTTATACCTATATATATAAAATATCGTAATGGAAAATGAAAATTCATTTGAAAATACTTTATAATCATTACGATGAATTCAAAGTACAAAAAGAATACGACGATACTATCAATTAAATGATAACTAGATTCATTACCATCCAATTTCAGTTCTTGTATAAACTGAATGACTTCTTTCATAAGAAATACACTTAGAACAACCCCTAAGCAAATTAAAGCTACATTTAAAATGTACTGTAAAACGATAGGGAAATACGAAAACACTATTTTAAAATTCTTTAACACAAACATTTTTCTCCTTTACCATATAAAACGAAAAGCGAACATACACTACAATTCAATTATCATTATATTTAATTTTTATTTTTACAAATAATAAGGAACGACAAAATAGGTAAAGATAAGATTTCACCTATTTTGTCTATATAGCAGCACAACGAAATTACAATTAATTACTTCAATGCAATTGGTTGTTGTTGTGTCACACAATGAATCATGCCACCATTTTTATAAAGCTCTCTCACATCAATGCCAACTACTTTACGATCCGGGTATAACTTCTGAATCGTATCGTTTGCGATTTTATCATTCGGATCATTATAATTAGGCACTAATACAACTGTATTCCCAATATAATAATTGATATACGATCCCTTATAATCGAGAGTTTTTCCATTTTCTAAAGCAACTTTTTCTTTACTAAGCGGCAAGTATTCATACTTATATTTCTGTCCTGAAGCATTTTTGGCATCTAACAATGTATTCATATCTTTATTAGATAAACCCCATTCGGCTAGGTCATCTTCTTTCATCGTTACAATGGTAGAGTTATTATGGAATTTAGCAAATCCATCAATATGAAAGTCCGTAATATCTAAATTAGGTACTCCGTCTAACCAAATAAAGTTTGATACCCCAAGGTCACTTATATATTTTTCAATTTCCTTTTCTGATAAATTAGGATTTCTATTTTTATTCGTTACTGCACTTCGAGTTAATAAAGCAGTTCCATTGCTGTCTAACTCAATTGCACCACCTTCAAGGACAAATTTCCCCCAATCAATTCTTTCAATTCCTGATTGTTTACTGACATTCTCTCGTATTCGAGCATCATTTTTGTAAGGCGTTTTCTTTCCCCATCCATTAAATGCCGGGTCTAATATTTTTAAATTTTTATTATTGTCATAAACAAAAATCGGTCCACTATCTCTTGCCCATACATCATCAGTAGGCGCGATAAAGAAATCAATCTTCTCCATATTTAACCCTTCATCTGTTAAAAGCTTATTGATTCTCTTCTTTTCTTCCTGGTCATATGCAACAATGTGGACTTTCTCTCCCTCAGTTAAAGCACTTGCCATCTTAACCCAAATAGGTTCAACTTCCTGCTTATACTCTTCACCATATGTGTATTCATGTGGCCATTGCAGCCATGTACCTTCATGTTTATCTTTTTCATCTGGCATCGTATATTTCCCAGCATTTTTCTGTACCTCTACTTTTTCTCCTTCTTTCCCTTTAACATTTTCATTGTTACCCTCAAAAGAGCATCCACTAATAATCGTTGTAGATAATGTAGCTATTAAACAAAACTTTATTACTTTTTTCATTTTTTCAACCTCCTGTTCTTGTCTCCAATAATGTAAAGCTTCACATAGTGTGAAGCTCAAGCTTTTTTATCAATGTAAAAATTACCAATTATTCTTTACATTACTTAGCATTTAACTACCTATTTTGGTTTATTCAAATGCCAATCACCTTTCTTACCTATTTATCCCGCTATTTGTGGGCAGTAAGTAAAACTTTACAAAATAAAAAAATCGGTATTGATAATTACATATCAATACCGATTTTTTATAATTATTTTCCTTCTATTAAATCATTCGCCATTTTCCTAAATTCTTGATTAAATGCATCATTCATACCATTTTGGACGTTAGAAAATAATATGACAAACGTTCGTTTATCCCAGTTAAAATTATTAAAAGTGTTCCAGCCAGCTAATACACCGTGGTTATGATAATAATCTGGGTAAATATAGAAACTAAATCCATATTTTCTTGCAGGTGATGCAGAAAACATATCTGATACACTTTGTTTAGAAAGTAGTTTACCATCCATAATAGCTTCATCTAACTTTTTCATATCTTCAACAGTCGTATACATTTCACCACAACCATACAGCCAGTTCATTTTTAAGCGAGGCGTGGCTATTAACTTATTATCTTTTTTCGTATACCCTTCTGCTAAGAAAATATCCTCTGGAAGTGTTGCGCCCATTCCAGATTCATGCATTTCAACAGGAGTCAAAATATTTTCTTTCACATATTCAGCAAGTGGTTTATTCGATATTTTTTCTACAATATATGCAAGCACCATATAATTATAATCTGTATATTTCCATCCTGTCCCTGCTGGAAATTGTAACGTTTGTGCCCCAATCCACGTTACTAATTTTAACCGTGATGCTGCGTCAACACTACCTTGTCCCTGTTCTGGTAATCCAGACGTATGTGTTAACAAATTTCGTAACGTAATGTTTTTATCTGCCGGAAACGATGGGATATATTTATTTACATTGTCTTCAATGTTCAACTTCCCTTTTTCTTTTAGTTGCATAATAGATATTGCAACAACTGTTTTCGTAATAGACCCAATGCGATATTTCGTTCTTGGAGTTGTTAATACTTGATCTTTCACATTCGCATAACCGTACCCTTTTCGTAAAATGACATGATCTTTACTTGCTACAAGAACACTCCCATTAAATCCTTTATCTTTTAAGTACTGATCTAGTTTTCCAGCTGCAATTTCATAACGCTTTTTCGCATTCGCATCAACTTCCTGCTTAACATCTTTTTGCTTACTATTTACATTTAAAAATGCCTTTACATCATATTTTTTTCCTTTATTTGCATGTATTAGTGTAACAACACTTCCACAAAAAACAGCAAAAATAAAGAAAACGATTAACCATTTCTTTAACATACTAGGAACCCTCTTTTATCTAGTTTCACTTAACGTACATCCATTCTATTTTATATCTTTTAATTATCAAGTATATTATAATATTATTTAATATTCACTATGTTAAAACTAGATTCCTTTTTCTCATTTTCAATTTTGACTACTCTCTATTGTATTTCTTTCTAGCAAAATTTCCAACATACAATCGGATGCATTACACTATAATTTCAAATTCTTTTGTAACATTTGTTACATACTAAAAAGAATGGAGATGTAATATGAAAAACACCGATAAACGCAACCGTTTAGATGATAAGATGTTTCATTATCGGATAACAAAAAACAACATGGTATTAATTGAATATTACGGAAAACAAATTATGATATTAAAAGGAAATGATGCTGAAAAATTTTTAAATAAAATAAATCATGCAAATAACGATAAAGAAAAACAGCTAATTATGGCTAAAATTACAGGTAATTTCAAAAGAGGTAATGAACGAAATTGAAAACGAATCTCATTTACATTTTGATTATACAACAAATAAAAAAAGAAATGTCGCTCATTCAACATTTCTTTAGACTTTCTTCACAAAAAATTTACATTGCTAACATTCCTTTATTTTCTATAATTCCTATATAAGCTAACCGCTGAAATAGTTAGTAATACAACTATGCATAACCACGCATACGTATATCCCTTCTTATCTACAATATAACCAAATAAAGCAGGTGCAACAATAATGGAAATTTGATTTAATGTAAGTGCAAAACTCACTGTCATCCCTACCGATTCTTCACTTGCTGATTCTGCAACTTCAGTTATAAAAAGACTAAACCATCCAATCGAAAAGAACCCTAACAATGCACTTACACCATACAATACATTCGTTATTGTATGTATGCTCATTACTAATATTAGAATGAAGAGAATAGAAATACAAACAGTTATAAATAAAGGGGTGCGCCGATTTCCCTTATAAAACAAATCACTAGTAGCTGCTAATATAACCCTACCAACCATTCCAGAAAAGAACATAACGGAAAATACTTTTCCAGCTAAAATTGGCGTGATTGATTGTTCCAATACTAAAAATTTTATAAAGTGTGCAACTAACACCATTTGCAATGAAATCATACAAATGCCAGTTATATAAATTGCATACAACTCTTTTTTACACATCACTTCTTTTAACTGCATCCAAAAAGAAAGTTTAATACGTTCTTGTTTAACTTTCTCTTGAATATATGGTTCCTTATAAAATATAAAAAATAAAAACCCTCCAATTATACAAATGCATGCAATACTATTTACCGCATAAGCCATATTATATTTTATTGTAAGAAACGGGATCAAAACTCCCGCTAACGTGCCACCAATCGGTATACCAGCTTGTCTAATCCCCATTGCTAACCCGCGATTTTCTTTTGGGAACCACTTTATTATCACCTTACTTCCTCCTGGCTGCGAAACACTATAAAACGTTCCTACTAATAAAAGTACAAAGAGTAACCCATTAAATTCATTGACCATATTAGTCAGTAAAAATGAACCTCCTAGTAAAAATGAGCTTATCGAAATTAACAACTTTTCATTGTATTGATCAAGTAGCCGCCCGACAAAAAGCATACAAAATAGCGGTCCTATATTTACAACACTTACTAGCAATCCACTCTCCGTATTCGTAAGTGCATATTCTTCTTTCCAAAATAATGCAAACGCTCCAACACCATACGTTATAAGTGTCGCTGTTGTTTGAGCAACTGTCGCAAAAATTAACATAACCCACTTATAAGTACTATTCACCCTTTCTTCCATTAACACAATAATCCCTCCATCCCCCTTTCATTGTATGAAAGTTCTGATATCATATAAAATAAAGATTTATTATGTAATCCATCAAAAAAAATGATACCTTTTATGGAGGGATGATACTTGGATATAAAAGATTTAACTGTATTTTACGAAGTTGCGAAAGAAAAAAACATATCTCACGCAGCGAAAAATTTAAACTATGTACAGTCTGGCGTAACAATGCGTATGAAACAACTAGAAAACGAATTAGGTGTGCCTTTATTTTACCGAAACGGAAAAGGTGTAACTTTAACTTCTAACGGTGAGATTTTATTAACATACGCCAAACAAATTATCCACTTAATAGATCAATCTGTTAAAGCAGTTCAAAGTAATGGGATCGAACCAAGAGGCACTTTAAAAATTGGATGTACAGAATCTACAACCGCTGTAAGACTTCCATCTATATTAACAGCCTATTATGAGAAATACCCAAAAGTCGAATTGATTTTAGAATCAAATACGACGGAACAATTGATTAGGCTTGTATTAGAACGAAAACTGGACGGAGCGTTTATAGCTGGCTCTACTCAGCATACTGAACTTCATACAAATATATTTCGTGAAGAAGAATTAGTTCTCATTAGCAAAAATCCTTTATCTTCCTTTAAAGACATCGGAGACATGAATTTACTTGCATTTAGTCGCGGGTGCTATTATAGAAATTTATTAGAAGATTGGCTTCAAGAAGAAGGAATTTCACCTAAGCGAGTATTAGAGTTCGGAACAATTGAGGCGATACTCGCATGTGTAAAATCAGGTATGGGCATAGCAATTATGATGAAGTCTATTTTAAATGATCATAAACATGACATATCATTCAACCCTTTACCAAATAGCTTCAAAAAAGTTCCTACTACTTTTATTACTAGAAAAGATATATATCACTCTGCTGCATTACAAAAATTTATGGAGATGACTCACAATGCGTGAAAAGAAAATACGTGGTATGAAACGAAAAACAAACACTTTAATAAAGCGAATTGAGGAACATACAAAAACGTTCCCTTCTATTTTCTATAACGATGAATATTGGAATATGCTATTGCCAGTTTCGCAAACTTTTATCGACTCTCGTAAAACACCTAGAAAAGTAAAGCGATTATGTATTCAAACCTTATTAAATCAAGCAAATCATTTAATAAATATGAAACCGAGCGATACACATACATATCGAGTTGTTGTTTTAATTTCTATAAATAATTTGTGGGGTTCGCAAATCATTATATTTAAAAATGAGGACTACTTTCATAATTTTTTTAATAGAAATAGTGAATTTCAAAAATGGATTCTTCTTTCAAATGAAATTGATTTTTGGGAGAAATTAGAAATTCCAGTTTGTCATTCCTTCGAAACGCTTCGCTTTCAAGAAATTATTTATGATGAAGATGAATGCTACGAAAAAGAGATTCTGTTTATCGGGGAGTTAAATTAAAAAGGGTGTACCTAAAACACTGGTATACCCTTTTTCACTTATTTCCCCTTCAATACACTATGTAATCGATCCGGATAATTTGTAAACATTCCTGTAGCACCCCATTTGATTAACAGTCTCATATCTGGTTTCTCATTAATTGTATAAGGATGAATTAACAGTCCATTTTTCCTAGCTATTTTCATATATGATTCATCAATAATTAGTTCTCCGTTATCATTACGTAAGTTTGGTCCAATACCAGCTGCATACTTTTTAATTTCTTGAAAATCATCATTCGTTACACTTTTCGGTTCATGTGTAATGCCAGACCATTCAACAATTTCATTGTTTTCATTTGGATAATACCAAAGCAATTGAACTAACGGAATATTTTCATTCATACTATGAATCTTTTTCAAACTATCTTTACTAAATGATTGAATCATAACACGGCTAGATGACATGTTTTGACCTACTAAATTATATTTATTTAACAATGCTAACAATTTCTCTTCCATTCCTGGATACACATCTGGTGATTTTGTTTCAATGTAATACTTCATGCTTCTTCCATACTTTTGGAAGATTTCTTCAAGAGTCGGAACTTTTTGCCCAACATACTCTTGCTTAGCCTTTTCTGGATACGCTTTATTAAACCACGTTCCTGCATCTAAACTCTTTATTTCGCTTAACGTTTTATCACGTACTTCGCCTGTTCCATTTGTAGTGCGATCAACTGCTGTATCATGCATTGCAATTAATTGGCCATCCTTTGTTAATTGAATATCTAACTCTAAATAATCCGCTTTCATTTTTTTCACTAAATCATAAGAAGCAAAAGTATGCTCAGGTGCATGTCCACTTGCTCCGCGATGTGCAATATTTAAAAACTTATTCGTATTCCATTCATGCTTCCCTTCTGCTTTCGCATGAACAGCTCCCCCAACAAAGATACTTCCCGTCATAAAGAAAATAACTAAAACGCTAATAATCTTTCTCATCCTTCTAACCCTTCCTACGTTGCAAATTTCAACAAGCTAATGAGATTTACACGAAATAGAAGACACACTTTCATTATTTTTATAGACCTATATTAAAATTCCAATCTTACAAATATACTTTATCTATATTATTAATATAGATAACTAGTATTATCCTATTTAATTCCTATAGTCCTCCTTTTCATATGTAACTCTCTATTTTGTACGATTCATTCAATAAAAAAAGCCATAAATTATTTAGAATACACTCCTGTATCCCTAAATAAATTTATGGCTTTTCTCAAATATCTCCGGCCTCTATTAACTTGTCGAATTTAATCATACCAAACCTATTGAAATTTGTGAATATTTTTTTCAGTACAGTGAAGCACATAAAACAATATTTCTGTAGTTACTTAAAAATCACATAATAAATTTCTCATTACCTCTTCCAATACTATATCTGGATTTACTACCGTTTTTTCCGAACGCCATCCGATAAAGCCATCTGGTCTAATTAATACAGCACCTCCATTCTCTATACCATATAATTTGCTAAAAATATCTTCTGGAACAACAAAGTCTCCACTTAAGCCAACACGATACCCTTTTATATTTATTCCTAATTTAGCTGAAACAGCATGTGCTGCCTCAGCCCAAGAACTATTTTCTACTCCTGTAAGTAATACAAAACTGTTACCGAATAAGTCTAATGTAGAAACTTTCTTTCCTTCATACGTTCCCCATAAATGCGGTGCTCGTGTTCCAGGTCTCCCGTTCAACTCTATGCTATCCATTCTATGTGGAGTGACTGAATTATCTATAATTGCCTCTGAACAATACTGATATCCAACTGTAACAGCTAAAACATCCATATTATTCAAACTGCCTTCCTCTCTATTCGCAGCACGAAACAGTAAACTACTTGCATAAGCTGTCGTTAATTTTGCAACAGAGTGTCTCTCTTCATGATATGTTTCTAACAATTTTGGTTTTGCCTTCCCTTTTATAACAGCCGCTAATTTCCAAGCTAAGTTATGCGCATCTTGTATTCCTGTATTTGAACCAAATCCTCCTGTTGGCGGCATAATATGTGCTGAATCTCCAACTAAAAAGGTTCGATTTCCTTGAAATTTCACCGCTGTACTTTCGGCCGCTTCCCACGGTAAAACACTTAATATTTTTGATTCAACATTTGTACTTCCAATTGCTATTTGAATAATTTGTTTACAACGTTCTATAGTGAAGTCCTCTAGCCCCTCTCCTTTTAATGGATCGTAGGCTACATGATAAATCCATTTTTTTACGTTATCAACTGGGATAAGTGCACCAAGAACCTCCGGATGAAGTACCATCGAAAAACCGAATGCGTCTCCTTGTATAAACTCTCTTAAATCAGCTTCAAAATAAATATTCATATAATAGCCACCAATGGTTCCACGCCCCTCAGTTTTAATCCCTAACTGCTCACGTATTTTACTTTTCGCTCCATCCGCTGCAATTACATAGTCACAATGTATGACACTTTCTTTTTCTGTTTCACGATTTCGAATCTTTGCTTTTGCCCCGTTTTCATTTTGTTCAAATGAAACTAATTCATGATAAAAAGATAGTTGCCCGCCTAGCGTTTTTGCTTCTTGTAACATCATCTCTTCTAAAATAATTTGATAACATGCAGTTTGTTTTGATGGACTAATCTTTTCTATTTTTTGAAGTAACTCTTCATCGTTTCTGTATTGCGTCGCTCTCATTTGTTCCAATTCTTCTTTATTCGCCTCAGCTATTGTATGAACCGCTATTCTTCCTCGGCAGTTCTCTAATGCTTTACCTGCCAATTTAATTCTTTGTTCCAAGCCTAATTCTCGAAATAACTCCATTGTACGTAAAGTAAGACCGCCTGCTTTCGGATGAATGGCAGTAGACGGATGCCTTTCAATAAGTAAGTACTCAATGTTATGTTTTGCAAGAAATAACGCAGACGCTAACCCAGATAATCCCCCTCCAACAATTAAAACTGGTACATAATTCGATTTCATATATTTACCCTCCACATCATTGTTCTGAGCTCAGTGACATAAATATAATCAAAAAAAACATTAAAATATAGACTTATATTTCATTTTGAATTATCATATAGATAGATTACGCCCCAAAATCCCTTTTACCTTTTCATACAGATATAATCCACCTGAATTATATCTGTATGAAAGTGTAAAACAAAAGAACGTACTTTACGTTGAACTATGTTCTATCGTAAAAATCAAAAATAATAAAAACATTATAAACGGTCGTAACCTTATGGATTATACAAGGTTACGACCGCTTATTTTATTGTTACATCATTTTTTGTTTTTAAAACTTCATCTATTGTGTTATGTAGTCCTTCCAATCCCTTTTCTATCTCCCTATAATTTTCAAAAATAAAAAATTCATTCGTCTCGATTTTCTTTCCCAATATTGCACCTCATACAACAATCATGTAGCATTACCGTATCGAAGTAATGGTTCGTTATCTTAAACCTTTCGACTAATTAGCAGGAGGCAAAGTGATTGAAATGAATAAACAAGAACAATTAAATATTATAAAAAAAGATTTTATTGATTCTCAAAAAGTATTATTGGCAATTGGTGATGAAACACGTCAAGCTATTTTATTAGTGCTAATGGAAACGGAATGTCAAACAGGATTACGTGTAGGAGAAATCACGAAGCAAACACACCTTTCCCGTCCAGCAGTATCACATCACCTTAAGATTTTACGAGAAGCTGGCATTATTTTAATGAGAAAAGAAGGTACAAAGAATTTTTATTATATTGATATACGTACAAAATTAGGTTTATTAAAAAATCTTGTATTAGATATTGAGAAGCTATTGCAAAACTTTTATTAAAACTTGGAGGTATAAGAAATGAAAGCAATGATAATTGATAGATATGGAAAAGTCCCAATGCGTATGGCAGAGGTACCTACTCCTGAAATAAAAGAGTATGAGGTGCTCGCAGAAATTCATGCAGCTAGTATTAACCCAATTGATTTTAAAATACGCGACGGAAAAGTAAAAATGTTACTGAAATATGAAATGCCCCTAATCCTTGGTAATGACTTTGCCGGTGTCATCACGAAGGTTGGATCAAAAGTAACTCGTTTTAAAGTTGGTGATGCAATATATGCTCGTCCAAGAAAAAATATGATTGGTACTTTCGCGGAGTATATAGCCATTCATGAAGATGATATAGCTTTAAAGCCGAAAAATTTAAGTTTTGAGGAAGCTGCTTCGATTCCACTTGTTGGCTTAACATCATATCAAGCATTACATGACATCATGCAATTACAAAAAGGACAAAAGATTTTAATTCACGCTGGATCCGGTGGTGTTGGTACTTTCGCAATTCAGTTAGCAAAAATAATGGGTGCTACTGTT
The DNA here is from genome assembly GCF_000021305.1 of Bacillus cereus G9842. GTDB lineage: Bacteria > Bacillota > Bacilli > Bacillales > Bacillaceae_G > Bacillus_A > Bacillus_A thuringiensis_S. Next base: position 3,384,582 of record NC_011772.1, read on the forward strand.
ACAACGACTGCTAGTGAAGCTGGTGCAAATTTAGTAACGTCTCTTGGCGCAGATGAAATTATTAATTACAAAACAGAAAAATTTGAAGATATACTAAAAAATTATGATGCGGTATTTGATACAATCGGCGGTGCAACGCTTGAAAAATCATTCAATATTATAAAAAGCAGAGGAAACATTGTTTCCGTTTCAGGTATGCCGAATGCACGCTTCGGTAAAGAATTTGGTTCAGGATTCTTTAAAACTCTCTTATTTTCATTAGCCAGCAAAAAACTTACTGCACTTGAAAAAAAGCATAATGCTCAATATTCATTTTTATTTATGAAGCCAAGCGGGGATCAATTACGTACTATTGCAAACTATATTGAAGCCGGAAAAATCAAACCGGTAATCGATCGAGTCTTCCCTTTTGAAGATGCGCAAAAAGCAATGGAATATTCAGAGTCTGGAAGAGCAAAAGGAAAAATAATTGTAAAAATTAAATAATAATAAAACCTCCATTTTCTTAAAATGGAGGTTTTAAATTTGCTGTTAAATAGACATAGTGCAATGAAGTCCTTACAATAGATTGCAAGGGGAAATATTATATTATACTTTTAGTTAACTTTACAAAGAATACATACGTACAAATACATAACTTAAAATACAAAAAGGAGGAGATACAATGACTAAAAATAATGAAACAGGTTGGAATTTAGATAATAGTTATACGACTTTACCACAATCATTTTATACAGAAATCCCCCCTACTCCCGTAAGTTCACCGGAGTTAGTTAAACTAAACCATTCATTAGCGATATCTCTTGGCTTGACCCCTGAAGAACTGAAAAAGGAAGCTGAAATTGCTATTTTCGCTGGTAATGCACTCCCAGAAGGAGCTCATCCATTAGCTCAAGCATATGCTGGCCATCAATTCGGACATTTTAATATGTTAGGCGACGGTCGTGCTCTTTTAATTGGCGAACAAATTACTCCTTCAGGTGAGCGTTTCGATATTCAACTGAAAGGTTCTGGCCCTACTCCCTATTCACGCCGAGGAGATGGCCGTGCTGCACTCGGTCCGATGCTACGTGAATATATCATTAGTGAGGCAATGTATGCACTTGATATTCCGACTACTCGCAGTTTAGCAGTTGTCACAACTGGTGAAGCAACATATCGTGAAACAAAGTTACCTGGAGCAATTTTAACTAGAGTAGCTAGTAGCCATATACGCGTCGGTACATTTCAATATGCTGCAGCTCGTGGTTCAATAGAGGACCTGAAATCACTAGCTGACTATACGATAAAAAGGCATTACCCAGAAATTGAAGCTCATGAAAACCGATATACTGCATTACTACAAGAAGTCATTAAAAGACAAGCCAGTCTTATCGCAAAATGGCAACTTGTTGGATTTATCCACGGTGTAATGAACACTGACAATATAACGATTAGTGGCGAAACAATTGATTACGGTCCTTGTGCATTTATGGACAATTACAATCAAGGAACCGTATTTAGCTCTATTGACACACAAGGTCGTTATGCATATGGAAATCAACCATATATGGCCGCATGGGACCTCGCTCGATTAGCAGAATCTTTAATACCAATTCTGCACGAAGATGAAGAAGAAGCATTAAAGATCGCCCAAGACGAAATTTCGAAATTTAGCGTACAGTATGAAAACCATTGGTTCCTTGGAATGAAAAAGAAATTAGGACTATTTAGTACCGAAGAACAAGATCAACCACTTATTGAGCAACTTTTAAAAATGATGGAGAAATATAAAGCAGATTATACAAATACATTCCGTTCATTAACTCTTGATGCTATTGAAAATACAGCTCTATTTGAAAGTCCTGAATATAAAGATTGGTACAAACTGTGGCAATCTCGATTAAAAAGACAAGAACAATCGAAAGAAAACGCCTACGAAATGATGAAAAATAATAACCCATCAATCATCCCAAGGAACCACCGTGTAGAAGAAGCACTAGAAGCAGCTGTTACAAATGACGACTATAGCGTAATGGAGAAACTTCTTGAAGCTTTATCAAACCCTTATGCGTATTCTACAGATCAAGAAGAATACTGCATTCCGCCTGCACCGACGAATCGCCCTTATCGTACTTTTTGTGGGACTTGATTAAAAATTTGTTTTTATTTTAACCCAAAATTTATTAAGTTAACTATTAATCACAAACTTAAAAGTTGCTTTCAATATTGAAAGCAACACATTTAGTATCCAACCTTAAACAAGTCACAAATTATAATTTGTGACTTGTTTAATTACCCACGTTCAATAGAAGATTTGTTTTGCAGGCATCGTTGTATCTTCAGAGACAGCATATGGATTTTCATTAGGTTTTATAATTATAAACATTCTACCATATCCACTGTGAGCTAATTTATTGCAAAGACCTTCTACCATAAAACCCCATAACTCCAGCTGCTATTCCCATTATAGATAATCCAAGTTTTTTCTTTATTTTAATGCTTCTTTTTCAAATATTCTCTTTTTTATTTCATAACTCATAAAAAAATACTTTTCTGCTTTTTCTATATTACCTACCTTATGAAACTCTAATGCCAGACTTTCGGTATATTCGTGAATATACTCCGATAAATTTTTTCTTTCAAAGTAAGAAAAACCTTCAAGAATAATTTTTTCTATTTTTTCTACCTCTAAATGCTGACAAAATCCCTTTAGAATTAAAAAGTGATATCTATATTCATCATTTTTTAATTCCTCACAAACCTTCAATCCACTTTCAATTAATTCCTTCGCTTTTTCTATTTCACCTAATTTATAATATTCTCTTGCCTCTAAAAAGATTGCTTTATAATGAGTAGGCATTTTTTTAGAAACCTCAGATAAGTGTCTAATTGCTAAAACTGAAAGATTTTGACTCGCATACAATAAACCTAAATTATGTCTGATTCTTAATACTAACATTTCAGCATCATTTTTTTGTAAAATGTTTATTGCTGACGCAATATATTCCTCACCTTTATCATGCTGCTTTAATTCCGAAAAAGATAATCCTAATATATTTTCGCACAGCGCTATGTTCACTTCATACCCTGCTTGTTTAACAAAGATATCTCTTGCCTTTGAAGCGTATTCAATAGCTGAATATGCGTAATGCAAGTGGTATTTTAATATAGCAACTCTATAATTAAACTCTGCATATTCAATTTCATCTGAAATATGCTCTAATAACCCTTCAGCTTTTTCAAAATAGTTGCTAGCTTCACTATAATTAGTAAGAATTGTATAATGAATGGCTTTGAATAAATAATAATAATAATTAGAATATTCATCATTCGGTTTAGGCAATGCATCTATTTTATCAAAAGCTTTTTTCAAATTACCTAAACCATCTATTAGCACTTTATATCGAAATTCTAACAGATAATAGTGAAATGAAACCTTTACATCTGATTCGATAATATAAAGCTTTTTATCGATCTCTTCTTTTAATTTTTTTGCTTCACTTATACGTTGAGCTCTAATATCTCGATACCAATCATTCAGCATCTTATTAATTAATTCATTGCCAGTGATTTGTATATTCATCAAATCCACTCTCCTTCTTTTAATTATCATAAAAATAACATAATTCGATTATTTGTATCTATCTATATATATATTTCTCAACAATTGAACAAAATTCATTCACTGAATTTTGTTCAATATTTTAATAGACCCGCTGTAAATATGAATACTTTTTCTTATAACCTCTGAATATGAGTATCCTTAAAATCCGTCTCATATTTCAATCCATATCCAAACATTCGATCCATTCCAATATGTGCTGTCCATATTAAGCCAATCATTATAACGGTATCTATCTTAAAATAGACACCTATTAGAACAATTAATATGGATATGATATATGTGTGACATACATTATATATTTTCGCACCAACGTGATTATTAATCCCATATGCTAACATTGATAGATCCGGCGCTAAAAGGAATACAAAAAATATAATCCAACTAAACTCATAGATCGAATACATATAAATCGCGGCTAAAAATACAACCATTCCTTCAAAATGTACAATACGTTTTTGCATTATTTATCATTCCTATTTTTCTATATTTATTAATACATTTTCATCGCTAAAAGTATTCTTTTCATTTTTTGCATTTTTTGACCAGATGGTTGCTAATATTGGCCCTGCAATGTTATGCCATACTGCCGCTAATACACTTGGGAGTGCAGCCGCCGGTCCAAAATGCGCTGTCGCCAGTGCAACACCTAAACCTGAATTTTGCATTCCTACTTCTATTGAAATAGCCCTTCTTGTCCCTTCGTCTAGTCCAAGTACGAACGCAGTTATATATCCGAGCAAAAAACCGAAAGCATTATGGAGCATCACCGCAATAAAGATAAGAAGTCCTGAAGAAGTAACGCTACTTACATTTGCTGAAACAACTGCAGAAACAATTATGATAATTGCTACAACTGATATTAAAGGAATAACAGTCATTCCTTTATTAACGATATGAGGGAAAAACTTTTTCACTACTAGTCCTAAAATAATAGGCGCAATAATGACTTGTACGATAGAAAGAAACATGGACATAGCATTTACTGGCATCCATTGCCCTGCAAGTAATAGTAGAATGAGCGGTGTAGCAATTGGTGCTAGTAACGTTGATACTGAAGTCATTGCAATAGACAACGCTAAGTTCCCTTTTGCTAAATAAACCATAACATTTGATGCAGTGCCACCCGGTACTGAACCGAGCAACACTAACCCAGCTGCTAATTCCGCTGGCAGATTCATAACGTAGGCTAGTACGTATGCGACAAGTGGCATAATAATAAACTGAGCACATACACCGATAATAACTGCTAATGGTTTTGTAGCTATGATTTTGAAATCAACAGCCTTCAATGTTAATCCCATCCCAAACATGACAACCCCAAGTAAAATCGTTATGTAACTAGTTAACCCGAGAAATGGCGCGGGAATGAAATATGCAATAGCTGCAATACAAATAACCCAAAATGCAAAATACTTTCCAGCTATATTACTTATCGCTTCTAGTACTTTCACCCGATCAGCCCCTATCTTTTAATTGAAACACCTTATTCGGATTCAAAATATTTTGCGGATCAAGAGCTTTCTTTATTTTCTCCATTACACATAATGCCGCCCCATGTTCTTCTTCTTGATACTTTCGTTTTCCGATTCCAACGCCATGTTCTCCTGTACATGTTCCTCCTCGTTTAAGAGCATACAGAACGATACTTTCGTTTATTTCGTCTGCCTTCTTTACTTCCTCTTTATCATTTGTGTCAATCATTAAGAGTACATGGAAATTCCCATCTCCAACATGACCTAGAATACCGCCAATAAGCCCTACTTTATCTAATACCTCTTTCGCATGTTGAATCGCGCCAGCTAATTCCGAAATTGGCACACATACGTCTGTACTCATTAGCTTTTTACCAGGATAACTATGCACGTAAGAGTACGCTAAGTTATGCCTTGCATCCCACAGTTTATTTCTTGCTGCTGTTTCCGTCTCAAACGCAATTTCTTTACATTTATGATCAAGAACGATTTCTTTTGTAAATTCAATATCTTGCTTTAACCCTGCTTCATTGCCGTGAAACTCTAAAAATAGTGTCGGTTCTTCTCTGTAACTTGTTTCATTGTAATGATTTACTTGTTTCATAGATAATTCATCAACGAGTTCAATTCTCGCGATTGGAATACCTGCTTGTAATATGTTAATTACAGCTTCTACTGCATCATTTATAGTTGGAAACGATGCCCTCGCAGCCATAACATGTTCTGGTATACCGTATACTTTTAAAGTTAACTCCGTGAAACATCCAAGTGTTCCTTCTGATCCTACGAAAATACCATTTAAATGATAACCTGATGATGACTTCGCCGCTAAATTCCCGGTATGTATTACCCCTCCATCCGCAAGAACGACTTCTAAATCTCGAACTTGATCACGCATTACACCATACTTTACTGCTGTCGTTCCGCTCGCGTTTGTAGCAGCCATTCCTCCTAACGTTGCATCAGCTCCTGGGTCTACACTAAAAAATAATCCATACTTTTTCAATTCTTTATTAAGCTGAGAGCGCGTCACCCCTGGCTGTACTCTCACAAGAAAATCCTTTTCTCTTATTTCAAGTATTTTGTTCATAAGAGAAAAGTCCATTGTAATTCCTTTTTCGTAAGGAATTACATGTCCCTCTAAACTGGACCCTACTCCAAATGGAACGACAGCTGTTCCGTGCTGAATCGCTATTTTCATTATCGCGCTAACTTCTTCGGTCGTTTTTGGAAAAACAACTACATCAGGTAAACTACTAGTATGATAAGATTCATCTTTACTATGTAACTCTCGTACTGTCATATTTATTACTACTCGATCTTCAGGAAGTATGCCTTTTAATTCATTTACTACATGTTCAATTGTTATTTCCATAATCAACTCTCCTTTTTAATTTTAAAACAAGTATACCATCTTTATACAAAATAATTAGAAAAATAAGATTATTAAACCTGAACATACAAAAAAGAACCTGCAGCACACGCTACAAGTTCTTTTTCACTACATTTTAAACGATTTCTTTATTAACAACATAAACCAAATTAAAGTAACTGCCATCAACGAATGAGAAAATCCTACAATATAAGTTAACCCTTTAAAGTCAGCTCCATTTAACTGAAGAAGCCCTCTCGCTGCTAGCGAACCTAACATTAATGTTAATGCAATGTTATGTAAAACAAACCACTTATTAAACCCTTGCACTTCATGAAACGCGAATACTTTTGCTAATCCTAAAGCAATTAAAAAGAAGAAAAAGCCAAGTACAAGTGTATGTGTATGCAAAAGATTTAACAAAGTAGATCCTAAAATCCCTTTATACTTACCATACTCCCTAGCGAAAATCCCTGATAATAAACCGATAATCAAATACGTAAACGATGCATTATATAATTTCTTCATTATGTACCTCCTTGAGTAGAATGTGTAGTGTGTCATATTTAGTAATAATGATAGTTATATAGTAAAAACTCCTAGTCACCTAGGAGTCATTGTATAAGCACCTCACTCTTTACAATCAATCCTAATTATAAAATATCTCTCTATACAAAACAAACGAACTTTATGTGAACAAACAAAGCCCCATTAAAATATGTTGCACTTTTGTTTTACACAATCCATACTAATTGTTATAACTTTTTAAAGGTGGTGTAATCATTGATAGTTCTTAAAACAGAACGTCTTAACCTTCGTTGGTTTGATATAAAAGACGCTCCTTTTATTCTTGAGTTAGTAAACGATCCTGCATGGATTCAGTTTATCGGTGACAAAGGAGTTAGAAACTTAGAAGATGCAAAAAATTATATTGTAAACGGTCCCATCGATATGTATAACAAACTCGGATTTGGCCTTTACTTAGTAGAACGAAAAGAAGATCTCACTCCACTTGGTATGTGTGGCCTTATTAAAAGAGATTCATTAGAAGACGTTGATATCGGATTTGCCTTTTTAGAAACATTCCGTTCAAAAGGATATGGCTACGAGTCAGCTTCTGCAATAATCGAATACGGTGTACAAAAGCTCGGCATGAATCGAATTGTAGCAATTACTTCTATAGATAACATCGCCTCAGGAAAGCTTTTAGAAAAAGTAGGATTACGATTTGAGAGGATTATTTCAGGGTCTGGAGAAGATTTAAAATTATTTGGGTATAACGCATAGTAAAGAAGGTCGCCGTGAATGGCGACCTTCTTTACTATTGTAATAATATTTTCCTACACATTGAGATTGCTTGTTGTATAAGGAAGCCTTTCTTTTTTCCATGCAAGAAATCCTCCCTTTAGATTCACCACTTCCTTTATACCAGCTCTTTGTAAAATACTAGCTGCTATAGCAGAGCGCAATCCGGTTCGACATTGTAAAACGATTGGGCAATCTTTTGGTATGCAATCTAGCTGCTTAAATAGATTTCCTAAAGGGATATGTATTGCATCATAAAGATGTCCTTCCTCCCACTCTTTTTTACTACGCACGTCGATTACCTTAACACTTCCATCTTTTATATGCGGATATAATTCAATTGATGTTTTTTCTTTATAACTTTCAAATCTATCAAGTCTTTTTATAACTTGTAAGGGTGCAAAAGCAATACTATTATCTAACCCAATAGATTCAAAGTCTCTAATAACCTCCTCCACTCTAACCTTTTCCTCATCTAGAATGATTAAAGTTTCTGTTTTATAATCTAGTAACCATCCACACCAGGTTGTGAAGGAATTGTTATACGGTATGTTAATTGATTTCTCGATGTGACCAGAAGCAAAACTCTCTACATCCCTTATATCAACTATTTGCTGAACGTTTCTCATAGCTTCTTGAAGTTTTTCTATTGTATTAATAGTAGTAACTTCTCTTTTCTTACGAATTGGAGGACCATACTTATTTAAATTCTTCATTAAAGAAAAATACCTTGGAGGCTCTGGCTGCCCCGTCAATAAAGTCGATACAAAATCACTTTCTTCATTACACTGAAATGCCCAATTGAACATCTTTTCATAACCTAAAGTAGAAGTTGGAATTGCTCCTAATGCTTTTCCACATGCGCTTCCTGCACCATGTGATGGCCATATTTGCAAATAATCAGGGAGTGTTTTTATTTTTTGTATCGAATCAAATAATTGTTTTGCTCCTATTTTTGCGGTATCTTTCATACCTACAGCGGTTTCTAGTAAATCGGGTCTTCCTATATCTCCTACAAATATAAAATCACCTGTGAATATTCCTATTGGCTTATCATTCGTATAGTTATTTTGACTTGTATCAGTTACTAAAAAAGAAATGCTTTCAGGTGTATGCCCTGGTGTGTGAATTACATTAAATTTTATATGACCTACTTTAAACTCTGTCCCCTCTCTAACCAAATTATATCGACCTTCGTTAAGATATTGATATTTCCAATCACAATCACCTTCATCAGATACATATAAATTGGTATGATAAAGAGTAGAAAGTTCTCTAGACCCAGAAAGAAAATCTGCATGAATGTGAGTTTCAGCCGCAGCAATTACTTCCATCCCCTCTTTCTTAGCAAAGTCTATATATTGTTCTATATAGCGACCTGGATCAATCACAATTGCTACGCCTTCCTTCTGACAACCAACTAAATAAGAAGCATGTGCTAATTTTTCATCATAAAAATATTTTAAAAGCATAGCTATTCCCTCCAAATAGTTAATTCAAAATGCTTTTCAATTTTTATAACCGCTTTCTCTCTTCCCTTATAGGATTCCTTTCAACATAAAGTTCCAATACATATATGGCAACATATATCTTTTAAGTAAAAACATACTATACCGTTCTTTCGCTTGATTGAACGGAAACGTTTCTTGAGGCTCATGTTCGTAGTTGAATTCAGCAAGTATAAGACTTTTATATCCTGTAATAATCGGACAAGATGTATACCCATCATATTTAGCCTGCAAATCTCTTCCGTTTAGTACGTCCATAATATTTTGTTTTAAGATCGGTATTTGTTTTCGAATTGCCGCTCCAGTTTTAGAGGTGGGTAAATTGGTACAATCTCCAAGTCCGAAAATATTCTTATACTGTACATGTTGCAAAGTATAAGGGCTTATATCTATCCAACCCTGATGATCACTTATCTCGCTCTCTTTAAGAAAATTAGGTGGCCCCATAGGTGGAACAACATGAATCATACTATACGGTACTGTTTCTCTTTTCAGTGTTTGCGTATCTTCAAAAATTGCTTCTTTCTTCTCCGCGATAATTTCTACTAAGTTTTTATTATAATTTGTTATTATTTGCTTTCTTTCTAGTACTTGTTCTAATGTATTAGCATAACGTGGAACCTGAAATATGTTAGCGTTCGCAGTATAAAACATTACTTCACTTTTGTTCCTTACACCGCTATTACAAAAATACTCTTCTGCCAAATACATAATCTTTTGTGGAGCACCACCGCATTTAATAGGAGTATTAGGGTGGGTAAAAACCGCATTTCCTCCTTTAAATTTTTCAATTTCTCTCCAAGTAGAATCAACATATGTATAAGAGTAATTGCTACAAACCCCATTAGTCCCAATAGACTCCTTCAAGCCTTTAATACCATCCCAATTTATTTGTATACCGGCTGCTACAATAAGAATTTCATACTCAAGCAGCAGTCCATCATCTAAAAGTAGCTTATTTTCTTCCGGAAACAACTTAACAACCCTTTTAGGAATCCAAGTTGCCCCTTTTGGAATAAGCACTTCTTGATCACGCATCGTACTTTCCTTTGAAACAATTCCTCCCCCCACTAAACTCCATAGTGGCTGAAAATAATGTTTTTTTGACGGATCAATAATCGCTATACTTTCTTTCAATAGGGGGATATTTCTTAATAAATGTGCAGTAGAAGATAGTCCTGCAGTCCCAGCACCAACGACAATAATTTTATAACTATCTCTGGTCTTCATTATCCTCTTCCTATCTAAATTTAATTTTTAAATTAACTAATTTGTGGCCGTATTTTCATCGTAGTAAAATTATTATACGTTAAAAACATCACATTTTTATCTTATTAAAATGAAAATTCTGTTAATTTTACCATCAACATTACTTTATGCGTAAATTCCTTATGTTACTTCTTTAATTTGTTTCAAACACTACAAACTTTATATTTTTCAATATTATACTGTATTCTAGCTACATTTAATTACATCACATGCCAATAGACATTGGATTATAAGTCACTTGAAACAAACTACATAGAAACATCCAGTGTCCACATATACAATAATAGGATGGTTTTATATTAATTAATCACTTATATAATTTTTCCTTACAGTTTATCCTTGTCTCAATACTCTCTCAAAGTATCCTTTGTCACTTATAAGAACCGGAATATTCAATTTAGCAACGCGAAAAGTTTGTTTTCAAATATTTTTGTTTATATAAATTTACAAATGAAATTATGGTTATTTAGTTTATATGTATGCAAATCCATCCTGTTGAGCTATTACTCTTTTAAAAACCTCATATGTATTATTTTTATTTAATTTTGTTTACACCCTTAAAAAAAACGAGCATATGATAGTATATACTAATCCGAAAGCCCTATAGTCTACTTTCTAAGAGCACTGATTTGTGTTCTTTTTTTTAATGAAGATTATGTTCAATTTTTGTTACATTATTAAAACTTCCATTTGTTACTCTGAAAAATTCCTCACTTTATAATTCCTATTCACAGTATTTTGACCTTGGAATAGCTAATTACTATATCATAGAATATCTTTTTCATTAAACCTTCTGACCATATTGTATTTATTAAACCTTTGTATTGTAGGATTTAATAGTTATCTCATTGATCATAAAGAGATAAAACCAGAAAGTGATTTCTATTAGTCCAAGCACTTCATGTTACTCCCACATACACTATAAAATGTTTGGACTTTATTACTTCAATTAAAATTTAAAGTTAGGAGGATTTATTATGGCAGATTGTACAGGTTTAGCTTGTTTTCTATTCTCTTCGTGGCCAACGGGAACAGTTGTTACAATTACTACTAGATCAGGTCAAATTATTGGACCTGCTACTTTTTCACTGTTCTTTCCGAATATATGTGCAGTAGTATTGGAAGAAGAAGATGTGATAACCCCTTCATCTACCAATACTACATTCATAAGTTGTGAAGATATAGAAAGTGTTACTTTAACCACTCTTTAAAATGATTCATATTTTTCTAGCTTAATCCATATTTAAGACATTCTAATGAATGTCTTTTTTCATGAAAAATCTAATCAGTATCCCCTGAGATGTAACATTCTATTGACCTATTATTTCAATAAATTGCTTTAATTTAAATTTTTTCTCTTCTAAAGGTTACTTGTCTACACATCGTTCTACAAAACTTCATATGATATAGTATATTGTTTAAAGGAGGAATAAATTTGTTCTTATGCAATTTATTTGGTTGTTCAGGTGGAGTATGTAGTATTTTTAAAAATTTACAGCCAGGCGAAGTCGTTACTGTGACTGGTAAATCTGGGAATATTATTGGACCTGCTATTTTTACAAATTTTAACCCTAATACTTGTATCGTCACATTAGAAGAGGAAAATTCAGTTACTCCTCCTACTACAAGTATTACTAAAATTAGTTGTAAAGAAATAGAAAGTGTTACGTTTATCTCATAATATATTTTAAACCTAAAGCAGGGGTTGAAATATGAAACTCTTATACATTACTTCTGGTTACTCAAAAATTTATCAATATCTAGATCAAAGCATACAAGGAACACTTATAGATCAAAATTTCGAATGGTTAGCGATACAACCGAGTGAATTAATACAACAATTGGATTTCATTACAACAACTTTTCATCCCGATATTGTATTCACCTTATTAGGTAATCATCTACCACAAAAAGCAATTCAATATTTTAAAAAATGGAACATTAAATTAGCTGTCTGGTTAACTGAGGATCCATTTTATATAGATACTTCTCTTCTTCTATTAAATAACTTTGATTTTATATTTACTATTGATAGCGAAGCACTTAAATATTACACAGCTTTAGGATATACCAATGTATATCACTTACCATTAGCAACTAATATAGACGTATTTAAACCTAGTCTAAAAAATATAAAATATAAAAGTGAAGTATTATTCATTGGCTATCCTTATCCAAACCGAGTAAAATTAATACATTTCCTTTTAGAAAATACCCCCTATCACTATACTATTATTGGCCGACATTGGAGAAATAAGTTATTAAAAAAATGGAAAAATCACCGAAGAATTAAAATTATAGAAGAATGGATTCCACCTCAAGAAGTTGCGCTCTATTATAACAACGCTAGTCTTATTTTAAATCCTCATCGTAGTCATCTATTTCCACAAAATAAAAATAAAAATAAAGTAAAAAATAATACTATTAATAATCGTACGTTTGATATTGCCGCTTGCCAAGGCTTTCAAATTATTGAAGAAAAGTCTGATCTTTTATCGTTCTTCAATAAAGATGAAATTATATCCTATAACAGCTTTGAAGACTGTTTAAATAAAGTATCTCTTTATTTGGATGACACGATTTCAAAAAGATTAATGGTTGAAAAAATTCATACAAAAGTGATAACACAGCATACTTTTCATAAGAGAATCCACTTTATAACAACTATTTTACAGTCACAGCTTTATTAAAATAGAAATCCCCTTGTGCATATAGATGCACAAGGGGATTTCTTCAAATTAATCTATAACATATTCTTAACTTTTATTTCACTTGAAACATGTATTTTTTATAATTTTTATGCACCGATAAGATAAGCCCGATCATTATCATATTTGAAAACAGTGAACTTCCTCCATATGATAAAAAAGGAAGTGCAATTCCTTTTACTGGCATTATACCAATATTTTCGAAGATTCGAAGTGTTAGAACACTAATTGCCCCGCACATAGTAATGTACCAAACAGATTCTCTGCTGAATATGCAATTATAGTTACTCGATATATAAGAAGTAACAAGACCAATACAACGAGAGCCGCTATTATAAATCCACCTTCTTCAGCGATGGTAGCAAAAATAAAATCAGTATGCTTTTCAGGAATATATACACTTCCTTGACCAAATCCTTTTCCATGTAATTCGCCACTTCCAACAGCTAAAAGAGATTGTTGCGTTTGATACCCTTGATCTGTATTTTCAGCTGGATTCAGCCAACCTATAATGCGTGATTGTTGGTGAGGTTTTAACCTAGTAACTAATTCTTTAAAGAAAAAATCTGGATATCTTACGTATGTAAATATTAATGTAGATAGTAGAGTTACCGGAATGAATGTACAAAATGCAATTAATTTCTTTTGAATCCCTGATATGAATAAATACAATAGATGCTGCGTATAAGAACACCATCCCTGTATCTGGCTGGCTATATACCAGAGCAATAGGAGGAATTGAGACTAACATAATTTTTCCAACCAACAGGAAATCAGTTTTATATGTCCGAATCATATATTGAGCGTTATGATTCATTACTAAATTTGCGACAAATATAATTAGTGCAATTTTGAAAAACTCCGATGGTTGAATTTGAACAATAACAGGAAATTGAAACCATCTTTTTGCTCCCAATTTAACGGGAGTAAATGTTGATTCTGGTAGTATTTTTAATATAACAATTGATGCAAATCCAATAATATACATTGGACAAGATAAATTTTGCCATTGATCCCACTCAATACTTGCAACTAATATTAACAGTACAAAACCAATTAAATAGTTCCTACCTTGCTGAAATGCACAGTTTGTGCTTCCATACTGGCCAGTTTGTTAACTACTATTTTATGTTTCATCGTCACATTATAATGAAATAGTCATATATTTTCTTGAATTTTAAAAACCTAATTCACTTTTCAATATCTCATTTCTTCCTTAAAGAGGTCTTTTTATAGATGCTCTTCTTAAGTTTTTCAGCATAAAACTAAACATTCCGTCAATACTAAAGATAGGCGAAAGCCAGAACTCATTTAAACGTCCCTGTAGTTCTTCTCTTTTCTTTATTAAGCAGCTAGCTTTCACTAGCTGCTCTTTTATTTACATATATCATAAGGATTTGAATATATTATGTTTGAAAGTACGCTGTTTTATCAAAAGGTGATCCGGTGACAATTTCTTTTTTATTTCTACAAAATAAATTTTTTACTAGATACCTTTTCGTATAATATATGCAAGCTTGTTAACACTATAAATGTAACTTTAGGTTACATATCTATTACTTTCAGGGCCTAATTTTCTTTTGTGCAACAAGTGTTTAGCTAGCTTCGCTGGCCACTTTGTTGTACCGAATGAACTTTTTATTTCTCAACACCTAACATATGGTATCGATATTCCAATAATGGTAATATGAAGGTACCTTCAGTTGTTAAATATTATGCCCTTTTTAAAGGCCCTGTTTTTAAACAGGGCCTTTAAAATTTATTCTCTACTTAAATAGTATTTTTGTTATAAATCTTTCTATAAACACTCTCATTTCCTCGATATCAAATTAAATCCCATGAAACAGGCGTCCCTTTTTCGATATCCTTATTCGCTTTTTTCCCAATAATTTTGGATATGTGTTTTGGTAATAAGCCATTCCCTGGTCTAATAGCTTTAACATTTTCATTTGTAAAGAATTCTCCCGCTTTTATGTTTTCTACTACATATAATGATCTTCTAAATTTTAAAGAATCTTTTTCTATATCAGTCGGTCCATAATATACATTCCCCAAAGATTCCCATGCTTTTTCAGTTTCGCTTACTAATAATTTAAATTCAGCTGGTTCCATTGAAAATTTAGCGTCAACTCCTCCATCCAACCTCGAGAGCGTTAAATGTTTCTCAATTACTGTGGCCCCAAAGGCAACACTCGCTACAGATACTCCTACACCCAGTGTATGATCAGATAAACCCACCTGACATTTAAATAACTCTTTCATATGAGGTATGGTAACTATATTTGTAGATTTTGGAGACGCAGGATACGTACTCGTACATTTTAATAGAATTAGTTCTTTACACCCTTCTTCTCTCGCAGCCCTTACTGTTTCATCAAGTTCGGCAATTGAAGCCATACCTGTCGAAATAATTATTGGTTTTCCTGTTGCGGCTACTTTACGTATGAGGGGGATATCAGTATTTTCAAAAGATGCAATTTTATAACATGAAACATTTAATGTCTCTAGAAAGTCTACAGCTGTTTCATCAAAAGGCGTACTAAATGGTATCATCCCTAACTCTATACAGCGATCAAAAATTGGTTTATGCCACTCCCATGGTGTATATGCTTCTTTGTATAAATGATAAAGTGATTTGCCTTTCCATAAACTTTTCGTATCGTGAATTGAAAAATCACCATTTTCTATATTTAAAGTCATTGTATCTGGTGTATATGTTTGAATTTTAAATCCTTGTGCCCCGGCCTCCGCAGCTGCCTCTACAATTTTCAACGCTCTATCTAATGATTGATTATGATTTCCTGACATTTCTGCAATAATAAATGGTGGCAAACTATTGCCAATCTCTCTACCTCCGATATATACATTACTCATTTTTTTCACCTTCAAGTTCTATTTTTATAGCTTCTTTTCTTTCCTCCCATTGTTCACGGGACAAGGTCATTGTAATGACATCTATATAATCATTGTCCCTATAAATATAATCTTCATATCTTCCATCTTCTTGGAAACCAAGTTTCTGATGAAAATTTAAACTAATACAGTTTGATTCTATTATTTCTGCATATACTTTGTGTATGTCTTTAATTTCAAAAATAAAATTTAATGCTAATAAACCTAATACAGTTCCGGCACGTCTTACACTTTGTTTTTCACCTATATAAAATCCCCAATAACAAGTTCGATTCATTTCATCTATTTTTGTAAAATTAACAAATCCAATTGGTTTTTCTTTATATATTAATATTCTTGCAACCTTTGTTTCATCCATTACGAGTTTTTCATACCACTTTAAATGTTCGTCTATTGTTATTTGATGATCTTCATACATAACTGAACGTATTTCTTTTGCATTCCGCCAATTTAAAATAAGTTCTAAATCTTTCTTTTCTAACCTTTCCAATTGAAAATCCTCAATATCTAACATACTATCCTCCTAAAATATTTTTTGCTATTTCATTTGAATTACTGGCACACTGTATAGAAAGAGCTTTATTAGACATTTCTTTCACTATTTTAGAATTTGATAAAAGTTTGTTTAGACATTCCATAATTGCTTTATCCGAAACACTTTCAGCTGTACCAATATTCCATGTAGCTCCAACCTTTGCTACAGCCTTGGTTACTTCAATTTGATTTTGTGCAGTTGTAATTGTAATAGAAGGTAATCCAAGAAAGCAGCGTTCCCATGTGGTTGTTCCTCCAGCTCCTATCCCTAAATCCGCTCGTACGAGAAGCTCTTCCATATTTTCTATTTGACAATAATATGAAGCGTTAGAAACACTCTTACAATAAGTTTGAATCTCCTCTTTATGCGGATTTTGGCTTCCTACCACAACATCTATTTTTAAGTTATCTTGATTTATATTTTGTAAGGCTCTTAATGTTTTTAATGTTTCATTTGTTACATCATGCCCACCAAAAAAAATAAAAATCCTCTCAATTTCTCCTGTTCTTTTTCGTGAAAATTTCTTAGCAGCATGAAACTCTGGCCGTAATATAGCATATTTAGGCCCCAATTTTACTAATGAGTGCTCTGGTATTAAATCTTTATAGCGATCATTAGGGTTATCGTATAAATTTTGGTCTAGTAACAAATCACAGTCGTGCATTCGATTTGCAAGATCATCGATTACCATGATTTTCCTTACAGTTTTTCTTAAAGCAGACTCCCACCTATTATCTAATCCATAATGATCAACGATTAACCAATCACACTTGGGAAGTTGCGACAAAATATCATTGGTCTGCTGTGCATCAACAAACCAATGATATTTGAGCCAATTTAAATAACTCCCGTGTTCTGAACTTAAGAAATTTGTATTTTCACCATCTCCATCTAATACAAACACACAAAATCCCTTATTTAAAATATATTGATGTAAATCACCTTCTAGCTTACGACAAATGAAATATACTTGAGCACCTTTATTCCGTAACTCGTGGGCCAGTGTTAAACAACGCATAATATGACCGGTACCTATTTCAATAGATGCGTCGGCGCGAAAGGCAATTTTTTTCTCAAGCAAGATACTCCCTCCTCACTAAAAGCACTACAATTTATTAATTTATAATATCGTTTCTCTATTTAACTCATCTACTAATGATTGTTGATTTGCCCATTTCAATTTTACATGACTATTAATTTCAATAAGTTCAGGGTTTCGAAGGATGTAATCTTTTATTTGATGAAAGAATAAAGGTTTAGATTTTACATTCAGACCTCTATAAAGTTCATTGAACATATCTAAATCTGGTTGTTCATCTAATGTTAACCTCCAAGTAGGATAACAAACTGCTGGAGGAAGTTTCACTACATTGATACGAAATAAATGTGGATTATTAATAAAATAAAACGGAAGGTATTCTGCATAAGTTAAAGGTTTTGGGGTTTGTAGTAATCGTTCGATTGCCTCTAATGTAAAAATATCACCTGCTGTTCCAACAGGTAACGTACTTAACTCTGCCTGTGTATAGTCTGCACCACTTTTCAAATGTTCATCTAGTAAAAAAGTATTTATTTCAGGTGACACAGCTGGGCAATCCCCTGTAATCCGTATGACAATATTTGCATTTTCTTGTTTTGCAGCTTGGAACATGCGATCAGCGGTATTTTCTGGATCACCTCTAAAAATCTTAACTTTCCCGTCTAAATTAAATTTTTCCAAAGGGCCATCTTGTGCAATATCTGAAGTAGCAAGTATGACCTGGTGTTTTCCTGGAATAGCTAATGTATTTATAAGACATCGTTCAATGGAAGGAACTCCGTGTATTGGCAATATTGCCTTTAAAGGTAACCTAGTAGATTTTAAGCGGCAAAGTACAATTATTACTACCTTTGGAGGTTCAATAACCTCTTTTGTTATTGGGGTACCTGCAGACAAATTATATACAGCTACCTGAGGTAATAATTCCTCTGCTTCAAGCTCGGTCAGCGCATTTTCTACAACATTTAATTCCATTGTTACTTTATTAGCTGTAATAATCTCTCCTTTTTTAATGTCACCTTTTGTAACTGCTCTTAACAATTTTTGGTTTTGCAATTTTAATAACACCCCTTTCATTTAATTTTTAGCAACTCTATAAAACGAAAGAACTTTTCTCACAGCTTGTATTACATCCCACACATCAGCTTCTGTCATTTTAGGAAATAGAGGCAGCGTAATAATTTCCTCATATACATTTTCTGCTTGCGGACAAATACCTTTTCCATAACCTAATTTTTGATAAAACGGTTGCAAATGTACGGGTATATAGTGCACATTCACACCGATATTTTCTCTTTGTAATGCCTCGTAAACTTCTTTTCGATTACATTTTAATAATTTAGTATTTAAACGAATAATATAAAGGTGCCAGCTTGAATCGGTTTGAGGCAATTGCTTTGGTATGATGATTTCAGATAAACAACTAAATTCTTTATTATAAATGTCTACATATTTCTTTCGAATTTTAATAAAAGAGTCTAATTTATTTAACTGTGATAAGCCAAGAGCAGCTTGTATATCCGTTATTCTATAGTTGTAACCTAAGAATTGCATTTCATAATACCAAGGCCCATGATTTTCAAGAAGATTTCGAGGATTCTTTTCAATTCCGTGCGTACGGAATTGAAAAAGTTTTTCGTAAAACAGAGGATTATTTGTGGTAATTACCCCCCCCTCTCCGGTAGTAATATGTTTCACCGGATGAAAGCTAAACATTGTCATATCACCAATTGAACCAATCTTTTTATTTTTATATGTGGCTCCTAATGCGTGGGCTGCATCTTCAATGATAATCAAATTGTTTTCTTTTGCTATTTTTTGTATTTCTTCTAACTCTACAGGCTGACCAGTAAAGTGTACGGGAATAATAGCCTTTGTTTTGTTTGTAATCTTTTCCTCTATAGATTTAGGACTAATGTTATATGTTCCATTGTCAATATCAGCGAATACCGGCTTTCCCCCTTGGTATAAAATACAATTTGCACTTGCTACAAATGTCATCGGAGTTGTAATTACTTCATCTCCCTCAGTTATGCCTGCTGCATAGCAGGCAGCATGCAATGCAGCTGTACCATTTGAAAAGGAAACAGCGTATTTTGCTCCCACATATTTCGCTATAGCCTCTTCAAACTGTTGAACCATTGGTCCTGTTGTTAAAAAATCCCCTTTTAATACATCTACAACAGCCTGAATATCATATTCATCAATTTGTTGCTGGCCATATGGTAAATAAGTTTCTCTAACAGGCTTTCCTCCATGCATACCGAGGATTCCCCTTACCATTACTCTTTCTCCTTAGGATTAATTTTTAAAGATTTAATCCACTCTTCTGTTTTAATAACTCCATCTTCTAAAGAAACTTTTGGTTCCCAGTTTAATATTGTTTTTGCTTTTTCATAGTTACATAATAATTTTTGAATTTCACTTTGCGGATGGATATGAGTTACATGTTGAATGCTTACTTTATTTCCCGAAATCAATTCTGCTAATTTATTAATGGATATATCTTGCCCTGTTCCAGCGTTGATAATATGACCATTTGCTTTTGCAGAGTATCCTGCTGCCACAACAAAATCTGCACAATCTTCAACGTATAAAAGGTCTCTCGTTTGTTTTCCATCCCCATATATATTCAGTGGTACATTATCTAATTTATTATTTATAAAAATGGCAACAACCCCACCTTCCCCACCTGTTTTCTGGAATGGACCATACGTATTAAATGGGCGAATAACCACTACTGGTAGCTTATAAGCATAATAGTAAGATAAAACCATGTTTTCAGCAGCAATTTTTGATCCCGCATATGGAGAGGCTGGTTTAATTGGGTCTAATTCTGATATCCCTTGTATATTAGTAGCTTTATCATATACCATACAAGTACTCATAAAGACCATTTTGACATCATAATTAAGACATTGTTCTAGCAAATTAAAAGTACCTATTGTATCATTTTCAAAAGTTGCTCTAGCATCATCTATACTATCTTGAACATTGATACTCGCTGCTAAATGATAACAAAGGTCAAATGAATTATTTTCAAATAATTGAGCAACTAATTTTTTATCTTTAATATCTCCTTGAATGCATTGTTTTAAATTTAGATCGTGTGCAAACTCGGTAATATTTGCAGTAGTTGAATTTGCTAAGTTGTCTAATATCCATACTTCATGCTTATCCTGCAATAATCTCTTTACAACCCACCTACCAATAAAACCTGCACCACCAGTTACTAATATTTTCATATTTTCTCCCCTCCTGTTAATAGCTGCTGGTTTAATATTAAATTTCTAAGCTCTTCTTTTGAAATAGCATTTTGATTATCAGAACGGTAAAAGCCTGCCTTCGCCCTTTTTGCATTTTCATATTGAGTACCCTTTTTTAATGGGCTAGGAATGATAAACATATCTGGTAATTCAAAAGCCTGTAAAGATTCATCATGTGTCATAAGTTCTTCATACATTTTTTCACCCGGTTTTAAACCAATTTCTTCAATTTTAATATTCTCCTTGGACAATCCATATAACTTTGTAACTTCTTCTATCATCACTTCACTTAAATCGTTTAATGAAATAACTGGCATTTTTAATATAAAAGTTTCACCACCCTTTGCTATTTTCATTGCTTCAATTGTTAACATAGTTGCTTGGTTCAGTGTCATCATAAATCTACTCATACTAAGATCCGTTACAGTTATTTTTTGGTTTTCTTTAATTTGATTTTCAAATAAAGGAATGACAGAGCCTCTTGATCCCATCACATTTCCGAAGCGAACACTTGTAAATGTCGTTTCACTTGAACCTTTTGAATATTCCGCTGACGTAATCAATCTTTCAGCAGTCAATTTTGTTGCACCGTAATTATTTGTTGGTGAAATCGCTTTATCAGAACTTGTAAAAACTACCTTTTTTACTTTCTGAGCAATTGCCGCTTTTATTACATTTTGTGTTCCAAAAATATTGGTCAAAACTGCTTCAAACGGATTATATTCACAAAACGAAACATGCTTCATCGCGGCCACATGAAATACATAATCAATATTTTCCATCGCACTAAATACTCGATCATAATTACGAATATCCCCAATTAAATAACGAATATTCCGATTTTTATCCCTAAATTCTTCTTGTAATAAAAATTGATTGTATTCACTTCTACTAAAAACTCTTACCACTTTTGGCTTTTCCTGTAGAACATTAGAAAGAATGCTTTTTCCAATTGTTCCTGTTCCACCAATAATTAAAACATTTTTATCTTTAAAAAACATGAAAATATATACCTCCTCATATTAAAAAATAATTTTAGCAAAAAAACTCTCTTCAACTTGTTTGTAATTCCATAGGCAATCCATTTGTTGAGAGATAAACTAGTTTGCCGGATATAGAAACATACGTTTCTATTGCAAGTTTAAAATACATATTAATCATTGAAAACTGAGGATATAATCTTTTACTTCAAATATTTATAAATGGTGACGATTTTAATCTTTTTCAATTTGAATTAAATTTATTAATCTTTTTGTGCATGCTTCTTGCGGATAGTTTTCATTAATAAATTTTCTTCTTAATTCTTTTGCTAAATTTGATTGTAAAGGATTATTTAGAACCTTTTTAATCGTGCTAGTCATATCCTCCATAGAATGATTTACAAGCCAATCTAATGTATCGTAATATTTATAATCCCTTTCCTCTAATAAAGATTTATAAACAACTACAGGTATATCTAATAACATTGCCTCTAATCCCACTGTTGAATTTGAGATAACCACAAGATTTGCATGTAAAATAACATCATATATGTTTACTTCATTTGTTATATATTTAACATTAGGATATAAGTTACTTAACTTAATATATTCTCCCACTAAATTACGCCCTTTTTCCCAAGGATGTGGTTTTATAATAACCGTAATATTTTTGTCTTCCACTAACTTTTCTGTCAATTCAGTATAAAATGAAGTTTTAAATGGCTGGGTTGCAATAAAAACCACTTTTGTAGAGGGGGCTATTTTTAATTTATTAAAAAGATTCTTTTTATCCATATATACTCTATCAAAGATCTCATCATATCTGGGGTGCCCTAGTATTTCGATTTGAGATTCACTGACCCCTTTTTGAAGGTACCAATCTTCTTCATATTTCCCATATACGACCTGTTTTGTTGCGAAAACCGGAAAGTATGCTTCTTCCCCCATTACTGCACCATGCTGCAGACAATAACTCGGTATACCCTCACTACTAGAAAGAAAAGTAAGAGCTCTACTTGTTATATCTTCCGTAGTACCGACAATCACACCAGAAATATCTTGTTCTTTAAAAATAAAATGAGCCATATTAAGTTTCTCAATCATGATAGGAAGGTCGCTTAGTAATTTTTTTTGAAAAAAGAGGTTTGAAAATAGTGGGTGCTTATTAAACTTTAAAAAGATTTCTTTAGCTTTTTCTATAAAAACATGTGCGGTATTAGCAGATTTATTTATATAATCTGGTGCACAAACTGTAGGAAGACCATAGAGTTCGGTCTTTTTTGATCTAGTTAATATCTTTGTTTGATTTGGATTAAAGTGAGTAAAGTTACTTACTGAAAAACGGAGATAATCTGAATTTAGGAGGATTGCTCCATTTTGGTTTTTTCTTTTTATTTTTGATTGAAATACAGACATTATTTTTTCAAACTCTAACTGTAACTGTGTTTCTGCTATTGGCTCAATTGACAATTGCTTGTAAAAATTATTATCTTTCATTTTATTTTTTATATCTTCATCTAAATATTGATAAAAATTACTCAGTAATGGTAAAGGAATATTATAATGCTTTAACCTTGAAAAAATATTTATATACTCTAAATTTAATAGCCAGTAATTTTTCAAATAAATGTCACTCAATTTTTCACCCTCTTTTTCTTCTTAAGTCTTCCCTTAATTCTTTGCATGTTCTTTGTGGTGGTAATAATTGCACAAATTCATTTTTTTCTTCTGCAAATAACTGCGCATGTATTGAATGGGGAGTAATATAATTGATATCTAAAATTTCATCTAAGGGATAAAAATCCCAATAGTGATTTAATCTCCAAAAGAAGCGTGCATCTCCTATCCGGTAAAACTGAGGATCTTCATCCCAATAAGAATTCCACCTTTTTTCAAGAATTGGTAAAACAGATGCTCTATGCATAATAGAACAATGATCAATTGTACATGGAGCATTATTCGTAATTTTTTTTGCAGGTCTCTCAACCGTTTTAATAGGCATCTCTGTTTCATCTATACGAATCGTTTTTGATGCAGAATAAATAATTTGAACATCTTTATTCTCATCAAGATAACTAGACATCTTTTTAAGACGTTCTTCTTCATATTGATTATCATCTGTAATATAAGTTATATATTCTCCTTTAGCATGCTTAAGTGCCTCATTAATTAAAGCGGCATATCTTACTTTTTTTGTCCTTTCAGAAATATGAGCTACATTACTTTTATAAAAATGTACATTTTCATTATTTATGAATGGTTGAATCACCTTCTGGGTCATTTCATCTGAATCATCATCCATTATAAAAAGCTCGAAATCTTGAAAGGTTTGGTTTAATACACTTAATATAGATTTTTCAACAAACGCAGGCTTATTGTAACTTGTCATTATAACTGAAATTTTAGGCAAATCTCTCTCTCCTCCTTATCAATAAATACAAAAACAGTTACGTTATTATATAAATAGAAAGGACAAACCGTTCCGATAATTTTAAAAAAGGTTTCTTTATCTATAAAAAATTAATAGCAGTATTTATATTCACCCATGTCTCTTTTTTCTCCACTATAGTCCATACCATATCTATGAAAAAGTCATAAATTATTTAAGTATAAAAAAGAAAGTGTCGATAAAGCTTTAATTATTAGATTTCACTAGAAAAACACATTCAATATTCTCAATAGAGGTGAAGACTTTGCAACCCCAAATATCAATTATCCTTACTAGTTATAATAAGCCATCATTAATTAATCAAGTTATTGAAAGTGTTCTAATGCAAACTTATAAAGAATGGGAACTTTTTATTATGGATGATAACTCCTGTCCAGAAACTATAAATGTCATAAAAAATTATCTAGAGGATCCTCGAATTACTTATACGAATAGTTTTATACAAGATGATGAACGATATAAAACTACAAGATATGCAACACTTATCAATGAGGCACTACCATTAACTTGTGGGGATTATATTTGCTATTTAACAGATGATACTATATACCTTCCAAACAGATTAGCTGAAATGTTGTCTTTCTTAGAAAAACATCCTGAAATTGATGTAGTCTACTCTTCCCAATACGTAAAATATGTTGATTATAACCTACAACCTACAAATGAATTTGTGAGAGAAGCTTCGGAAATTTTATATACAGCTGCTAATGTTGTAGATCATTGTTCAATTATGCATACTAGAAGAATATTATTAAAAGTCTATGAAAAGTACTGTGGATATTGGGATACAAATCCTTTATATTGGTTTGCTGGAGATGCAATGTTTTGGAAACGCCTAAATACATTTCAACCTTTTTATCCCATTAACAAAGTGCTCGATATTACTTTTAAAACACCATTCTCTTTCCAAAACCTATATGCTAACCTCCCTTCAAAAGATTTAAATGGTATTTTATTTAGTAATTCACAAGGTAAAGTATTTTTAATTGATAACTTTAAACGCAGGCTTATTTCGAAAGATATGCTTTCTTACTTCAAATATAATCAAAATGAAATTGTCTTAATTCCCGATCCATTTATCTACAAATATACAGAAGGGCCCCCCATAACCCTTACAGAGTCAATTCCAAATCTACGGGTTGTGCAAAGTGAAAAAGGAGAGTTATTTTATATAGAAAATAATCAAAAACGTCCATTTATTGACACCATTGCATTTCGCAAATTTAAATTTTCAGTTCAAGAAATTATTAAAGTTTCACAACGTAGTTTAAATCAATTTTCAGATGGACCACCTATTTATCCAAATTTATCTCGTCACGCGGTTTTACCAGAAGGAAAAGTATTTATCTACCATCACAATTATTTCATCATGACAGATTATATGCTTCATCCCATAGATAAAGATATATTGCAAAAACTATATTTATTAAAGAACTGTATACCGATTTCAAAGACCAATTTATCCTACTTTAAGATGGGCCCTCCTATTTCAACATACCCCTCTTACCTAGCTGAAAAATACTTAGAATAGTACCAAGAAAGAGTATTATCAATAAAACAATAGAAGAAGGTTCTGAACTAAGTACTATGCTTGCCTATAGTATTGAATTAAACGAACTGTTAGAAAATGAACTAAATAAAAGTCCATATTGTTCTACTAGCATCTCCTAATAGGGTGATAGAATTTATTTAGATGATCAAAGATTCTTCTTAACTTGTAAAATAAATTATCATAAAAAGAGGACGCAAATAAAAATGCGTCCTCTTTTTATATCAAATCAAACTAATCCATTAAAATCCTTTTCATGAATCCGAATAAGTAATGTTTTTAAGAAAAACAAGATCTAACATCTTAGCTGTTACACTAAATAGATTTACATAATTCACAACTATGACAAGTATTACATATCGCTTAAGTTTCGTTACCTTTTTCTGTATATAATGATAAAAAAATTGTGAACTTTTATCGCATTATGCAAGACATTTAATATCAAATATATTACTTTTACTATGAATTAAATGTGTTTATAGGACTTTTCTAGATAAACAAGGTGCTAAATTAATTCTTAAGAAGTCATTACTATTTCATTTATCTAAAAATTGAAAAAATATGTGTAGATAGATATCATCTTAAATACATATATAATTAACTTTAATTTTCTGACAAGATTTCACATAATTCTTAAACTAATTTTTTACGTGCATTATGAAAAAAATTGCACCGTGTCAGTCTTTAAAAGATTATATATCATAACTTTAAGAGAGGAAGAAAAACTATGAAGATGAAAAGAAAAATCATTATGACAACAGCACTTGCCGCTACGTTAGCTACAGGTGCACTACCTACTACCTCGGTGTTTGCTGCAGAAAAAGAGGCTCCTATTCAACACAAAGAGGCACAATCGAGTATTCAACCTTTGGCACAAAATAATTTGGAAACAGCCGTTCAAGCTGCCCTAAATGGTCCAGAAGTCAAAAAAATTAAAGTATTTGAACATGAATTTAATGTAAAAGAAATAGAAGTAGTAAACCTAGGTGCAGGAAAAAAATATGTTAAGGGGCAAATTTCTCATCATTTAAGTTTTCGTCCAGATGATCAATTTTATTATGAGTTTACAGTACAAGATGGAAAGGTACTAGATAAACCTGTATTTAATATTGATAGAGGTGGTTGGACACCATTTGCCGCTCCACTTTTATCAATTCTTGCTGCGTATAATGGAATTCCAGTTAATCCAAATGATTTAAATACACTTGGTCAGCAAATTGGTAAAGTTATAGATGGAAGCTGGGAACATGCAGCCCAATCAATTGCAACTGTAGTTAGTCTAAGTTTTAATGAGTAGAATTTTTCAATTTTTATTAGCAGTGTAGAGATCCGCTTTTTGTAATCAGCCTTGTTATAAGAGATTCTAAAACAGCTATTAATAAATTTTTACCACTCAATCACATTATCTTGATTTTTTTACCACCTTATTATTCATTATATGTCACAAAATGGAAGTCTTTTTTAGGACTTCTGTTTTGTTTGTATTCAATGCAATAAACAGTTGTTTTTTTGGGAGGCTATACTTCGATTTTTCAATAATCCATTTGGCTATTAGAGACAATTTATAATAACAAATTATTAAAGTCTCAAATAACTTACTCCCCCTATTGTTAATTATTTTCAAATACAAAAATTTATTATCTTAAGAATGAAAAACAATAAATATAGTAAAAAATCATCTAACAATTGTTTAAAGGTCAGGAGAGAAAAAATGAACAAAATAAAAATGAGAAATTTCTTTAAAATTAGTATCCTTACTTGTATTACACTAGCAAGTTTAAGTACACCATCTACTATTTTAGCTAATAGTCATCCAGGTTACTCCTATGAATCCAATATAGGGTATCAAAATCCATCGTGGATGGCGAAAATAGAAGATTCAACAAAAATAAGTGAAATATCTATTCCAGGGACTCACGGTACAATGGCTTTACATGGAGCAAGTTTTATTGATGAAAATTTGACAAGAAATCAAACTATGAGTTTATCCCAACAATTAAATTCCGGAATTCGATATGTAGATATGCGTGTTAAACGTGTAAAAGATTCTTTTGCAATGTATCATGGTGTTGTAAATCAAAAAGCTGTGTTTGAAGATGTATTGAAAGAGACCATTCAATTTTTAAAAGCTCATCCAACAGAAACAATATTAATGCGCTTAAAAGAAGAAACTACTCCTGAAAATGGATCTCTATCATTTGAGGAGATATTTTTAAAATACAAAAACGTTAATGCTTCATATTTTTGGGATCCTAATTCCGTACAAACTTCAGATAGAAATAATCCTACTTTAGGAGATACCCGCGGGAAAATTGTAATCTTACAAAACTTTACATCCACTCAATTGTACGGGATTGATTACGAAGGTTTGAATATACAAGATAAATTTGAAATTGGAAGCGGACCAAACGAAATATACACAAAATGGATTGCGATAAAAAACCATCTACAAAATACAAATACTAACTTTAATAATGGAAAAATTCACCTCAACCATTTTAGTGGTACGGGGGGCGCAGCCGCATTTTTAAATAATGTATATCCTTGGTTTGTTGCAAGCGGAAAAGAAGGCAGAAATACTGACAGTAGTCCTAAATTGATTCAAACGAATTCCACTAATGCGTGGAGTGATTTCCCTCGCGATAGAAACGGACAAGTATACTATGGGGGGATGAATATACTTGGGACCGAACTCTTACAACAAGGCGCAATTAAACATTCTGGTATCATCGCAGCTGATTTTCCTGGTCCAGGTTTAATTGATAGTATCATTAAATTAAATGGTATACATTCAAATGAAAAAGAAATATTAATTTCGCAAATAGCATCTGAATCTAGTCCTTTATCAGGGCAACAAAATCGATCCAGCCAAAACTTTAAAATTGATAGTTTACCTGTAGGTACAAAAGAATTAAAATGGGTTATTGAGCCTTCAGAAAAAGATTATCCTTCTACTATTTCTTTCAATGTAATGATTGATGTTTCCCTGGGAATAGATTCCACTCGTTGGAAGAATATTTCACATGAATCTAAGACTGAAGCTTACACAAATACTAAATATTATATTGCAAGTCCAATTGGTGCCACTAGCAAATTCACAGTGAAAATTTACGCTATTACAAATTAGAAAAAAAGAATCCCAATGGAATTCCATTGGGATTCTTTTTTTAATTTCATTTCGTAAACATTAGGATAGCGATTAAATTTTATCCCGCGTTAACGGGCGCCCGTAAAAGCCCGATTGGTGAGGGCTGATAATCAGTCGGGGATGAACAAAACCTCCACTGATTACAGTTTCACTTTATTAACATATCATTTAATCCATTAGATAATTATATTTGGAACAGCCCTTAATTTTTAAAGAGCAATCCAAAATTGTAAACTATCTTTTTCAGCTTATCATTTATTCAAAACTGGCTTCCAAAGCGATAAAGCAAAAATCCAATTTGAGTCGCCATTTCCTTGATGATTTTGAACCGCTTCGTACACTTTCCCCTCATGTACTACTCTATCACCTTTAGTATATGCTTTTCTTGCATCCCATTTTTCATATGCGGAATTCTCTGACTTTGTTGTTACATTCAAAACATCACTTCTACTAGATTCATTTCCAGCTAAATCAACCGCCGTCACTACATAATTATACGATGTATTAGCCTTCAAATCTTTATCCATAAAGGATGTATTAGCCGCTGTTCCAATTTTATTCATAACCCCAGCGCTTTCTCTATATACAATATAATGGTCAACACCTACATTATCTTCTGACGGACTCCACATTAAATCAACAGTTGTCGATGTTGTACCCATACTATGTAATCCTTTTGGTTGAGTTGGAGCCTCTATATCGGGGATTGTATGTGTTGTCTTAACCTTCAGTTTTTCACTTTCTTTTGATATGTTTCCAGCAGAGTCTAATGCCTTTATTGTATAAGTATATTCCGTATCTGCTTTTAATTTTTTATCAATAAAAGTTGTACCTGGTACCGTATCAATTACTTCTCCATTACGTAACACTTGATATTCTTTTACACCTATATTATCAGTGGAAGCCTTCCATGTTATTTCAACACTATTGGCAGAAACTTTAGAGGCATTTAATTCAGTTGGTTGACTTGGAGCTACTGTATCAGGAGTTTCATTATTTACTAAATTTACATCAACTACATTATAAAAAGCATTTGACGTATCTGCTACATCCCATACAGCTAAAATAACATGATAACCATTACGATCAGTTGGTACATTAATTGTATGTGTTAAATTATTTGATGCAGCCGAACCGTCATGTTTCACAGTTCCGATTGGTTCTAATTCAGCACGTGTTAATGGTTTGTTAGGATCCCATCCCTTTTTTGTAATGTAATAATGCCATTTACTTGTAGAATGTGCTGCTGTATATTTCCATGTAAATGTATTTACTCCACCTTTAATTGTGTTTTTGAACCAACGATTTGATGTTTGTTGGTCAAGAATACCTCCAAACAACCCTCCTGCCGAAGCGATTTTCCCATCAATCGGTCCACTATCTGGAAATCCTTTAGGTGCTTCTAGACTTTGAGGTTCGTACATTACATTTCCACAATTTAAATTTAATACCCCATAATTCTGACTACATAAAGCAGCACGACTACTCGGCTTTTCAACAAACCCATGTGCATACGCACTTTGAGGAGCCATTGTGATTGCCGTCATGCCTGCAGCCAAAACACAAGCACCAATCCCCTTTTTACTTGTTCTTAATCTTTCCAATTTAGATGTTAATTTCAATTTCATTTTTGTCCCCCCAATATATTGCTTTCGCTAATATAATAGCAATATAAGGATAAACGAACAAATCATCAATTAATATATTAATATCTCTCATAAATTGGTGCATTTATTATTATTTTTAATCTCCTATAAAAATAAAGTAAATACAATTACGCAATTTTGTAACATTATGTATTAAAAGAAGAATAAAAACTCCGTTTAATTTCACAAAAAATTCAAATATTAAAACAAAAAAATTCCTCATATAGGAAAAATAAATTTTTTATATTACAAAAAGCAAAAAAGTCTGGAAGAAACCGATTATATCCGTTTCTTCCAGACTTTTTTGCTTTTATACCACTCACAAATCCTTTAACCTTAAACATATACACTTGAGGTTAAAACACATATAATACCCCTACTAATTCAAACTAACGCTTAATTACTCATAAAATAGCTTAAGGTATCTAGCTTAACTGTATTTTCTT
The DNA here is from genome assembly GCF_000021305.1 of Bacillus cereus G9842. Taxonomy (GTDB): domain Bacteria; phylum Bacillota; class Bacilli; order Bacillales; family Bacillaceae_G; genus Bacillus_A; species Bacillus_A thuringiensis_S. The sequence continues at coordinate 3,415,794 of NC_011772.1, forward strand.
TATTAATAGCTATTTTCTATCCTGTATTTCCTTACTTTAAACAAATTATCAAGAGATTGTTAACGTTTAAGAAAAGAGAAAAGATTTAAAATCCCATTTTTAATTATCACATTTTAACAATTTATTATGTTATTTTTAGCTAATAAGGCACAGAAACAAAGGATGAACTTCAGTGTGCTTGAGAACGATTTTAGGGTGAAACGTTTAAAGGGTATTTTAGTACTGAGTTTTTATTAAATGTTCCTGTACCTAATATTTAAATTAACGTATGTCAAAATATTTTACAATACGAGTATTAAACGTTACATATTTTTATATAAAATGATACATTTCATCAACACACCTCTTCTGTTCTTTATGATAAATATAGAAAATTCAGCTCTTTAGGATTTAATTTTAGAATTCTCATAAAAGTATATAATAGATTAGACACATAATTGTCACAAATTAATAGTTTATCTACTTTATGATTACCTATGAAAACTTTATTACCACTTCAATATTTACTGCTAAACTAAAGCACTCTATACCTACAATTTCTTAAAACCCTTTTAAATAATCTTTCAAAAGAGTCGATAGTTTTATATTTTTTATTTTTTTATTGTACATTTGTACATTTGATGTTAGGATTATGCCTATTAAAATTGAATCCTAACGATTCTTCTTTATAATCTCCATGTTTTAATTGTTAAATAAAAATATAGATTCTGATATATATTTAAAATCAGAACGAAAATGTCGTTATTTTACAATGATGTCGTGGAATACCTTTAGAATGGAAAGATATATGCAACAACGTGTTAAGGGGTTACAGGGGGAACAAAAATGAGAGACTTTTTTGATGATAAGTATAAAAATATTGAATTGAAAAGGAGGTTAATAAATTTAATAAGTGAAATTAGCGAATTCAAAGGAAAATTAGCTGCTTATCAGGAACAAAACAAGGACATATTTAATAGCTTAGAAAAAACTATACCACTACATTACATAAAAAATTTCACAACTATTTACGAGGATATAAAAGTTCCTAATAAAAGATTAAAAGAACTTATTTTAGATGATATCGTACCTCAAAATATTTCGGAAGATGCTATTTTTTGCTATTATCAAACACTTTCTTTTGTACATAAAAACTCCTGTACTTTATTAATCAATCCAGCAACTATACAGGAATTACATTTTCAACTAATACATTACATTACCTCTGACAGTGCCAAATGGCGTGAAAAACCTTTTATTATTCCAGGAATTCCAGAACATGGAATGCACTTGAATAGTTACCGCATTCTTCCACATGAACTTATTCCACAGTTTATGGAGCAATTATGTGATCAATACAACTCATTAAATACTAGTAAGGGGCTTCATTCACTTTTATTAATAGCTCGTTTTATATTAAATTTTTATTGCATAGTCCCTTTCAATCAAGGTAATAACAGGTTGGCATTTATGTTAATGCAATTGCTGTTAATTAAGAGTGGACATACATTTGTAAAATATGTATGTTTGGATAAATATATTAAGAAACATGAATCTGATTATTACAATTCGATTTATAAATCTTCGGTGAATTGGTACTGCGAGGAACATAATAATAGCTTTTGGTTAAAAACGTTTTTAACCATTATATTAGAGGCTTACAAAGATCTTCATAACACAGTTCTAGATTCTATATGTAAACATACTAAAGTTGAGAGAATTCAGGATTTTATACTTAAACAAAAACAACCCTTTACTAAAGAAAGTATTCGTAACACTTATCCAGACATTGCAGAGAGTACAATCAGTAAGGCTTTAAATTCCTTGCAACTGTTTGGCCATATTAAGCTAGTTACAAAAGGAAGAAATGCAAAGTGGATTAAAATTTGACCATACTTTCAAGACACCTGAGGTTCAAAAATTCAATAATAACTTTATCATTGAATTTCATTTTAATTTTAAGCTATTATTACTTTTTTAGTTATTTCTAATTCCAACAAAACAGTTTATAGGAAAAGGTCCGCTTCCCTCCGCCTTTTCCTATAATAAAATTAAATATAAACATAGAATAATTGTCGAAAAAAGTCGCATTTTAATATTTTTTCTTTATTTTCTGGTTGTAAACGTTTCACTTTCATGTTACCATCTTAATCAAACAATAGATGGTAACATGAAAGTATTTCTTTCCCTTAGAAACATATAAACGTACGGTAATATCAAGAAAATAAGGCCAAAGAAATATTTGATACCTACCAAAATAATTAATAGGAATTTTGTTGCGCTATTTTTTCTGATAATTAAGAAAATGCATTTTGTCCCTAAACAAAATTTGTTAGTGCGCAAAATTCAAATACACTAGAACACCCAAATAAATGAAAAATGAATTCTTCCTACAAAATTTAGCTGATTAACATAAAGACATCTAAATTACTACCTTTATCGCCATCTATTGTTGACAACATATTTACCAACTAAAAAAGAACCTATCAAGGGTTCTTTTTATTATAATCATTCAAATTTCAATTCTATCTTAATACTTAAATTTCCACACAAATTACATCTGCTTTTTGCTCTCAATTATTGAATTAATAATATAGCACATCAAATTTATTAATTCTTATCTCCAATTAGTTTAAATTAGTGAATAAAATTCAATCATATAAAAATAATAAATACAACTAATCGTTATATATTAAAGAGGTGTCAATTTTGTCCTTAAATGAAGAGACCTTAGAAACTAAGACAGATAAAACCATTGAAAAGATTCAAACAAGTAACTTAAAACAACTTAAAAATACACTAGATAATATCTTTGATATTAGTGCAGATTTAATTGAACATCCTTTGCAATTAAAAACAAACACGAATATTTTACTATATTATTTTGAAGGCCTTACAGATGGTGTTGCATTAAAAACCAATGTTGTTACACCATTATTACAAGAAGTAAATGAAGACAGTCAAATATTTAATTCTAATATTATTGCTACTCATACCAAAATAGTATATACATGGAATGAAATTAAAGAAGGGTTACTTGAGGGGCAATGTGTACTGTTTATGGAGGGAGAAAAGCGGTCACTTCTAATAAACACAAAAGGCTGGGCAGAAAGGGCGATTCAAGAGCCAATTTCAGAAGTTACTATTAAAGGATCCCATGATGGATTTATTGAAAATGCCACAAAAAATATAGGTCTTATTCGTCGATATATTCCTTCTACAGAGTTAAAAATCAAAAAGCTGACGATTGGAGAACGAGCCACTTCTATAGTCTATTTAATTTACTTAGGTGATGTAGCAAACGCAGATGTAGTCCAAGAAATAGAAACTAGAATCTGTAAAATCAAAACAGATGCGGTATTAAGTATTGGAGAGCTATCTAATTATACAAAAGATCAAAATTGGACTCCTTTTCCACAGGCTTATTTAAGCGAACGCCCAGACGCCATTTCAAATCATATACTTGATGGGAAAGTAGCAGTGTTAATGGATAGATCACCTGGTGCAATGGTTGTTCCTATGAATTTGATTGGATTTTTTCAAACCCCAGATGACTATAATATTCATTGGCTCATCGCATCATTTTTTCGCTTATTACGATTTGCAGGATTTATTATAGCTATTTTTTTACCCGCATTTTATATTGCTATAGTCTCTTTTCACTTTGAAATTATTCCTATAGACTTATACACTTCTATTGCAACATCAAGAGTCAAAGTCCCTTTCTCCCCCTTATTGGAAGCTTTTATAATGGAAATTACACTAGAAATGCTACGTGAAGCTGGCATTCGCTTACCACAACCAATTGGACAAACTATTGGAATCGTTGGAGGGATTGTAATTGGACAGGCGGCTGTTCAAGCTGGTCTTGTTAGTAACGTTATGGTTATTATCGTATCTATTACAGCCATTGCTTCATTTATTGTTTCTAATTATGATTTATCAAGTTCTATACGCCTTATCCGTTTTCCAATGATGTTATTGGCTTACTTTTATGGGATTGTAGGTATTGTTAGTGGATTAATGCTTTTATTTGCTCATTTTGTTTCACTAACTTCCTATGGTTCACCATATGGAATGCCAATCGCACCATTTCGTCTCCAAGAGTTAAAAGATTCTTTTGTAAGATTTCCTATTTCGATGATTACCACCCGCTCGAGTACAGGACAGCCGAAACAAAGAAAGAAAAAAGAAGGTGGTTAACATGGGAAATCTTAAGTTCCAAAAAGTAACTTTATTCGAATTTATTATTTTCATTCATTCGCTTCAACTTGCATCTGGTATGTTAATTATGCCAAGCCCCCTTGCTACTAATGCTGGCACAGATGGCTGGATTTCGATCATTCTCGGATGGATAGTTACTTCTATAATCGGGGTATTTATTATATTAATGTTACAAAAAAATCCTAACAAAAATTTCTCACAAATCTTAAAAACATACTTTGGTAAATGGATAGGGACAATTCTTTTTCTTGCATATGCCTTTTATCTATTTTTTGCTGGATTTAATACTTTATTAAAGGCAACCGATATTGTAAAAGTGTGGATATTCCCTTCCACTCCTGCTTATCAAATCACCATATTATTACTATTACCTTTTATTATTTTAACCCTGAGTGGGTTAAGGGCTCTTACTAGTTATTCTATGCTTGTTTTCTTCTTCACTACTTGGATGCCACTATTTCTTCTTTTTTCACTAAAGACTAACTACAATCCTTTACACCTACTACCTATATTTAAAGAAGGATTATACCCTATTGTAAAGGCAACAAAAGAAACCATTACTCCTTATGCTGGCCTAGAAATTGCATATTATATATATCCATTCTTACAAAAAAAGCAAAAAGCCATAAAAGGACTACTAATAGCGAATACTGGAACCATGTTTTTCTATCTATATGTTACTATTCTTTCTTATATATACTTTAGTCCAGAGGGGATAAAAGACGTAATCTGGCCAGTATTTCATCTGTTAAAAGGGGTTCGTTTTTCTTTCATGGAACGATTAGAAATTATATATATCGCTTACTATTTAATTGTATTTTCCACTACGATATATCCGTATTTATTTTTCAGTTTTGAATCTGTGGCCATTTCACTTCAAAAAAACGCCCGCAATTGGGCGCTGCTTGCTTTTATGTTATTTATAGTTGGCCTATTTATTTTCCTAAATCCCGATGTGGATCAATATTTGTTTATATATTCTCTTATGGATATCTTAAATGTCGTTTTCTTTATTCTATTACCAATCTTATTTTTCGCTTACAGTATTCTTTTTACTTGGATTACTAGGAGGAAACAACTTTGATTCGAAAATGGATATGGATTGTAATTTGTTGTGTATATATAATTGGTTGTAGTCAGAGAATTCCTCTTGAGAAGGTTTCATTAATCCTGTTAATTGGCTTGGATAGAACCCCTAATGGAGACATAAAAGTTGGAACAAGCATACCACTCTTTCATCATAAACAGCAAAAAAGTACTATAGAACATTGGACACAAGCATCAACTGTATATACTGGATTCAGTAAGATAGATACGAAGTTAACGGGCTTTATGACAGCTTCCAAAGCTGAAATCATTTTAATTGGAAAAAAATTAGCGCAAGAAGCAAATTGGTTGCAGGAGCTTGATTCTTCTTACCGTGACCCTTACGCTACCATTAATGCTAAAGTAGTACTTGTAGATGGACCTGCAGAACAAATTTTTACAATTCATAAGCCTAGTAAACCATCACTTTCATCTTATATAAATGGTGTAATCGAATCGTCAATTCAAAATAACCAATCCGTCTCTTCTACAATTCAACAATTAATGAGAGAACAAAATGAAGAAGGAATGACGCAAACTGTTCCAATTATCAAAAAAACAAAGAATGAAATCGATACAGTAGGAATTGCATTTTTAAATCGAAAAGGGAAATATTTAACTCATATCCCTAAAAAAGATGTTAAATTTTTCAATCTTATAAATAAGCAAAAAAGTAGCGGGCGAATGATACTACACCTTGCGCTTCCTCCTAAAAAGTCCAACAAAAAAACAAACACTTCCATATTCGTACAGAACGCGACAAGGAAGGTAGTTGTTAATTTTCAAAACGGAAAGTTTGTATTTAATCTCGATATTTACGCTAATGTAGCTTTAATAGAAAAAACCAATCCGAATTCAATTAAAGGGCACTATGATAATAAAAAAAATATAAATAATTTAAAAAATGCTATTCAAAAAGAAATTAATAATAATTTACAAAATATGTTATATGAAATACAACAGAATAAAATTGATCCAATCGGATTATCCCAATATGCTAGAGCATTTCAATATAAAGAGTGGAAAAAAGTAAAAGGAAATTGGTTGCAAGCGTTAGCAGAGGCTAAAATAAATGTAAAGACACACGTCAAAATAAAAGATACTGGAACCATTAGAAATTAGACTAGTCTATTCTTCTGCTTAAAATTATTTCTAAGTGGAATTTTCCATCTTCTATAATTATTATGTAAAAGATAATAACTCAAAGAAAAATCTACTGGTTAAATGCTAACCAATAGATTTTTCTTTTTTATCTAAGGATTCTTTTAAAGGCACAACAATTTTACTGTAGTAATCAAGAACTGGTTTCTAATTTAAGTTACTGGAGAGTATAATCCCTACCAGCTTTCATCCCAATAGCAACTCAATGATATAACATTAAAGATATAATCCCTTAACTTAGGGATTTTGACTTTTCAAATTTATACCAATGTCTTAGCTCTATGTACTTTGATATATATGTCCACATCAATATGTTATTGCATCATATACTGAATAGATAATTTAAATTACTTTTAAAAAGGATGATGAGGATGAACCTAGATGATATACAAAAATCCTATGGCGTAATTGTAAGTTTAGGAGGCTTGTGTCAAGTCACTAACCAAATCAAAAGGCACCATTTAAGAACATTTTCTGGACCTTTAGATTGGTTTTATTATCCATCACTTTCAGATGTAAACAGATTACTTCAAAATCGATTTGAAAAATTTATGAAGTTGGAAAATATGGTCATAGAAGGTTCAGAAAGTTACGGTCTTATTGAATCAGAATTTGATAATCAAACTAAATGGGCAGAACGAATTACCTATTGTATAAAGGACACTTATTATAATTGTTTTTCAATGCATGACTTTCCTATTGACTCAGAAAAGGATTGGAAATCAACCTATCCTTCTTTTAAAGCTAAATTAGACACTAGAATTAATCGATTCCTTGAAAAAATAAATAGTAGTGAATCAATTTTATTCATTAGGATTTGGGGAAATCGAGATGAAGCGGTTGAATTAAAAAACGTATTATCCGAAATTACAAATAAAGATTTTAATATTCTTATTGTCAATTTTAAGGAGGATATATCTAATATCGTTGAACAAAATTGGGGAATATCGAGGGTTTGTTCAATTGAACTCCCACGTTATCAGGATAGATGGGAAGGTGATGATTCCGATTGGAATTATATTTTAAATAAAATAACATTAACTTAATACTTTTCTTCTTACTTTTAACATGATTTTTCCAGTACATTAAAATAGGTGTAGAGAAATAAAATTCCCATCTAATTGATACACACTTAATTAATAAACCGTTCATATAATAACTCATAAGTCCTTCTTTATTGAATAAATGGTTCTTTACAAAATTGATTCCATCACTAGAGCACCTTTATACGGTGCTCTTTTTTAAATTTGTAAAATCTACAATGTAATATTTGTTCACTCTTCCTTTAAATAGTTAATTTCCTTCTTAGATTTTTCATTATAAGCTTCTTTAATTCCCTTGATTCCCCTCCCCTTCTTTTATCTTACAAACAAGTAATTTCTTTCATTAGTATTAAATAAAATAAAGCATTGATTTTAGAATAACCTAATTTACATAAGATTGAGAATAAACTACAGTGCGTATTCTTCACGTTTAATCAGCATTTGAATTATAAATCTAACATATATTTTTTAGTTGATTGTCATTATGGTACAACCGTGTATACATTTATCAAACAAACTACATAGTTTAAATTAGTAAAATATATAGAGAGGAAGGAAAGAAATTTATGAAAGTCATAATTTTGTGTGGCGGAAAAGGGCTTCGGATGCAAGGAATTTTAGAGGACATTCCCAAACCATTAGTTCGAGTTCAAGGAAAGCCTCTCCTCTTGCATATAATGAATTGGTATAGAAAATATGGACATTCTGATTTCATTTTGCCCCTAGGATATAAAGGTGAGAAAATTAAAGAATATTTTATGGACTTTAGCTGGAAAGAGAATGACTTTAGTTTGAATTTTAAAACCAATCAATATACGCTACTTCAGGAATTAGAAAATTGGAATATACACTTTATAAATACAGGAATTGATACAATGACCGGGGCAAGGCTAAAAAAACTTGAACCCTTTGTACAGGATGAAACCTTTTTATTAACTTATGGCGATGGATTAGCAAATATAGATATTGATCAACTAATAGCATTCCATAAAGAAAAAGGAAAAATTGCTACATTAACTGGAATTAAAAAAAATAGTCAATATGGCCTATTGACGGTCGAAAATGGAATTGCTATTGATTTTAAAGAAAAACCATTACTTGATGAAGTAATTAATGGCGGTTTTTTTGTATTTAACAAAGAAATATTCGATTATTTAGGTGATAGTGATGATTGTGTTCTAGAAGAAGATCCTCTTCGCAATTTAATAAAAGACAATGAGCTCGCAGTCTATGAACACAATGACTTTTGGGCTAGTGTCGATACACCTAAAGATTTAAAAACTGTAGATGAAAGTTGGAATCCTAATAAATTTTAGTGGAGAGGACTGAATAAACATTGAACTCTAATGATAAAAAAATAAGTTTACCTCGATTGTATATCCCCTCTAATGAGAAAATAGTTAACCCGCTTTCAACAGGAATTAAAGCTTCAAATCTCTCCAAAAAAAATACTCAAAAAAGAATGAATCCCCAATTCTATAATCAACAACATGATCTAAATAATCATTTCTGTGTCATTGTAGGTAATGAATATGTCTTGAAAATCATTGCTTTACAGCAATCATTAATGCAGTACTCAGAAAAATTCACATTGTGGATTTGTTGTATAGACCCTTTTGCATATTCACTATTAAAAGAAATGAATTTAATTAATGTAAACCTTTTACAAGTTGAAGAATTAGAAGATAGTGAACTAAAAGCAATTAAAAGAAAAAGAAAAGTAAATGAATATTGTTGGACTTTAAAATCTGTCTTGATAGAATATTTATTGGTCAATTATGATTTACCATCTATTCTATATTGTGATGGTGATTTATGCTTTTTCTCTGATCCTAATATTATTTTTGAGGAATGGGGTGAATACTCTATTTTCCTTACCCCCCAAAGAGATCGTGATTGGGTAGAAAAAATGTATGGAAAATATCAGGCTGGGCTAATTGGATTTAAGAATGATCTCTATGGACTAAAAAGTGTAAGATGGTGGAAAAATAAATGTCTAGATTGGTGCAGTGCCGAGGCTGAGGAGGGGAAATTTGGAGACCAAAAGTATTTAGATTATATCCCTATATATTTTCCAAAAGTAAAAATTTCAAATAACTTAGGTATAAATGCTGCGCCTTGGAACTGTATATATAATAACGATTATAAAATTGACAAGACTAAAAACGATGTATTTATTGAAAACGACAAACTAGTTGTTTACCATTTTGCATGTATTACTATCTTTAATGAAAATGATTTTGATCTTTGGTCTTTAGGAGCAATTTCAATACCCAATAATATATTAAACCATATTTACACTCCGTATTTAGAGAGAATTCAATTTGTTTTAAATCAATTAAAAAATAAATTCAATAAAGATACTAAACAATTTTTAAGTAAAAAAGATATAAATAAAGCTCAAACCTTATATAAAGATTCACAATTAAGAAGAAAAATGAATCAATCCAATCATTTTATGAACTTTTCCATGATTATAAGTAAAGAACGATTAATTCAAGGATTGACCTCTTATTATTCCTTAGAAAATTTCAACGCTAAATTTACTGTATGGATTTGTTGTATGGATGATTTAACTTATCAAATATTAGAGACATTAAAATTAAAGCACGCCATACTAATTCCAGTAAAAGATATTGAAAATCATGAACTCCTCAGTATAAAAAATGATAGAAGTTTACAAGAATATTGTTGGACATTAAAAGCGCCCCTATGTCTACATGTCCTTAGTCTTTATCCGGAAGTTGATCACATTATATATTGTGATGCTGATATGTATTTCTTTACAGCACCTAATATCATTCTTGATGAATGGTGGAAATACTCTGTATTCCTTTGCCCTCAAAGAAGCTCTACTGAAATTGAAAACATACACGGTATATATCAAGCTGGTTTAGTAGGCTTCAAAAACGATCAAAATAGCAAAGAAATTTTAACATGGTGGAAAGATAAATGCCTAGAATATTGCAATAATCATTATGATGTTGAAATGAATAGATGGGGTGACCAAAAATATTTAAATCACATTCCTAACATCTTTTCTAATATAAAAATCATGACTCATAAAGGTATTGATGCAGCACCTTGGAATGTCATTTTAAATAGCAGTTCTATATCAAAAACAGATAAAAAAGTTTTTATTGATCAAGATGAATTAATAGCTTTTCATTTTGGAAGTATGCAAATTATTAATCCAAATGAGTTCGATTTATGGAAACAAGAAACTTTAGAATTACCTCCAGAAGTTTTAGATTATATATACATTCCTTATATTGAACAATTGAACAAGACATGTCATACCCTTCATAATACTTTTCAAAAATCCCCCTCCTCTTTATTTGCTGACCAAATTGATACAACGACAATAAAAAATTATTTTAAATACTCCTCCCCTCATTACAATTAAGACTGATACTCTCCTTATTTAAAAATAAATCTTAATAAAGGATAGATTTTCACTATGATTACTTCATTTAAAAATAAAACTTTCCTTATTACTGGTGGATACGGTTTTATTGGTTCTCACTTGGCACGAAGACTTTTAAATTTACAAGCACGAATTGTTCTTTTCATAAGAACACCATCAAATTTTTGGAGACTAAAGGATATTATAAAAAATATTGAAACCTATGAAATAGATATACGAGATAGAAAACAAGTACAGGATGCAATAAAGAAAGTTAATCCGGATTATATCTTTCACCTGGCAGCCTATGGTGTAAATTCTGCCCATACAGATTACATGCATGCTATAGAAACAAATATTATAGGGACATGTAACATTATTCAAGCAGCAAAATTGGTGAATTGTAAAAAAATTATCAATTTTGGGAGTAGTTCTGAATACGGTAACAAGATGGAACCTATTCATGAAAATATGTTACTAACTCCTGTGGATATCTACGGAAGTACCAAAGCTGCTGCTACTATACTCGCCCATCAAATTGCTAGCGAAAACAGCATTAATCTTATAACATTAAGACCTTTTGGCATATTCGGAGAAAGCGAGGAGCCACATAAAATTTTTAGCTATATAATCTTGCAAGTATTACAAAACAAAGATGTAAATTTAACTTTCTGTAATCAATTAAGAGATTATTGTTATATAGAAAATATAATAGATGCCTGTATCCTAGCAGTAGAGAATACTACTGTACAAAATGAAATCTTTAATATTGGGAGTGGCACTATTTACCCCTTGAAACATTATGTAGAATTATTATTCAAACATTTGAAAACCAATTCCAGACCAAATTACGGTGCAATTCCATCTAGAACGAATGAAAGATGGGTTCCTGAAGCAGATGTGCAAAAAATAAAAAACTCTCTTTCCTGGGAACCTAGAATTAATATTGAAGAAGGAATTATAAAAACTGTTAATTGGTATAAAAATAATAAACATTTATACCTAATCCCCTAAAAATAGGGTACTAAAGGAGGTGGACTAATTGTTAAATCAAAACTTTAATAATGCTTTTTACGGAAAGACAATTTTAATTACTGGACATACTGGTTTTAAAGGTTCTTGGTTATCCCTATGGTTGAATGAATTAGGTGCTACTGTAATCGGATATTCATTGGATCCTAAAAATAAAAATGATAACTTTAACATTACTAACCTTCAAAACAATATAATTGATATTCGTGGAGACATTAGGGATTTTAATAAATTAAATAAGGTTTTTACAGATTATAAACCTGAAATTGTATTCCATTTAGCTGCCCAACCTCTAGTTAAGTATTCATATGAATATCCTAGAGAAACATACGAGGTAAACGTTGTAGGAACTATGAATGTACTAGAGGCAATTCGATTACATGAATCAGCTAAAATAGGAATTATGGTGACAAGTGACAAGTGCTATGAAAATAAAGAATGGCCTTGGGGTTATCGTGAAATTGATCCTATGGGTGGCCATGACATATATAGCTCAAGCAAAGGATGCTGCGAACTTTTAATTTCTTCCTATCGAAATTCTTACTTTTCAGAAGAAAACTTTTCTCACCACAAGAAAATAATTGCAAGCGTTCGAGCTGGTAATGTAATTGGTGGTGGTGATTGGTCAATAGATAGAATTATTCCTGATTGTATACGAGCATTAGAATCAAACAAAAAGATTATTATTAGAAACCCTACTGCTATTAGACCCTGGCAACATGTACTAGAACCCTTAAGCGGGTATTTACTCCTTACAGAAAAAATTATAAATAATGGTATCCTTTATTCAGGAGCATGGAACTTCGGGCCATCCTTAAGCAATATTGTTCCAGTAGAAAAATTAGTGACAAGTTTACTAGATATTTGGGGCTGTGGGGATTGGACTGCAGAAAATATAGGCGCAATAAATTTTCATGAAGCAAATTTACTAAATCTTGACATTAGCAAAGCAAAATTCAATCTTGATTGGCAACCAAAATGGTCCCTACAACAGACTTTAGAAAATACAATAGAATGGTATAAACATTATAATTCTTACACCAGTTCTGAGATGATAAATCTATGTATTAGCCAAATCAAACAATATTGCATGCTTTGAACTACTCCCACTTACTCATACTTGCTGTGAGTTCCTTATGGAGGGAGTCTTCTTGGTTAAAATAATAAAAGACACATTAATTTTATAGTCTAAATTATAAACCTACTATACCTAAAATGATGTGATTGTCCATTAACAAAGATTTTATTTCTTCGATTATTTCAAATCAACTATTGACATTATACTGAAGAATAAAGGAATCACATATTTTTCTAGTGATTCCCTTGTTATGAGAAAATACTGTCTTGCTTTAACGACAATACAGTATATGCGATTATTAATTTATTTGTTCTAGTTATGAAAAAATCTATTCCTGTCAAAAGAGCTTTCTTCAAAGAAAAACTTCCTATTTTCTTCTACTTACCCTACCCGAAAAGTAACTAAGTTGAAAATTCCAATAATTATATCTACTATTATAGAATTATACTGAGCTTTAACAATTTTATAATTATCCCCTTCTTGTAGCTATTCCACTAAAGTTCATGCTTATGATTCTCTTATTTATTATCACCAATGTCGATGAATTCATGCATTGCTTATTCTATACACAAATTGCTTTTTGAATTATCTTTTCAGAATAAGTAAAGAAGGCTTTCTCTTTTATGCACTTCTCCCCTACCAGTCTTTAATTTTCCTTTAATCAACATTTAGAACAAATCTTCAAATATAATAGTACATCTTCTATAAAACAAAACCATAAGTAAGATAATTTCACTATTACAAATAATGAGATAGTCTGTTTCACCTTTTTACATTATCCAAAAAAGAACTTGTAGAAATTCTTACAAGTTCTTCTTTTGTTTTCTTTATTCTTTTCTTATTTACATACGCAAGATTTATACATTTGGTGGTGATACATACTATATGTATCCGATAAAATAATTTAAAAATTAATACGTAATTGATCCGTTTTAAGAAAAGAAAATTTCATAAATCTTCAATCACAGTTTCTAAGTTCACCTGATAGAACGTATAAAGACTCATATTATCTTTTGATAATTTTCGGATGTTTTATTATGAGTATATTCGACATAAATTGATTATTTTTTCTGAATTTTCTTGAAAAATATTGTAATATCACTCCATTTTTTCTTCTATTTTGTTATGATGTTTATAATTAAATTGGATTAGGATTTTTTTAGAAAATGGGGGCGTATATTATGAGTGTTTCAGTAAAGGGAAATGAGCAATTAACCTCTCTATTGAACGACTGGTATCGAGCAATGCTATCTCAACAAGTTATAAAAGCTACTAATCTAAAAAAGAAAATTGATGAAAAAATTAATAAGTTAAGCATTGAACCGGATCAAGAACATCAGGATCAAAATTTGTTACTATACTATTCACTACTTGAATTTCGTTACAAGGTCTTAACAGATAGCCTTGGTATTCAACAAAATAGTTTTGATACTATTAGCGATTATGATATGCCTACAGATCAATTTCTACGATTCTATTATCACTTTTTCAAATCCATTCATTCCACTTTTATATCAAATTATACTGAGGCAGAGGAACATTATAAACTAGCAGAAAAAATATTGGTAGCTATACCAGATGAAATTGAACATGCTGAATTTTACTATAGAATTGCTACTTTCTATCACCATACCTATAACAATCTCGCTTCTATCGAATACGCAAATAAATCGAGAGCAATCTTTTCAAAGTATGAAGGTTATGAAGTAAAAACAGCCTTTTGTAATAGTTTGCTAGGTGGTTGCTGCATCTATTTAAAACAGTACGAACAAGCAGAAGAATATCTACATTGTGCAATTGATTTACTACAAAAAAATAGGGAAGAAGATTCCTTGTTATATGTAAAAAATACTATGGGGTGGCTGTATTCTGATCAAAGTATGTCTACTTTAGCTATTCGTCACCTTTCAGAAGTAACAGAGAAAATCCCTACACACTTCAAGGCCATCTTCCTACAAGCTAAGGAACATTATAAATTAGGAGAACAATCAACGGCCAGCCAACTCATTGATAAGGGATTACAGATTTGCAGAAAAATTCATAACGAAGAATACACACACCACTTCTCTATTTTAAAAAGATTAAACGAAAATATTCCATTGGAAGAATTAGAAAAAATCATTCAAGAAGGAATCTTATACTTTAAGGAAGAAGAATTATGGGAATATGTTGTCGAATACGCTGAATTATTTGCCACAAAATGTAGACAATTAGAGAACCACCAAAAGGTAAGTGACTATTTCCATATTTGTTATCAAGCAAGACAAAAATCAATTGCAAAAGGAGTGTTAAAATAATGAAAAAAATTAGCTTATTATTATCAGGCATTGCTTTTATTGGGGTATTAACGGTGGGAAATTTTCAGTTTTCTAAAACAGATCAGCTTGCTACTCATGGGCATTATCCTGCTCCTTCATATAGTGTTGGCGATTATGGTGGTGCACCACCACAAATTTAATGTAAATGTATTTAAAAACCCTCCAAATGGAGGGTTTTTAAATGGCTTTTCTGCCTGTTCAATACGCATAGAGAGTATATATTATACTTATTTACTTTGCATTTCCACTCTGTAACAAGATTCTAGCATTCTCTCCTAGAATCTCAACTTAAATCTTAAATCCACCAATTAACTCTTGAAGTTCTTCTGCCATCTGTGCTAATTGTATTGCTGAAGAATTTATCTCTTCCATAGAAGCATGTTGTTCCTCAGATGAACCAGCAATCGTTTGCATACTTGAAGAATTCTCTTTTACAGCCATAGCTATTTGATCAATCGATGTATCGACTTTCATTGCATCAGTAGTCATTGTATTAGATAGTTCCACCATACCATGCACTTTTGACACAATATCATTTGCAGATTTTGAAATCTCATAAAAACTTTGCTTTGTATCGTTCGCAACTTTAATTCCCGACTGTACCTCTACTCCCACTTCATTCATAGCTTTTACAGTCTCATGTACGTCTGCTTGTATTTCCTTAATTAAGCTTCCAATTTCCATCGAAGATTCGGATGATTGCTCTGCTAGCTTCCTAACTTCATCCGCAACAATTGCAAACCCTCGACCCTGTTCTCCTGCTCTAGCTGCTTCAATTGCTGCATTCAATGCTAATAAATTTGTTTGTTCCGCAATATTTTGAATCGCTTCTAATATACTTCCAATTTGTTGCGATTTCTTATCTAATAATTTTATTACATTATCGGATTGAGAAACAGAGTGATGGATAGACTGCATTTGTGCTACAGTTTGTTCTACTAATTGTTCACCTTCATTGGCTTTTTGTTTTGTGTATATGGATGAAGCCGATACTTCAGATGCATTCTCAGCTACATATTGAATATTTCGTGTTACCTCACCAATTAATTCAGCTCCAGACTCAACTTCATTATTTTGAACTTCTGCACTGTTCGAGATTTCTTCCATCTCTTTTGTAATTTGTTCTGTCGCAACACTTGCTTGCTCTACACTAGCAGTTAGTTCCTCAGAAGACGCAGCTACATGTCCTGCAGATGTGTTAATTTGAGAAATAATATTACGTAACGACTCTGCCATTGTATTGAAACTACCACCTAATTGACCAAGTTCATCCTTTGAACGAATATCTATTTTCTCGGTTAAATCTCCTTGACTAATTCTTTGAGCTGAAATGACTAATTGTCTTAGTGGAGTAATTATAGATCTGAGTATGAATAGAATTACAATTCCACCTAACAATAATGAAGCCCCTATTATAGTGAACGTTTTATAAAAAATAGGATTAGTAGCTTCTTCAATTTCTTTCGTAGGCATTACGCCAGCTATTTTCCAACCTGTTTTTTTATTTGTCTTAAAGCTTATGTTTCGATCTTCGCCATTGAGGCTATAAGTAATTACTCCATCTTCTGTCTTGTACAATTCATCCGCTAAAGTTTTCTCTAATTTCTCTCCAGGCTTTAGTGATGGATGAACAACTATAGTTTTATCTTGACTAACTATAGATACAAATCCTTGCTTTCCAATTTTTATCATTTTGGATGTTTTTACGATATCTGTAATATTCAAATCTACGCCAATGACACCACTTTTATCTGCATTTTGCTTTGCAATTGCAATTACCATATTTCCTGTAGACTTTGATTTATAGGGAGATGAAACAATAATCTCTCCATTTGCTTTTACTGCATCCTTATACCAACTACTTTCTAACGGATTAAACCCTTCTGGTATTTTGCCAACAGGTGCATGAATAAATTGATTGTTACTGGATGCCGTATAAATCGTTTCTATCTCTGGATGTAACTGTATATATTGATCAAATTTACTCTGTACATTTTGCGATTGTTCAGGATTATAATCCCCTTGTGTGAGTACCTTTGCAAAATGAGTGACATCTGTATGCTTATTTTCTAATTCATCATCAACAATCTTGTCTAAAATACTTATATTATCTTTTGCTGATTGTAGAATTGTTTCATTAAGATCTGTTTTTGCTTTATTATAAGATGATACTCCTACGATAAGGCTTGGTATAATTAATATTGCTATAAATGCCATAGACAACTTCGTTTTAAGCTTTATTTGTCCCAATCTTTCTTTTATATTAAACACTAGATACTTCTCCTTTTCATTTTTACTACTTATATAGTTCATTTAAATTTTATCCTATATTTTTCCATATTCATTTATGGTACCATTCGAAATGAAATCACAATTACATCCTATCATCCGCACTTTACCATTTAGCGATTTAAATTTCACAGGCAGAGTTTTATCTGTCCTCCTTTCGAATATGTTTTTTTCTAGATTCAGCAATTATTAGACTACGAATTATTCCAAATAAATTGGATACAACATATACTTCATTTTAAAAATAATTATTGGATTTGTTTGGATAAAAATCTAGTTTAGCGCTAATCCAATCAGATGAAATCCTTACCATAATAAATTAACTAAAACATAAATTCTAAATAGCTGAATAAAATAAATTAGAGAATTACATTGTAACACGTATATACAAGTTTGTAATATTAAAATTTAAAACTTTACTATATTTCATATGCAATATTACATGTGAAAAGCCCTATTTTTTTTGTTATACTATGCATGTGGATTTTTCATTCAAAAATCTACCCAAACGCATATTTATGTATATGCCACCCTAATTGATGAAAGTGAGAAGAATGTTTATCATTTTTCTCACTTTTTTATATTTTAACTGTTTGGTTGTACAAAAATCTTTAGACATTTTATATTTAAATCTTAATAATCTACACCTGTGAATAGTATTATAAAAATAAACTTACAAAGAGAATTAAACTTCTAAATTTAATCTTTGGAATCATTTATTTTCTAAAAAACAATCCCACATCTTTATCAACTCATTTTAGAATATTCAAACAATAATTTTATATACATTACCTGCATAAATTATTCTTTTTCTTTTATATAAGACTTACTTTTTTACTTCTGATAAATTATTAAACATTGGATTATTATACACGTCCCCAAAAACATGAGGTATTTTGTAGAATTTTGTCTATCAATATGTATGTACACCCTTTTGTAGTGGATATAGACTGTGAGGTGTAAGGAGATACCTTACAAAATAATAAAAAGGAGATTATAGAATGAGTAGATTAACAAAATTCTCAAAGTTAGTATTTGCAACTTTAATCGCGGGAAGTAGTTTAAGCACAATTGTTTCGTCACACAGTGTACAAGCTGACACCTTAGATCCTAATTACCAAGACACTGTAAAATTTATATCACCTTCTAGTGCTAGGCCAACATTGGAACAAAAAAACACTATTGTTCCAGATGCAAAAGTTGTTAAAAACCATTATGTAAAGTACTCTAAAGCACATTTCCAAACTAAAGAAAGTATACCAAAAGAGATTTATTATTCTTCAGAAGGCTTTAAGGGCTATATACAGGCAAGTACTGTTTGGGATATGGGAGATCATTTCGCAACACTATATTCCGGAACCGTTATTCGATGTTAGACTTTTAATCCATTCTCTCCTAATGCTTAAAATGATCACTAGCTCACTGCCAATACTGTAATATCTATTGTTCAAAAAATAAACCACAAAATCCTTCGATTTCATGGTTTATCAAATATAAAGATAATGCTAAACGAATACTCTAACATTACCTTCCCCAAAGTTAATTATAGAGTATTTTCAAAAAAAAGACACTCTTGTAGTGTCTTTTTTTTATTATTTAAAAAATTACACCTACTAACATCTTATTGTTGAGACTATTCATTTATTTCAATATGATACTTTTTCATCTCGTATATGCAATAGACAATGATAGCTAAACTCCAGCTGACACCATAATAATCATGTGTGTAGAAGTCATATCCCGCCTTAATACCTTTCTCTATTACAACAAATGTAAATCCTAAAGCCACCCATCTGTTAATTTTCATCTTAATAAACGTTAAAGAGATAATTATTAAAAATAAAATATTTGTAAGATGATTTATCATTAGCTCATATTTTTGAATGTATACTGCCATCATACAAGCAACGATATTAGTCGCAATGCCAAAGGCAATCATCGCCCCCCAAACCCTGTCCGAAAGTCCCATTCCTGAGTCAGTCCCTTCCTAAACAAAAATCCTTTTATTTAATTCGTTCCTTCACCCTATTCAAGGTATGCTAAATTATCCTTGTCTGATGAATATCTATTTATCTTTTCATATAGAGCAAACAAAATCTTCACTCATAATTTTTTCTTTATTAGGAAAACTATGTATAAGCCGTTTGAACTAGCGGCTTCACTCTTCTGGTAATGGGGTAGCAATTTATTGAATTGACTAACTCATTCAACCCACTAGCACCGGCAGGCAACAAAATAGTTGTCTGCCATTTTCATGTATACTTTTTCTAACTTTATTACAAACCAAGCGTGTGTTGTACTAATTTCAAAAAGGACAGAATGTCATTTTTGAAATTGTAAAAAATAAGGTCCTGTCTACTTTTGGTATAGGACTTTTTCTTTTCACATATACTATTTTTGAACCTGTTTACCAATACGTGTCCTATTGGTATCTTGAATTCCTCCTAAAAAGGGCTGCAGATACAAATGCATGCCCTTTTATTTACATTGCTACTCTATATTCGATAAAATAATTAAAAACTCAAATATAATATTACATATTTTTCTATTTAGAATTATATTAAGATTTACTTCATAGTCGAATTATGGTTTCGTGTATAATTCAGCAATATGTAAACTGTTTACCTAAAGAAAAGGCACCCAAAAGTGCCTTTTCTTCTTTTAATCTAAAAAACATTTTTCCTTTTCAGTAAGATCCAATTATCCCTCTAATCTAAACCTCATATTTAATCACGGTACTCAAGAGTTTCCATCTATTTCAATATGCCTTATAGTTTAATTTCAAATCAAATTTCCAGCAATATATTTGCTTTCTTACAGATTGCTGTCTTTTTCTTAATTCTGTCAAAATCCTCATGTAGCTATACAAAGAATATATGCTATTATGATTTTGAGAAACTATGCGTTCCCTTAACCCTGTATTTGACCCTGTATTCATTACAGGGTCTTTGTTTATTTTATTTACTTTTAGTTAATACACACCCAATTTCAGTTAAAATTGTTTAAATGTTAATTAATTTTTAAAATAATATATCTATAAGCTCTTTTAGTAAATAAAATATAATATTAGACATATATAACCAACTTGTGGCCATTATTAGTTTTCTAAATATGCACTTCATTAACACTATACAAATAGTGCTAACTATCTTAATTGAATATTAGTAATAGTAAGTATAAACATTATCAATTTACTATATATTACATTTATGTAAAAATAGATGTATGTTAAGCTTATTCAAAATCTTTCCCCTAATAAAGATTTGAAGTAGCATTTCATGATTCTCCTTACTGTTAATATGCCTTGAAAAAGAACCCTATAGGGTTCTTTTTCTTTTCATTATAACCTCAGTAAGTGCTTATTTAACATGCAAAAAGGCCCGCTAATTATTTGCAGCCCTTTTACACGTTAATATACACTTGTATTACATACTTAACAATTTATTGTATTAGGTATTTATACAAACTAAACATGCTATTATCATTTAGATATATAACACTTCAAAGTTTAGAAGTATACAATAACAAATCTTTCCCAGCTTCCAGCTACATAACTAGTAGCTGTTAATTCTCTACCACCATTTGCTGATATATATCTACCATTACTTAGTGCTTGTAATACATATATCCTATTGTCTCCACCATTATATAAGATAAACTTTTCCCATGCACCAATTGATGTACGATCTGCTACTACTCTACCATTTGGCTCAAACGAAACATACTTCCCATTACTTTTAGCTTTTAAAGCGTACGTATATAATTCCCCAGTCGAAATTAATTCAAATTTCTCCCATTCATTAACTGCATTACGATTTGCTATTATATTTCCCGAAGGCTCAGCCGAAACATATTGTAAATTTGCTGCCTGTATAGCAACTGTCCAACTTCCATTAAATAAATTCACGCCTTTTAGTGAACCTGCTTTTGATAGATTGGCTGCCGATACATCATTCGATGGTGTAATCATCACTATCATTAAAACCATCGACAACACCATTAAAACTAACCTTTTTGAGATTGTATTACCACTTGCACGTGTTATGAACCTTTTCATTCCCATTCCTCCCTTAATATACATAGAACTCATATATATCATACCAAATATGTAAAATCTTGTAACACTTGAGAGGATTTATCAACAAATACCTTACTATTCTGTTTCTTTTTTCTCAAATCTATAGCAATTAAACATGTATCAATTCTCAAGCACATTTTTTAAATTATTTTCCCCCTGATAAAAAAACGTAGAATTTTTTGGAAACGAAAGTATATACAAAAGAGAGAGTATTTTCATTTCACCTTTCTTTAAATAAAAGCCAAATAGCCGTTCATAATGAACGACTATTTGCATCCAACTAATACTTAGAATGTTTTTCATGTTAATCTATTTTGTTTAATCCCGTTGAAGTAACTTGATAGGTTCTTTTTTTGCCCATATATTCTTGTTTATTATTCTCAAGATTAATAAGTGTAGCGCGTGTTTTTTCCTTTACTGCTTCCCCTTCTATATGGGTAAACTCAATGTAATCTCCCACTTTTACGGGCACGGTTTGGCTTTCAGCAGTTTGTTGTCTATTCCCTACTATTTCCTTATTGTACACAACACCACCATTTGAATTCTTTACTGTAATACTTGCATACGTATTATTAAAGTAAGAATGTGGTACGCCTGCTTCTAAATTCACCTGCATTTTCTCTGTTGTCCTATTATAATCTACTTTTGCGATTTCTCTATCACTATATCCTTTTAAAGACCACCCAAAATGATTTCCATCTAAAACCGTTGTTTCTGGCATTTTTTCTACTTTCTTCAAGCCTTCTTTTGTAACTTCGTACATGCCTTTTTTTCCAAAACTTTCTTGTTTACTGTTACCTACATTTATTAAAGTAGCTCTATGCACACCTTCTAGATGTGTCAGCTCAACATAATCCCCTATTTTAACTGGAACTTTTTGCGATTCAGCATTTTGTTGTTTGTTCCCATAAATATCTTTATTGTATACTACTTTTCCTGATGCATTTTGTACTTTAATACTCGCATATGTTTCATTAAAATAATGATGTGGTACGCCTGCTTTTAAATCAATTTGCATCTCTTCTGTCGACTTATTAAAATTGACTTTTGCAAACTCGAAATCACTAATTCCTTTTAGTGACCATGCAAACTGGTTTCCTTCTAAAATATCATTTTCATTAGGCATATCTGGTTTAATTGGATTAGAATCCGTACTCTTCCAAATCTCTGCTGTTAAAATTGGATATCCTAATGCAGCTACTTTTTGAATAGTATCGTTATTTGGACGTAATCCCCACTTCTCAAAGAAAGGAATCAAATTTTGTTTGGCTACTTTTGATGCTGAAATCATAAATAATTGTTTTTTATTTTCATCAGTTTGTGGAAGTTCACTTGAAGGCATGTCTCTATACAATTGATGCAATTTAGGATAGAAATCCTCTCCATATGCTAGCTGTAGTTGCCAAAGCATAACAAGCTTAACAAAAACATCACTAACTTCGTCATAATTTTTATTAGGTTGTTCTAAGTATTGAAATGCCTTAGTATAAGCACCCTCTTGTTGCAATCTAAAAGGTTGATTAGATGTAAATGCTTTTTCTACAGAAAGGCTGTATATATTATTTTGTACTTCTGTCATATTATAAAATTTCCAAGGTGATTGCTGTCTCAAATGCCCTGCCTCATGCCATGGACCCCAACCATCTTTTATAAATTTATTAATATCTAATACATATTGAATTGCATCTCCTACATATGCAGTTCGATAAGAAGTCGCATACATA
Source organism: Bacillus cereus G9842 (assembly GCF_000021305.1). Lineage (GTDB taxonomy): Bacteria > Bacillota > Bacilli > Bacillales > Bacillaceae_G > Bacillus_A > Bacillus_A thuringiensis_S. The sequence continues at coordinate 3,439,212 of NC_011772.1, forward strand.
TAATAATCGGGAGAATGATTTTCTTCTACGTAATGAACATAATGTTTATCTACTTGTTCTTCAGATAATCCAGCTACTTTGTCTTGAATTCGAGTAGCTTCATCCATCTTTTTTAAGAGTTGTACAGGATCTGTATTAGAACCCAACAAATATTTCTTAATACGTGCAGGACTGGCCGTAATTAATACACGTTCTCCTTTTAACTCCACTGCATGTGCATTTGGATATTGGTCCAGCATGTTAATTAAATCTTGTTTCGTATGCTTTCCTAGTTCAAAGAAAGGCGTAGTCGTTCCGCCTGTTGTAATTGTTGTTCGAATGGTACCACCTTGTTGTTTATTATAAAAATAAATCATCCCCCCATTTGGAGATTGGATTGTGTTTATACCTGGTTTTAATGTAAATGATTTTATCTTAGAATCTTCTCTCCAAGAAGCATCATATGAATACGTTCCAATATATACCTGAATATCTTGATTACCTTCTACATTAATCGTTATTTGTTCATTTGGTTTTGCATATAAACCAGTTGGTTCATATGGACTAAATGCCATACTTTTTCTTTCCTGTTGTTTTATTAGCTCAACATCCCCTTTTCCTGGGACTGTAAATGTTCTATTTTCTGATTTAACTGATTTTTCACTTTGCAGTGATGTCGATAAATTTTTTTGCTGCTCCTTTTGCTCCGCAAAGACATCTGATGAAGAAATCATTCCAGTCGCAAGCATAGTTACTGTAGCAGTAGCTGCAAGTATTTTTCTAGTTTTATATTTTGAATTATTCCCCATATTATCTCCTTCATTTTTCCTTAGTACTCTTAAGGATTTTTTGTTTTCTTCTTCATGTTTTTACAATCTAAACTATTCATACTATTTAAGTTGTATCTATTACTCTATATTTTTTCATAAACATCTCCTTTTCTTTATTTATTATTGTATATAAATGTTATTTGATGACACATTAAATAACAACTTTACGATAAACTCATCGATAACAGCTTATTATGTTTTGATTCTGTATTCTAAACTTCCATCCGATTGGAGAAATATATCCAATTGGAGAAATCAGTAAATAATTTTCAACATTTAAGGGTTGGAATCTCACAAAAAATTCATAAAAATTTTTCAGTTTAAAGGTCAATTCAATTGCAACTATATTTGTTTAAACTTCCACCTTTTTTGAAAAAAAGCATCTAATTCTACTTGAATTAGATGCTTACATTTAGTCCTTAGGAAAAATATTCTAAACTATTTATGTGGTTGTAAATCTTTTTTTATTACTTCCCAGAGTGAATTATCTTGAGGCACCGGTTTACCCTCTTCATCCCATTTTATTTTTCCTGTTCCCAATTCATAATTCATCCCTGTCCATGTGTCTTCACGGAATGCATAGAATGATTTATGCCAACCTTTTTGGTTGAAGATAGAAATAAGATCTTGCATGTATTGGGTAGCTCCCGGAACAGTACGGTTAATTCCAAACTCCTCTGCAATAATTCGATTAGATGATACATGATTTTTCTTAGACCATTGTTGGATTGGCTTCAAAAATTTCTCTAATCCCTGCTTATTCCACATTACAGGTTTCTCTAAGTCTCCTACTTTTACTAATCCTGGATATTGATATTCTTTATTTTTCTTTTCACCTTGACTCGTTAATTCATATGGTTCATACATATGAAATGCGTAAAGCGTTTTTTTATCCTTTACTGGTTTTAAATATTTAAAAGCCCATGGAGTAGCATATAAACCTGAATCTAAAATAATTGGTGTTTCTTGGTCTACTTCACGAATGGAATTGATTACTTTTTGATACAATCTGTTTAAATCCGCTGTCGTTCCCTTCACTTTTGCATACCATTTCTCGTAATCTTCTGTCCAAAAATCATTATATCTATTATTTTTAGCTGTTTCTGGATGTGGTTCATTTATAATATTATAACCCACCACCGCAGGATAATCTTTTAATTCCAGAGCAAGGTCCTTCCAAAATTGACTTGCTTGTTCTTGATACCTCTCTTCTTCCCATATTCTGTCGTCATTCTTGTTATTATTAAATTGGCGCCATCGATCACCAGGTAAAGATAACATTGTAAGAACAACTTTCATTCCTTGTGATTGTGCGGCATCTAAATCCGCCTTTAATTTTTCTAAATCCTCCTTTACTAATCCCTGATAGTTATCTGCATTACCTATCAGAAAATCCTTTCCAGAAGTATCTGGTTTATCCTCAAATAGAAAATCTTTATCTTTTGCCCATTTATCAGGTGCTAAACGTACATATTCAATATTAGCTTCTTTTGCACTTTTATAGTTTTCAGGTAATGACGTACTATTCATGAAATTAGTACCCTTTCTTTTCGAATCCCAAAAACTAATTTTCGAATCGCCCTTGTGGTATGTATCAGCTCTTACATTCATTTCCTGTACTCCAAAACTCATCATGCCTAATAACGCAACAATTGGCAAAATTTTTTTCACAACTTTTCCTTCTTTCTCTTTATATTTAACACACATAACATACCTTTGTTTTGTTACAGGAATATGGCAAATTTCCATAAAAGCCTTTTTAGTTTATAAGATCGCAGCGTATTCATAAAAATGAATGAGATAATTAGAACATTGCTTCATTTTCAAAGAAACAAAAAAGGAATCCTTTACGGATTCCTTTTTGCAATTCACTCTTTTTCAAATGGTACATTTTGCACCTACTTTTAGTATACCTTATAATTCCCATAAAATAAATAAGATTAACTGAAATTCACTTCAAATTGTGATAGAAAACATAATTAAGAAGCGCAGATAACTAAATATTATCCCTTTTATTAAATAAAAAAGATTAAATAATTCCCCCTCCAAACTAGGACCCCTTTACACTTTTTACAAATATTGCTATAATTAGATAAACCAAAGCATTACCCCATTAACAAAGGGACTCCATAATTGGAGTCCCTTTGTTAATTAGCTATTAAAAATGATAGCATGTGATTATTGTATAATTTCTTCCTTTTTTAGATCTGCATATTCTTCTACGAAATCCCATAAACCTTGCTTTTCGAAGTAAGAAATACTTTTTTCACTTCTTCTAAGAGTTTAATTGCTTCATCTTCATTAAGAGAACGTAAAATATTGAAATGATATACATACTCTTCATTTCCTAATTCCATACAAACTGCTAATCCTTTTTCAAATTGCTTTAAGAATATACAAGCTGGCTCTAATTCTTTTTCACAAGAAGCAACTTTCACCTCATATCCCATTAACCCAAAATACAAGGAATATAGATACTTATTTTACTTTCAAAGGCTGAAACCTTGCTGCATAACTCCTGAAAATAAAGTGAAAAGAGGTTCCAATCCATATGGATAGAACCTCTTTTCACTTTATTTCATACATATACTGATTTTTCATTTATTCATTTTGTATTGTACTAAAAAAAACAATAAATTCATCATCATTTACAGGTTTACTGTAGTAATAGCCCTGAATTAGATAACATGCATTACGTTGTAACACTGTTAATTGTTCTTTCGTTTCTACCCCTTCTGCTATGACTTTCATGTTTAAAGTATGAGCAAGTGAAATAATGGTCTGTATAATTTCACCTCCATCAGTAGAAGTTCCAATCCTATTAACAAATTCTCTTGGAATTTTCAAAGTATCAATTGGATAAAGAGGTAAATACGCTAATGAAGAATAACCTGTACCAAAATCATCAATTGATAAATGTACACCAAATGATTTTAATGCTTTTAACTTTGATAAAGTTTCTTTTTCATCTACCATGGCGATTCGCTCTGTTAATTCCAAATTAATCGAATTAGCAGGTACTCCTATCTCTTCTATGGTATATATAATGGTTTGAACAAAATCTTTCTGTTCAAACTCTATAGCTGATAAATTTATCCCCATCTTTAGATTTGAAAAGCCCGCAGAATGCCATTCTTTCAGTTGTCGACACGCTTTCTGTAACGTCCACTTTCCAATTGAAATAATCTGCGCCGTTTCTTCTGCGATAGGTATAAACTCAAACGGAGAAATCAGCCCAAGTTCTGGATGTTGCCAACGTATTAAAGCCTCTGCACCAATAACCTTACCTTCCTTACTGTCAATTTGTGGTTGA